>NZ_CAMLHC010000034.1 GCF_946479755.1 uncultured Chitinophaga sp. | reverse complement strand
GTTGACCCTGGTTGGACGTATTCATAAAATGCTGCAGGCAGGCATCACGATCAGCCATTTTTTTAGCCATTCCACCGTGAGAAAGCTGGGCGATTTTATTTTATCGATGGAAAATAGCTCCAACGGCGCCGGGTCTTCGCATTACACCTCGCTGAGCGCTGCACCTAAACAGGAATATTATCCCCTTTCCGCGGCACAGAAACGCCTGTTCGTTTTGTTCGAAACAAACAAAACGATGGTCGCCTATAATATGCCGCAAACGGTGAAACTGATTGGAAAACCGGACATACCCCTGTTGCAGCAAACGTTCGAAAAACTAATCCGTCGCCATGAAAGCCTGCGCACTTCCTTTTCTATCGTTGACAATGAACCGGTACAGCGGATCCTGGAAGAAGTGGATTTTACCATGGAGATCTTTGAGGCGGATGAAGCCGCGCTTCCGGCAATAGCCGCACAATTTTTCCGTCCGTTTCAGCTGGACAGGAGCCCGCTGTTCCGCGTCGGCATCGTTACTATTGCCCCGGAAAAGCATATCCTGATGACAGACATGGCCCATATTATTTCTGACGGTGTGTCATGCGCTGTTTTGGTGGACGAGTTTGCGGCGTTGTACAACGGGCAGATACTGGCGCCGCTGGAGCTACAATACAAAGACTTCGCCGTATGGGAACAGCGTGCTGACAGCCGCCTGGAAACAGACCGGCACATGGACTTCTGGCTCAGTGAATTTTCCGGTATGCTTCCGGTGCCGGACCTTCCGGCAGATTATGACCGGCCGCAGCAGAAAAATTTTGAAGGCCATACACTTGAATTCCGTATTGGCAGGCTGCAGACGCAGCAATTAAAACAACTGTCAGAGACTTCCGGCAGCACTTTGTTTATTACATTATTCTCCGTATACACGATCCTGTTACAGAAGCTCACCGGCCAGGAAGACCTTATCATTGGTATTAATACCACCGGCCGTTTTCACCCGGACTTGGAGAAAGTCATCGGCCTTTTTGTCAACACACTTCCCATCCGGGTGTCTGCACCTGATGAGCTCAGTTTTACGGAATTCCTTGATAACGTGAAGATGAAAATGCTCTCCTGTTTTGATCATCAGTCTTTCCCTTATGATGCGCTGTTGCAGGTTCTGAAACCGGAAAATGAACCCGGACGCAATCCGCTGTTTGACGTGATGTTTGTTTACCAGAACTATGAAAAGGGAAATTTGGAGCTACCCGGCCTCTCCCTTATCCCATATGACATGGGTATCTCGGTCGCCAAATTCGACCTGATGCTGACAGCGGTGGAAGAAGGCGACGATCTCCGTTTCTTCCTGGAATATGCTACCGCACTATTCAAACCGGAAACAGCGGAGCGCTTCTGTTTATACTTTCAGCGTGTTCTGACATCCGTTTTGTCGGAACCCGGTCAGGAAATCGGCAGTATTGGACTGTCGCCTGTCACAGTTAACGGCCTTGCGCTGCCCGGCAGTACGTTGAGCCCTGAGCCGGAATAATCACACTGCTGAACGAAAATTATCTATCCTGTAAACTAATTAAATATTTTTTTATGTGTGGTATCTGTGGCTTTATAACCATCAACCGGCCTTTGTCAGGGAACGAAAAGGAAATTATTACGGCCATGAATAAATCGTTGTTGCACCGTGGTCCGGATGAACAGCATATTGTGCAACACGATAATGTGGTTTTTGGTTTCAGCCGTTTGAGTATTATCGGCCTGGACAATGGAATGCAGCCGGTTTATAATGAGGATAAATCCATTATGCTCATCTGTAACGGTGAAATATTCAATTACATAGAGTTGAGGGAGCAATTGAGTAAGCGGGGGCATGTTTTCAGCACTAAATCTGATGTGGAGGTAATCATCCACCTGTATGAGGAGTCAGGTACCGGCTTTCTGAACGAGTTAAACGGTCAGTTTGCCTTTGCATTATATGATTTCGGAAAGAAAAGCCTTTTCTGTGCGCGGGATCAGATGGGAATCATTCCTTTCTTTTATACTTATGTGGGTCATACTTTTGTATTTGCTTCAGAAATTAAGGCTATCCTGCGCCATCCGCTGGTGTCAAAGGAGATAGATCTGACAGGGTTGGATCAAATATTCACTTTCCCCGGACTGATCAGCCCGAGAACGATGTTTAAAGATATTCGCAGCCTGGAAAATGGTCATTGTCTGACGCTCAGTGCGGCAGGCAAGTTGACCGACAAGGAGTACTGGGACCTTATTTTTCCACGGGAGGGGGATGTGCAGGCACGTAAACCGGATAATTATTACATCGGAAAGCTGGAAGCGTTATTTGAAAATGCGGTCAGACTACGCTTGCGGTCAGATGTACCATCGGGTTTTTATTTAAGTGGCGGGCTGGATTCTTCCATGATCGCTAAAAAAGTATGTGAGCTTTCTCCCGGGAAGAGAAATCAGGCTTTTTCAATTGATTTTGTAGACTCACGTTTGTCAGAATCTATTTATCAGCGATTGATGGCAGAAGAGAGTAATGCGGAATTGAACAGAAAGATGTTCTTTTTCGATGATATCAGCGAGCGATTAAGGCAGTCTGTGTATCACAGCGAATGCCCGATCAAGGAAACATACAATACCGCCTCCATGGCCTTGTCGGAATCAGTTAGAAGTAAGGGGATTAAGGTCATTCTCTCCGGGGAGGGGGCGGATGAGTTTTTCGCGGGTTACGTCGGATACCGGTTTGATGAGCTGCGAAAGCAGCATGGTCTGCAGGGAAACGTGAGTACGGAGGAGGCGCATAACCGTCATAAAGCATGGGGAGACACATCTTTCTTCTATGAAAATGATTTTTCTGCATTAAATCAGGTGAAAAAACAACTCTATTCACGCAGTATAAACGATGTTTTTGATGAAATAAATTGTCTCGGGCATCATGTTGTTGACCAGGAAAAGATTGCCGGCCGCCATGCGTGCAATAAACGGTCATACGTGGATTATAAACTTCGCCTGGTGGACCACCTGGTTTCAGATCATGGCGACAGGATGGCGCTGGCCAATTCTGTGGAAGTCCGTTATCCATTCCTTGACAGGCATCTTGTGGAGTTTGCGGCAACGCTTCCTCCTGATCTCAAAATCAGGGATATAACAGAAAAGTATATCCTGAAAAAAATGGCAGAGAAATTCCTGCCCCGCACCATTATCGAGCGGGAAAAGTTCGGTTTTGTCGCCCCGGGAAGCCCCTATCTGCTGCAAAAGAATATCCCGTACATAGAAGATCTCCTCTCATATGACCTCATAAAAAGGCAGGGCTACTTTAATCCTGGCGAAATAGAAAGGCTTCACCGGATGTATAGTCAGGACGGGTTCTATATCAACGCGCCATTTGAAAGCGATCTATTGATTGTAGTGATCACCTTCGGAATTCTCCTTGATACATTCTTTAATTAATGGCTATGAACAACACATTCCAGGAACATTTACTCAGGAGTCTGCAATTGCACCAGCATCAACAGGCCATCGAAAGCCCGGGCCGCAGCGTTTCTTATGGTGTGCTCCTGCATACGGCCAACTTGGTGACGGCCGATCTGCTGACAGCTGGCGCGGAGGATGCTACCATTGTGGGCATTCACCTGGATAATAAAGTAGATGTAATTGCTGCCATCATCGGGGTAATAAATGCCAGATGTGTCTTTGTGCTGATCGATACGGCCTGGCCTGCTGACAGGAAGCGACGTTTGATAAAGGACCTGGATCTGAAGCATATGATATCTGCGGGGAATATACAGCCTCCGGATGCTGATATCCCTTTTTACCGGCTTATGGAAGACATACTGAAGGCTGACAGCAATACAGCCGTCAACATCAGCTATCCTGCATTTGACGCAGCAGACAGCCTTTATATCTATTTTACTTCGGGGTCAACAGGAAATCCCAAAGGAATTGTTGGCAGCAACAAAGGGTTGCTACAGTTCATACAATGGGAGATAGACACATTTCAGATAAACAGTGAGACGAGGGTCAGCCAGTTTATCAGCCCCTATTTTGATGCATTTCTGCGCGATGTCTTTGCCCCGCTGCTTGCGGGTGGGACCATCTGCATTCCTCCTGCTACAGATGATTTTTTTGCCGGAGAGAAGGTAACAGCCTGGATAGACAAGGCAGAGATAAATATTATTCACTGCGTGCCCAGCCTGTTCCGCAGAATAAGAAGCGCGGATCTGACCTCCGGACATTTTAAGCAGTTGCGGTATATCCTCATGTCCGGCGAAAAAATATTTCCGTCGGAGCTTACAAACTGGTATCATATTTTTTCGGACCGCATCCGGCTGGTAAATTTTTATGGCGCCACGGAAACCACCATGATCAGATCCTTCTATTTGATTCAACCGGAAGATGTGCGGCTGGAAAAAATGCCGGTGGGCATCCCCATCCGGGACACGGAGATCCTCATCTCGGCTGACGGTGTGCACCCCTGTGAAAAACTGTTGCCGGGTGAAGTATACATTATTTCTCCTTATGTTTCCAAAGGTTACCTCAATAACCAGGAGCTGACGCATGAGCGGTTCCTTCCCCGTGCCAATGGCGCTATGGCCTTCAAAACAGGCGATAAGGCGAGGATGCTTTCCGACGGGAAGTGTGTTTTGCTGGGTAGGGAAGACAGGCTGGTGAAAGCCCGTGGCATAAGGATCGAATTGGATGAGATTGAAAACACCCTTATCAGGTCGGGATGGCTGAAGCATGCTGCGGTCGTATGGGATGAAACCGATGAAATAATCATCGCCTTCATCATAGTAAATGAAAAAGGCAAAACGTTGCCAGACGCGGAAGCTACGGTGCTCCGGTTTTTAAAGGCATGGTTACCGGTATATATGGTCCCAGCAGGGCTACAGCTTGTGGAAGAATACCCGCTGCTGGGAAATGGGAAAATTGACTACAAAAAACTACTGAAAATACACAGCGAACAACACATTATTGCGCCAGCGGACAAATTTGAAGAGGAAATTCTGCATATCTGGCAGGAAGTGCTTGGCCGGCGTCGTTTTTCAACCGTTGCGAGTTTTTACAGGAGCGGTGGTAACTCACTCACCATGATGGCGCTGATAGGAAGGATCAACACAAAATTTCATGTCAGAGTTTCGCTGGCTCAAATGTTCCGTCATGTTACCATTCAGCAGCAGGCAATACTCGTAAAACAATCGATGAAAGACGATCTGATGGTTATCACTAAGGCGTCGGAAAAAAGAAGCTACCGGCTGTCCGCGGCGCAGAAAAGAATTTACTATCATTATGAACTGGACAGGAACACAACAGCCTTTAATCTCCCTGTGGCCTTCGAGGTGACCGGTGAGCCTGATACAGAGAAAATCAGATCGGTGCTCCAACAGCTGGTGCAAAGACATGAAGGATTGCGGACCCGTTTCTTTACAGAGGACTCCAGACTGCTACAGGAAGTCGTTGATGTAGAGGTGCCGTTGGAGGAAATCGATGCAGGGGAGGATGACCTTCACCAGGCGGTAGAGAAATTTATCCGCCCGTTTCGCCTGGATTCACCACCGCTCATCAGATGTGCGCTGATGAAAGGAGAAAATAACAGGCGGTTGTTCGTGGCAGATCTGCATCACATTATCTGTGATGGTCAGTCGCAACAGAACCTGTATGCCGATTTTCTGGCGTTGTATACCAATGCTACGCTAACCCCGCTGCATATTCAGTACAAAGACTATGCAGAATGGGAACATACCTTCCGGACAACCCAGGAATATATTGCATGCAGGGAGTTCTGGTTGAAACAATTTGAAGGGGAAGTGCCAAGGATTACCTTCCCTGTCATAGCTGCCGGGGAGGAGGCCGGAAGCATGAAAGGAGGAAACACTACCTTCTCCGTTGAAAAAACGGTTTTACAACCTTTAAAGGCGCAATTTAACCGGGACGATATTACCGATTTCCAGCTGCTCTTTTCTTTGTTTTTTATTTTCATAGCTCAAATTACCGGAGAAGACGACCTGGTAATCGGCGTCGCCGCCTCCGGCAGGATGCAGCAGGAGGTAGAACCATTGCTGGGGATGTTTGTAAAAACGCTGCCAATCCGCTACAGCATCAACCAGGATATTTCCTTCCCGGCGTTTGTGACTGCTTTTAACCGCTGTTTTTTGCAGGCACACAGCAGACAGCTGTACGATCTGTCAGATATTGTACAGGAGTTGAACAGCAGGAAATCTGCCAGGGTAGACGGACTGTCGGATGTAATGTTCGTTTTCCAGAATTTCAGGGATACAGCTGGACATGCTGCCAGTGCGCCCTTTACTGCATTTGACTTTACTAATAATACCTCCAAGAACCCGTTGACATTATATGCAGGCGAAGCCGAAAATCACTTCGAATTTCGGTTTGAATACGCCACCAGGTATTTTACCCCGAACGATATGGAATTATGGGTCCTTCAATTTAAAGCGTTGATGGGTAAAATTGCGCAAAACCCCGGTGCTAAAATGGTTGATCATATGAGCGCCCCTGTCAGATCATCGTCCATGGAAGAGAATTCCATCCGGTTTGAATTCTGAGCCACAACCTGTTTTTTCATTTATAATCATCAATAATATGAAGTATGTGTTCTGTGTCAATACTGTTGGGAACAACAGTCGTGTCTTCTTTGCCGTTTGGTGGCTATGGGTGTTTTTCTGCAGTACAGCCAATGTGTCCGCGCAAAAAAGCGGCTATTTTACGGCTAACGGAAAGAAGATAAATATTACTGCATTCAATAAGGAGGTCGGGAAAATGGTGCGGGAAGTGGGTACGCCCGGAATTTCCCTTGCCGTGATTAGTAATAATAAGGTAGTTTTTTCTAATGGATACGGATACAGGAAAAACAATGAGCAAGGTGACGAAGTGAATAATGAAACCATTTTTGAGGCATGTTCTGTTTCCAAAACGCTCCTGGTATACATTGCCTTAAAGCTGGCAGACGAGGGGAAGCTGGACCTCGACAGGCCCATGTATCAATATAAAACGCATGAAAAACTGCAGCATGATCCGCGATATAAAAAGATAACCTCCCGTATGGTGCTCAGTCACAGCTCCGGGCTTGAAAACTGGATATGGGACAATAACCGCGACACACTGGAAATAATAGCAGATCCGGGCGTGAGGTACATATATTCCGGGGAAGGTTACCAATATCTGGCCGGGGTAATAGAGACAATACTGCATATGCCTTACGAAACATATGTAAAAAAAATGATCCTGGAGCCGCTTCACCTGAACCGGATATTTACTTCTTACGCCAAAGACAGCTCCTGGCCGGTGAATTATGCGACAGGCCATACTTTGTTGCTGAAGGAAATCAATAAATGGAAAAACACGGAGCCGATGCCGGCTGCGGGCGTACATGTAAGCGCGCATGACTATGCCGTTTTCCTGGTATCCATGTTCGACAGGTCACGCCTGTCGGCGATACAGATGAAAAATATACTATCACCCATTGTTTTGCTGGATACGGCAGAACCGGATATCTGGCGGGGGACGGGTTTTGAAGTATTGTATGCCGCGGGGGATACTATTATTTCACACAGTGGCAATAATGCAGGATTTAAGGCATTTGTTGCGTATTCGGTTAAAAGTAAAAACGGTATCGTTTTATTTACCAATGGTGATGCGGGCCTTTATTTGTCGGAAAAACTGGCCGCTGTGACAGCCGGTCTGGACGTACACCCCTTCTTTCATGCCATCACCATGCCTCAGTATCCCCACCCGGCTTATGCTTTACTGAAAGTATACCGGGAAAGAGGCCCCGACGCTATGTTTTCGGAAATTGATAAGTGGAGGACCACCCTGCCTGCCAAAGATGCGGTACACGCATTGAACCTGCTGTCCGAGCTGCTGTACGGGGAGGACAAAGTGACGGAAAGACGACTGCTGGAAGACAACATCAGCCGTTACCCGGAAGATCCCGAAGCGTATTTTTTTCTCGGTGAGTTATGCATGGAACTGGAAGAATATGATACTGCCTATAGGTGTTTGATAAAAGCAAATGAGATGAGCTTCAATACGGCAGACTGTAAGGCCTATCTCGACAGAATACCAAAGGAGGTTAAAACAAAGTACTAACAATTTAAAACGGTTAATGTATGGGGAAATTCGATAAGTTTCATCTGGCCAATAGTGCGAGAATTATTACGGGAACTGTTCCCGGACCGGTATCCCGGCAGCTGCTGGAACGCCAGCAGGAGAAAGAAGGAAGTATCGTTTCCTACCCGAAGAATATGCCCATTGCCATCAGGCGGGCTAAGGGGGCTATTATTGAAGATGCGGATGGTAATCATTTTATAGATTTCTTCAGTGGAGCAGGTGTGCTGAATGTTGGCCACTGCAACTCCTACGTGTTGCGGTATGTAAAAGAACAACAGGACGAACTGATACATGTACTGGATTTTCCGACGGAAAATAAAATGCAACTGATAGATAAAATGCTGGAACAAATCCCGGAGAATCTGCGGAGCCAATATAAAATTAGCTTCTGTGGGCCCACCGGTTCAGACGCCGTGGAGGCTGCCATTAAACTGGCGAAACATAAAACCGGCAGGGAGGGAGTGATCGCATTTCATGGTTCCTATCACGGGATGACCTCCGGTTCTTTAGCGATGACCAGCAATACAAAATTTCGGGAAAGAATAAAGTCGCTGGTGCCTAATATTCATTTTGTGCCCTATAGTTATTGCTATCGCTGCCCGTTTCAACAGGAGCAGTCATCCTGCAAAATGGACTGCGCCAATTATCTGCAGTATATTCTTGAAAATCCTCACTCGGGTATTGCAAAGCCTGCCGCTATTATTCTTGAGCCTATCCAGGGCGAAGGGGGTACTGTTGTGCCGCAAAAAGGGTACCTCGAAGCGGTGGTGGCAATTGCCCGCAAACATGATATCGTCGTGATCTTCGATGAAATACAGTGCGGTTTTTTCAGAACTGGTCAGTGCTGGGCGTTTCAGGATAGTCACTGTTTTCCGGACGTGATTACGATGTCTAAAGGACTTGGCGGCGTCGGATTCCCCATCTCTGCCATTATCTATAATAAAGCCGTGGAATCCTGGGGCCAGGGCGACCATGTCGGCACATTCAGGGGTAATCAGGTAAGTATTGCTGCAGGAAATGGCGCTTTTGATTTTGTAAAGGAATACGAGGTGGACAAACATGCGGTGGAAATGGGACGATACCTGACGGATAAGCTGAATGCGCTGCAAACAATCATTCCCGCTATCGGAGAGGTAAGGGGAAGAGGGTTGTTTATTGGTCTGGAGTATGTGAAAGACAGGGAGACAAAAGTACCTGATCCGGAAATCGTAAAGGAAATAAGGATGGAATGCTTTAAACAGGGTTTGCTGTTTGAGAGTGGTGGTCACTACAACAATGTGATCCGGTTTATTCCGCCGCTGATCGTTAATGCCGAAATCATAGACAACGCTGTGCGCATCTTCGAAGAAGTGAATAAAATGATATGCCTCGGGCACCGTGTGGCCCTGTAATTAACCCTGGTTTAATTTTTATCTCCATGTCTACAGAATCCAAAATCGATCTTGCCACCCTGGAGGCAAATATGAATGTTGTTGACCGGAATTACTGGAAAAACCGGTTGAAAAAAGTTACCTATTCACCTTATCTCCGGCATAGGAAAGATGTATATAGTGAAACAGCCGATGCGCGGTACAAGGAAGTTGTGTGCCATGCGCCTGATAAGCTGGTTGCTGAAATAGCGCAGATGGCGTCGAACAACATATCCAAACATGTGTTGTTGCTGGCGGGGCAATTTGTGCTGTTGCGAAAATATGCTGCCACCGATGATGTGGTCATTTTCACGCCGGCATATAAGGACGTGAATGGCCCTGCCCTGGGAGAGCCTGTTTTTCCTGTGAGGGTCAACGATTTTTCCGGTAAAACGTTTCGGGACTTTCTGCTGGCGCTGAAATATAGTATTACACAGGACCTGGCCCATACCGCAATCCCGCTTCCGCGCATGCTGAATACAGAAGCTGTAAATATCCCCGGCTTGTCCACTACGGCCATGCTGGTGGAATCTATGCAGCAGAAGTCTTCTTTCGATGAACTGGGGCCGGAAATGACTTTTTCTTTCAGCCTTCTTCCGTTATCCCTCACGGTGAGGTATGACAGTAGTAAGTTTTCACGGGAGGATATCGCTGTATTGTCGGCACATTATTTCCCCCTTTTGACAAATCTGGTAAGAAATAAAGAGCTGCCTGTCGATGATATAGCTATGCTCCCCGGGGAGGATAAACAACGGATTGTTGATGAGTTGGCAGGAAATAGCATGTCTTCTGCCAGCAGCCCGGCCTCCTATCATCAGGAGCGGTTATGGTTCATCGATAATTTTGAATCGGGATATCTCTACCGTGAAGGACCTGTTTATCATAATATCCCGCTGGTGTTGGATTTTAAAGGTACGTTCAGTGCCGGTGCGATGGAAAGCGCATTTACCGGCCTGCTGAAAAATCAGGAGATACTGCGCACCGTTATTACTGATACAGGAAACGGGCTCAGTCAACAGGTTATCGCCGCCGATAAATTTCCCGTAAAGCTCCGCTGTGTGAATGAATCAGAGGAGAATACCGCCTTGTTAATAAACAGGGATATCAATACCGCTTTTATACTCAGTGAATCACTGGTTCGTGCAACCCTGTTCATGTGTGGTGAAAACTGTTGCCGGTTATTGTTAACAGTCCATCATATCATTGCTGACAGATATACGATGGCGCTGCTGGCGGAGGAGCTGGTTGCACTGTATGATAATTGTCTGCATAACAGGGAAGAAGTCATAGAACATGGGTTACAGCTCCAATACCGTGATTTTACTTCCTGGCAGCTGAACGCCTTTGGCAAACTGGAGCCGGACCTGCTAACCTACTGGAAGCTGGAACTGAAAAATAAACTGAAACCACTCAGATTGCCGTGCGATAACCCCAGGGCGGCTATTCACACCTATACTGCGGCCAGTAAAGAGGTATTGATTCCCGCCGGCGTGGTAACAGGACTGCAGCAATACAAGGCCTCCACGCATATAGAGATAAATGTGCTACTGATGGCGGTCTTTAAAATATTGCTGCATAGATACACCGGGCAACATGAAATCACGATAGGAACGAGTGTGGTCAACAGGTTTCATCCGGCATTGGAGAAAACTGCCGGTCCGGTTGAAAACCTGATCGCCGTAGGCAGCACTGTCAGCGATTCAGACTCTTTTAATGAATATATAGCAACGCTGGCGGATATTTACAACCGGAATCTGCAACACGGCATGATGCCCTTCGATAAGCTGGTAAAAGAGCTGGCGCCGGATAAAGACATGAGCAGAACGGCGCTTTTCGATGTCCTGTTTCAATACGGACCACAGTTCACCATCTCCCGTACTGCCCTGCAGTCGTGCGATGTATCCGTTTCAACGCCTTATCTAGGCTACGGAAAATATGATATGAACTTGTCATTGCACCCGGACGGAGATACCATCCGCGGGAAGCTGGTGTACAACGCAGACTATTACCATGAAACCACCATTGATGGATTGGTGCGGCATTACGGAAATCTGCTGGAATCCCTGTTGACGGATCCGGCGCAACAACTGGCAACGGCCGGAATGATGGATAAAGAGGAGCAGGCGGCAATA
This sequence comes from uncultured Chitinophaga sp., assembly GCF_946479755.1. Next base: position 71,034 of record NZ_CAMLHC010000034.1, on the reverse strand, counting down.
CTGGCTATGTTCGACCGGACCGGCACGGGTTATCCGGCCAATAAACATATTATCAGCCTTTTTGAGGACCAGGTTAAGAAATGGCCGCAACATCCTGCACTGACCTGCGAAAATGAATCGCTGAACTATACCGAACTGGACCAGCTGTCAGACAAACTGGCCTATGCGCTGCGTGAAAACGGTGTGCAACAGGGTACGATCGTGGGGCTGCTGATGAACCGGTCAACATATACCGTTATCGGCATACTGGCTATTCTTAAAGCCGGTGCTGCTTACCTTCCGCTGGATGTGGATTACCCGAAGGAACGAATAGACTATTATATCCAGGATAGCGGCGCCGCTTTTATCCTGACCACTACTCCATACCGTGACATGATACATGCGGACTGCAAGATCATTTGTGCGGATAGCCTTTTAAAGCAGCCCGGCCCGGCAAATAAAATTAATGTTAATATAAGCCCGGCCGATCTGTCTTACATTATTTATACTTCCGGTACAACGGGCAATCCGAAAGGGGTGATGGTGGAACACAGAAATGTGGTCCGGTTGTTTTATAATGACGAATTTCAGTTCCATTTCGATGAAACGGATGTCTGGACGATGTTCCACAGTCACTGCTTTGATTTTAGCGTGTGGGAGATATTCGGCGCCCTGCTGTTTGGCGGCCGTTTGGTCATTATTCCTAAAATGCTGACGAGAGATACCGCCGCATTCCTGGAATTACTGCAGCAGGAAAAAGTCACTGTACTGAACCAAACACCTGCTGCGTGCTACAATCTCATCAGGGAGGAGGCCCGGTTGCCTGAAGCGTCCCTGCAGCTAAAGTACATCATATTCGGTGGGGAAGCACTGAGTCCCGTGCGGCTATCGGGCTGGAAACAGCGGTATCCCGCTGTGAAACTGGTCAATATGTTCGGGATTACAGAAACTACGGTACATGTTACTTATAAAGAAATAGGTCAATATGAGATAGATAATAATATTTCCAATATCGGTGGGCCTATTCCTACAACGTCAGTATATATACTCGATAATGCCCGTAAGCCGGTTCCGCGTGGAGTGATTGGAGAGCTGTATGTTGGCGGTGCCGGTGTGGCACGGGGGTATCTCGGCAACAAAACACTGACGGACAGCAGGTTCGTGGTTAATCCGTTTAATCCCGCAGAGAGACTGTATAAATCAGGCGATCAGGTAAGAATGTTGAAAGCCGGCGATCTTGAATTTCTGGGAAGGATTGATCACCAGGTGCAGGTCAGGGGATTCCGGATAGAATTGGGCGAAATAGAAAATCATCTTATCCTTCATCATCAGATTGACGACGCGGTGGTGGTGGTATGGGAAAGGAAAGAGATCAAATACCTGGCTGCCTATTACACCGCGTCTGAAGAACTGAATGTATTGCGGTTAAGAAGCTTTTTATCAGAAAAGCTCCCTGATTACATGATCCCGGATTATTTCACGCACCTGGAAAAATTGCCGCTCACGCAAAATGGTAAGCTGGACCGGGAAGCGCTGCCTGAACCCCAGTCAGGTGTTGGAAATACTACTGAATATACCGCCCCAAGGAATGACCTGGAAGCAAACCTCGCGGACATATGGGCAGAAATCCTGGGGCTGGATAAATCACAGATCGGCATCAACAATAATTTTTTTGAACTTGGGGGCCACTCGTTGCTGGCGCCAATTCTGCTGGCTGTGATCACGGAAAGGCTGAAAATAAAATCGCATCTCCGTATTTTATACCGGCACCCTACTATCGCAGCCTTTGCGGATCATGTTTCTCAGATGGACTCCGGAAAACCGGGTAATTAACCTTCTTATACAAACATCCACATTATTATTCACCTTAAATGTTATGATTCATGTTCAGTGAAAAATTTGCTGTGTCAGTGATTGTGCCTACCTATAACCGCAGTCAGGGTATGGAATACACCATCAGGTCGCTGATCCGTCAGAATATTGATAAAGACAGCTTTGAAATAGTGATCGCAGATGACGGATCGACTGATAATACCTTTGATGTCCTGAAGCAGTACGAAGATGTCGCTAATATCTCCTATGTGTATCAACGTAACCAGGGATACAGGCCGGCTTCTGCAAGAAATTTGGGAATACGCGCGGCCAAAGGAAAAATATGCCTTTTTATTGACTCCGGCATCATTCTGAAGAGCGATTGCCTGGCAAAACATATTGCCTTTCATGCCAGTCACGGTAAAGATATTGCAGTGATAGGATATACCTATGGATATACACAACATGGGGAAACGGAAGATGAACTGCTCAGTCTCGTTGATGTAAATGACGCAGACAAATCCATCGGCACCCTTTTTAAAGAAGGGAAGTTTAAAGACGTCCGGGAAAAAATATACAAAAAATATAATAACAGACTGGACGAGCTGGACACTTCCTGGACCCTTTTCTGGGGAGGGCACCTGTCGGTTCCTGTAAATGTGCTGAGAAGAGTGGGTGGTTTTGATGAGAATTATGACGGTAACTGGGGCTGTGAGGATAATGATCTCGGGTACCGCATCCTCCGGGATAATACAGCTATTTTCCTCTGTAAAGAAGCCCAGGTATTGCACCTGCCACATGGTACCAACCTGGATTCCAAAAAGGAGGAAGGATATACCAATTGCAGGTATTTCCATAATAAATACCAGACTCCGGAAACCCGGATATTCCTGGATTATTACCTGAAGGAAATTACCGGGCATGAAGTGATCGACTTTAATGAGTTGTTTGTTAATGCAAAAACCACTGCCACCTCTTCCCATGATTAACAGGCTCGCCGTTTATATAGTGGCGCATCAGGATGACTGGCAGCTGTTTATGGACCCGCATATCAGCCTTGATATCATGGATGACGCCTGCAGGACAGTAATCATACATACTACTGCCGGCGATGCCGGAGAAGATGAACGTTATTGGCTGGCGAGGGAGTTTGCAGCCCTCAGCTCTTTGCAGTTCAGGGTTTCCGGCAATGCAGGCGTGCCGGATGAAGCGAAAATCATCAACGTAAATAATAAACGTGTCCACCGGGTAAGTATCAGTAATTGCGCCTGTTACTTTCTAAGGTTGCCCGATGGGGGAATGTATGGTGAAGGATTCGCAGCATACGGTTTCCAGAGCATGGAAAAACTGCGTGCCGGTAACCGGACAGCAATATGTTCTGTTGATGGTGTTAATTCGTACAGCTCTTTCGCGGAAATCAGCCGCCTGATAAATGATATCATCCTTCATGAACAACACACGTGTGGAGTGGCCACCACAAATGCTGTACGCCTGTGCTTTCCGGAATTTAACAGTACGATCAGCACCAATGATCACAATGACCACTTTAACACTGCGTTGCTGGTTCAGGGAATGGATATCTACAGCATAGCCGGAAAATATGCTTTCGTTCACTATGATATCCAGCATTTGGCCGACGACCTGGTTGGAAATGACCTTTTCTGGAAAGTCGGGATGTTTAGCGTATACCATCAGGCGGTATTAAACAGGCATGGTCATTCTACTATCAGTGAAACACCGGAATATGCAATATGGTGCAGGAAAGATGCTGTCTGCAGGGAGGTGCCCTGAGGCAATAAAAAAAGTATTAATTGGCAAAAAAAATTATATGAGTACAATTATTATCAGCGAAGAAGAGCTGCTGAAGAAGGTATTCCCTTCTCCCGAAAATCTTTTTTTCATTCAAATAGGTTCAAATGATGGCATCACCCTGGATCCCATCCATCAGTTTATTAAAAAATATGCCTGGCGGGGAATATTGGTCGAGCCCGTCCATTACCTGTTCGAAAAACTACAGAAAACCTACGAGGCACAGGAAGGGCTTTGTTTTGAGAATATCGCGATCGATGAGAAAGACGGAGAGCGAAGGCTATATCAGCTGAAAGAAAATGATGATCCCGAAGTGCCTTTCTGGTACAATCTTCTGGCTTCCTTTAAGGAAGACGTATTGTATAAGCACAAGGAGGGTATCCCTGGTTTTGATAAATACGTGTTCGCAGAAGATGTAAAATGTATGTCGTTCCGATCATTGCTGGATAAACACCAGGTTGAAAGGATTGATCTGCTTCATATAGATACAGAGGGTTATGACTATGAGATTATTAAGCAGGTGCCGTTTGGGGAATTGAAACCAACCATGATCCTGTTTGAACATGTACACCTGTCGGAAGATGATTTTACCGCCTGTAAACAGTTATTGACAGATAACCACTATACGCTGACCCATTTCGAAACGGATACGCTTGCCGTCGACGACAGGCGAAGCCAGGGCCGGTTGTCAGTAAACCAGGCTATTCAACACAAAAAGCATAAGTAATATGATACCTAGTATTGATGCATATATCATTTGCTGGAACGAAGAAAGGATGATCCGGCATACATTAAATCATTACGCTACTTTCTGCAGGAAAATAACCCTGCTCAACAATTACAGTACCGATAATACAATAGCCATTGCAAAGAAGCATTATCCACAGGTGGAGGTCGTGGATTTTGATACGAATAATGAACACAGGGACGATATCCTGCTGGAGGTAAAAAACAACTGCTGGAAAAAGAGTACGGCGGATTACGTGATTGTTGGTGATACGGATGAGTTTTTATTCGCTGACAATATGCAGGAACAATTGCGCCGGCTAAACGAATACAAAGTGGCCCTTCCTGTTGTTATCGGATATAATATGGGGGCTTCAGAGTTTCCGGAGAATTTTGATATTCCCATATATGACCAGGTAAAAACAGGCGTGCGGGATGCCGGTTTTGATAAGCAGATTATCTTTAGTACCGCCGCTGTAGCTGATATAAACTTCGAAATAGGTTGCCATAAATGTAATCCCCTGCTGAAAGAAGAAAGGATGGTTGACAGCGTGGTGGAGTTTAAGCTGTTGCACTACAAATATCTCAGCAAAGAGTATTTATATCAAAAGCACGAGGCTTACGCCAACAGGTTGAGCCTTTATAATATCCGGAATGCTGTAGGGGATCATTATTGCGACAGGAAGAATATTGATGATGCTTTCAGCCGTACCGAGAAGCATATCTACAAAGTGCTGTAATATGGCTTATTATGTCTCATAATCCGTTGAATCAACCCGAATTGTTTCCTTATGAAAGATGGTAATGTTACTGTAATAATAACGGTGTGGAAAAGGGATTACCTGGATCAGCAGTTGCAAAGCCTGATCGAACAGTCTTTCCCGCCGTCGTGTATATGGATTATCCATAACGAACGGCATATTTCTATTCAGTCTGTGGTGGATGAATGGAGAGGTGTTTTTCCGCAGATCTACATCATACATTCTGACTTTAATTTCAGGTACTTTGGCCGCTTTGCCGTGTGTTCGCAGGTAACAACTGCCTATACGTTGATTATAGACGATGATGTTATCCCCGGAAGGGACTGGCTAAAAATATGCGTAGACAGGTGTAGCCGGCTGGGCGCCATTGTTTCCTGTACAGGCAGATTGATAAGGCCTGGCTCTTTCAGGCCGGAAGAGTGGAGTGGGGATGAAAGGAAAACTTACTTTATCGGGGATAATTTCAGTGACGAGGAGCGGAACTATGTGCCGGAGGATACCACGGTAGACTACGGGTGTAACAGCTATTTCTTCAAAACAGAATGGATACGCCATTTCTGGGCGGTGTGGCCGCGCACATTTCAGTCAGGAGAAGATATCCATCTGTCCGGCAGCCTTATGATCTCGCAGTCCATTCCCACCGTAGTGCCCGAACAGCGATGCAATGACACCTGTGGCAACTTAAAGAAATACTACAGCCAGGACGAATTTTCCTCGTGGAAAGACCCTGCCTTTATTGATATAAGGGAAACGGTTTTTAATTATTTAATCAATGAAAAAAACTGGCGACCGTTATTATGGGAGTAACTGCTAAGTATCAAATCGTCAACCCCGGTTTTGTCCAGGTAAGGGAATGGATGTTGTATAAGATCCGCGAAGATCATTATCCTATGAACCTTACGCTGGTTTTCTACCTGGATATGTTTGACGTTGGACTATTCCGGAAAGCAATTGACCTGATCGTTAAACGCCATGAAATCTTCAGAACGACTTTGCGGGTAACAGCTGGCGGCCTGAAGCAGGTAATTGTTGATCCGGAGGATTTCCGGCCAAATTTTGAGTACATGGACTTCTCCGGAGTACCCTCCCGCGAAAGTACGTTGCTGATAGCCAATAAAAAGCTGCTTTTGTCCAACACCCCTTTTAATTTTGAATACGGCCCGTTGTTCAGGGTGGCAGTATTTAAGAAGGAGGCCGGCTGTTTTGAGGTGTCATGGGTATTTCATCACGTTATCATCGACAGTTATTCCGCAGGCGTTTTTGAGGCTGAGATCGTCCGGATATGGGATGCACTGGTACAAGGGAATGAACATCTGGTGCCTGATGACATCATTAAATACCAGCAATACACCGCCATCGAAGAGGACCTCCTGAATACGCAGGCCGGGGATCCTTACCGCGCATACTGGAAGTCACAGTTGAGCCAGGGTCTTCCGAGACTGCAAATCATCGATCAGCAGGCGTGGAACGCATATAACAGGCAGCACGAAGAAAAAGTAAAAGAAGTAAAGAGACGGGTTGCGGGGCTTCCTTTTTCAGATGATCGCTTTATTGCAAGCGTTGTAAGGAGATATACCTATAATCAGGCGGGATTAGTGGAGTTTGCCTATGCTGCTGACACGTTCCGGCAAATACAGGATTTTACCGGGCATTACAGCAGCAGCCTGTATACGCTTTTTATTGCCGGGTTCCTGATGGCCATGCATAAACTCAGCGGGCAAAGCCTGTTCGCCTTTGATATTCCTGTTACCAGAAGAACGGACGGCATCTGTAAGAAGATGATCGGCTGGCTGGCTTCGGGCGGCATCTGCTATTTTGATATGGCTGTATCGCGGAAGGCAGAAAGCTTCCTGGAATATATTGACGTGCAGTTATTTCAGCTGGCAAAGCATTGCGTGTATCCTTTTGAGACGGTTGACTGCGAGGCTGAAATTCCTATTGGCAGCACTGTCCCGGTTTTCCTGACGCTGACAAAGAATGATTATGACAAGGAAGGGGACCTCAGCAGCAGCGGTATTCTTAAGCATTATTCAACCGGAGCTGCCTGCTGCCAGGATATGGATATTTACCTGACAACTTACGGGGATGTCTGCCACCTGAAACTTGTTTACAACAATTCATTGCTAACGCCGACCACCGTTGAAAAGCTGATAACAGAACAGGAACGCTGCCTGAATAGTCTCCTGGAAGAGCTATTGCACGGCTAATAATCACTTAAAAGGCTGATCATGGAAAATAACAGGATTATTGGAATAGTAGGGGGCATGGGGCCACAGGCGGGCATTGCCCTGTATAACAGCATCGTGCGTTATACCGTCGCGGCAACGGATCAGGAACATCTTTCTGCCATGCTGATGTCTTTTCCCGGAGATATTGTAGATAGAACTTCTTTTCTCGACGGTACACTCAGTGTAAATCCGGCTTACAGCATTGTGGAAATCATCAGAAAACTGGAAGTTGCCGGCGCCGGGGTGATCGGTATCGCCTGTAATACATCCTATTCCCCCGCTATTTATAATGTGGTGCTGGAAGAGCTTGCAAAAGTGCAGAGCCTGGTGAGGGTACTGAACATGCCGGAAGAAACCGGCCGGTATATTATCCAGCAATATCCCCAGGCCCGCAGGATAGGGGTTTTGGCCACCAACGGAACATATAGGTCCGGCGTTTATAACAATATGCTGGAAAGAATGGGATTTGAGACGGCCATTCCCGATTTTTCTTTTCAGCAGGAAGTCATACACAGGATAATATATGACCCGGAGTTTGGTCTCAAGGCAAAATCAAATCCTGTCAGTGAGCAGGCAAAGTTACTTTGGACCAGCGCTGTTAACTACATGAGAGACAGGGGGGCAGATACTATTATTCTCGGATGTACCGAACTGTCTCTGCTTCCCTATGATTCGTTATCGGGGAACGTGCGGATCGTTGATTCTACGCAATCACTTGCTATGGCCCTGATCAGGGAGGCTACGGCCGGGATGCCGCCTAAAAACGCGCGGTCATTTATATCAGCTGATGCCTTCAATCATTTTTTGTGATGCCGGAGGATCAGCTCCTGCGTGTACCTGATAAGTGCCGCTTGTTTATTTGGAGAGTACTTCAGTACCAGTGGCCCCATCCGTAAAAAAAGGTAACAATTTTTCGAAAAGTTCGCCCGCTTCGCTGTTATTAACGAGAAAGACAAAACCGGATTTTTTTTCCTTATAGATAACAAAATAGGCTGTGAAGTCACCATTGTTGCCGCTGTGCATGTACCTTATGCCGTAAGGTGTTTGTTTGATGGCCAGTCCCAGTCCCCACGCCTCTCCGGTTTCCTTTATCATGCCGGTGTCGGTAAGGTACACGCCGGGCTTCAGCATTTCCCGGAAAGAGCTTTTTTTCAGCCCTTTTTCTTCGAGCAGCGCTATGAGAAAGTGCGCATAATCCAGGGCGCTGGTGCGCAGGCCGCCTGCCGCACTGAAAGTTTCGAATTTTTTTAACTCGCCGGGGGTATTGACGCTGTCGTGCTGCAGCCGGTAGCCGGTGGCGCGGTGTTCCTGCAGATAGTTGTTCCAGGAAAAATAGGCATGTTTCATTCCCAGTGGCGCACAAACTTCACGGTATACGATATCACCGAGGTCTGTAGTGTTGGTGTGCAATAAATGGGCAATTACGTCTGTCAGGTATTGATATGCTTCGCCGGAATAGGAGAAAGCTGTTCCTGGCTTGAATTTGAGATAGAGCATACCTTTTTTGATATGCAGAGATGAGTCTGCCAGGTCATATTCGCGCCAGTTTGGCATGCCTGTCGTGTGTTCCAGGACCATCCTTGCTGTAATGAGCTTGTATCTTTCATCGTAAGCGATATCCGGATTGGGAAGATAGGTATACAAGGGGGTGTCCAGCGCAATAACACCTTTTTCCGCCATCCTGAGAATGAAGAAGGCGAAAACTGTTTTACTCATGGAGGCCGATTCAAACAAGGTTTCGTCGTTAACTTTTCTTGCGGAGGCGATGTCGGCATAACCCAGTGCATTGTGATATACTATTTTATTGTCACTGATAAAAGCAATCGATAATCCGGGTATGTGGAAGGAATCCATTTCCGCTTTTAGAAATCGGGTCATTGTTTCCGCCGGGATTATCTTTCCATTGAGGGCTTTTATCTGTGCTGAGGCAATGGTGATATGGAGTACAAGCAGCATTGCACTGCCAACAGCGGATAGATATCGCATGGGTTAATTTTTTGATGAATAGTTAAACGAAAATAGGAAAAATGTCAAAGGATAAAAATTTATTCATATAGAGCAGCCAGACGGCTGTTAACAGGTAATAATCAACAAATACATGTTTATCCATAAAAATTTCAGCAATGATATCCGTTAATGTTATGCAAAGCCTTTGGATTGGCACTAAACTCAGCACACTTGAAAAACTTTGCTTGAAGTCCTTTGTAAGTCACGGTCATGAGTTCCATTTGTATACTTACGATCCTGTGGAGGACTTGCCTGAAGGAATTACTGTCAAAGATGCGGGTACCATTATTTCCCGGGATGCACTGTTTACAGATGCTTACGGCAGCTGGGGCTGCTTTTCGGATTTTTTCCGGTATAAATTGCTTTATGATAAAGGGGGCTGCTGGATCGATATGGACTGCGTCTGCCTGCAGCCTTTCCGCATATCATCGGAATATTGTTTTTCTTCTGAATATGACAATGAACGGGAGGTGCAGATCAATTGCGGATTTATCAAAGCTCCCGCCGGAGCTCCCTTGCTGGAGGAGTGCCTGAACTATATTGAATTACGCGGCCTGAAAAACATGCAATGGGGAGAACTGGGACCCGATTTTTTTTGTAAGGTGGTCGCTAAACACAAACTGGAGGAACATGCACGAACACCGGAAGTGTTTTGTCCGATCAACTACTACGACATGTATCAACTGATCGGGGAGTATACCTACGAACCTGCGCCTCAGACCCTGGCCATCCACTGCTGGAATGAACTATGGCGGAGAAGCTACCTTGATAAAAACGCGCGCTATCATCCCACTTCCGTATACGAATTGATGAAACAACGATACCTCTGAAAGTGAACCGCCCCGCTGTGCATGGTAGTATTCAACCCCATTTTCCGTATATGCCGGAAGAGGCGTGCCTATTTAATCAAACTTAAATTTCCGGTCACCTTATTTATGAGTTTTTTGTCGCCATAAACCGCTATGCCGATGTAGCGGATGTCATTTTCGTCTGTTGTAAGCATAGCGTTTTCATACTGATCGTATGTCCTGGATTTTTGGGCCACATCAGAAAAGTCTACCAGTACGATGTCTTCTATAAAGAGGGTGAGCAGGTGCCTGCGGATCTCTTTTATTTTCTCCGGCGATGTTCCTAATATGGGAATAGGTATTTGTGTGATGCCGGGATGTTTTTCTCCCTGCTTATCATACACATCCTGTCCTATGATACTTCCCAGCTGTTTACCCAGGGTGATCGACAAGATGCTTGAGGTATTGGCGATAACGCCTGTTGGCTGGGTATTGTCTATTATCAATACACATTTCTTTGATTCGATAGTTACTCCGGTATTGTTCATGATTTTAGATCTATTGTTCTGGCGAATTTATATAAAATGGTGTTTTTGTGTTATTATAGGTTGTAATTTTGGGAATTATTCCTAAGTTTGATTTGTTTTTTACGAACAATTCCTAATTCAATCGCTTTAAAACATTAAGAACAGGAAAAAAGACCATGGCGAAACTGGATAAAACAGATGTTGGTATATTAAGTGCCTTGCAGGATAATGCCAAGCTGAACGTGAAAGAGCTGTCAGACTTGTTGCACATATCCAAGACCCCCCTTTATGAGCGTATAAAACGGCTGGAAAATGAGGGGTACATTAAGCGATATGTGGCTTTACTGGATAATAAAAAAGTGGGATTGCCATTGATCGTTTTTTGCAATGTGTCTCTGGCTGTACATGATGATGAACATATCAGACGTTTCCAGGAGGAAATCAGGAATATTGAAGAGATAGTGGAGTGCTATTCTACTGGTGGAGTACACGATTTCCTGATAAAAGTTGTGCTCAAAGACCTCGATCACTATAACTATTTTGCGTTTGAAAAATTGACGAAAGTCCACGGCATTGTCAAAATGCAAAGTTCATTTGTATTAGGGGAGATAAAAAATGTGACGGCATTAAATATTCCGTATTAATTAATGTTAATCGTAGTTATATCACGAATTATACCTTAAGCGACCAATCGCCTTCCTGCCACTTTCATCAGGAACTGATAAAAAAGGCGTCTTCCAGCTGGAAGACGCCTTTTTTTATGCTGTGCTACATTATTAGTGTACACTTATTATAAAATGCTACGGATTCATTAATTTAATCGCTGCTTTTACATTTTGATAGTTATTGTTGTTGTAATCATAGTTGATTCCATATATACCAACGCCGCCCGCCTTGTTTTTAACAGCCCAGTCTGCATATTCAACTATTTGTGCCCTCTTCCCGCCAGAGAAATTACTCATATCCCAGGCACAGGTTTTCTGTCCATTGGTAAAAGCTAAAAATTTTTTCTTGTCAAAATTTTTCGTGTAACTGTCCATGGTGGCTGTCAGCGCTGCGGCGTCACCATGCCAGTAGTCGCCATGACAATTGTATGACTGGAAGAATACATAGTCATAATTTGCTTTAGTCTCATTAAAAATATTAAATATTTCGGAGCCACTTTTTTGGTCCGTATCGAATATGAAGAGGTTCTTATTACCTGATTGTGGTCCAAAACGCTTGCTCAAAGCATTCAGTATTCCAATTGTTTTTGCTTTTGGATAAATTATAAAAGGTTCCATATCCATATCAACCCCATCCAGCCCCCATTCAACGGAATAAAAATATACGCTGTCTGCAAACAAGGCATAATCCTTTTCGTTATCCCCGAGTGGTGTGCCGTCTGCGTGTTTATAGCGTTCGTAGTCAGTCATCCAGAACCCGTTAACTACTTTGGTTCCTTTTTCCTTCAGCAGTGCTATGTCCTTTTTAATAGCGTCTTTTTTCGCCCATAGCTTTTCGTTACTACGGTGCATGTTAGTAAATATGTCGACAATATCAACGCTGTCTGGTATATTGCGCAGGCTGGCAAACCCCTGTTCTCCGGTTTCTTCTAATTTATTGAAATAGCCTGCCATTAAAGGATGTGGGCCCGATTTATAGGCTTTCAGATTTTCCAGATGGTGTGAAGTGCCGTCCATTGCTGCTTGGCCAATTATTTTATCGGCGCCTTGCTTTGTGCAGGAAGTTATACTCAAGGCGCAAGATAGAAATGTGGCTAATTGCGTTTTTTTCATATTTTTTGGTTGTGGATATATGTAAAGTGATAATAATGGATGTTTCTCGTATCGGGAGAGCAACATTATTATGATACCACCATCTCCATTTTTTACCCTTGTTCGCAGGAATTTATTTTAATGACATAAAGTGAGTGGCCACCAGGCTTTCGGTTGCTACCCAATAGACTTTTTTAATGGAGGAACAATTTATTATACCAGTTTAATGATATTCTGGTAGGTCGCGGGCTAACTTACACGTCTTTTACTCCTGGTCATTCGGGAACCAGGAGTAAAGGTTGGGTTACTATTACTTACGTCAGGAAAAAGATAGCTGAATATATATGGGCGTTATTCTTCCCGGTAGGAAACCTTATCCACGATCAGCCATTTCCCGTCTACCTTTATGAGGTTAAATCGATCAATGAACCGAAAGGTATCAAAGGTCAATTGTACGTGGGCTGACCCGGTATCACCATCCCAGGTATAAGACAGGATTTGGGGGTGGCATTCCTGCCATGTTGCCTGGGCAACCAGGTCGAGGTACTGCGGCAGTGCCCATTGGACCAACTTTCCGTCTATCACGGTCCTGATATATGCATCAGGGTGAAATGCCGCCCGGAGTCTTTCGATGTCGAGTGCCGGACGGCCCTCGAGATAGTTGTTCAGCGTGAGCAGGATCAGTTGTTTTTCGTCTTCTACACCGGTGTTGTTTGCTTGAGCTTTCATATGGTATATCTTTTTTTGATGATACAAAGCTATAGCCCCGCGTTGTTTAGCCGGTTGGTGTTATCAAAGGAATAATTGTGAAAGTCAAAGAATGGACATCATAGTCGTCGTGACAGATGCTCGCCGTTAAACGTCAATTCCTGCAGGTATTTATATTCCCCCTTTTCCTGTTGGAAAATGTATCGTTCCCAAAAGCGATCATCATCCAGCGTACAGGAGGAGTGAAGATACCTTACATCATCCCAATAGGTAAGCGTCTTAAGCTGATCGATGACAGATTCTGCATAATGAAAGGCTGCGCCGGGAGGGAAATATTTCCATTCGTAGATGTTTCCGGACTCCTGTATGTATAGGAGATACCGGGGGGTATAGCTGTTCTCGGTCAGGCCTTTTGCGCCGGTTACCAGCAATACAAAACGTTTGTGCTGTGGGAATATGCTGGAGAAATGTTCGGTTCCAAACATACCGGTCATGCTATCATATCTGTCGGGATAATGTATCCGAAGTTTCGCCGCCAGCGACTGTAACACGGCTATTTCCAGGTAATACCTGAAAGCATAGTTGAGCTTTTCCTTTGCTTGTTTTAGAACGATCGCGACCAGAAAGGGTGCTGCTGCAAATTCAGACAGCTCAACATTGTTGTTGTAAAGATATGAGTGTTCCTGGCAGGGTGCATAAATGGATTGATTAAAAACGTCTTTTGGGAAAATAGTATTAGTGGCCAGTTTTTCATCCGCGGTCTCAAACAACGTTAGTGATCGCAAAATCGTCCATTCACCTTCATAAAACGCGCCCTGGAAAATAATACTATAAGCCTTGCAATCAGCGGGTTGCAAGCCGCTCCCTGGCGGCGATAGTTCCCATTTTGGCGCTGCTGTGGGCCCTGGAGGGTTCGCAGGTGTAGTGACGATGGAGTACCCGTCAAACAGGGATGTTAAAAAGCCCAGGTCATCGGTATCCGAAAACTCACTGACAAAGGTGGCCGCAAAAAACTGGTCCTTTTGCGGATTGAATAAACCATTCCGGTAGCCCCTGGACAGGTGCTGGGGGACCCTGGGGTATAACAGTTGCCATACTTCCTGCTGCTGAACGTTCATGGATCGGGTATTTTGTTATGTGCAAACCAAATATAGGTTATTTAAAGCAGCGCCACGGAAACTGGCCTGTCTGTTGTTTGCCGGTTGGAAAGAAAATCTTCCGGCTTTGTCATACCGCGGGCTGAATGATGTGTCTTTAGTAGTCAGGCACATTCGTTGTTTTCAGGCATCCACTGAACAGCTATACCTGTGTATATAGGCTGAGGGCCTTCATAAGAATGATGGGGATATGCCCATAGGAGTGCATTTATTTAATTGTAAGGATGGCGTATTATTTTTTCCGGGATCATAAACATACCTATTTGTGAAAAGGTTGCAGACAGCTTTTGAAGAGAATATATGTGCCAACATCGCGCGGGGAATGGATGAGGCCTTGAAGGCCATCTTCGCGGAATATTTTCCACGACTTGTTTTTTTTTCCGAATCGCTGATCCATAACAGGGAAGAGGCGAGGGATATTGCGCAGGATACCCTGATGCAGCTTTGGCGTAACCGGGAGCAGGTAGCGGGATGGAAAGAAAAACAACTGGCTGCCTACCTTTTTGTGATAGCGCGGCATAAATCTTACAGCTACCTGCGGCACCTGCATGTGAAGGAAACCAAACAGGAGCAGATAGCCGCACAAACACAGGTGGAGGAGGCGGGTGCGGATATCGCCATGATCTGCCAGGAAGTATGGACAGAGGTCCGGAGAGAAATTGACCGCCTTCCTGCACCTATAGCCAAAGTGCTCAACCTTACTTTTATAGAAGGACTTACCACCAAAGAAATATCAGCCGAGTTAAATATGACCGATAACCTCGTGCGGGTAAGGCGTTCCCGGGGGTTGGAGAGACTAAGAACGTTTTTTAATAGTCAACCGGAACAATTGCCTCAAAATATTTTATTGCATCGTGTAATGATTTCCTGAGTCAGACGTATTATCTACAGTGACACAATACATGAAGCGCTACACCAGCTTCTTTTTAATATTTATCTGCTTGTTTAAAATTCAGTTTCAATGACCGCTATACTAAAAATAGAAGGTTTATCGCACCGATATACCAACCGGTGGGCGTTGCGTAACATCAACGTTGACATCACACAATATGGCGTGGTGGGATTGGTAGGATCTAATGGCGCAGGCAAATCCACCACCATGAACATTGTCTGTGGTACGCTTAAACAGACAGAGGGCAAGGTATTTATCCTGGGTACCGATATTGAGAAAGAGCCAGAAGCTGGAAGAAGCAAAATCGGTTTCCTTCCTCAACAGCTCCCTTTGTACCTGGACCTTACCGTCACGGAGTATCTGCGGTACGTGGCGGCTTTAAGACAGATCCCCCGGTCACTTGTGAAGCAGGCCTGTGCGAAGGTAATGGAGCGTTGCAGTATTACCCATGTGAGTAAACGGCTGATCGGCAACCTGTCCGGCGGATACCGGCAGCGGGTGGCCATTGCGCAGGCAATTATCCATGAACCGCCTGTTGTTATCATGGATGAACCTACCAATGGTTTAGACCCCAATCAGATTATAGAGGTAAGAAAACTAATTACAGAGATAGGGCGGAATTCGCTGGTGTTGTTATCATCTCACCTCCTGTCGGAAGTGCATATGCTTTGCCGTGATATCATCATGATCGAAGGCGGTAAAATTGTGTTTTCTGACAGCATGAGCAACTTCAGAAGTTACCTACGCATTGGCAGAATACAGGTGCGGATGGAAAATCCGCCGCCTGCGGCTGTACTCACGGGGCTGAAGGGAATTTCCCGTATAGAAGGGATAGACAGCAGGAGCATGTATATCTATTTTGATGGCAGCGCAGATGAAGTGGTGGAGCTCCTGGTAAAGGAGAGCGTGGCGAACAGCTGGGGCATACGGGAGATCAGTCCGGACCAGGCTTCCCTGGACGATATTTTTCATCAATTATCCAAACGCTAATTATCAAGTTTAAATCAACAGGATGAAAACAAGTATTAAAATAGCCCGGAACGAATTGCGTAATCTTTTCTATTCGCCTATAGCCTGGTTTACGCTTATTGTGTTCCTGGTCGTATGCGCAGTGTCGTTCACGAGTATTTTGGAATCTATTACAGATGCCTATACGATTGTAGGCGGAAATAACCCGGACTTTGAGGGGTACGGAGCGCCGCTGACGGCTATCCTGACCCATGAGCAAAGCGGGGTGACGTGGAATAGGCCCCCGTTTTATGATGCTATCATCGATAAATTGTATTTTTTTATTCCCTTGCTGACCATGGGGTTGGTCAACAGAGAGGTCACCCAGGGCACCATCCGGTTGCTATATTCAACACCAACAAAGCTGTGGCAGGTTGTTTGCGGAAAATACCTGGGTATTGTCATCTTCAATTTAATGCTGGTACTGATTGTAGCTGTTTTTCACGGCGTAATTTTGTATAGCGTTGTAAAGGCAGATACAGGCACGCTCTTGTCATCATTGCTTGGGTTTTACCTGCTGATATGCACTTATTCCGCTATCGGGCTGTTTATGTCCTGTATTACCAATTACCAGGTAGTGGCCGCCATTGCTACTTTTATAGCTTTGTTTGTGCTGCAGCAAATCGATGGGTTATGGCAGGGTATAGACTATGTACGTGATGTCACCTGGTTCCTTTCCATGAAAAGCAGGGTGCCCAATATGCTTAAGGGCCTGCTTGTCAGTAAGGATATACTTTATTTTGTGACCATCTCGGGTATGTTTGTGGTGATGAGCTACCTGGTGTTGCTGCGAGGGCGTAAACAGGAACGGCTGCTATTGGTGATCGCCCGGTA
Organism: uncultured Chitinophaga sp.; assembly: GCF_946479755.1. The sequence goes on along the minus strand of NZ_CAMLHC010000034.1, from coordinate 54,041 downwards.
CGTTGTAGTGGTAGTATTGGTAGCCGGGCTGGGGTATGTTATTGAACGCCCCGGATTGGTGGCTTATTATGATGCCAGCAGGCAAAAGACTAACACTATTCATCCCCGCACTCAGCAGTTATTGAAACAGTTAGACGGCCCGATAGAGGTAACCCTGTATTGTAACCTCCTGGGCGTGAATGCGCAACTGGGCGTTCCCCAGGCCCGAAATTCCTATCTGTCGAAGCTATGGGAGCAATACCAGCGCTTCAGGCCGGACATAAAGTTCAACTATGTATATTATTACGAGCCCGTGGAGATCGTGAACCCTTATAAGACGACACGGCAGATAGCAAAGGAAACTGCCGAACTGTACCATGCCCCGTTTTCCCTGTTCAAAACACCTGCCGAGATAAAGGAGATCATCGACCTGGAGCCGGAAGGTTACCAACTGGTGATGCAGATGAAGTATAAAAACCGCTCCGTTTTTCTCCGTACTTACAATGCTTATTCTAAATACCCGGAAGAAATGCAGGTAGCAACTGCTTTGAATACGCTGGTACGGGGAAGCCTCATCAACGTAGTTTTTATAACGGGCGAGCTGGAACGGGATCCTTTGAAGATGGCAGAAAGAAACTATGGTAAAATAACCACTACCATTGACAGAGAATCGTTGACGAACAATGGCTTTAAATTCACTACCTGCACACTATCCAGGGAAGACATTCCTAAAGATGCTGATATTGTTGTGTTGGCGGATCCTAAGATCGAACTGGACCCGGTTGCCCAGTCCAGGCTTTCCAAATACATAGCCGGAGGAGGAAATACGATGATCCTGTCGGAACCCGGTAAACAGGACATAGTGAATCCGCTGCTGGACCAGGTGGGAGTAAAGCTCCAGCCAGGCATCCTGGCATTTCCCAACCCGATAGCTACCCATGACGTGGTGCTTGGGTCCTATTCTGATACGTTGCTCACGCTGACAGAGGAGCCTGATATGATGCAGGAACGGGAGGAAAAGGCCTACGCCACCCGGCACCGTGGGAAATATACTCCCAAAGTGCTACCAATTTATGGGGCCACTTCCTTTTCGGATTCTTCCGCTGCCCGTGGATTTACCGCCGTACCATTCATAGATATGGTGCCACAAAATACCTGGCTGGCGGCCCGGCCTTTTGTAACAGATTCCAGTGCACCCAGGTATAATCCTGCGGAGGGAGACAGAAAGGAACCGTTGGATGTGTTAAAAGGTTTTACCAGGAACGTTAACGGACATGCACAGCGTATCATCGTGGGCGGAGATGCTGATTTCATGAGTACCCTGAGAGCCGACAAAGATTTCTGCCGAAGCCTTTTTGCCTGGTTGGCGGATGGGAAAGCCCCGGTTTATTTACCCAGTCCTAAGCCGCTGGATGTGTTTATGCGGATAACAAGTCAGCAGGCGAAATCAATCAAATTTATATTGGTATGGATCGTACCCGCGGGACTTACCTTGTTGGCCGCGATACTGCTGATCCGGCGTAAAAGAAGATAATATGAAGGAGATATTGTATTTACAAACAGATGATCAGACCCTGAGCGACCTGCGGATATTATCTACCGGTCCCGGTAGTGGTAGTATTTATGACATTTATAACCAAACCGCTACACGGGGAGGGCAGTTACTGCTGGCAGAACTGTTTCGCAAACCGTTGCGCAGCACTACTGCCATTACCCGGCGCAGCAATATTATCGCGCATTTTGCCGGCTTAAGCAGTGGTTTTGTTTTTGAAGCCGGTCAGCTGGACCTGGTGGAAAAATACCTGGCCTCCGCAGAAGATCCGGCAAACAGGCCATCGCATCGTAACCATACGCTGGATGAAAAGGAGATGGCCGAAGCGGTAATGGCCACTGCCAGGATCGTTCAGCAACTGCAACAATTTGTTTCATCAGCGGCCGTTGCCGGTATAGCGCCTTACCGGGAGGAGCGGGACGCGATTGTGACATTGTTGGTAACACCGGCCCTTCAGCCACTGTTTAGCCTCACGCCTTCCACCCGGCTGTCATTCGGCGCAGTATCAGCTTATGACACGTTGCTGCGGGTAAATGAGCCGGCTATCATCATCCGGCTGCTGAACTATATCTACTATATCGACGTGTACATGAGCGTAGCAAAAGTGGCCAGGGAAAACGGATATTGTTTTGCGACAATAGATAACACCGGCGGATGCACGCTGCAACTGACCGGCGTCTTTTACCCTCAACTGAAACAGCCTGTTGCCAATAACCTCCGTATGTCGGAAAATGGGAACCTGCTTTTCCTGACAGGAGCCAATATGGCCGGGAAGTCCACCTTCCTGAGGTCCATCGCCACTGCACTCTATATCGCACATGTCGGTTTTCCGGTAGCAGCAAAGGAAATGGTGTTTTCGGTGATGGACGGTCTGTACACCACTATCAATCTCCCCGACAGCCTGGGGACAGGGGCCAGCCATTTTTATGCGGAAGTATTACGGGTAAAGAAGGTGGCAGCCGAACTGGCGGCGGGAAAAAAGCTGTTTGTCATTTTCGACGAATTGTTCCGTGGTACCAACGTAAAGGATGCGGAAGAAGGCACGGTCATCATCAGCGCGGCTTTTTCCCGGTGGAAAAACAGCCTCTTTGTCATCTCTTCCCATATCGTGGAAGCGGCTGACAGCCTTCAGGAAGAACCAGCCGTACTGTTTTCCTACCTTCCCACCCATATGCGCGGTAACCAGCCTGAATACACTTACAAACTGACCCAGGGCACTACGGCAGACCGTCATGGTATGCTGATCATCCGGAATGAAGGCGTGCTGGAAATATTAAAGGGAAACAGCCATCGGGAGACGGCTGCTCCTACCACCTGAAAAAGATGTTCGTATGAGTTTTAGTGCAGATAAACAAACACTTGATGAGTTAAATCTCCTGGGGAAATTTAAGCAGGGGTCCGTATACAGCCTATTTAACCAGGTAAGGACGGCAGGAGGGGAACAAATGCTGGAAGAAATGTTCCTCTCCCCGTTAGACAATGCAAAAGATATCAATTCCAGGGTAGCCGTCCTTCAGTACTTTCAGCAACAATCGCCCGGATTTCCCTTTGACTGCAAGACGGTGGAAATGATGCAGGAGTTCATGGACGGACAGCTGACAGCAGGAGGGCCGATGACCATGGGAAGAGTGGTGATCAGTAAGCTGCTCGCACGTCTCACCCGGGACGAGCGGTACGGGAAGATCGTTCGTGGTTTGCAGAGCATTATCCAGGTGTTGCAGGTTTGTGACAGTTTCGTAAAGAAAATGACCGCTGACCAGGCTGGCAACCCTTATAAAGACACTTTACAGTCTGTTGAAGAGATCCTGGCCATCCCCCAGCTGAAAACGCTGCTTTCATCCGACATCTATGCCGGCCAGTCGTTAAAAACGGTGGCCTACTACTATCATTTGCTGAAAAAACGGCTTTACACGCAGATGCATACATTGCTCTCTTTTATTTATGAGGTAGATGTATGGGTAGCTGTAAGCGATGTGGCCCGGACTAACAAGATGACCTATCCACAGGCTGTGGCCCCGGAGGAGAATAAGCTGCTTTTCACGGGCCTGCATCACCCGACTATTGAAAAAGCGGTGGGTAATTCTGCTGTCATGCATATGGAAAGCAACGTGATGTTCCTCACCGGCGCCAACATGGCCGGAAAGTCTACCTGGATGAAAACCATCGGCATTGCCGTATATCTTGCCCACATGGGTTTTCCGGTGGCAGCGGATAAGATGGTGTTTTCGGTAAGGGACGGATTATATACTTCCATTAATGTGGCTGATAATGTAAACCTGGGCTATAGCCATTTTTATGCGGAAGTAGTGCGGGTAAAACAGGCCGCCGAAGCTGTCAGTAAAGGGCAACGGTTGTTACTGATGTTTGATGAACTGTTCAAAGGTACCAACGTAAAGGATGCCTATGACGGGACGCTGGAGGTAACGGCCGCTTTCTCGAAATATCGTAATTGCCTGTTTGTCATTTCTACCCATATCATAGAAGTGGCTTCCGCACTGAAAGAGCATCCCAATATTCAGTTTGTATATATGCCTACCATCATGGAAGGGGCGCGCCCAAGGTATACGTACATCCTGGAACGAGGCGTAACAGCAGACCGCCAGGGGATGATCATGATCCGTAATGAAGGAATCCTGGAATTATTAGAGCAACATAAAGTTCATTTATTTAAATAGTCAGGTATGCAAAAAATATTCATTCTTTTGTCAATATCGATAGCGACGCTGGCAGGGTGCCGGAGTGGCGCAGGGTCACAGTTTACGCTAAGCGGAAAGGTCGCTAACGCCCCGGCAAACACTATTTATCTTGGCAGGATAAACGCAGGTACGGGCGAGCGCCAAATGGTAGCCCATGCCGAAGTGGGGAAAACAGGAGAATTTAAACTTCAGGCGCCCGCTGCCGAAGAAGGTGTGTTCGAAGTTACTTTTGATACTTTGGGCTGGCCGGACATACTGGTGATAAATGATAGTAAGGAAGTAACGGTCAACTTCGATGCTGATCATCCCGCCAAACCGGAATTTAAGGGATCGGAAGCCTCCCAGGCGATGTATAGCCTGTTTGACAACTTCATGACGAGGCAACGGGCCTTATTTGCTGCCACTGCTAAGGTGAATTCCGCTTCCATAAAAGGCGAAAACACTGCCGCGCTGGAACAGGAAAGGGACGCCCTGCAAAAGGCGCTTGTACAAGGACTAACGGACGATGCAACAAAGGCCTCCAGCCCGGGCGTAGTTTACTATGCACAATGGCTGGCAGAAAGATATCTGAATAATGATGAAATGGCGGCGTTGACAACTGCCAGTGCCGGCCGCTTTAAAAACAATGAGGCGCTCAACTGGCAGATGGAATTGGCCCTCGACAGGAGGGGGTTGCAAGGAGTGCAGCGTTATCCGCTATTGGGAAAGCAGGTGCCGGACCTTGCCATGCCCGGGCTGGATGGGAAGCCGATGAGTATCTCCATGTTCCGGGGAAAGTATCTGCTGGTTGACTTATGGGCAAGCTGGTGTGGTCCCTGCAGAGAAGAAAACCCGGTATTGGTACGTGCGTATTCGAAGTTTAAAGACCAGAACTTCACTATCCTGGGTGTTTCCCTGGATGGGGATAAGGAAAACTGGAAAAAGGCCGTTCAGGAAGATAAACTGGTATGGAACCACATGAGCGATTTAACGGGATCGGAGTCTTCTGCAGCAAAAGTGTTCCAGATTGCAGGAATTCCGTTTAACGTACTGGTAGACCCATCAGGAAGGATCGTCGCCAGTGAATTAAGAGGGCGTTTACTGGAACAGAAACTGGAAGAAGTTATTAACGGCAATCAAAACATGCAGATAACAGATGCGCTTTATAGCGGAATGATCGCTGATAAAAAGAGAAATGCATCAAAAATAACACTTCAGCTATAGGTTTCATGTCTCATGGTTACGTTGATCCCAGCCCGGTAGTGTCAACTATCGGGTTTTCTTCTTTTTTCCGGCGGCAGGCCGTTGACGGGACAGGAACAGGCGTTAATAGTAGCTATTTAAAGGGATTTCACTTAAATTACAGTTATAAATATAACTTGTTGTCAGAAAATAAACTACAGGGAGAACAGGAATATCTTCAGCGTGTGGCAGCGGGGGATGAAAGGGCGTTCCGGCAATTGTTTGATCAATACTGGGAACCTCTTTATCTGGGCGTTGTGGCGTTGGTGAAGTCAAAAGAAATGGCACACGATCTGCTGCAGGAAATATTTCTTAAAATATGGAATACCCGTGAACAGCTGCCCCAAAAGGAAAATGTTCGAAATTACCTCTACATTGTTGCCAGGAACCACGTTTTTAATGAACTCCGCAAAAAAAGCCGGGAAGTATCATTCCAGGAACATATCATACAACATTTCACGGATGGTACTGCCAGCGCGCTGGAACAGATGATCAGCAAGGAGTCCAGGGAAATTATTGAGCGCGCCGTTCAGCGGCTTCCCGAACAGCAGCGCATGGTATATATGCTGACACGGCAGCAGGGCCTCAGCCAGGATGAAATTGCCCAACAGCTGAATATTTCAAAGTCCACCATCAAAACACATATGTCCCGGGCGCTGAATGCCATCCGGGAGGAAGTGCTTCGTCACTCCGGGAAGGAACTGGTTTGGATTGGGATACTACCGTTTATTTTAAATAAATTTTAATTTTTTGTCGTACCAGGCACACTATAATGTGTCTTTAATAACAGATGCAGGCTAATCAACGGTTTTTAAAGCTATGGCAAGGATATCTTGCAGACGGTCTCACTCCCGATGAGGCCCGGGAACTGCTTGCCCTGATGAGAAACCCCGACCTGTTTACCGAAGAAATGGTAGAACAGGTATTGGAGAATCCGCCTGCCGACGGCCTGTCTGCTGAAACCGGCGACCTTATTTTTCGTGAATTGACCGAAAAGATAGGAGCGGAAAGGCGTCCTGTAAGAATGGCATTGTTCTCCCGCCGTTGGGTTTGGCCAGCCGCTGCAGCGGCGGTGTTGCTGGCCGGGGGAATGATCTGGAGCATAGCTAACAGGGAAGCGTCTTCGCGTGTAAAGCTGCAGGCGTTAGGGAAAACGGAAACCCCGAGTAGCCATAGCGTTGTTCTTACCCTGGCGAGCGGCGCTGAGGTAAAAATCGACAGTATAAACAGCGGCATCATCGCACAACAACAAGGCAGCGTCGTTATACTGTCAGATGGCAAATTGCAATACAAGTCCACCGCAGCGTCAGGCAAAGCAATGGTGTCCTACAATAAGCTGACCACGCCCCGGGGAAAACAATTCAGTGTTTTGCTTCCCGACGGGACCGCGGTGCGGTTAAATGCGGCCAGCAGCATACGATATCCCACTGTCTTTTCCGGTAAAGAAAGGATGGTTGAAATTACCGGTGAGGTATATATGGAAGTAGCAGCTGATCCCGCTATGCCTTTTGTAGTGAACTTTCCTTTGAAGGGAACAGACAAAGCAGGACAGGTGCAGGTGCTGGGAACCAGCTTTAACATCAATGCCTACGACGATGCAGCGGTCGTGAAAACCACCCTGGCGCAGGGAAGTGTAAGAGTGGTGCTGCAAACGGAACACACGGGTAATGTATCCACTATACTTCGTCCGGGCCAGCAGGCCACCATCGCGAATACCGGAAACCAATCACCCGATACGATCGGGGTCCGCAGCAACGTTAACATGCGGGAAGCGCTGGACTGGAAAGACAATGTGTTTAATTTTCACAACATAAGCTTCGAAGAGGCGATGAAAGAGCTGTCACGGTGGTATGATTTTACCGTAGTGTATGAAAACGGTATTCCCCAGGTCATGCTCGCCGGAGAATGGAAAAGAGATGCAAGCCTGGAACAGGTGCTGGAATTTTTAAAAGCAGCCAATGTACAAGTACGGCTGGAAAAAGATCGAAGGTTGATTATTACTCCCTGATAAAAAAATAGCAGTTTTTTTCCTGATGCCATAGAGGTGTTCTTTAACACCTCCGGGATTGTCTGTGCATTTAAAATGGTTGACCAATTTTTATCGCCAAGGTTTTAATACTATGAAAGAATTTGCTGATGCCGGCTGTTTAGGCCGGTCGGACTTTGTGTTTCGCAAGCTGAATGCCTATCTGCTGAAACGTTGTTTTAAAAGTATGCTGTTGTCCCTTTGTTTGCTGGGACTGATACCGGCTTTTTCGCAACAACAGACGAAGATTTCGGGAAAAGTGATATCCGGTGAGGGGAAGCCGCTACCGGGTATTACCGTGAAGGTGTTGCCTTCGAGGGGAGGGACCTTCTCCGGAGAAGACGGCACACTGCTGCTGTCCTGTACTGACACCGACGTAAAAGTGGTCCTGTCGGGAGTAGGGTTGTTGAGTATCACTATACCGCTTTCCAAACTGCGTGCGCTCAAAAACGGGGAGATGCTAAAAAATAGCGAGGCGGATGTGCTGAGGATCGCCTCTGGCGACTATGTTTTTAAAATGCGATCGGCGCCGGTCTCCATGAAGGAAGTGGAGGTGAATACAGGTATGTTTACGCGGCGTGGGGAGAGTTTTACAGGCATCACCAGTACCCTTAAGGGGGACGACTTACGCACCGTAAACAGACAGAGCCTGCTGGAAGCTATCAGCACACTGGATCCCTCTTTTAAGATTGTCCGTGATAACAGCCTGGGTTCAGATCCTAACCAGGTGCCCAAGATTGAATTCCGTGGCACCAGGTCTATGCCCAATCCTGTGATAGCGCCTTATAACCAGCAGTTACGTCTCCAGTATGAGCAGGAGCCTAACCGGCCCTTATTTATCCTGGATGGTTTTGAAGCGACGTTACAGGATGTGATGCAACTTGACGTCAACCGGGTGGCTTTTATTACCGTGCTGAAAGACGCGGCGTCTACCGCTTTGTATGGCCGCCGTTCTGCCAACGGCGTAGTGGTGATTGAAACCATTAAACCTAAACCCGGCAAATTGAATATATCGTATACGTTCAACGGTAATCTCGCTGTGCCGGACTTAAGTGGATACAATATGATGGATGCGGCTGAATTATTCCGGTTCCAGTTGCTGAACGGGTCGTTGTACAACGATAATTATAACGCGGGCAACCTGGAGCTTGCAAAACGGAATGCCAGATACAATGAGATACAGCGGGGCGTAAATACCTATTGGCTGGGAGTGCCGTTGCGTAATGCGTTTTCACCCAGCCACAATCTTACCATACAGGGGGGAGATGGCACGGTGAACTATATGCTGGGCGTTAACATGAACAGGAGCAACGGGGTAATGAAAGATTCTTATAACAGCACCACCGGCGGATTTGCCACTTTAACCTATCGAAGAAAAAAAATTAATATTACCAATACGGTCCGTTTCACCGGTGGCAGGCAACAGGGGTCGCCCTACGGCAGTTTTAAAGACTATGTAAAACAACCGCCTTACTACCGGAAGTATGATGAACAAAACAGACTCAATACGGGCCGGTACCTGGAAGATATTACTGTCGTGGACTATAGCGGTGAAGTAAAAAACTACAAGGCTGGTAACCCGCTTTACAACGCTTCCCTGCCGGCTAAAAATACGGTCAACACCTTGCAGCTTACCAATAGCCTGGGCCTGAACTGGGATATATTACCCTCGCTAAGGCTGAGCGCCAGCGGACAGTTTCAAAAAAATGACAGGACGGCAGATTATTTTATATCCCCTTTAAACACCAGCTTCGACAAGGCAAAAGAAGCAGAAAAAGGCTCTTATAATTTTCAACGAGCATCCAATACAGCTTATAATGGTAATATGATGCTTACCTATAATCATGTTTTTAATGACAAACATATCCTGAACGCCAATGTCCGTGCGGATATGACCCAGTCAGATGGAAATACGGCGGATATCACGGCCGTGGGATTTGCCAGCACGGCCCAGCCGCTGCTTTTCCTGGCCGGCTCTTACCTGCCCAATTCCAGGCCGGCAGGCAGTGAAACTTATTCCCGTAGTGTCGGGTTTACAGCCAGTGTCAATTATTCATATGACAACCGGTACAACCTGGACTTGTCTTACAATACTTCAGGCTCCAACAGCTTTGGCGCCGACCGGCTCTTCGCCTCTTTTTACTCCCTGGGCGTAGGATGGAATATAGGGAGGGAAAATTTTTTCATGGAGTCTGATATCGTGAACGATCTTCGGCTGACAGCCAACTATGGCCTTACCGGCAATGAAGCAGCAGGCGGTTTTTCCTCCCGTACTACCTATCAACTAAGTAATGTTTCTTTCCGGAACCATGAAGCTGCCAGGATTGTTTCAGTGGGTAATCCCAGCCTGGAGTGGAGTAAGACCTATAAATTCAGCTACGGCCTGCAGGGCGTTTTTTTTAACCGGAAACTGTCTTTATCCCTGTCCGGCTACACAGACAAAACAGCGCCTATGATTATTGGCTTACCTACGCCTCCTTCCAACGGGTTGCCTTCCATTCCCGTCAACATCGGGAAAATGAATACGGTAGGGATGGACCTGATCGTGAATTACAGGGTCGTTAGCACCAAAAACTGGAATTGGAACGTGGGCCTCAACAGCCCTCTTTTCCTGCGTAGTACCTATAGCGGATTGGGAGATAAACTGAACAGCCTGTCCAAAATGGCCCGGGACAGTGGTTACCTGCTTCGTTATATGGATGGCAGCAGCCCCTATGATATCTGGGCGGTAAGATCGCTGGGCATTGATCCTGTTACCGGCCGTGAAATATTTCTGGACAAAAACGGGTCATATACAACAGCATTCAATCCCAACAATGAAGTGAAGGTGGGTATCAACCGGCCGTTCCTTCAGGGAAGCATCAATACGCAAATCCGGTATAAACGGTTAAGCCTGTCCATCTATTGCCGGTACGTGATGGGGGAAATGAAATTCAATAAGGCGCTGTACGATAAAGTGGAAAATATCACAGGGGATGATTTTGAACAGAATCAGGACCGCAGGGCATTATACGAACGCTGGAAACAGACAGGGGACGAAGCCTCCTATTTAGGGATTAAAGAGCAAACACTGGGGATATCTGACAGGTTCCTTCAAAAGGAAAATGCCCTTTATTTCGAGTCGGTGGCACTGGATTATGATTTCAATAGCCTGTTGAGCAGATATGCCAGCCGGAAATTGGGAATCAGCAGGTTGAACCTTTCTCTTAATCTGAATGATTTTTTCCGTTTCCAGCTTTCAAATCTGCGCCTGGAGAGAGGGCTGGACTATCCATTTGCCAGAAATGCCTCTTTTACATTAAGTGTTGGATTTTAAAATGTGTAGCTTATGTTAAATAACCGGACCGTTAAAGTAATAGTTCTTTTTACGTGGGCCACCGCTTGCTTTTCATGTAAAAAATTCCTGGATGTTCAGCCCAGGGACTTCATGTTCGAAAAAGAAATTTTCTCAAAGCCGGAGGGCGTATATGCTGCTTTAAACGGAATTTACCAGTCACTGGGCAGCCAGGAATTGTATGGGAGGGACCTGACGCTCTATGCGGTAGACCTGATGGGGCAAGCGTACGTGGTAACTAAAAGTTATGGGGGGGATTTTAAAGGAAGTATAGGGGAGTACGAATACAAATATCCCGTCGTAAAACAACAATTTTCAGGTATCTGGACAAGCGCTTTCAAAACTATCCTGAACGTCAATAATTTCTGCGCGCAATTGGAGCAGCCGTCTTTTTCGACGGTGCCTGAATCGGAAAAAAATTGCTTGCTGGGAGAGGCTTATGCCATCCGCGGACTGCTGCACCTGGACATGCTGCGCCTGTTTGGGCCTGTGCCGGGCGCTGGCAATAGCAAACCTTGTATTCCTTACGTGACAACGGTTAATTTTCAGACGCAGCCGCTGTTGCCGGGAACGCAAGTGATGGATAGCGTGATGAAAGACCTGTCAAAAGCAGCGACGCTCCTGAAAGCGGACCTTGCATTGTCAGATTCATCGCTTGATAACCGAAAGTGGAGGCTCAACTATTTTGCTGTAAAAGCCCTGCAGGCAAGGGCCAACCTGTATGCTGCTAAAAACGAGGCGGCCTGGCAGATAGTACTTGATGTACAGGACCGGGCTGATGAATCATTTCCCTGGATGGCCTCTGTAGACGCCGCGAAGGAAGATCCCGTATTTTTTGCGGAATCTTTCTTTGGTATGGAAAACAAAACGTTGTACGATACTTACCGCCAGCTTTTTAGTCCGCTGTTGCCAAGCGGGGATATTATGGCGCCCACTGTGGAGAAGTTCAATAGCTTGTATAATAACCTGAATGACTATCGGCGCGAAAGCTGGTTTAAACCCGGAACAAGCGAGGGCAAAAATTACAACGTGTTTATCAAGTATGGCGATGAGATGATGACCGAATCCAGCCATGCTTATTTTCAGCCCCTCGTCCGGAAGGCGGAATTGATACTGATTGGTGCTGAAACAGCGCCTGACCTTACAACAGGATACCGTTTATTGAATACGCTCCGGTTAAAAAGGGGGCTGCCGCCCATCGCCCAACAAGGCAGCCGTGCCCAGCTGTTGTCTGATATCCTGCAGGAGTATCAGCGGGAGTTTTGTGGCGAGGGGCAACTGTTCTTCCTTTTTAAGCGCAGGAATCTTTCCGTGATTCCCGATGCTGCCACCAACGCTTTCTCAGTGTTTATGAATCCCGAAAAATACCAGGTGCCTATTCCTGAGCAGGAAACCCTTTACCGTTAGTAATAGTGAATTTATGCGCAACAATCAACAACCATATACCCTACGTTCCTTTAATATACACATTTTTATAGCGTGCTTGTGGGGCGGAATACTGACCGCTGCCGGTTGCCGGAAAATTGATCCTATCAAGTATTTGGGAAAGGACGTATTATATTTTCTTAATACACGGGAATCAGATGATTACGATTCGCTGTTGACCGGAAAGTTTAGTAAGACGCTTGTTATTAGCTTTTTCCAACAGACCCTGCCGGTAGATACACTTTATCTCGTCCGGCACGTACAGCGTTTTAATAAAAATCCGTTCGACGCCCTGCGGGTAAGATTGGCAGGATCCGTTAAATCGGTTGACCGGAAATTTTCCATTGCGATAACGGGTCCGGGGGCTAAATACTGTATTCTTCCACCTCCGGACGCTATGAAAATAGCTGCCGGAACAGGATTTTGTCCGGTGGACCTCCGGCTGTTAAGACCACCGCTTACCGATACCAATAGTTATTCTGTGACGGTGAGCCTGGTCGATAATGAGTACTTCACGCCAACATTGCATGCCTGGTATCAGTTTCAGTGCGTGTTTGGAAATATTGTGGAACAACCCAACAGAGGTTGGTCAGATGATAGGTTTGGACCTTTTTCCAGGGAGAAGCTGATGGCGATGCTTGATGCGGTCAACTGGGCTCCTCCATCGGTAAAAAACACGCTGAAGGAGAAGTATGTTTCCAAGTTTGATCCCGGGGAGCCAATTCCGCAGCTATCAGAACCTTTTACGTTAAATGATCTTTACCTGCTGTTAAATGAAATCGCGTATGGACTAGGTAGCGACGAGCCTTATTTAAAAACGTTTGCAGATATCACCAAAGATTATCTGAGTTACCGCAAAAAACAAGGGAACCCGGTGCTGGACGGCAGTGGCCAGGAGATGCAGTTTCCCTGATCCAATAAAATTAATTTATGATGAATTACAGGAACACCTTATTCATATTGATACCCGTTTGTTTACTAATGGCCTGTATGAAAGATAAAACCAGCAGTGAATACACATCCATATCAGCAATCACTGTTAAACAGCCCACGGAAAGTTTGGTCATCCTAAAGAAGGACATGCCGGATACATTTCACCCACAGATAAACTATGGAAAAAAGGAAGGTACCGTTATCGATACCGGTGCTTATCAATATCGTTGGTACGTCTGGGGGAACGGTGTGGATAAACGGCTGTTGCTGCCGGATAATAAGCCCTATTTAACGGCAGCCACCCTGTTGAAGGCCGGCTATGAAGGCAAAATGGCGATAACCTTTGAAGTATGTGAAAAAGCAACAGGTATTACGGCCTCTTTAAAGACGTCTCTTTTGACGCTGGAAACCGCCACAGAATGTTGGGTGTTGCTTTATGAAAAAAACGGTGATTCCAAATTAGGCATCCTGGCTTACAATGCCACCGGGTATACCCCGTTGATGAATATTTCTGATAGCCTTGGCATGGCTCCCTACCTGAGGGGAAAACCGGTTTCTCTGGCCCAGGTTAAACTTGGAAGCAGTGGTTCTAATGATAGTTATGTGGGCGTTTCCACAGACCAAACGGTGTTTTTACTGAATAAAGCTTTTGGTCCGGCGCAGGGTTTAGTTACAGCCACCTGGATAAATAAGGTGTTTCACTCTTCTCCGGCGCAGCCGGTATACTTTTTTGAGGGAGATCCAGGCGGTTGCTGGCAGAATGGAGATATCTATAGGATGATGGGATGGGACTTGGAAGTTGGAAAAAGTCCGTTGTCTAATAGTACGCCCTTGAATATCCAGCCATCTCCGGAAGGTTCCTATAAAGTATCGCCGGTTGGTATCAGCGGTGGTAGGTATGGCTATTGGACCATTTTTGATGAAACCAACGGTCGTTTCAGATTTGATGGTTCAGAAGGCTGGAAACCCATTGAATTTAATCCTGCATATGATCTGAAAGGGTATAAGCTGCTATATGGCCGGTCCGCTGTCTACTCATTCGTTGAAATAGTTGGCGCTGTTGTGAAAAATAACGCGAACGAATTTTACCTGCTGGTGTTTCAGAGGAATGGCAGATTAAAAAATGCCATCAGGATAATGGATCCGCGTGTGGCACAAGCCCGGCATTTTGCGATAGATTTTTCTACCGGTTACCTGTTATTCGATGCGCCACATGCGATACTTGGATACGATTATAACACAAATGAAACCATAGAACTGATGGACCTGGGTGCTGAAAGTGTAAGTGTGATGAAGTACCAACAGAACTTCTTTACAAAATACGGTAGCAACCCCCGTGAAAAGATTTACGACGACATCACTAAAAATCTGGTACTGTGTACCTATGACCCGGGAAAAGCCAGCGAACAGGCCGGCACTTTTCGCCTGATGAACGTGCCGTTGGACAGACAGCCGCTGAAAGAACTGTATAAAATGACAGCCCTCCCCGTGATCAGGGATATCACTTTTAACGGATACCCGGACAATTAAACAACGAAAAAGAGCTGTTGAATCAGCTCAGTCCTATAATAACTAAAATTTAAAAATGTCCAGAATTATTTCAAAAAAGCTATTATCATTCGTGTTTTTTTGGGGCTTGGTTCAATACACGAATGGCCAGGCCATGACATCGTCTATCAACGAAGAGGCATTTGAAGAAACCATTGAAAAATCCGCATGGAAGCTATGGACCAGCAAATCATTCAAGCCGGTAACGCACATTGTCAAAGAAACGCAGTTGTTAAAAAATAACATGCCGGTCTCCGAAAAAATAAGTCTTCCCGGATCAGCAGGTGATAAAAAGCTGACAGGTGAAGCGCTCTTCAATAAGTGCAGCAAGGGCGTATTGGTAGTAGGCAAGTGTTTTGGCATGAGCGGTGATCCCAATGTAGCTGCTACGTCCATGGCCACGGCCTTTGCCATTACTTCAGATGGTGTTTGTGTTACCAATTACCACGTGCTGGCCACGCTGATCGAAAGCCAGCCTGACAGCCTGCAGAGAGACAGCCTGTATTACGTGTCCACGATAGCCGGCGAAACCTATGCCCTCGATAAAATCCTTGCATACTCCAAAGAAGCGGATGTGGCCATATTCCGGTTGGCAATAGGTAAAGGCCAACTGGATCCCATTCCTTTGGGCTCCCCCGGGCAGGTAGGAAGTTTCGTATGCGTCATCAGCCATCCGTACGCCAGGTATTACTACTATTATAGCCAGGGTGTAGTAGCCAGGAAGATCTCTGGAAAAACAGCAGAGGATGACAAAATGGATATTACGGCCGACTTTGCCGTAGGCTCCAGCGGAGCGCCTATCCTTAACCAGTCTGGACAAGTTGCAGGGATCGTCTCCAGTACGCTGACTTTATACGCGGAAGAAAAAAAAAGGCAGGAGCCACAGATGGTCATTAAACGAACAATTCCCGTTAGCGCAATAAAAAGACTATTGAATATTGAGTAGGTAGGTGAAGGCGTCTCCATAGCAGAGACGCCTTTTTCGCTATAGCTGCTTCCTGCTCTTCGCAAATTGATGCTCCTGGTATTCTTCCCGCCGGCGGTCCAGCAATGGAACTACGGTATCGTAATGTTCCCTGTCAAACGGTACCGCGTCTAATACAGCTTTCGCCGCTGCGCCCATATAGTTATCCCGCAGTGCCGGTTCTGTCAGGAAAGCAAAGGCAAGGTCGCGATCGTACAGCACATCGTATCCGCTGAGGTTCTGAATATAGGCATTGATAAAGGGATGTTCGGTCGCAAAATCTTCCACCGTGACGTAGCCTCTGTTCAGGTGCCGTACCCAGTCTAATGCCGATGTGAAGCCACCGCCGTTAATAAGTTTCTTGTCCAGCGCCCATTGCAGGAACACCAGGTAGGAAGTCTTATAATAGTTTTGTTCCCTGGCAAACTGGTCAAAGGTGCCGTAGGTCATTTCGTAGTACAGATGAAACAGCGGACTCCTGTAATCCAGACTCAGCACAATATCTTTCACAATTTGTTCGTCCGTGAATTCCGGTCCCCAGCTGACATATTGCTGTGTACCGATTGGAACACGCCACCGGTAGAAACTTTCGCTGCCATCATCGTTTAACCATACAGGTGATATCTCGCTGCTCCTGAGCGTGGGGGCGCCGAGGGAGGCGTTCAGCTGCGCAAAGGTGTTGCTAAAGTCAACCTGGCCGGGAAAAGTGGTCGATGACTTATTGTTATACCACCTGGCGCTCGCCAGCCGCGGTACAAATACTCCTTTTTTGTTTCCCTGCACCAGTGGGTATGCTTCCAGGTAAGGCTGCGCATTAAATAACAGGTCAATTCCCAGCTTCTTGTTTTCGATCCAGTAGGAAGTTTCCGTGGAACGGTTGGATATAAAAGGCTTCTTCGGATATTTAAATCCGTGCTGCTCCAGGAAAGCAACGATGTCTGTGGAATCAATTGCAGATCCCATGAGGTTTACCAGTGTGTTGAACATTCGGCTACTTTTTTCGGGTTAAATTCATCGCTCTTTCCATGCGCGGACGATTATACCGTTGCAGGAAAACAGGATAGAGGTTCAAAAATTGACGCCAAGGTATTCGTATATGCTTCCCTGCTGTTCCCATTCTTTTCGCTGATAGTAACCGGAAGCAAGAGGACTTTTCAGCACATCTGTGAAAACAGACATACATAGCATCAGCAGGAAGTTTAGCGACCAGGCGAACGCAAAGCCATCCATCCTGACATAGTAAACCAGGGCGCAAACAGCGATGATTGAAAAAATTAAAATAAAAAACAATGTAAATGTTTTCTTCATAGAGAAGTTACGTTTTGATTCGGGTACTGGGCTGAATTTAAATAATTCTTTATATATTCCGTACTTTTTTCCCCGAACGCTTTCAGTAACTTTATATTTGGGAAGTGAAACAAATAACCCGTAAGCATGTACTGGAGCGAAAAACTGGACCTGATAAAAAAGAACTTCCCGGATGGATTTAAAGATCCATTCAGGGCTGGCCCTGAAATAGTAGAGAAAATAATCACGCGGCTATTCAAATCCACCCTGTTGAATTTTATTTCCTCCGAAAACAGGGCGGCGCTGTTACAACACGGCGCTCTCACCAGGCGTTGTACGCTTAAACAGTTATACAACGAGGAATTGCCCGGGCTGGACAACGGGCATAACTACTGGCTCCTGTTGGTCAAGGTTCCGCTGGGCAATAGATTCCAGGTATATGATTGTCAATACCAGGCATTGAGGGAGCTGCTATATCTGTCTTCCGGGCAGGACGAACAGGAATTCTGCGTCGTTGACAAAAAGTACGCGTGGCTGCTTTATTACAGAATAGACCGTCCAAAGGGCATAGTGGAAATTTATCACGCTGAAAGCGCATCGTAGTTATCAAAGGTGCTGATCCTCAGGATTTGTTAAACTACTTTAACGCGCTTTATTATAATACTTTAACATGCAGCGCCGGCGCACGGACTAATTTTGTGTTCATAATAAATCACTTTATGAACACAACAAAACATCCCATATTTGAGCCGTTGCCTTTGGCAGAACATTCTCTGAAAAACAGGCTGGTGGTGGCGCCCATGTCCCGCGTGAGCGCTACCGCTGACGGACTGGCTACCGCGGAAATGGAAACCTATTACGCCGCTTTTGCCAAAGGCGGTTTCTCCATGATCATCACTGAAGGAAATTATACAGATGAGATAAGCGCTAAAGGTTATCCGCATCAGCCCGGGCTCACTACCACGGCTCACGCAGCAGCCTGGCAGCCGGTAGTGACACAGGTAAAAGCACGCGGCGCCCTGATCATCGCGCAATTGATGCATGCCGGTGCGCTATCACAATACTCCCAGGAGACGCTTGCGCCTTCTGCGATACAACCGGTAGGTGTTAAAATGGCGCAGTATGGCGGTGCGGGCGCGTATCCTTTTCCGAAGGCAATGAGCCGGGAAGACATTCATGCCGCTAAAGAAGGGTTTGTGAACGCCGCCAGGATGGCGCTCCTCGCCGGCTTTGACGGGGTGGAATTACATATGGCCAACGGTTACCTGCTGGATCAGTTCCTGACACCGGAATTAAATATGCGGGACGATCAATATGGCGGCAGCACCAGCAACCGTTTCCGGATGGCCGCCGAAATTGTGCAGGCTATCAGGGCAGTGGTGCCGGCGCATTTCCTGGTAGGCATACGACTGTCGGAAGGAAAAGTCAATGATCTGAAGTACCGCTGGAAAGAAGGTGCAGCCATGGCCATTGAAATTTTGGAAGAAGCCCGGAAAGCAGCACCCGATTTTATTCATATCGCCGTCCAGAGCGGCGCCTGGGAGCGGGATAGCTTTTACAGCAATGGCGCCTCTTACGCCGCATTAGCCAAACAAGTAACTGGCAGTGTGATCATCGCCAACGGTGGCATGCATGAACTGGAAAGGGCCCGCAGGGTCATGGATGAATCGCATGCCGACCTTGTCTCCATTGGAAAAGCGGCCCTGGCTGATCCTGCATGGCCCACGCATATGCTGAACGGAACACCGTCGCTGGCTTTCCATCCGGACATGCTCTGGCCGGAAGCTACCATCAGGCACACCAATGAAGTGATAAAATCCCGTCACGCCGGTATAGCCGCCGGTCAATTATAGTAAAGAAACGGTTAACATTGGAGGAGGCCCCAACCGTAATATGTAATACCTTGTTGCACTGATTTTAACCTTTTATTTCCGTCATGCTGGTATTAAATAACGATGATATTGCGGGCCTTCTTTCACCGGAAGAAGTGATAGCGACCGTAGCGGCGGCGCTGGTGGCCAACGAACAAAATAGTTGCCTCGTGCCCAAACGGATGCACATTGACTTTGGAGACAATACGCTCCTTTCCATGCCCTCTTTCTCCCATGACTATTTTGGTACGAAGCTGGTCGCAGTAGTGCCGGGAAACAGCGAAAGGCAGCTGGCGGTCACCAACGGCGCCATGTTGCTCAATGATACGCATACCGGTTTTCCCCTGGCCATCATGAACGCAGCGAAGCTGACAGCCTTGCGTACCGGCGCATTGGGCGCCATCGGCGTAAAGTATATGACGCCACCTGACATAAATACAGTTGGACTGATAGGCTGCGGCGTCCAGGGAATACAGCAGGCTGTTTTTGCCTGTGCCGTGCGGCCGGTCACAAAAATATACTGCCTGCAACGGTCGGCCACAAGTATGGCGGCGCTACGGGCGGCGCTGGAAAAACAATGTCTGTCGGTGGAAATAGTACCCTGTGCAGACGCAACGACGATCCTGCAACATACCGATGTGATTATCGCGGCCAGCCGTTCTGCCACGCCGGTTTTACCTAATGATGCACAGCTGCTGGAAAACAAACACTTCATCAGTATTGGCTCCTACAAACCAGGCATGCAGGAGTTGCCGGATGAGGTTTTCCGGTTATCCGGGAAGCTGGCCATTGATTCGGTATTTGCTAAAGCAGAAACCGGCGATATTCTTAACCCGCTCAAAAAAGGAATTTTACAGGAGAAAGACGTGTTCACCATCGGGAAACTGTTAACCGGTGAGGCAAAGGTGGATGTAAACGGCACTACCGCCTATAAATCAGCCGGCATGGCGCTTTTTGATTTGTTTATGGCGAAAGCCCTGTACGAAAAGGCCTGCGCCGGCAACGTCGGTGTGCGGGTTGCTTTTTAAACGATGCTCTATTATCTATTCTATATAACAATGCAAACGCTGCTTACTAATTTCCATCCCGATATACCCGCCGGATGGTTAAAGATAGAAACGATCGATATGCATACCGGTGGCGAGCCGCTGCGTGTTTTTATTTCCGGGCTGCCCGCCGTAAAAGGCGAAACCGTTCTGGAGAAAAGAAGGTATTTCAGGGAGCACCTCGATTATATCCGTACCGGTATCATGTGGGAGCCCCGTGGCCATGCAGACATGTACGGCGCGGTGATATCCGCTTCCGCAGATGCAGATATGGACGTTTTCTTCCTGCACAATGAGGGCTACAGCACCATGTGCGGGCACGCTATGATTGCGCTCACCAAACTGGTATTGGAAACAGGTATGGTCAGAAAAGAAGGAAATCATCCAGGGGTGATCTTCAA
The DNA here is from genome assembly GCF_946479755.1 of uncultured Chitinophaga sp. The sequence goes on along the minus strand of NZ_CAMLHC010000034.1, from coordinate 33,758 downwards.
CGTGCCAGCAGGTAAAATTTATGCCCGCGCTACCATGGAAAATGGTAGGGTGAAGGACGTGTCTTTCCGTAACGTCGCTTGACTACGGCCGCAGGATAAAACATGCGGTGATGGATAATTTTGCTATCACGCACCCATTTGAGGAAGACCTGAGCTTTTTGTATGGCACTATTTTCACCGGGCCTGCGCAGAAGAAAGGACATCACAGCCGTAACGTATGCATTTTTGCAGAAGGAGAGGTGGACCGCTCCGCCACCGGGTCCGGCGTCAGCGCCCGTGCAGCACTGCATCATGCCAAAGGAGAATTAAAACTCAACGAAACGGTCACCATCGAAAGCATTACCGGCAGCACCATGGGCGTAACAGTGCGGGAACTGACCACCCTGGGGGCACATGCCGCTGTTATACCGGAGGTGAGCGGAACGGCTTACGTCACCGGCCGGCATACCTTTTACTTCGATCCCGAAGACCCTTTTAAAGAAGGATTTATTTTCAGATAGTATGGATTAATCTTTCCCCTCTACCAGGAATGTACGGATATTTTGAATCAGTATCTCCGCCTACCGCAATGCCAGTAATTTTTCTGTCAGCAACTGTTTCATATTATCATCCATCGTTTTATTACAGGCCCGTTCGATGTTTTGGATAATGGAAGCGGCTGTTTCCCTGCGGGCTGTTTCCCCCGCTGCGTGGATCGCTGCCATGTCCGGAGCCGGAGCGGTCAACTGGTCCGCGGGCGTATCCCTGACCTCAAAGGTAGCTTCTCCTGCTGCACCTTTGCCGATGGGGTACCACAGCAGGGTAAACGCCAGGGGAGGTGAAGGCTTGTAAGTAGTACTGTAACTCACTGATGTGCCCCTGGAAACAGGTAGCAGCAGGGAATTGGAAGTGATGTCCTTCCCATAGGCGTTCATGATATGGCCACCTGAAACCGTAAAGGTGTAGCCCCCCAGTGTCAGTGCTATCTTGCTCCAAACGTTGAGATCTGGTAGTATATACGCCATCAGATAGCCGTCACATTTGGCAGTAAATGTCTGGTTAACCTCCTGGTTATTATTATAGACAGAAACACTATCACTGAAGATGCTTACCGTGCCCTGGAGTGCAGTTAAACTGTTATTTACGGTTAGCTGTTGTGTGTGGGTGCCGTCTGCCTTTAAAGTGCCCTTGATAATGGTATCGCCTGCCACATTAATGGCGCAGTTTGTTTGTAAATAACCATTGATCGGAAAGCCAGGGTCTCCGGTGTCCGGAAATGTAACACCGCCTGTTACCTTCAGTGCGTTGAAGGTGGCGGCACCCTCCACCGTCATGTCTCCGTTGTCAACATGATCATAGGCGACGGTCATGCTACTGGGGGTTAACGTTGGATTGGTGATGATAGCAGTAACAGCGCTGTACAGCTTACTGTTGCCGGACGTTGCCTCCAGTGTGAAGGTAGTGTCAACGGAGGGGCCCGTTTTTAAGGTAGTGCTCTTACCGTTACCCTCGTAGATAGGCTTGGGGTTATTACCTTCATACAACATGAAGTAATCTCCGGTGCTTTCCCAGGAGAAGTCGATGGAGGTGCCGGCTTTAAATGCCGCTGCCGGCCTGCCGTTTTGGCTCATGAGTAAATAGGATATGGTGAATCCGGGCGTAAGATCTTGTATGGACGGTGACGACATAACGATTTGATTTTAATTTGATGTAATTAAAGGCTGACTAGTTTCTGCGCCAGCGGAAGTGCCGGAGCGGGACTTTTTTGCATGGCCTCTGCCAGCGTTTGGAGAAAGGACGCATACGGTTGTGCGGATAATGCCCGCCGGTCAGGCCTTGCTGCAGGTGGTGGCATCGCCGCCTGTTGTTGTTCTCCTCCTGATATTGTATAGGAATCGCTTCCTCCGCCAAGCGGTACCCAAAAAACAGAGATCAGCGGGGCGTTACCACCGCCGCTTGTTGTTCCGCTACAGCTCCATGAGCCGCCATTCTGGATGGGGATACAGCAGTATCCGGACTGTGGTATGTCTATAACGCTGTCTTCTTCCAGCACGACAGCATTGACCGTATACTGCTGAAAGCCGTAGGTGATGGTACAGATAGACGATACATTTTTGTCGCATCCTTTAGGATTGATGGCAACTATGGCGAATCCATCTGTTTTGGCCGTTACCTGCACCACGTCGAAAGCGCTGCCCACCCTGATGAGATGCCCCGTCCCGATCATAGCAATGGTGATACCATCTGCTTTCAGATTATTGGTGACGGTGAGGCTGTTGATATTGCTGGCAGGCGCCTTCAGGTTGTTTGCGGAAGTAGCGCCACTGACCTGCGCTGTTTTACTAACGGACAGGTAGTTGAATGTATCGCTGGAGCCAATGTTCAGCGTGCCTTTACCGGTAAAGGAGAGGGTTTGGCAGTACAGACTGTTCGCCACTTCCAGGGTATCGTTGTTGGTCATTGTGCCGGTATCGTCCGAGATGGCATCGGCGCTGAGTTGTGGATCACTGAAAATAATGGTCAGAAAAGCATATTGTTTATCTACTCCGTTGTCTGCTTCCAGCATCAGCGTGGTGTTGACATTAAACTCCTGCTGCACGTCACAGGAGGTGGCTGGTCCTGAATACACCGGCTGCGGATTATCATTGGCATACAGGTTAAAATTGGTGCCGTTACTGTCCCATTTCAGGCTGAATGGGCTCCCCGCTATAAACTGCGTCACGGGTACTCCCTGGAAGTTCAGGAAAGGGTAGGAAATAAAATTCGCCAGGAATAATGTTGCCTGGTCTGACTGTCCCCGGGTGTTATCGTTATTCATGTCAATAATGTTGATGTGGGTGGTAATGTTAAAGTTTCATTAGCTGTTGGAACATATCTTCCTTAATAGCCTCGTCGAACGTTGTTTCCAGCATCGTTTCCATGGAGGTGATCAACTCACCGCGCCGTTTTCTTTTCGCCGCCAGATATTGTTCGAAATGCACGCGGGGATGATGTTTGTCATCACTCATGGCCTTCATCCGCTCCGGAGGTATTTCAATTCCCACACTTTGCTCGCTACCGGCTTTGCCCACGGGGAACCAGTACACGCTGATCGTACAAAATGCGGCTGCAACGATGAGGTTAGCTCCCTGATATTCCCAGGATGCGCCTGAGGGAACGGGTAGCATCAGGAATCCGTCGGTCTCTGATAAATAGGGAAGACCTGAGTTACCGCCATAAGTATAAACCCACTCCAGCATATCAACAATGCCAAGCGCGCCGTAAGCGGCAGATTCAATGATGGGTATGGAAGGGCCTGATACGGTGATCACAGCATAACCATCCGAGACTGCCGGCACAATACCAAAACCGATATCAACGCCGGTGGTAACGAGCACCGGCGGACCGAAGACAGACTCCTGCTGACCGTTAAAAGCCAGGGAATCCTGTATTGTCAGGTCGTCCGTGTTGATATCAGTACAGGTAAGGGTACCGGTAAATGTAGCATCACCATCCACTTCGAAGTTGTCGTTAAGATTAAAGGTGGCTGAATCGCTGATGAGCGTATTGATACCAGGGCCGGCGGCCGCTATATTGGTTGGATTGTTGCTAAGGGTTAAGGTCTTGCAGCTGGCCTGGCCGCTGGTGGTCATATCCCCGAGGATTTTTTCGGTGTTGGCAGTAGTCATGTTTTGTGCGGCGATCGCCGGGTTGGTCACCGTCAGCGTAAGGCATTGGAACAGTTTGTCCCCTTTACCGTTACTGGCCACGCAGCAAAAAGTGGTGGTATCGGTGATCCCCTTTTCCAGCGTATAATTGGTGGCGGTTGTACCGCTGCATAAAGGATCACTGATGCCGCTCTGGTAAAGATCATAAGTAGCGCCGCTGCTGCCTTCCCAGCTTAATTCTATGCTATACCCCAGCGGAAATGCTCCGCAGGGATATTCGGGAGACAGGTAGTCAATGGCAACCAGGTTTTGCAGGTAAAAAACTGGTTGGCTGCTCTTGGCGACAGGAAAAGAGCCTTCCCTTTCCGTCAGCTCCGTAGGATTGGTGCCGGAGTCCTCGTCGATGATGACCTGTGGTTTGCCGCCTATCTTGTTGACGACACCCGTGAAGGTAAAGTCCGCTGCCATCGCCTTTAAATTTTCTTCCATATTGTTGATGGTCCATTGATAGTAATGAGGGCCACCTTCCGTATCGTGTATTGGCTTGGGGTCTCCGGATGACCAGTGGTTGTTGGAGATGTTCAGTGACGGTTTCGGCGGTGGTGTAGCAAATATATCTGCCGGGTCATCCCCGCATGGTATGCTGATTTGGATCATATCGCAGTAGTAAGCATTGTCCTGCAAGGAGATAACGACTTCCTCTTTTAGGCCAGGCACAAGGGGATCCGGTTTCGGCGTGACCACATAAGGAAGCAGCAGCAGCGGTTTATTGTCGGTTTGCATAGTCAGGTATTTTTATTGAGGGTTTTGATCGGTGATAAATTGCAGATACCCATCGTGCAGGCTGGAGGAGTAGCTGTCGAAGTTAGCGGTGGTCGTTGCTTTGGTAAGCGTATATCCCTGCCAGGAGAAGCTGGCTGTTGCTGTACCGGGATTACGCACCGTACTTTGCCACCAGCTCCATACGCCGAATTTGGCACTCACCGGCAGATAGGTGAGGGCGCTGGCATGTGTCGGCTGTCCCGACAGCTGGTCTGACGGCTGTATGGAAGACAGTACAGGACCTGTTCTGAAAGTGATCTCCAGTGAAGACAATGGTTTGTCTACAAATTCTTCCGGAAGTTTAACTTCCTTCACCGGCAGTATGCCGGTAAAAGCGTGTATGGATGCCCGTGGGTCCGCCAATACAGTAATATATGCAGGGGCGTTTTCGAACGACAGCTGGATGTAATTACCGTTGTCGCTGTCCAATGGGCCTATCTGCTGCAGATAGTTGTCTGAGCTGTCGGGCGTTACCACACAGTTGAAGCGGTCGTAACTTTCTCCTTCGAAATAACCGATCACTCCGTCTTCACGGGAAGCCTGGTCGCCAAAGCGTACATCAAACGTACAGGCGGTCAGCGTGGGAACATCAGGATCTGGTGGTATCTCTTTCAGCGGGTAAGTCCAGTCTTCACTTTTCAGGGGCTGTCCGTTCAGTTTCAATTGCAGCGTCATGGCTACCAGTGCCAGCGGGCGGCCAATGAACAGGGAGAGGTCCTGGTGGGTGCGTTTACCCAGTGGGTCTACTGTCCACAGCGTGCTGTCGATCGCTTTCATAAAGGCGTCGAAGGCTGCCGGCGTTTTTGCCACCAGCGCTGTTGCAAAGGCGCCCAGTTGTTTCGACCGGGAACCCACATCAGACAGGGCGCCGAGGCTGTTATTGGGTGGCGGTGTCCACTGGATATGCGTTCCGTTCGTGTCCGCCAGCAGCAATATTTCACCGGCATTGCTGCCATCCGGGAAAAACAGCAGCAGCGACCGGTCAACGTGGTTCGGTACTACCCATCCGCATATGGGATTAACGTCTGAAGTGATGCCCAGTACGTTGTTTTGGTCCCGATAATCGGCCAGCAGCATATTTAACCGGGCAGGCTGCAACACCCGCGGCGGTACCTGGAACGGGGCTTTTATACCGCTGGATAGCTGATGTGCTACGGCAAAGGCGGTGTCCACCATCAGCGGGAAGCCGGTGGCATCAAATACACCACCGTCTGTAGGCTGTACCAGCTCCAGTATCCTGCCGAACTTATCATAGATGATCAGCTGTGAGAAGTAAAACTCGCCACCTCTTATCTGTTGAAAGGGATAGGCGCTTGGACCATCTTTGTTGATGGCAGGGAGGGCGTTCACCAGTCCCTGGGCAAAAGAGGGCGTGTCGAAAGGATATATATGGGCATCATCGGGATACCCCATGATCTTGGAATAGGACAGTTGTTGGTTTTGATAGGTAAACGTGGCGTGGCCCGGCTTACGGTAAAGTCTTTTGTCGCGCTGCGCAAGGTATTCGTTGGTATCTGCCAGTTCCTGGGAGAGGAAACGCCATTGGTCTGTATCGTCAATGGCTTTCCACAGTTCTTTCAGATCGTCGTTGTTATATTGGTCTGCAAAGGTCTTCAGGCGTGCGCCGAAAGTCATTTGGGTATGAGTGCTCAGGGCAGCCCTTCCGGAAATAATGTAGGGTTTGCCCTGGCCCTGCGGTGATGCTACCAGCTGATAGTCTGTACCATTGAAAGTCCAGTTGGGGGTGTTTTTCCATGCAAACGGAACAGGGGTATGGGTTAGCTGCCACTCCATAAACAAAGGGCGCCATTGCTGTTGCCATTCGCTCAGGTCAAATGCAGGTAGGATGCCGTTTGTGTAACAGGTTATCTGATGGGCTTTCATGGCATTGTATACATCGTCTTTCGATAAGTGTGTTTTATCGGCGATCTGCGCTGCGTTGGCGGGGTCCAGCAGAAAAAATTCGGTGTAGATGTCCTGTACGTTTCCCGGTAATTGCCCGGTGTTGGGAAGTGCAGGGATGATGCTCTCCAGTGCAGCGGCGTTGATCTGCTGCCCGTCTACCGTAAAAGACTGAATGAGTTGCGATGGGAGCCTTACGGCAAGGGCTGTTTCCGGGTTCCCGAGCTTGTCAAGGGATATGCCGGAAATCAGTAGGTTGGGGTTGTTGGGCTGCCAGTAGCGGGGCTGCGCCACTGCTTTTAATACATAGCCTGCACTGATTTGTTTGCTTTGGGCGAACGCGGTAATGCCTGCCTGCAATGCGTCCTGCTGATTGGCAATCCCCTGCTGCGGCTGCGGTACTTTCGGAAGCAGGTCGTTTACTATTTTCAGTTGTGCCAGTACCTGGCCCAATGTTTTCGTAGGGTCGTCCGGGTCAAGGTAGGGGCTCAGCTGATCAGCGGTCACCCCCGGCCAGTCTTTGTCGGCGTTATAAAAAGCACGCTGAATGGAATGATATTTCCACCATACTGCATTGAGGTCCCATTGCAGGCTGAGAAGTTGTGTGAGCGCGTCATCAAGGGCCTGCTGGTCCTGGTTCAGCTGTTGCAGCCAGGCTGCATCGCTGTCGGAGATCCTATAGCCGGATGGCTGCTGGTTTTCACTTGATGGGACGATCTTCCAGCGGTTGCCGCCGAAGTGGGCATTGAACCAGGCTTGTTGTATTCTTTCCGCTATCAGTTGAGTACCGTTTACGTTGTTAAGTTCGGGTAGCAGATCGAACTGGAAGGCACGTAATAATTCAAGGGTCGCATGCGTATCGCTATATCCCTGTATCTGTCCCAGTTGCGTAGCCACCAGCGTACTGAAAGCTTCCATTCCGGTGTTGGCGACACAAACGGACACAAATTTGGAGTGCTTTAGCGAATCCAGTTCATCATTGGCAGGCGGTTCCTGGGCAGTAGCATTCCAGGGAAGGTTGAACGACATCCCGCTGTACAGTGTGATATTGCTGTCACCGGCACTTTGTCCCTGCGCCAGCTGCCAGTTTAATGCGGCCAATACTGCATCGGCCGTTGCGCCGCCGGTAAAGCCTGTATTGCCGGTAACGAGGATGTCGCTATTGGCGTCGGCATACCAACCGGTGACCATATAGCTAAGAGACGTGGTGTCCGGTACTCCGGCGAGACTGTCATAGAAAGACAATACCCCCAGGTTGAATCCTATATAACCGCTGAAATCGGGATTGCCCGGGCCCAGGGCTGTGATGAACATATTTTCCGGGTAGGCCTCTTTCCAGGCAGACCAATCAAAGGCGCGGCCTATACTGAGGTAATAGGCCTGCGTATCGGTGTTGTCGCCCGTATCAAAGGGAAGGGGGAAAGCGCTGTTCCTGTTGGTGTCACTGCTGTTTGCCCAGTTGTTTTTGACCGTATCATTGACAATATAGTAGCAGCTGTTGGCATCATTGTCCGGGTTGGGGCAGTCCGCTTCCAGCATCCAGGTTTGCGGCACGTTGTTGCCATTGGCGTCGCGGTATATGCGTACAATGAGCCAACGATTGGGCACCAGCGGAAAATCGCTGGTGCTGTCGGATTTGCCGACACGCAGCGACCGGGGTAAGGTCCAGTGCAGATAGGCTCCTGTGCCCGGCATGGTATGACTATCGGTAAACGCCGGCGGTTCAGGATCTGACCAGGCCTTGCTTTTCATGGAAGAATAGCTGTAATACCATAACCTGAATTGATCCCTGTCCGTAAGGGCGGTATTGGCGAGCAGCACATCGAGTTCCATGGGTACTATTATGGGAGAGCTCATACGGATTGATTTTAAGATTGACTTTGAAATACTACCGCTTCGGCGGACTTCATCATCTGAAGCGCCAGTGTGCCGGCACTTAGCTGGCCGTTGGGCGGTGGTGTTTTTAAACTGGTCATGGAACGCTGCAACGTTTGTACGAGGCCGTTAGGGTCTTCCGGCGCGATATTGAGTACGTGGCTGCCCGCGTTGCGCATGCAGTATTGCTGCCTGCCTGACAGATCGCGTACCTGTATGGTCCCCAGCTGTTGCCCCAGGGGAGTGTCGCCGGGCACAATGTTCCTGATAACGGCATACCCTTCGTCATCTATGCCAAAGCAAAGTGTCTCTGCCGGCTCGCTGAGGGTAACGTTGTCGGGTACACCACTGAAGATGCATAACAGCACGTTCGGGGCGAGGTGGTCTGTCCGGATGATATTAAGGGTGTTGTCGCTGGCGTCTTTGACGCGTATGACGAGGGTGGGCCACGCCTTTACCATGGCAGACCTTAGCAGGAAGCCACTCATTACGTCCGATGGTGGGGTATCGGAAATCTGTCGTCCTGTTATCCGGGACCGGACTATGCCGGTTTTTTGGATGGCGGCCGCCCTGATTTTCGGCAGGACAATATCGTGCAGCATTTGATCTTTGGTTGTCTTGATGCCAAAGCTCATCGCCCCGTCGATGGCGGCATTCAGCCAGTTGAGGTCCAGGTAAAAGAAGCGCAGCGACTCGTTCGGGAGCATCCGCTCGTCGGCGACCAGTTTCCTGAAAGGGATAGGGTAAAGCAGTTTCAGCTTCGCCATCCAGTCTGATAGTTCCCCTGAAATACCGGCTGCTATTGCTTGCAGGCGATCCTGTACATCGGTGCGTTGCAGGAAGGTGATGAGCTGCAGCTGTGGGTCTTGCAGGGGTGTCTTTATCTTTGTCGCGGTAGGCCGGGAGCCCGGCGCCTGCGAGGCGGTATTGCCTATATCCGTTATCAGTTGTGGCGTTAACAGGGTCCGTAACCGTTCCTGCACGGTGGCAGAAGGGTCGATATCTGCCATCGCCTGCGCCTGAAAATGAGGAGAGGAGGAGCGGTGCAGCAGCTTGTCGGCGATCAGGTTGAGCTGCTGCCTGAAGTCGGTCACCTTGCTCATAAAAGCAGCATCGGCCAGCGCTATTTCCCTGCCTGTTTCCCAGGCGGTGGCCAGTGTTACGTCAAATATGCCATGTGTTTTATCAAATATCAGGGCGGCATCCGCCGTACTGTAATGGGTGGCGGAAGGAGTGGGCAGCAGTGGCGCCAATGGCCCTCGATACCAGGCAAAGGTGCTTTCGCCGCTGCGGGTCTGCCACGGAAGGGGAAGGTAACCGTCACCGGTCCGCTGGCGTACCACCTTATTCATATCAGTATTGGTGTTGGCCGGCACCGGGAGCCGGAGCCATAACAGTGACGGATCAACGGTGTTGTTTGTCTTTTCAGAAGCCACCAGGTTTTCAGCCAGCATCCGGAAGCTGTAACCGTCTGCCTGGGACTGAAATGTCCAGCTGGCAAGGCTTAGCAGGGTGACGGCCGAATAGCTGCTGAGATCGGCGCCGGGATGCAGGTAATCCTTCATGCCTTCAAGAGATACCAGGTGTACAATGTTTTTTAGCGGCTGCTGACCATCAGGCGCCAGGCAGAAACGGTTGGAGGCCACAATGGAAAACAGGCCGTGTTCATTGATACCTCCGATAGCGCAGTTGTCGGTATTGATCCGGCGGATATGAGAGAGATAGGGTAGCTCATCAAGCATCGGTGCGATCGCCTTGAATATAGCCACGGGCATGCTGATTGTTTTACAGCTGCTTTTCGGATCGATATCATCTTCACGGGTAATACCGGGCGTTAATACACCGTTTTGTCCCTGTTGGAATGCTGCTACAGTGGTAGTAGTGGATTGGTCGCTGCTGTCGTCGCCATCGTTCAGTTCCGTCTCCTTAAATACCATGAGCGCGAGCCATGGCGTGGTCGGCTGGTCCATGCCTCTTTCCCAGGGAAGGCCGGCATCTTTCAGCACGATGTTGGGAAGCACTTCACTGTATTTACCGCTGCTGCCGGGAATAGGGTACATACTGATCACCTGTGTTTTGTCAATAAAATATTGTGGGGCTGTTACGGTAAATTCCTGCACGGTAGCCACACCATCCGTGTCCAGCTGGCCGTTGGAATCGTTCAGGGGCTGCCGGACGGTAATGAAGTAGTTGCCGGCATCTACCGATGGAAGGTAACTGTCGAACAATTTAAGGTCTCCCACAGGAATATCGTCATTCAGATCTTTAACGTTTTTCATAGTCAGTTGGATTGTTCCATTGGAATGTCAACGAATAAGCCGTTGGCAGTGGCGCCCATTTGTTGCATGGGATCGTTGCTGCCGGTGTAGAGATTGTCCTGCTGCAGCTCAGCATATAACGCGTTTCTCGCTGCCGTGAGCGTGGTACCGATATTGCTGATATCTGCCAGGGTGGTATTGCTGGCGGACGGCGTATAGTCGTTATCGTAAGCATGCGTTATGCTGAGCGGGTTCTGCGGATTATCCGTCTGGCAGATATATTCATTCAACAGTAACCGCATCTGCACTATCCCGAAAGTATACCCCGGTTTCGGTTCCGGCGCTACGACGGTATAGCCGGTGAGCTGATTACCGACAGTATCGGCAGAGGGTGTGGATGGCGCCTGTACAAATTGTCCGTTTTCGATGATGGGTGGTCCCCAGAGGGTGGCGGCTACGTTTCCGTAGTTGGCAGTGAACGTCCAGTCGTCAACGTTAATAGGAGTGCCATTGGCGCTGTCCTGCGTGATATACACATTGTGGACGGCGGTGGCAGTGTTAATGTTCATCGGTCGGATGTTGATGCTGGCGGCGCCGTTTACCTGCCACTGGCTGCCATTGCCATAGGTGAGGCTGGTGGCGGGGATCATGCTTTTGGTCGTAAATTGCAACCGGCCGGACCGCAGGAACCATACTTTTGTGGTAGGATTGCTGGTGGTATCTCCGTTGTAAATGATCTGCCCTGTTACGGTATCTTTTTCCAGTATGTTCGTTAGCCCGTCATTAGCAATGATGGTGCAACGGTCCCCGGGCGCGGGCAACATTTGTTTGAAATCGTCCCAGCCCAGCACCTGTTTGTTTTTGTCTTGTGCGCTGTCAGATCCGAACCTTATCTTAAAGGTGACAAAGACCACATGTACCCTTACAATACCGCCGACCGGTGGTCCCCACATGTCCACGGCAGCGCCTACACTGGCATGCAACGTTTTATGAATAAACCACACTTTGACAGTAAGAGACACGCCGATTTCTTCCCAGATGCTGGCGGTAAATGTCAATGGATGCCAGGTGACAAGGAAGTTGGCGCCTGCATCAAACCAGGCCCGCAGCGGGCCTGACTGGAACTGTGCCTGCAGCCGCCCGCCTGCCATGGCGCAGGACGGGGTAAAAGCAAAGTAGGAAGTACCTTTGATGGACACATCGCCCGACACCTGCCAGTTGAATCCCAGCCGGGCCACCTGTGGGTAATAGTCCGGCGGTTTGAAAGCGGGGTGGTATCCTCCGGCGGTTAATACGAACTGGCCTGCATCGGGATGATCGCCAAACCACAGGTAGAAGGCAAAACCGCCGGTAAGGTGACAGTCTTTGGTCAGCACGAATGAATTGCTGGTAAGGCCTGCAGCCATCTGTAGCGTACCATCTTCGGGTTTTAATACCGCGGCCATCTGCAGTTCCACAAACACCAGTCTGTCACCGTCCACTGCCTGCTGTGGTAAGGTCATCCAGGAAAGGCCCAGCAGAGAAAACTGTGTGTCTCGGCCTAACTCCGCTGTCAGCAGCAACTCGCCGTTAATGATCTCAAATGAATTGAATGCTACGCCCAGCGCCATCCAGTAGTCACCGCTGCGTGGGCTGACCCACTGCCGGGTGGTTTTGTCTGCTCCGGGCGCCTGTCCTTCCAGCACCTGCAGCGTTTGCATGGCGATATCTTTTTTACTGCCTGTTTGTGGCGCATTGATGGCCAGCAGCGGAAAGCTTTGTACTTCGCTGAAGGTAGGGAGGGAAAGCGTTCTGTTGAAGCCAAATCCGCCCATCAGCCCGGAGACCATAAAAAACGGTGGTCCGCCCGGTGGGAAGTTAGCGTCCAGGAAGATGAAAAAGGAGGCTTCGCCATCGCTCATCTGGGCATAGGAACCCAGTGCAGAAAGGCCAAGCTGTTGTATGTTAATGACCAGCGCACCATCGAACTGGAGGGAAACGCCCTGTGCCAGCTGACTATCCGGTATGCGAATGAGTGCGCCGTCTATTGTAAAGGAGGCAGAGGTGAAATCAAAGCCAAGGCCGTTCAGGCTAAAAGAGGGTGCAAACGCGCTGAGGGAAGTGCCGATGCCCAGCCCGTCGAGGGAGGCGTCAAATGGCCCTATCTTCATGGAGGCGTTGATATTGCAGTAGATGACCTGGTCTTTGTAAGCCAGGGCAAGAGAGTCTACATACAATGGCCCCAGGTTCTTCCCGATTTTAATGGTATAGGCTGTATTGCCGGAACTGATGTCTGTTTCACTGGTAGCCAGATAAAAGCTGTTCATCATGGCTTTGAATGTGCTGGAATACCCCAGCACCGGCAGGGTGACCGGGGTATCCGTACCTCTCAGTTCCAGGTCGAAATAGAAAGAGATACCTGGCGTAATACCGGGAGGCAGACCGGTAAATGTAACTACCTGTGGCGTTTTGGAGGTGATGATCAGATATCCTTTTTTTACGGTCAGCTCTCCTGTCAGTTTACCACCTACCAATGGAATATGGGCCCCTACATCAAACGCGGGGTTGAGGTCAAATCCAGCCATGGCAATAAACTGCCACTGGCTATCGACTTTCTGGCCTACGAGCTGGAAGTCGCCCTGGGTGCCGTTGTAGTCAAGGGCGCCGGTGATCGTAAGCTTATCTGCCAAAGGCGTATTGTACTTGACCGTTATCGTTGAAAGCGTGATTTCAGGCAATATGGTCAGGTCGATGTTGATATCGGAAAAAATACTGACCAGCAGGTTAGTCAGTGGGATATCCATGGCGGCGCCTTCGAAGATGACCTCCTTGCTGTTCAGCTGCAGGGTTAGGTTCAGGATGCTGTCCCCGATAATGGTATTTGCCTTGAGTACGTAGGAAGTACTACCGGCGTGCGTTATCAGCAGATTAAATTGTGTGCTGAGGTTCACATCGAACAGGTGCATATCGAGGGTGCCGTAACAGGCACAGGTATACGAATTTCCGCCGGAATCTATCTCCAGTGAAAAGTCAGAAAGGGTAAGCTCTCCCAGTTCCTGCGGATAGGTGACGTTGGCATCGAGCTCCTGTATCAGGTCGGCGAAGGAAACGGTATCCGGATAGGCCGCAGTGATCGTATCAATATTCCAGGTACTGTTTGTATTGGTATTATCGCCGGTGCTGATGGCGATAGTGCCGATGAAGTTGCCTTTAAATGTTTGCAGCGGAATTTTCGCAGCTACCAGCATATGCACGTAGGCTGCTGCATCAGCACCAGGATTATCGAGACTGAAGTTCAACTGGAAGCTGCTGAGTGTAAATAATCCCAGCGGGAGGCTGCTGTCCGAATATACCCTGAAGGCTATCCCCGGGACATTGAAGCCACCGGAAAAGGAAAGCGCGAGAATGGCGTCGAAGGTAATACTGGTAAAGGCATTATTCAGTACAGCGGGAACGAAATTCTCGAAGTGCCAGGAAGACCCTATCAGCGCCTGTGCAATACTACAGGTACTCAGCTGTGCCAGTGTGGAATGACCGTCGCTCAGCGGTGTACAGTCTACCTCTATGGTCAGCGACGAAGTACTGTCCAGCAGAAACAGCAGGTCGAACATGGGGTCGGTAGCCCATAGCCCTGTGATAATATCCTGGGGAACAGCGTCCGTGATGGCAATTTTAAGCTGCAGGCTGCCGAGCGTAAACTTACCTGTGAGGGATAGCTGTTGGATGAGCGGCACCAGCAGCGTCATCACCGGATAGGCGGTGGAATTTCCTTTAAGGTCAATCGTACCGCTCAGCGGCAGATCTCCCGTGGGCAGGAGGGAGCCCAGTATAACGGATAGCTTGGGTATTTTACTGACACTGGTGGTACAGGCCAGGTTCAGCCCTGCTGCCAGTGTGATTTGTGTTTGCGTGTTGACCTGGTAGGCGGTATGTGGTGTGGTACTGTAAATGAAGCTGCCGTTTGATGGTGAAAGCAGGGTAAATGGTTTCAGCTGAAGTTTGGGGAAAGAGCTGGTCCACTGCCAGGAAGCGGGCAGCGTCAGGTTGAGAATGAAATCTATTGTCTGTGCGTTGCCTGCCGTAAAAACCAATTCCTTTACGGGGAGATTGTCCTGGCTCAGGAGGTCCACCTGCCCGGCAGTAATGGTGACGGAATTGTTTTGAGCGTCGGGAATGTCATTCGCCCGCAGATTTTTTATGGTGATATATTGGCCGGACTGGAGGCCCAATACACTTTGCGTAGCTGCTACCTGTTCATCAGTGAGGTAAGCAGTATTCAGCACCACCTGCTGGCTGGCTGAGGCGTCCGCCCTGAGTTTATTGATCAGTTCAGAGATGTCCATTGTCGGTTATTTAGAGGGAAGCGATGGTTACAGTACGGTCCATGATACCGCTATACATCCATCAACCTGATATCATAATCCCCCTTGAAGGTAAAGATCATGCTCAGCAGCTTGGAGGATATATCTATCTTTTTCTGCTTGTTTGCGAGGTTTTCAAAAAACATATATTTCAGCTGTATTTGCTCTGAGGCTTTCATACGGGCCATCTCGACAGCCTCTCCCAGCAGATAGCTGCTACCCGCTTCCAGCAGTTTTTTCAGTGTGGAATTACCATTGAGTGGTATGGGATCCACCCTGGAGATGACCTTGTAGACCTCATTTTTGAGGTTTTGAAGCTGTTTGTTCGGCGGTACGGCACTGTCACATCCTTTGTAGATAAGACATTCATAGTAGGCTTTGCATTTGTCTTTTCCCAAAAAATAGGAGATGCTGATATCCTCACCGGAACAGATGAAGTAAGGGCTGAAATTGAAGGTGTTCCCCACAAGTTGTTTTATATTCCATAAAACTGCCTGCTGGAGGAATTTCGGGCTCGTATATTCTTCCGGAAAAACATAATCCGGTGGTTTTTTGATCTGGATAAGACTGTCTTCTGTCTGGTACGCTGACTGGCCTGTGCCTCCCAGCGCCCAGCAGCCGGGATTACGGCTCATGGTCTCTTCAAAAAAGCTGAATTCATGGAGACGGGCGATGTAGAGAATGTTATCGTCTAGCAGCCATGCCTGGGATACGCCGATATAACTGAAGAAGTTAACAGCTGCGTAGCGGCTGGCGCCGAAACCCAGCATCGGTTTAAAGGGTGTTCCCAGCTCATACCCGATGACGGTTATCCCGGTATCCATCAGATCATTGTAGTAAGTTTGATATTCGTTTTGTTGTACAAATATGTAAAACCCTCTTTGGTCCGCATCTTCGGAAGTCAGCCGGTAAGGAAAATAAATGGGGATCTTATCCCCGTTCGCGATAGGGGTGAGATCGTCGATGCCGGCGAAGCGCTGGCTGTTGCCTAACAGTTCTTTCCCCTTTGTGTACATGCTCTTGATCCATGCGCTTCTTCCGGATGAAACAATGGCCAGTGGCGCCTTTCTGCCTGCTGCTTTTTCTGTGTCCTGTATCTGCCGGATGTTTTTTGCCCGGAATTTCAACAGATACATATTTCTGTTGTCCTTATCGAGGGCTTTTATCCGGTCAGTGGCGATCTTTTTAATGACGCCCTGGTCCGTTTGGACACTGATTTTAAGTGTGTCGTGGTTTAGCGGGCGGTATTTTTGGTAGATGTCGCCCTTGGGGTCGTAGTAAATATTTATTTCCGCTTTAATGGCCATGATAGTCGTTTTGAGGGTATATCAATCTTAATGCCGCGGTATGCGGCATCAGTTAACCAGTGAGGGGCTGGCTATAATATCCTGTGTATTATTGCTGATCGGTCCGGAAAGGATAGTGGTTTTCCGTTTACCAGGCTTTCAAAGGTGGAGGTGATAGTTAGGAACGCTGATTTGAAATGGAATTGTCGTGGTAATGATGGTTTTGATAGGATGGTTAATAATAGGATTGGAAGTATGCGTCTGAATACGGGTTTAGCACGGTTTTCATGATAATAAAACTATACTATCGCTACGATCAATAGGATCATCTGGTAAGCGAACTTCGTGAATTATTTCATTTCAGCAAAAAAAATTTATGGTCACATGGCTGGTAAAGTGGCGGCGGGCCCCGGCGCCGTTTGCAAAAAATGATTCAACATCGGGATGAACATAGGTCTGCCCCGATGTTGAATTTCAAAAAGAATTTTTATCACAGCGGGCAGGCAAAGATCCGGATAAAGGTGTTCGAAGTAAAGACGGGCCCGGCATAATAGTAGTAAGACCATGTCCTGCAACCGGACGTGCAGGAAGGGTCGATTTTTGAGCTAAGCCATTCACTTCTGCAATAGTCGCTTACTGCCAGCATGGAATAGGTGGGACCGGTCATTTTGGTGGCCGTGTTGGTAGAATAGTTGAGATGGTAGGTATAGGCATTCATAAGAGCGGCATCGTCCGGATGAATAGCGACGCCTCTCCAGAAGCTGGGATAGTACGTGTAGGTCCACGTTGCTCCCGGCCGGCTGATCATGCTTTCCGGGCGAAGCAGGTTGCTCCGGGTGCCGGAGGTGGAACGGGTGGTGGCGGTGATACCTACCGCGATGAGCGCTAAAAATAGCAGTATTCTTTTCATGTGGAACAGGGATTTTATACTATAAATATCAGGATAAGTACCGCGAAGGGATCGCTGCGTGTAACCCTGGACGAAGCCGGTATACTCCGCCACCTTTTTATCCCGGCTGCTAGGATTATTTTGGAGTAAAATTTATATTTGAAAGATATATATGGACTAAATTAATATATGAGCATTGCAAAATAGTGAGTCACATAGTGAGAAGGATGGAGTGGTAAGCATAAACGAAAGCGATACTGCGGCATTTGACAGCCTTTTTATGGAGATGTACCCGGCGCTCTGCCTGTTGTCTAACAGGATTGTGGATGACGAGGCTGCTGCAAAAGATATCGTGTCCGAGGTTTTTCTTGAGTTATGGAAGACGAGGGAGTTTCTGAAAGAGATAAAAAACATCAGCGCCTATTTGTACGTAGCTACCCGTAACCGGTCTCTTAACCACCTGAAGCACCTGAAACGGAGTGAAAAGAAAGTACAGCAAGCCTACGAGCAGCAACTGGAAGAAAAAACGTATGAAGATATTCTGCAAAATGTTTTTAATGCGGAAGTCGTTCGCCTCCTGCATGCCGCCATATTAACGCTGCCGCCCGAATGCACCAAGGTGGTGCAACTTAATATCGAAGGATTTAGTACCAATGAAATAGCCGAACAACTTGGCATCTCACCTTCGGCAGTTAGCCATCAGAAAGCCAGAGCGATAAGACTGCTGCGGGGAAAAATTGTTCCCGGTGTGGCGCTTGTATGCCTGCTCCTGGCAGATTAATCCCTCATTTTACCTTTTTTTAAAAAAAATAGTGTGACGGAAGTCAAATCCGTCGTACTGCTGTTGTCATATAGTAAACAGACGTTGCACGATGATAAATGAGGCCGATATGCCGGAAGATGAATTACCTGCCCTGCTGAGGGCGGCGAAGCTGGCGGCTGATGAAAAACTGGACCTGTTGCCGGAAGCAGAAAGGAAGGAGCTGGAGAAGTGGCTGCAACAAAAGTCACAACACCAGGAGTGGCGGGCTTTACTGAACGACGGAGATGCCTTTTCGGCACTGCAAAAGGAATATGCCACCTTTAAAGCCGCTACGGCCGAAGCGCTGGAAGCCTTTCACCGGCAACGCCTGTCGCAGGCCGCATCGGCGGAACCTCCTGCCCGTATGCCATTCCTGCGCCGTCCCTGGGTACGCTACGCCGCAGCTGTATTACTGCTGGTGGCGGGCGCCTGGTATTTCCGGCCGCAGCAACAGACTACGCCGCCCGTACTGGCGTCGAAAGAAACCCAACAGGTGATGCCCGGCCAGGAAGGTGCGGTGCTTACCCTGGCGGATGGTTCCACCATCCTGCTCGATTCCGTGGGTAACGGGATCGTGGCCCATCAAAGCGGCGCAGATTTGTCGGTGGAAGACGGCCGGCTCGCGTATAAAAAAGCAGGGGAAGCTTCCCCGGAAGAAACATTTAATACGCTGGCCACCCCCAGGGGCCGGCAATTTAAAATTATGCTGCCGGATGGCACCATGGCCTGGCTCAATGCGGCCAGCTCCATCCGCTTCCCCACACAGTTTACCAGGAATGTCCGCAAGGTGGAGATCACCGGCGAAGTCTACTTCGAAGCGGCATCCCTGAAAAAAGAAGGGAAAGTGGTCCCCTTCGTGGTCAATGCGGACAACAGGTTTGAAGTAATGGTGCTGGGCACCCACTTTAACGTCAACGCCTATACCGATGAACCAACCCTGAATACCACCCTGCTGGAAGGTAAAGTGGCGATTACCATGAACGGGCGGAGTGGAAAACAACAAATAGTATTAAAGCCCGGTGAACAGGCCTCGCTCACGATGCGCGGCGATATCGTCGATAAGATGCGCGTCAGGCCTGGTGATATCGGAAAGGTAATGGCCTGGAAAAACGGTGTTTTTGATTTTGAAGATGCCAGAATCGATGAAGTAATGCGCCAGCTGAAAAGATGGTACGATATCGATGTTAAATATGAGTCAGGCGTGCCTGACATCGAATTTGTAGGAAAAATGACGAGAGATATACCGCTGAGCGGATTATTGATTGCACTGGAAAAATCGAATGTTCATTTTCGTCTTGAAGGCAGAACGCTGATTGTCATGCCCTGATACCGCTAAAATAAAGAGCCGGAAACGATTGGCGTCGTTCCCGGCGGTATTTTAGTTGATTTTATAAAAGGTCTCGCGAACCGTTTTTATTCACAACCAAAACTAGATCACAAGTTATGCAAAAAACTGCTTATGGCGGCCTGTCCTTCTCTGCGTGGCAGGGAAGCAGGCTCCCGGCACAAATTTCAAAAGTAATGAGGCTGCTACCTGTATGTATGATCACGGCCCTTGTCTCCGTGAAAGCGGCTGTTTCTGCCCAGTCTGTCACACTTTCCGGCAAAAATCTCCCACTGAAAAAAGTGTTTTCGGTCATCGAAAAACAAACAGGATATGTGCTGTTCAGCAATAAGGAATTGCTGGCAGGATCCGGGACCGTCTCCCTTGCTGTTGTCGATGCTCCCTTAAAAAAAGTACTGGACCTCGTGCTCAAAGACCAGGCACTGGACTACGTGCTGCAGGGAAAAACAATTATCCTGTCGGGCAGGCCTTCACCGGCACCTGCTTCCACCAATGCGCTGCCGGCGCCGGCGACCATGATCACCGGCCGCGTGACCGACACGGAGGGCGTGGCGCTGCCCGGCGTGACCATTCACGTAAAGGAAACACAAAAAGGAATCGCCACCGCCGCCGATGGTAGTTTTTCTGTCGCTGTTAACGAAGGGAATACGCTGCGTTTCTCCTATGTAGGATATGCCACCCGTGAAATAACGGTTACGGCTGACATGCTGAAAGAAGGACGCCCCCCGCTGATCGTAAAGCTTACACGCGCTTCCACTAAACTCGATGAAGTGGCGGTGACCATCAACACCGGGTACCAGTCCATCTCCCGCGAAAGAATGACGGGCGCCTATTCTTCCCTGCAAACAAAACGACTGGAAGGTAAACTGCAACCGAACCTGCTGACCATGCTGGAAGGGCAGGCAGCCGGTGTGGCCATCACCAAAGATGGTAAGGTGGAAGTACGCGGACGGTCCACCTTTCTGGCTAACGGTGAACCGCTGGTGGTGATCGATGGTTTTCCGGCGCCCGGTGGATTGGAAACGGTGAATATCGACAACATCGAAACCATCACTGTCCTGAAAGACGCGGTAGCTGCCTCTATCTACGGCGCCCGTTCTTCCAACGGCGTGATCGTGATCACCACCAAAACGGCAAAGACGGGAAGGCTGCAGATAAACTATAAAGGCAGTACCGGCATGACGCTCCGCCCTCAGTTATCTTATCTCAACAAATCCAGCGCCGCAGATTTTGTGGATGCGGAAGTAGACTACTATAACAGCGATGCGGCCAATGTCCTTTGGGAGTACGAATCATCTACCTACTACGGTCGTGTAACGCAGTTGATGGTGATGAAGGAACAGGGCCTGCTCTCTGAAGCGGAAGTAAATGCGGAACTCGCACAGCTGAAAAAAAACAATACGCAGGACCAGCTGGAGCGGCACTTATTCCGGAAGAGTTTCACACAGCAACACAACATCGCCATTTCCGCGGGTACGGAGAAATTCTCCACCAACGCGGCTGTCCGTTATATCGCCAACCAGGGTAATATGAAGGGCAACAGCAACGACCGGCTGATCCTGGATCTCAAGAACGACTGGCGGCCCGGAAAGCGGGTGACCGTTAAAATGTTTTCCAATATCAATTTCAACAATAGCAAAATGCCCATGGATGCAGGCGATATGCTGGATTACACCAATTGGAAGATCATGAAACCCTATTACAATATAGTGGACGGGCACGGAAATCCGCAGAACATTCCTGCAGTGAGGCCGGATCTCGTTGATCGTTTTATTGAATACGGAGGCCTCAAATCCATGGAGTTCAACCCGCTGGATGACCTGGGAATGTCTACCACCAGGAATCAGGCGTTTCAGGCGAGGTTGGGGGGCAGCATCGCTGTGAACATACTGGATGGCCTAAACGCTGAAGTAGGCGGTTCATGGACAAGAGGCAGCGGTATCTTACGCAACCTGCGCAATGCCAATTCCTTCTTTGTGCGCTCGCATTATAATGCCGCGTCGTCGGTGTCCAACCCCGGTAAACACTACCTGCCCGAAGGCGCTATTATGAACGAAACCCGTAGTCAGAGCGAAGCCTATACCTTCAGGGCACAGGCGAATTATGGAAAAACTTTCCATAAAGTACACCGGGTTTCCGTCATCGCCGGCGGCGAAGTGAATAAAGACCTGATAGACAACAACGCAGCACCCAGCAGGGTAGGGTATAATGAACAGGCCGGAACATTCGCCACGTTCAATTACCTGGATTTTAACAGCTTTGCCTATAACACGGATTTCCTGTTTCCCGATGGTATGGACCCCGTCAGTAATGGCTCGTATTCCCTGCGCGACAACCGGTTCTTTTCCGTATATGCCAATGGTTCCTATGAATATAACAATCGTTTTATCCTGAGTGGCAGCGCCCGTATCGATCAGGGGAACCTGTTCGGTACCAATCCGAAGTACCGCTATAAGCCCAACTGGTCTGTTGGCGGGACCTACAAACTCGGACAGGAAAAATTCTTTAACGTCTCCTGGATAGATAAACTGGACATACGCGGCTCCTATGGTATCAACGGAAACATCTCCTTCACACAGGGACCTTTTCTGCTGATCACACCGGGCTCTTTTTCCACATCTACGGGAGCCATTCCCTATACCATCGCTTCCCTGCCGGACAACAACCTGCGCTGGGAGCGTACCCTCATCACCAATATCGGAACGGATATACGTTTGATGGGTGGAAGGCTCAACCTGACCATCGATTATTATAACAAAATGAGTAAAGACCTGCTGTCGCCCGACTTTATCGACCCTACCTACGGCAGGTTCATGATTACCCGGAATGCCGGTTCCGCGAGGAACACCGGCATCGAGCTCTCCCTGGAATCTGATGTGGTGAAATCAAAACACTTTGGCTGGAATGTCTTTTTTAATGGCAGCTACAATAAGAGCAAGGTATTACAGTTCAACTACAACTATCTCAATCCCAATTTCCTGACCTTCAGCTATTCCAATACTTTACTGGGAAGCAACGGCGGAGCCGTGTTGAGAACAGGTTATCCGCTGGATGCCATTTTCGCCTATCAGTACGCAGGACTGGATAACACGGGTACGCCGCAGTACTATTCCGATGGGAAGGAAAAAATATATGGCAATGAACTGGCGGTGAAAGACATGGTGTATGCAGGAACCGCCCGCCCTAAATTTATCCTCAGTCTCACCAATACCTTCAGCTACAAACGTTTTGACCTCTCCGTTATGATGATTGCCCAAATGGGGGCGGTGTTCCGCCGGGATGCTTTCAACGGGGACAATATTGATCATAAAGAGGTGTCCCTGCGCTGGCGTAAACCGGGAGATGAAAATCATACCATCTACCCCAAGCTAGCCGCTTTCAGCTCAGATGCCTGGTATTTTCCGTATACGGAGGTGATGATTGAAAAATCAGACTTCCTGAAGCTCCGGGACCTCACGCTGTCCTATAAACTGGACAATAAAGTGTGGGGCAACACAGGACTCGGCAATGCAAGAATTTATTTTCAGGGCCGCAACCTCTGGACATTGACCGCCAACAAGGTAGGGGTAGATCCTGAGACCATTGAACAATCGGTGAATATGACTATCAAAAGGACATTGCCGCTGAGACCCGAATTCTATATCGGATTTTCCGTAAACCTGTAACCTGACTATTATGACCAACCAAAAGTACTTTATACTCCTTGCTGTCGTTTTGCTGATGGGCTCCTGTAAACGATTTCTCGATGTGAAGCCCAAAGGAAAGCTCATTCCTTCATCGGTAACGGATTATGACCATCTGCTGGATAATACCGGCACAATAGAATTCAATTTCCTGGATGGTAACAGGGGATCTTTGCTCTCTTACCTGGGTGATAACCTCGAAATGACGGAAGGGCAGGCCAAAGTGGGTTTTGTGCTCAACAGTCATCCCAACCTGGAACGTTATTATGCGCATACCTTCCGTCAACCTTATAAGAACCCCAATCTCGATGATCAATTCTGGAGCTCGGGTTCAATGGGCATTTACCCGCAGATAACGTATTTCAACAATGTCATTGAAGGGATTCGTGGCATCACTCAGAAAACGCCCGAGGAAGAAAAGCTGGGCAGAACTTCCGTGGCGCAGGCGCTGGTGGCGAGGGCCTGGTGTTATTTTCATGCCAATATGATTTACGGACCGGTATATAAACCCGGCACGGACAACGGCACTAAAACCATTCCTTATGTGGTGGATGTGGATATCAATAAACCGATTCCTGAGCTGTCGGCATCTGCGGAAGTTGCCAGCCGGGTACTTGGGGAACTTCATGCCGCATTGCCGGACCTGCCGGTAAGGTCCAGCTGGCCTTCCCGCGCCGACAGGGCCACGGGCCACGCTATGCTGGCGTATTATCATCTCTTTACCCAGCGGTTCGATAGCGTGGTGCATTATGCCAATCTCGCATGGACGGCGGCAGGCGGACCTGAGAGCGTATTGTATGATTTTAATAAATTCAAACTGGTGGATCCTTCCAGGCCGGTTACCTCCCTGATTGTGTCTTCCCAGGATGGGAACACCAACCTGGTCAACAGCCGGGAAATGCTGTTCTACAGGGTATCTGAACGGGATGCCGGCCAGGGGACCGCATTGTCATACCCTTCTGCTGAATTGTTAGCACTGTACGATCAGGCGAGAGATCTCAGGTTTAGTTTTTTCTATATCAATGCACCGGGATACAAGACAACTGTTGGTGGCGGTTATGACGACGGTATGCGCATCGGCAATTACCGTGGCAGGAAAACGCAGGTAACAGACGGGTTCTCCTGGCCGGAAGTCCTGCTCATGCGGGCAGAAGGATATGCCAGAACGAACAGACCTGACCTGGCGCTGGCCGATCTTAACACCTTGCGTAAATACCGGTTTAAAACCGGTACCCCTGCGCTGACCGGCGGTACGCCGGAGGAAGTGATCCAGTGGGTGCTGGAGGAAAGGCGGCGGGAACTGCCGATCGGAGGCGTCAAGAGATTTCTCGACCTGAAACGCTTTACACTCGATAAGGGTAAGCCCTGGTCAAAATCACAGATTACACACAACATTGGCGGGCAGACGTACAAGGGCACCATCGACTCGAAAGACTTTATTGTGCCCATCAGCAACGTGGTGCTCAGGTTTAATCCTAACTGGGGTATTCCACTCGAAACCCGTCCTTTTTAACCGATTAATGGATGAATATGCGAAAGTTATTACCGGCTTTAATGATGATGGGCTTTGCCGCCAGTGCCACGGCCCAGTCAAATATTGTGATCAAAGGCACTGTGAGAGGCGACCTCAAAGGATATCATAAAGTGTATGTGTTTGGAGACGGCATCAAAGAGGATTCTGTTGAAATGAAAGACGGCCGTTTCACGGTCCGTATTCCCTGGGTAAAAGATGCCATCCCTTATCTCTATACGGAGTATGACACCAAAATGAGATCAGGGCCCCCGGCGTTCCCGGTGGTGGTGGATGGCCCCGGCACTGTTTATATCGATCTGGCAGACGTGACTAAAGGCCTCCGGTCAGGCCCCATCCGCGGAAACCGCTCCGCTACCGCTTTTCAGGCGTTTGAAGCAGGGAGGGAGCAGCTGAGGACGGATATCAGGGCGATGGTAAACGAACGTTCCGGGGATAAACCCAAAAACGATTCCGTTTCCAACAAAATGTTCCTGCAACTGATACAACAGCGCCTGATTCCGTATATCGGTAATTTTGTGGAGACAAATGCAGATGCCTATATCGGTGCGTTTATCCTTGGCCGTTATCAGGCCATTATTCCGCCGGAAGATCTTGAAAAACTTTACAACAAACTGAGCCCGGCGCAAAAGGAGACAGCTCCGGCAAAAGAAGTGGCCGCCCGTTTGAATGGTATAAAACGTGCGGTGACAGGTGTTGAAGTAACGGATTTTACCCTGAATTCACCGGAAGACAAACCTGTTAGTTTCAGTAGTTTCCGGGGGAAGTATGTGTTGATTGATTTCTGGGCGAGCTGGTGCGGGCCCTGCAAAGCTTCCTTCCCTTATATGAAGGAGGTATATCAGCGGTATCGCAGCGATCAGTTTGAGATAATCGGTATCTCGATAGATCAGGATAAAACAGCCTGGCTCGATGAACTAAAAAAGCAGGCATTGCCCTGGCCACAGGTGCTGGACACGAAAAAGGTATCGGTGAACAGCTTCGCGGTAAACGCGGTTCCTACCGCTTACCTGGTCGGCCCGGATGGGAAAATACTGATGAAGCAGGTAGGTTTTGGAGAAGAGGGGAACGGGGAGATAGAGAAAAAGCTAAAAGAGCTGTTTGGACAATGAAATGTAATAAACCCCGCGCTGGTCGCGGGGTTTGTTGCTTTTATACGAACTATGCTATCCTTATTGCTGTAAATCGATCACACCGGGACAGCCTACCGCTAAGTAGTTGACGCTGGAGGTGAAAGTGGGCGCCGGACTGTAGTAGTACGACCATGTTCTGCAACCGGAGGTGCAAGACGGGTCGATCTTTGAGCTCAGCCATTCGCTCCTGCAGGAAGAACTGAGTGCAAACATGGCATAAGTAGGGCCGCTCATTAGCGTCGCCGTACTACTCGCATAATTGACCAGGTAAGTATAGGCATACATAAAATCAGCGTCTGCCGGGTCAATGGCCACACCTCTCCATTTACTGGGGTAGTAGGTGCTGACTAACTTAGCGTTGTTGGCGCTGACAGCAGTTTGCGGGAGGGACTTGTCTCCCCGGGTACCGGACGTGGAACGGGTGGTAGCGGTGATGCCTACCGCAATAAAGGTTACAAACAGCAGGATTTTTTTCATGTGAAATACAGGTTTTATGGTGAATAATGAATATAAGGATAGGTACTGCAGCAAGAATGCTGTCCCATCTTGGATAACAGGGGGATATTTTTGTTATAATTATTATAATAGTTAACTGCTATTTATATTATTTGTATGATAAAGTAAAGTGATGGAAATTTGCATTATCAATAATAAAAATGATAGCAATGAACGTATTCATTATCAATGCAGGACAAGTCTTTGCACACTCCGGCGGCAAGTTTAACGATCTGTTGACCAGCTGGACAACGGAGTTTCTGAAGCGGGAACAGATCGAATACCGTGTCAGCAATACCAACGATGAATTTGATGCCTTGGCGGAAGTGGAGAACTTTAAATGGGCTGACGTCGTTATTTATCATACGCCCATCTGGTGGTTCCAGGTGCCTAACCGGCTTAAAAAATATATAGATGATGTGTTTACGGCGGGGCATCAGAACGGGATGTACGCCAGTGACGGCAGAAGCAGGAAAAATCCGGCCATTAACTACGGCACCGGCGGGCTCATGCAGGGTAAGAAGTACATGGTCACTACCACCTGGAATGCGCCTGAAACAGCATTTACCCTCCCCGGTGAATTTTTCGACCAGACATCAGTGGACAACGGTGTCCTGTTCGGGTTCCATAAAATGAACGAATTTGTGGGCATGGAGAGAATGCAGGGGTTCCACTTTCACGATCTGGAGAAAAATGCTACGCAGGAGCGGGTTAACAACTACCACCAGGATTATACCGAACATCTCGGAGAAATATTCACACTCGAAAAACAGTTATCATGAGTATCTATTTGACAGCGATCATCAAAGCGAAGCCGGAATACCGCGAAGCGGTGCTGGAAGTATTACAGCAGATGGTAAAGGAAACCAGGAAAGAAGAAGCCTGTTTACAGTACGATCTTCATCAGGGAACGGAAGATGAAAACCTGTTCGTCTTCTACGAAATATGGAAGAGCAGGGAAGGACTCGACGCACATAACCAGCAACCTTATATTCTTGCATTTGGTCGCATGGCACAGGACAAATTACAGGAAGCGCCGCAGATTCATCTCCTGAAAAAAATATAATGTTGCTCAGTAGCTATACAAAGACGACCTGCCAGCTTATGCGGCAGGTCGTCTTGTCATAACAATTCACTGCATTTATCCGGCAGTACGCCAGGATTAATTGCAAAGAATCTGAGGGTTTGTTTCAGTGTAGCAACCTGCATTAGGCAACCAGGTAGGGCATCCCCAGGTAGTTCTGGTACCTCCTCCGTTCAACTGAGACTGAGCCTGATTGTTCAGGGGAGCAATAATCTCCCGCTGAAGCATCAATTTCTTACTTAAAGACAGTTTTTTCTTTTTCATTTTACGGGTTTGAGATGTGTAATAATGCGGGCCAATCCCAGCTGTTATTCCCCTGGTGATCAAGGGCAGAGGTAGCATACGGGTCTTCCGGTGATAGGCCGGGTCTCACATTCTATGGTGCGGGTAATCCGTGCAGCACCACCGGCTAACAGTGCCTGCTGGAAGGAAGTGAGGGTGGTTACTGCCTCTTTTTTCAGGATCAGTTTTTTCTTCAGATCGATGTTTTTCTTTTTCATAACATTGATTTTTTGTACAGACCTCCCCTGTCTTTTACGTGGAGTAGCGCCATGGGGTGGATATTCAGCGCAAGAAGCTGGTGATGATGTTGTATGTTCGAAGGAAATGAGGGCATAGTGGGTTATTGATACGGGTTATTTTTCTGAGATAATTAAGATAAGCAATCTTTCTGAAACAGGACAGAAGTATTATAAAGAAAATCTTTGCCACTGGCGCTTCTGCTGCAGTTGTTTTTTTTATGGAGAATAGGTGGCATATTGTTATTATCTTACAATAGATTCTTTTCTGATCACCTGATTCAACCATATGAAGTACAAACTATGTTTGTTGACCGGCCTCCTGCTACTGGCTGCTTCACTGTACAAATTGAAGGAGACCCTGGATTTCATCCGCAACAGCGAACAGGCCACGGGTACCGTTACTGCGCTGGAATTGCATGATGGCTCCTATTCACCGGTTTTTGTCGTAACAACAAAAGATGGCAGGCAGCTTAACTATCACCATGCGGCTTCCAGTAAGCCGGCAAGCTGGGAGGTAGGAGAGCAGGCTGTGTTCCTTTACGATCCCGGTGATCCGGACTCCGTACGGATGATGCGCTATTTTTGGATTTTCAACTGGAGTATCGTGTTAATGGCAGCTGGCATACCATTAATTATTACCGGCGCAGGATACTATTGGTTACGCCGGTTAGTAGCGATGCCGGAAGAAAGTTATACCCTGAATTAAAATAGCCTCTCAATGATCATACATTGCATTTATATCACCGTTGGTGCTTTACTGTTAGTCTTTGCACTAAGAAGCCTCAGAAGCAGGCTGGCATTTGTGAAAAACGGAGAGCGTGCCGTGGGGACCGTTGTGGAGGTGGTAGAGAAGAGTGAAGACGATGGTACATATTACTACCCCGTGTTCAATATCCCCACCCGCCGGAATGAAACCATTACTTACAAGCATTCGACGGGTTCTTCTATCGCGAGATGGAAGGTTGGTAAGACCGCTGCTTTTATATTTCACCCCGGCAGGCCGGAGACTGTTTGGTTCCTCAATTACGGTACCTTATTCTGGTGGCCGCTGACGTTATTGGCCGTGGCAATAGACCTGCTGCTGATTGGCGGCGGCTATTTCGTGTTTCGCGGATACTTTGGCGCTTAACAGGGTTCGGCGGTAAAATCAGTGGAGATGGAATCGGTTTTCCACTCATTCAGCTCCGCCTGTAACTGCTCTATCCTGGCCGCCGCCCGATGGAAGGCGTCGCTCCCCAGGAAAAGGTCTGTGGCGGGGTTGGGACTGGAAGTTAGTGCCAGGAAGATGTCTGCCATTTTATCGGGATTGCCCAATTGCGCGCCGTCCATGCTGTTCAGCTTCTCATGCGACGCCCGCAAATGAGCGTAGTCGGCTATCGTTCGCCGGCCAAAGGCAATGGAATCCGCTTTGGCAAAATTGGTCCGGAACGCACCAGGCATAACGTTGGTCACATGAATACCCAAAGGCTTCAGATCATTCGTCAGCGCGGCACTGAGACCGCTGACGGCGAATTTGGCGGCACAGTACACCGCCCAGCCCACGCCGGGAGCAAAACCTGCGATGGAAGAAATATTGATGATATGACCGGACCGCTGTTCTCTCATATAAGGTAATGCCTGTTGTATCACCCGTACCACGGCGAAAAAATTGACGTCAAAATTTTCATGGATCTCTCCTTCGGTGAGTTCTTCCAGTGCACCCCCTAAGCCGTAGCCTGCATTGTTGATCACAACGTCCAGCCGGCCGAATTTTTCAACGGTTTGTTTTATAGATGTGGCAACGGACGACTCACTTTTCAGGTCCACCGCCAGCGGCAGGAAATTGTCGTTGCCTTTGAACGCGTCAAGTGCGGCCAGTGATCTTGATGTGGCGGCAACGCGCTGGCCTTTGGCCAATAATTGTTTTACAAGGGATAACCCCATTCCTTTGGATGCGCCGGTGATATACCAGGTTTTTGTTTGGCTCATGGTCTGTTTTTTTGAGCAAAATTACCCCGCTGCCGGATAGCATCTTTGTCGTATACAAACCATTATTTGTCAAATTCAAACCTGCCTGAAATCCGAAGGACTCATGGTGGTCTGCTTCCTGAAAAAGTTGTTGAAATGCGCCTGATCTTCGAATCCCAGCACATAACTGATCTCGGCAACGTTCCAGGTAGTATGTTTCAGCAGCGCTTTGGCTTCCGCTGTCAGCCGCTCGAAGATAAGGTCGGTAGTGGTGCGGCCGGTGGTTTTTTTGATAGCGCGGTTGAGTGAATTAACATGAACGGAAAGCCTGTCTGCAAACACTTTCGGCGAACGCAGCTCAAAACGCCGGGATGCTGACTCAATGGGGAACTGCCGCTCCAGCAGCTCGGTGAAAACGGCCGTTATCCGCGAGGCGGCATCGGGGTGCTCATACCGGTTGCCGGCAGGCCGGAGTTTCATCGCCAGATAGATCAGTTCGCTTACGTAAGCCCTGATCAGTTCATATTTATACGTATAGTCCGAGTCCTGTTCCCCGACCATCTTCTCAAAAAGGGTGGTTACCTCGTTCGTTTTTTCTTCGTCCAGGCTGAATACCGGCGGTGGGCCCATGGTAAACAAAGGTAGTTTGCCCAGTTCCAGCCGCAGGTTCTCTTTAAAAAACTCATCCCGGAACACACAGAAATAGCCGCTGGTATCAGCCTTCAGCGGTTCATAGGTATACGGTGCCTGCGGGTGGAAGAAAAGCAGCGTGTTGCCGCTTACAGGGATGCTTTGATCGCCATAATGGAAAATATTATCGCCCCGGTACAACATGATCTTAAAAAAATCCCTGCGCACAAAGGTCGGGGAGGTAGTGCCCGTCCGGATCCTGTCTTCAATCCTGAAGACATTAAACTGTCCGATGTTTTTCTGGAAGTCGTCAGACAGGCTGCCGAACTTATCCCTGTAGAAGGCTTCCAGTGATGCGGTTGCTTTTGCCATAGACTGGTATGAACTGCTAAGTTGACACTTTTTTCCGAGAGGATGATCAGGTCAAAAAAAATCCGGGTAAAGCTACCCGGATTTTTATATACGCTTGTCGGTTTGCGTGTTAATCTTTATAGGTCCCTACCTCACACATGGCGGCGAACTGCTCGCCGTCATAAGAGCTTGTCATATTCAGTTTGAAGTAGCGGAAGTTTTTGGTGGAGGGGAGCACGATGTTCTGCGGATTGGTGGTCGCCGCCAGCGTGAAGTTGCCGAGCGGTGTCCAGGTATTGTTATTATTGCTGGTCAGAATTTGTATATCCTTTACCATCCTGCTGTTCCGCTGTTTAAAGGTAAACCGGTTTACATCCAGCGCCTGGCCCATATCGATGGTGATCGTGTGTGGATAGCTGGTCGCTGCCGAAGACCAGCGGGAGTGCCAGTAGCTGCTGCCGGAGCCATCGATGATATTGGCAGCGGCGCCGTTTTCCGCGGCCGTTTCTTCAGAACTGAAGGCCTTTACTGTCCATCCGGTTTTATCGTATACCGGTTTATCGCCGAAGGTGACAACAGGGACGTCATTAACGAAGCTGTAGGAAGCTACATAGCTGGTGATACTGCCATTTTCATGGCATAGCCGGATGGTGAATTCATAGTTCGTATTTCCTTTGTCCCTGAAGTCGCTCACGGGCATGCTGATACGAAAACTATCGGTGCCTATTGGCTTGGAGGCGAATGTTACCGAGTTATAGCCGCCGTTATCGTTACCGGTGTTACGGTTGTAATAAGCGATATCCTTTACCGCTTTGGTAGCCGAAAATTTACCGGAAACAATGATGCTGGCTGAACCGGTGTTGTATTCCGCGTATACCCGTTTCACCTGGCAGCCGGGATCGGTGTACCAGTCGCTTCTGGTAACGGGACTGAATACCTGGCCATTGGCCAGTATGGCCACATCGGCCGGGGAAAAATAAGTAGGCGCTTTTCCGAGGGTACCATTGCCGTAGCCCATTAAAGTGGTGCCATATTGGATATTTTGTGACTGGGCGCCGCCATTATGCGGGAGATTAATGCCATGTCCCATTTCATGGGCCATACCGCCGATCCATTTGGTAGAGAACTTATCGTCCGGTTTTCCCAGGTTGATCGTATCCAGGCCGGTGTAGTCGAGTGCGAAACACCAGCGGCCAATACCGTAGAAAGGCCCGCCACTGGGGTCTCCATTGGCGCCGTAAGAATACGTGGGAATGATCACCATAATATGATCACTTTTTTTCTCGGCCGGATGGGCGGCAAAATAGGCGTTTACTTCATTCATTACTGCGCCGGAGCCGCCTTCGTAGGGATAGCTGTTTTTGCCCAGTTGCCCGCGCACCAGTGATATCTTCAACCGGCCGGTGGAATCTGTCTGCAGTCCCATTGTTCTGCCGGCATATCCCCATTGGTTCATCCATTTGGTGGTGAACTGCTGCATGTACAGGAATACCCCGTTTAGCCTTTCGCGGTATCCCGGAACGGTATCCAGGTCGGATGGAACGAAATAGACGACATTGAGCATGTAGGTGCCGTTAACAACGCTATTGGCGGCCACCAGCGACTTTTTGGCGTCCGGTTTCTGAAGGGTAACGGATTCGGGTAGTTTCTGGCACCCGGTGATCGCCATTGCCAATACGGCGGCCACCACCATGAAAGGAGAGATTTTGGTCATTGTTTACTGTTTTTTGGATGAAGAATAAAGGCTTTTCAGATAGTATGTTACATAGTATCAACGGGTTTTGCTGCTGTTGTGTAATGGGAAACGCTGTCAACGTGCAAACACAGGAAAAGGGGTAAATAGCCGATAGCAGAAAGTTGGTCTGTATTAGCCGGTTGAACTTCTGCTATGACTGGTATTCATTGTTCTTTTCAAAAATAAGGAATAGTTTCTATTTGTTGGGGATATTATTTCAGGGAAGGAATAAGCAATAACGGAAACCGCACAAGTGGCGGTTTCCGTTGTATTATCATCAGAGATCCTGTTGTTCAGGCACTACAGGACAGCCGCCGGTCACCTGGCACGTTCTCAGGATAGTGGTGAGACGGCCACCGTTGATAGCTGCCTGCTGATAATCGGTCATAACTCCTACTGTTTTTTTGGTCAGCATTAGTTTTTTGTTCAACGAAATTTTCTTTTTCATAACATTAATATTTAAAGATGATCCCACCCTGTCTTCTGCGCCATGGGTGGATTTCGGCGCATAGTTCTTTCTAGGGGTTAACACTGACTGAAAGCAAGAGGCCGGCCTTCCTGCGAAGACCGACCCCTTTTGATGACCGTCTCTATATTCTCAAAAGGTGACTAATAAAGATCCCAGAAATGTTTTGCGGCTTTACTGTCTTTGCCGCCGATGGACTGCACCGCTTTGTCGTAGTTGCTTTTATTCAGCTGTTGTTCATCTACCGGGTAGGTCATGCGGGTGGGCACGACAGTAACTTCGCGGTCGAGAGAGCCGTCAACAGGCGCTACGAACAGGGCTTGTCCATTGGGCTTTTTGAAGTCCAGGCGCAGCCTTTCGAACCAGCCTTCCATGCCCTGCATGTACAGCGCGATCCACTTTTGCGTACCGATCACGTTCTTCCAGTCGCCACCATTATAGGGAACACCGGCTATGTACGGGTCGATGACGGATGCAGCGACACCGCGGTCTTCGAGGGAAGCCCTGATACCTTTTTTATAATGTTCTTCGGCGGAGCCGGTGATGATGTTGCGTTCTATGGCTTCGGCCAGGATAAACTCCACTTCTGCG
Source organism: uncultured Chitinophaga sp. (assembly GCF_946479755.1). The sequence goes on along the minus strand of NZ_CAMLHC010000034.1, from coordinate 446 downwards.
TAATCCATGTAAACAGCCGGCGCTTTGGCGTCCAGCACAGCGCTGCCGGGCAGAGAAATGGCGCTGTTAGGGATGGTTTCCCCGTTCTGCTGGTTAAGTCCGTATGCTTTGCCGATATACTTGCCGTTGTCTTTCGCCGGCGCTGCGTAAATGGGCAGCCGTGGGTCTTTGACATCGAGCATGTAGTCCACCATGGTTTTACACATGCAGAAATCGATACGTGATTTGAACGCCTCGTTCAGCGGATTATTGTTTGGCGGAGCTTCTACGTACCTAAATAGGGCATTGTCTGCGTTGGAAGCAAACACACCGGCGGTGACGGCGTCGTTAATGGCCTGTTTCACGAGCGGCTGTAAAGAGGGAACGTCACTCACGCGGATCGCTATTCGGTGTCGCTGCGAGTTGTGACTAAGTTTCTACTTGTTGAAGTCTCCGTTTTAGATGAT
>NZ_CAMLHC010000033.1 GCF_946479755.1 uncultured Chitinophaga sp. | reverse complement strand
TCCGTCAGCGGCAACCTGAAGGCCAACAACGAAAAAATCAGCGGTATCCTCGACAACGCCCAAAAAGCCACCAACGCACTGGCCAACGGCAACATCGACAAAACATTACAACAGCTGCAGCAAACCACCGCCAGCCTCAACACCACTATGGCCAAACTCAATACCACCGACGGTACTGCCGGCCTGCTGCTGAATGATAAAAAGGTGTATAACAACCTGCAATATTCTCTCGGCAACCTGAATAAACTGCTGGAAGACCTCCGCGTCAACCCGAAACGTTATGTGCATTTCTCTTTGTTCGGCAAAAAAGATAAAACGAAACCACTGCCTTCCGATACTGCAGCGGTACAATAACAGTACTACATGAATCAATATATCAGATCAGTCCTTTTACTGGCAGTGATGTGCCTTGCGGCCATTTTGCCCGCCCATGCCCAGCAGCCGGCGCAACAGGAGCCTAAAAAAGGGACCGTGATCGAAATCCTGGGGGCAGACACCCTGCAGCTCATCGAGAAAGACACGATCAATGTCACCCGGTTTATCGGCCATGCCCGGTTTAAACAAGGCACTACCCTGTTCTTCTGCGACAGCGCCGTTAAAAACAATAAAACCAATATCGTAGACGCCTACGGTAATGTACATATTAACCAGGCCGACAGCGTCCATATCTACGGTAATTACCTCAACTACGACGGTAACACCCGCATCGCCATCCTCCGGGAAAATGCCCGCCTCACCGACGGCAAAGTGACCATCACCGGACCGGAACTGCAATACGATATGAACGCCAAAATAGGCAGCTATGTGAAAACTGGCCGCCTTGTCAACGGTAAAAGCGTCCTCACCAGCGACGAGGGATACTACTACACAGAAACCAAAGAGATGCACTTCCAGCGCAACGTGGTACTGGTAGACCCGGACTATACCCTCAGCACCGACGCCCTGCTGTACAATACGGAAACAAAAATTGCCAACATCATCGCACCCACCACCATCAATGAAGGGAAACGCATTATGTACGCCACCAGCGGTTACTACGATACCGACAAAGGCTATGGCAACTTCGGCAACCGCCCCACCATCGAAGACAGCACCGGTACCCTCACCGCCGACAACATCGAAATGGACAAACTCACCGGCATGGCCTACGCCACCGGTAACATGGTATATAAAGATACGGTCCGCAAAATGTCCCTGCTGGCCAACCACGGCACTGTCAACCAGGTGGCAAAGACCCTCCTGGCCACCCAGAAACCGCTGCTCATCATGGAAAAAGGCAAAGACACCATGTACCTGGCCGCCGATACCCTCTTCACAGGCATCATCCGGCCGGGCGACAGCCTCTCCATTCCGTCAGTGGCAGGACTTAAAAAAGAACCCGTGAAAGAGCCGCTGCGCGCCGTCAGGACCGTCAGACCACCTAAAGAACATATTCCCATCACCCTGATCAACCAGGGCGACTCCCTCGCCAAAAAGCAGCTGGACAGCGTTCCCGGTAACGTTATGATGTTCGTGGCCGACAGCGTGCTGGCCAAAACGAGGGACAAACTGGACTCCGGCCGTGTAAAAATGGTGAAAATGGCGCAGCCGCCCAATGTCGTTATGAGAGACTCGCTGCCCGGTATCAAACACCATGCAGACAGTATGGCACTGTCAGCCCCTCCGGGCAAAGACACCGCCGACCAGCGCTATATCCTGGCCTACCACCACGTACGCATGTTCTCCGATTCCCTGCAGGGCGTGGCCGACAGCGTGTATTATTCTACCAAAGACTCCATCTTCCGCTTCTTCCGCGATCCGGTGATGTGGTCCAATAATACCAGTCAGCTCAGCGCAGACACCATGCTGATGTTTACCAAAAACCAGGCGGCCGACAAAGTGCTGATGATCAAAAACGCTTTTATCATCAACGAAGCCGGCCCAGACATGTATAACCAGGTGAAAGGCAACACCATCACCGGCTACGTGCTCGGCGAATCGCTGGACTGGATGCATGTGGAAGGAAACGCCGAAACCATCAACTACGTCAAAGACCAGAGTGGTGCGTATATGAGCGTCAACAAAGCGCAATGCGCCATTATTAATATATTCTTCAAAAAAGGGGAGGTGGACAAAGTAGTGCTCATCAAAGACCCCGAAGGCACCGTATATCCCTTCACCCAAAGACCCAAAGAACAGCTGCAGCTGGAGAATTTCCACTGGGACATCAAACGCAAGCCCAAGACGAAATATGAACTAATGCAGTAATTATTTGGTTATTTTTGTTATTTGGCCATTGAAGCGGATGCGACTCCCTTCAATGGCCCGGTAACTAAATAACGAAATAATATGATGATCAGAAGCGCATTCAAGACCCTCCTCTCCCCGATTCACACTTTCTTAAAAGACAGCCGTGCCGTAGGTATCATCCTGATCCTGTGTACCCTCGTGTCTATGATATTGGCGAATTCATCGTGGCAGGCGGGTTATATCGACTTCTGGAACGCCCTGTTCGACCCGGCCGGCGGGCATCATTATCAATACCGCGCCCTCCATTTACCCAATTCCTACCTGTTATGGATAAACGATGGCATGATGGTGCTGTTCTTTTTCCTCGTGGGCATGGAGATAAAAAGAGAGCTCACAGTAGGGGAACTCTCTTCCCTGCGTAAATCCATCCTGCCGGTGCTCGCCGCTATTGGCGGCATGGTGTTCCCGGCGCTCATCTTCAGCGTGTTCAACAGCGGTACGGAATACGCCCATGGCTGGGGTATCCCGATGGCCACGGACATCGCTTTCTCTCTCGGTATCCTCTCCCTGCTGGGCAACCGTGTGCCGGTAAGCCTGAAAATATTCCTGATGGCGCTGGCCATCATCGACGACCTTGGCGCCATTCTTACCATCGCCATTTTCTATACGCCGCACCTGGATATGAACTACCTGCTGATGGCCGGCGGCGTGCTGCTGATACCCATCCTGTTTAACCTCCTGAAAATACAACGCCCCATACTGTATTTCATTCCGGGCATCGTGCTCTGGTACTGCCTGTTCAACTCCGGCGTACACGCCACCATCGCCGGCGTATTGCTGGCCTTTTGTATACCGCAGGACAAAATAGCCGCCCTGGTGCATGACCTGCATGATCCGGTGAATTTTGTCATAATGCCCATCTTCGCATTGGCCAATACTGCCATACAACTACCGTCAGATGTGCTGGGCGCATTACATAATGACATCAGTTATGGCATTATTGCAGGACTGGTACTGGGCAAACCGCTGGGTATTTTTTTATTGTCGTTCTCCGCTGTAAAACTGAAGCTGGCCACCCTCCCTTCCAAATCAGGCTGGATGCAGCTGATCGGCGTAGGATTGATTGCCGGCATCGGTTTCACGATGTCGATCTTTATCTCCTCGCTGGCTTATGTGGAAAGGGAATACCAGATCATCTCCATTATTTCCGTGATAGCAGCGTCCCTGATAGCCGGTATAGCCGGATTCGTGTTTCTTCGTTTATTGAAGCCCGTTACCCTGATCAAGAAAAGCAAATGATGGATTGGCACTGTTATTGTAAGGCTATCCCGATTTTTATTCGGCCAGTTATATACTTTAGAGCGAATAGCCAACGTTAATAGTCGCATACATTTTTGTATCAATAAATAGCAACATCTATGAAAAAAGTCGTGTTATTTTTCAGCTTGTTTGCCCTGCTGGCAGTACAGGCTAACGCGCAGAAAAAGAAAAGCTACGGCAAAAGCGTTGAAAACTACAACACTGCCCTGGGTATCCGCCTGAATCCATGGGTTGTAGGGTTCACCATCAAACATTTCATCCAGGGTCCTCACGCCATTGAAGGACTGGTAACCACCAACCACCAGCACAAAACCAACGTTACTTTCACGGGTCTGTATGAATATCACTGGAACATCGGCAGACCGGAGCTGAACATGTACGCCGGTGGTGGTGTGCACGTAGGTTTCTATGACCGTCGTGATTATGACTGGGACCGTTACATCGACAAAGGCAAAGGTACTTACGTATCCCCGGGCCTGGACGGTATCATTGGTGTTGAATGGACTTTCAAGAATATCCCGTTGAACCTGAGCGCCGACCTGAAACCTTACGTTCAGTTCGTTGGCCCTACCAACTACATCGGAGAAGAAATTGGAGGCGTATCTGCAAGATTCACCTTCTAACATAGCGGAAACGCTAATAACCCGTAAACGGATCATGAGGCAAGCATGATCCGTTTTTTTATGTTCCTTATTTTTGCGCTACTTTTATTGTTCAACAGCAGGATATGAAAATCTTCACCGCTGCACAGGTCCGGGAGGCGGACGCCTTTACGATCGCACAGGAGCCCGTGAGCAGTACCGACCTGATGGCGCGGGCTGCAGGCAAGTGCGCTGACTGGCTTTTGGACCGCTTCGCCCCTTCGCATCCTTTTTTTATTTTCTGTGGCAAAGGCAATAACGGCGGCGACGGGCTGGTGATCGCACACCGGCTGCTGGAAGAAGGTTACCAGGTAACCGCCTGCCTGCTGGAATACGGCAACAGGGCCAGCGAAGACTACATATATTACTACCGCCGGTTGCAACAGCAGTATGCCGGCCGTATCCGCGAAATAGCCGATGTCACCGGTTTTCCTGAGTTGCCCCCTTCCGCAGTGATTGTAGACGCTATTTTTGGTACCGGGCTGAACAAGCCTATTGAAGGCTGGCTGGCCGGCATCATTCATAAGATCAATGACCAGCATGGCCGCCATACGATTGTTGCCATTGATATGCCCTCCGGGCTGATGGCAGACGCCAGTTGCCGCAATACGCCCGTTATACAGGCCCGTTACACCCTGAGTTTCGAGTTTTATAAACTGGCTTTTCTCCTGCCGGAAAACGCCGCGCTGGTAGGCGATGTACAGATACTTCCCATAGGGCTGTCGCCGGAATATATAACGCATACGCCTGCACGCTACCATCTGGCCGACAGGGAGATGATGCATACTATTTACACGCCGAGACCGCCTTTTGCGCACAAGGGCACCTTTGGCCATGCCCTGCTGATTGCCGGCAGTCATGGTAAGATGGGTGCTGCCGTGCTGAGCGCCAAAGCCTGCCTGCGGGCCGGCGCCGGCCTGCTGACGTGCCATGTCCCCCGTTGCGGGTATGATATTATGCAGATCAGCGAGCCCGCCGCGATGACTGTCACCGACGAGGTACAGGACCATAGCACGCATTTTCATGAGCAGGCCGATGCCCGTTACAAAACCATCGGCATCGGGCCGGGACTGGGCACTGCGGCGGCTACCGCCCGGTCTTTCGAAAAGCTGCTGAGCACCTACAAACGCCCGATGGTTATCGATGCAGACGCACTGAACATTCTTTCCGTATATCCGTCACTGTTATACCAGGTACCTGCAAATTCTATTCTCACGCCTCATCCCAAAGAATTTGAACGGCTCTTCGGTCCTGCTGCCGATGATTTTGAGCGGCTGGAACTGTTGTCCAAACAGGCGGTACGGCTGCAGCTCTACATCCTGCTGAAAGGACGCTATACCGCTATTGCCTGTCCGGACGGCGCCGTGTATTTCAACGCCACGGGCAATCCCGGCATGGCCACCGGCGGCAGCGGCGATGTGCTCACCGGTATACTGACCGGCCTGCTGGCGCAGGACTATGCACCCAAAGCGGCAGTATTGCTGGGCGCCTGGCTGCATGGATACGCCGGGGACCTGGCAGCGGTGCAGCTATCGCAGGAAGCCATGACCGCCGGGGATATTGTCTCCTTTTTGGGAGCGGCGTTCCGGGAGTGTTTTTATTAATCAGTAGTCTACGCCCCGGAAACCAACGCGCTTTCCCAACATATGCAGCGTCCCTTTGGCAAACACCCTCACGATCCCGGGCCCAACGCTCCCATCCCCCAGGTGCAACCGAATGCACATACCAGCGCCGGTTTTGACCGGTTTCCCTGACGCAAAACCGGCTACTACAGGGGCTTCCTCGTTATTTCTTCCCTGGCTGCGGTAATTCCTTACCCCGAATTCGTAATTCAAAATTTTATTATCTATATTTATTGGATAACATTTATTCAATCAATACGCTATTTTTTCAACCGAGCAATTTAAATACGCTTCTATGAGTATCGTTTTCCTCGTTCCCTGTTTTGGATTACTGGCCTTGTTATTTACTGCAGTCCGCAGCTCCTGGGTTTCCCGCCAGGATGCGGGTAATGAAAAGATGAAAGAAATAGCGCAGCACATTGCGGAAGGCGCTATGGCATTTTTGAAAGCGGAGTATAAAGTACTGATATACTTTGTCATCATAGCTGCGCTGTTATTGGGTTACATGGGTGCTTCCCATCATACCTCCCACTGGTCGATAGGCCTTGCCTTTATCATAGGTGCGGCTTTCTCCGCCACAGCCGGGTTCATCGGAATGAAAATAGCGACCAAAGCCAACGTGCGTACAGCACAGGCGGCCCGCACCAGTCTTGCCAAAGCGCTGGGCGTTTCCTTTACAGGCGGCTCTGTCATGGGTATGGGCGTTGCCGGTCTGGCTGTACTGGGACTCGGTTCCCTCTTCATCATTCTCAAATCCTACTTCGGAGCGGCGGCCAACACCGCCGAAATGATCCGGACCATCGAAGTACTGACCGGCTTCTCGCTGGGTGCAGAGAGCATCGCCCTCTTCGCCCGTGTAGGCGGCGGTATCTATACCAAAGCGGCCGACGTAGGCGCTGACCTGGTAGGTAAAGTGGAAGCCGGCATCCCCGAGGATGACCCGCGTAACCCTGCCACCATCGCAGATAACGTGGGCGACAACGTAGGTGACGTAGCCGGCATGGGCGCCGACCTTTTCGGTTCCTATGTGGCCACCGTACTGGCCACCATGGTACTGGGCTCTGAAACAACGTCCCAGGACATGTTTGGCGGCCTTGCCCCCATCCTGCTGCCGATGATGATCGCCGGTACCGGTATCATCTTTTCCATCATCGGTACTTTCTTCGTACGCATCAGCGACAGCGCAGGCCTTAACACCGGCGTGGTACAGAAAGCGCTGAATATGGGCAACTGGGGCTCTATCATCCTCACCGCCATCGCTTCCTGGTTCCTCGTAAGCTGGATACTGCCGGAAGGACCGATGGTATTACGTGGCCATGAGTTCACCAAAACACAGGTATTCGGCTCTATCGTGGTAGGCCTGGTAGTAGGCACCCTGATGAGCATCATCACTGAATATTATACGGCCATGGGCAAACGCCCGGTACGTTCCATCATCCGCCAGTCCGCCACAGGCGCTGCCACTAATATCATCGGCGGCCTGTCTGTAGGCATGGAATCCACTGCGCTGCCCATCCTGGTGCTGGCGCTGGGTATCTACGGCTCTTACGCTTTCGCCGGCCTGTACGGCGTAGCGATCGCCGCCGCCGGTATGATGGCCACCACCGCGATGCAGCTGGCGATCGACGCCTTCGGTCCTATCGCTGACAACGCCGGCGGTATCGCAGAAATGAGCGAACTGCCGAAAGATGTGCGTGAAAAAACCGATATCCTCGATGCGGTAGGTAATACCACTGCCGCTACCGGTAAAGGATTTGCCATCGCTTCCGCTGCCCTCACCGCCCTGGCGCTGTTTGCAGCGTTTGTAGGGGTGGCAGGCATCCAGGGCATCGATATCTATAAAGCCGATGTGCTGGCAGGTCTCTTTGTAGGCGGCATGATCCCGTTCATCTTCTCCTCACTGGCAATTGCCGCCGTAGGCCGCGCTGCCATGGCCATGGTGGAAGAAGTACGACGCCAGTTCCGCGAAATACCCGGTATCATGGAAGGCACCGGTAAACCGGAATACGATAAATGCGTGGCCATTTCCACACAAGCTTCTATCCGCGAAATGATCCTGCCGGGCGCTATCGCTCTGATCTCTCCGCTGCTTATCGGCTTCATCGCCGGTCCGGAAGTACTGGGCGGTTTCCTCGCCGGTGCGACCGTCAGCGGCGTACTGATGGGTATCTTCCAGAACAACGCCGGCGGCGCCTGGGACAACGCCAAAAAGTCTTTCGAGAAAGGCGTGGAAATCAACGGCGAAACCTTCTACAAAAAATCAGAACCGCATAAAGCCTCTGTAACCGGTGACACCGTAGGTGATCCGTTCAAAGACACCTCCGGCCCTTCTATGAACATCCTCATCAAACTGATGTCTATCGTATCACTGGTGATTGCACCTACCCTGTCTGAAAAATTCCATACCAGGGAAGAAGTACCACCGGTAGTCAAAGAAAAAATCGTGACGCCGCCTGCTCCTAAAACCCAGCAGGTATACGTACTGAAATAAATCATCCGGCGAATGGACGCCTCTACGGACGTCCATTCGTCTCCTGGCGGACAATCATGACGAAAGAGATCGCTGTTTTCACATAATCAACTGGTTAACAGCTTTTTATCATCTCCCTGGTCAAATTGTCCGCTATTTTTTTAAAATTTACTGTAATTATTTTTGTTACAGTAAAAAAGTGCTGTACATTTGCTTTATCAAACTGTAATAAAAAACAAAACAGTTAAACAATCAGTCAATACCGGCTGTAATTATATCACTACAAAAAACATTCAACATGAAAGTAGCTATCATCGGCGCATCAGGATTCATTGGCAGCGCCCTTTTAAACGAAGCATTACAAAGAGGTCATGAAGTAACCGCCATTGTCCGCCATCCGGAAAAAATACAGGTTAAAAACGATCATTTGACCGTTAAGAAAGGCGATGTGACCAGCGAAGCGGAAGTAGCTTCCCTCGTTGCCGGCAACGAGGCTGTCATCAGCGCCTACAGCGCCCATGATACTGCTACCTATGTAAAAGCGATTCGCGCCATCATCGGTGGCCTGAAACAGGCTGGCATCAAACGACTGATTGCCGTGAGCGGTGCCGGCAGCCTGGAAGTAGCCCCCGGCCTGGAACTGCTGGATACCCCCGAATTCCCGGCAGCCTGGAAAGAAGGCGCCAGCGCTACCCGCGAAGCGTATAAGATCATCAAACAGGATAAGGACCTCCAGTGGACCGTATTAAGTCCCGCCGCCATGATCGCCCCCGGCGAACGTACCGGCAAATTCCGTCTCGGTGGCGACCAGCTCCTCCTCGACGCTAACAACGAAAGCAAAATCTCCACCGCCGACTACGCCATCGCCCTCATTGACGAACTGGAAAAACCGGCGCACATCCAGCAACGGTTTACCGTCGCCTACTAAACTATAATGGCCATGATTTTTACTAAAAAGACAGCCCACCGATTTTCGGTGGGCTGTCTTTTTATATCATAGTATATCTACAATTATAGTTTTGAGGGGGCTACGCCATACTTCTTCTTAAACGCACCGCTGAAATGCTGTGGGGAAGAATAGCCTGCGTCATCGGCGATTTCCGCGAGAGTTTTGCCGCCTGCCAATATCAGTTCCCGCGCCATATTGAGACGATGATCATTGAAATAACCGAAAACGGTATTATCGAAAACGGCCTTGAAACCGGATTTCAGCTTGAACTCATTGAGGCCGCTGAGCCGGGAAAGCTCCGCCAGCGTTGGCGGTTCCTGCAGGTTCTGCAACAGCAGGTAGCGGGCATGTTGCAGCTGTTCCAGTTCCCTGGCATTAATATTATGGACTACTGCCCCACGGCCGAAGTCATTCTCCACCTGGTCGCACTGCAGCGCGAGCAGCTCCATCACTTTCGACTGCAGAAACAGCTTTTTCAGTCCGCCTTTGAACTGGCACTGCCGTATTTCCGCCAGCACCGTTTTCATACGGGGTGTAATGCGCGGGTTCATTTTTTCCGCCAGCGCCACGCTTTTGTTATTCGCCACGCGGTCGGCCATTTTACCCAGGGTCTGCCCGTTACTGTCGGCCAGTTCCAGGAAACGCTCTGGTGTAAAACTCATGCCCAGCACCTGGATGCCGTCCTGCTTTTTTAGTTCGGCTGTTTCCTCCCGGTAGGGAGAAAACATAATATTATGTTCGAGCGATGAAAAGCGGTAGGGAGTCTTTTGTCCGTATATGCGGGCGCGGACATCGCCCTGTTCCATAAACAGCATGGAAACGTGAGGCATGATATCGTCTGAGGCCACCGTCAGGGTTTCATACACTTCCGCCGTGCAGATGATCAGGTGAATGCCGTCGAACCGGCACTCCTGTATATTATAGGCGCCGAAGTCAAGCCGCTGCTCCTTTCGGTCCTCTATAATGTTCCGGGTAGAATGCAACTCCTCCGGCGAAAAAGGAAAACCTTCCTGCAGCAATACTTCGTTAAGTTCATTTTTGATTACTACAGCCATAAAATAATCCGTTTCGTATAAGTTTTTATCCTTTTCATGTAACAGCTATACGGATAAACAGTAGCAAATTTGCACAAATATATTCCGCAAAATTCAAATCCAAACGTCATGATTGGAATATTCCGTACAAATATTAACACTGTTAAGGATAAAGACAACGTAGTTGACGCTATTTCTTCCAGCTTTAGTGTAAATGCCTGCAGCGTGGACATTGAAGACTGCGACAAGGTTTTAAGAGTGATCAGCCCCCAGCAACTGGCGGAAAGAACGATTATCGAGTTTGTGAACCGGCTCGGGTTCAATTGTGACATCCTTGATTGATTTATCCCCCTTCAGAACCAGTCCTGTGGCGAATATTGAGATTGGAGCAGGCCCCTGGCTTCAGCCTCAATATTCTTTCTCACTTTTCCGCTTTATCTTCGCCCCCTATTATTAATCAAAAAAATAATCTGAATCCCGATAGGGGTACAGATTCCCCACCACGTCTTATTAGCAACGTCACAAAAACAGGAACGTCATTTAAAATCGAGATTTACCTATTATGAAAACTTTGGTCACCATGTTGATGACTTTGCTGGTCCTGGCACTGGCAATGGGTCCAACACGCGCACAACAGCAACGATATACCGTTAGCGGTTATGTAAAAGACAAACAGAACGGGGAAAGTTTGGTGGGGATTTCCATCGGTAAACCCGGTACCACTGTTGGTACGGTTACCAACCAATACGGTTTCTTTTCCCTGACACTCCCCGCCGGGGAGCACGAGCTACAGTTTTCATACATGGGATACGCGCCCGTTAAAACAACTGTCAGTCTCCATAGCAATAAAACACTGGACATCCGCCTGGAAAGCAGCAGCAGCCAACTGAATGAAGTCACCGTTAACGGCCAGAAGCAGGAAAGAGCAGTCAATACACTCAACACCAGCATCAACCGCCTGGACATCGCCCAGATGAAAAAAATGCCCGCTTTCATGGGAGAAGTGGACGTACTGCGTTCTATCCAGACGCTCCCCGGTGTAACAACTGTAGGCGAAGGCTCTTCCGGTTTCAACGTACGCGGCGGCAACAGCGATGAAAACCTCATCCTGCTCGACGAAGCGCCGGTGTACAACTCCAGCCACATGCTCGGTTTCTTCTCCGTCTTTAACCCGGACGCGGTGAAAAGCCTGAACCTCATCAAAGGCGGCTTCCCCGCCGAATACGGCGGCCGCACCTCTTCTGTGCTGGATATCCGTATGAAAGACGGCAACAACCAGAACTTTAACGTCAACGGCGGTATCGGCAACATCTTCAGCCGCCTGTCGGTGGAAGGCCCGCTGGTGAAAGACAAATCCTCTTTCATCGTGGCAGCCAGAAGATCTTATATCGACATCCTCATGAAACCCTTTGTAAAAGGTGACATGAAGGACACCAAACTGAATTTCTACGACCTGACCGCCAAAGCCAACTACAAATTCGATAAAAACAATACCCTCTTCCTCAGCGGCTACTTCGGGAGAGACAAATTCGGACTGGGTACAGACGTAGACATGAACTGGGGTAACGCCACCGCCACCCTGCGCTGGAACCACGTGTTCACCAACCGCCTGTTCATGAACCTTACTACCTACTACTCCAAATATGACTACAGCCTCAACTTCAGCAACGGTTCCAAAAAACAACAGGACGAACAGCTGCAGGGTTATAAATGGACATCCAACATCATCAACTACGGCCTGAAACCATCTTTCACCTACTACCTGAACACCAACAACATCCTCCATTTCGGCGTACAGGGCATCTACTATACTTTCCGTCCCGGTACCGGTATCGGCACAGAAGGAGAGAAAGAGCGGGTGAAAGAACTGACCGACAAACATGCGCTGGAATCCGCTGTATATATCGACCACGAGTGGAAACCCACCAAAAAATTCGGTATCCAGTACGGTGGCCGCCTGTCAGCCTACCAGTTGCTGGGTAAAGGCACCGCCTACTATTTCAACGATACCACGCCTGGCATCCGCAGAACGCTCGTAGGTAGCAAAGAATACGGCGCCAATGAACTGATCAAGGGATATTATTACTTTGAACCACGCCTCAGCGCCCGCTACGCTTTCAACGACCAGAACGCCGTGAAAGTGGCTTACAGCAGGACAACCCAGTTCATGCACCAGCTGTCCAATACCGCATCGCCTACGCCACTCGATATCTGGACACCTAGCACCAACAACATCGAACCCAGTCTGTCTGACCAGTATACCATCGGTTACTTTTACAATTCTCCGAACGACTCCTACGAGTTCTCCGCAGAAGCTTTCTACAAAACCACCGATCACCAGCTGGATTATATCGACAATGCCAACCTGCAGCTGAACCAGCTGATAGAGGCTGACCTGCTTCCTTCCCAGACCCGCGCTTACGGTTTGGAGCTGTATGCGAAAAAAGATATCGGTAAAACCACCGGCTGGATCAGCTATACACTGTCCCGTTCCGAAAGGAAAACACCGGGTATCAGCCTCAATGAATGGTTCCTGAACCGTTACGACCGCACGCACAATATCAACCTCGTGCTCACTCATACCTTTACTAAACGGAGTTCCCTGTCTGCCAACTGGGTATATGCTTCCGGTACGCCCGGCACCTATGCCGACAACAGGCTGCAGTTCCAGGACTGGGACATTCCTTACAACAGCACCGAAAAAAGGAACAATTACCGCCTGCCGGCTTTCCACAGGCTGGACCTGTCCTTTACCCTTAAAGGCAAACAGCTGAAACGCTGGAAGGGTGAATGGGTGTTTTCACTGTACAACGTGTATGCCCGCAGAAATGCCTACAGTATCTACTTCAAGCAGAATGAAGATGATCCTAACAAAAGGGAAGCCGTTCGCCTGTCGATTATCGGCTCTATCATCCCGGGTATCACGTACAACTTCAAATTTTAATCTGTCTAAAAAAGAAATTACATGAAAAAACTGTCATTATTCATCATATCAGCGTTAGCAGCGCTTACTGCCTGCGAGGATAAAATAGATCTGGACGTGGCCCCGGGTAAATCCTACCCTGTGCTCGACGCCTGGATCACCACGGAGGCGGGCCCGCAGACGATCAAGTTCACCATGTCGGTGCCTTTTACGAACAATAACCCGGCGCCCATTATCGACGATGCTACCATCACGCTGTACGATCTGACCAACGGTAAATCCTACCCGTTCGCGTTTAAACAGAACGCCTACAGCTACGACGCCACCAACAACCCGATCGGCATTGTGGGCCATGCTTACAAACTGCATGTTAAGTACAAGGGAGAGATCTTTGAAGCGTATGATACCATTAAGAGAGTGCCGCCGGTGGATTCCATCACCCTGAAATTCAAGACCAAGGAAGAATCTCTTTCAGGGAAGGAAGGTTATTATGCCACCATGCACGCCAAAGACATTGAAGGCGGCGCGGTGGACTACTACTGGATCCGCTCTTACCGTACCGACACCACCCGCCGCCTGGAGGATGCTTTCTCCATAGACGGCTCCTATGATGAAGGCGTATCCGACGGCGCCACTTTCATCCTGCCCATCGCTGAAAGCATCACCGATTACGACAAGCCGTTCCAGCAAAACGAAAAAGTGATCGTTAAGCTGCGGTCTGTCACCCGCCGCACACATGACTTCCTGACACAGGTAGACAACCAGGTGAACGCCGGCGGGCTGTTTGCCAAAGTGCTGGAAAACGTAAAATCGAACGTGGATAATACCACTCCTTCCGGACAGATCCGGATCCTGGGCTGGTTTGGCGCCTCTGCTGTCGGCAGGGCGGAGAAACTGGTGAAATAAGGGATATAACAGGTTTATTTTGGCTATTCCGGTATCGGGTGATTTAAAGACGATCAAAAAATCGTATATTAAATAACCAAATACCTGGATAGCCAAATTTCTTTTTTATGCCTCCTAACCTGATCATGTACGCCATTCCCGGCTTTGTGCTGTTGATACTGCTGGAGATCATCATTACCACGATAGACCACCGCCACCTCTACGAACCCAAAGACGCCCTCAGCAGCATTGCCATGGGACTGGGCAACGTTTTCATCGGCCTGTTTACCAAAGGCGTTATCCTCGGCATTTATCTCTTTGTTTATCAGTACCGGCTCTTTACTCTCGGCTTCACCTGGTGGGCGTGGGTACTGTGTTTTTTTGCAGATGACTTCAGTTACTACTGGTTCCACCGCAGCAGTCATAGCGTCCGCTTCTTCTGGGCTTCCCACGTTATTCATCACTCATCCCAAAAATATACGCTGGCTACGGCGCTGCGTCAAACCTGGACCGGTAACCTCACCGGCACTTTCCTGTTCTGGCTATGGATGCCCCTCGCGGGATTCCACCCGGTGATGATATTGAGCATGCAGGCCATCAGCCTGATCTATCAGTTCTGGATACATACAGAGGTGATCAACAAACTACCGCGGCCCATCGAATTTATCTTCAATACGCCCTCCCATCACCGGGTGCATCATGGTTCCGACCTGGATTACCTGGACCGCAACCATGGCGGGATGCTTATTATCTGGGACCGCCTGTTCGGCACGTTCACCCCTGAAAAGCAGCGGCCGGTTTACGGGCTCACCAAAAATATCCATACCTATAATCCTTTCCGTATTGCCACCCATGAATGGCTGGACATCTGGCGCGACCTGCGGCGGGCACGCTCTCTGCGCGAGGCCTGGCACTACTTGCTGGACGCCCCGGGATGGAGCCCCGACGGCAGCCGGCAGACCACTAAACAGTTAAGGGGCCGCTGAACCGCTCATCCGTTTTTTATCAACTTTATCAATTTCCGGGATAATTAATTTTGCATTTACGAAAACAATCGTACATTAGCTACGAAGATATTCGTACAATAATAATCATCCTTGATAAAACATCGTGACTGTGAAACAAATAAAGCCAACAGAAAGTGAACTGGAAATACTGAGCATCCTTTGGGAGAAAGGCCCCTGCACCGTACGGGAGGTGCACGACATCCTGTCTGCCACAAAAGATGCCGGCTATACCACCACACTGAAGCTGATGCAGATCATGCATGACAAGGAGCTGCTGGAGCGTGACACCAGCAGTAAAACACATGTGTATAAAGCGGCTGTTTCCCAGGAAAAAACCCGGCAGCAGCTGTTAAATAAAATGATAGACACCGTCTTTGGCGGATCGGCCAGCAGTCTGGTAATGCAGGCGCTGGGACAGCACCGTTCCTCCGACGCGGAACTGGAAAAAATAAGGGAATACCTGGCGGAAATAGAAAAACAACAAAAGCGATAAAACGGTAAAACAGCTACTATGAACTTATTACCTATCACCGGCGATCTGGTACGTGCGCTTGGCTGGAGCATACTGCATGCGTTATGGCAAGCCTTTTTCGTATATGCCTGCCTGAGGGTAGTGCTGAAACTGTGGCCCATGGCCAGCGCCCGTATTAAGTACAACCTGTCGTTTTTCGCGCTTTCCGGCATATTCACCTGGTTTCTGATCACTTTTTACCAGCAATGGCAGACCATTTCAGCAGCCAACCAGCTGCTGGTACAATATGCTCCTGCCAACGCAGCGGATATGGCCGCCCTGGCGGCGCAGCCGGCGGCGCCCTATACCGGCCAGCTGAAAATGGTAACGCTGTTTCCCAGCCTGGAACAATGTTTTCCGGTACTGGTCACTTTATACCTCTTCGGCATGTTACTCATGACCATCAAACTCTCCTCCGACCTGGTACAGCTACATCATATCCGTACCAGCATGGTAGAGCCGATGGGAGAAATCTGGGAAAAACACCTGCAGCGGCTGATGGGCAGACTGAAGTTATCCCGCCCGGTGAAACTGCTGGTTTCCCGTTACATCCAGGTACCGGTCATGCTGGGATTTCTGAAGCCGGTGATCCTGCTGCCTGTCGCCATGGTCAACAACCTGTCGGAAGAACAGCTGGAAGCCATCCTGCTGCACGAGCTGGCGCACGTAAAACGCAATGATTATCTGTTAAATATCTTCCAATCAATCGTTGAAACCATTCTCTTCTTCAATCCTTTCGTCTGGCTGATTTCCCGTATCATCCGCCAGGAAAGGGAACACTGTTGCGACGACCTCGTCATTGCAGGCACCGTCCAACCCCTGCATTATGCCAAAGCGCTGATGGCGTTGGAAACGTACCGGTTAACTTCCAACCCGCTGGCCATGGCTGCTGCAGATGACAAACAACATCTGTTTCACCGCATCAAAAGAATTATGGAGATGAAAACAAAACATCTTAACTATAGTCAGAAATTATTAGCAGTCCTCATCATCGCTACGGCCCTGGTATCTATTGCCTGGCTCAATCCCGCCAGGGGGAAAGACGCCGGCACCAAACTTCCGGAAGCTGCCACAGCTGCCGACACCAGCATCCCCGCGATGCCGATGCCGCCCTCTCCTCCCGCTCCGCCACCGGCACCACCAACACCACAGGAAACACCTCCTGCTCCACCGGCAGCAGACGAACTTCCGGAAGCTCCCGAACCACCGCCTGCAGCGCCGGAAGCTCCCGTGCCTCCCATCCCGGCCAACATACAAACACCACAGAACGTGATCGTGATGAACAGTAACGGACAGGTGGTGTACCCACTGGCGCCGACAGCCCCTATGGCCCCCATCGCTCCCATCTGGGACAGCGTTCCTAAAGGCCGGACACGCCAGTCCGAAGCCGCCGTCAGAAAACAACTGCAACAAGCGCAGCAGAGCGTGGAAAAAGCCATGCAGCAGCTGAAAGAAGTAGATGTAAAAAGGATCCAGGCGGAAGCACAGGCAGCAGTAGACAAGGTGGACTGGAAAGCGATCGCCCAGGAAGCACAGGCAGCGCAGGAAGCAGCCAGAGAAGCACTGAAAAGCATCGACTGGTCGCAGATGCAGCAAGACATAAAAAGCAGCATGAACTTCCAGTTCGATTTTGATAATGAAGCCTGGAAAAAGAACAGCAAAAACTTCCGGAAACAAAGTGAAAAATTCCGCAAGGAATGGGACGCTAACCGGAAAAAAATGGAGGCCGACAGGGCGCGTCAGCTGAAAGAGATGAGCCGCATGCGGGACGAGTCCATGGCCGCCAACAGGCAACAACTCTTCGCTATGCGCGATTCTTCCCTGTCCCGTCAAAGACAACGGCAACAGCACATGGACGAGCAGCGGGAACAAATGTTCCGCCAGACAGAAGATGCCCGCCACGAAGCTGACAAAGCCCGCAGGAACGCAGAAGTTGCCCGTGAAAAAGCCAATACCACTTCGCAGAAATACCGCGAAATGATCGATAAAATGGCAGCGGATAAACTGATAGACAATCAACAGGCCTTTACCATTGAAAAGAATACCAACGGCCTGTTCATCAATGGTGTTAAACAATCTGACAGCGTTGCTGAGAAATACGGTTCCTACCTGAAAAACAAACGGACTTACATCCGGCAGGCAGAACCCGGCAATCTGAACATCAATATCGAAGATTAATCCTTCTTTACAGAAGCCCAACGTTCGTTCTTCATCATAGAAAAAGCGCAAAGAATGATACGGCTGGAGTTGCATCAGCGGCCCGTCGTATTCTTTGCGCTTTTCTTTATTTCAGGACTACCGCACAATAGGGAAAGCGGTAGTCCGGGCATAGGAAAGGAACACCAGAACCTGTTATCTAACCAGGTTTATATAGAAGGATAGCAACTGTAATGCTATGTGGATGTGTTGCGTTTGTTGTGTTTGTTGTGTTTGTTGTGTTATCCTGTATAGTGCTGTACAGTATTGTGCTGCGTTAAGTTGTGTTGTGCTGCGTTGTGATATGCTGTACAATGCTGCGTTGTACCGCAGCAGTTAATGAAGAATGGTAAATCCAGACACCTGCTGCACAGGCCCCACGCTGATTTCCATTTCCGTTACTTTAGCCATGGCAGGGCCTTTCCGGCACCACGAGAGAAACTGTTCCATCACCGGTTCTTCCGCTTCGGCCAGAATCCACACGGCTTTGTCGGGCATGTTTTTGATCTGTCCCTGTACTCCCAGCAAGTCTGCTATGTGTTTTGCATTAGCCCGGTAGCCTACTCCCTGCACGCGGCCCCTCACGATGATCTCTTTGTGTACGATTGATTTGGTTGTCATAATGATGTCCATGGTTATCTCAAAAGTGTCTGAATCAGGATGAATACGGACAGTACGATCCATTGGCCATATAGGTTGATGGTCAAACGAATGTAACGATTAATCCCGGGGCGCTGAAATAGGTTTTCTTCCGGCAGTAGTACTTACCATTTGCCAGGCAACACCTGGCATTTGCAAGGCAGTCCTATCATCTGCATGACATAGTATCTGCGAGACGCCATTATCGGCGAACAGATATCTCATCAGCGAAGAGATGTTATCGTCCGTAAAACAGCCGGACTTCCGCCAACAGATGTATGGTCATTACCGCTTACCGGCTTCACCGGAACATGCCATGACAGCCGCCACACCTTGAAGGAAAGACTGAGAATGGTTAACTTGAGGGAAACAAACTACAGATGAAAACTGAAGAAACAGGGGTCACAAAATAATAGCCTGCAAGTCTTACCACTGCGGGCATTTATGATACAGTCCGTTCAATTTCCATCCAATGCATCTCCAATCCGGCTCTTCCCGATTCAGACAATGATTTATAAAAGTTTGCACTGCTTAAGCAGCATAATTGAACAAAGATCCTGTCATGTGCTCAATGTCCCCGAACACGATATCCCGCACGCGCTGATATTTACCACCTGTTACCGGCCGCTTCAGCAGGGTAAAACAATGGCAGTTAAAGCTCCGTACGAACAACCGCTGCGTTAACGCCGGCAATACCTTGCCCACCGCCACCTCGTCGAGCCCGCGCGCGATCGTCATACCTGGCTTAAACGCCTGCGGTTTGAGATCAAAACACTGCATGATGCTCTTGTGCAGCTCTACCAGCGGCTTTGGATTGGCTACATTCACACAGATGCTTTGCCGGCCGTCCGCATGCCTTACCGCCTCCAGCCGTGACGTATAAATCGCAAAACCGGACTGACGCTTGGCTACTTCTTCCACCATGTCTATAAAGTCACTTTCAAAACGCGCCGGAAACTCGGACCTGAATAAGGGAATGTATACCGGTGAGGTAATGCTCGCAGCATCTTCAAGGGATGTTGCGATAAACTGCCGTATACGGTTTACATCTTTCGCTACCACTACATCCGGATTCACTACCAGCAAATAATCAAATAACGCTTCCGAAGTTTCATAATTCGTATTCATAACCTGATATTTTAACACTGACTGTTAGAATGACAATACGAATATACAACCTTTTTCGGAAATACTAACTTTTTTAGCATTTTATACTAAAAAATTACGCAGTTTATCATCTAAAAAGCGTTAAACAAAGCAGGGATAAGCCTTTCAGCTTATCCCTGCACCGTTTTTTATTTTGCTAAAAAATACTAACCCAAATGCTGGATAATAGCAACGAAGTCATTCGCCACGAGGGAAGCGCCGCCAATCAGGCCGCCGTCCACATCGGGATTGGAGAACAGTTCCGCTGCATTGCCCGGTTTGGCGCTGCCACCGTAGAGAATAGTCAGGCGCAGTGCTGCTTCACGACCAAATTTATTGGCGATCTGTGAACGGATGAAAGCGTGCATGTCCTGCGCCTGTGCCGCGCTGGCAGTCAGCCCGGTACCGATAGCCCAGATCGGCTCATAGGCGATCACCACATTTTTCAGCTGCTCTTCGGTCAGGTGGAACAGGCTTTCTTCCAGTTGTTTGGCTACAAATGCGTTCTGCGTTTCCGCCTGGCGCACCTCCAGCGGCTCACCACAGCAGAAAATCGGCTTAATGCCGGCTGCCAGCGCCAGATCAATTTTCTTTGCCAGTATCGCGTTGCTTTCCTGGAAGTATTCCCTTCTTTCAGAGTGACCGATGATCACGTAATCCACGCCTACTGACTGCAGCATCTCTGCGGAAACTTCGCCGGTATAAGCGCCGGATTTTTCGCTGGCGCAGTTCTGTGCCGCTACGAAAAAGCCGGGGTAGTTTTTCAGCAGGGACTTCGCCTTTGTCAGATACGGGAAAGGCGTTGCTACCACTACTTCCTGCCCTTCTCCCAGTTTCAGGCCGGCCTGCAGAATGTCGTTGATCAATTGCTCGCCCTGTGCCAGCGTGAGGTTCATCTTCCAGTTACCTGCAACAATTTTTTTTCTCATGTACTGTGATATTAAGTTTTATGGTCGTTGTGTGTTTGTTTCCCTGAAGACGGCTTCCAATATCCTCCTGTCAGCGTCTTCCAGCTGCCGCCCCTTGAAGCCCATCCAGGCGGCTGCATCCCTCAACGCTTCGGGAAGCCGGTAGGCGGCTGTTCCCACCTGGTGGCCCCATGTAAAGGAAGGCAGGAAAACCGGTGGAAATCCGGCGCCGAAAATATTACAGGACACGCCTACTACCGTTCCGGTATTCATCATGGTATTGATAGCGCAACGGCTGTAGTCGCCCATCATCACGCCGCACTTCTGCCCTGCCGGCTCCGTGCTTTGCCTGGCTTCCATCCACACTTTCACCACTCCCGCATTGTTTTTCACATTGGAGCAGGTGGTATTGCCTCCCAGGTTGCACCATTCGCCAATCACGGCATCACCTACATACCCGTCATGTGATTTATTGGAATAACCGAAAAATACGCTGTTTTTGATTTCTCCGCCACCGATGCAGTAGGGTCCGAGCGTGGTGGCGCCATATATTTTGGCCCCCATTTTCAGAACGGCCCCTTCTCCCATCGCCAGCGGGCCCCTGACCACACTCCCCTCCATCACCAGGGCATTCCGGCCAATGTAGATCGGACCGGTAGCTGCATTAAGTATACTGCTGTACACCTGGGCGCCCGGCTCCAGGAACACCTGTTCCGGGTGGGATACCTGGATGCCTTCCGGGAGCGGCGCGGAGGTGCGCCCTTTGGTCAGCAGAACGAAATCTTCCCGGATAGCCCGGTCATTCTGCATAAATATATCCCAGGGCCTGAAAATACCTGTCACCGGACCGGTATAACTTTTACGGCTGGCGGCGGGCAACAGGTGCACTTCCCTCCCCTGCGCCACCTTTGCTACCAGGTGATTGTCTTTATACAATTCCTCCTCCGGACGTAAGGCCATAATGGCCGCCACCAGCTCCGCATCAGGCATAATATGCCCGCTGATCAGCACATTTACGGTGGCATCCTCCCCACGGCGCAACGGAAACTTCTCCTGCAAATGCGGCACGGTATAGTGACTGACACCGGTTCCCAGCCAATGCTCCCACTTCTCCTGGATGGTAAGAATACCTACTCTGCAGGCGGCAATTGGTCTTGTATGCGTAAAAGGGTATAATAAGTCGCGTTCGGGCGTGTCAAAAAGAATGTAGTGACGCTCCATAGGGGCTAAAAATAAAAAATCCCATCGATAAGCCGATGGGATTCTTTGTAAAAATATTGTTGCAAACGAACTATGCTTTTTTAGCGTAGCGTTTGTTGAATTTGTCGATACGTCCTGCGGTATCCACCAACACATTCTTACCAGTATAGAAAGGGTGAGATGTATTGGAAATTTCCAACTTAATCAACGGATACTCATTGCCATCTTCCCATTTTACGCTTTCTTTGGAAGGAGCAGTGGAACGGCTTAAAAAGCTGTGTCCGTTTGACATATCTTTAAATACCACAAATCTGTAATTTTCCGGATGGATTCCCTGTTTCATATCAAATATTATTGTAAATACAGGGTGCAAAGGTAACCAAATTTCTTTAACACCCAAAGTTTATTGTAAAAAAATCAGGATTTCATATTAATATACTGTAAAGGTATACTCAGATTGGCCTCCCGGCATTTCTGTATAACATCCTGTAAATCATCTATTTTTTTGCCGGTCACCCGTACAATGTCGTCCATGATGGCGGCCTGTACCTTCAATCCGGAGTCTTTGATCAGCTTCACGATCTTCTTGGCGTCTTCCTGTTTGATACCATTCCGGATCGGCACTTCCTTCTTATATACTTTTCCGCTCTGATAGGGCTCCTTGCTCTGGTCATAAATGGTAGCTTCCAGCCCCTGGCGCATGGAACGTGAAATCAGCACGTCGAGCACCTGCCCCAGTTTCATATCGCTGTCTACTTCTATGTTCAGCACCAGCTCTTTCTTGTTCAGTTCTATTACCACATGTGACCCTTTGAAATCAAACCGGTTGGTGATCTCCTTTTTCACAGTGTTAACCGCATTATCCAGTGTCTGTAAATCTACTTTGCTAACAATATCAAAGGACGGCATAAATCAATTTTTTTTATCTTGGAACGGCAAATATAAAAAAGAAAAAGCAGGTAGTGAACTACCTGCCCGACATATATAAATCTAAATCTAAAAAAAATTAAATTTGACGCACGTTGCCCATACCGGAAACGGACTGGCTAACGGCGGGATTGCCTTTATATTTTACCTTGCCCACACCGGACACGCTCACGTTCAGTTTTTTTGCCACTGCCACTTTAGCTTCGCCACTGCCGGAGATACCAATTTCAGCTTCATCGGTCTGGAAGTCCAGCGCGTCGATATTAGCAGCGCCGGAAGCCTGGTAAGCCACCTTTTCGCAGCTGCCTTTCAAATCCACACGGCTGGCGCCGGACATGCCCACTTCCAGGCTCTTCGCGCTCAGGTCCAGGTCGGCATGGGTAGCGCCGCTGAAAACCAGCTTCAGGTCGTCTGATTTAATACGTCCTTTACCGGTATAGCTGCAGGCGCCGCTGGCAGTCAGTTTCTTTACCTGCTGCAAGGTCACGTGCACAATGATTTTCTGGGTGGGATCAATATTTACTCCTCTACGGGGACGTACTTCCAGCTCTCCGCCGGAGATCGTTGTTTCTATATAAGGCAACAGGTTTTCTTCTGCATCGATCGAGATACTGTTGGTGCTGCCCTGCTGCAGTTCTATATGGAACACACCGCCGGTAGAGATCTTGTCAAAGTTACCGGCCGGACGGCTTTCAGATTTCATATGGCCGTTGCCTTTTATCCTTTCCGTGCGGATGCCGGTGAAAGAAACCAACGCTACACAGAGGGCTACCAACAAGGTGGCCGGTGCTACATACTTAAAGATTGTTTTCATGTGGATTTTTTTAGAAACGATTTATAATCAGGTTTTAGAATGGCTTTTTTCGTTGTGAATACTGTAACGATATCAGTAACCGGTCACATTGGCGTCTGCATTGGTACCTCTGATCCGGATGACCGGTGATCCCTCGCCACCGCCGCCGGCATGCGCTTTATAGATCTGCGTGGTAGATGTTTTATTCGAATTCACATTTTTCAGCTCAAGGCTGCTGGTGCTCAGGTCTCCGTTGACCATCACGAAGTCCAGCTGTAACGGTAATTTGCGCGGGAGGTTCAGTTTCAGGTCGGAGAAAGTCAGCACCAGGTCTGCTCCTTTGAAGCCGGGCAGCACTTTTTTGATGTTCAGGTCTCCGTACGTGATTTTCATGTTGATATTCTCCACCAGGTCATCAATGTTGGTGTCGGAAAATGTCACATGGCCATTCACCTTGTTCACCCGCTGAATTTTATAGTTGTCGTAGTTAGCGGCGATCTTCAGCGTTCCCAGGTTGGTAACGATGTAGTTGCTGTAGTTGGAGCTTACCTCCAGCTGGTCCAGCTGCTCCGCTTTCAGGTCGGAGTAATTCCCCTTTATCACTACCTTATTGGCTTTGCCGATACGGCCTTTATCGCAGTAGTTCACTCTCAGCTGCAGATCTTCCGCGTCGCGGATATCGTAAGCGCAGTAATTGAGCACCAATTCCGCAGGAAATTTCAGCCTGTCTGCTATCACGTCCCCGAAGTTGTTCTCCACCTTCAGGCGGGAGAGGTTTTCCGGGATGTACACATCGTAGTCTATATTAACATAGTCTTTGGAGTCTTTCTTGTTGCCCCAGGAAAACCAGGAGCCGGATTTGGAGGAAGTATATACGGTGTTGAGGCTCAGATTGGCGCCGTTCTGGACGGCATCGATGCTAACGCTTTCAACGATTCCCTGCGCTTCCTGATCGCTCTTGCCGAAACCGGTGATCGTGATGACAGCCTTGACTTCATTTTTATTCCAGGCATGGAATACCACCTTGCCATATTTGTTGCTCAGGCTGAAAGCCGTGCCGGCGCTAACGGTGAATTCCTTGTTGATGATTTTTTTATATGTTAGGCTGCCGTTGGTAGCAAATGTGAACAGTGGCAATACAAGGCACAACAGTAAATTAAATTTCAGCTTCATATTGTTTTTTTGTGTGAGTGGAGGGAGTTGCGTGTTTATCTTGCAACTCTTCGAGGATTTTGTCAAGCAGCTCCAGTTTAAGCTGATAATAACGGATCATGGCGCCCCGGATTCGCTGGTTGCCCGGATTGTTTTTCAGCTCATTCTCCAGTGTTTTATAGGTATCGTTACGTAACTGCAATTCTTGTCGTGCTGCGCTGTCAAGCCCCAGCTCATTGGCGGGATAAGCGTTGATCAGCTCCAGCTTTTCGTTGATGCGGTTGGTATAATACACTTTGGCGTCCTGTATTTCCGGTATCACCACTGCCAGGTCCTGCTGCTGATGTTGTTTATGCTTCGCGATATAAAACAGTACGGCGGCGTTGACCAACAGCACTGCGATCACGGCAGCTTTAAACCAGTTTCTGCCCATCAGCGACACGATTCTGCCTTTACGGCTTCCCTCCAACTCTCTCTCCAACGCGTCCCACACTCTGGGTGAAGGTCCGGGCTCCTCAAATGCGTCCCGGTGCTGTTGGATAAAACTTTCAAAATTTTCCGGCATTAACGAATGAGATTTTGCTGTTTTACAATTTGTCTTACTTTCTCTTTCGCCCGCATGTACTGGGTTTTTACGGTGGATTCCGTAATACCCATCATGTCGGCGATCTCACGGTGAGAGTAGTCTTCAAACAGATAGAGGTTCAGTACAGTGCGGTATCCCTGCGGCAGTCCGTGTATGGCTG
The DNA here is from genome assembly GCF_946479755.1 of uncultured Chitinophaga sp. The sequence goes on along the minus strand of NZ_CAMLHC010000033.1, from coordinate 58,451 downwards.
ATTTGACAGCGGACACGGTCCAGGTGAAGGAATCCTCGTCTATACCTGCTTCTTCTGCTACTTCCACCTCTTCCACTTCTTCAAAGTACACTTTTTTCTTTCTGAGATTGTTCAGGCAGTGGTTGACCACTATCCTTTTAATCCACGCTGTCACACTCGCTTCGCGCTCCAGCTTGCCGATGTTACGGTGTACCTGTATGAAGGCTTCCTGTAAGGTATCCTCCGCATCACTAACGTTATTGGTCATACGCAGACAGATGTTGTACATGGCAGCGGCATAAGCATTATACAGTTCGCGAAATGCGCGAACATCCCCTCTTTTGCAGCGGTCTATTACATTCCCGTCTATTGGCGTCTGATTCAAGTTGTTTGCTGATGCTTTCATTATAAAGACAATGATTGTAAAAAAGGTTGCATGCGGAAAGGCCTTTCTTTCGGGATTTTCTACGACTGATACTAAGGGCCTTAGGAAAAAATACACATAAACATCTAATTATAAATATTTTATATAGATATATACCTGTAATGTCTCCTTAAAAAATTTTTATAAAATTACCGGGAAGCGTGCTTTTCCTGTTTTAAAATCCACCAAACCCTGCTTTTTTGTGACGAAACGCTGATTTCTGGTAAACTGGTAGAAAACGCAGCCCTGACGAAAAGGGCCGCGTTTTTCCATCCTTATATATACCTAAAAAACCATCTTTAGTTCCCTCCCTGTTTAACGCGGTTTTGTTCTGCTTCCAGGCCGGTCTGACGGTTGCGGGCGGCTTTTACATTGGTGTTGCCGAAGCGGTAGTTGAACGAAAGCCGTACCTGACGGGTATCGTTTCTGCTATAGAGTGAAGTGGTCCTGCCGGCGTTATCGAAGGAGCCACGGAAATATTGGGTATTGAAAACGTCTGTCACGTTCAGCTTCAGTGTTCCTTTGCCCTTCAGCACTTTCTGTTGCAGGCCGAGGTCCAGGGAGCACATGGACTTCATTCTGAACAGCCCTTCTTCTGCTACCTGCGGGGACACATAAAAGAAAGTGGCTTCGGCGGTAGTGTTTTTAGCCAGGGTGAATGTCTGTTGCGTACGGCCAAAGAAGCCTGCGGAAGAGAGTTTCACATTGTTTTTGTCTACCACTGTTTCGTACATATTATATAAGACAGACACTGTTGTGAAAGATGTCCACCACTTGGTGATCGGCATCGGCACAGACACGTTCAGGTTAAAGTTGTCGGCCTTGGCCACATTCTGGTACCGGTAACGTACGGCGGAAGTATCTCCGCTGGCCCGGTCTACCGCTGCTTCCAGGATCTGCGTCATCATGTCTTTGGTATGTGTGTATCCCAGTGAAGTGATCAGGAAGTCCCTGAAGGTGTGTGTGATTTCGAAGTTATTGGAGAACTGCGGTCTCAGGCCCGGGTTACCGGCAGCCTTGGTATAACGGTCCAGGTAATACTCGAACGGATTCAGCTCTTCATAATCCGGGCGTTGAACACGGCGGCTGTAAGTCAGTCCCAGGGTATTGTTTTTATTCAACTGGTAAGTCAGTGCCGCGCTGGGGAAGAGGTTGAAGTAGCTGGAATCGTTCTTCACCACTTTCTCCTGCTGGTTTTGGGTAGATGTTGAATTACCGCTGATATTGGTTTGTTCTCCGCGCAATCCCACCTGCACATGCAGTTTTTTAAACTGTTTGCTGAAATTCACATAGGCTGCGTTAACGTTCTCTTTATAGATAAAGTGGTTGGAACGGTTCTCATCCCTGATCCAGTTGCCGGCACGCAGCGAATCGAAGCGGGCGTCGTTATCGGTGGTCACGAAGCTGGTTTTCAGGCCGGCTTCCAGTTTTGCAGCTCCTTTCAGTGGATGCACATAGTCTATCTTGGCCGTTTTGATTTCGATGCGGGAAGGCTGGTTGTTGCGGGAAGTGTCGCTGCCCAGCAGCGCTTTGTCAGCGCCGTCGCGGGTAAGCGCGAAGATAGAAGACGCCTGTTCATTGGTGTTGCGGGCATAATCCACATCAATGTTCAGCTCTTTGCCGGTAGAATCGAGGATACCGCGGTAGTTCAGGTTGTAGGCGCCCCGCTGCCATCTTCCGTTATCCGTTGTATGGGTGCGCAGGATAGAGTCGATGAGGGAACCATTCCCTATTTTGGTGGTAGCGTCGCTGGGGCTTTTACGGTCCCGGCGGGCCAGGTCAGCCATCACGCCGATAGTGTGATTTTTAGCGACAAAATAATCCATCCCCAGTTTAACCGCCTGGTAGTCTGACTTACGTTCGGAGATGTTACGCTGATCAAACACCTGGTAGCGGCCTTCGTTGGTCATGGTGCGGTATACGCCCAGGTCCTGCTGCTGTTCTCTATGATTGTAGTTATAGGAACCGAAGAGGTTTACTTTTTCGTTGCGGTGGTTCAGGTTGATGCCGCCGTTGGCGCGCCCCCTGATCCCCTGGGAAACGCCCAGGTTCACGCTTCCGTTGGTACCGTAGTTTTTGTTCTTTTTCAGTTTCAGGTTGATGATACCGGCATTACCGGCGGCATCGTATTTGGCGGAAGGATTGGCAATCAGTTCTATTTGTTCCACGTTGGAAGCAGGCATGCTTTTCAGCAGCTCTGTCACTTCCTGGGAGGACATATTGGTAGGTTTACCATCGATCATGATGATCACACCACCTTTACCTTTCATGGAGATGTTTCCGTCCTTGTCCACGTTGATGGTCGGAGATTTTTCCAGTACCTCCATGGCGTTGCCGCCTGCGGCGGTGATGCTGCTTTCCACGTTCACCACCATTTTATCGGCTCTCTGTTCTACGAAAGGTTTGCGGGCGGTCACGTCTACTGCTTTCAGGCTTTTGGAAGCGGCTTCCATGGCCAGGGCGGGAACCGTTGCACCGGTAGCGCCTACCTCAAACGGTTTGCTGTAGGCTTTATTCATCCCTACGGCTGCTGCCGCCACCAGATATTTACCTTGTTTTACCTGTTCGAATTCATATTTACCATTGATGTCTGCGATTGCTCCTTTTACAAGGGAAGAGTCACCGGCCTTTAAGAGTGTTACGGTAGCAAATTCCATTGGTTGTTCACCTGCCCGGATGACTTTACCGGCTACTTTGGGCCCGTTTTGTGCCTGGGAAGTTAACACAGCGCTTATCATTCCTGCTGTTAATGCAAACGCTTTAAAAATTGATTTCATATAAGGGCGGATTTAGAATTTTCTGGTTTTTTAGATTTTAGGCGTTCCTGGTTGCTGCTCAGTTGGTTTGACTAATTTTCCATTCTTAGAGAACCTTGGTTAATATACTACAGTGGTTTGTCAACTACAGTAGCTTATCAACTACATTGTAAAAGTAGGTATCATGCAATACATAGTACCTAATTGTTACACAAACGGTCAATAACCAGGGATGAACGGCAATATGTAACGGGAACAATAAGAAGACGACCCAAAAAAGGAAATGTTTCAGGCCAGCTGCTGTGGAAGTTCGGGAGGTGAAATGGAGGGTACAGGCGGTAAAAAGGAGGGATCAACGGCCTCATCGGAAGAGGCTGGCAGGGAAGCCTGGCTAAAAGGGCTTTGTATGGGGGAGCCGGTTCAAAAGGGTTTGGCAGGGAAGCCTGGCTAAAAGGACTTTGTATGGGGAGCCGGTTCAAAGGCTCTGACAGGGAAGTCTGGCTAAAGGGCTTTGTATGGGGGAGCCGGTTCAAAGGCTTTGGCAGGGAAGCCTGGCTAAAGGGCTTTGTATGGGGGAGCCGGTTCAAAGGGTTTCGTATGGGCAGCTTAATTCAGCCGCTCGTCCACATGAAAAAACTGCTTGGGCAGCTCCCGGCGGCGATGGATATACTGCATGACATATATAAATAAGACCATAACCAGGCATACTGCTACAAACAGCCAGGTATTCAGCAGCCACTCAAAAAAATGACCGGCATCGAGGAGCTCCCCCATGCGTATCACCCTTTCGGTCCAGGCGGCGATCTGATCGGTATGCGGATTAAAATCCAGGTAACGCTGCCCTACCGGCAGATGAATATTAGCCACCATAGCCGGCATCAGCGTCTGCAACGCATTGAGTTGACGGGTGTTGGCCACGGCTGTGAGCGACAGGGCGCCGGTACGGGTCAGTATCCGCATTTCATAGTTAAGGATGGAAGCGTTTTTTCCCAGTTGCAGGATACGGACCAGGTGCTGGGTATGATCATTTTCATGGTAGGCCGGCGGCATGGCCCAGTACATATCCGTCACAGTGTTCAGCCCTTTCTTGTTGCGCCAGTTATTTTCCTGCTGCAGGTGCTGCTGCATCTTCTGCATCAGCGCCGCGTAATTGAGCTGCCGGGCCTCCTGTTCACTGAGATACCCTGTTTCGTCCATGGAAATTTCGATACCAAAGAGGATGTTCTCAGGCTGACTGCCGGGCTGTGGCAGCAGTAATCCCAGGAAACCGGGGTTCTGCGGGTTGCCCCAAAGGCGTTCCACCAGGGTGCGTCCCTGTACCGCGTCGAGGAAACGGTACCCTTCCGGCACCGACAGTACCATACCATTGTTCAGGACTACAGTACCTTGCTGATAAGTGAACGAAGCACAGAGTTTGTCTTCCGGATCGAGCATGTCATACCGGTTCAGACTATCTTCCCCGATGCCGGCAAAAGTCCGGGAAACGATGGCTAAACAAGTGAATAAATAATATGCAAAAGCCTTCCACATAAAACCGATTGATGGTTTAACAGCTCAACAAAAAATGGACATGCAAGGTCTTAATAAGACAGGGATAAAATTACTACAGTTGGCTGCCATCAAGGCGCACAGATAAAAGGGATTGGTTCCGGTAACGGCTGTACCTGCTTACAGAAACCGCTCATTGTTCTTATAACAAGATATAGTATTTTTTATTTTTCCCAGCGGATATTTTCGAGAATACCAGGCAGTACTTCCTGGACCAGTTCAAAAAACACCCGTTCCTCTTTCCGGATGTGTGCTTCCAGGCTGGTGGCTATTTTGTCCATATCGTCTTCCAGCCGGGTGCTTTCGGTAATGGCACTGTACATGCCGGAGATAACCCGGTGTTCTTCCTGCAGTTCGGCGATCAATGCATCCACCCGGGGATCATGACCGGCGCATTTCTCAAAGAGATATTCTTCCTTTTGAATATGCGGCACCATGAGTTCCTGGAACACTTTCACCATGTATTCAAACCGGGCCTGTGTTTCCAGGGGAAAACCTTCGTAGGGCGCTGCATCCTTTTTCAGATAGCGGCATACGAATAACAGACGCTTGTGCTCATGCGACAAAGGTATTAATACCGAATGACGTTGCATATTCAATATCAGGCAGCTGTCGCAACAGCTGCATTTTTTTTACGGCAATACCATATCCAGACAATGCCTCCGACAATCATCAGGAAAGAGATGATCTCTGCCTGCGTGGGATGAAAACCAAAAATGTTGTATTTCGTGTTGACACGGATCTTTTCAACGAAGAAACGCTCCAGGCCATTCAGTACGAGGTAGATACCGAAGATGACACCCGGTACGGTTATTTTTTTACGGATCGCCCAAAGCACGCCGGTCAGTAACAGGCAGGCCAGGATCTCATATAACGGTGTAGGATATACGCCAACGGGTAACACGCGGCAGTATGGACCTTCGCAACCCGGCAGGGGCACGCCTTCGTTTACGACGTTGTGTGCGTAACCGGAAGCAAAGAACCAGTCAGGCAGAAAGCCCAGGGCAGCCGGTTTGGCAAATGCCGCATGGGGAATATGGGCGGTATCGCTGTATTGTTGCTGGAAGAAAGTAATATTCCGTTGTACGGCGTTGTTAAATTCAGCCGGCGCCACCTGCACTACATGGCCGGTTGTATCTGTGATATAGGCGCTGTTGTAGATGCCCCAGTCACCGTCGCCGGAAAACTGGCAGCCCATTCTACCAATGGCGTAAGCCAGCATCAGTGCGGGCGCAGCGCTGTCTATCAGGTGTTTGATGCTGATCTGCTTTTTACGGGCATACCGCAGGATCACGACTGTCGCAACGATCAGGCCTCCGTAGAACGTCAGGCCGCTGAAAGAGAGTAAAGCCCCGATGGGGTCCTGTACAAAGTCGTTCCAGTTCTCCAGGTTGTGAAATACTTTAGCGCCCAGCAGTCCGGCGATGGCCGCCATCACAATAATATCCGGCACGCGCTGGTGAGGCCATATGCTTACGGTTTCTTTTTTGGCTACGGTCCCTTTTTTGCCTTTGGAGCTGTTATATTTCAGGAAAATCAGCAGGGCCGCCACGGCGAGGCCGCCCAGGAAGCTACCTTCCCCGGAAAGGATAAAACCCTGGAAATTCTGGGATACCGTGTCCCAGTTAAGGATCAGTCCTAACCCTTTCCAGCCCAGCAGAAACCCGAGAATGCCGTTGGTGATATATTCGCTGGTACCGGCAGGACCGCCTGTCATCACCGTTTCGGCAACAGGCTTCAGCCAGCCCAGTTGTTCACGGCGCTTCAATTCTTTCGTTAACACCCAGGCCCCTGCCAGAAAAGCAACGGCCACGAAAAAGCCAAATGTCTGAAGGATTTTAAAAGCAGGGATCTCTATGCCAAACAGGTCTCTAAAAGCGTAATATAAATTAGGATACATAGCCTAAAAAAAATTGGTGATCTGAGTTTTCCTATGAACAAAGCCGAATTAGTCAATAAGGAAAATCAAACCACCAAAGTACGATGTAATTTCGAAATTCTGAATTGGAATTCCGGAATTAAAGTATTAGCAATATTGTTCAAACGCATCAGCGAGGTTGGCAGCAATCATCTGTGCTGAACGGCCCTCGATCATGTGACGTTCGATAAAATGCACCAGCTGTCCGTCTTTAAACAGCGCAATGGAAGGAGAAGACGGAGGATAAGGCATCAGGTGTGTACGGATCTGCTGTACCGCTTCCAGATCAAAACCCGCAAAAGCAGTGGTCAGTCTGTCCGGTTTCTTTTCACTGTGCGCAACAGCCATCAGTACACCAGGACGTGCAGTGGCAGCAGAGCAGCCACATACAGAATTTATTACTACCAGCGTGGTACCTTCTTTCTTCAGCGTGTCGTCTACACTGCCGGAGGTCAGCAGCTCCTCAAATCCATTATCAGTCAACTCAGCCTTTCTAGGCATAACTAATTCCGCAGGATACATATAATTATAGTTTTTTGTGTTAAGATTTTCGACAAAGTTAAAGATATAGGAGCAAAAAGTAAAAAATCCATCCCCATAAAAGACTTTTTGACACAACACAAACAATCAAAACGACATATTGTCAGTATCTGTAACCATTTTACTAACAAAATAGCAGTTTTGTTGGCATGGTATCCCATTTGATCTGTAACCGGTGTTGAACAACAAAATTGATTTCACACTAAAAAACTAATAAAACCATGACACACGTAAAATTTAACCACAGCCCTCTTCCCAGATTAGTTGAAGACATTTTTAATGGCGGATGGAACAAATATGTAAAAGACGACTTTCTGACCAGCGACTTTTTTACCACCCATCCTCCGGTGAACATCGTAGAAACAAAAGACGCATTTCTGCTGGATGTAGTAGCACCTGGTTTTGTGAAAGAAGACTTTAAGATCAGTGCAGATGAGAAAGCGATTACCATCAGCGCAGAAAGAAAAGCGGAAGCTAAAACCGAAGGCGACAAACAAGTGCGCCGCGAGTTTAACTTCAAATCCTTCAAACGTTCCTTCAGCATCACTGAAGCGGTGGACGTCAACAGGATTCAGGCGAAATATGAAAACGGTATCCTGAAAGTGACCCTTTCCAAAAAGGAAAACAAACAGGACGCACCCAAAGAGATAGTAGTGGAATAAGGGATACAGGATGGCTTCCTCCCGAAGCTGTCCGAAACATGGGGGTTAAGAAAGGAGGTACCATCTGGTATCTCCTTTTTCATATGTGTATAATTCACACAAACGTTGAATCAACTGGTGCGGATTAATACAATAATTTGCTTCCTTAAGCAAGCGCTAATGGCAAAGCATTTCAGGAATGCCTGGTTATTTACCAAGAGCATTTACCTCAGCTCGGAAAAAGCAGTGATCGGCAATGTGTTGCAGCATACCGAAGACACCTATGAACAGGCGAAGCTCCGGCTCATCTTTGACTATCTCTTTTTTTACATACTACTGTTATTCCCCGTTATGCTGCTGGCCATGATCAGCCAGAATGAGGTCAACATGGTACTGATCCCCTGTATGGTAGCGGTATTGTCCGTTTGTCTTTACCTGTTGAGACGCGGTGTAGCTGCCCGGGTAGTGGGACTGGTCACCTCCTGTTGCACCCTACTGATACCAATTCTTTCTTCTTTTCTCAACAACCAGGACCTTTCCCCCCGGTACGCTATCGTATGGTCGATGAGTATCCTGCTGGCTTATATTACGGTCAACATACGGACGGCGCTCGTGCTATGCAGCATCCTCTGCGCCTATCTCTGTGCGGTGGCCTACATCAAAATCAATGGTATTACCGTATATATCAGCTCCGGTTATTCCGACACCTTCCAGCTGATGTCCAATCCCATCACGGTGATCCTGTACATGCTCTTCCTGATCCGCGCGCTGGGCCAGTACTACCGCAACATCATCTCTATGGAACAGCAGCGCACCATGGAAAAACAAAAGCAGCATCTGTCGCTGATCAATCAGAACCTCACCAAACAATTCCTGCTGGTGAAAGGGTTTTCCCGTTCCGGTAAAGCCGCCTTCATGAAGGGAGAGCTGGAACTGCTGGACGCCTGTTTTACTGAAATAGAAAAACAATGCGGCGCTGCCATCAGCTATCTCAATGAGGCCCAGGAAGATTGATACTACACGTCTGTGTGAGATATAACATTTTTTTATCTGCTGTACCCACCACTTCTCCCTAAAAAACCCCAATCGCTAATCTCCTGAAAGACCGCGTAAATGTTAACGATTTGTAAATGTTATAATACTATATTAACACCAAATCAATTCAAATATCGCGTTATCAGATTATAAAAAATTACAACTTTTAGGGCTTATCCAGCGTGAACGGCTACACTATATTTGTGATATCAAATTATTTCCTATTGTCCTTATGCTATTGGACATCATCTAACCTATGCCATGGATGGGGCTTTCAGCAATGAAAGTCCTTTTTTTTGCCCTGAACTTTCACACATAAAAGAAGCCCCCCGAAAAATCGGGGGGCTTTCAGTAGGATTACTAACCCATTTTTTTAATAACCCAAAATCTTCAACATGCTCTGAGAAGTTTGTTCTTTCGCATACAACCAGTCTTTCAGCTGTCCGTTTTTATCGTATCCCACAATCACATGCTTGGGGGATGGGATAAGGCAGTGTTTGATACCACCGTATCCGCTCAGCTGGTCCTGGTAGGCGCCGGTATGGAAGAAACCGATATACAGCGGCTCTCCGCTCGGCTGTTGTTTCGGTAAAAATACCGCATTGATATGTTCCTCAGAAGTGTAAAAATCGTATCCGTCGCAGGTAAGACCTCCCAGGTGCACTTCCTGGTATTCCTGGTCCCACTTGTTGATCGGCAGCATCAGGAATTTCTCCCCGATACCCCATGTGTCCGGCAAGGTGGTAATGAAAGAACTGTCGATCATATACCAGGACTCCCTGTCGTTCTGCATTTTTTCACCTACCACGCTGTAGATAACAGCGCCGCTCTCTCCTACTGTAAAGGAACCGAATTCGGTGTAGATGTCCGGAACCGGCACTTTATTTTTTTTGCAGGTGCTTTTGATGTTGGCTACAATCTCGTTAACGATGTAATTATAGTCATAGTCGAAGCCCAGAGAGTGTTTGATCGGGAAGCCGCCACCAATGTTGATACTGTCCAGTTCAGGGCAGATCTTTTTCAGCTGGCAGTACAGGTTGATCACCCTGTTGAACTGAGACCAATAGAAGATATCATCTTTGATCCCTTTGTTCATAAAGAAGTGCAGCATTTTCAGCTCAAACTTCTCATTTCCCTTGATTTTATCCACGTAATACTCAAGGATATCACGGGGAGGCACACCCAGACGGGAGGTATAGAAGTCGAAGCTGGGCTCTTCTTCCGCAGCAACGCGGATACCCAGTTTCACTTTATCTTTTATCCGGATGTTCCGTTTGTAGTCTTCCAGTTCCTCTTTATTGTCCAGCACCGGGATCACATTTTTAAAGCCGCTGTTGATCAGTCTGGCGATGGCCCTGGTGTAGGCTTTTGTTTTGAAACCGTTACAGAGAACAAACGTCTCTTTGTTGATCTTCTTTTTTTCGTACAGCTTGTTTACGATATCGATATCATAAGCAAACGAGGTTTCGATGTGCACCCCATGTTTCAGGGTTTCCTCCATAATAAAGGAGAAGTGCGAACTTTTGGTACAATAGCAATAATAATACTTTCCGTCGTACCTGTTCTTTTTGATGGCGTCATGAAACATTTTCTTTGCCTTGTTGACCTGCATTCCGATCTTGGGAAGGTAGGTCAACTTAAAAGGCGTTCCGTACTTGTCAATCAGCGCCTTAATGTCCAAACCGTTAAACTCCAGGTAGTTGTCTTTTACATCAAAGCCCTCCTGGGGGAATTCAAAAGTCTGTTTAACGAGGTCGGTGTAGGTGTTGTTCATTTAAATCTGCAAATGAATTAGTAATAAAATAAACTACAGGATAAATGCTCCTTTTCCTCGCTGGAAACTCCTGGTTTACACACCTACGTCAGTTCGAAACCCAGCAAAATTGGTTGCAAAGCTAAATATTTTGTTGATTGCTGCAGTAATTTTTTTCCGGGGGCCCGGCCGGGCAACAGGTCAACATCGTTGCAAATATACAAACAATTATAAATCAACCAATTAAATAAATTTATTTAATATTTATTAAGCATTATTGATGACCGACATTGACTGTTTCCCTTCGCAGAAAAGCAGGTCCAGAATGCTCAGATCGGGCAGGAAACCGACACGTTCCTGGAACACCTGGGTGTATTGCGGCGCCTCTTCTCCTGCAGGGGTATTGGGCAGGATTAGTTCACGTGCGTCCGTCACACCGGGCACATCCTTTTGATAGCTGTCGGTAAACCGGATAACCGGATTAATGCCGAGCTTGCTATTTACCCATTCGAAACAGGCCATGTTCCAGTCGAGCAGAAAATTGAACGGTTTTTCAAACAATCCCTGCATATCTTCTTCGTAATATTCAAACCAGGGAGAACGACGATAAGCAGACACGAGCGTTTTCCAATGCAACGATTGCCATTTCTCCTCATTGCTGATCCGGACGTCCTTCATCACCGTCCGCTGATTTTTTCCCCGGGTGAGCGGCACACTTAAAATCATACGCCCATTTGGGCCGGCAAGGTAACAACGGTTCCGGTAACTGAGCTTTTGATAGTGCTCATATTTCTCGATCTGTAATATATCGTGGTTAATTAAAGTTTTGTAGAAGCTAATCGGCGGAAAATACTGTGATTCAATTAATAGTACTTCACTTTTTGCATTCTCTGTCATAATGTCAAAATTTTTGCCCGGCATTGCGGAAATGAATAGTTACAGCTGCTGATCTACTTAGAGTTATCTATTTAACAATTAATTTCAAGTAACTGGATAACAATTCATAGAAAAGTTATTCATATGCTAATGAAATTAGTATTTCACCGATTAAAGTAAAATGGCAGACAAATGCAAAAATACTAAAGAAATTAGTTGCTTGCGTGATGATTTTAACCAAGCTCAGGAAGGCTTTTAAAGATAAAAAAGAATCGTAAAGAAAATATTTTTTAATATTTATCTTTTAGATTATACAATGAGATGCCCCTACCCGGCTCCACCATAATTTCCCGTTAAATGTTTCCCAATTCGTTGCCGGTTTTTTGATAAATAAAACCTTTGCAGTAGGTTTGAAGATTAAAAGTTCACCGATAAACAATGAAAACGATCCGTCTGATTTTGATCATTATCGCTACCTGGGGGCTGACGAGCTCATGCGAGAAAATGAAGGATTTGGAGTTTGTAAGAGTTGCTAATCTGCAAATGGATGAGATGGGTATGTCCAAGAGTATTGTACGGCTGACCCTGGCATATTACAACCCGAACAATTATCAGTTGAAACTAAAAGACGCCAATTTCAATGTCTATTTTGACGATACCGAAGTAGGCCGCTCCCTCCAGGACACCATGATCAGCATCCCCGCAAAGGACACTTTTTATTTTCCGGTGAAACTGGAAGTCAATATGGCCAATGTGCTGAAGAACGCCTTTACCGCTTTCTCCAGCAAAGAAGTCACCATTAAAGCCACCGGTAACTGCAAAGTAGGCAAAGGCGGCATCTTCATCCCCTTCCCCATTAAATGCGAAACCAAACAGGCGCTGAATTTTTTCTAAACGAACAGTTCCCGGGGCTAAAGCCCGGGCCACGATAAATCGACAGCCTGGCTGTCAGAAAGCTTCGGGAAGCCCCGGAGCTTTTTTTATTTAGCGGAAATGCAAGGGTGTGCGGCACGCGAAGTTGGGACCGGAAGTTTGGGACGTTGGCGCGCCGGTAAGTTCAGTATGTGAAGTTCGGGCGCCTGGACCTGTATTCCCAACACCACTCAAACCAAACAAATATTGTCGCCCGGAAAGGACAATTCTCAGAAGCGATAACAATTTCGATGAAAAAAGATTTGAATAACATGCTGGCCAGGAGCGTTTATCCCCCGGATGCTGAAATCAACCCGATAATTTTCAGCAGATGTTGCGCATCGTCGATGCTCCGCACCGGCGACAGTCCCGCTACGGCCCTGACGGCGTTCATGTCCGGCAGCAGGTCCCCGCTAAGGCGTCCGTTCCCGGCTGCCGCTTTGTAAGCCATGGCCGTTTTCAGCGCTGCTGCTTTAATGCGCAGCGTATGTGGGCTGTACCGCCCCGGGTGCAGATGGATATACCGTTCCGGATCATCCGATAGTCGCAGCACCCAGCGGGAGGTATCCGACAGCGTTACTTCCAGGTATCCCTGCCGCGCCGCTGTGGCGGCAGCGAAGGTAGCCGGCAGGTGCATCTCCTGCGCTGCCAGCTGTGAGATAATTTCCTCAAAAATAGCTTCCGGTGACAGGTGGCCGGTGTACATGTCCATCTGGGAAGTCCCGATTTTCTGCAGGGCGGCCGGCAGATCAGCGGGCGATACGGTAGCCAGCAGCTGCTGCAATGCGCCTAAATGATGCTTGAACGGGTTAAAGAGAATGCAGGAAATAGCCAAAAAGTTGAAAAATTGAGCAATTCGGGCAATTCGGGGAGAAATATGGGGAATTACAGGCTAAAGAAACACCCGGGAAGGGAGACTTCCCGGGTGATGCAATGATATAAAGACTTAGTGCTTTTTCTTTTCCATGCCGCCGCCATCTTCCGGCTTTTTGCAGCATTTGGGCAGCTTAGCGTAGCTTTCCGGATTGGCAGTTACGTTATCGGCGTCATAACCGGCATTGGCAATACCCGTTTTAACGTTTTCGATGTTCGTACGGTCATCCCAATACTTGACAGTCGTCACGTGCTTTTTATAATCCACTTTTACAGACTCCACGCCTTCTTCCTGGGACATGTATCTTTCAATACGGTTTTTGCAGGACTCACACTGCACAGTTGGCGTACTGATCTTAGCAGTCAGCAGGGCTTTTTTCTTCTGCTGGGCCATGGCCACGCTTACGCTCGCCAGCAGGAACAGCATTACTAATTTTACGATACGCATAGTATAGATTTTGACAACCGAATATACAAAAAAAGTAATATCCTATTTACCCCATTGGTCCGGCGCTGTTCTCCAGGCCTGTAAGGTGCTGATCTCATCTCCGGACACAATGCCTTTCTCTTCTGCCAGCGCGATCATGGCGTTGTAGTTGCTCAGCGATTTGAACGGTACACCGGCAGCTTCGAATGCTTTCACCGCCACGTCAAAACCATAGTTGAAGATAGACACCATGCCGATCACTTCGCCGCCGGCGGCGCGGATCGCCTGCACCGCCTCGAGGCTGCTCTTACCGGTGGAGATCAGGTCTTCTACCACTACCACCTGCTGACCAGGCTGTAATACGCCCTCGATCTGGTTGCCCATTCCATGTTCTTTCGGCTTGGAACGAACGTAGATAAACGGCAGCTTGAGCTGGTCGGCCACCAATGCGCCATGGGGAATACCGGCAGTAGCCACACCAGCGATGACCGCAGCATCCGGGTAGGTTTCAAAAACGGTATTGCACAACTCAGATTTGATATAGTCCCGCACATATGGAAAGGACAACAGCTTCCGGTTATCGCAATAGATGGGGGATTTCCATCCGGAGGCCCATGTAAAAGGCTGGGCAGGGCTCAACTTTACGGCCTGCACCTGCAGCAGTTTTTCTGCCACTTGTTTTTCGCTTACTGTACTCATACGGCGCCAAAGTTAAAACATTTGGTTATTTAGCCATTTAGATATTTACCGGTCGGTGCGTTTCCATTAATTCTTTAAATATCTAAATAGCGGAATCGCCAAATGTATAAATTTGTATCATGCAAGCAAACATGACGATCTATCTGAATGAGCGCCCCCTCATTATCAGCGAAAGTGAACAAAACATACCGGCAGGCATCAACGGGGCCAAGGTTTACCTGAACCCTGACACGGAGAAGATAACCAAAGTGTTGCAGAAAATGGAAGAAGGGAAAAAGGATGCAGCAGTGTTTATCACCGACGATGTGAAGCAGTTATTTAAAAAGGTGTCTCTCCACTTTACGGTGCTGGTGGCGGCCGGGGGGCTGATCACCAATCCTGCCGGCGAAGTGCTGATGATGTTCCGCAGAGGGAAATGGGACCTCCCCAAAGGCAAACAGGACCCTGGTGAAGACCTCGAAACCTGCGCCGTCCGTGAAGTAGCGGAGGAAACCGGGCTGCATACCATCGCCCTGACCCATAAAATCACGGAAACGTTTCACTACTATCCCATGAAGACAAAGAAAGTACTGAAACACACCCATTGGTACCGGATGCAGTTCACCGGTACGGAACTGACCGTGCCACAGATTGAAGAAGATATCCAGGATATAGAATGGATAAAACCGGAAAACGTAGAGAAGTACCTCAAATTCTCCTACGAAAACATCCGGGAAGTATTCAAAGCGGAAGGGATGTAATTGCGAATTACGGATTACGAATTACGAATTGTGGGCTGTCTCATGGTACGGTTATTTAATAACCTTTCCAAAAAGGGAGCCCTCAATTCGTAATCCGTAATTATCTTTTAGCGAGAATAGCCATGGTCAGCCGGCTCACGCAGATTAGCTTATGCTGGTCGTCCGTGATACGGATATCCCACACATGACTGGTAGCGCCTATATGCAGTGGTCGGGCGATGGCATGTACATACCCTTCTTTCACCGCCCGCAGGTGGTTGGCGCTTATTTCCATTCCCACACACATTTGTTTTTCCGGGTCGATGATCAACGCGGAGGCCATGCTGCCCACGGTTTCCGCGAGAGCTACAGAAGCGCCGCCATGCAACAGTCCATAAGGCTGTTTGGTACGGTGGTCTACCGGCATCATCATTTTCAGGTAATCCGGTCCTATTTCTGTAAACTCCATTCCCAGGTATGCTCCCATCGTATTTTCCCCCAGCTCATTGAGCGTGTCCAGGGATACGTCCAGGGAATGCCAGATCGCTTTCATAGTAAGTACTTTATCAGTTATAGCTTATGTTGTTTCAGTCCTTCCAGCACTACTTTGTGCAGGAAAGGTTCCACATCGCCCCCATTGCGGTAGATGTCCCGCACCAGTGTAGAGGCTACGCTGGAATACTGCGGCGTGGTGGTCAGAAAAATCGTTTCTATCTCAGGAGCGATGGTCCGGTTCACGTCAGCGATGGCCTTTTCATACTCGAAGTCGCTCACATACCGGATGCCACGCAGGATGAAATTGGCCCCGATTTCCTTGCAGAAGTTGATGGTAAGTCCCTTGTAGACGGATACTTCCACTCTCGGGTCGTCTTTATAGATCTCCCTGATCCAGGCGATACGCTCCTCCAGTGCAAACATGGGCGTTTTGCTGCTGTTGGTGCCGATGCCCACCACCAGGCGGTCGAACAGGTCCAGCCCCCGGTTGATGATATCGGTATGGCCCAGCGTAATGGGATCGAAGGTGCCCGGAAATAAACAAGTCCTCATGAAAAGTTGATTATTTAAGATAACGGATCAGCGTTTCAGCTCTTCCCGGTTGATAAAGATCGAGAAGGTGGTACCGCCGTAGCTCCTTTCGGAGCGGTAATAACTATAGTCCCGGAAATCGTTCTGCCGGGTATGTTCTATGACCAGCCAGCCTTCGGGGTTGAGTAGTTGCTGCTCAAAAATGATCCCCGGCAGTTTGTACATGGCGTCCATGGCATAAGGCGGGTCGGCAAAAATGAAATCGAATTTTTCAGTGCATTGCTGCAGGTACTTAAAAACATCCATCCGTATTACTTTCAGGGTGGGTATCTCCAGCAACTGCGCTGTTTTCGTAATAAATTCGGCCATCGACGGGTCTTTCTCCACGATGGTCATATTGGTGGCGCCCCTGGAAGCCAGCTCATAGCTGATGCTGCCGGTACCGCCAAAAATATCGAGTGTTTTTAAAGAAGGAATATCCAGGTTGTTCTCAATGATATTAAACAGTCCGCCTTTGGCAATGTCTGTTGTTGGCCTTGTATTAGGCATTTTTGCAGGCGGTTGTATCTTTCTGCCCCCACGTTCTCCTCCGATTATACGCATAATGCTAACGCATACAGGTTATGAAAATAATAGCCCGGGATTTCCTGCATGGGCGTAACATAGCTGAATCCCGGCAATCGTTGTACCCATTCCAGGCTGGGTATGAATTTATACATCTCCTGGTATACTACGCTGTCGGTAGCTACCACTCCTCCCAGTTTCACTTTCACCTGCCGCTCGTCCAGTCCCAGCTGCCGCAGGGTATTGACCAGCTGGTACACTACATCCAGGCCGGCCTGGTATTCGCCGTCCTGCTGGATCAGGAGTTTGCCGTTCACATAGATGGTGAGGGTAAAGGTATGCCGCTGCACATGCACAAAAGCGATCCCTTCAGCCGCACGGTAGTCCAGGTCCTGCGGATAGGCCTGCAACAGGGCCGAATTGGCATGAACCACCAGGTCGGTGGAAAATTCCTTGCGCAGGAACCCCAGCAGGTCTTTGTCCACGCTGAAGATGTTCACCATCGGTTGTCCCGGCATCAGATCGGCCAGGATGGCCTCCTGCATTTTCTCGGGTTGTGACAGGTGGAGGTATTCTTTTTTCAGAGAAGGCATGTAATATACCTGTGGCACCAGTACGCCCCCGCCGGTGTCAAAAGCCAGCAGTATGGATTTGAAGGCGGTAAACAGCAGTTTGTCTGCGTCGAACACCTCTTCTATCATCTCCAGGTCGGCCACTGCCAGTTTCTGAGGCTGGAAATGATAGGATTTAAGCGCCAGGAATTTTTTCGCTGCGGGATCAAACACCACATAACTGAAAGTACCGCTACCTACCAGCACCAGCAGGTGGCAGGCGGTAAGATCGGTCTCCAGTAAGGTTTCATCATCTACTGTAAATGCAGGATGGATGTTGTAAGCCACGGGCATATTTTACCATTCAAATGAATTACAATAATAATCTTTTTAGTGAATTGGTGAGGCTATATCTTTGTTTTTTGATGAATATCAGACCCATTTCACGATGCAACTCGAAGTTAACAACCGGCAGATCATTAAAATCGCCGCCCCTATATGCCTGGCACTGATTATCCCTCAGTTTAACCACATGACCAACACCGCTTTCCTGGGCCGGCTGGGCGAGCTGGAGCTGGCGGCCAACGGTATTGCCGGTATCTATTACCTGGTAATGTATATGATCGCTTACGGGCTTAACAACGGTCTGCAGGTGCTGATAGCCCGCCGTGCGGGGCAGCAGCAGTTCAGCAGCATCGGCCAGCTTTTCGCCAACGGGCTGGAGGTGGGCACCGTCTTTGCCCTGACGGCCATCCTGATAACCCTGGCGGTAGCGCCTTACTTTTTCTCCAAAACACTGCACAACCAGGAGATCCTTTCCGCCGCGGTTTCGTTCATCCGTATCCGTATCTGGGGACTGCCCTTCCTGATGATGCTGAGCATGGCCAATGCCTTTTACATCGGCAGCGGCAACTCCCGGGTGCTGGCCGTCACCTCGCTGTGCCAGGAAACGGTCAATATCTTCTTCGACTATACGCTGATTTTCGGGAAGCTGGGACTGCCGGCCCTTGGGCTGAACGGGGCGGCGATTGCGTCTATCATCGCGGAGATCACCGGCTGTTCGGTGGCTTTCAGTATCATTTTCCTGAAAAAGTACCATATCCGCTATAGCTTATTTACCTACCTGAAGCCCCGATGGGAGATTATCCGGAATATACTGAACGTGTCTGCGCCGCTGATCGTACAGTTTCTTTTCAGCATTGGCAGCTGGTTTGTCTTCTTTATTTTCATCGAGCACCTGGGAGAGCGGCCGTTGGCCATTTCCAATATGCTGCGCAGTATTTTCGGCTTTTTCGGCATTTTCACCTGGGCGCTGGCGGCCACCTGCAATACGATGGTGAGCAATATTATCGGGCAGGGCAAGGAGCACCTTGTATTCAAGGTCATTAAAAACATTGTGGCCATCAGTCTCGGTTGCGCCACTGTCATCTGTATATTGGTGAACCTCTTCCCCTATACCCTGCTGCATATTTATACCAACGACGCCACGCTGATCACGGCGGCTATCCCGTCTATCCGGATCATCACCCTCAGCACATTGCTGATGGCGGTAGCGGCGGTAGTGCTCAGCGGGGTGACCGGCACCGGCAATACGCGGATGAACCTCCTGACCGAGTGTACGGCCGTGGTGGGTTATATGATCTATTGCGATATTGTGATAGAAAGGATGCGCAGCCCGCTGCATCTTGCATGGGGTGCGGATTTCATTTACTGGATACTGATATTCGGACTCAGCGCCTGGTATCTGAAAAGTGGTAAATGGAAAGGGAAGGTGATCTGATTTATTACTGCAGATCGTCCAGCATTTTTTTGCAATCAGCTTTGATGCTGGCGTCATCCTGGTAGATACTGCGGAGTGACAGGGCTTTTTTCAGCACTTCGATGGCTTTGTCCTGCTGGTCGTCGGCCTTATAGGCGCGGGCCAGTTCGTAATAATTGAGCAGAAAGGATGGGTCCAGCTGCCGGCATTTTTCATAGTTGGCAATGGAATTTTTCAGGGAGCCGTCCGGCAGGCCGCCGAAGAGCATTTTAGCGGCGCCTCTTTCGAACACGTTGAGGTTGGCCACTTCATAGTTCCATTTGCCCAGCACATGGTAGGCCTGTGCGAGGTTAGGATTGAATTTAATCGCCAGTTCAGCGTATTTCTTGACATCTTTGGAAGCCGCTACTTTTTCCTTGGCACCGGAGATGAGGGCCATACGTCCCATGGCTACGGCCATAGCGAGATTGGCGTCTGCATTGTTCGGGTCCACTTTCAGGGCCGACTGTGCATATGTTTTAGCCTGATTGAAATAGTTTGTTTTAGCGCTTTTATCTTTCTGACGGTTCCCGATGCGGGAGCACATCTGGCTGGCCTGGTTCAGTGCCTTTATTTCGCCGGGTTGTATTTTCAGTATTTCCTTGTCCTTTTCCAGTGCGGCTTCTTCCTTCATTTGCAACTCCAGCTGCCTGGCCTGTTCCACCATTTCATCCACCGATTGGGCTTTTGCAAATAATACAGCGCAGAGCAGGAATGAAATTGTCAGAATCCGTTTCATCATAGGACTGGTTTTTAGCAGGGTAAGAAATGCTTGATTTACTTGTTGCTATAAATCTACGAAAATTACAAATAATTAGCGCGGGGCGGCCGTGTATTTTAGTAGTCCTTTGCCAGTGACACCAGGGAGTTACGGACACTGGCACCCATGGGTGGGTTCAGTTTCCGGAGGGTAACGGTGCTATGCTGAATGGAGGGGTACCGTTCTCTGAGGGCGTCTGTGAGGGCATATACTACTTCTTCCAGCAAGGGTTTGGGCTGTGCCATGATAGCTTTTGCTATTTCATAGATCCCCTGGTAGTTGACCGTATCCGTGAGGTCATCGATGGCAACGGAGCCAGGTATACGAACGGATATATCGAGCAGGAAATCGTTGCCGATCACGGTTTCTTCCGGGTAAAGGCCATGATAGGCGCGGAAAGCAGCTTGTTCGAGGGCGATGGTGAGCATCTGGGACAATTACGGATTACGAATTACGAATTACGAATTGGGGTACAATCCGTAATCAGTAATTCGTAATGTGGTTGTTATTGATTTTAATAATGACCGGAGGCTGGCGAAGCATACCTGGAGTATCGTTCGTCGTTCTCCGTTTGTCATTGTTTATTGGTGTTCTTTGGCTGACAGGTATCTTTCAGCGTCGAGGGCGGCCATACAACCGCTGCCAGCTGCTGTTACAGCCTGACGGTAAATTTTGTCCTGTACGTCGCCGCAGGCGAATACGCCTTCGATGCTGGTACGGCTGCTGCCCGGAACGGTCACGATATAATCCTGGTCGTCCAGCTGCAGGTAGTCTTTAAAGATGGCGGAGTTAGGCTGGTGGCCGATAGCTACGAAGAAAGCGCTTACCGGAACGTCTTTTTTCTCGCCGGTTTGGTTATTGCGTACTCTTACGGCTTCCACTTTTTTATCGCCCAGTACCTCGTCCGTTTCGGTGTTCCAGTATACGATGATATTGGAGGTTTTCAGTACGCGGTCCTGCATTACTTTGGAGGCGCGCATTTCGTGTTTACGCACGAGCATGTGTACGGTGGTGCACATTTTAGAGAGGTAGAGCGCTTCTTCAGCGGCGGTGTCACCGGCGCCAACGATCGCTACTTCTTTACCGCGGAAGAAGAAACCGTCGCATACTGCGCAGGCAGAAACGCCGCTGCCGTTGAGCCGTTGTTCGGACGGAAGTCCCAGCCATTTGGCGGAGGCGCCTGTAGCGATGATGATGGCGTCGGCAGTGATTTCTTTTTCCTCGTCGATGGTCACTTTATATGGTTGTTTGCTGAAGTCCACGGCAGTAGCCAGGCCGTAGCGGATATCAGCGCCCATGCGGGTAGCCTGTTTTTCGAAGTCCACCATCATTTCCGGGCCCTGGATACCTTCCGGGTAGCCGGGATAGTTTTCCACTTCAGTAGTAATGGTCAGCTGGCCACCGGGTTGAATACCCTGGTACAATACTGGTTTAAGGTTGGCTCTTGAGGCATATATTGCAGCGGTGTAGCCGGCGGGGCCGGAACCGATGATCAACAGATGCACATGTTCTTGTTGTTTGTTTTCCATACTTTGATTGCTCTATATAAATTATTTCCTGATAATAACTGTTTTATAGGTGACGGCATAACCGCCCCAGTAGCCGACGGCGCCGGGCACATTTCCCAATATTTTCGTGGGAGATGCAAACGGATTGCCGGTGCTGTTATAGGCAAAGTCCAACGCCCGCCAGAAGCTGAAGGTGGCTTTATCGACGTTACAGAACTTCACCGTTACCGTATCGCCTCTTTTAAAAAAGCCGTATGTCTCCGGATTTTCGCGTTTGCTTTTGTCGACGCCGGCGTCGAGAGGAATTTCAAATGTTGTGCCGTTCACCACCTGGTCATCCATGGTGGAGTTCATACCGGGCAGGAAGCCGCCGCTGTTGATCCGGGTGAAGTACCGGGCATAGTTGCCGGACGCCGCAGCATCGGTGATCCTGGCCCATACACGAGCCTTGGAGGTATCGTTTTCCTGCCTTACCCGTTGCCACCAGATGGTGTCCAGGTGGAGGCCCTGCAGGGGTATTGTTGTCACTGCCTCGTATGACTTATTGTCAGCCTTAATTTTCAAGGTATACCGGCCGCCGTTTTTTCCTCTGAAAGCGGCAGATCCGGTGCTGTCGGGCACGTAGGCGAAAACGGGACCAAGTCCGGGTATTTCCACGATCCTTTCTTTGAGTGTCATGGTGCGGACACTGTCGGAGACGGTCACCACGGCGTTATGCACAAAGGAGGCCAGTAAGGTGGCGGGATCTATCTTCGAAAAGTAGCCGAGGCTGCGGGTGAGCACTACCTGCGGGTACCGGTTGGTTTCAAATTTACCTTCCACCACGAGCGAAGGTTCCTGCTGTTGCAGGTTGACGCTGATATCTTTCTCGCAGGCGGAAAGGAATGCAGCGGCAGCCACGATGATCATCAGGAAGTTGCGCATGTTTGCAAAAATAAGGGGTGTTATCAATATAAAAACACCGGCCATGTATTTACAAGGCCGGTGTTTTTATAGATTAAGAGGATTTATACAGTGATTTCTCCGGAAATCGAAAATATTATCCCAGGTAGGATTTCAGGGCACCGCTATAGCGTGCTTTCTGGAGCCTTTTGATAGCGCGTTCCTTGATTTGCCTGATTCTTTCTTTGGTCAGATCGTACTTCTGTCCGATTTGTTCGATTGTTGCGCCGTTTTCACCATCCAGACCGAAATAGGCATTCACAATTTCCGCTTCGCGGGGGCTCAGGGATTTTAACACCCGGCGTATTTCCTCGCGGAGGGAATCTCTCATCACGTCGTCGTCGGTAATGTCTCCACCTTCCAGCAGGTCTCCCATGGCTACGTCTTCAGCTTCATGTACTGGTGCGTCCAGTGACATATGGCGGGTGTTGCTCTGGAAAATGTTATTGATTTCCGATTCAGACATTTCCAGGATTTCTGCGAGTTCCTCGGTAGAAGGCTCACGCTCGTTTTCCTGTTCAAATGCCATGTAAGCTTTGTTCGCTTTATTATAGGTGCCAATTTTGTTCTGCGGCAGACGAACGAGACGACCTTGTTCGGCCAACGCCTGCAGGATGGACTGGCGAATCCACCATACTGCATAAGAGATGAATTTGAAACCTTTCGTTTCATCGAAACGCTGCGCAGCTTTGATCAGGCCTAAATTACCTTCATTGATAAGGTCGCTGAGGCTGAGCCCCTGGTGCTGATACTGCTTGGCAACGGAAACCACGAAACGTAAGTTTCCTGTAGTCAATCTTTCAAGAGCCTTCTGATCGCCCATTTTAATGCGCTGCGCCAAAACGGTCTCCTCCTCAGGTGTTAACAAAGGGATCTTCGAGATTTCCTGCAGGTACTTTTCTACCGCCTGCGAATCACGATTGGTGATCTGGGTGGCAATTTTAAGTTGCCTCATATGAAAAATTGTATTGGTTTATAAATAAGAATAACAGCGAAAGAAATATTTTGTTTGAATTTTGAATTTAATTAACTTACAAAATTTCCCGCACCTTATTCGTTTGTTTTAATTAGCCTGCAAAGATCGTGCTAACCCACCACTCTACCAAATCCTTCTTTTTTTCGTCTTCGCTATAACAAAGTACAGTTTTATAACGATATTTTATAGTGCTTTAGTCCTTGTTGCCACACGCTTTATGCAAATTTTAACAATTGATAAATAATCATTATTAAATTAGCATCTTAACTAATTTATAGTCAAAGTCCTTGCAAATTATTCAATCATATGATAGACTTTCGCAGCGATACTTTTACACGCCCCGGCCCTGGCATGTTACAGGCCATGTTACAGGCTGAAACAGGAGACGACGTTTTTGGCGAAGACCCCAGTGTCAACAAACTGGAAGCCATGATGGCAGACTATTTTGGCAAAGAGGCAGCCCTTTACTGCCCTTCCGGCACAATGAGCAACCAGATTGCCATCAAAGTACATACGTTGCCGGGGGATGAAGTGGTTTGCAGCAACCTCGCCCATGTTTATATTTATGAAGGAGGCGGCATCGCCTTCAACGCCGGCGCCCAGGTACATCCCATCACCGGCGACCGCGGCATGATCACCGCTGCCCAGGTGGAAGCGGCCATCAACCCCGACGATGTCCACAAAGCCCGCACCAGCCTGGTATGCCTCGAAAATACTTCCAACCGCGGCGGCGGATGCTGCTACGACTGGGACGAGGTGCTCCGTATCCGCCAGGTCTGCGACCACCATAAACTGGCCCTCCACCTGGACGGCGCCCGCCTTTTCAATGCCATCGTAGCCACCGGGCAGGATCCCCGCAGCTACGGACGTACGTTTGACAGCATCTCCGTATGCCTCAACAAAGGCATGGGCTGCCCCATGGGCTCCGTACTCCTCGGCAGCACCGCCTTCATCCGCGAAGCCCGACGCGTACGCAAGAAACTGGGCGGCGGCCTGCGGCAGGCCGGCTATATGGCCGCCACCGGCATCTATGCCATGGAGAACAATATCCAGCGCCTCGAAGAAGACCACCAGCACGCCAAACAAATAGCGGCAGCCCTGCTGGAAAAAACCTTCACCGGCCATATGCTGCCCGTGGAAACCAATATCCTCATCTTCGAAGTTACCGGCGGCGAATGGACACCCCAGAAACTGACAGACCACTTCCGCAAAGAAGGCATCCTTACCATGGCCATCTCCCCTACACAGGTCAGAATGGTCGTCCACCTGGACATCACGCCCGAAATGGTGGCAAAAACCTGCCAGGTCATCGCTGAAACCATGTAAACCGTACAAGCCGTGTCCCGGGGTTGAAGCCCGGGATTACCTATATAAAGACACTTATCTACCGCAAAAGGTGCATCCCCGGATGCACTTTTTTTTTGCACAAAAGCCGCTGGTGCAGCAGTATTGCAGCCGGCCGAAGGGAAACGGGCGCACAACGCGCATCCCGTCATCTTTCCCGGCACTGCGGTCCCGCACTAATATTCTGCCCCATAATTTCCTTCTCTGGTCAATCTCCGTTATTTTTGCAGACTTATATTATGAATAGCATGGAACTCTCGAAAAATTACCTGCCTGCAACGGTTGAAGAAAAATGGTACCAACACTGGATGGACAAAGGTTATTTCCACTCTACGCCGGATAGCCGCCAGCCCTTTACTGTAGTGATCCCCCCGCCTAACGTCACCGGGGTCTTGCATCTTGGCCATACCCTCAATGAAACAGTCCAGGACATACTGGTGCGCCGCGCCCGTATGAGCGGTTTCAACGCCTGCTGGGTACCCGGTTCCGACCACGCCTCCATCGCAACGGAAGCGAAAGTGGTAGACATGCTGAAAAGAGAAAAAGGGATCGAAAAATCCCAGCTCTCCCGCGAAGACTTCCTCAAACACGCTTTTGAGTGGAAAGAAAAATATGGTGGTATCATCTACCAACAGATCAAAAAACTCGGCTGCTCCTGCGACTGGGACAGGGTGACCTTTACCATGGACGACCACTATTATAAAGCGGTGATCAAAGTGTTCGTGGAACTGTACAACAAAGGTCTCATCTATCGCGGCGCCCGCATGATCAACTGGGACCCCAAGGCCAAAACCGCTTTGAGCGACGAGGAAGTGGAATACAAAGACATCCAGGGTTTCCTGTACCATGTTAAATATGCCATCACCGACGCGGAAGGTAAACCCACCGGCGAATTCATCACCATCGCCACCCAACGCCCGGAGACCATCATGGGCGATACCGCCATCTGCGTAAACCCGGAAGATGAAAGATATGCGCACCTGAAAGGTCATTTTGCCATCGTTCCGCTGGTAAACCGCCCCGTGCCCATTATCTTCGACACCTACGTGGACAAAGCCTTCGGTACCGGCGCCCTGAAAGTGACGCCCGCACACGATATCAATGACTATAACCTCGGCCTGAAACATAACCTCGACATCATCGACACCCTCAACGACGACGGCACCCTGAGCGCCGCCGCCGTGGTATTCGTTGGAGAAGACCGTTTCGTGGCCCGTAAGAAAACAGTAGCCGCTCTCGCAGAAGCCGGCCAGCTGGTGAAAGAAGAAGCTTATACCACCCGCCTCGGCTACAGTCAGCGCAACCCGACGACCGTAGTAGAGCCCCGCATCTCCACCCAGTGGTTCGTAAAAATGGCCAACATCGCTAAACCGGCGCTGGACGCTGTAGTAAACGGCGATGTTAAAATACATCCCGGCGACCGTTTCCTCGCTACCTACAAATACTGGATGGAAAATGTAAAGGACTGGTGTATCTCCCGCCAACTGTGGTGGGGACAGCAGATCCCTGCCTGGTATGCTGCCGACGGTACTTTTGAAGTAGCCGCCACCGCAGAAGAAGCCGTAGCCCTGTTCGCACAGAAAGGCATCACACTGACCGCGGCCGACCTGAAGCAGGATGAAGACTGCCTCGATACCTGGTTCTCCTCATGGCTCTGGCCCATGGAAGTATTCAACGGTATCTCCAGCCCGGACAACGCAGACTACAAATACTACTACCCCGGTTCCGTACTGGTTACCGGTCAGGATATCATTTTCTTCTGGGTGGCCCGTATGATCATGGCCGGCCTGGAATTCAACGGACAAAAGCCTTTCAACGACGTGTATTTCACCGGTATGGTGAGAGACAAGGAAGGCCGTAAAATGAGTAAACAGCTGGGCAACTCGCCCGACCTGCTGGAACTCATTCACAGCTACGGCGCCGACGCCGTACGTTTCGGCGTAATGATCAGCTCCCCTGCCGGTAACGACCTCCTGTTCGATACCTCCAGCTGCGATCAGGGCCGTAACTTCAACAATAAAATCTGGAATGCGCTGAAACTGGTGAAAATGTGGGAATCCCGTCAGGCGACTGACAATGTGGACGCCTCCAGCCTCTTCCCCATCAGATGGTTCCAGAGCCGCCTGAATGAAGTACAGGCACAGGTAGCCTCGCTGCACGCTGACTTCCGCCTGAGCGAAGGCCTGAAAGCCATCTACAGCCTTATCTGGGACGACTTCTGCAGCTGGTACCTCGAATGGGTGAAACCAGGTTTTGAACAGCCTATCTCCGCTGCCGTATACGCGCAAACGGTATCTTTCTTCGAACAGCTGATGCAACTGCTGCACCCCTACCTGCCGTTCATCACTGAGGAGATCTACCAACAGCTGAAAGTACGCGATGAAGCAGACGTGCTGATGATGAAACAATTCACTACTCCTGCCGCACCGGTACATGCCACCCTCGTAGAAGGCACACTGGCACAGGAAGTGATCACCGGCATCCGCGACGCCCGTACTAAAAACCAGATCAAACCAAAAGATCCGATCGTACTGCATATCGAAACCAAACACGAGAACGCCTTCAAACAAATTGAAGACACCATCGCCAAACAGGTAAACGCCAAAGCAGTACATTACGTGCAGGAAGCGGTTCCGGGCTGTATCACACTCGTGGTTCAGAAAGATAAATTCTACCTGGGCACCGAAACCGTACTGGACACCACTGCACAGAAAGAATCCCTGCTGAAGGACCTCGAATATCAACAGGGCTTCCTGAAGTCAGTGGAAAACAAACTGGCCAATGAACGTTTCGTACAGAACGCCAAACCGGAGATTGTGGAAGCGGAAAGACGCAAAAAAGCGGACGCCGAAGCAAAAATCCAGGTGATAACGGAAAGTTTGAAATCTTTATAATTTTAGCCATCGCCCGGTCGTTAGTATACCGGGCGATTTTTTTTATATCCCGTCACTATCATGCTGAAACACCTGTCCGCATTCATTTTCCTGCTGTTGATGATCAACACGGCCACTTTTGCCCAATCCGGCAGAAAGCCCGTTCCTGCCACCAAAGCTTCATCCGCGAACAAAACCACGCCGGCGAACAACAAACGCCCCGCGAAGCTCCGCAGCAGCTGGGGACTCTTTCTCAGCGATACCCTGCCTAAAAGCCAGGTGGTGAAACTGCTGGACTCCGCACTCGTAGTACGCGATGAAAAAAATCATCTCTACCCCGTAATCTCTTTCGCTTTTACGTACGAACAACATCAGCCTTACCTCAACGATACTACCGGTCAACCTGGCATCTATAAAGACTATACGGGCGACAACTTCAAAACATCCCGCCTCCCGGCCCTCTGGAGCACCCGCCTCAAAGAGAGCCTTCAACAGGGAGATGTATTATACTTCGATGACATCCTGATTGAATACGCACCAGAGAAACTTTACCGCGCACCATCGTTGCGGATCACGGTGAAATGATTTTGGGATTTTGGGATTTTGGGATTTTTTGATTTACGATTTTGGAATTTCTGGATTCATAAAAGCGACTCTGAAACTAAAAGACCGAAGCAGTGCTTCGGTCTTTTTATATTTTAGTAGTAAATCGTATTATAATCCCCGAAATTCCAAAATCGTAAATCAAAAAATCCCAAAATCAATAGTTAAACAGCTGCTGTAACGGCACAATAAAATCTACCCTGTTCTGCGCATTGTCTTTCGGGTCTTTGTCAAACAGGTGGCTGAACCGCACTCCACAGGTAAACGGCAGCGTGTTGCCAATACGTGTATCCAGGAAAAGTTCCGCACCGGCGGACGTATATCGGTTGTTCCTGTTGTTCACAAAATCCCTTGCTACGCTGTAGTCATAGAACAGGTTGCCCCGGGCACGGCTGAAATAGAGGATCTGCGCAAAGCCCCAGTCAGGATACGCCAATGGCAGATGATAGTTGGCCCCCAGCTTATATACCCGGTCATAGAAAGGCGTATTGTACCCTCTGGCATATACGAAATTGTCGGTGAAAGTATAGTTGAAATCCTGGTCGCGTTGCTGGAAAGCCGCCTGCAACACGATGTTATGGTTCCGGGAGAACCCCGGGAGATATTGGTCTATGCGGCCATAGAACTGCGTGGCAAACGGACTGCCCAGCGAGTGGTTGTAATACAACGCCACATACTGCCCGAAATGGCTATAGATATTTTGTTTGGCTTTGACCCGCATGTTATTGAAGAGCAGCCGGCTGCTCAGGTACTGCAGGTTGTCATTTCTGAATTTAAAGTTACCCTGCGGATAACGGTGCAGGATATTGTAGTCACTCCCGATTAACAGGCTACGGCTGAACAGCCCGGAGGACAGGTTCAGCGGAACAGACAGCCCGGCATGCCAGGTCAGCTCATTCCAGTAGATGCGGCCGAGGTTCGGCACCACGGTATTGCGGTTGAAGATATAGTCCACGCCGGTGTTCAGGTAGGGAAACCATCCGCCAAACGTGAAGCTGGCGCTCACATCGGAGTACCCTTCATTCCGGTTATAGTTGTACCCGATGGAAGTGTTGGTGGTATTGAGGATATTTTCACCCAACAATGAGATGCTGTAATTGGGATCATTGAAGGATGGCACCCAGCTGTGGAAGTTGAAGGGGCGGGTAAACAGCCGGTATTTCCTTACCGGCAGGGAATCGTGCGGTACGATGTCCAGCGTGTTGGCGCTTTCTGTAGCAGCGGGCTGCAGCCATTTACTGTGCTGCGACTGTGCCACCGGCATTTCTTTCCAGGCTGTTTTCAGCGGTGTGCGGTACAGGCGGTAGCCAGCGGTGGTAAACTCGCTGAACACAAGGCTGTCCTGTTGCGGCGATGGGGCCATATGCAACGCGCTGTTGCCCCTGTCTGTAATTTCATACGTTTTCCGGTCGGACAACGTCATGGCATATACGTTGTTTACGTCGCGGGCAGAAGCGGTGAAATATACCGTATCCCCCTGCACGGCCGGTATTCCCAGCACTACATAACTAAAGGGTGTGAGCGGTGTGGCTTCGCCGGTCAGCAGTGATTGTTGTATAAGGGCCATTTCACCGCGTTCATTACGGACGGCGCTGATCACCGCCTTGTCGTCCGCTGTGAAGCGGGGAAAGGTGTAGTACCAGTTGTCGGGATTGGGCAGCACCTTCTCTATGTCGCCGGTGGCGGCGCTGATCACCTGCAGGCTGTAGCGCATGTCAGGGGTAATGGACGCCGCGACTATCTGCCGGCCGTCGGCGCTGATATCCGGTGAGAAGAACTTCCCGCGGGGAGACACTGTTTTCGTATGGCCGCTGGTGTTGTCATGCACCCTGATGACGGAGTAGTTTTTCCAGCCCCAGCGGGCGTCGAAGCGGGCGGCGGCCCATACTATGCGCTGGTTGCGGTAACTGAAGAAATCGTTGTAAACAATGCCCGGCCTTACCAGCAGTTGCTCGTCGCCGTTGCTGCGCAGGCGGTAGATGCCCGGCACTTTATTATAGGCGTCTTTCAGGACGATCCATTCACCCGGACCGGCGGCATACACATATTTGTAGTTGGTAACGGTGCGGCCGGAAGCGGTGACCGGTACTGCCGGCGTCGTGTCCGGGCGGGCCGCGTATTGGTTCCACTGTGGCTGGTATTCTGCCAGCATGGCGTTATAGAAGGCGGTGATATTTTTACCGGTGCGTTTTTTCAGGCTTTGGGAGAAAGGATAAAAAACGCCACGATAGCGGACCGCGTCGCTGGTGACGCCTTTCCAGAAATCGTCGCCGTAGTGGTTGCGGCCGTAGGTAGCCAGCAGATAGCCCAGCGGGTAGTGGTCGGGGATGAAATCGCGGTAGGAGCCGTTGCGGATTTTCATGTAGGTGTAGCGCTTGTCTTCCAGCGACAGGGCGCGGAAGCCGTCGAAGAAAGCCGGCAGCCGGCCTCTCCCCTGCGGACTGAAAACGGTTTCGTTGATCACGGCGTCGCCTTCCCAGAACCAGTTGGGGACGGCGATATTGGTAGCTGCGGCCTGTCCCAGTTGCCCGCCCAGCCAGGAAAACACTTTAGACACTCCCTGCCGGAAGTTCATATTCTGCAATACGTGGCGGTATTCGTGGAGCGCCAGTTGCTCCGTCCAGTTGAGAGAGCCCAGGTCCTGCGATGTGGGAGACGGGGCCAGGTAGAATTCGGAGCGGAAAGGCCCCAGCTGTACGTATCCGTTGGACTGCATGGTCTGGTTTTGCAGTACGATGTCCACTTTCCTTTCCAGCGGACCGATAGAGGAGCGGGTATTTTTATTCAGCCAGGTAACGATATTGGCTACACGTTCCCCTTGCTGGCTCATGCCTTTCGGGAAGATCACGCGGACAGTATCGGTATTGATCTGTTGCCATTTCAGGGAAGGAGGGTTTCCCCCGAATTGTTGGGCGGCGGCGGAAGTTGACAATAACAGGAGCCAGAAGTAGTGACGCATAAAAAAATACGGATTACGAATTGCGGTACTGAGCGCAAAACGAAAATATGTTTCTTTCTTAATATAAACATATTTAAAATCCTGCTCCCTGTACCGCTGTTTCCGTATTTTATATTAGCATTCGCTGAGGCTGATCGGGATGTTGACCGCGAGTCCGCCGTCGGAGGTTTCCTTGTATTTGGAGTTCATGTCCAGCGCGGTGTCCCACATGGTTTTGACCACGGCGTCGAGGGATACTTTGGCCAGTTCCGGGTTGCTTTGCAGCGCCAGCTGGGAGGCCGTGATGGCTTTGATGGCGCCCATGGTGTTCCTTTCAATGCAGGGGATCTGCACCAGTCCGCCGATAGGATCGCAGGTAAGGCCGAGGTGGTGTTCCATGGCTATTTCAGCGGCCATCAGCACCTGCCGTTGGGAGCCGCCGAGGCATTCTGTCAGCGCTGCTGCGGCCATGGCGGAGGAAACGCCTATTTCCGCCTGGCATCCGCCCATCGCGGCGGAGATGGTAGAACGTTTTTTGAAGATGCTGCCGATTTCGGAGGCGGTAAGCAGGAACTGCATGATCTTATCGTCGTGAAGCCCATCGCAGAAGGCGATGTAATACTGCAGCACGGCGGGTATCACGCCTGCGGCGCCGTTGGTGGGCGCTGTGACTACGCGGCCGAAAGAGGCGTTTTCTTCATTGACGGCAAGGGCGAAGCAGCTCACCCAGTCGAGTGTATAGGTGAAGTGTGCACCACCGGCGCGGATGGCTTCTATCCAGGAGGCATAGTCGGTATAGGTGCGGCCTTTCAGCAGTTTTTTATTGAGTGCTGCGGCGCGGCGGGCTACTTTGAGGCCGCCCGGCAGTTCACCGGTGGTATGGCAGCCGCGGTAGGTGCATTCCTGCATTACGCGCCAGATATTGAGCACGCCGGCGCGGGTTTCCGCTTCCGGTCTCCAGGCCAGTTCATTTTCCATCACCAGTTCGGAGATGCTGAAGCCGGTCTTGATGCAGAACTGCAGCAGTTGCCTGGCCGTATCGATGGGAAAAGGCAGGTCCACCGAGGTGGTGCCGCCGCCTATTTCGCCTTCCTGTACTACGAATCCGCCACCGATGGAATAATAGGTAGCCGCCCGTTTATCGCCATCGGCGAAGGTAACGAGGAATACGAGGGCGTTGGGGTGGAATGGCAGGGATTCCTCGAAGAGGAATTCAATGTCTTCCACCGGGTCAAAATCTATTTCGTATTTACCGGCCAGCATCATTTTACGGGTGCGGCGCAGGTCGTCGATTTTATCGTTGATTTTATTAACGTCGAAGGTAACGGGGTCATCGCCGCAGAGTCCCAGCAGCACAGCGATATCGGTACCGTGGCCATGACCGGTTTTGGCGAGGGAGCCATAAAGCAGTACCTGTAAGCCGGTAACGGCAGGGAGTTTACCGGCGGCTTCCAGTTCGCGGAGGAAACGTTGGGCGGCCCTCCAGGGGCCTAAAGTATGGGAGCTGGACGGACCAATGCCAATCTTAAAGATGTCGAAAACGGAGATACATTCGTGTGCCACTACATTATTGATTTACCTGTAAAAGTAGGGCATTTTACCTATTCAGCTGTTTACGGATTTTGTTATTTAACGATTTCTGTATACAGCCGCTGTGACGGGAAATTAAAAGGGCTGACCTGTCAGGCCAGCCCCGGAAAATTATTTTTTAACGAGATCTTTCAGTGTGACGTCGAACAGCAGCACGGAGTTGGCCGGGATGCCGTTGTTGGCGTAGGGGCCGTAGGCGTAGATGGAGGGCAGGAACAGCTTGATGCGCCCGCCTTTACCGATCTTGGGGATACCGATGGTCCAGCCGTCGATAACACGGTTCAGGTCGAAGCTGGCGTTGTCATTGCTGTCGAAAGTTTTTCCGTCGAGGAAGGTACCGGCGTATTTCACGGTCACGTTGCTGGTGGGCGTGGGTTTGTTGGCCAGATCGCCGCTGTCGATGATCTGCCAGAAGATACCCCTCGGATCGTGGGAGGCGGTGATGTTGTTGGTTTTCAGGTAATTGACAATCGTTACACTGTCAGCATCGAATTGTTTGATGGCATCGTACTGCGGCGTATTGTCTTTTTTAGAGCAGGCTGCCAGTAAAGCGAGGCCTAACCCTCCCAGTAAAAAAACTTTCTTCATTCCGTTGATATTTGGATTTTATAGTTACACAAAAAAATCTATTTGATATCCACCAGTTCCACCTCGGAGATGAGGATGGCGTTGGGTGGGATGATGTCGGGCACGCCCATGCTGCCGAAAGCGAGGTATGGCGGGATATACATCCGGATTTTACCTCCTTTGGAGATTTTGGCCAGTCCTATCTGCCAGGCGGGAATATGATTTTTCAGTTCCCGGTTGTTGAAGTTGGTCACATCGAAAGAGGCGTCTACGATGGTACCGTCGATCAGTTGATTGGAATAGTTGACATAAACAACGGACGTAGATTTCACGAAGTGAACGCTGTCTCCGGGCGCATAAATGCGGTAGTACAGTCCGGACGGGTCACGTACGGCGATTTCGTTGTGGGCAAAGAGATATTGTTGGATGCGTGTATCTGTTTCCGCGGCGTCCATCGGGGCCATGTCGTCTGCTTTTTTGGAGCAGGAGAGCAGGGTGAGTACCGGCAGGCAGGCCAGGGCTATTTTCAGCAATAACTTCATTCAGTTGTGAGTTGATTTAATTACCAGAGTTATCAGTGTAACGCAATACCGGCGGTAAAGTTACAAGATAAAAAAACTCCCGCAGAAGGACCTGCGGGAGTTTCTTTTTATGGTAATAAGACTGATTAGTAGTCCATGCCCATACCGTGTCCGCCGCCTGGCATAGCAGGAGCAGCAGATTTAGGTTCTGGTTTGTCAGCGATCACACATTCGGTTGTCAGCAGCATACCAGCGATGGAAGCGGCGTTTTCGAGGGCGATACGGCTAACTTTAGTCGGGTCGATAACACCGGCAGCCAGCATTTTTTCATATACTTCAGTGCGGGCGTTGAAACCGAAGTCGCCTTTACCTTCTTTCACTTTCTGTACTACGATGGAACCTTCGATGCCAGCGTTAGCAGTGATTTGGCGCAGCGGCTCTTCGATAGCGCGTTTGATGATAGCGATACCGGTTTGTTCGTCGTTGTTGTCGCCTTTCAGTTTATCGAGAGATTCGATAGCGCGGATATAAGCCACACCACCGCCCGGAACGATACCTTCTTCTACGGCAGCGCGGGTAGCGTGCAGGGCGTCGTCTACGCGGTCTTTTTTCTCTTTCATTTCCACTTCGGTAGCAGCACCTACGTACAGTACAGCAACACCGCCGCTCAGTTTAGCCAGGCGTTCCTGCAGTTTTTCGCGGTCGTAGTCGGAAGTAGTTACTTCGATCTGTGCTTTGATCTGACCGATGCGGCCCTGGATGTCTTTTTTCTGGCCTTTACCACCCACAACGGTAGTGTTGTCTTTATCGATGGTTACGGATTCAGCTTTACCCAGGTAGGTGAGGTCAGCATTTTCCAGTTTGTAGCCTTGTTCTTCGCTGATAACAATACCACCGGTGAGGGTAGCGATGTCCTGCAGCATGTCTTTTCTTCTGTCACCGAAGCCAGGAGCTTTTACAGCAGCTACTTTCAGGGTACCACGCAGTTTGTTTACCACGAGGGTGGCCAGTGCTTCACCTTCCAGATCTTCGGAGATGATTACCAGCGGAGCGCCCTGTTGAGCAACTTTTTCCAGGATGTGCAGGATGTCCTTCATGGTGCTGATCTTTTTGTCGTAGATCAGGATGTAAGGATTCTGCAGTTCAGCCTGCATTTTTTCGCTGTTGGTGATGAAGTAAGGAGACAGGTAACCACGGTCGAACTGCATACCTTCTACTACTTCTACAGTAGTGTCGGTACCTTTTGCTTCTTCCACGGTGATCACGCCGTCTTTGGTTACTTTCTTCATGGCTTCCGCGATCAGTTTACCGATTTCGGAGTCATTGTTAGCGGAGATAGAAGCAACCTGCTCGATTTTTTTGTTGTCGTTACCAACTTTTTCGGACTGTTTTTTCAGGTTTTCAACGATTGCTTTAACAGCTTTGTCGATACCACGTTTCAGGTCCATCGGGTTAGCACCGGCAGCCACGTTTTTCAGGCCTTCGCCGATGATCGCCTGAGCCAGCACGGTAGCAGTGGTAGTACCGTCACCAGCCAGGTCAGCGGTTTTGGAAGCAACTTCCTTCACCATCTGTGCGCCCATATTTTCGATAGCGTCTTCCAGTTCAATTTCTTTCGCAACGGTAACACCGTCTTTAGTTACGCCGGGAGCGCCGAATTTCTTTTCGATCACTACGTTACGGCCTTTAGGACCCAGGGTTACTTTTACTGCATCAGCCAGGGTGTCCACACCCTTTTTCATTCTGTTGCGAGCTTCTATATTGAAGAATAATTGTTTTGCCATAATGCTCTAAGGATATTTAAAAGATTAGTTTTTACAATAACACAAACCGGCTGTTATTAAACGATGGCCAGGATATCGGATTCTCTCATGATCAGGTAGTCTTCACCGTCGATCGGCAGTTCCTGACCGGAGTATTTACCATACAGAACGGTGTCACCTACTTTTACAGTCACCGGCTCGTCTTTTTTACCAGGACCGGCGGCTACCACGGTTCCTTTAACGGGTTTTTCCTTTGCAGTATCCGGGATGATGATACCACCAGCGGTTTTCTCTTCAGCGGCTGCAGGTTTTACGATAATCCTGTCAGCTAATGGTTTAATACTTAATTTCTTAGCCATAGTAGTTTTTATTTAAAGAAAGTAGTTTGAATTGTGAATGCTCCCTGCCACGAGAATTATGCCAAGGCGCTTTTATAGTCAAAATTGCAGATTGCAAATGTAATACAGGCTTTAATCACTGACAAATCATGACAAGGAACAGGAAAAAATGACAGCCCGGCATTTAAGATTTAGGTATTTGATCCATAAAAGCCTAAATATCCCAACGACCAATTGGTCAAATATCCAATTTTTTGTCTAGTTTTGCGCCCTTATACCAGTTCTTTTTTATACGATGATCAGTAGAAGAAATATCCGGGTGAAGGTAATGCAAACACTTTATGCCCTGGAAACGATGGAGCAAAGCAATATTAAGCCGGGCACGGCTACCAGGCTTCTGAACGAGAAGCTGGACCAGACCTGCCAGATCTTTACCTACTTACTTTATTCGGTGGTACAGGTGGCGCAATATGCGGAAACTGATGCCCAGACACGTGCTTCCAAACACTTACCCTCTGCCGAGGACCTGCGGGTGAATACAAAAATCGCAGGCAATGAATTCATTTATCAGATAACAAACGACAAAGGCTTTCAGGTAAATCTGGAACAGTGGAAAATGCGCCAGCTGACAGATACCGACCTGATCAGAAAGCTTTATAATATACTGGTCGCCTCCGACGCCTACAAAGCTTACATTGCGGACGAAACCCGCACCAAAGCAGGCGAAAAAGAGATCCTGGAATATATCTATAAAGAAGTACTGGCCAAAAGTGAGCTGTTTGTACAGCATATGGAAGACACCTTCCTGCACTGGAGTGATGACGAGGAGATGATGGCGATTCTGCTGGGCAACTATTTCAACAAGCCGCATCTGTTCAACTTCCTGCAACTGATCAGCAAAGAGAAACTGGACTATGCGCGGGAGCTGTTGCTGACGGTCAACGACAAAAAGGAATACTGCCTGGAGCTGATCAAACCCAAGTTGCAGAACTGGGACCCGGAGCGTATCGCGGCGGTGGACATGTTGCTGATGGAAATGGGCGTGTGTGAATTCCTCTATTTCCCGACCATTCCGACCAAAGTGACCATCAACGAATACATTGACCTGGCCAAGGCCTACAGCACGCCACAAAGCGGTCAGTTCATCAACGGTATCCTGGACAACATCCTGAAAGACCTTGAAAAAGAGTCGCTGGTGCAAAAACAGGACCGTCCGAAAAAGTAAGTGGAAAGCAGTATTTTTAGGCCAAAACAACACCATTATGAGAACACTGCTCTTTTTCCTTACCTGCGGCACCCTTTTAGTGGCTGCCTGTAACAATAACCAACCGGCTAACGATCAAACCGCTGCCGCCGGTCAGTCCGCCGCCTCCGGCAATACTGCTGAAGCCGGCAAAGCATCTGATCTTACTTTTGAAGAAAAGGTGCATAACTTCGGGGACATCGCCCAGGGTGAAAAGGTGGAATATTCCTTTAAATTTACCAACACCGGTAAAGCGCCCCTGGTTATCGAGGATGCTATCTCCAGTTGTGGCTGCACGGTGCCTGAATGGCCCAAACAGCCCATCAAACCGGGAGAGTCCGGCTTTATGAAGGTGATATTCGACAGTCATGGGAAATCCGGCTATACCGAGAAAGAAATATCCATCAGGACCAACAATGGCGGTGGTTATCAGGTAGGCCCTAAGATCCAGTGTAATATTGTCACAAAATAAGCGCTGTATAGGCAAACTATTTAAATCAATTTATCGATGAACATCATGAACATTTTACTGATGGGGCCGTCACAAGGCGGTGCGCAAGGCGGTAGCCCAATGGTTTCTATCCTGTTTTTTGGCGGTATGATCCTGATCATGTGGCTCTTTATGATCCGTCCGCAGACCAAGAAAGCCAAACAACAGAAACAATTCATTGACAACCTGAAAGAAGGTGATAAAATCGTGACCATTGCCGGCATCCACGGTAAAGTGAAAAAAATGAACGACGATAACACCCTGGTAGTGGAAGTTAGTCCTGGTACCAGCTTTACGATCGAGCGTTCTGCCATCAGCATGGAATACACCTCTGCCCAACAGCAGAAAACGGCCGCAACCAAGTAATTAACATACAATACTGTAAAAAAAATCCCGGCCGTCATGTCCGGGATTTTTTTTATCCTTAGTTTCGATATAGACCCAATTATCCGGATTTTATGTTAAAGGTAGGCATCACCGGCGGTATCGGTTCCGGTAAAAGCACCGTCAGCAAGATATTTGAACTCCTGGGCGTTCCTGTGTACTACGCAGACGAACGCGCCAAAGACATCCTGGTCAGGGACCCTGAGCTGGCAGCAGCCGTCAGGCAGCATTTCGGCCCGGAAACCTACGACGCCCACGGCGCCCTGAACCGCAAATACCTCGGTAATATTGTCTTTAACGACAAAGAAAAACTGGCACTGCTCAATTCGCTGGTGCATCCTGCCACCATCCGCGATTCCAACCTGTGGGCCAGTCAGCAGACCGCTTCCTACGTGCTCAAAGAGGCCGCCCTGCTGTTTGAATCAGAGTCGTTCCATTATCTCGATAAAATCATCGGCGTGTATGCCCCGCAGCCACTGCGTATCCTGCGTGTCATGAAGCGGGACAACGTCACCCGGGAAGAGGTGCTGGCCCGTATGCACAAACAGATTGATGAAAGCATCAAAATGCGTTTGTGCGATTATGTGATTCAAAACGATGAACAGCAACTGGTGATACCACAGGTACTGGCCCTTCATCAGCAGCTGCTGCAGCTGGCTGCCGCCACCTGAGGTTACCTTCCGTATACCACCTCCCCTACTCCTGCGGCTTTTCCCTACCTTTGAAAAAAAATAAAAGCCCATGGCTACCACATTTACCGCCCCCCTGCAACTCACTGACAACGCCGCCGCTGTAGTAAAACAACTGCTGCAGGGCGACGTGGAAGCCCCTTACCTGCGCATTGGCGTAAAAGGCGGAGGATGTTCCGGCATGGGTTATATGCTGGGATTTGATGCGCTGCAGGAAGATGATGACCTGTTTGAGATTGCAGGTATACCGGTGATCATAAAAAAGGCGCATGGTATGTACCTGGTGGGACTGGAAGTTGACTACCAGGACCAGGACGATGTCCGGGGGTTTGTTTTTCGTTCCCGGAGCTGACATCCCGAGCAACAATTCAGCTTAAGCGCCAGTGCAATAAAACGTCTTCCATAAAAAAAGCCTGCTATGTAACATAGCAGGCTTTTTTGTCAAACATATTTTTCAGCTACCACTTACTTATTTCGTAGCGGGCGTCGCTTTCTTTTCAGTAACGGCTACCGCGTCGCTTTCGTTGGACAGCTGGTTTTTCTTGTCAAAGTCAACCAGTACCGGTGCAGCCACAAAGATGGAAGAGTAAGTACCGGTGATAACGCCGATCAGCATAGCGAAGGCGAAACCGCGGGTTACTTCACCACCGAAGATGAACAGTACCAGGATGGTCAGGAATACTGTGAGAGACGTCATAATGGTACGGCTCAGGGTATCGTTGATCGCTTTGTTGATCACCGTGTCCCTGTCTCTGCCATGTGCGCCGGTTTTGAAGTATTCACGGATACGGTCGAACACGATCACGGTATCGTTCATGGAGAAACCGATCACGGTGAGGATCGCAGCGATGAAGTGCTGGTCGATTTCCAGGGTGAAAGGAACGATGTCCTTAAACCAGGAGAACACGGCCAGGGTAAGCAATACGTCGTGCAGCAGGGAGAAGATGGTACCGATAGAGTACTGCCATTTGTTGAAACGGATCAGGATATACACGAAGATCACGAGGATAGACAGTACGGTCGCTTTCACCGCGCCGGCGCGAAGGTCGTCGGAGATGGTTGGCGATACTGTCTGGGAACCGATCACATAACGGGTGTTGAACACGTCCTGTGTAACGCTGGCTTCGTAGTAAGGTTTCAGGCCGTTGTACAGTTTGGTGATCACTTCCTGGTCAACCGCCAGGCTCTGCTGCTCAATTTTATAGGCAGTCGTGATGCTCAGCTGGTTGGTGTTACCGATGGTTTTTACAAACACTTCGCTGTCGAATTCTTTCTTCAGCGCGTCGGCCACTTCCTGTCTGTTCATGGTTTTCTCGAAGCGGACAGTGAAGTTACGGCCACCGGAGAAGTCGATACCATGATCGAAGCCATGGAAGAAGGAAGTAATACCACCTATTGCAACGATGATAGAGATGATGTATGCGTATTTACGTTTACCTACGAAGTCGAAAGCAGCGTGTTTGAAGACTCTGCGGGAGATCGGCGTAAAGTATTCGAAGTGTCTTTTCTTATTGGTCCACCAGTCGGTGATCATACGGGATACGAGGATACCGCAGAACAGGGACAGCAGCAGACCGATGATCTGGGTGGTAGCGAAACCAAGCACCGGGCCCAGGCCGAAGTAAAACAGGATAAACGCGGTGAGCAGGGAGGTAACGTGACCGTCGAGTACAGGCGCATAGGAGCGTTTGTAGCCGAGGGATATCGCGTCGGGGTAGGATTTGCCGTGTGTCAGCTCATCCTTGATCCTCTCGAAGATGATTACGTTGGTGTCTACCGCCATACCGATGGTCAGTACCAGGCCGGCGATACCCGCCATGGTGAGCGTGGCGCCGAGGGAGGCGAGGATACCGAAGGTAAACAGCAGGTTGAGTACCAGTGCGATGTTGGCTACCCAGCCGGCGCTGTTATAATAAACCAGCATCAGTACGAAGATGATCACGAAGGAGATCATGAAGGATTTGGCACCGGCGGCGATAGATTCAGCGCCGAGGGTGGGTCCTACGATCTGTTCCTGTACGATGCGTGCAGGTGCAGGCATTTTACCGGACTTCAGGATATTGGCGAGGTCATTGGCTTCTTCCATGGTAAAGCTACCGCTGATGGAAGAGCGGCCGCCGGCGATTTCGCCCTGGATGGAGGGAGCGGAATAAACGATATTATCGAGTACGATGGCCACGAAGTTCAGGGTGGAAGGATCTTTCGGGTTGGCAGGCGCCAGTTCACCGGTCAGTTTTTTCCACTCGTGTGCACCTACGTTGTCCATCGCCATGCTGATTTCCGGCTGGTTGTCGGGACCAACGTCCTGGCGGGCGTCAACGATCCTTTCGCCACCTACACGGGGTGCAGGGTTAGCAGGGTTTACTTTCAGCACGTAGAGGGGCAGCGGGCCGTGTTTGTCTTCTTTATTTTCAGGACCGAAGGCGAATACCGCGTCTTTAGGCAGGATCGCCTGTACAGCCGGCATGCGCAGGAACTGACGGAAAGCGGCAGTGTCTTTAGGCAGGATACGGCCGATGGACGGGCTGGGGATCAGGGTGCCGGACTGCGGGTCGATCATCGGGATCATGATCGCGAACAGCGGGTTTTGTTTGCGTTGTTCAGCGAAAAGTTGTTCCTGGGAAGATTTAGCGCTGTCTTTTACGCTTTTTCCGGTATCTTTTTTAGCCAGGTAGTCGCTTAGTTTACCTTCTTTGCTGGTATCAGCAGGTTTGGCATCAGCAGCGGCGGTGGCGGCCTGTGTGCTGTCAGGAGTGGCAGCGGGTTTGGCAGTATTGCCGCCCTGTACGTTCCTGATGGCTTCGTTCATTGGGTTCAGCACGTTCTGGAAGAACTCGGGGCTGTTTTTGTACACTTCCCGGAATTCCAGGTTGGCGGTAGCCTGCAGGTATTTACGTACACGTTCAGCGTTGTCCACACCGGCCAGTTCCACGGAGATCAGGCCTTTATTTTCATCGAGGCTGATGTTAGGCTGTGCCACACCGAATTTATCGATACGTTTCTGCAGTACGATATAGGTGTTTTTGATGGCCGCATGGGATTCCTTGCGGATCATGTCCAGCACCTGCTGGTTGGAGGAGTTGAAGTTGATGTCTTTCTGGTACGCGTTGGCGAAGATGGTCGCCAGACGGCCCTGGGGAGCTACTTCAGCGTACGTTTGCCCGAACAGAGTAACGAAATCGGTCTGATTGGTATTTTTGCGTTGTTCAGCCAGTTCCAGCGCTTTGTTGAAAGCGGGGTCCTTGGATTGACCGGCGAGGGCGCGGATTACATCTTCCACGCTTACCTCCAGTACTACGTTCATACCACCTACCAGGTCGAGGCCGAGGTTCAGTTCTTTTTCTTTGGCCTTGGTGTAGGTAACGTACCATGGAAACCCTGCAATCTGTTTATTGCTGGTGCTGTCCACGATCTCTTGTCTTCTTTGTTTGGTGAATCCTTTCAGCGTGTCAGAATAGAACGCCTGCAGTTCTTTGCTGCCAGGGTATTTCTGCTCAGGTGTAGGGAATTGCTTGGCTACATCGGTTTCAGCCTGCCGCTCTATCTTCTTCTCATAGTTCCGCACCAAAAACGTGAAGGACAGTTGATACAAAGAGATAAGGATCAGTGCGATGGCAAAAAATCTTACCAGTCCTTTTAGTTGCATGTTGTTTGTTTCGGGTTTATAATAAAAAAATTTTAAGAGTTGCAAAGATAGAATTTAAATTGATATATTAAAGCCCTTGTTAAAAGAGGCGCAAAATCAATATGTGATTGACTTTACGGGCTTGGTGACACCCATTTTTTCTAAATC
Organism: uncultured Chitinophaga sp.; assembly: GCF_946479755.1. Next base: position 16,090 of record NZ_CAMLHC010000033.1, on the reverse strand, counting down.
CGCGATCTTGGTTTTTTCCTGTTTTTAAGAATATTTCTTTGCTTTACACTCATGTAATACCGACAAATATATGCAAACCCACCATTATCCGGTAACAGATAATTTCCCTGAGGCGTTGCTTAAAAGTCGAAAAGCCGCTGTGGCCAAGGTATTCAGGGATGCTTCCGCTCACCGGCTGCAGCTCATTTACACCCGGATAGACCGGGATGCGCAGCAGCGGCCGCAATTTACTGATTTTCACTTTGGCATAGGGCGGGGCTGGTACTGTTATCCGGCGTCCACCGTTAAACTCCCCACCGCCCTGCTGGCGCTGGAGAAGCTGAACGACCTGCAGATCCCGGGGCTGGACCGGCACGCGGCCATGTTTACCCGGGCATTGCCGGGCATCAATCCCGGCGTGCTGCATGATTATTCGGCAGCCGGCAAGCTACCATCCATCTCGCATTATATCAAAAAAATTTTTCTGGTCAGCGATAACGACGCCTATAACCGGCTGTATGAGTTCCTGGGACAGGAACCGCTCAACCGGCGCCTGTGGGAGCTGGGGTATACCGGCACTGAAATCCGGCACCGGGTGGGACTCCCCCTGCATATGGCGGCCAACATGCATACCAACAGCGTCTATTTCCGGGCCGGCCGGCAGCTGCTGTACGACCAGCCCGACCAGCGGAGCAACCTCGTGTTTCCACCCCGGCAGGACCTGGCCGGCAAACAGCATATCGACCACCGGGGCCGGCTCGAAAACAGCCCGATGGACTTCTCCTACCGGAACAGGCTACCGCTCAACGAGCTCCACCAGATGATGCGGCGGTTATTTTTTCCGGAGACTGTAACAAATCCATTCCGGCTCCGTTTAACGGAAGATGACTACAATTTTTTGTATTGTTGTATGTCCCAATACCCCGGAGAATCAACAGATCCGGCGTATAACACGGGACAGTACCATCCGGCGTATGTGAAATTTCTGCTTTTCGGCGGCCGGAAAGCGGCCCGCATACCAGATCATATCAGGATTTTCAACAAGCCGGGATGGGCTTATGGCTTTTTAACGGATACGGCTTATATCGCGGACTATGCCAATCATGTAGAGTTTCTGCTCTCTGCCAGCCTGCTGGTCAATAAGGACGGTCCGCTCGGAGAAGACCAGGAAGCTTTCGAAACAACCGGGAAACCATTTCTGAAAGCACTGGGGGAACTGATATACGAAGAGGAGTTACAACGAAAAAAAATGTATCAACCAAACCTGGACCGTTTCAGGGTACATCAAACGCAAATTTTATAAACACCATACTAAAAAACTGTGAGCTAATGCTGATCAAAAAAAATCGTGTTTGGGCGGTAGCCGCCCTGTTGGGAGGAGTTATCGGATTTTCATCCTGCCTGAAACAGAGCGACCCGACCCCTCAAAGGATGAACTATACCGGTGCTATCATCAACGGCGCTTATCTGCCTTCCAGCCTGGACATCTTTAATAACGGTGCCAAAATGAACAACGGCGCCTATAAGACTGCCGCCTCCGCCCCGTTCCTGGACCTGCCCGGCGTACACACCTTCTCCTTCCGGAACCTGAACGGCACCGGCCTGGATTCGGTGACCCAACAGTTTGACTCTCTGAAGTACTACACCATCATTACCTACAACGATAACACTAAAAAATTCGTGTCTCAGCTGATCAGGGAAGATTTCTCCTCACTGTCTACCAGCAAGGTGAACTTCCGTTTCCTGAACCTGAGCCCCAACGCCGGCCCGGTGGACCTGTACATCAACAGCAAAAAAGTACTGGAGAACCAGCCCTTTTCCATCAGCCGTCCCTGGAATTCTGTAGACCCGTATAACAGCACCGTGGAATACTACGTAACGCTGCCCGGTTCCACCACTCCGCTGGTAAAAGGTACTTCCCGCCAGACTGCCGGTTCCACCAATGTGCCGTTCCAGCCGGGATACGCTTACACCATTTACCTGGCAGGCGCCAAAGACAGCACCGGTGACAACAAACTGCAGTTGTACTACCTGTCACATACTTCCAGCTACTAACATTTTGGAATTTTTTGATTTACGGATTTTTTGATTTCGTAAATTGATTATATAGGCAACCGAAGCGGAGACATTCCGCTTCGGTTTTTTTTCGCAAACATCAAAAAATCACCAAATCACCAAATCCCTGAATTTTTATGTAGGTTTGTTCCGGTCAATCCAATGTTTAGATATGAATCAACTAGCAGAAAGGCTGTCACGGATTTCCGAGCCGCAAACCATTAAAATGGCCAAACTGGGCCGCGAGCTGAAAGCACAGGGAATAGACATCGTAGACCTGAGTATTGGAGAACCGGACTTTGATACCCCGGCGCATATCCGGGAAGCCGCCAAAAAGGCGATCGACGACGGCTTTACCCACTACACCCCCGTAGCCGGTTACGCCGAAGTCAGACAGGCTGTCGTGCACAAACTGAAACGTGATAACGGTCTTGACTATACGCCGGAACAGATCGTGGTGACCACCGGCGCCAAACAAAGCCTCGCCAACGTAGTGCTGAGCATCGTCAATCCCGGCGATGAAGTGATCATCCCCACACCTTACTGGGTGACCTATTCCGAACAGGTAGCACTGTGCCAGGGCACCGTGGTATTTGTGCCCAGCACTATTGAGAACAACTACAAGATCACGCCTGAACAACTGGAAGCGGCCATCACGCCGAAAACAAGGCTGTTCATGTTTTCTTCCCCCTGCAATCCTACCGGCTCCGTTTATTCAAAAGAAGAACTGGAAGGACTGGCAGCGGTATTTGCCAGACATCCGCAGATCTTTATCATTTCCGATGAGATCTATGAATATATCAACTATGTAGGGAAACATGAGAGCATCGCCCAGTTCCCCGGCATGAAAGAACGCACCATCGTTATCAACGGCCTCAGTAAAGGCTTTGCGATGACCGGCTGGCGGCTCGGCTACCTGGCAGCTCCCCTGGATATTGCCAAAGCATGTGACAAGATCCAGAGCCAGTTCACCTCCGCTACCTGCTCCATCACCCAGCGTGCGGCCATCACGGCGCTGACCGGCGATCTGACCACCGCCGAAGCCATGGTGACGGAATTCAAAAAACGCCGCGCCTACATCCATGAAGCGCTGCAAACCATTCCCGGTCTGAAAGTAAACGACCCGGAAGGCGCCTTCTACATGTTCCCGGATATCAGTGCTTTTTTCAACAAGTCTTTCGAAGACTCCCATATCAAAAACGCAGACGACCTGTGTATGTACCTGCTGCATAAAGCCAATGTGTCTGTTGTTACCGGCGTCGCTTTCCAGCAGCCTGACTGTATCCGCCTGTCTTACGCCACCAGCATGGCCAACCTGGAAAAAGGCGTGGCAAGGCTGAAAGAATGGCTGGGCAAACTGAAATAATTTTGAATTACGAATTAAAGGCTGCCTTTCAATACGGTCTATTGTACCTCCTAAATAAGGGAGTCTTTAATTCGTTATTTATATGACGCCCGTCATTGACAATTAGCAATTATTTTATATATATTTGCTATTCAAAACGTTCCGATAAGATGAACTCCCAACAGTTGTTGTATGTGGCACTGGCCATCGGCGTGATCGCCATCCTGTATATGACCGTCCGTGATATGTTTATTAAGAAGAAGCCCGCGGCGCCTGCGCCGGAAGCACCACATGCAGCCAACCCAACTGTGCTGCCCCTGCAGTTGCAGGCTTATGAAAGACTGGCCCTGTATGTGGACCGTATCACGCCACAGAGTCTTATCGGCCGCATTTATCAAACGGGCATGAGTGCCGTGGACATGCAGATTTCCATGGTGCAGAGCATCAAAGCGGAGTATGAGCACAATATCACCCAGCAGATTTATGTATCAGCCACCACCTGGGAGGCGGTGAAAACGCTGAAAGAGCAAACCATCTCTGTCATCAACCAGATAGCAATGCAGCTGCCGCCGGACGCACCGGCACTGGAGCTCAACCGTCAGCTGCTGGAAGTGTTCCTGCAAGCGGGCGAGTCTCCTGCCGAGCTGACTGCCCAGATTATCAATGCGGAGGCCAAAAGGCTGATGCGGTAGTTATTTCGAGCTGATCACTTCATTCAGCAGGTATCCTTTTCCATCAAACAACATATAGAGCGGCGGCGCCTTGTACCACGGTACGCCGGCCTGGCGGGCATGTGCCTGTATGTGCAGGTGCGGCTCCGTGCTGAAGCCGGAATTGCCTACGCATCCCAGCGCTTGTCCCTGTCTCACGAACTGTCCTTCATGCACCACCACGCTGTGCATTTTCAGGTGTCCTGCAAAGAAGTAACAGTCAGCCCCTTCCAGTAACACCTGGTTGGTGTTTTTCGGGCCCCTGTCCATATTGGGCGGGATATTATCGGGGTTATCGCCATAAGCCCTGCGTACCGTGCCGTCGCAGGGAGCATATACCGTATCGTTGAAAATCCAGTAGTCATCCAGCTTACGGGAGAAAACACCGGCAGCGCGGCAGCCGCGGTTGTCCAGCTTCACGATGTCCATCGCATAGATGGCGCCGCGCAGGCTGAAATGGAAAACATTTGTCGGCAGTCCTTTGCCGCCCTGTAACACAAAGTAGCGGCCCGACTTCAGCGGGAAAGCCAGCCTGACCGTTCGCGGCGAACCGGTAGTACCGGTGAAGTAAAAAAGGGTGCCCAGCAGGAACAGCCCTGTCAGCGCAAGGTTGGCACGCCGTTTCCAGGCCGGTGTTGCGGCGTTGGTACGTTTACGTCCGAAAGGCAGCCACATCACGCATAATATCATCAGCACGCCAAAAACATACTTGGCATAAACAGACAGGTATACCCAGGTGCCGTACAGGTACAGAAAGGTACCCAGCGACAATCCCAGCAGCAATGTCGTATATGCGCCGGCCAGCGGACGCAGACCGGCCCGGAATATCAGATAGAGGCTATAGAGCGCCAATGCGAGGGTAATACATAATAACGACCAGATGATCATAACAAAGCCAGACTTTCCTGCAAATATCAATATTTTTCCCGGCGGCGAAGTACCATAATAATTATGTAACATTGCAACGCTAGTTACAACTACCATGGAAAAGATCATTCAAACCGACTCCGGTATCACCATCGATCCGCTGTACACCCAGCCGATACCGATGAACGAACAGCCAGGCGTTTACCCGTTCACCCGCGGCATCCATGCCTCCATGTATCGCGACAAACTGTGGACCATGCGGCAGTATGCCGGTTTCAGCACAGCGGAAGAATCCAACAAAAGATACCACTACCTGCTGAGCCAGGGCGTGATGGGCCTCAGTGTGGCATTTGACCTGCCTACGCAGATCGGATACGATTCCGACCATGCCATGTCTGAAGGAGAAGTTGGTAAGGTAGGCGTAGCCATCGACTCGCTCGATGACATGGAGATCCTTTTCAAAGGCATCTCGCTGGAACAGATCTCCACTTCCATGACCATCAACGCTACCGGGTTTATCCTGCTGGCGCTTTACATTGCCCTCGCCAAAAAGCAGGGCGCCGACCTGAAAAAGATTTCCGGTACCATCCAGAATGATATCCTGAAAGAATATGCCGCCCGAGGCACCTTCATCTATCCGCCCAAGCCCTCGATGCGCCTTATCACCGATATCTTCGACTACTGCAGCCGGGAAGTGCCCAAGTGGAACACCATCTCCATTTCCGGTTATCATATCCGGGAAGCGGGCGCCAACGCTGTACAGGAACTTGCGTTCACCCTTTCTAACGGTAAAGCCTATCTGAAGGCGGCACTGGAAAAAGGACTCGATATCAACGTATTTGCCAAAAGGCTCTCTTTCTTTTTTAACGCACACAACCATCTCTTCGAAGAAGTGGCCAAATTCCGTGCGGCACGCCGGATGTGGGCCCACATCACCAAAGAGCTGGGCGCTACTGACCCCAAAGCGCAGATGCTGCGTTTCCATACCCAAACCGGCGGCAGCACGCTGACTGCACAGCAGCCGCACAACAATATTGTACGGGTAGCCGTGCAAACACTGGCCGCCACCATGGGAGGCACCCAATCGCTTCATACCAACGGCTACGATGAAGCCCTCTCCCTTCCTACCGAAGAAGCCGCGCGCATTGCCTTGCGTACACAACAGATCATCGGCTACGAAAGTGGCGTGGCAGACACCGTAGACCCGCTGGCAGGCTCCTACTATGTAGAAGCACTGACCAATGAAGTGGAAAACAAAGCGTGGGACCTGATCCATAAAATCGATGCGATGGGCGGCGCCGTCAGCGCTATCGAACAGGGCTTCGTGCAGGATGAAATCGCGCGAAGCGCTTATCAATATCAACAACAGGTGGAAAACAATGAGAAAGTCATTGTGGGTGTCAACAAATTCGTGGCAGCCGACAACCAGCCGCCTGAAGTATTCCGTATCGACGACAGCATCCGCCAGATGCAGTCCGACCGCCTGCAGGCCCTGCGTGCACGCCGCGACAATACGGCGGCCTCCCAATGCCTGCAACGCATCCGCGAAGCGGCGCAAACGACCGAAAACCTGATGCCGCTGGTGGTAGATGCCGTAGAAAACTACTGTACCCTGGGTGAGATTGCTGATGCACTCCGCCAGGTATGGGGAGAATATAAAGCGTAATTAACAATAGATATTTATTTTTGGGGTCTAAAAAACTTGAACTTGATTTATTACAATGGCTGTCCGCTTTGTGGCTCCTCGCAAACCCATGAAGCTCTTACCGCTAAAGATTATACTGTATCCAAAGAAACATTTTCCATTTTCCATTGCGGAGGTTGTGGCGCGCGTTTTACGCAAAACGTGCCCGACAGCCATCACATAGGCCGGTACTATCAGTCACAGGAGTATATTTCACACTCCGAAACCAAACAGGGGCTGATCAACCGTTTGTATCACAGCGTCCGTAAGATCACGCTGCGGTCCAAACAGAACTGGGTACGTTCCGCCGCCGGCATGAAGCAGGGCAACCTGCTGGACATCGGCTGCGGCACCGGCGCTTTCCTGCACTACATGCAAACAGGCGGATGGACCGTTACCGGCCTCGAGCCTGATGAAAATGCCCGCCACAATGCCAAAACACTCTACAATATAGACCCGCTGCCGATAGACCAGCTCTTTCAGTTGCCCGCCGGACAGTATGATGCCATCACCATGTGGCATGTGCTGGAACACGTGCATGAGCTGCATGCTTACCTGGACCGCATCCGTGAGCTGCTGAAGCCCGGTGGCGCCCTGCTGATAGCGGTGCCCAACTACACCTCTTCCGATGCAGATCACTACGGGGAATACTGGGCCGCTTATGACGTGCCCCGTCACCTCTACCACTTCTCCCCTGCTGCTATGGAGCGGCTGCTGGGTCAGCACAAGATCAAACTAATCAAAAAACATCCGATGGTGTTCGACGGCTTTTATGTGAGCCTGTTGAGCGAGAAGTACAAAACCGGTAAAAGCCGGCTGTTGGCGGGTTTCTTCCATGGTTTCCGGTCTTACCGGAAAGGGTTGAAAAACGTGGACCAGTGCAGCTCCATCGTATATGAATGTAAGTTATAGTCCTTACGGATAAAAAAAATCCCGCATTGTGATATACAATGCGGGATTTTTTTATGTCAGGCGTACGTTATTTCACCAGTTTCATTTCATCTATCAGGCGGGTGCAACCAGCGTATTTATCGACAATAAACAGGACGTAACGGATATCCACCATGATGTTGCGGCAGATAGACGGGTCGTAGTTGATGTCGCTCATGGTGCCTTCCCAGGTGCGGTCGAAGTTAAGACCGATCAGGTGACCGTTGGCGTCCAGCGCAGGGCTACCGGAGTTGCCACCGGTCGTATGGTTGCTGGCGATAAAACATACCGGCATCTTCCCGTTTACACCGTAGCGTCCATAGTCTTTATTTTTATACAGTTCAATCAGTTTGGCAGGCACATCGAACTCGTAATCGCCGGGCACGTATTTCTCCATGACACCGTCGAGGTAAGTATAGAAATCATAATGAATGGCGTCGCGCGGATTGTAGCCATCTACTTTACCGTAGGTAACGCGCAGCGTGCTGTTGGCATCCGGGTAGAAACGTTTTTTTCCTCCCATCACATCCATCTGCGCCTGCATGTAGGTGCGCTGCAGGTTATTGATGCTGCTCTGCAGGTCGTTTACCGGTTTGCTGACATTGTCCACAAAGCCTTTGCGCATCGCCATGATCAGGCGGGTGCCCGGGTCTTTCCACATCTGAGCCACTACTGCGTTGTACGGCTGCTGTACAAAGGCTTTAAGTTTTTCCAGGGAGGTAAGGGCAGACACGCCATAGATTCTGTCGGCCAGCGTACGGCTGTCATTGTTGCTTTCGGCGCAGATCTGTGCGTATTCCATGCCGGCATATTGTTTCGGTACGCCTTTGGCGTATATGTCGAGCAGTCTCACGCTCACGTCGTGATCTACCTGTGCGTTGTAGTTTTTATAGAAAGGCTGCATGGACTCCAGGAACTGCTGACGCAGCGTTTCGTACTGTCCTTCTCCTTTATCGCGCACATCGCCGAGGAAACTGATCAGGCGGTCGCCGGCGGTAAACAGTTCCACGTTCCGCACCAGTTCGCTATAGTAATCGCGGGTCTGTGCATAGGGACGGATGCGGCGGTACATTTCATTCAGGGAGTCCAGAACGCCGCTGTACTTCACTTTCAGTTCAGGGCTTTCGTTCAGCAGCTCGCGGTAGCTGGCTTCATACTGTTCTTTTTTCTCAATACCGCGTGTTTGTTTAACGCCCAGCATTTCGCCTTTCCATTTCTTCCAGGCGTTGGCCGTGTTGGCGTATTTCGCTGCATACTGTATTTTGATCTGCTCGTCTTTACGCATGTAGCCGTCGAGCACTTCAAGTGCAGCGTCGCGCATGCCTACTTTAGCAGGGTCCAGCGCGTCTACCGTCAGTTTTACGGCTTCAGAGGGCAGGTATTCAGTGGTACGGCCGGGGAACCCGAGTACCATGGTAAAATCGTTTTGTTTTACGCCTTTCAGGGAAACGGGCAGGAAGTATTTGGGAGACAACGGCACGTTATCCTGCGAATAAGGCGCAGGGCGGCCGTCTTTGCCCGCATAGATGCGGAACATGGAGAAGTCGCCGGTATGGCGGGGCCATACCCAGTTGTCTGTATCGGAGCCGAATTTGCCGATGGAAGACGGCGGTGCGCCGACGAGGCGTACGTCGTTAAAGGTTTCTGTGACAAACAGGAAGTACTGGTTGCCTTCATAAAAAGGTTTGATCATGGTTTCCTGCCAGGATTCCTTGCGGGCGTTCTGGCGGATTTCATGCAGGCGTTTATCAATCGCTGACTGGCGCTCGCGTTCGTTCATACCGGGTTTTACATCCTGTAAGGCGGCTTTGGTCACATCGTCGATACGAACGATGAAGGTGACAAACAGGCCGGGGTTGCGCAGTTCTTCTGCTGCTGTTTTGGCCCAGAAACCGTTTTGCAGAAAGTTGTTCTGCAGGGAAGAATGTTTCTGGATAGACTCATAACCGCAGTGGTGGTTAGTCAGGATAAGGCCCTGCGAAGAGATTACTTCTGCCGTACAAAAGCCGCCGAAGCTGACAATAGCGTCTTTCAGGCTGCCTTTGTTGATATTGTAGATATCCGACGCACTGATTTTCATCCCCATTCCTTTCATCTCTTTCTCATTGAGGCCGGAAAGCAGTTGAGGTAACCACATCCCTTCCGTGGCATAAGTCAGCTGAGAAAGCAGCAGGAGTGCTGCCAGCATCAGCGGCTTCACGATTCGTTGCAACATATCTGATATTCTTTTTATAGAACCGGCAATTTACTACAATTCGGGGAGGCATGGAAGGATAAACCTGTGTTTCTGCGGATTCATCGACATAAAGGCCGTATTGACAGAGATGTGTTGCGATAAACAGGGGAATTGGCGCATATTGGAGGTAATTCCGAATATCTGTTGAGCATGTTCCGGTCAAAGTTAATGGTCTTAATGCTGCATATCACCGGTTGGGCGGTATGTATGAGCCTTCCGTTGCTTTTCATTCGGGGGCAGTACTGGTACAATCATGTGCTGGCGGTGGTTTTGTCGGTGGTCGTTAGCGTGGCCATTGAAGTCACCGGCCACCGGTGGCGCTTATCCGAGCAGGCCCTGCACAGTAAGGCGCTCAAAGCGGCGGCAGAGCTGTCTTTTTTGAAAGCGCAGCTGCAGCCGCATTTTCTTTTTAATACGCTGAACAACATCTATTCGCTGGCGATATCGCAGCATGAACATACGGCAGCCAGCATCCTGAAATTATCCAACATGATGCGGTACGCGACTACTGACACCGGTCATGATTTTGTGTTGTTGCAGCGGGAGATAGAATGTATCCATGATTATATCGACCTTCAGCAGTTGCGGCTTACCTCCCGTACCAGGGTGAGGTTTTCCGTTAGCGGCAACCCGGGCATCAAATGTATTGCGCCTATGCTGTTATTACCGTTCCTTGAAAATGCTTTCCAGCATGGTGTGAGCACACAGGAGCCCTCCGAAATCGTGGTGCATTTACAGGCTACCGACAGCTGCATCCGCTTTTATTGCAGCAACCGGCACTTTCCGGCAACAATGGATGAAAGGGAGGCAATAGCGGATATCCGTCATGCCCGGGAGCGGCTGCAGCAGTTGTATCCGCACCGGCATCAGCTGCAGATACGGGAAGACAACGGGTTACAGGTGGTGAAGCTCTCGCTGGACATCTAGGGATCCAGCCAAAAGCAGGGACCTCCGGTGCTCTTAGCAGACATACAACAGCGCAGCTGCCATTTTCAGACACCTGCGCTGATTTCAATGATTTGTCTTCCTGATTAGTGGTACAGATAATTTAAAGCAATGATGTCATTGGCGTTAAATGTACGGTTACCGCCATTGGAGCAGGCCAGCATCCAGGAGTTAGCATCGGGGCCGGTAGGGGTGCCGGGGATGTTTACCACGCCAACGCCGCCGTCACCTTCATTGATAGCAGAACCGCCGCAGCTATAGGAACGGTCCATATAGTCTGTGTGGCGCATGCCGATACAGTGACCGATTTCGTGCTGGATCACAGATCCTACATAAAGAACATTGGGGTTGGAACCATACGCATACTGATTGGTGTTCATTTTAATAGTAGCATATGGATTACCGGTGCTGGTAGGGAAGCCGGAAGAGCCGAGGGTGATATAACCACCGCTGGGTCCCTGGTTAAAACCTTTAATGGTAATATTAGCGGTTCCGCTGGTGATACGCTGGAAGGTAATACGCAGTCCCAGCCTGTTGTAACGGGCGATAGCCGTATCTGTACCTGCGATAAACGCTGTCCCCAGGTTGGACACTTTGATTTTAATAACGCGGGGCAATGCAGTCACCAGGTTATTGGTACGATACTGTTCTGCATTAGCAACACGAACGGTAGGAGTGCCAACTTTTTCTTTCAACTGCTCTGCCGTCAACAGGATATCGCCTTCCACGAGGTATCCGTCTTCTGTTTTTCTTACGTTATCAGTGCTAAAGCCGTTGGCTTTAATTTGCGCCAGCACTTCATCGGAAACAGGATTGGGTTGTGCATCCTGTTGTTGTTTGTCGTTTTTGTTACAGGAAGAAATCATAAAACCTGCCGCCAGACAGGCAATTACGGCGATTTGTTTTTTCATCAGTTCGGATTTTGGTTTTAAAAATGAAAAAATATTTCCCTTCCGGCTGATGTGACTCAGTCGGTGTATCATTGATTTCACTACAAAAAACAACAATGCTGATCTGCAGGGGCAATGCTACCGGCGGAAGTGGGCAGTGCTACCGACAAACAACAATTGCATGGTGTTACACATCCGAAAAAAAGCGGGCTTTCAGTGCTCTTCTTTAGCAGACATACCACAGCGTTGACGTCTGTTTTTTGACATCGGCATGCATTTTCAATGATTGGCTATGATTTAGTAATACCGGTGTTTCCGGCGACTCAGACTTGCTCTTCAGTTAACCTTTGGTTATCGGTTAACATGTACGGTTTATTAGATTTCGTTGCTCGTTTTCAATAAAAGTTATCGTGTTCTCAATATTACAACTTTCGTTTAACTTAAAAAAAATATTTTAGGCGTCTTCATAAAAAATTGTGTTGAACAATTTATTGCAGTAGTTTTAAGTAACATCGTCCAACACCAGGATCTATCGCCCGTTAGCATGAAAAATAAAACCGTCAAAGCACTACCAGCAGTCCTATTGCTGTTATCCCTATCCCCTTCCGCCATGGCGCAGCAGCGCATGCAGGAAGCGGTGATGATCAAAAGATATGCTGCAGATACTTTGACAGCATTCCCAACTAAAGCGCCGTTGTTCGTGAAATTCATCACCCCTCCGGATGAAAGCACCCTGGCGCGCTGCGGTGTTGTCAAAGCCCTGACCGGCCGTCATTACATCCTGCGGCAGCTACCGGCGGACAGCATCGGGCGAAAGAAAATACAGTACAGTTATACCGCCAGTCCGAACTACAAAGCAGCCGATGTTTTACTGGAACAACTGGAATCGCTGCAGCCCGGCGACAGTGCGGAAGTACAAGTGTCTTACAGCGGCGAACATTTTATTCCCCCTCATGCACGGACGTTGTATAGTATTGACCGTTACCATGCCGCGGTTATAAAGCTGCAGCAGCGGGACTGGCCCGCGCTGATCGCGCTGGGTAATGTGACGGGCGCCAATATCGTGCGGCATGCTTCGCCGGAGGTGATCATCAACACCATCAATCCGTATGTGAACCGTATCAACGTGGCGCAGCAACAGTTTCCGGCCATCCGTGGAAAAAGTATAACCGTTTCCGTTAAGGAAGAATTATTTGACACTACCGATATCGATCTTGCGGGAAGATTTCTGCCGTCTGCCCTTCAGGCTACCACCAACACCGCACATGCCACCATTATGGCCACGCTGCTGGCCGGCGCCGGCAACAGTGGCGCGAACGGCCTGGGCGTGGCGCCTGGCGTCAAACTTAGCTCCAGCAGTTATGCCGTACTTTTTCCCGATCCCGACACTTACTACCGCGGTTATGGCATCACGCTGCAAAACCACTCTTACGGTATCCGTATTGAATATAACTACGACGCCGAAGCAGTTGCCTACGACCAGCAGGTCTGGCAGGCCGATACGCTGACGCACGTGTTTTCCGCCGGCAACAGCGGCGCCGCCATCCCCACCGCCGGCCGGTACCAGGGCGTAGGCACCTACGCCAACCTGACCGGCAATTTCAAACAGGCAAAAAATGTGCTGGTGATAGGCGGCACCGAAGCCAATTTCCAGGTGGCCACGCTGGCATCGAGAGGACCGGCCTATGACGGCCGTATTAAGCCCGAAATCGTCGCCTATGGGCAGGACGGTACCTCCGGCGCGGCAGCCCTCACCAGCGGCGTAGTAGCCCTCCTGCAGGACGCCCACCGCCAGCTGCGTGGCGTGGCGCCATCTTCCGCGCTGGTGCGTGCGCTGCTCATCAACAGTGCGGCATTGCCCGCCGGCAAAGGTCCCACCTACACCTACGGCTTTGGCAGCCTGCATGCCGCAGCCGCACTGACAGCCCTCTCCGCCGGCCGTTACCGGAAAGGGACCGTGCTCCCCGGCAATACCACCGCTTTCGACATCCCGGTGCCAGCGGGCCTCCGGCAGGTGAAAGTGACGCTCTGCTGGAACGACCCCGCCGCTGTCCTCGACGCACCCAAAGCGCTGGTCAACGACCTGGACATGCAGGCCGTCACCCCCGATGGCAACACCTGGCTACCTTGGGTGCTCAACCCCTTTCCCCGGGTCGATTCGCTGCTACAACCCGCCCATCGCGGTATTGACAGTCTGAATAACACGGAACAGATCAGCATAGACCGACCCGCCGCCGGCAACCTGCACATCACGGTAAAAGGTAAAAAAGTAACCACGGCCGACCAGCCTTTTTATATCGTATATGATTTTATCAGGGAACCTTCTTTCGCGTGGCAAAACCCGGTGAACGGCAGTATGCTGGCTGCCTCCCAGCCCACGCCCCTGCAATGGGAAACGACCTACAGCGGCAACGGCGACCTGGCCTACAGCACCGACAGCGGCGCCACCTGGACCAATATTGCACAACAGGTCCCCCTGCAGGCGCCCTATAACTGGAACGTGCCGGCCCTCTTCAGCAAGGTATGGCTCAAACTAACGTTAACGGATACGGCTTTTATCAGTCCGCCCTGTTTTATCGCCCCACAGCTGACGTTATCCACAGGCTTCAACTGCTCAGACTCCGCGATGATCTTCTGGGAACAGTTGCCCGGGGTGAAAGGGTACCAGGCCTATACCCTGTCACAGGGTGTGATGACACCCTATAAACAGTTGACCGATACTTTCCTCTTCATTCCCAAACAAAGCACGGCCTCCCTGTATTACGCCATCAGCCCCATAGCGCCTGCGGGCTGGGAAGGGCCCCGGAGTTACGCCAGCAACTATGCGCTGCAGGGCGTGGGATGTTATGTAAAAGCGCTCCTGGCAGATCCGACGACGGACAACCAGGTGGTGCTGACGCTGGCGCTGGGGTCTACCTATATGCTTAAAAGCATCAACTGGGAGCGGCGCTCCCCAACCGGCTGGACGCAACTGGGCACACAGCTGGCCGGCAGCGCCACCAATTACAACTTTATGGACCAAAGTCCGTATGAGGGGATTGTGCAATACCGTGTAAGGCTGGAGCGGCAGGATGGAAAGGTGATCTATTCTGATATATCGTCTGCCAACATCCTGTTACAGCATGATCTTTTGGTGTTTCCCAACCCGGTGATCAGTCAGCTGATCATACTGGATAAAAACTACCGGGCCAGGCAGCTGGTATTGACCGACATGAGCGGCAGGATTGTGTTTCAACGTACGATCAATGATATACAGGAATACATCGGCGTAGGCCAGCTGGCGCCGGGCGTATATAACTGTAGTATTTTCCTTGGCAACCAGCGCATTTATTCGAAGCAAATTGTGAAACAGTAATCTGCGTGAACGATATTAAAAAGGGACTGATCTTTTTGAATCAGTCCCTTTTTTTGCAGCCACCTGAATGGCTATTGGTAGAGAAAATTGAGCGCAATGATATCATTGGCATTAAACGTACGGTTACCACCGTTAGAGCAGGCCAGCATCCAGGATTCGGCATCCGGACGGGAGGGGGTGCCTGTGATGTGCACCGCACCCACATCACCGGCGCCTTCGTTTTTAACAGGGTCTCCCTTACAGCTGTAAGTACGCCTCATGTAGTCTGTATGGCGCATACCGATACAGTGACCTATTTCATGCTGGATCACAGAGCCTACATAAAGTACGCTGGGATCAGCTCCATAGGCGCCCACATTTGTGTTCATTTTAATCGTATCATGAGGGTTACCGCCATCAGTAGGAAAACCCGCGGAACCCAGGGTAATAAAACCATCCGGCCGAACGCCTTCATTAAAGCCTTTAATGGTAATATTGGCGTCACCGTTAGTGATACGCTGGAAGGTAATACGCAGTCCCAGCCTGTTATAACGAGCGATAGCCGTATCAGTGCCTGCAATATACGCTGCCCCCATGTCGACCACCTTCACCGAAATCACGCGGGGTAATGCCGTTACCAGGTTGTTTGTACGGTATTGCTCATCGTTGGCGATACGCAAGGTAGGAGTACTAACTTTTTGTTTCAGCTGGTCGGCCCTCAGCAGGATATCCCCTTCCACGAGGTATCCGCCATCCATTTTCCGGACATCGCTGGTACCAAAGCCCAGCGCTTTTATCTGTGCCAGCACTTCATCAGAAACAGGGTTGGGTTTTGCTTCCTGTTGTTGTTTGTCATTCCTGTTACAGGAACCCATCATAAGACCTGCGGCCAGACAGGCAATTACGGCAATTTGTCTTTTCATCAGTTTGGATTTTGGTTTTAAAAAGAAAAATATTTCCTTCCCGGCTGCTGTCATGCAACCGGTACAAAATGATCCGATGATAAAAACGACGCTTATCTGTAGGGCAGTGGTGCTGTTGGAAGCAGTCCACTACAGACAACAAACAGCATGGTGTTATACGACTGAAGGAGCTGGCTTATTCGTGCTCCTTTT
>NZ_CAMLHC010000032.1 GCF_946479755.1 uncultured Chitinophaga sp. | reverse complement strand
TATTGAACTGGGCGGCGTCCACCGTGCCGTAGTTGGAGCTGATGGTCTGTCCCTGTATGGTCTGCTGTATCTCCTGGTTGGCAATGTTGCGGCCCATCGAAGCGTAGAACTGGTGTGTTTTTCCACCGCCACGCGCCGGGGGGCCTCCCCTGCCGTCGAAGAACACCACGTCCACATCGTATTCTTTGGAGATGCGGGTCAGCTCTTCCTTGGCCTTATAGATGCTCCAGTTGGCCATCAGGTAACCGCCGTCTTTGGTGCCGTCGGAGAAACCAAGCATGATGGTCTGTTTGCAGTCACGGCGGCGCAGGTGCTCGCGGTACTCCGCATTTTCGTACAGCGCTTTCATCACCTGTCCGGCATGACGAAGGTCGTCGATGGTTTCAAACAGGGGCACAATATCGATGGTCATGGACTCCCGCTGCCAGCCGCTGAGGAGGAACATACCATATACCTCCATTACATTGAGCTCGCTGGTAGAGTGACTGATAATATAGCGGTGACAGCCTTCTTCGCCGTTGGCTTCCTGTATCTGTTTGATGGCGGCCACCGTACGGAGGCTGTCCTGGTGCAGGGGACTTTCCAGCAGCGCAGGGTCTATCGCCTTGCTGATATTGAGCAGGGCTTTGATTTTGGCTGCGTCATCGAGGGTGGCATAATCTTTCGGGAGCGCGTCTGTTTTGTCTGCCACAGCATCCAGCAGGGCTACGTGCACGGAGCTGTCCTGGCGGACGTCCAGCGAGGTGAAGTACAGTCCGAAGATCTCCACTTTACTGCTCAGGTTATCCACAAGGTGCACAAACAGGCCGTTGTGCTGCTCCACAATCGTTTTTCGTATATCCGCCAGCGTGTCCAGTATCTCCTGGCGGCTGATATCTGCTTTATGGCCGGCGGTAAAGAGGTTGCGCGACAGTTTGTCTTCCAGCGCGGCCACTACGTTTTCCACGCCCTTGAAGGTGAGGCGGCGTTTCAGGTTACGTACTTCCCTGAAGTAGCAGCGCATAATGGACGCGCGGAGGGCGGCGGCCACTTCCACGGTGATGGCGGCATTCACGAAGGGGTTGCCGTCACGGTCGCCCCCGGGCCAGAAACCCATGCGGATCACCGGGTTTTTACTGCTGACAGCCCCGGGGAACTGCGCTTTCAGGAAGGAAAGGATACGGCCGCCGGCGCGGTAGAATATATTTTCAAGGAACCATACCAGGCTGATGGCTTCATCATAGGGCGATGGTTTCTCTTTTTTAAAGAATGGTGTTTTACCCAGTTGCTGGAGGTACATGTTCACCTCTGAGGTGTTTTCCTCTACCAGTGCGCGGGCCAGATCGTTAATGATGCCGAGCACCTCGCCCGGATAGAACTGGGTGGGGTGGGCGGTGAGCACGAGGCGCACGGAGAAATGCTCCAGTTTTTCCTTCAGTTTGGCCTGTGCCTGCTCCTGGATGACCTCCGATTGCAGGTGGCGCAGGGTGCCGGCGCCTTCCAGGTCGCGGATATGGCGGAACGCGGCGTCTTCCAGGGCGTCGAACAGTACCACCTGTCTTTCTGCATACTGCACAAAACGGAACAGCAGGTCTGTCCGCTGCTGTTCGTCCTTATAAGTAGTATACTGTTCAAAAAAGGAGTCCATAATGGTCTGGGGACTGTTCCCGCGGGCATATCCTTCCTCGCAGTGGAGGAGGAAAAGGGAAAGAAAGATGCCCGTCTTCTCCACCCGGTGAAAGGGTAAAGAAGTGAAGAGACTGTTATACAGCTGGAACTTTGTGCCAACAAGGTTCTTGAACTGCTGCAACGAGTTATTTACCGGCGCTTCCATACTAAAAATCCGTTTATAGTGCTGAAGAAGAGAACTAAGCGGCCGTTAAATTAATAATTATTTTGTTTAGTTGTTTATATATGATTTTCTTTATTTTTTGATTATTATTTGACATAAATCAAAAATGTTTGAATAATTTCTAATAAGAAAAATGAAAATCCCGGCCGCAAAACGCAGGCCGGGACACGCATAGGTATGAGAACAGCGGAAGGTAACTGATGTGTACGGACATGGCGGTACCGGTACAATCAGTCGATTGCAATTTTTTTTTAGGTCAGATTAAAAAAATGTGATGGAATTGGGTGAAGGGGAATGTATAGGTAATTCAGGTTAAATGGATGACAGGCCGGTACTATTGGTTGTCAAGCTTAAACCTGATGGGCAGGTTAAAGATCACGGTTACGGCCTTTCCATTTTGCTTGCCGGGTTTCCAGTTAGGCATTTTACTCACCACACGGATAGCTTCTTCTTCGAGGCCGGCACCTTTGTTTGCTCCTACTGCTTTAACTTCTGAAATACTACCATCCTTGTTTACAACAAACTGGATAAAGACACTTCCCTGCACGCCATTCTCCTGTGCCATGTGCGGATAACGTATATTTTTATTCAGGTATTTCATCAATGCAGGCTCCCCACCCGGAAATTCCGGCATAAACTCCACGAAAGTGAATCTTTCCTCGCGTTCCGGCGCCACCGGGATATCTACCACGCCGGTAGTAGGTCCTCTCAGATCATCCAGGCCCTGGGCAACGCCATTCGGATCACCTTCCTTGTTTTCAAAACCGATGGCTCTGTCGCCGATCTCATTGATGCGGGGAGGTTCTTCTTCCGGTCTTACCTCCCTGTCCGGCGCCACCACGAGGCTGGCGAAATCCACGGTAGGCGCGGCTGGCGGCGGGGTTGTTTGTACCGGCGGAGGCGGTGGCAAAACAGGGTCCGGCAACGGTTCATCCAGCGGATCGATCATAGTGGGTGTTTCAAGTACTACAGGCCGGTTCACCACATCATGCGCCATCAAGGTATTGTTTAAAACATAACCACCCATCACGACCAATACAATGGAAGCGGTGCCCATAACGGCATTGCGTACACGCCGGTCGTACCGGTTACGTAATGCATAGGCCCCGTAGTCTTTGTTTCTTCCTTCGAAGAGGATGTCGAGGAAATCATTCCCCGGGATTTTAGCTGATTCCATAGTAAATGTGTTTATGAATTAGATGTGGAGGCAAAATAATTTCCATAAGAAAAATGAAAATATTTTTTCCAGGTCTCCGGGGGATGGCGGGGTTAACGGGGAAACAGTCATGTAACAGCAACAGTACATTGGGGATAAAACATTTCGTATAATCGACAACGTTATACACCTACTAACGGGCAGAAAATTTCACCAGTTGCCTGAACTGTCTTGGGGGTATCTTCATTTCTTTTCTGAAAAACCGGTTGAAATAAGCAGGGTCTTCAAAGCCAAGGTGGTAGGATATTTCCTTGACGGTAAGTGTGCCGTGATAGAGGAGTCGTTGCGCTTCCAGCAGGATACGTTGTTTGATCATATTACCGGCTGAACTGCCGGCGAACTTTCTCGCCAGCATATTTAACTGTTTCATGGAAATGTGCATCTGCGCAGCGTATTGCTGCGGCAGATGCCATTCCCGGTAATGTTGTTCCAGCAGTGATTTAAACTGCCGGAACGGACCACGGCCAGTGTCGAAGCGAAGCCGGTCGGTATCATACAATGCTTCGCGCAGTTGAAAAACCCGGAGCAGGAATATTTTGACATAGGACAAGGTAATCAGCCGCTGCATGCTGCCATCAGCCGAAAGGCTGCGCTGGAGCTGACGGATGGTATCGTCGAGCAGCAACGCGACATCATCGTGGCACGGGAGGATCGGCCATTGTTCAATATTATCAAAAACATCCTTCAGCAGGAAAGTGCCTTCCGGGCTGCTGTCCAGCGCAAAGAAACGTTCAGGCAACATCAGTATGTGCCCACGGGCGTCTGTACCAATGTCCATCTGATGCACCTGGTTGGGCGAAAGGAGAATAAGCGCCGGCGCTTTGAACGTATATTCACGAAAATCTATGTACTGCTTTCCATGGCCTTCCCGGAAAAAAATAACCTGGTAAAATGTGCGACGGTGCGGCTGCAACTGCCAGATATTGGCTTGTTCAAAACAGGCCACGTTAAAGTCGTCCGGCGTATCGGGCAACTGCTCCTCCCTTCCGGAGTACACAGGTATCATGGTTTTCCGTTGGCCTTTCATCAGTTTGATATTAGCGTACTGTAATGTAACGAATTACCGGATCAGTTGCTGCGTGTATACGGCGATCAGGGCGCCCAGTACCGGCCCGGCCACCGGTATCCAGGCATAGCCCCAGTCGTTGCCCGCTTTGTGCGGCATGGGCAGCAGCGCATATACGATCCGGGGACCGAGATCGCGGGCCGGGTTCATGGCGCATCCGGTAGGGCCACCGAGGCAGACGGCGATGGCCAGCACGATAAAGGCGACAGGAATAGCGCTGATGGCGCCCAGTCCTACTTCCGGTTTGGCCAGGCTGATCACCGAAAAGATCAGTACAAAGGTGGTGATGGTCTCTGTGACCAGGTTGCTGTAAGGCCGCCGGATAGCGGGGTCTGTGCAGAAGCAGGCGCGGTTGGCCACTCCGTCTTCCGTCTCGTTGAAATGCGGGCGATAGGCGGCATATACCAGCAGCGAGCCGGCCATACAGCCGGCGAACTGCCCCGCCAGGTAAAGAGGCGCCTGTCCTGCGGCGATGGTTCCGTTCAGTACAAACGCCAGGGTGGCGGCAGGGTTCAGGTGGGCACCACTCACAGGAGCGGCGATAAACACCGCCACAAACGCCGCCATGGCCCATCCCATGGCCACTACGATCCAGCCGCCGTTTTTGCCCTTGCTGTCTTTCAGCAACACGTTGGCCACCGAGCCATTGCCCAGCAATATCAACAACGTACTGCCGGTGAATTCTCCCATGAAGATCTGTAACGGAAGCATACAAATAGATTTTAATACACCCTGATGATCTGTCCGTTGATGATGCCTTCCACGCTTTTCACGTAGGCGTTGACCACCCGTGAAATGGCTACCGGCGTATGCCCGGTCATATTGGGACCGTTGCGCTCGATCGTGTTGTCTGTCACTCCCGGACTGACAGCGTTAATACGTACGCCGGCAGCCAGCAGCTCCTGGGCCGCAGCGGTGACAAAGCCGTGGATACCGGCGTTGGCCACCGCGTAGTTCACCGATCCGGCCACCGGATCATCGGCCAGTACGCCGGAGGTAAGGGTGAAAGAACCTCCCGGGCGGATGTATTTCAGGCCGAGGCGCACCAGGTTGATCTGTCCCAGCAGTTTGTTCTCGATACCGAACCGCAGCTGCTCCGCTGTAAGTCCCTGTAACGGGCCCCAGTAAGCGTCACCTGCGGCGCTGACCAATGCATCGAAAGGCCCGGTCGCTTCAAGGAATTTTTCAATAGATGGTATACTGGAGATATCCAGTTGATGAGGGCTGTTGCGGAGGCTGGCGCCAATAATTTCATGCCGTTGGCCTAACAGTGCAGATACTTCTTTCCCGATAGCGCCGGAGGCGCCTGTGATAATGATCTTCATGGCAATAAAGCTTTTGTGATGTATCAAAATTACAGCAGCTGCCCGCGTGGAAAAATGGATCTTTAGCCGGAAAAATTGCACATTTGGGCCCGGACTGCGATGCTGTAAAAAAAGAAGCCCCGGTGCGCGACCGGGACTTGCTGGCACTGGGAGCCTTACCTGAAAACAGATGGTTCCTTCTCGATAAATTAGGCTTTCCGAAATTCGTATATTAGTTCACGTTAGTATACGCCTTTTCTCATTAGTTTTTTCCTGATGATCAACAGGCGTTCTCATAGGACAAATAAAGTAGTGTTATGTCCCCGGCGGGCGAGGCGGTCATCCTACAACACCCACCAGTATTGTTCAGGATAACGCCTCTTTACCGGAGTATATAGCTTCCGTTGTTATCTGCTGACAGTTGCCGCAGCGGGATGCGTGGCCAGGAAACCGTAGCGGTGCAGCTGGCCCTGCCCGGCTGTCTGAATGTATTGCACCCATGCCTGTATGACAGGCTTTTCTTTATCCAGCGCGCGGTCGTAGCTCAGCACCACGTCTTCTATGGGAATACCTGCCGGGGGCGCTGTTTCAAGGCGTTGGATCAATACGTCCAGGTCTGCATAAAAGTCTTCTGTATTTTCCAGTTGGCCGTTTCCGTTCAGGTCGAGCGGTATAACGGCAATATCATGTACGGGTTTGCGGTTACGCAGGTCGTAAATGAATCCCGGATTATTAAAGGAGATGGCCGAGGGGTCTTCCTGCACGGCTTTCAGCAGCTGCTGATCATCTCCCGGCACCTGTTTGCCTTTGATGTCTTCAAAGGCGGCGCCATAGAAGGCGGCGAAGGTCACCGGTGCGCAGGATTTCTCCCGGCGGTTATATACTATTGCCTTTTCCGGGTCGGTCTCCCCTCCTTCTTTTTTAAAGTACAGTGCACGTAGTCCTTCTACTGTCAATGGCTTCGCCGCATATCCGCTGCGGGCGTTGGCCACCGGCAGCAGGGCATACCGGGCGACCGGTGTATATTGATACTGTTCTTGTTTATGCCGGATCCGCTGCGCGGTGAAATGAACGGCTGCCTGTGCGGCAGCAGGGTCTCTGGGTGACACCAGCCGGAACACAGTGCCCGGATGGGATTGCCGGAACTGGTCGATCCATTCCTGGACAAGCGGGAACGTGAAACGTGTGCCCGTTACTGTTATAGTATCTGAAGGCTGCCTGGCGCTGGCTGGTAAGGAAAATATCCACGCAGCCGCCAGCAGGAAGTATCCGAAAGTTTTCATAGCAAGCGATTTTGGAGGTGATATGCCGGGAAGGCGCGGGTAGGTATGATACTGAAAAATTTACCACCAATAAATTTGCAGCATACCATCCCCGCAAGCCTGACCAGGCATTCTATTTACAGCTTACAGAACGCAAGATGATTGGTCAACAGCTACAACATTCTTGCAGCACGATCATGTGATGGAAACAGGTATGATAACCCTTTGATATATGCAACGTTTGGGAACGTAGTCCACAGTCGTGAGTATGCCGATTCATGGTGTATTGTTTTACACTGGTTCAATTAATGGCGGCTGCTCTTTGCTGGTGGCTCAAAGGATGCCGGGAGTATTGCCTTGTTCTCCCTGTATGATGGTCGTAAACTATTAGTCTACTGAATTGGTAGACAAATATACATCGAGTTTTATTAATTCCAAATTTTTTCTCGCCAAGACACAAACTTTTTTTTGTTTGACTAAGCGCGCAAAGGAGCGAAGAATATGTTTTACCGGAATTGTTGTTCATAACGTGATCTGGCGGGTGGTCCCCGCTCCTTTGCGTTCTTAAATTATATACCGGTGCTTTGTGTCTCTGCGTGGGTAAATAATCTATTTTTGCCTTATGAAATCACATGTGAAGAATATCCTGCTGCTGATCATTGGCGCACTGATATTTGCCGTAGGTATCAACTACCTTGCTATCCCCAATAAACTTTCTGAAGGCGGGGTTATCGGTATTACCATCGTTACCTATTATTACCTTGGCTGGTCGCCCGGCATCACCAACCTGGTCATCAACGTGTTCCTGATTATTGCGGGGTACCGGCTGCTGGACCGGCGGGTGATGTTATATACCATCCTGGGCATCATCTTTTGTTCCCTGTTCCTGTACCTGACGGAAAACACCCTCACGCCGGTGACCTCCAACACCTTACTGGCAGCCATATTTGCCGGCCTGCTGGTAGGAATTGGCATCGGGCTGGTATTCCTCTCCGGCGGTACCACGGGCGGATCCGCCATTGTGGCCCGGATGTGCCAGAAATATTTCGGCTGGTCGCTCGGCAACGCCATGCTGATATTTGATATCGTGGTGATTGCGGCATCGGCCTTTATCATTGGCCTGGAAAAGACCCTGTATACTTTTATTGCCGTATACATTGGGGCGCGGACCGTTGATTATATCGTAGATGGTCTCAATACCAAAAGGGCGATCACCATTATCTCCCAGCATACCCCCCAGATTGCACAAAAGATCACCGGAGAGATGCAACGCGGCGCCACCGTGCTGCATGGCCATGGTGCTTACACCGGCGACAGAAAAGAAGTATTGTATGTGGTGATCGGCAAACAGGAGCTGATGCGCCTCAAAGAACTGGTGCAGGAAGCTGACCCTGAAGCTTTTGTAGTGATCCATGAAGTACATGAAGTATTAGGTAAAGGGTTCTCCAAATAAAACTTTCCAGCCGTTCATTTTTTCCGGGTATTTGGTTTTTGAAAAAGAGATGTCTATATTGTAGACACTCAAACGCATTCCTTACCATCTTGTCAACCAAATAACCCGGGGAAAAATGACTCAAAGCTCCCAACGCTTTTTACCGCTGGACGTGTTCCGCGGCATGACTGTTTGTTTCATGATCATTGTCAATACCGGCGGCACAGGAGGTACTTACTGGCCGCTGGACCATGCCCCCTGGCATGGATGGACACCCACCGACCTGGTATTTCCTTCCTTTCTTTTTGCCGTCGGTAACGCCATGAGCTTCAGCATGAGAAAATACGAACAGCTGGGTAACGCAGCTGTATTAGGCAAAATCTTCAAGCGCACCTTCCTTATTTTCCTGCTGGGATACCTCATGTACTGGTTTCCCTTCGTAGAGCACACGGATGCCGGCCTGACCTTCAAACCATTCAGTGAAACCCGTATCCTGGGAGTGCTACAGCGCATTGCACTCTGCTACGGCATTGCCTCGCTGCTGATACATTACCTCCCGAAAAAAGGGGTATGGGCCGTCAGCGCCCTGTTTCTTTTCGGTTACTGGGCCATCCTCTGGTACTGCGGCACGCCCGGCGATCAATATGGCATCCACGGCAACGCAGGACTGACGCTGGATAAGCTGGTGATGGGAGAAAAACATCTCTATCACGGGGAAGGATTTGCCTTCGATCCGGAGGGGATACTGAGCACCTTTCCGGCAGTAGTCAATGTAGTGGCGGGCTATTACACCGGCCTCTTCGTACAGCAGAAAGGCCGTACGCAACAGGGGCTGCTGCGCATGGCTGTCGCCGGCGTACTCCTGATCGTACTGGCCTACGCGTGGAACACTGTTTTCCCGATCAATAAAAAACTATGGACCAGCTCCTATGTTTTGCTCACGGTAGGCATTGACCTGATCTTATTGTCCTTCCTGATACAACTGATTGACATGGCAGGCTTCACCAAAGGCACCAGCTTTTTCACCGTCTTCGGTAAGAATCCACTGTTCCTTTACCTGTTGTCAGAAGTGCTCGCTATCCTGTTTCATTTCTTCCAGGTGGGCGGCACGTCGTTGTATCGCTGGATTAATGACCAGTTCTTCCAGCCCCTGTCTCCCGGCAAATTCGGCTCCCTGCTGTTTTCGCTGGCGTTTATGCTGGTCTGCTGGATCGTAGGCTACATCCTTGATAAACGAAAGATCTACGTCCGCGTATAGACCACCTGATCATTTTTTTATTTAGTTATTTTTTTATTTGGGTATTTTGATACCGGGGCAACTCCCTACATATCTGAATACCCAAATAAAAAAACAACCCGATGAATATTTCCTTACAAGGCAAGACCGCGCTGGTATGCGGCAGTTCACAAGGTATCGGCCTGGCCACCGCCGTAGAGCTGGCAGCCTTGGGCGCCACCTGCATCCTCACTGCCCGCAATGAAGAGAAATTAAAAGCCGCTGTTGCTCAGCTTGCGGCCGATGCAGGGCAGGCCCACCGTTATATCGTATCCGATTTTTCCGACCTGGGAGAAGTGACCGACCTCGCCGCCGACCTGGCCCTTGAGGGTCCGGTACATATACTGGTCAACAATACCGGCGGTCCCGCAGCGGGCCCTGTCCTACAGGCTTCCACCACCGCTTTTGCAGATGCTTTCTCGCAGCATGTGCTCTGTAACCAGGTACTGGCGCAGGCATTGGTACCCGGTATGATCTCCGCCGGTTACGGTCGCATCATCAACATTATTTCCACTTCTGTAAAAGCGCCGCTGAAGAACCTCGGTGTATCCAACACCACCCGCTGGGCTGTTGCCGCATGGGCTAAAACGCTGGCCAATGAACTGGCTCAGCACGGTATAACGGTCAACAACGTCCTCCCTGGCTCTACGCTCACCGACCGGCTGGAGAAATTATTTAACGCCACTGCTGCCGCAAGAAATGTCTCCCCGGACACGATAGCAGCGGAATGGCGAAACGAGATTCCGATGAAGCGGTTCGGCGAAGCGCATGAAATAGCTGCCATGGCCGCTTTCCTCGCCTCTCCCGCTGCTGCTTATGTTACCGGCACCAGTATCGCCGTGGATGGAGGCAAAACACCGGTATCCTGAATTTCCGTTCAACCAATACCGTGATTTTGCTGTTATGCATAGGTATACCTGCAATAATCCAGTATAAACGTTGGCTTATTTATTCCGCGTTATATCGGCGGGTTGCCGACAAAAACAATGAACATGGAGAACAACAGCTTTAGCCAGGTACTGTCCGCCGTTGAGCGACAGCTGCCGGTCAACAAGACCACCTGTCCGGAGGTCCCGGATTTTTCCCGCACCAGGGCCGATTTACTCGCCGCCTTTGAAAACCGCGTAAAAGATGCCGGCGGAGAAATATTCCGCCCGGCAGATGCCGCCGCTGCACAGGTATTGCTGGCATCACAACATGCTGAAGCAAAAGTCATCTGCTCGGCGACACCGGAAATATCCGGCAACCGGGATATGCACGCGATTAAAAATCCGTATGAGCTGGCCGACGTGGACGTGGCGGTGGTCCGCGCGCGCCTGGGCGTAGCGGAAAACGGGATGGTGTGGCTCACGGAAGAAGACCTGGTGGTCAACGCGCCGGGCGTCCTTCCCCAACACCTCGTCATCCTGTTATCGCCACAGGCCATTGTTGGAAACATGTATGACGCTTACCTGCGGATACACCTGGAAGATACCGCCTATGGCTGCTTTATGATGGGACCTTCCGCCACTGCGGACATCGGGGCGGTATTGGTACATGGCGCACAGGGAGCCAGAAGTCTGCACGTTTATCTGCTGGGTTAACAGGGAACAAAATAGACGATCCGTACCAGTTTCCCGTTTTCGAAATGCAAACGTACACTGCTGTCACTATCCTCTTCATCCGCATCACGCAGGGTGATCATGTCCGTATAGCCGCCATTCTCCGCCTGCTGCGCTGCCCTCGGGAAGTGTTTCTTCACCTCCGCCCACGTAGTATTACCGCTGAAGGTTACACCTGCATACACTACCGAATGCCCGGGTGTAAACCTGTACTCACTGCAGAGCAGGCTGTCGTTTAACAGTTCATAGCGGGAACCGTTTTTATAAAAATATTGGAAGTTGTCTTCAAACTGGGTACCGCAGAGATATTCCCAATTGGGCTCTACCAGGCTGTCCGCCTCTCCCAATGCAGCTGTGAAACGCGGCAGCGTTGTCTGCAACGGTACTTTATTATCGATCAGCGCCTTTGCAAACGTAAAGACTTCAATCTCTTTCCAGTCAATGTCCTCATGGGTTTTCATGATGGAGTCGCCGTCGTCCACTATCTCCAGCGAGGTAATGGCTATTTCAGAGGCAGCCGGCACGGCAATGGACTCATCATCGGCACTATTATTATGACAGGCAGCCGCACATAATATCAATAAGGATAAATAGACTCTATACATAGCATTCCCGGTCTGTTGGTCGCTGCTAAATTAAAAACTTTCTTTGTTATATGTAAATTTATTATATATTACTTAAAAAGATCTAAAGGAAGTAAAAGACGATATGATTATAATTGCCGGATACGGATCTTTTTTGGAGTAAGGGTTACAAATACAGGTTTAATTAACTCCCGGGTTTTCAAAAGATACACAACTGAGCCAGCGATTTCTTTGTACTCCTTTACTGATCTCTGTTACCGATACAACTTCAAAACCCGCTTCACGCAGGTGCTTCACAATATAAGCATGTATATTTTCATCAGCCAGAATCATGCAACAGCTATTATACTTTCGTTTCCAATGACATCGGAAGCGTAAGCTAAAACCGCCATTATTGATAACGGTGTGAGGGCAGGATAAGCACTTATCAAGTCGTCAGAGGAAGCCCCCTCCGCTAATCGCTGTAGCACTAAAGCAACGGTAATTCGTGTTCCCTTAACCACCGGTTTTCCTAACATTATTTCTGTATTGGACTCTATGTAATCTTTATAGTTTACCATTTTCACTCACGATTTTACCAAATTTAACGAAAAACAATCAACTCCGCATATTTGATACCAGCAATAAAAAAGCCGGCATGATCGCTCACGCCGGCTTTCAATTTATCAACAACTATGACTAGAACTTATCAAACCAGAGTTTGGTCGTCAGCAGGTCGGCGCCCTGACGGACAACGGCGGCTTTGTAATTGGTACCGTTAAGCGACTGTTCGCTGGAAGGGTACTTAAACCGCACCGGCATACTACCGCTCAGTGCACCGGCATAGGCAGCTTTCAGTTGCGGATAGTCCAGCCTTCTCCATTCGGTGAAAGCTTCGATGCCTTGTCCGAAGAGGGCCAGCCACTTCTGCTCCCCGATACTTTTCTTAAAGTTCGTTGCATCGTAAGCTACGCCTGGCTGGGCCAGGTAAGTAATTGCGGCTGCTTCCGGAACACCGTATTGCACAAAAGAAGCTGTCACCGCCTGATTATACAGGGCCAGGGCGCTACCGGCGGTCAGGTTACGTTGCGCTGCCTCCGCCAGGATGAACTGCTGTTCAGCATAGCTGAAGAGTATCGCCGGAGCCGTGGTAGCGGTAAACACTGTACCGGCGTCGGAAGTTTTAGTGAAGCCCAGCCTCGCGGCGGAATCGCTGGGAAGACCATTGGTCACGCCGATGATCACGTTGGTATCTTTCGGCATGGTAGCGTATATGGGCAACCGTGGGTCGTTCAGTGCCTTCAGCTTGTCCACGATGGATTTGCTGATGCGGTAGTCGTTGCGGGTTTCCCGGTTACGCCCTACCGGGTTCTGGTTGGGCGAAGCAAGGTAATTGAGTTTCACCACCGTGTCTTTCGGCAACAGGGCGGTTGCTCCGCCGGCGGCCACGTCGTCAAATACCGCCTTGGCGGTAGCGAACTCCCGGTCGGCGATGCGTAGCGCAATGCGCAGGCGCAGCCCGTTGGCAAACTGCTTCCAGCGGAGGGTATTGCCACCGAGGAGGATATCGCCGCTGATGTCGTTACTGCCGACGGTGAGACTGGCCGCAGCCTGTTTCAATTCCGCCAGCAGCCCGGTATATACGTCTTTCTGGCTGTCGTATACCGGTGTCAGGTACTGACCGATCTGGCCGGCCTGCTTATAAGGGATATCACCATAGAGGTCTGTCAGCTGCTGGAAGATCCAGGAGCGCATGATCACGGCGATTGCTTTATAGTTGGCATTATGCAGACTGTCGCCCAGTTGCGCCAGCGTGGTAAAGTCTTCGATGCCCTGCGCATAGAAATTGCTCCATACGGTCTGGGTACCGGTAGCGCCGGCGATATAGCGGTCGGCGTCGGTGTATTGTATTTTGGACCAGTACTGGACATATAACAAGGTCCCATCCATAGCGGCGTCTGGCCCCCAGTAAGTATCTACATTGGCTTTGATGCCATTGCTCAACAGGTAGTCCGGCTGCACACTTGTCGGTTCATTCGGGTTCTTGTTGATCCGCTCCAGCTCCTTACGGCAGGAAGCCAGCAGCACAATAGCGAACAACAGGTAAGTTGGTATCAACAATTTTTTCATATCCGGTGCGTAATTAAAATGAAACATTCAGGTTAATGCCGATGCTGCGGGTGGTGGGTATCTGCAGTGTTTCCAGTCCCTGCCCGTTACCGGTATTGAAAGCGGTCTCCGGGTCGATATTAGGTACATGTTTCTGCAGGTAGCCCAGATTTCTGGCCACCAGCGCAATATTTACAGACTGCAATTTCCAGCGGTCTGTCAGCGTTTTCGGCAGTGTGTAACCCAGTTTGATTTCGCGCAGTTTGATGAAAGATGCGTCATAGATGGAACTTTCATTCAGGCTGCTGTTGTATACGGCTTTATAATAGTCTTCTGCGCCGAGGATGACGTTGTTCTTTTTACCATCTGCCGTGTAGCCGTCGAAGATCATACCGTCATGATGCACTTCGGCGCCGTTGGGCGCTGTGGCGGTATGCGAAGGCAGCTGTATGTTCTGCTGGCCGCTGCGGTAGTAAGGCAAACCGCCATGTTCTTCATCACGGCCGGGCAGCGTGGTAGCCAGTACACCGGTATAGTTACCCGTGTAGTTGGTGCCGGAGTAAATAGAGCCGCCTTGTTTGGTATCTATGAGGAAGCCCAGGCTGATCCCTTTAAAGGTGAAGGTGTTATAAATACCACCAGTCCATTTGGGTGTATAATATCCCAGTATTTTTTTGTTCGGATCGATCGCCGGCGTACCGTCGGCGTTCACGATGATCCTGTTCTGGGCATCGCGCTGGTAGGCGGCGCCATACAAAGCGCCATAACGCTGACCTTTGCTGGCCAGCACCTGCATATTGCCACTGCTGCCCAGTACATAGTTATTGAGGAACCCTTCCTTGTCCAGCTCTATCACCTTGCTTACGTTACGGGCGTAGTTAACGTTAACGTCCCAACGGAAACCGGAGCGGGTAGACACCGGCGTTCCGCCGAGCATCACTTCTATGCCTTTGTTGCTGATTTCACCGGCATTCATCAGCTTTTTCAGATAACCGGTAGTGGGACTTACATCCGCCAGCAGGATCTGGTTACGGCTGTTGGACTGGTACCAGGTGAAGTCCAGGCGAATGCGGTTGTCGATGAAGCCCGCTTCCAGGCCTACTTCCGTAGAGCTGGTAATTTCCGGTTTCAGGTCTTTCGCCAGAAACTTATCGGACACGGTGAGCAGGGGATTTGGTCCGAACGGCTGATTGAACGGATAGGTGTTGATCAGCTGATAGGGGTCAGTATCTTTACCTACCTGTGCCCATCCGCCGCGGATTTTAAGCAGGGAGAGTGCTTTGCTTTTGATG
Organism: uncultured Chitinophaga sp.; assembly: GCF_946479755.1. The sequence goes on along the minus strand of NZ_CAMLHC010000032.1, from coordinate 70,152 downwards.
TTCAGCGCATCGGAGAGCACGAGGCTACCGTTGACCGAAGGATAGAAATAGGCGTTATTTTCTACGGGCAATGTGGACGACCAGTCATTGCGGGCCGTTACGTTCAGGAAGGCATAGTTGCGGAACGCGAGCTGTGCGGAACCGAAAGTACTGTACACCCGTTGCCTGGAGAAGTAGCTGGTAGAGAGCAGCGGGTCGCGGGAGTTATTGAGCGTATAAATGTCTTTCACCGCCAGTTTGGGCGCCTGCTGATAGTTCTGTTCAAACCGGTTGTTGCGGATGTTACCGCCAACGAGTACGTCGAGGTTAAAATCGCTGCTCAGTTGTTTTTTAGCGTTGAGCGTAAACTCGCCATTGGTTTCGCTTACCGCATAAGCATCTTCCGTATAGGAACCGAACGGTGTACCATTGGTGTAATAAGCGATTTTGTATTTTCTCCTGTCCTGGTAGTAATCCGTGCCGATACGGAGGTTGGCCGTCAGCCAGTCGAGGATTTCGTATGACAGGCGGGCATTTCCGAAGAAGCGGTTGCGCAGCTGTCCTACCGTGTTTTCGTATTGTATCCAGTAGGGGTTGCTATAGTAGCTATGGTTCCAGTTATAGTCTGTGCCATCCGGGTTTTTATAGTCCCGCAGTTTGGACACGTCTACCTGGCGGCCAAACCAGATGAACTGCAATGTTACGCTGTTACCTCTTCTGCCATCCACGCCGGGCAGATTATCGGCGCTGCTGCGGATGTAGTTGGCGTAGGTGTTAAGCGTCAGTTTAGGCGCGATGCGAAAGGTATTGCTCGCGGTGAAGGTGTTGCGGCTGATGCCCGTGTTAGGCAGGATGCCCACTTGTTTGGTATTATTATAGGAGAAACGGTAGTCGATCTTTTCTGAGCTGCCGCCTACCGCGAGCCCGTTATTGAGCGTATAGCCGGTTTCGTAAAAATCTTTTACGTTGTTGGGATGCGGAACGAAAGGCACTGCTTCGCCGTTGGAGAAAAACTGCGGGATGAGACGGCCGTCCATTTTGGGTCCCCAGCTTTCGTCGGTACCATCGTTGAGGCCACCGCCTTTACCATCTTTATAGGAGAACTGTCCGCCGGCGCCCTGACCGTATACGTTCTGAAAGTCGGGCAGGATGAGCACCTTGTCGAAAGTAGCATTGGAGTTGACGGTCACACCGAGACCGCCTTTCACGTCTTTACCTGTTTTTGTTTTAATCAGGATAACGCCGTTGGAAGCGCGGGAGCCGTACAATGCTGCTGCGTTGGGGCCTTTCAGCACACTGATGGAGGCGATATCATCCGGGTTCACGTCTGAGATGGCGTTGGCAAAATCGCGGCCGGTACCGACACCCAGCTGACTGTTGTCTACCGGGATACCGTCGAGAATGAACAGTGGTTGGTTATTGCCGGCGATAGAGGTTTCCCCGCGGATAACGATGCGGGAGGAACCGAGGCTACCCTGGCTGTTGGTCACCTGTACACCGGCTATTTTTCCGGACAGGGCGTTCACCAGGTTCGTTTCCCGGGCTTCGGCGATGTCTTTTGATTTCAGCTCCTGGACAGCATATCCCAGTGATTTTTTCTCCCTGGAGATGCCCAGCGCGGTCACCACCACTTCCTGCAATTTGCTGTCCGCGCTTTCCAGCGCGATATTGATAACGCGGTTATTACCCACAGGCACCAGGGCCGTCTGAAAGCCTATAAAAGAGATCTGTAAGGTGTCTGTCGGGTTGGCGTTGATTGTATACTTACCATCTGCATCCGCCTGGGTGCCATGGGAGGTGCCTTTTATCCGTATAACAGCGCCGGGTACACGCTGTGCATCGCTGCGGGAGGTGACAACCCCGCTGACCCTGGTTTCCTGGGCAAAGCTCTGCTGTAACCACAATAATGCGGGTAACAGGCCGAGCAGCCTTTGTACGTACTTCATTCGTAACTGATGATTTAAGAAATAGTTTTGGTCGTTGGCGGACAAGATGGTTTTTCCGTTTACTACCGATTTGGTTTTGGTCTTTGTCGTTGGTGTATGATGGTTGACGTAATCACGGACATATGATCATTGCTGATGATGATCGCGTGCGCCGTGATGGTAGATATCTGGCGCAAAAGTAATCAAGTTTTATTAATCTACAAAACCTGTAGACTAAACATAACAATAGCGGGCAGAATTATAGGTAGCCCAGCGGCTGGAGGAAGGAATATTTTTTTATAAGCACCTGGTAAATAGAAAATTACTGTTTCGTCCCTTTAAAAGACTGGCCGGTGAGTGGCAGACGGGGTACGGCGCGAGATCTCCTCCCCGGACCGTAGTCCGGGGATAAAATACTATATGCAACATGACAGGTTTTTATCGTGTAGCCATCCGTAGCAACGTAAGAGAACACGATAAGTCTGCCATCAGCTATTTATTCAATAACTTCTTCAGCTCAGCTGTACAGGCGTCGATATTTTCTGCGATCAGCTTATCCTGGCAGATGGTGCCTTTGTATTTAATGGTGATTTTATTTTTACGCAGTACAATCTGGTAGTATTCAGGTGCATCGGGGGAATTTTCCCAGGTGGTGATTCCTTTTTCTTCGATGCCGCCAGCTACTTTGTCTTCGATGAGCGCATTTACTTTTTTGCGCAGGCTGTCGGGGAAGTCGAAGGTGTTTTCATGTTTTACCAGGCAGGTGGTGTCAGACACAGGTTGGTAATGGATTTTTGCGGAAGCGGGCTGTTGGCGGGCGGCCAGTATAATCAGGGCAGCCGGTAACAGCAGTAACAAAGAGAACTGGAGTGTGCGTTTCATGGCAAGAGAAATTATGATAACGAGGAAAATAGGTAATAGCGCTGCTGTGATGTTGGGTCTCAGATTCTGGTTATTGGTCGATCTAACTCATTATTAAAATACTTTATTTAACGCACACTACAAAATAAATAAAGTACGGGCATAGGGGTATCCGGTCCCCAAGGTGTCATACCTCAAAGACCGGGTTACTGGTATTTTTTCATCACGCCATACAGCACCTTATTATCGGTGTCCGGCGAAAGAAGCAGGGTATCCTGCGGCATGAAGTGTCTTTTAAAGGCCTGCATGGCAGCAGTGGTATCTTTCAGGTCGTAGCCGATTATGCGGAGGGCCTGCCATTTATCGAAAGCGGGCGGTACCACCATTTGGGTAGTATCGTCGTACCAGAAGCCGAAACCTTTGGTAGCCAGCTGTTGCCAGGGGAAATAAGCGCTGGGGTCCACCTTACGGCCGGGGGCGATGTCGCCATGGCCCACAAAGTTGGCAGCGGGGATATTGTAGCGATGCTGCAGTGTGTCCAGCAGGATCATCAGGCTGCTGATCTGCGCGGGCGCAAAGGGTTCTGTGCCATTGTTATCAAGCTCAATACCAATAGAACCGGAGTTGATATCGGTGATATTGCCCCAGCGGGAAGCGCCGCCGTGCCAGGCACGGAGATAGTCATTCAGCATATGGTGGATGGTCCCGTCGCGGCACACCACATAGTGAGCGCTGACTTGTGTCCGCTCCAGTGTAAAGGTTTTGAGTGTTTGTTCACATGAATTCTGGGCAGTATGATGAATAATGACCATATTCGGTTTACGCAGGTTATAATTGACGGTACCGGCCCACCATGCGGGCCTGATGCCGTTTTCACCCGGCAGCGCTGCCGGCTGTTCGCGTATCACCTGCGCATACCCTTTGGCTTTCTGCCGGTAAATTTTATTGGTGGCTGCGTACGGCGAACGGGCGCAGTAGCTGTACATACCAACGACTGCCGCAAGGCATGTCCATCTGATCAATTGTCGGATAACCTTCATCTGTATATGTTAAAGTTTACAAAAGATGCCCGGATAAAGATACTAAAACCTAACAATGCCTTGTTTTTAAGGCTATATTGTGAAAAGTTCTGTCTTTCCTATATATTTACATTTTTCATAATGCTCTTAGAGCGTCAAAAACCTACGCTGACTTGACTGTTATTGCCTACTACCTGTTGTTGCCGGTAATTTATATTGTCTCATTGCTGCCTTTCCGAATTTTATATTTCGTCAGCGATTTGCTTTTTATCTTACTGTATCATCTGCTGGGCTACCGGAAAAAGGTGGTGATGCAGAACCTGCGCAACGCTTTTCCTGACAAAAACGAAGCCGGGCTTGAAAAGATCTGCAAAGATTTTTACCATTATCTGTGCGATCTCTTCCTCGAAACGTTTAAAACACTGACCATCAGCCGTGAAGCCATGGTGCGCCATTGCCGTTTCACTGATGAGACCGTGGCACTGTTTGACCGCCTGGCGGCCGAAAAGCAAAGCGTGGTATTGGTCATGGGGCATAAAGGCAACTGGGAATGGGCCGGCAATACCTTCAGCATCCTGTGCCGGCAGCAACTCTATGTGATCTATCATCCGCTGGCCAACAAACAATTCAACGGCCTGATGTATAAAATGCGTACCCGTTTCGGTACCAAACTGATCGCCATGCAGGACACTTTCCGCGACATGGTGAAAAACCGTGACCATGTGAGCGCCACGGCCTTTATCGCCGACCAGGCCCCACAGCCGCAGACTGCACACTGGATGACGTTCCTCCACCAGGACACGCCTGTATTTAAAGGAACAGAGAAAATTGCACAGAAATTAAACTACCCGGTAGTATACGTCAGTGTACAGCGGGACAAAAGAGGTTATTACACTGTATTTGCCCACATGCTCACCGCCACTCCTTCTGCAGAAAAAGAAGGCGAGATAACGGCCTTACATACACGCCAACTGGAAGCGGACATCATCGAACAACCCGCCACCTGGCTCTGGTCCCATAAACGATGGAAACACCAGCGGCCCGCCGTTCAACAATAAGCAACTGTATTTTTTACGAAATCCGACAATGACTATGCTGCAAGGCAAAGACTTAATTCTGGCTACCAAGCCGTATGCATGTGAAGAAAGGATCAAGAGCTGGCTGTACCTGCTTTCCACCTTATGTTTGTTAATACTGGCCCTGGCCAGCACCCTGTTGCTGCCGCTGCCCTTCCGGATAGCCGGCAGCGTGCTTTCCGGCCTGCTGATTGTGCGGATGTTCGTCATCTACCACGATCACCAGCACCACGCTATCCTGCACAATTCCCGCGTGGCCAACGCTATCATGACACTGTTCGGCATCTATATCCTGGCGCCTACCAGCATCTGGAAGCGGTCACATGACTACCATCACAAACACAATTCAAAGCTTTTCAGCGCCAGTATCGGCTCCTACCCGATCGCTACCCGGCAGCGTTTTGAACAGATGTCCCGCGGGGAGAGAAGGAGTTACCTGTTTACCCGCCACCCTGCCACCGTTGCAGCGGGCTACCTGTTTATGTTCCTGATCGGCATGTGCTGGCAGTCTTTTACCAGCAGCCCGCGCAAACATGCGGACTCCCTGCTGGCCATGGTACTGCATATCGCCGGCAGCATCGCTGTCTTTTATTTCCTGGGATGGCAAAGCTGGCTGTTCTTTATATTCATTCCTTTCTCCATTGCCTGTGGTATCGGCGCCTACCTGTTCTATGCCCAGCATAACTTTCCGGGCGTGGTCTTTAACGACAACGAGAACTGGTGTTACGATAAAGCCGCACTGCTGAGCTCCAGCTATATGCAGATGAGCCCTGTTATGGCATGGTTTACCGGTAATATCGGCTATCATCATATTCACCACCTGAACGCCCGTATTCCCTTCTACCGCCTGCCGGAAGTGATGGGAGCCTTTCCCGAGCTGCAGCAGGTAACCGTGACCACGCTGCGTTTTCGTGATATCCGCGCCTGCTTCCGGCTGAAAGTATGGGACCCGGAACGCCAGCGTATGATTGGCCTCCGGGAAGTATGCGATATCAGGACTGCGGCGCAGCAGGCATTCCGTGCGCCTGCAGCAATTCACGGATAATACCCCTCCGGGTTTCCAGCATATGTTTGGTCAGTTCCCGCGTAGCCTGTAATACCGGCGTGCCGGCAGTATGCGGCGAACCGGCCCTGAAAGGCGGCGCGGGATTGTATTCCAGCTGCAACTGCACAATACGCGCCAGCTCCTCCCCACCGATCATGGCGGTCAGCGTCAACGCAAAGTCAATACCGGCCGTTACGCCGCCACCGGTGATCCTGTTACGGTCTCTCACCACCCGCTCTTCCACCACGTCCACGCCGAGCATACGCAAAAGCTCCAGCGACCGCCAGTGAGTAGTGGCTTTATACCCCTGCAGCAGTCCGGCAGCAGCCAGCACCAGCGCGCCTGTACAAACGCTGGTGATATATTTCGCACCCAGCGCCTGCTGCCGGAGAAAATCCAGCACAGCGCCGTTAGTGAGCAACGCATTAATACCTTTGCCACCAGGCACAAACAGGATATCCAGCTGCGGACTGGCAGCCATCGCCACCGACGGCTGTATCGTCAGGCCGCCTTCCACTTTAAAGGGCGCTGTCGTTTCTCCCAACAACACCACCTCAAAACAAGGTGCTTTCACAAATACATCATAAGGGCCGGTGAAGTCCAATATGGTCATGTCCGGGAAAAGAAACATGCCTATTTTGAGTTTCTGCATACGAAGGACTTTTTGTTCTGTACAATATAATAAAAGATCCTGCTATTATGCCATCAGCGATGCTGCTCATAGCGGTTGACCGGTAGCACCGCCTGCAGCTGTTGTATCTCCGCTGCCGTGAGCGGCATAGCATGGGCCGCCTCCAAAGCATCCTGTACCTGCTGCGCCGTGCGCATGCCCACCACGGCGGAAGTAACGGCCGGTTGCTGCAACACATACCGCAGCGCTGTTGCCGCAGCACTCCTGCCGGCGCCGGACAGCGCTTGTATCGCCGCCGCAGCCTTTGTCACTTCGCCTTCGTTATAATTCAGGTAAGGCTCCGGTGTTTTGCCGATCAGCAATCCTTTTGCCACAGCGCCCCTCACCAGCACGCCGATGTCATGCTGCTCCAGCAAAGGGAAACAACTTTCTTCCGGACGGCGGTCCAGCAGGCTGTACTGCATCATCACGCTCACAATATTGGACCGTTCCACGAAGGTGCGGATCACATTAGGCCGTATGGAGGAGATCCCGTAATAACGGATCTTTCCTTGCTGCAGCAGGGTTTCGAAAGCCGATATCGTCTCGTCCGTCGGATCTTCCAGGGTGCCGCCATGCAGCTGGTACAAATCGATGTAATCGGTATTGAGGCGGCGCAGGCTTTCCTCCACACAGGACAGGATATAGTCCCGGCGGGGATTCCAGTCCCACCCGCTGCCATCCGGCCGCCACTGGTTGCCGGCTTTACTGGCGATGATGACATCTTGCCTTCTGCCCTGTAACGCTTTTCCCAGGGTGATCTCGTTCTGCCCGTGATCATACAGGTCGGCGGTATCAAAAAAATTGATCCCTCCGTCCATGGCCTGATGTACCAGGCGGGCGTTGTCTGCATCGTCACTGCCCAGCGACATACAGCCGTAGCTGATTTCGCTGATATGCAGGTCCGACTTACCTAACTGATGATATTGCATAAAAAACGGGTTTTAACGGGTTTCCATCCTGCACTTCCGGGAAGCGCACCAGACGAAGGTAAAAAAGCGGGGCAGTTTAAACAAACGCCCCATGCTTAACCCATGACTCATCAGTTGTATGATACAAGGCCGCCTGGAAAGGCAGCCCATGCTGATATTGATCTTACCATTCTCAATCCGTCCTTATCTGAAATATCTTTAGAGCAGGACCGCCTCGACAAACGGTCCGTGTTAAATTCCACCGTTTCGCTTATGAATAGAGCACTTTGATTTATGATGAAGGTTGCGGCGCAACCTGAATTGTCCGACAGGGGACTGCCTGAAAAGACGGTCCCTGAAGCTGAATCAATCGTACTGCGAACAAGCTGTTTATAGCAGTTGTCCACATGGTTCATATGGCACTTTTAGTTTCCCCGGGAGCCATGCGGGTAGAAAACCGGACCACCTGGAAAGATGGTCCCTTTCCTATCCTTCTTTTACATGGCATTCCAACATTTATGTGAAGGTCCGTCAGCGGCAGCAAGACGTTTTCTGAAGGGGACCACCTGGAAAGGCAGTCCCATCAGCCTTCATCTATATATACCTGCATTTGGACTCAGAAAAATTCTTGAGAGAGGACCGCCTGGAAAAACGGTCCTTTTCATCCACCTATTCCCATTTAAATTGCTGTCGAATCAGTAGCAATGATTGGTTAAAGAGGTTACGGCTAATTGAGCCAGCACAGCGCAAAACAGCAGTAATGGTATTTCCCGAGGAAAGTGCATGTCTTGTACTGTCTGTTAAATAAAAACGCGTGCATAAAGAAGCTGGGTTTTGCGGGGCGTCTGGCCTGTAGTTGTTTATCAGACAAGCTGTCTGTGATGGCTGTCAAACAAACAATGGGGCGGCAACCGCCGGGGTCAACATTGGGTAATTATTCCGTTTATCCTTTCCTGTTACCAGAAATCCACCGGGTGACTGCTGGTGTCAGTACTAATTGTTACCATGCAAAGATAAAACGCCAACCGAACAAAGAGACAGTCATCCGGGCCGTTTAACGAATGAACAAGAGTGAACAGACTTACATCCGCTGGCCAAACTGAACAAACAGCGGCTTTCACATACCGAAAACATTTGTTGGCACGTTTTTTCTATATAACTGTTATATAAATCCCCATGCTATGCAACAACAGATCACAGGCGCTTTTCTCGGTACCGCCATCGGCGATGCGCTCGGTGTTCCGGTTGAGTTTCAAACCAGGAGCTACCTCCGGGAAAATCCCATCCGGGATTTCACTGGCTACGGCTGCTGGAACCAGCCTCCGGGCACTTTTTCCGACGATACGTCCCTTACCCTTTGTACAGCTGAAAGTCTCACACTAGGATATAATCTCACCCATATGGCCCATACCTTCCTGAAGTGGTATGCCGAAGGCTACTGGGGTGCACATGATAAGGTATTTGACATCGGCCATGCCACCCGCCACGCTTTAACACGGGTAGGTACCGGTACCTCTCCCCTGTTCTCCGGCGGTTTTGAAGAGTTTGAAAACGGTAATGGCTCCCTGATGCGTATCATGCCGGTAGCCATTTACCTTGCCCGGGAAGAAAATATCAGGCAACGTTATCATGTGGTGAAAGAGGTGTCCAGCATTACCCATGCGCACTTCCGCTCTGTGATGGCTTGTTTCATTTACGTGGAGTTCCTGCGGAACCTGCTGACCATCAAAGACCTGCAGGAATCCTACCAGGTCATGCGGGCAGCGGTGAACGATTTTATCCTGGCGAACCAGTTCAATCCCGCCGAAATCAGAATTTTCAGCCGGATACTGCAGGACAACATTACCAACCTGGAAGAAAAAGACATCCAGAGCTCCGGTTATGTAGTACACACCCTGGAAAGCGCGCTCTGGTGCCTGCTGAATACCAGCAATTTCCAGGATGCCGTGCTCATGGCGGTGAACCTGGGCGGCGATACCGATACCACCGCGGCGGTGGTCGGGGCGGGCGCGGGCCTGCATTACGGACCGGACAACATCCCCGCAACATGGGTGCTGGGTGTAGCGAAATCGGCTAAAATCATTGAATTGTCACAACAATTCACCGATGCGCTCAGCACGCCCTCTGCCTGAGGAGAAGCTTAAACTATTGGATCTGAAATCAGTCTAAACATTATAATCCGAAGAAGATGAAAAACAGATTTTATATGCTGTTTGTGTTGATTGGGCTGTTATGCACAACGACAGCAACCGGCGCTTATGCCCAACGTGTTAGTCGTGGCGGTGGAGGTTTCGGCGGTGGAGGACGCGTGTCAGGTTCCCACTACACGCCCCCGGTAAGGGTTTCTCCCGGCTACAGCCGCGGAGGCGGCTACTACCACGGTTACCGCGGCCCCGTATACCACGGAGGCGCCTATTACAGCCATGGCTGGTATGGTCCGCGCTATCCCCGCTACTACCGGTACCGTCCTTTTTATTACCCGCGTATCGGGCTTTATGTGTCCACCCTGCCATACGGCTACTTCGCCCTTGGGCCGCAGTTCGGCCCCGTGTATTACTACGGCGGCACCTATTATGCGTCTGACCAGCGCGACAATGGCTACCGCGTGGTAGATCCGCCCATGAACGCTGCCGTGCCCGACCTGCCGGATGGCGCTACAGAAGTGCAATTCAATGGCAACAGCTATTACGAGCTGAATGGCACCTACTACCAGGAAGTGATGACCGACAACGGCCGCAGGTTTAAAGTAGTGGGTAAAAACGGTAAGATCGGCAACACCGTGGTAAGCCCGCAGAATAGTGATAACAGCAATAGTAATGGTAACGATACCGACAACAACAGTACGGAAACGGTACCTCCCGATATCCTGAACAAGCTTCCGGAAGGCAGCCGCTCTGTACAGATCAACGGACAACAATACTACCTCTCTCCTGACGGTATGTACTACCAGCAGGTAACTACCAACAATGGTACAGGATACCAGATCGTTGGTAAAATGGAGGCTGACCAGTAACGAAATGGAACGAACATAGAAAAGGGCGTACCGGATACTGAAGTACGCCCTTTTCTATGTTCGTTTACCAGCTGCTGCTGGCGCCACCGCCGCCGGAAGACCCTCCGCCCCAGCTGGAGGAAGAGGAAGACGACGAAGACGACGAAGACGATGACGAAGAGGAGGATTCGCTGATACGGGGTATCACAAAACGATAATCATGTTTATAGGAGCATATCGCGCATGCGTAGGTAGTGACGCCCCACCCGGCCTCCCTGGTTGTCGCTCTTTTTTTGGTGACCGTCTGCTTACATTCAAGCGCTATATATGAACAGTGCGGACATTCCGACATGGCAGAGTGCACATTGGTATAATCCAGTACCAGCCTGTAATCACAGGTATCGCATTTCCAGACGTCATAATCCACTGCCATCAGGTCTTCTTCTATCACCTGTTCTTTTTTGAGATAGACATCTTCGTCCTTTTCGGCCAGTTTATGCAGGGGATGGGAACAGTTCGGACAATCGTGCGGCTCATCGCGCAGCCGTGCCATCCGCCGCTTGAGCCCCGCCACGTAAAACCAGAGGAAAGGCAGCGGGAAGATATATCTGGCCGTCCTCAGTTTGTGGGCCGTGCGGGCATAGGACTGCCACTGCTCGTGGCCATCTTTGTCTCCCAGCACGCTCTTCGCCCTGATGGATATCACCAGCACAGCGAGGTGTATAAACAGCATCCATAAGACGTAATAGCCAACGAACACCGTGAGGAAGTTGATTGTCCAGCCTTTTTTGAAAAACAGGTACGCAAACGCAGCGATAGCCGTGCTATGTATCAGGAACAATCCCAGGATTCCCGGGCGCAGGAAATCGTTGGGCATGTCCTTCATTTTCACCGGCATAGCGTCTTCGCCCTTTTTCTGCCTTCGTTTTTTACCGAAAAACACGCTCATCATGGCTGCCGAAAGGGCCAGCCAGAGGAAGCCGGCAAAAAAGGCGCTTCCGTTGAAGTCTCCGGTCTTTGAATAATCGATAGAGGGAGAAAACCGGTCCACAAAGGATTCCGGGGCGGCGGTGCCTTCGTCCGGAGACACCCCGGTAGGCATGGCGGCTTCCGCCTCGTTGGGATCGGTTGAAATATCCGCCGGCGCAGCAGGCGCTGCTACCAGTCCCTGTGGCTCAGCCGGCCGGGTGTCTTCCGGCATCAGGGAATGATCTTCCACCTCCGGCTGTATGTCTTTATCAAAAGCATAATTGCCGCTGTGTAACTGGGCGGACACGGATTTCAGGCCTTCCTCGAACGCCTGGTCGTAATTCCCGTTTTTGATATAGGGGATCATATAATCCTGCTGGATACGGAAACAGATCACATCGGGCATGTCCGCTTCCAGCCCTTTTCCGGTTTCAAATACCAGCCGGTGGGCGTCTTCCACCAGCAGCACCAGCAGCCCGTTGTTGGTGGAGGCGTTACCTATCTTCCAGTAGTTGAACAGTTTGTGGGCAAAATCGGTAGGTTCATTTTCTCCGATGGACTTCAGCAGCACCATGGCTACCTGCGCCTTACCGCTTTTGTCGAGGGTAGACAATTTTTCATTCAGGCTGCCGACCGTTCCGTCAGAAAGGAGATGGTCGGGGTTACTGATGTAGCCGCCACCATTTTTTTTGGGGTCTGGTACGTCTTCCACCGAGTATTTTGTTTTTTGCCCGGCGCAGGACATTAACAGGGATACCAACAACAGGTACAAAACATTTCGCATAATAACGGGTAATTCTGGCAATGGTCAGTTAAAAAATAACCGGGCCGGAGCCCGGTATAGGTGCAAAATATAAAATTTAACCCGGACAATCGTGACCATTAACCGGAAACAACTAAAACCGGCCGGGCAATTAAACCTATTAAAACCAGGAATGGGCTCCAAACCGGACAAGCGGCCCATCCCTGCTCCATTGCCAAAAGCGGTCCTCCGTTAATATATTGGCTTTAACCCTTTCGCTTTCCAGTAGTCGATAATGGGCTGGTAGGGACCGTATTTGTGCTGCGCTATAGAAAACGTGTCAGCGAAGGGCCCATGGTCATAATCGATGGCCTTTTCAGCGATATGCGGGTAATCAAAGCTTTTAGGATTGGGACGGGAGTGGATCTTATCATCGTTTACAAATGCGGCGATGTCCATTGCTTCCTTATCGGAGAGGAAAGGTTTGCCGGGTGCTACTTTATCGTAAGGCATATTGTTTTTCAGCCACTCCGCCTGTTTGATAACACGGTGCATGCTGGAACCGGGCTGATAGGCGGTATTGCCCCACAGCGGCGGGTATACGTAAGTGCTTTTATCCGCATTCCATTGGCCTTCTCCATTAGTGCCATGACAACGGGCACAGTTGGTTTGGTAGAGAGCCTGGCCGTTTTCAGGATTGGCAGCTATATCCGGAAAAGCAAGATGCAGGTTTTTGGCGCCTTTAAAAGACTTGTTTTTAGGCACAAAAGTGCTGATCCATTTGAAGTACGAAAGAAATGCTACCATCTCTTTGCTGTCTAGTGGTAAGGGCTTGCCGTTATGCGGCCGCATAACGCAATTGTTAACCCTTTCCGCCAGGGTAAGCACTTTGCCCTCCCTGCCGCGGTATTGCGGGTAGTTGTCGTGCGACGACATCAGGTTAAACGAAAACGCTTTAGTGCCAGCATCCTGGTGACAGTTAGTACAGTTCATTTTATTACCGAGGAATTTTCCTGCACTGCCATCCGGCCCTATATAACGTGCGGTATGCAGCATCAGTTCACGGCCATACTTTACCGATTCGCCGAATGGACCATCAGGTATCAGCGTGGTATCGATATTGATATAGGAAACGCTATCCGGTTGTACAAGCGCGGTGGCGTTTGTTTCTCCTGTTACGGCTGTTCCACAGGAAGATATCATAGCTATCCCCCAGCAACAGATTCCGCAGATCACGATGAAGCTTCTCATGTATAATTTTTTTGTAGTGCACAATTATTGTTCATAACCCGGCTGAATAATGTATGGGGCCAGTTTTTCCGCCGGGATAAAGGAAGCCCGGTAAGACGACATGCCCGTTCTCAGCAGCCAGAGAAATCTTCCCTGGAAATTGGTCAGTATAACGGTATTTCTCTTGGTGGCGCATTGCAGCAGGGTGGTATCGCTCACTAAATAGCTACTGCCCATCCGCTCATTGTAATTTTCCGGCGGCAGCGTGGTGTTGATGCGAAGTGTGGCCTGCTTTTGATTTTCATCCAGTTTAAAGGAGAGTGTCCTGGATGTCTTTTTGCTGACGCCATTGTCGAAGAACATCAGTTCGCCGTGCTCATTGATATGTAGTGCATGCGCCTGGTCAAACAGCGAGGCTGCCGGCAGGTTAAAATCGCCGTTTTTCCCGAACGTCCACAGGCGCCTGCCTGTGCGGGCATCTATCTTCCATATCTGCCCGTTGTTATAAAAAGAAATGAGGTAGTTGCCATCTGTATCAAACGCGATGCAGTTGGCGTGCATCCAGTCTTGTTTTTCTTTTAAGATGTTTTTATCGTCCAGCGGGTCCAGCACATCAAACACTGTCCATTTCCAGATCTGTTTGCCTTGCCTGTCCAGCACCAGGATACCATCGCCTTTTACCGTATCCTGTTTGCTGCCGCCTTTGCTGCTGAGGTCACAGATTCTTTCTTCCACACAAAGCGTTACAAACTGGTTGGCCTGGTTCAACAATATTTCGTGATGGATGGTTTGTTGGAAGTCCTGTTGTCCTTTTTTCAGATGAGCGAGCGTATCGCCGGAAACGGACAATTCCAGGATCTGGTCGCCATAGCTGGTTTCGTAGCCGGGTCCACCCAGCAGCGTGAGGAAAGTGTTATGTTCCGTAAACCGGGCTACTTTAAAGCCGGTGCCGCTTACCTGGTGGTACCAAACAATGCTGCCTTTTGCATTCAGCAGGAAAAGGACGCCCGGATCGTCGCGGCGCGTAAGCATCACATAGCCTTTCTTAAAAGCGGCCGGCAGCACCGAGCTATCGGGGCATACCACGCTGAACATGTCTTTCATCCACACCGGCAAGCCAAATGTATTGAACGTATAGGTTTTGCTGGGATAAAGATCTTTGCCATGACCGGTTAAAATCCTGTACTCATAGGCCTTTTCGGGCAACAGGTTAGTGAGTACGATGCTGTGGCTGACCCGGTGCTCAGACAGCGGTGTAACAGAGCGCTGCTGCTCCTGCCCTTTCTGCCAGTATTCCACGGCAGCATCTACGGTATCGGTGCACAGGACAGCTGTCTTTATCCTGATAGCGTTTTGTCCCTGCGGAAGAAGCGTAATGGACACAATATCGTTGCCTCCACTGCTCATACAACCGGTCGCAAACAGCAACAACGCTGCCGCCATTGACAGCAATGGCAGCAGGCGTTGTAATTTATTCCATGAGATCATCGATACTGAATAATTTAGAAAGGTAGTAACCGCCACTATTGACGGCGACCGTTATTGCTGAGATTTTTGTTTAAGTCCGTTTGCGCCTGCGGGTAGGAAAAATATTTATCGCGCGCCAGGTTAATGGTGGCTGTTTTTCCTACAGCGGTAAGATATTTATTTACCACGCTTTCATATTTACCCATGCGGATGAGGTCCTGCCTGCGTTTACATTCAAAGAAAAACTCCCAGCCGCGTTCCTGTAGGATAGCATCTCTTAAACTTTCCTTTGTGAAGGTGCCGGCAGCGCCGAGATTGGTGGCATGAGAGCGGGCTTTTACCTGGTTAATGAGCGCAATGGACTCACCGTTGGGGCCATTCAGCTCATTCAGCGCTTCTGCCCTGCACAGCAGGATATCAGCGTAGCGGAGAATAGGGAATACATGCCCGTCGTAGTAAGTGGTGGAGCCATTCGGATCGGCAAATTTGGTAGTAGCTACGTCCGGCATGTAGTAGTATCCTTCCGGCGGATTGGTTTGTCCCGGAGGCGCCTGCATATAATGCAAACCATCGGTGCCCACATAGTCGGAATAGAACATTTTTTTACGGTCGTCGTTCGCACCGAAGGTATTCCAGAAATACCAGGTTAAAGCAAAGTACTGCCATCTGTCTGTTACCTGCGGATTGTTGATAGGACCGAAGTGGTTCATGATTTCCACGGCATCTACCAAAGGGTCTGCCAGCGCGCTGAAGATGCTTTCCTGGCACCATTTATTCTTCTCTGCAAACAGCCCTGCATAGGTGGGATACAATCCGTAACCCAGCGTCATGATCTGTGTGGTAAGGTCCAGCGCCTTTTGCCATTCATGTTCACGCATATACAGTTTGCATAACAATGACAACGCAGCGCCTTTTGTAGCACGGCCTATATCATTGCTGCTGTAGATGCTGTTGTTTACATAATTTACAGGAAGATGGGCAGCCGCAAATTCCAGGTCGCTGATGATCATTTTATTGATTTCAGCCACCGGGGTGGTGGGTAATGCGGCCTCATAGTCAGGCTGCGCAATATTTTTTGCCACCGTTTCTTCCGTTACCACTATTACCGGCCCGAACGCATCTGTCAGGTCCACATAACCAAGTGCGCGCAGGAAGCGTAGTTCCGCGGTGAACTGTGCTTTCTGCGCATCTGTAATGGCGGTCATCCTGGGAATATAATAAAGGGAGATGTTGGCATCTGACACCAGTTTATACTGATGCTGCCAGGCAAAGGCCAGGTAGGTATTGGCCGGCGCCCACTGGCAGTCGGACATCAGTCCTACATCCCCGCCGGAACTGGCGTGGCCTATATCTGTGGTAAGGTCCGAAATAGTAACCTGAAACCCGGCGTAATACATCCAGGCATCTGATCTGCCGCTGGGTTGCTTAAGCCTTGAATAAACGCCGTTTACGGCGGCTTTGGCATCACTTAGCGTAAGGAATGCATTGGCATCCGTGAGATAGCTGTATACTTTGGGTTCCACCAGTTTCTTGCACGAACTGGCGCCGAGCAGCAAGGTGGTGAGTGCGATATATGCGTATTTCATTTGTTCCGGTTTACAGGTTAAAAGTTCAATTTAAGACCCGCAGTAAATGTGCGGTAAGCAGGGAAGGCGGTATAATCCAATCCTGACGAAAGGTTGGCGTTGTTGCCGCTGCTATTGAGATTACTGTTTACCTCGGGGTCCGATCCTGTATATTTAGTAATGGTGAATAAGTTTTGTACCGAGCCATATACCTTAATGCCTCTCAGGCTTTTCAGGAAAGTTTTGGCCACGGGGATATTATAACCGAGCATCAGCATTTTACAGCGCAGGTAAGAAGCATTTTCCACGAAGCGGGAGTTCATCAGACCGCCGTAGGCAATGGCATATCCATCTCTCGGTATATCGGTGTTTTCGTTTTTGGTGGTCCACCTGTTCAGTGCTGCCTTACCGGGACCTGATTCCAGCACCAGGCCGGTACCGTTGTACAGGCTGTAATCCAGTGCGCCCTGCAGGAAAATATTCAGTTCAAAACCTTTATAGGTAAAGTTGTTATTGATACCATAGATATAATGCGGGTTGGCGTGGCCGAGATAGGTACGGTCGTTGGCATCGATAATCCCGTCGGGCTTACCGCCGGGACCACTGATATCTTTGAATTTGGGATCTCCTGCTTTGGAGTTGGGCTGTGCGGGATGCGCTTCCCCGGTTTTTATGACGCCATCATAAATATAACCGTAGAAGGTACTTAATTCGCGTCCCGGTTCCAGTTTAGTAAAGTCCATACCACGACCGCCATAGAGATTAGCGGTTTGTGTGATGACATATGGCCTGCCGCCCAGATCGAGGCAGTTCTGTTTATTATAGGCAATATTCACCGTGGTGTTCCAGGTGAACGCATGATTGATGATATTTTCTGTCGTAACAGATAATTCCACCCCTTTATTCTCGATGCTGCCGGCGTTTACCGTTTGCACGGCAAAACCGTTCCAGTCGCCGATAGGCATATCAAAGATCAACCGGTTGGTTTTTTTCCGGTAGTAATCGATCGTCGCGGAAACCCTGTTGTTGAAAAAGCCCATATCGATACCCAGATCCAGCTGTTCAGTACTTTCCCATTGCAGGTTTTCGTTAGGCAGGCGGGTAATTACCGTTCCGCCGTAGCTGTCGCTGCCTTCTCCCAGCGATACGTTGGTAGGCCCGAAGAGCGACATGTAAATATAATCACCGATTCTATCGTTACCGGTAACACCGTAGCCTCCTCTTACTTTCAGGTTGGAGAAAATGTTCAGGTCCTTGATGAACGCTTCTTCACCGGCTCTCCAGGCGAGGGAACCGGAAGGGAAAATACCAAAGCGTTTGTTGCCGCCAAATTTTGATGATCCGTCGCGACGTACGGTCACTGTAGCCAGGTATTTATCTTTCAGTGAGTAGTTGATTCTTCCATAGGCAGAGGCCATTTTTGCGGGTATAGTGCTGCTGGTGCTCGACAACCGTTCGGTACCGGCTTCCAGGTTGTGGTAAAGGAAGGCATCGGTGCTGAATTTCTGTACCAGGGAGTAATGTTTCTGGTATTTATCGGACTGGTAAGATACCCCTGCCACTACATTAAGGGAGTGGATAGTATTAAATATTTTCCGGTAGGTAAAATAGGCTTCCACGAGATTGCGGGAAACCGCCAGGTCATTTAAACTGGCTTTGCCCTGTACTTTTTCACCGTCTACCAGGTCGCGGGGAAGATAAGTGCCCTCTTTGGTGGTAGTATATTCGGTACCGCCGTTCACGCGGAAGTTGAGGCCTTCCAGGATCTGGTAATCGGCATATACGTTGATATTCACTTTGTTCTCGAACCGGTCATTGGTAGGCGCCATCAGCCAGGCCAGCGGGTTATCCCTTCCTTTGAACCGGGCGTAGGTGCCATCTTCGTTGTACACGGGAATAGCAGGAGAGGCGGTGATCACGCCGTACATTACGTTGGAAGGCACAATGTTACCATCATAGGTTTTGAAGTTGGTATAGGCATGTGATGCATATACGCTGGCCCCTGTTTTAAACCGTTTTGCGAATTGTTTATCGTAATTCAATCGCACCGAGTATCTTTCAAAAGAGGTGTTTTTCAGCGCACCATCCTGTTTGAAGTAGCTGCCGGATAGTGCTACCCTGTCTTCCGTAGTACCGCCGCTCACGCTTAAGTTATGACTTTGCACGGTACCCGGGCGGGTAGCCAGTTTAAACCAGTTGTTGTCACGGCCGCTGGCCAGGTCGGCAGGCGTATAAAAAGCAGGCTGTCCTTTTTCGATGGCTTTAGCGTTGGTGACCTGCATATTCTCGAGGCCATTCATTTTATCATATTCCTTTACGATCCGTTGTGTGCCGTAATAGCCGTCGTACTGAATGGCGGCGCGGCCGCTCTTGCCTCTTTTAGTAGTGATCATCACCACGCCGTTAGCGCCACGGGCCCCGTAAATAGCGGTGGAGGAGGCGTCTTTAAGGATCTGTATATCGTCAATGTCATTCGGGTTGATGTCCTTCCCTGTTTCAGAGGGGAAGCCATCCACTACGTACAGTGGTTCGTTGGTGGATTTGATGGAGTTGCCACCGCGGATGCGCACAATCGTTTGTCCGCCGGGGGCGGCGTTAGACTGGCTCACCTGCACGCCTGCGGCGCGGCCCTGGATGGCCTGTGCAGCATTGCTGGTTACGCCGCCGAGGTTCATGTCTTCGCTGGAAATGGAGCTAATGGAACCGGTGAGGTCTTTCTTTTTGGTGGTACCGTAACCTACCACTACTACGTCGGTAAGGTTAGATACTTCTTCTGAAAGCGTTACTTTAAAGCTGGTGGTTTTACCGTCGAATTTAACCGACCAGGTTTTAAACCCCACCATAGAAATCTCCAATGTTTCCCCGGGGTTGGCATTAATCTTAAAGCTACCGTCTGTGTTGGTAACAGTGCCTAGTTTGGTGCCTTTAACCGTTACGGTAGCACCAGGCAGTGGCTGACCTTTATCGGTGGTAACCACGCCATGCACCTCGATGGGTGGTGGCGGTGTAGTAGCCGGCTGCACTGCCGGTTTTGTTTTCACAATGATAGCGCCTCCTTCAATACTGTAAGTAAGGGGTTGGTTACGCATAAAAAGATGTAACGCATCGTTTACAGGCATGTTGCTCACCGTGATATTGGCCTTGCCGCTTTTTTCCAGCAGGGCTTCATCTGCCAGGATATTGAGGCCGGTTTGTTTGTTGATTTCCCGGAACACCTCTTTGGCGGTAACATTTTTCATCGACAGGCTTACTACCTGGTCCGGGGCTGCGCTCCCCTGTACCGCGGTGGCGAAGCATAGCAGGGCCAGTAGCTGGCTGCCCTTCAGATGTTTGGTTGGACGCCGGTCGCTCTTACACCGGCAACTGGCATTAGTACGTAATTGCATACTTGTGCTGAATTTTGATTGAGAGAATGGTTTGGTTGTGCTATTTTCCTTAACAAGCCTTGTTATGATAACATTCCCGTCATATTGGTTGATATAATTGTTCACTTCCAGGCTTTAATCGCCTTCTATAATCAGTTTTTTTCCTTCTAAGCGGTAGTTGACGTCGTTGGCATTCAGCATTTTTAAAACATTCATCAGGCTGCTGCGGCGGCTGATCATGCCGAAAAATTTCCTGGGCCTGAGCCGGCCTTCATATATAATCTCCACATCATACCAATGGGCAAACTGCCGTAGTACGGTGGTCAGATCTGTGCTCTCGAACTGGAAGTAGCCTTCTTTCCACGCGATTATTTCGGCGGTGTTTACGCCGGTTATTTTCTTTACCTGGCCGCCGGGGCTTATCTGCGATTGTTCACCGGGCGCCAGTTGTATACTCTCTTTCTTACTGTTTACCTTCACCGCGCCTTCCAGCAGTGTGGTATTGATAGTGGCTTCATCCGGGTAGGAGTTGATATTGAAGCTGGTGCCCAGCACATCTACCGTCACCTGGTTTACCTGCACCCGGAAAGGCCGGCGGGCATCATGTGCCACTTCAAAATACGCTTCACCGCTAAGCGCTATCCGGCGTTCATCCCCTGCAAAGGCGGCGGGGAAGCGGATAGAAGAAGTGGCATTCAGCCATATTTTGCTGCCATCGGCCAATACCAGCGGGTAGGTTTCACCCGGACCGGTGGTGAGCGTGTTATAAACAGGCGCGCCGTTGGTTTCTTTTGTTTTAACGTATACCAGCTGTCCATCCTGGTTATGTACGGCGCTGTTGCCCTGTTGCGCCAGCTGACGTATGGCAGCGCTGTCGAGCACTATTTTTTCCCCGTTAGCCAGGGTGAGTACTGCCTTATGCCCGCCGGGTGTTACAGCCGGGGCAGCCTTTTCCACGGTAACCGCCACGGTAGTGGCCACCGGCTTCCGGAGAAGGTATACCGCCGGAATGGTCAAACCGAGTAACACCACCGCTGCCGCAGCCAGTTTCAACCAGCCATAATTTCTCCCCGGAGCCAGCGGTATGGCCGGGGCGCCCTGTATATGCAGCAGGAGCTCTTTTCGGACCCTGTCGCCGGGCTCGCCGGAGTGAATGCCATCACCTGGCTTTACCTGCCGGAAGGCGATCTGCATCTCGTTCAGAAGGGTACGGCCGGAAACATCGTCCCGCAGGTAGTCCATCAGCTCCAGGGCTTCCTGGGGACTACAGGTCCGCTGCTGCCAGCGTTGCAGCAATAAGCGGTAATGTTCATTGTTCTTTTCTGCGGGCATATATATTACTATCCCAAAAAAAGAAGGTAGGGTGGGTGGAAGAGAAAAAAAATTACCTGGAGGGGGTCACCAGGAGACCGGAAACCAACAACAGGGGGAGAATACCATCTGTGTTAGTATAAAAGAAGAATTTAATACTTTTCATGGCCAGCACCATATGCTCTTTTACGGTATTGCGGGAAATGCCCAGTTCCACGGCTACTTCCTCGTAGCTTTTGCTTTCTTCCCGGCAAAGCCTGAATACCTTCTGCCGCTGCGGCGGCAGCTGTGCTATGGCCTGGTGCAGTAAAGATTCATATTGTTTCCAGAGCAGCTGTGTATCTGCGTCTTCGGTCTGGTGCTGCAATTCCTGCATCGCCTGTAAACGGAGGGCCGTATCGGCGCTGATCTTTTTTAAGCGTTTAAACACATGATTCCGGGTAATACGGTACAGGTAACCGCTGAACGATAATTCAGGGTTGATGCGCTCCCTAATCTCCCAGATCTTTATAAACACCTCTTGCAGTGCATCTTCGGCCAGTTCCGGGATATTAATGAAGTGGAGTATGTAAGTGTAAAGAGAGGGATAATACTGATTATATAGTGCTATATACGCTTCGGTATCCCCTTGTTGCAGCCTTTGCAACAGAACAGCTTCTTCATTGCCCACTGGATTCTCGATTTGATGACTAAAATAAGCAATTGGCAGATAGTTCTGAGGAAAAATTTTGTGGATTTTTTCCGGCTTCAGATGATGGTGATTTTGCAGGATTTAAAAATACTATATTTTAGTATCTGTACGTTTAAGATATTCCGGCCGTCACCGTAGTATTTTCGACGACAATGGCAAATATTACATAATTTAGTGATGCTCAAGCAGTCACCATTATCACTATTACTATCATTCAATACCGCGCACATGAAAAGGCTTTTTATATTGGTTGTCCTGATTTTTCCGCTGGCGTTAAGCGCACAGACCAAGCTGTCGGAAAATGTTGCAGCAGACTTCTCCAACCGGGTGGCCCATCACTATACGTTAAAGAACGACTCCATTACCGGCTATATTGCGGAGCAGCTGACCCGCAGCGGCGCCGGCGGGCTGGACATCGACTCCACCATGTTCAACCTGAAAAATGACCTTCCTGCCCTGGACGCGGCGCTGAAATACCTCTACCAGTACAGCGATTGTAACCGGCAGCGGTTCATCGCCAACCTGCGCGGCATGGACCTGCAGACCAACAGCGTTTTTCCGTTGGCCACCTATACCGCCAATAAATATAAGAACGATACCAAGGCCCTGCTGGAGGATAAAAGTGACTTCCTGAAGACCTATACCGGTCCGGTGACCGGTAAACAGGCTCCGGCTTCCGTTGCCCAGATGACCGCAGTAGCGGACAATACCGCTACCGCTACAGCTACCACCACCGGTGAAGCAGCTGCGGCCGGCGCCACCACTACCACAACGGAAGGAGCCGCCATCTCCGCTCCCCCTGTGGCGGATACACGCAGCTGGGAGGTGAAGCCCCTGTTCCAGGTACGCACCCCGGAACAACTGGTAGACATGTTCGGTAAAGACAACGTTACCCAGCGCGACGCTATCGACCTGGCCGGCACCAAAGAGGGCGAAGCCTACGTGATCTACCCCGACACCGACGACGAACTGGAAGTGCAGTTTGACGGCGAAAACGGGAATATCCTCACCTTCTCCCATTTCCCCTCCAAGTGGAAATCGCCTTACGGCATTAAAGCCGGCGACCCGCTGGCCAAACTGATCAAAGTAAACGGCCGTCCTTTCCGTATCAATGGCTTTGAATGGACCAACGGCGGACTGGTGAGCGACTGGCAGGGCGGCGCCCTCGAAGGAAAAAATGTGATCATCCAGCTCAAAGCGAACAATACCGGCGATCCTAAAACATACGATCAGGTTACCGGAGATAAAACCATCCGTTCAGACCTCCCCGTACTAAAGAAACTGGACGTTATTATCCAGTCTATTGCCTTTAAAAGCAACTAACTGTCCAGGTATTTAATCATTCGATTATTTAAAAAAAGCAGCGAAGATCGCACTATCCAGGTGGTCTCCGCTGCTTTTTTTAAATAATCAAATCACTAAATGCTAAAATCTTTTTTATCTTGTTTGTATGAAACAGACGATAGTTATTCTTTTCTTTGCCATCATGGGACTTTCCACGAGCATGCAAGCACAGACCAAAAAATACCCTTCGCTGAACCATATCGCGATTTATGTAGTCAGCCTGGAGCGCGCCACCGCCTTTTACAGAGATGTTATCGGCCTTGAAATGATGGACGAACCTTTTAAAGACGGCCGCCACAGCTGGTTTAAAGTAGGAGATCACAGCCAGCTGCATATTATTTCCGGAGCCGCCAAAGCGGAAGTGCATCCCAAAGACACCCATCTCTGCTTCAGTGTTCCTTCCATGAAGGAATTTATCTCCGTACTGGAGCAACATCACGTTACCTACGAAGACTGGCCGGGGAAACCCAATACCATCAATAAAAGGGTGGACGGCGTACAGCAGATCTATTTCCGGGACCCGGACGGCTATTGGATCGAAATCAACGACGATAAATACTAAACATCCGGAGCAGCGGTAAACAAACAGCTGGTCATCTCCCTAAAAAATAACAGGCGGGAGTGATCTTTTTTTGTTAAATTCAGTGACCACATTCCAAGATTATGTCATTACTACTGAATGTTCCTGCTGCGGAAGAAACCGAAGCCAAGTCAAAAGGGGCTTTGTGGGACGCCAACCTGCAAACCTGGTACCTGCCGGATATCAATTATGATCATATCATGGAGGTAGATAAATGGATCACTGACCAGGATACCGCCATTATCCTGTCGGACGAGGTGATTATTGCGCATGCGCGCCATGCCTGCCCGCATTGTCAGCAGTCCACACCGGTGATCGCCATCGGCAGTGATTTCTTCTACGAAAAAGACATGAACGAGCGGGATGAATTGGTCTGGTTTGAACTGGATTTTTTCACCCTCTTTCAACAGACGTCCGTTATCTCCGCGCATCTGTTCAATTTCTTCCGGGACAATTACCCGCATTACAAGCAGGGACCGGCCAGAAGCGCAGACGGCTTCTACTGGTGCAACCACTGCGAACATTGCGGGAAGGATATTGACGACACGCTTCTTTTTGCCGACCCCGGCAGTGTGTTTAATCCGGACAACGCAGCAACAGCCGCTTCCATCACCTTACGGACTTTTCCGTTTAAATACGCCCCACACATAGACGCTGATTACAATATAAATAATAACGTGCGGCTGATCAATGAATTTGCCGCCCGCTAATAATTCATAAAATAACAAGGGAGACCACTGCGAAGTGATCTCCCTTGTTATTTTATCATCGCGGATGATTATGGTTTTTTGTAACCGTCTTTCGTGGCTTTCTCGGCCATCGTCACCATCCTTTTTTCCGTGTCAGGATGGGAAGAGAACAGCTGAGCGCCTTTCTTTTTCTTCTCCCCGCTATTAGCTTCCTGGGATGCTTTCCACAGCTTCTCAAAGGCGGTGGACATACCCCATGGGTTCAGTTTATTAGCTTTCAGGAATTCATAACCGTAGTTGTCTGCCTGGCTTTCCTGGCCGCGGGAATAAGCAGAATTAGCTACTGCTTCGCCCAGGTCGCCCAGCTGAGAATCGCTCAGCGCACCGGCAGCACCACCTTGGGAAGACACGCCGTCTTTCAGTGCAGAGGTCATCAACGCCGTTTTAAAAGCGTCTTTGGAGTCTTTATTTTTTACGTGACCGATCTCGTGACCGATAACGCCCATTATTTCATCATCTGTCATTACTTTCATCAGGCCGGCGCATACCCGCACGCTGCCATCCGCACAGGCAAAGGCGTTGATATCCCTTACCAGGTATACTTTGAAGTTCAGGTTCATGCCCTGGTAATTCGTGGCGTTGGCTGTCAGCTTAGCCAGCCGCTGTGCCAGCGGATCGTCCGCAGGCGCTACAGGATTGTGCTCGTCCATCCACTGGATATATTCTTTGGTGTATTTGATGACTTCATCATCACTCAGGGTTACTGCCTTTGCAGCTTTCACACCTGCGCCAATAGTTTTGGAATTGAGCTTGAACTGCGCGCTGGCAGTAGATGCCAATGCAAGGGAGATAGCACAAACAATGCTACAGCGAGTAAAAACAAACATAAAAAAATAACTGTTTAGTTAGGAAATGGTTTAAGGTTAAAAAACATTTGCGCGGCGAAGATAAAGGAAATATCCAATTCAAACCAAAACAGGAGCGTACTTCGTTACTGTGCGTGGCCCGAACTAAAGAGCTGCCCCTTAGCGGGGCAGCTCTTTCTGTTTATGCGCCTGGCAGTACGAGGTCTTTTAGTTTTTTAAGCTGTGAAAAATCGAAAGCATCCGGAAGGAACGGGTTGTAGTCGAGCCGCAGCTTTTCCAGCGCCTGCAGCTGGTTTAAAGCCGCAGGCACCTGGCTGATACGATTGCCTTTCAGCCCTGCAGTCACCAGGCTTTTCATTTCTGTCATGAAAGTCATGTCGGTAATCTCGCAAAACTCCAGGTCCAGCCCTGTCAACTCGCTGCAGGCTGCAAGCCTTTCTGCATGTTTCAGCGGTACATATGCCATCCTGAATTTCTTAAGGCGTATCTCTTTACCAGTGAGATCAGGTATGGTCAGGCCGTCCTCACGCCTGCAGCCGACATGCAAATCCACCGGAAGCGTGAAGAGGGACGCCGGTATTTCATCTGTGGTAATGCGGACGTACAATTCTTTCAGCGGGAGTTCTCTCAGGTAGTCAACCAGACGCGGCAAGTCAGTTGTATCGCCAAGATCAAGATTTAACCAGCTAACATGCTGAAAATGTACCAGCACATCGGAGATATCGCTGGCCGGCATGTCTCTCAGTACCAGGCTTTCTCCTCTGTAGGAACCACGATTTTCTTCCCTTTTCGCTATGTGAGCAGCCAACACAAAAGCGCATACATCTAATTCCGGATGCACGTACAGCGGCCGGAAATCGTCTTCTGACCGGTCTTTGAACCGGTCTTTCCAGTTCGTTTTGATATGATGCTGCAACGTAGCCGATGCGTATTTCTTAAACAACGCCCTGGATTTTTTCCGGATACCGGTGTCTTTGTGAAACAGGTGAATAGCCGCGAGATAACTCAGCAACTTTTTGCCGGCGCCGCCACCTTCAATCATTTCCAGGATCAGGGCTATATTGTTCGTATGCTGATCTGCCAGTAGGCGTGTAATCTGCTCCGTTAGTGCCTCATTCTCCTCCGTCATCAGGAAAGGGGTGTCATCTTTAATTTCCTGCGCCTTGAGATGGTCTTCCAGTATGTATTGGTATTCCTGTTGAAACAACAGGCCCATCGTCTCTGCCGGTATATTCTGTCCAAGAAAAAGATGGGTGGCTTCTTTCAGCTCCCTGGTCACCACAGCGCCGCGGTGTTGCAACAGCTCTGCCAGTGATTTTTTACCGCTCAGTGTAGGCGTGCCGGTTACATATACTTTAGCACCGGTGATGTTGCCGGCAGCATCAAAAGGATAAGGCAACAGTGTGTGCAAAGCATCGTACTGATGTGCCAGCAGACCAAAAGCCACTTCCTGTTGGAGTCCCTCCTGTATGTCCATGGTGGCCAGTTGTGTAAAAGCGGCACGATAAGGTTTCAACACTCCCCGGTCCTCCAGGACGATCTGCCCTCTTTTGGCGCGGCCAAGCGCCAATGGTATCTCCGGTTTTTTCTCCTGCCATCCGGGGCCATACAGCGCTTCGCTGGTGAAACGGATGTTCAGTGTATCAAGGTGGGACAGCTCCAGCAGTGCTTCCGGTAACTGAAGGGAATCTGCATAAAGAGTTGCCTCTTTTATCGCCGGCAACTCTTTCAGGTATTGAACGAACCAGTCAAATGACTGTCCCCTGGCGGTGCCAAAACGAATGGCTTTCAGGCCAGGCAACCGTTGCAGCTGTGGCCTGATCACAACAGGATCGATTTTACTGTAGTGATCAAAATCGAATACATCTATACCGGGCAGCTCAAAAAAGGCTTCGGGGATCACGGGAGTATCGTATGGCAAATACAGCTGGCGAAGGCAGGGCGCCGGCATCAACTGCCGTATATCCTCGTCCGTTATAGCCGGCACTGACACCTGCTCCAGCCGGGGAAGCCGTGCCAGCCGCGCATAGTCCACTCCTTCTACGGTTGACAATGTAAGTTTACGAAGATTCGGCAACTGGTATATACCGCCCGGTAATGGAGGGAATGTTTCACCCGATAGCGACAACCGTTCCAGCGCCGTCAGACCGGAGAGGTCCGGCCAGCTATCGAAAGTGCCATCGTGTATGTCCAGCGACTGCAACCAGGTCATTTGTGAGATGGATGCAGGCAACACTTCAAGGTCATGGAGAGACAAAGAGTGTACATGCCGCAGCGTTGTAATACTTTCCGGCAGGGTCTTTTTCCCGTTCACTTCATAGGGCAACAAGCTGCTGGTGCTAAAAGAAGTATGTGCAGGATCATCTTTTATCATATTGATGAAAAACGGCATCGGCAATGGACGGGAGCTGATGATTTCCCGCAGCTGCTTTAACTGCAATAATACCTCCGGTACTTCGTCGAAGTAGTTGTCATAAAGATCAATGGATTCCAGGCTTTCCAGCAGCGTAATGGACTCCGGCAGGGTGCGAAGCTGGCATCCTTTTAACCGCAGGCGTTTCAGCTTTTTACAGTTCGCCAGTACGCGGAAGGCCTGATCAAAGTCCAGGTCTTTATTGCCGTTGAGCGCCACTACCTCCAGTTCCTGCAGTTCGCCCAATTCCTCCGGCAGCAAGGTGAGCTTATTATATTTTATATGCAGCTCTTTTAACTGCGACAGCTCTTTGATCGCCGGAGGCAAAACAGCGATGCTGTTAGAAGAAAGGTCCAGTACCCGCAGGGATGTCAAAGCGGCGATCTCTTTCGGCAGGGTCTTTATTTCGTTGAACCGCAGGCTCAGTTCTTCCAGCATCGGCAGCCCGGAAAGATTTTTAGGGAAGGTGGTAAACCGGTTGGTCCGCAGGTTGAGGATACGCAATGCTTTCAGCGACTGCAAGCTGTCCGGCAGCGCCTTCAGCTGGTTACCTGTTATTTCGAGGGCTTCCAGCCCGGTTAACAGGCCAATGCTATCGGGGAGTTCGCTCATTTTGGTTTTGGTCATGCCGAGGCCTTTGAGCTGCGGCAGCGCTGACAGCGCGGAGATAGCGGAGGCATGGTCCAGCGCCTCGTTGTAGCCGAGGTCGAACTGCACATGCGGGATATGCGCTGTCTCCAGGATGTCCGGCATTTTCTTCAGGCGCTTGCTGTGCAGGACGAAGCGCACTTTAGGATGCGGGCAGTCTTTGGCTTCTTTGATATCATTGAGTACTACAATACCGGGTTCGGCATACATCTGTCTGTGTTCCATAGCGTTTTTCAGGTAAGGGATTTAATATTTTTTGCTGTAGGAAGTATTATTCAGGGTCCTGAGTTTGGGTAGTTGCAGCGCGTCCACATCTTTTTCGCTGATGCCGTTTCCCATAATTATCAGGGTCTCCAACTGGTCAAACGCCTGCAATCCGGCAGGGAGGGCAACGAGGTTGTTATTGGAGATATCCAGTAATTCCAGTTGTGTCATGCCTCCGAGGAAATCCGCATTCGGCAGGCTACAATCAGAGAGGATGCATTTTGTCAGCTGCCGGAAGGCCGACAATCTTTCGGGATGTACTATTGGCGCTCCTTCTACCGACAACCGCGAGAAGGCTAGCTGGTCCGGCTCCAGTGGCGGAATCGTAAACCCGGGGCTTCCTTTGAGCCGCAGCGTGATATTCTGCAAGGTGGGTATCTTCCATACTTCCGGTGGCAGTGCAGTAATGGGGGCTTCTATGACCAGGTTCAGCAGCTGCTGCAGGAGGGGTAATTTTTCCAGCAGCTTTGTAATGGCAGCATTGCCCGGGCTGTCAACAGACACCATGTTCACCGGCACCATGTCCCGGATACTGTCTGTGACGGCAGCATCGGGAATATGCTTCAGCTGGAGATTTCCCCATCCCTCCACGCCTTTTGCCCGCATATACGCCAGCAGGAAAGCGAACGTATCCAGTTCCGGATGCAGGTACAACGGGGCAAACTGATCTTCTCTTTTGTAACGGAAAGTCTCGCTCCAGGTAACGGCGATGTGATGTTGCAAGCCCGCGGATGCGAATTTTCTGAACAGGCTTTTAGCTTCCGCGGCGATATCGTCATTGCGGTGAAAAAGATGTAATGCTGCCAGGTAACTGATCAGTACCCGGTTGGCGCCGCCGCCGCGGATAATCTGCAAAGCGAGCAACAGTTTATTTTCCGTATTCAGCAGCCGGGTCACCTGGCTGACCAGCTCCTGCCCTTCTTCTTCCACCAGGAAGGGAGCTTCTTCTTTTAGCGTTTGTGCTTTCAGGTGATCTTCCAGTAGTAGCTGAACAGGGCGCTCAGACAGCTGTACCACCGCAGTAGCGCTGATATGCTGTCCCACAAAGACGTGGGAGGCAGCGGCTATTTCCCCGGCGATGACAGCACCACGTTGCTGCAAAACAGCTTTCAGCTCCTTTCGGGTACATAGAGTGGGTTCCCCGGCGATGTATACCTGCGCCCCTGGCAGTTGTCCTTCCGGCGTAAAGGGCCAGGGCACCCGCTGTTTCAGTGCATCGTACCGCCGGGCCAGCAGGCAGAAAGCCAGTTCCCGTGCAGCCGTTCCTGTTATCTGCCGGTCTTCCAGCGCTTCGAAAGCGTGCAGATATGCCTTCGTGTAGGGATGATCTTCCAGCACCAGCTGCCCCGGACGGGTGTTTGCCACCGCCGGCGGCAGATCGGGTATGCCCCGATAATGTTCATTCCAGAAAAGGCGGATATGTTCCAGGTGCGGCAACGCTGCCAGCGACGCGGGCAACTGTTGCTCATCGAGGTAAAGGGTGACTTCTTTCAGCCGGGGCAGCTGTTGCAGCCAGTGGATACAGGCAGCCACCGGCAATGGCCGCGCTTTATTGAATATCAGCGTATGCAGGTTGGGCAGACGCTGCAACATCGACAAGGCGTGAGGAATATCGATAGCTTCATACTGGTTAAGATCAAACACCTGTACACACGGGAGATCATAATAAGCGTCCGGTAAGGTGGCAGCGGTGATCATCACATCGATGTAACGTCCGTGTACGGGCTGCAGAAAATGTTGCAGGTCTGCGTCGGTGATATCATCGGTTGTGATTTTTTCCAGGCCAGGCAGCTGGGCGATGCGGGCGTAATCCGGTCGTACATCGCAACGTTCTATTGTCAACGTTTTAAGGGCTGGCAGCTGGTAGACGAACTCCGGGAAGGCGGCGAAGCGGGTACCGGATACCAGGACATGCGCTACGGCCTGTAACCCGGAGAGGTCGGGCAGTGCGGCATATGCACCGTTGATAAAAGACAGCGACTTCAATTGCGTGAGCTTGTTCACCGCCACGGGTATACGTTGCAGGTCCGCGAAGGTGATCTCTTCCAGGTACTGAAGTTCCCCTGTATTGGCCGGCAAAGTGCGGACACCGTCTTCTTGGTATGGGAGTATTTTAAAGAGCTGGAGCGTTCGTATATCCGGCCGGTCTTTTATCATATTGAAATAAAAGGGCGCCGGTAGGGGCCAGTCGCACTCAAGGGTGGTGAGATTGGGCATGGGGGGAATAGACCGGAGCATGTTCCTTCTCAGGTCGAGAGTGGTGATTTGCTGCAGCTCAGTGAGGCCTTCCGGTGCAACGGAAATGTCGCAGTGCTGCATCGACAGATACCTTAACGCGCCACAGCCGGCCAGCAGCCGGCAACTGTCGGCTATCTTCAGGGAGCCATTGTTGTCGAGCACCAGTATTTCCAGGTGAGGCAAGCGGGTGATGGTTGCCGGCAGTTGTACAAACTGCCCTCCGCCGAGGTACAATTTCTTCAGGGCAGGGAATATTGACAGGTCGCTGTCCGCCAGCTCAGCCAGCGTATTTCCGCTGAGGTGCAGTTCTTCCAGCAGCGGCAATGGCTGTGGTAAACGCGGCAGACCGGACAACTTATTATTATCCAGTTTTAGAACCTTGAGTTGCTGTAGATCGGCGATAAACGATGGTAGCGTCCTTAGTTTATTATGGGAAAGATCGAGGTATTGCAGGCCGGACAACCGGGCGATACCGGCGGGCAGTTCCTTCATGTTGGAAGAAGCCATGCTCAGGGCCTGCAGGTGGGGCACTGCGGCCAACTGACTAATGACGGTGGCATGCTGCAGGTCCCGGTTGCCGCTTACATCGACATGCACATACGGCAGGCGGGCAGCGGCTTCATATCCCGGGGGCAGGACAGCCAGTCTTTTCCGTTGCAGGTCCACATATCCTGTCTCCTGCGCGTTTTTCATGACATGGGTCTCAAAGTAATCCATAGGCGTGCGGTTATCGCGCTATAAAGAAAGAAAACTTTCTCTTGTCCTCAAAAAGAAATGCGCCGGCCGGCCGGCTCCTGCTGTGACTAAAAAATCCGTATACTTATACTATGGAAATAAAACGGTCCCGCACATATCCTGCTATCCTTTCTCTACTGGGATGGTTTGCGCTGATAGCGCAGTATTACCTGATGGTCCTGAACGGGAAGTTACCGCCGGGGGAGCTGACGATACGGTTCTTCAGTTATTTCACGATCCTGACCAATCTGTTGGTAGCCGTTTCCAATACGGTTTTATGGTGGTATCCCGCGTCGCGATTTTTTTCACGGGCAGGTACACAGACGGCGCTGACGGTGTATATCCTGATTGTGGGGATTATCTATAATGCGGTATTACGGTGGTTGTGGCAGCCGCAGGGTTTACAGTGGGTGGTGGATGAGTTGCTGCACAGTGTGATCCCGGTGATGTCGTTGCTGTACTGGATATTATTCACGGCTAGGCGACGGCTGGAGTGGAAACAATGCTGGCCGTGGCTGTTGTATCCGCTGGTTTATTTTGTTTATGTCCTTGTCAGGGGTGCTGCTACCGGCTTTTATCCCTACCCGTTCATTGAGGTGAACCGGATAGGGATAACGCAGGCGTTGATCAATGCGGTGGGCATTGCCGGCATATTTCTCTTACTATCGCTGCTGTTCATCAGTATCAGCAGGTATCTTACTTCAGGTCGAAGGTAATCAGCAGGGCTTTATGGTCGGTGGGCCATACCCCTTTGGGTGTTATAAACCGGTCTTTCGTATGCTCGTCACGGATAGCGCCGTATACTACAGAGGCGCGGGGACCTACGATGGCGGCGTCTTTCAGGTGCAGTCTTTTATCCGGGCGGAAGAAAATGAAATCGATACGGTCTCTGTCATCCGCATCGGGCGACCATGCCAGCTTACTAACGGGAACGGCCGTATTGCCTCCCGGGAAGGTAAAGCCGGGATGTGTTACCGGGTTGGGGTATAACTGGCGATAGGCGTCGGTAAAACCTTCTTTCTCCAGTTCCATAGTCACGTTCCAGGGCACGATGGTACCATGGTGGTCAAACAGGTCTTTGGTGGCGGCGGTCCAGTCCCGGTGGGAAGGTTCGTTAAAATCGCCGCCCAGTATCACGATGCTGCCTTTGGCTGTTTCACGGCGGGCATCGGCCATAAACAGTTCAATTTCTTCATCTCTTTGCGAGGCGCGGTTGTCCGCCATTATGCTGTCCACATCGGTGACCGGCGCCGGCAGCTTTTTCCAGCTGCTGCTGTGATAACCGCGGGGAAGGTAGTTGGCGGCATGGAGATAATCCAGGTGTGCCGTGTAGACGGCTATGTTAGTGCCCTTCACGCGCACGACGGCTTTATAGACAGAGCCATGGTCGTCTTTTTCCGGGCTGATGGTTTCAAACTGCGTTATGGGATAGGCGGAGAGGATGCCTGAGTCGTAGCTGTATTCGCTGTAGAAGGTGCGGCCCCGTTTGGCCAGCGCTTCCCTGATGCGGTCGCAGAAGCGGGTCTGTTGGTAGTTACGTACTTCGCTGAAGGTGACGATATCTGCGCCGGTGTGGATGATTTCGTCGGCAATGGCTTCAAACCCGCCCGGTACCACGGTACCTTCCTGCCAGATGTTGAACTGCAATACTTTTAACGTGGTGGCTGCCTGTACCTGCAAGCATAGCAGGAGCAGCCATGGTAAGATCCATTTTATCATGTGTTCACTGTTTGGGATAAAAATAGTGTTTTGAGAGAAAAAACAACAAAATAAACACTCTCCTATAGGCAAGTGATTATTTTTTTATCTAACTTAGTACGGATTATTTGTCCGGCAATGGTTTTTTAGGCAGGAAGTCCTGTGGGCTGCATTCCAGTATACTGGCCAGTTGATTGAGGTGTTTGATATTGTAATGAGAGGGATATTGGGCGCTTTCCACTTTTCCGATGAACCCCACCGACATTCCCAGTTCATGTGCAAGGTCCGCCTGAGATAAATTCATCTCAAGTCTTCTTTCTTTGACTTTCTGGATAACGTATAAATCAACTTTGCTCTTCATAATCACCTATAGGATAGTATGAAGATCGGAAAGCTTTCAACAAACAACAATCACCTATAGGCAAGTATTTAAACTTTTCACGATGAAAAAACACAATCTCATTTTCTGGCAAAAAGGTTTCAAAGGCGTCGCCCATGGCGGATTCCACATATCGCCGGAATATCTTACCCAATTTATAGGCCGCTGCCATGCAGCAGGCATTCGCGTAGTAGGCATCCGGTCGAAGACAGGGAGCGTCCTGCTGGAATGTATATTACAGGAGAATGAAGCCTACCGGGCCTGTTTTGGTGATCATAAGGATGAATCGTGGTACCTGTTGTCGTAAGAACCTGGCGGGCGTCCGCAGCCGACCAGTGGGAATGGGAATAACGCCTATAACTTCCGCCTGAAATTCTTTGCCAGTCCGAATTCACCATGGATGTATTTCCCCGACTTTTTAGGAGCATAGCTTTCGAAATACATTCCGAGTGCGCCGGGGTTTCTTTTTACAAATTCCATCAAACGCCGGTGAAAAAGACCCTGATGATATTCTCCCAGTTCCCGGAAACTGAGCCAGTAGCTTACCATTACAATCTGCAACGGGCTTACCAATGCCGGAATACATTCATATGCACCATAATGCTGCTTTACAGACCGGATAATGGCCGGCACGTGCCACCATAGCCAGCAAAAGCCTTTGAAGCTGCGTGCCCGGATACTGTTCACGAACACAACGGTTTCCCCGTTGGTGATTTCCACTTCGTACATACTTATCCGTTTAAAAGCCAGCTATGGAGAAAAAATACACCCAGGCAATGAACAGCAGCTGCTCCGGCACCCTGAACCAGAGGTATCTCGGCCCCGGTCCATTATAGGTCGCCTTTTCCAGGTTGACATGCTTAATGGCGGCATAGATATTAGCCGGGAGAATAAGAAAAAAGAAGATAATCATCACCCAACCAGTCATCTCCCGAAGGGAGGGCACTAACAACAAAATACCCATAATGATCTCCGCCACACCGGTAATATACACCATAGCCTTTTTGAAAGGTACGACCGGCGGTATCATCATGACCATGCCTTTGGGGAAGAGAAAGTGTCCCAGCGCGGTGAAACATAACATGCAGCACATCGCAAGATTACCGGCGAAAATCAGCTGCCAGTCGCCCGTAACCGGTCTGGAGACCAATAACGCCAGTGTAAATACCGATATCAGAATAATAATAGGTTTCATGAAAGGTGTGTTTTGTCTGTACAAATGTCCACCTTCCTCCCTCCCCGGAAAATGATGTATGTTAGTTTCTGGCGTGCTGCTTCCTGATGCGGCTCAGGCTCTCCGGCTGGATGCCCAGAAAAGAAGACAGGTGTTTTACGGATATCTGCTGCACCAGCGCGGGATTTCGCTCCAACAGTTGCACATAGCGCTCTTCTGCCGTCAGCGACAACAGCTCCATTTCTTTTCTCAGCCGTTTAGCATACTGGTACTCCGCAATCAAACGGCCTATCCGCTCCCCGTGATGATGTTTGTTGTAAAACTCCTGCAAAAAACGGAACGGGATAGCCACAATACTGGCATCTTCCAGCAGCTCTATAAAAACGGAGCTTGGTTCCCGCGTAATCAGCGAATAGTAAGCAGTCACCATCTCTCCTTCAAACTGAAAATCCACCGTAAACTCTTTGCCATCCCTGATGAAATAACTACGCGTAGTGCCTGTATGCAGGAAATAGATAAAATTCTCTACCTGCCCTTCCCGGGTGAGGAAGTCCCCTTTCTGGTATTTTTTGGTGATGAGTTTGGACGAAAAATCTTCCCACTCCGCCGTTGTAAGTGGATAGAACTTGTAGATGGCTTGCTGGAAGGATTGGAGATCGGTCATCCTTACAAATATATGTCATCATAAATTAGTATAATACACTATGATAATCATCGGTGACCTCCACGGCGGCTACCCCGAGCTGCTCTCCCGGATCAAAAAGTTCAAACTGGAAAATACCATCTTCATACAGGTGGGCGACTGGGGCTTGGGTTTCCAGCCTGTAGCCCACGACCTGAAAGCGCTTTCACAAATAGACAGCTTTATGCGCAGCAGTGGCAACCAACTGCTGATCATCAGGGGTAATCATGACAACAAATGGTTCTGGGACCAGGGGCACACCTTCGGCCTGCAACACATACAGCTGGTAAAGGATTATACTGTAACGGAGATAGCACAGCAGCGGGTATTATTTATTGGTGGCGGTATTTCGATAGACCGGCTCAATAGAACAGCAGGCAAAACTTATTGGTCCGATGAAGAAGTAGTGTATGATGATACATTGTTAGACGCTGCCTGTCAGACCGGTGTAGATATCGTGATCAGTCATATTGCACCGCGGGAGGTCTGGCCTTATACCTACAACGAAGTGGTACAGCACTTTATCGCGAAAGAACTGTCCAATGGCCATG
Source organism: uncultured Chitinophaga sp. (assembly GCF_946479755.1). Next base: position 34,073 of record NZ_CAMLHC010000032.1, on the reverse strand, counting down.
ATCTGGCGGCTGACCTGGAAAGCGAGCGGCAGCTGATGAGCCGTATTTACCATAAAGCTGCCGCCGCAGGATGCCATTCGTGGTACTATGGCCATTACCATGAATCACATACAGAAGAAAGAAACGGCATCACCTTCAGATGTGTATCCGTCATGGAGCTCTATGCTCCTATTCATACACCTTAATAATCCTGCCATTCACCGCCCCTTCCACGCTCAGCAAATAAGCATTCGCGACCTTGTGCATGGGTACCAGGTTATAACCGGGAAAAAACGCCCCATAGCGCTCGCCGCTGTCTTCCACCAGGCCGGGGCTTACGGCATTGATACGCTGGTCTCTTTTCAGCTCCTGGGATGCGCCCAGCACAAAACTGTTGACCGCTCCGTTGATCATCGCCACGCAGGTGCCGTTTTTTGCCGGCTGCTCCGCCGCTACGCCCGATGTCAGGGTAAAAGAGCCCCCTTCTGTGAGATAATCTTTCCCAATCAGCACGAGGTTTACCTGTCCCATTAGTTTGCCCTGGATACCGGCCGTCATATGTTGCTGGCGCATCGTGCCAAAATCACCGTAGTAACCGGTGCCGGCGGTGCAGATACAGGCATCCACTGTTTTCAGTGCCTTGAACATGTCTTCGATGGAGGTTTCGGAAGTGATGTCCACCCGGATATCGCCACTGTTGCGTCCGGCGATGATCACTTCGTGCCTGGGGGAGAGTGCCGCAGCTACGGTTTTTCCGATGGTACCATGACCGCCAATCAGTACTATTTTCATGCTATTATGATTTTATAACACAAAATTATCCCGGCGGCAGGTGAACGGATAGTCCGGATGGCTCAATCCATCGTCATTTCGGCTCGGATAGCCTGCGGGGTATGGCCGAACTTCTTTTTGAAGATGCGGATAAAGTGGGAAGGGCTGTCATAGCCACACTGGGCGGCGATCTCCCCTACCGGCAGCCGGGTATTGTCCAGTAGCAGGCGGGCATGCTGCAGCCGTTGCTCATTGATCCACTGCCGGGGCGGCATGTGGTATATACGCTGAAAGTCACGCTTAAAAGTAGCCAGGCTACGGTTCGTCAGGTTGGCCAGGTCCTCAAGGGTTACCGGCTGCAATAAATATTTACGCATCACCTCGTCCAGGTCTTCCGGCTCCGTGCTGAGCGCAGCGGTGATAAAATCCACCACCTCGCGCCGGTGCTCTCCGTTCATCAGCAGCAGTAATATCTCCCTTTGTTTCAGGGCCAGCAGCTGGCTGGTGTGCACCACCGGCTTGTCAAAATACAGGCGCAGATGCGCTTTAAATGCCTGTACGAGTGCGTTGCCTTCAAACACAGCGTAGGGAGCTGTGGAAGGCGATTTGCTGTGGTGAAAAAACGGCTCGGTAGCCATACTTTTCAACAGTTTCACCGGCAGGAACAGCATCAGGGCTTCGAAGTCAAGCCCTTCCTCGATGTACTCCGCCATCACGTAAATCCCTTTCTTCAGCAATACGACGGTATCCGGACCGGCTTCCACCGTGGTTTCTGGCAGATGCAGCAGTTTCACGCCCTTCGTCACGAAAATGAGAGAGTGCTCTGTTACGAAGACGGTACGTTTACCGGCAACAGATTCCTGCTTCAGCTTGGCGAAGATTTCGCCGTTACCGGTGAGGAAAGAAGTGTCGGCAGCAGGAACGGATATGGGCGGAAAGCGGTGAAACATGATGCTAACAAATATACACAAAAAAGCCCCCGGTATAAAAACCGGAGGCTTCTCACACTTCTGTATATCTTATATCCTTACTCTGCCAGCAAGGGATTGCTGGCGATAGCGTCGGTTGGTATTTTAATGGTATACCTGGGATCGCCGGCCTGTAGGGTAACCGTCCTGCCTTTTGCCGTATGCACGATCTGTGGCTGGGTGGTCCTCCGCAGGTCAAACCAGCGGTGCCCTTCGAAGGCCAGCTCACGGAAACGTTCGTCCTGTATTTCTTTCAACAGGTCGTTGCCGGTGAGGACGGCGATGCGGGCTACTTCTGCCTGATAAAAGTCCGGTGTCAGGCGGTGCATCTTCAGCTCATTCAGGTAGTTACGGGCCTGGTCAGGCTGATTCAGCTGCGCGGCAGCTTCTGCGGCGGTCAGGTACATCTCCGCTACGCGGAAAGATTGACGGAAACTGTTATTGTTACTGGTTTTCAGCACGACATTGTTCTGCTTGCTGTCTTTACCGTAAAAAACCTTCAGGCGAAGATCCCCCGCAGCATTATACAAAGCATACAACTGGTCCGATACGAAAGCGGTCTGAATAGCATTGTTGGTATAATGCTGCTCCAACGCCTGGAGTGATTCGGGGGAGTTATACATCGTAGGCAGCGTACTGCTTTTATTGAAATCTACCAACGCAGATTTCTTTTCCAGCACGGCTTTGGCCGCAGCCAGCGATTTATCCCACTGATGGGTGTAGAGATATACTCTCGCCGCCAGCGCCAGCCCCGACAGCCGGGAGAAGCGATAAGAAGATGCCGTTTCAAACTGGTCTGTATTGATCAGTTTAAGCCCTGCCTCCACGTCAGCTATCACCTGATCATAGGTTTCTTTGACGGTATTACGCGGTGTGGCCTTCTGCAGGTCTACTTTGGTGATAACCGGTACCGCTTTGTCAGCAGCGGCTGTGGCTTCATTATAAGCCTTTCCGTACAGGTTCACCAGGTTGAAGTGCGTATAAGCCCGTAAGAGAAACGCCTCTCCCGCCAGCTGGTCTTTTTGTGCCTGCGAGCCTTCCGTGGCGCCGCCTACCGCATCAATGATATGGTTGGCATAAAATATCTGCTGATAATTGGCCCTCCAGTTATAGGTAGAGATGCCGGTACCAACGTTCTCTTCCCAGAAATAGTTAGGCTTCAGCAGGTTAACATCGCCGGAGCGGCTTTCATTCATCTTAATTTCATCACTACGGTAAGAGGCAAGGCCTTTATCATAAGTAACGATGGTATAGGCCCCATCCATCTCCTGACGGAAATCTTCCACGGTAGTAGGAACTACTTTCCCTACCGGTACGATATCGAGGTATTTTTTACAGGAGGAGAGAGCGGCCAATGCTGCCATCAGTCCCGTGGTATATATTACTTTACGCATGTGTTACGGTTTTAGAAAGTGGCATTCAAACCAATGGTGAATGTTTTGGGAATAGGTTGTGCGTAGATATTACCCATGGTCTCCGGGTCCATATAGCCGTCATAGTTAGCGCCAAATACGAACGGGTTGCGCACCTCACCGGTTACTTTCAGGCCCTTCAGGCGAATGCGGCTGCAGGTCTCTTCCGGCAGGCGGTATCCCAGGGTGATGTTACGTACGCGTACATAACCTGCATCCCGTATCCATAGTCCCAGGTTGGTATACTGATAGTATTTATCCCTGAGCCAGTTGCCCAGCAGCCGTACATCTTCGGGTGTCTGCGGGCCCGCGCCAAACAGACCGGGATACTGCCCGTTCGGGTTGGAGGGCGTCCAACGGTCAAGAATAGCGGAGGAGGTATTGGCACCACGGTCAAAGTAAATGGGATTGAACGGCGGCTGCACCTGCACTTTCTGCCCAAGATTGAACAACAGCCCCACAGACAGATCGAAACGTTTATAGGTAAAGTTGTTGTTCAGACCTCCGGTATACAGCGGGTCAATATTTCCCATGTTGCGGAACAAGGCGCGCTGCTCGTCGTTGGACAGGCCGGAGTAAGGGAACAGGCCGCCCAGATCGGGATCACCGGCGAAATCATCACCCAGCTTCAGCAGCTCGGACAAGGACATTGTTTTACCATTGTGATTCACCATGATCATGCCATGCTCATTGAGGCCGGCATAGTCGATACCCCAGATAGTTCCCGTAGGGTGCCCCTCCCTCGAAGGGAAGTTGGAGTTGTCTGCCAACGTCTCCCGCAGCACGGTGTTTTTGTTATAGGAGAAGTTAAAGTCGGTCGTCCAGCGGAAATCCCTACGCGTGATATTCCGGGTGCTTACGCTCACTTCCACCCCGCGGTTGCGCATCTCCGCCCAGTTTACGGCCATGTTCTGGAAACCGGTTTCTAACGCCAGTGCATATACATTGATCAGGTCTTTACCATGACGGTCATAGTAATCGGCGGTAATGCTGATCCTGTTTTTCAGGAAACTCAGGTCGATACCGATGTTTTTGTTGATCGTCTTCTCCCACCGGAGCTTGGCATTGGGAGGCGTCTCCACCCTGATCACCTGCACCGGGTCGCCCGGCAGAATAGGCACATTGTAGTAAGTGCCCATCACAAAAGGGGAAGTATTTTTGTCGACGTTACCCTGCAAACCGTAAGAAGCACGTACGTTCAACAGATTAATGAAACGTACATTCCGCATGAAAGGCTCTTCCATCACACGCCACAGACCACTCACAGACCACAGCGGCAGATATTTGTACTTAGGATCTACACCAAACATATCGGAACCATCAAAACGGATACTACCGCCCAACGTATAACGGTTATTCAGCGTATAGCTACCCGTACCAAAGAAAGACACGAACGCATTCTCCGTATAGGTGTTCCTGTTGGTATACAAGGCTTTCGCTTCGTTATCATTCTGGTATTTGATCGGAATAGTGGTCAGTGTTTTGGGATCGTAACCATAACCGGTAGTGGTCTGGTATTTATCTTTTACCCTTCTCAACTCATTACCCACCATGAAGTTGAACTCATGATTTTTGTTCAGGTTAAAGCTGTACTCCGCCATGGTTTTGAGGGTATATTGTTGCATGTTGCGATTGTTGTTGGTGATAACACCGCCTTTAGGCAACAGGGTCCGCTGCGTACCGGTAACCGGGTCAAAGCGCATGTTCTGATCTGCCAGCAAACGCACGAAATAAGTATTCCCAAGAGCGATCTGCTCACCGGTAGTGATATCAGACTGAATACCCAGCTGGGAGCTAACATGCAGGCGGGGAATCACTTCATAATCCAGTTTAAAGTTGGTATTCACCGACTGCGTCTTCAGGGTGTTGCTGGTATTCTTGCGCTCTTCCAACAGGTTGAAATCAACAATATTCTTGTCGCCGCCGATGTTTCGGTCGTACACGTAGTTACCATTGGCGTCATAGACCGGCGTATACGGATTAGCCAGGCGGGAATACTGCACCGGGTTGGTATTACCACCACGATTGGAATTAAAAGATGTCTGTGTACGCTGATTAGCGAAGATACCGGCAGAGAATTTCAGTTTGTTGGTAATGTCGTAATCTGTCTTCAGGGTGATGTTATAACGGTTAGCACCGGTACCAATGGTAGCGCCTTTTTCATCGTAGTAACCACCGCTGAAATAATAAGTAGATTTATCACCTCCACCGGACACGCTTACACTGTGTTCCTGCGTGAAGGCACTGCGGAAAATAAGATCGTTCCAGTTGGTATTGATGCCTCTCAATGCATTGATCTCATTACGCGCGCCCGGATTGATGCCATCAAAGCCCTTGGAAGAAAGATCCCCCGGCGTTACGTTGTACTTGTTGAGAATGCGGGACACTTCACCGTTGCCGGCACCAAAGGTATAGTCGGATGTAAACAGGTCCAGCTCCAGGTTAACTTTCTGATCGCTGTTCAACAGGTTGAGGCGGCCCAGGTCAGGCTTCTGCGTAAACGTAAAGTTATTGCGGTAGTTAACGGACATCCGTTCGCTTCTCTTACCGGATTTGGTGGTGATTACGATCACCCCATTGGCGGCGCGGGCGCCATAGATGGCGGTAGCCGCCGCGTCTTTCAGCACTGTAATGCTTTCGATATCAGAAGGGCTATAACCGGCGATCGCAGTGGTATACAGCTGATCGATGGACTTTGCGTCTTCGGCGGTAGGCAGGTTAGTGCCTTCAATCGGCAGACCGTCAATAACCCACAGCGGGTCCTGCGTACCTTGTAAGGATGAAGTACCGCGGATACGGATCTTTGCCGCCTGCCCCGGTGCGCCGGACTGCGGCGTGATTGCCACCCCGGAAAGCTGGCCCTGCAGCATCTGCTCCACGCTCATCACACCGGCCACTTCCACCTTCTCCATGCTGATCTTATCGATAGCGCCGGTAGATTTATTCTTTTTGATTGTCTGGTAACCGGTAAACACAAACTCATTGAGGTTTTTACCGGAGGAAGATAAAGCCACTTTATAGTGGTTGCTGGCGGTAAGGCTCAACAGCTTCGTTTCGTAGCCCATGTAGCCGATGGTCAGCTGCCTGACAGACAAAGAGTCCGGCAGCTTCAGGGAGAACTCCCCTTTTTCGTCGGTGATAGCACCAATGCTGATGTTTTCGATCACATTCTCCGTACCGGTAGCAGTACCGATAGTTTTATTACTGGCATACACGGACACACCCGGCAAAGCTTCGCCGGAAGTGGCATCCACGACTTTACCTTTCACAATGCGCGGGGCGGTCTGCGCCTGCGCCAGGAAAGGAGAAAGACCAGCTGCCAGCAGCAGGCAAAGAACTTTTGCCATGATCTGATTTTTTTTCATTGTTGACAGATGTACAGGTTGATGATTGATTTTTTATTTATTGTTCAGCGCTTGCTGCATACGGATGATCAGGTCATTGTAGTGATCGGCGGTAGCGCGGTCGCTGGTGTTTTTACGGCTGTTGAGCAACTGTATCAGGCGTACCATCTCTCCTCTTTTGGCACTAACGGCATCCGATACACGATGAATAGAGAAATACTGCAGGTTACGGGAAGCACGCTCCGCTTCCTGCTGCTGCGGTTGCAGGGCGAAAGTGCAGAAGCGGTCCATCGCTGCCGGCGCAAATTCCTCCTGCAGCTTCTTGGCATCCGGACGGGCCACAGATTTGTCGATGCTCACAATCAGCGCATCCACGAACCCTTTCTGGCTGTTACGCTCGAAGATGTCCAGCGGCTGGCCTTTGATGGTTTTGGCAAAGAGGCCGTTGTGCAGGTCGCGCATCAGGTCAGATACGGTATAAGCGGCGGTGCCATTGGCAGCTTCGTTCTCCATCATACGGGACAGCCGTTCGTCACGCAGCAGGTCGTAGAAGAAGAAAGACTGTAACCCTTTGGCATATACGAGTGCGCCATATTCTATATTCCCGATAGGGCTCTCCTTGATCGGATAACTCTTAGCATAGATCTCATTTTTAAACAACCATGCCGGGGTGTTAAACACCTCTTCCAGCAGGTATTTCACCGCTTCCTGCTGTTTCTTTTTAGGCACATGCACGTAGCTGTTCTGTTGCTGGCCGAATACTGTTGGCGTTACATAGATGCCGCCTACGGAGGCCATCACATGATAGCCGTACTGGTTCCACTGGCCAATAGCGCTGTTGAGCATTTTACCGGCTTCGTCATAGGTATGGCCTTCTTCGCGGGTCCAGCTGAGGATCTGCGGCACAATACGTTTCAGGTTCTGCAAACCGTAGCGGCTGGCTTTTACGGCATCGTTGCCCAGGTCCTCTATCTGTGCACGCGGATCGATAGCGTCACGGATGTCCTGTTGCTCGCCGAAAGCATAAAGTGGATCATTTTCGTGTGCACGTAACTGTTTGTTCAGCTCCGGCAGTTCATCATGCGGATTTTGGCCGGTGTAGCGGTAAGCCCAGCCGATGGCGAACTTATCGTACACGCCAATGGCGGGCGTGATCTGGGTCACCTTGTCTTCCGGCTGCGCCACATAGTTAAAGCGGGCATAGTCCATGATAGACGGTGCGGTGCCGCCCATGCGGGCAGTAAATTCCGGCGAGCGCAGGGAGTCCACATCGAAAGCGTAAGAGCTGCCCATGTTATGCTGCAGTCCCAGGGTATGACCCACTTCATGGCTGGACACAAAGCGGATGGCATGTCCCATGAGGGAGTCGCTGAAGTGATTGCCACGGGCGCGCGGATCGATGGCGCCGGTCTGGATACGTATCCAGGAATGAAGGGTGCTCATCACGTTATGCCACCAGATGATGTCCGCTTCGAGAATTTCACCGGAGCGGGGATCTATCACAGAAGGTCCCATGGCATTGGCTTTGGCGGAAGCGGCGTAGGTCACCACGGAATAACGGGCATCGTCGCCGTCAAAGTCAGGGTCATCTGTCGGTGCATCTTTGGCGATGATGGCGTTTTTAAAGCCGGCTGCTTCAAACGCTTTCTGCCAGTCTTCGATACCGGCTTTAATATAAGGGCGCCACTGCGCAGGTGTGCTGGCGTCGATGTAATAAACGATCGGCTTTTTAGGTTCTACCAGTTCCCCGTTTTTGTACCGCTGCATGTCTTCCGGCTTAGGCTCCAGCCTCCAGCGGGTGATCAGCTCCCGCTGTTCCAGCTTATGCTGCGCATCGCTGAAATACCAGCGGGGCGTAGTGAAGAGGCCTACTCTCCTGTCGGCGAAACGGGGCTTCATCGGCTGTTCGCTCAGCAGCACCAGGTTGGTAGTGGTTTCGATGGACACCTCCACACCGGTGATTTTGGCGGTCAGCTCAGATTTGGCGACCACGTTGTCCTGGAAGGATTTGATGCCACGGATGCGGGACAGATCTTTAATAGGAGAACCCGGCAGGCCCAGTGATTCAAAGACGTTATTGATACTGCTGTTGGAGCCGTCAAACAATTTGGACACGTTCACCACAAAGGCGGAGGTGTCTTTGTTATAGGCTTCTATCTTAAACTGATCGATCAGGGAAGGGATAAAGTTATCCGCTACCGATTGGGCGATAGCGTTGTTGGCGGGAACTTCCAGGAAGGGGTTCTGCTTACGCAGGAAAATTTTGTTCAGCAGGGTATCTCTTTCAAAGGTGATCACCATATTGGCGTAGTTCATCCCTTTGTTCACACCTGCTTCGTTGAGCTGCTCCGGCACTTTGGACAGTTTGTTCACGACCAGTATCTGGCGGCCGGCCAGCTTCAGCGGGATTTCGAAGTAATAATCTGTCTTCACCCGGTGTACCTTAAAAAGACCGTCTACCGTTACCGCATCCGCCGTAATCACTTCTTTGTAGGGTTTCATCCCTTTGGTGTCGGGTTTCTTTTTGGCGGTCGTGTCGGCAACAACAGCAGGGGTTTTCTTGCCGAAAAGCCAGCCATGTTTCTTTTTCGATTGCGCCATTACATCAGCAGATGTAACGAGGGCTACGCATGGCAGTAGCCATAACAGTTTCCTGTAGTGAGCGTGCATAGATAGGAGTTGTTAAGATTGTACAGACAATAGTTCAGGGAATAACAATCCGGCCCGCTGCTACAGGTACAACTGAGGTAATGAAATGCCACAGCAAAGCCCAGCGAGGGCCGGGCTACAAAGGACGAATAACAGTCTTGCTACAAGTATTGGTGCTGATTATTTCAATTTGGGCACAGGCAATCTCTCACAAGCAAATTGGTTTCCCGGTTAACATTTTTTTAACCTTGAGGGCGCAAAATTATTGAAAAGTATGCTTGCAACCGTTTTTTGTGTGATAACTTTTAATATAACCCCGAAAAAACGGTGAAAAGTAGCCACGGGTGTGCATCGCCGTTCATAACATTTTTTTAAACATCATGAAAGGGGTTTAAATATCTCCAAAATATGGTAGATTTAGGTCGTTAATCACGATCCCCTTATACGTATGAAAAAATATGTTGGCCTTTTTGTTGCCTTTATTCTGATAGCCGCAGTTAGCATCTCATCCTGCAAAAAAGACAAGTTCAAGCAACCATCAGCAGAAGATATCCGACTTAGCATTGACAGCCTTAAGATGACCCAATTTTACAAATTATCGGTTTATATATCCTGGAATATGCCAGAAGGCTACGTATTAGACCCGAATGTGCCAACAGATAAAAAAGCAAGTGAACACGGAATTTGCTATAATTATACCGGCAATCCCACTATTAACGATTTCAAGAAAAAGTCCAGTGCAATCAATGTGCCTAAAGAGATGTCAGTTTATTTGGTAACTGCCTTCCGTACTGTCTACTTTCGGGTATACGTAGTCATCAACGGCATTCCCTACTACAGCCCGCAGAAATCCATCTCCACTTCCGGACTACGGGAATCGTGGGAAAAAGAGCTGACCAGTGGTGACTTTTTTAACATTAAAGAGGTTGTCTATGACGACAATTATGGCTTTGCCATACTAGGAAGCGTTCACAGTGCAGATTCTCCAGATAGTTGCTGGGCAAGGTTGATTAAAGTAGACGGTAATGGCAACATACAATGGAGCAAAGATTATCGAGACTATTCCTATTACGAACCTCATCAGTTGCTAAAGGTAAGAGAGGGTTATGTGATCGTTAGCGGTAGAAAAGATCCTGCAGAAGGAGATATGCTTATCACAAAGATTAATACCGGTGGTATGCAGGTAGATAAATTTGTTTTAGACAACCCTATCAACACCCTCAGAGGCATCTATGAAAACAGGGGACAGCAATTGGTCTTATACATGACCCAGAAATACAAAATGGGAGGAAGAGAGGAAGTTTGGACCTCGATACTGGATTGGCCCGACCAGGCTGTTGGAGTAATAAACAATGTAAAAGACAACTTCTATAATTATGGCCAGGCCCAAAAATCCATCGGCAGCCCCGAAGGATGGACATTTATAAGGGGTCAAGGACCATACCTGAATACTACCCATTATAGCGCAGACAATCATTACAAATGGAATAAAACTGTTAAAGCATACGAATTTGGAGCGATGCCGGCGAGCTATGAGGGCGTCTGTATTCGGTTAAACTCACAAAAAAAACCCATAGTATTGGCGCATACCGTCGTTGACCTGAGAAGCAGTGTCAGTTCATTAATGGAGTTGGATATCAACACAGGGCAGGTATCATGGCAATCATATATTTATGATGCCACTTTTATGGCGTATGCGAATGGACGAACTATGGCAACTGATTTCTGTCAGGACATAGATGGCAATTATTACACCACCGGAACCTCTCAATCTCGTGATTCCACCGTGGTATCACGGTTTATCTTTAAGAACAATGCAGAAGGACGTGCTCAATGGTATTACAGACTAGCTGAAAATAATTCTATCTCCCGGAAAAATGTACATTCCATTTTGGTAACACCGGAAAAAATGATTTATCTCTTTGGTGCACGGAAGCCTGATGGAGCCTCCGAAGCCAATACGCAGTTATACATTTTCAGGGGAAGAGAATAACATATTATCTCCTGTAAATATCATATTTCACAGACAACATACGCTGCCCTTACAGTACATACTTTGTCGCTCAATTCGTTCGGCTTCGAAGCATGCCGGCTATCCTATGTCGATTCCCCTGAAAATGCCCGTTTCCCAGGACTTTTTTCTATTTCTTTTATACTATCTTAGCCTCGTTGTAAACCCGTCACCTATGTTTCAGCACCCCAGCCCCTACCCTGAAGTTGCGGAAACTGCTGCAACGGAGAAATGAAAACACTACATGAAGAAGAAATTTATCTATCAGGACGATCAATCGCACAAATTCTGGGATATCGCGATCAGCGGCACATCCCTCACTGTCACTTTTGGCAAAGCCGGCACACAAGGACAAACACAGACAAAGACCTTCGCTACGGAAGACGAATGCCGGACAGCCGCCAGTAAGCTCATCGCGGAGAAAACAAAAAAAGGATACCAGCCGGTGGAAGAGGCGGCACAGCTAACCGACGATTTTGAGATACCATCCTCCATGTATGATGATATCCTGGCCATGGCCGCCTACCTGGAAGCTCACTGGCCGGAGCAGGTGGTGGAAACACATCCCGTTTCCGAAGCGCATATCCGGAAAATGGAAATCACCTCCGGTCTGCTCTTCCCACCCGCCTTTATGGCTTTCTGGCGGAAGAAAGGGTATTTCTATTTTGAAAAAGGCGAATTCCTCTGCTCCGTGTATGCTTATAATGAGAACGCCGAAAATGCCACCACCCTATTTAACCTGCTACAGTATTTTCTGAAAATTTACCGCTGCGAAAGCGAATGGCTGGAGCGGGAGAAAATACTCCTGTCCCACTGCTGGATGCTGGGCATGATCATGAACGATGAAGAGAAATGGTTCTACTTTCTCGATCCGCTGGCCAATGTACACCGGGTATATATCCAACCATCTTTCACGGAAGTGAACGATGATATCTTATCCGCTGCTTTTGCGCCGCTGATGGCGGATAAAGACTTTTTCCAGCTACCGGCTGCGAAAGAAGAGGCCCCGAAAGCAGCAGCAGAAGAGACCGCAGCAGCAGCAGCAGAGGACGACGAAGCGGAAGCCCGTGCTTTCATCGCACAACATCGCCTGGAACGTCTCTCCTACGAGGAAGTACTGGACAGGCTGGGCATAGCAACGTTATTCGATTACTGGGACTCCGACGAGTATGACCCTGCTGATACCAACTGGAGCACCGAGAGTTATGAAACAGAACGCGATTTCTTCGAAAACAGCCATCCCCTCTATTTTTGCGACGGAGATCTCAACATAGATGGCGACCTGCGATTGCCCAACAGTTACCTGGGCCTGCTGGTCGTAAAAGGCAATATGAATATTCGCGGACAGGTGCCTTCTTCCACACCTTACTACGTGACCGGCAACAGTACCATTGATTTCCTCCACCTGGATTCATTCCAGAAAACCGTCGGCACCGAAACCATACGCTATATAGCCCTCGCCATGGGTCAGGATGATGAGGTGGTACATCGTATGCCACACCGGAAAATAAACGCACCTTATTTCTTTTCCTGGTTTTATGACCTGCATTGCTTCGATTTTGCGCCGCACACGCTGATTACCGCTATGTACAATGAAGACGACCTGTCAGCTTATAACACGGATAACGCACTGCTGGCATGGCATGAATACGCCTACGCCTTCCGCCCGGAATTCTGGAGCTCCATCAGTGAGCAGTGGCATGATGTATTCACGGTCCGTACTGTAGCCATGCATGAAGCGCTGCGCGAAAACCGCCCCGTACTGCTGGACGGCATTACGCCCAAAGGCATCCAGCTGGTACGCGAAGGCGAACGCCTGAAAAGGCAGGATGATTTTGCGGGCGCCTACCTGTGCTTCAAAGAAGCTGCCGCCGTATCTCCGGGTTACTACCTGGCTTACTATCAGGCTGGCAGCACGCTTTATAACCAGAAAGCCTATACGCAGGCGATGGCATTTTTTGCCAAAGGCATTCCGCACACTCCGGAAAAAGTGGAATACGAAATTTCCTGCATGCAGGAAGCTGCGCTGTGTGCCGTTATCACAGGAGACAACGACAAAGCGCTACAGTGGGCAGACATGGCCCTGAAAAAATGCCCTGCTGCCTATTTCGTGCTGCGGATCAAGGGAGAAGTGCTGATCCGCCGGCAACAGCCGGAGGAGGCGAAAAGCCTGCTTGAGCAATCGGTCGGTATGCAAAGTATTTTTACCAACAACTGGTTACTGGGTTTAATTTATCACCTTCAGGGAGATGAACAACAGGCTGACAAGTACTACCGGGCTGCTTATGAGAAGAATCAGAAAGCACGTCCTTATACGGCACATACCGACCTGTCCTATATTTACGGGCCATCCGTTACCGTGAACTGGGATGACAGCAAACCCGCTGCTGCCGTGAAGGACCAGGCCTACTGGGACCAGTTTTTTGCCGATGCCATGCAACAACACGGACCCAACCTGTACAATAAAATGTGGCATAAGCTCACCACCATCCCCGAAGAGTACCGCAGCGGCAGCATGCTGCTCACCCTGATGCAGCACCAACATTTGGGCGAATACGACGTAGAAGGCAATCTCCTTCAGCACTTCAGGCCGGAACCGATTACGCCGGAAATAGCGCTGCTGGCTGTCAGCCGGGAACACGCCTGCCACTATCAGCACATCCCGCCTACATTGCTTACCGATGCTGTTTTTAAAGCGCATCCGGCAGGCATCGACCTCACCTATATCCCGGAAGAAAAAAGGACATACGATTGCTGTTTCCTTGCCGTCAGCAACAATCAATACAACTACTCACTGGTCCCCGCCGCATTCCGGGATGAACGCATGAACATCGCCCTGATTGCCGGCGGCGTACTGGGCAATTCATCCGGTAAAGTGCTGCCGTCGAAATACTATACCAGCGAATATATCCAGCAGGCCATCGATCTGGACATACATGTCATAGAACGTATCCCCGCTAAGTACGTGGACAAAGCAGTATATAATTATGCCGTCGCCAAATATGGACAACAACCGGAGTGGCCTTTTATCGTGGAGCAGTTCGACCGTCAGCGCTGGCGCTACGGCTCCCGGCATGATATCGCCCGGCTCAGCAAACTGATATTACATCATGGAATGGACATCTTTCAACGTATCCCCCTGGGAGCCATTAACCAGCAAAGTTACCAGTACATTAAAAAACACCTCGGTGATCAGCTGGACTTTAAAGAGAAAGTACAACAACATGGATGGGATGCCCGCATGAATGTTGTCTTTGAAGCCGCCCAGGAATTTGATTACGATACGTTCAGTAAAGTGTGGGCCTGCTTCTGGGATGAAGACTTCATCATCGGCGCACTCACGGCCCACGCACCTAATTCCAGTGAACGGATCTACGGTGTGCCGCCGCAGTACCTTACACAGAAAATCTGCGACATCGCTGTTAAACGCAACTCCTACGATTTCCAGTTTGTGCCGAAGCAGTTTGTCACGCCGGCGATGTGCGAAACCGCCTGTTCACTGGACTATGGCTCCGCGCTGGAATATGTGCCACTGGCCATGCGTACGGAGAAAGTATGCAGCCTGGCGCTCGGACGCGATGCAGAGACCATTCGCTTTATGCCGCTGGCGCTACGCACACCGCAACGTTGTGTGCAGGTCATATTGCGGAACAGCGCTTATCTCAGGTTCGTCCCCTATGAACATTACACGGAAGTGTTCACCACCTTGCTGCAGAAACATAAGGACCGTTTATATGAAGATATGCTGCTGGTTAACCTCGGTATCGGCCTGATCCTGGAGCAACAATATACAGAAGCCCGCACACGGCTGCTGCTGGCAGAGCAGTCTGCGGATGTGCGCGACCACTATCAGCACCAGGCATTATATTATACCGGGTGGAGCTATCACCTGGAAGGTGACAGCAAACAGGCCGCTGAATATTGGCGCCAGGCACAGGAACTGGCCAAAGCCCACAAGATTAACAAAGAACAATGGCTCACCTTCCCCTATGATAGTTTTCAGCTGCCGCCTGTAGGCGACGTGTATGAATTCAGCCGGGATGATTTCAGCCACAACATGCGCGAGGCAGGTTTACTCATTGAAAGCAACAACTACCCGCTGGCACTGGAACTGCTGACAGAGGCAGAAAAACAGCTGCAGGACGGTCAATGTACAGAGATGTGGCTATGGGCACAAGTATGGGACCATCAGCGTTATGCTCTTTATGAAGCCGGCCAACCGGAGGCTTCGCTGGAAGTATGCCGGAAAATGATCACTGAACTGGGTAAGCTCTCCCTCTGGGATTATCTCGAAGAGTATACCCCTATCCGCGCCGCCTTACGCAATGCGCATAACAGCCTGGCGTACCGCTGCTACGAAACTGCGCAGGACCTGCAACAGGTAAAAGAAGGATTACAGCATATTAAAACCACCATGAAGACCGTCTCTCCGATTGAAGAGAAAAGTGTGCTGTACCCATTCTATGAAACGCAGGCACTGCTGTGGCATAAAGCTATGCAGTTTGACCCGGCGTACCAGAAAGATTTTCAGAAAGGCATGGAAAAAATCGATAAGATGAAGCTGAAAGAAAAAGGATTTCTCAGCGAAGACTTTCAGGAGAAAATAAAATAAACATTATCAAAAAACATTATTGGAATGACTTTTAGTAGATACTAAAAGTCATTCTTAATATTCAGTTCACATCTGCTGTCTAAGTTTGCTTCCGGATATGGAAAAGCTAACGGACCATCGGTTGTTATTATTGATTCAGCAGGGGAATCACACAGCTTTCACCACCTTTGTCAACCGCTACTGGGAAGAAGTTTATACCTATACGAAATCGCGGATCAGGCAGGGGGCGGACGCCCAGGATATTGTGCAGGATATTTTTATCAGCTGCTGGAACAACCGCGGGCACCTGCATACCGGTGCCAACGGCCGGCTCACGGCCTACCTCTACCAGGCTGCCCGCTATGCTATCATCGATTACTTTTCCAGGCCGGGGGTGACTATTTACAACGATATATTGCTGGAGGCCGCGGCTGACAATCAGATGGAAAACAATGCCGAAACGCAGCTGTATCTCAAAGAGCTGGAACATCACATCCGGCAGGAGGTGGATCAGCTGCCGGACCGCCTTAAAACGCCTTACCTGTTGAGCCGGGAAGGTAATCTAAGCCTCAAAGACATCGCGCAGCAGATGTCGCTTTCCGAGCAAACGGTGAAGAACAATATCACGCTGGCGCTGCGCATCCTGCGCACACGGCTGCATGGCAACGAACATTATCTCAGTACCTTGCTTTTACTGCTGGCAATTCCCTCTTATAACAACTTAATAATTCCGTAACACGACATAGCGGTACTTACCGTCCTCCGGAGAGATTCTCTCTTTGTATGGATCATCCGCAACAACATCAGGGCGGCGCCAAAGCGCTGCTGACAAGATACCTTCAGGGCAACGCCTCTCCTAAAGAAAAGGAGCTGGTGGAGTACTGGTACAGTACCCTCCATGACCCTGCTTCGGCAGCATTATCTCCCGAAGAGCGGGCATTGTTGCAACAATCAATATTGCAGCATGTCATCCGGCAAACATTGCCCGCAACACCGCTTTATCGCCGGGCGTGGCTGCGGTATGCCGCGGCAATTGTATTCGTCGCCAGCTTAGGCGGATGGCTCTACACCCGCTACCAGCCGGCAAGTCCCACCATTGTGCAAACAGGCGTGGGAGCTACCAGGCAGCTCATCCTGCCGGACAGCAGTATGGTAACGCTCAACGCCGGCAGTACCCTGCGCATAGCTGCCCGCTTCGGGCAGCGCGACAGAACCGTCACGCTGGACGGAGAAGCTTTCTTTGTGATACACCCTGACCCGGTGCATCCCTTCAGGGTGGAGCATGGCCCGTTGACCACCACCGTACTGGGCACCGCTTTTAACGTCCGCAGCTATCCCGGCGGAGAAAACGCCAGGGTAGCCGTTGCCAGCGGAAAAGTACAGGTAGCGGCAGCAGGCAGAAATTACCTGCTGGAAAATAACGAGACCCTGCAATATGACAACGGGAGTGGCCTCGTCATCAGAGGTCATGAAGACACCGCCCTGATAGGCCAGTGGCAGCACGCCATGCTGGACTTCAACGGCTGCACGCTGGCGGGTATGGTAGCGGAACTGCAACGGCAATATCCTGTCCGGATACAACTGCACACCACTCCTACTGACACCGCGCATTATAACATCCGCTTCCGCAGGGAAAACATTCACAATATCCTCGATGTATTAGCCGGTCTTACCGGTATCACCTATAAACAAGAAAATGAACAGATCATCATTTACAGTAAAACGTATGCACACTAGTCATTAGGCCAACAAAAAACCGGAAGTGCTACCAACACCCCCGGTTTAGTTCCTGCGCCTGTTGGAAGGCACAGCATTTTTAACGAATCACATTAAAAACACTACAAAAATGAGAAATTTTTACGCCGGTTGCGTCAAGCCGGTCAAAACTCTTTTTTCCTTAAAAATGAGACTAGCACTCTTCTTCGCATTCCTTTCCACTTCTATGGCCTCCGCCGCGCACATAGAAGGCCAGTCAATGGAAAAGATCAGGGTGGACATCCGGGCGAAAGAACTACCGATGAAGAATGTACTGCAGATGATCGAAAAACAATCATCACTGACCATCGGCTACGACATCAGCGCCATCCCGGCTGAAAGTAAAGTCAGCTACGCTGCTAACGGCAAAACCGTGGCCGTAGTGCTACGGGAGCTGTTGAGCTCTTTCCCTGTTAACATTGTCCAGGTGAATGACAAATACCTGCTGATACAACCCAACGGCCAGCAACAGGCTGTAAAGATCAGCGGCCGTATCACAGACGCTAAAACCCATGAGCCTTTACCTGGTGTCAGCATCAGTATCAAAGGCAGTTCTTCCGGCGCGCAGACAGACGTGGAAGGACGTTTCTCCCTGGGGTTTCCGGCTGGTAAGGAAGAAATAACACTGGCCGTTTACTTCGTGGGTTTTAAGAAGAAAGAGATAATACTGAAGAAAGATAACTGTACAGGACTGAATATCCAACTGGAAGAAGACCGTCTGGGCCTTGATGAAGTAGTGGTAACAGGACAAGGCGTGGACATCGCCCGCCGCCGCCTGTCGTCCAGCGTGGTAAGCATCGGCGCCCGTGATATCGAAGATGCCCCTGCCACCAGGATCGATCAGCTGTTACAATCCCGCCTGCCCAACGCACAAATCAAGCTCACCGGCGGCCAGGCAGGAGCCACCTCCATCATACGCGCGAGAGGCGTTAACTCCGCCTTCGTGAACTCCACGCCGATCATCTATGTAGATGGTGTCCGTATGGACAACCTTAACACTGTATCTGCACTGGGCGGCGGCAGCGCGCAGGGCGCCGCTATCAGCGCCATCTCCGACATCCCGATGGAGAACATTGAGAAAATAGAATACATCAACGGTGGTGCTGCCACCACCCTCTACGGCTCCGATGCGGCCAACGGCGTTATCCAGATCTTCACCAAAAAAGGAGGCGCCGGCAATGTGTCAGTCAATGCGGAAACACAGATGGGCATCGAAACACCCACTGCCGATTTCCTTCATTTTAAACGGACCAAAGACCTGTTGATGCAGCATGGCTTCTACCAGAAACATCATATTGGTCTCAATGGCGGCCAGGATAAATTCGGCTACAGTTTCTCCGGTAACTATCTCAACACCCAGGGCACGGAAATATTCAATCAGAACAGCAACCGCAAGATCGATTTCAGCACGGGTTTTCGCGCAGGCCTGGGAGAAAAAGTGACCTACGAAAGCTCCTTTACCTACGTCAACAATAAATACAAACGTACCCGCAATGGTAACCAGGGCGGCTATACGGGACTATGGTTTACAGAGAGCGGCGCCTCCGCCATCACCGGACCAAAATTCAACCCGAACATTGACGACCTCTCTGATGCGGAGTTTCAGAAAATGAAAGACTATGTCCGGGAAGCAGAACGTTTACAGGACAACGATATCACCGTCAACCGTTTTCAGACCTCCCAATCGTTTAAATACCGCCCGCTGAAGAATCTTGTATTTAAAGCTACCGGTGGTATCGATTACCGGGTACAGAAGAACCAGGTGATCACCACCAACAAATACCTGTCTTTCACCACCGGCAACCCGGTTAAGGACCAGGGCAGCATTACCAACAACGACCGTAAGTACCTGGGCATCACGCTGGAGCTGAACGGGCAGCACGAATGGAAAACAGGGCAGTTCTCCTTCGTTACTACCGCCGGTACACAGTTCTTCCGCAACGAGGACCAGCAGATCGCCTACAATGGCAGCAACATCCGCGACGGCGCCAGGAATATCAAAGACGCCGCCTCCAAAACCAGCGATGAATTCTACCTGGAAGTAGTAAACTATGGTATCTACCTGCAGGAAAATATCGGTTTTAAAAATAAACTGTTCCTGGACCTCGGTATCCGTGGCGACGGTAACCCTGCCTTTGGCCGTAATATCGGCATCCAGTATTATCCCAAAGTTGGTTTCTCCTATATCCCCAGCGCAGAACCCTGGTTCGCCAGTATCGAACAGGTGCTGTCTTCCGCCAAAGTACGCGGCGGTTTTGGCATTGCGGGGAACCTGCCAACAGCCTTCGCCAATGAAAGGACCATCGCCTTCCAGGGCTATAACAGCGATCAGGCAGCGTTCTTCGGCCAGCCGGGCAACGATAACCTGAAACCGGAGAAAACACAAACACTGGAAGCCGGGGTAGACCTGGGCTTCCTGAAAGACCGCCTGTTGATATCCGCCGGTTATTACCATGCGGTGACCAACGATGCCCTCTTCTATGTACCGCCGACGCCGTCCACAGGACAGTCGCTGTCACAGCTGTACAATGTCGGTAAGATACTAAACCGTGGCTGGGAACTGAGCATTACCGCTATCCCGGTAGACACCAAAGACTTTACCCTTCGCCTGAATGCCTCTGCCAACACCATGTACAACAATGTGGAAAGTGCCGGCGGCGTAGCCCCCTTTAACATCAACGGTTTCAGCGCCCGTACCATTCAGACGGTGGTACAGGAAGGTTATCCTATCGGCTTCCTGCGCGGCAACTACGGTGTTTTCGGTCCCGATGGCGTGTTACAGACGACCACCGCACAGCAGAACCTCGGCACTACGATCCCGAACCTTTTCGGCAGCCTGGGCCTGAACCTGCGTTACAAACAATTTAATTTCTTCGTCAACGGCGATTATCAGAAAGGCGCTTATGCCAACTCCTTTGACCGTCAGTTCCGGTTTAACTATGGCGCCGGCACAGAAGGTATTCCGCAGGCTGAAATCGATAAAAACAAGCGGAGCAACTGGCTGAACTTCACGAATATGTTCACCGAAAAAACCGACTATCTGAAGATCAGGCTGATCGGCTGCAGTTACAGCTGGAAACCCGCGATGTTCAACAAAGTGATCAAATCCGCCACTGTAGGTTTCTCTGCCGTCAACCCGCTGAATTTCGCAGCTTCTTCTTTCGATCCGGAATCCACCATCAGCGGCAGCGCACAGGGCCAGGGAGGCGCCACCACCGGCGGTATCTCCTACGCCACCTATTCGGCGCCGCGGCAGTTCCTGGGCACTTTACGTTTAAACTTCTAAACCTGTCAATCATGAAAAAAAGATATATCACCGCTGCCCTTTTAGCAGGTATGCTCGCTATGGACAGCTGTTCCGTATTAAATCCGAACGTTACAGAACCGGTGTTCCTGGAGAACCCCAACGCCGCTGCCAGCTGGGTGACCGGCCTGCGCAGGCAGCTGGCGCTGACGATGAACCAGGTCGTGGTGTCTACAGAACTGGTGTCTGACAACTACTACAACAACCGCACGCTGAGCAGTAAGGTGTTCGACATTCCCCAGATTGATTATTATGATCTTGATGTCAACAATCTGCAGATACAGATACAGCGTCTGCGGGAGATGTCTGAGTATGGCCTCAGCAAAGTGTTGCCCGCCGATCCTGCTGCCACCGCTGCCGATTCAGCAGAAGTATATTTCAGCAGCGCCTTTGCACATATGCTCAGCGGGGAATTATTTGTAGCGCTGCCCGGCAGTGCCAACGGTCCCGTTCTGACACCATCGGAACACCTGCAGAAAGCCGTGCGGCAGCTGGACCAGGCGATCTCGTTAAGTAAAAACGCTGCAGAAACAGCCGCTTATACGTTGCTCAAAGCAAGGGCCTACTATGCACTCGGCGATGCCGTCAATGCAGCAAAATTCGCTGCCGCCGCTATCAATAACAACGGTACGCTGTTGCGCCAGGTAAAATACGATGGTGTGAACAACGTGACCAACGACATGCAGACTTACCTCTTCTCCTCTACTAACAATGAGTTTGCACCGTTGCCGCGGCTGGACTTCCTGGACCCGAAGTATTTCCACACCGGTCTGGCGGCTAATGACCAGAAGCCGGTGACCATCGTTAAAGCCGAAGAAAGCTGGCTGATACTCGCGGAGACACAGATTGCCGCCGGTAATCTCACCGAAGGCCGCCATTCGCTGAAGCAACTGTTGCAGCTGGTGGCCAACCGTCCGGCGGTGATGGTGGATGATAAAAAAGAAACCCGTAATGGTGGCAATCGCACTGATTACCCACTGAGGGCCGTGCAGGTGAAATTCGATGCTGACGATGCGCCGCGCAGCAACTATGTGCTGGACCGGCAGGCTGGTAACGTTAAAGTATATACGGTATCGGGAACGATGGTAACGGCGGATGACCTCGATGCCGCCATCACGGAAGATCAGCTGTTATATATGCTCTATCGGCTGCGCCAGGAGATCTTCATCGCAGAAGGCAGGAGGATGACCGATCTGGGTATTAAATTTCCGGTGTCGCAGACCGAACAGCTCAACAATCCCCATGTAAAGCCGGAGCACCTGAAAGCGCAGATCCCAGTGTTTATACCACTGAGCCGCGGCATGGACGACTTCACGTATGACAAGACCAATGGTGTTGTTACCATGAAATACGATATGAATGCTGTGCTGGTAAAGAATAAACACGCCAAAGAAATTTTCCCGCTTATTCCCTAAAAACAATCATGATGAAAAAAATAATATTCTTCGTATATACCTTACTGTTATCATCCACCGCTATCATGGCACAGCAGGCCAAATATGTAGTATTGATCAGCATCGACGGTTTCCGGCCTGATTTTTACCTCGACCGTTCGTGGCCGGCGCCCAATATGCAGCGGATGAAAGAGAAAGGCGTACATGCCACCGGCGTCACCGGTATCTTCCCGACGATCACCTATCCATCCCATACCACCCTTATCACGGGCGTGAAGCCCGCCAAACACGGCATCTGGTACAACACCCCTTTCGAACCGGAAGGGGCCAGCGGCCGCTGGTATTCAGAGACCAGTCATATCAAGGCAGAAACGCTCTGGGATGCCGTGGGCAAAGCAGGAATGATCTCTGCGTCCGTATCCTGGCCGGTGTCTGTCGGCGCCCCGGTGACCTACAATATCCCCGAGACCTTTTCCCTGAGCAATCCCGGTGACCGCAGAGCGCCTACCAGCGAGCAGTCCACCCCTAAAGGCCTCTTCGAGGAAGTACAAAAAAATGCCACCGGCGAGTTACAGTCCACCGACATGAACCTCCGTTACCTCGGTATGAATGAAACGCTCAGCCGCATGGCCGCCTATCTGATCCGCCGCTACAAGCCTAACCTGCTGACCGTACACCTGCCCTGCACCGACGAAGTGCAGCACCGGGAAGGCCGCGAAGGCAATGCCGTAGCCACCGCGGTGGCTTCTGCCGATCATGGCATTGGCACCATCCTCGAAGCCATCGAAAAAGCCGGTATCAGCGACAGTACCGCCATCATCATCACCGGCGACCACGGCTTCGTGGATATCCACACCTCCCTGTCGCCCAACGTATGGCTGGCACAAAAGGGACTGGCTGGTTCCAAAGAAAATCCAGGCAGCTGGAAAGCGCTGTTCCACAGCGGTGGCGGGTCCACCTTCCTCAAGCTGAAAGACAAAAACGATCAGAAAACACTGCAACAGGTAAAGACCATGCTGAACGAACTGCCTGCAGGCATCCGTAAACAGTTCCGCGTAATAGAACAGTCTGCCCTGGCGCAGACAGGCGCCGATCCGGACGCAGTGCTGGCACTCACCGCCGTGCAGGGCATTGCCTTCTCCGGCAACAAAGAAGGCGAAGCCATTAAAAAAGCGCATGGCGGCGCACATGGATATTTCCCGGATTTCAGGGAGATACAGACCGGCTTTATCGCCTATGGCGCCGGACTGGGAGAACATATCACCGTGCCTGTGATAGAACTGACTGATATAGCGCCCCTGGTGGCTAAATTACTGGGGATTCCGCTGAAAGAGGCGGATGGGATCGTATATCCAGGAGTGATGAAAAAAACGAACTAAACATAAAGCTTTCCCGGAAAAGTATTTCCGGGAAAGCTTTATTTGCTTAAGCGACAAAACCGACCACCTTTTCAGAAAGAAACTCCTCTACCAATATTTTATCCGCTTTACTTAAATATTCAAATTCCGGTTTTATATCCAGCCGGGTAGGAAGCCCTTCCCCCTTTCCAATCATGCAGGTAGCAATTTCATCCTCTGCCACAAAGGCTATTCTGTCTGATGTTACAAACTTTATTAAATATGAAATATTATCAACCTCATATAAATGGATTAAATAGGCAAAATCTGATATAACCAAATCCACAGCGGTATTTAGCATCTGTGCCGGCCCTATCGCCCTGTATCCATTTATCTTCCCATACTTAAATTGCAGGTCTCCGTTACTAAGCGAATCGCTTAAAACTCTCAAACAGAAATTGAATGTCTTGGTAACATAAGGCAATTTTTTATCGCTTAAACGTTCGACAAATAGCCTTACTTTACTTTTTTGAGAATGTCCTTTCACAACATCCATATGTGCATCATAACATAACTTAAGGTACTCAAGGTTTCCATCTATCTTCAGGTTAAACAGCGGTGCTATCTTTTCTAATGCCTCCGGAAAACCATCCAGGAAATTGACCGCCGCTTCGTCTATATTATCCCCCTGATATCGCCTTATAAGGGCCTGTAACTTGTCCTGGTCAAACCGTAAACAATAATCAACCGCGCTCGATGCATGTAGCGCTTGACATTGTAACACAATTCTCACCAATGAGACCAATCGGTCATAGTTTAATGTCGAACGTGAAAAGGGTAAGCTAACATCGTTCCTCGCCAGTTCACAAAGTGCCAGCATGGGATGTACAATATTAAACGGCTTTGTTATGACAAAACATAATTTCAGTAATTGATAATAAAGGGGGGAGAACAAGGGAATTCTTCCTTCGATCAACATCTCCAGATATACCAGGACATTGGAGTCGATCATATACCCGTAATAAATAGAGTTTTCGGGCGCTGTCAGTATGTAATTGTTTTTGTTATGGACAGGATGGAAAAAAACTTCGATATCCGATAGCGGTTGAGCATCTTTCTTCATCTCCAGGGTTAAAGGACCAGTTTTCATAACTGATGGGCCATAGTTTTGTTTCTGCCTTTCAATACAACAATCCGGCAACCCAAAAGTAGTATCCCGATGCATTATTTATTTTCGACCTTTTATATCTCCCTTTTCAGCGTTCCGTTACACGGGGATAATTGATAGGTACCCAGGGTAGTGCGGAGATGAAAAAGCCCTATCTGCGCAATAACGACCGAATCGGTTTCCCAAAGATATTGAGTCTGCATAAATGCAATATTTTTCTACCGCAAAATTAGTGAGGACAAGCCCCGGGCTGGATGAACCTACGTTAAGAATTGTTATTTACTGCTGAAAAAAAACTATTTTACATCAGGAAGTACCACCTGTTATGTGAAAAAGTTAACCTGTTGCCATAGTTTACCCTAACGATATTAATATGAGATCAACTGTTTTAATACTTATTGCTGTTATGACGTTCTTATCTTGTTCGGACTTCAGTTCCAGGTCACGGAAAAAAGTAAACAGAAGCGAATATCCGCCTGCTAAAATGTTCAGCGGCGATCAATTAACGGTTGCGCAAAAAATGTTCGATGGTGATCTCAAGGGGATGGAGCAAGTCATTAAAACCCAACAACTGGATCTCGACAAACTGGCGGAAAAAACCGGATACACGCTCCTGATGTATGCTTCTCTTATCGAGGACCTGCATGCTATGAAAAAACTGCTGGAGCTGGGCGCCGACCCCAATATTGTAAGCCCGTACAAGGGGTATGACACACCCTTGGAACATGCTGTTGCACTTAATCATTATGATATGCTGCAGCTGCTTTTCAGCTATAAGGCCAATCCGAATCCGGCTATAGGAGATTCCCCGCTGTGTAATGCGATGATGCTGGGAGGCTTTGAACATACAGAACGAAAGATGATTGACTATCTGCTCAGCCAGGGCGCAGACATCAATCACATCTCCTATGGGGGAAGCAACATTATGGAAGCTGCTATCAGAGACGACCTGGAGCTGGCGGCTTACTTCCTGGAGAAAGGCGGAAATCCCGTTATCGCCGGCACAGGCCTCTGTCCGATGGCCGGTTACATTGAATACAAGGAAAAACAAAAAAAGGACCGCCATTTACCGGCAAGTCCTTACTATGAAAAGCTGGCAGCCATCAGGAAAATCCTTGTTGATAAATTCCAGGTGCAGTTCCCTGTTAAAAAGGATACGATTGCTGAAGCAGCACTCAGGATTAGGCTGTATGAAAAGTTAAGTCCACGGGACAAAGTGTCTGTTAATTTTAATAACAATTATGGTGAAACGCTTTATAAGGCTGATCTGGCACGCATAAATGAGCATAAATAGCTACGCCGGCACGGATCAAGCCGACGATAACCGGCGGCCGTTGTCATCGTTGTTGCTGCAATGCGGTTATCTGCGCCTGTTGCGCATCCAGCTGTTTCTTTAAAGAAATAATATACAGCGAAAGCTCCTCTACTTTCTCCAGTAATATTCTATTCATATCCCCCAGATCTACACCGTTGCTTTTTACTTCTTCAGCAGAGGGTACGCCCGGCAGATGCCGTTCGCTCGCTACATACCGCTCCAGCGCTTCAAGGGTGGGAAGTTTATAATCAGGGAGAAACACATAATCTGCCCAGCTCTCCTGCGTTACCTTAATTTTTCGGGCGCCGATGGTACCGTCAACAGCCAGTTTGTAGCCTGGTCGGTTATCCGCGCCGATAACCACATTACCCGCTCCGGTTATCGTCATCATAGTTCCGGCGTCGTTCCGGAGTGTCAGTAAATCCCAGCTGGTACTAACACCATTATCAATATACAGCCCCCTCTTGGTAGTGGTATTTAGTTCAGACGCTGTACCGGGGCCTAGCAGCGTCACCATGCCATTGCTCCTGAAAACGCCATTTACATCCAGTTTCTGGACTGGCGAGACGGTGCCGATACCAACGTTCCCGTTCGGAAGTATTGTAGCATCCACATTGCTTAAAGTTCCTCCCAGCCGGAGGCCGTTGGTAACGCCATACAATTGCGCTCCTGCCCGCGTAAGACCTATGCTATAGGCCTGCCCGCCGGTGGACGATAATACGCCCAGGCTAAATTCGCCTCTGACGTCCAGCTGCACTGTTGGAGAATCCGTTCCAATACCCACTTTTCCGGTAGGAAGCGGGAAGATGTTTTTTTGGGCATAGGTGTTAATACATGTGATTAACAACGGGCCAAACAAATGAATAAATTTCATAGGTCAATTTGATTTCAAGGAAAAGCTAAAATAGGTATTTTTTTTAAATCCCATACTACGACCAGGGCCGCAGGAATGCGGCCCTATCTTTTGTCATCATCTATTATTTAAACTTATGGCAGGATTTACCGACCTGCCAGAAGATCTTGTTTTTTCACGTGCATTTTTTTCGGAAAATCTTCCTGCAAGTGTTTTAAAGGTTACTATTCTAATGCATTCTTCCATTTGATAGTCCGGCCGGTAAACCATACCGGGAGGTCCGGATTGTTAGAGGCGCTGATAATTGACCAACCGTCCGGATCAGATGCCTGGATACTGCTTGGATAGGTCATTCTTTCTTTCCATTTGAATCTTTCATACACGGAAGCCGGGTTGGTACCCAGGTATTTAATTAACCGGCGCGCAGCGGTATATGGCACTTCGAAGTTCAACATATTATAGTGCAACTGAAGCTGATTAAAAATAGCCTGCACTTGTTGTGTACTTGACATAGCGTCAAATTTCTGCGCTGCATTTTCCGCATATACGCTGGCATTGTATTCCATGGCAGGTTTGGCATTGATCCTGGAATCATCCATCGTTGTCGGCATGGCCGGCAAAGTGGTCTTTGAATACTGATTCGAGTTGTTCAGTTCGTACCAATATTTGCAGGATAAGACTATCGCGTTCTTATAGTGATCACGGGCGGCGCCATTCAATTGCCCGAAGCCTCTTACTGCGGCTTCAGCCAATGAAAGCTCTGTTTCAACCGCATGAATGGTCGGATATTTCAGGGCAAAGTTAAACTGAGCGCGTACATTGTACTCGGCAACGAGGTTGTTTTCAGTACCTACGTTCCAACCATTGTCATCATAATTGGCAACTCTGCTGCGGAGTGTATTTAACAGGAATGCTTCACGTTTGCTCAGGTCCGCTTTGGATGCTGCATCCAACACAATTGACTGGCTATTATTTACACCATAATAAAATGTCGTCTTTGAAATATCAGTCAGGATAGGATCATTGATATAGTAGCCACGCAAAACTTTGTTTAAATAGCTGTTGGGATCTGTATTACCATCCCATTTTGTGTCAACTCCCAGATACCTGCCTTTCCAGTCAGGAGCGAAAATGTAGGCAACACGCGGGTCGACAGCGCCATTCAATAAACCGGTCATGGAATTATCACCGCTAAAATAGTATAGCGTTTGTCCGTTTACCACCTTGCTGCCCATGGTCGGTTGGCAATACATCACATCCTGCAGGAATTTTTTCCCGGCACGGCAGTCATCCGCCCTTTCCCTGTACGCGCGGGTAATACCTAATTCATTACAAATACGGTTAAGTGCAATAACGGCTATATCGGCTACACCAGCCACATCGTTGTAGTCGGTCAGCAACGGCTTACCTTGCAGCTCCGTAAGCACCTGCCTTGTAAGCGCAGGCAAAACTTCGCTTACATTCATTGCACAGCGCAGCCTTAATGAATTAATATACTTCCGCCATTTTAAAATATTTCCACCGAAGAGGATATCCTGCTGATTAAACGATGCCTGCTCGGTAGTGGTAAGCGTCAGTTTCGTCAATACTTCTTCAGCAACTTTAAAGTCACTGATGATTTTCGGATAGATGTCCGATTGACCCAGGTATTTTGCTTTAATGCCATCAAGTCCACCCGCTGAACCTGTCTCTATGTAGGGAATCTTGTCATACATGTCGGTCGCCCTTTGATAGGCATAACCTTTCAGAACATGCAGTAAAGTAATATAGAGGCTATCCAGATTAGTCCGCTTGGCCTGCGGCGTCAGGTTGTATTCACGTTGTGCCCAGAGTATCGGCGTGATCCATTGGGTATTTACAAAATTAAAAACAGATTCGTTAAAACCGCCCGTGCCCCAGTCATGCTCAACATCTGCAAGCGTATGGGTACTGCCTTCCGTGGTAACATTATAAATTTGAACGGCATTTGCCATAATCCTGTCCCCGCTTCTTACCTGGTGATAAACAGAACCATAATCACCGCTAAGAAAGAAGCCCTGAGTTAGCTGAGAAGTAAAGAACCCGGCGATAACGCTTACGCCCGACTTATCAGCCATGTCTTTAGAATATCCATCAGGATTCTGATACAGATCGTCCAGTTTCTTCTTACATGCGACAGAAGATAGTAACAACGTAAGCAAGAAAAATGATTTCAAGTGTATATATTTCATCTTAGTTGTTTTTAGAATTTAGTTTTGATAGAAATACCTATTGAACGCTGTGAGGGCAAGGCAGTTGTTCCATAGGAACCTACCCCCCACCCGGTTCCGTTAGTTGATTCAGGTACTGAATTGGGTGCGGCTTTATAGAGGTAACCTACATTGTTGGCAAAAACTGATATGACCAGGTTGCTCATGCGGACCTTCCTGGAAAGATTTGAGTTCACCGTGTAATCGATAGCTATATTACGCAGTGCTACGTAATCGCTTTTAAAGATCCTGTCTTCAGGGAAGAAACCATTTGAGAAATAAGAGTCATAGTAATAGTTATCAGCCGAAACCACTTTGGTGTTCGTCTTACCGTCAGTACTAACACCGTCCAATATTACACCATCATGAAAAGTGGGTCCGCCATTAGGGTTTGTGCCCGCCACTTTTTTAGAATTGGCATCTAAGTAATAAGCAGTGCCACCATGTGCCTCATCTCTGTATTTTAATGTTTCGTTTAACGCGCCGGCAGCCATCATATAAGTCTCTGACCCGGACAGAAAGGTAGCGCCAAACTGGTAATCTATGTTTGCGATAAGGCGAATATTTTTGTAGGAAAAAGAAGTAAAAACCCCGCCTGTCACATCAGGAATGGTTTTGCCGATCAACTTCGCCGTGCTCTTATAATCATAGGCTGATCCGGCAGCATTGACAACTCTTTTTCCATTGTTCGGATCATTTGCATCATTTGGATTGTTATAAGTGTAGGTTGACTTGGTCAGGTAAAGCTGACCATATTCCTCACCAACATTTGCCACTGCATTCACTGCGCCGAAAGCATTCCATAAAGTGAGCGATTGCAGTTTTCCATCCAGTTTTTCAACATATGTTTTACCGTGTGCAAACATCAGGTTCACATCCCATTCAAAGTCTTTCGTTAAAATGGGTTTTGTTTTAATCGCCAGCTCCCATCCTTTGTTCATCACGTTACCGGCGTTCATCCTCACATTTTTAACGCCCATTCCCGGAGGGGCAGCTACTGCCATGATCTGGTCGTAGATATTTGACTTATAATAAGAAAAATCCACACCAATCCTTCTGTTTTGGAGCAGGTATGTTTCAAAACCTACTTCGAATTCGCGCTTACGTTCAGGTTTCAAATTGGGCTGACCGTCGGTGCCCATCGGAGGAAGATCAGCCGGAGGAGTAAGCACATACCCCCCACCGGTTTGAGAAGTAGAATAGTTCACGTTGCTGAAATAGCGCGGGCCGGGACGTCCCACATCGGCCCATGACGCCCTGACCTTTGCATAATCAAATACTGCCGGCAATTTCAGACTTTCGCTCAGGATCCACGCTGCACTTATACCGGGGTAGAAATAACTATTCTGGTTTGGAGGCAAAATAGACGACCAGTCTTGTCTGGCCTGTGCCTCTATATACACCTGGTTTCTCCATGCCAGTTGCGCCGATCCCAATAAGCTGTATAAGATATCCTGCCCGTTTGTAAACTGGTACTGGGGCTGTACACCTAATGGCAAATTGTTAAATGAGAAATAGTTAGGAATAACCAGCTGTCCATACCCGTTCACAGATGCTCCTTTCCCTTCCGTGTAATTTTTCCTGATCACGCCACCCACAAAACCAGACAAATCAAAATCGCTGTTAATTTTGGTATTGAAGTTAAGCATGCCCTGGCCATAAGTGTTCTTATAGGTATTAGTTACATCACTGTACATGAAACCACTATTTGGTCCAATTAGCTGCGGATCTAATAATTTGCCTTTATACTCATTTCTCTCTGTACTGTAATCTATGCCGCCCATGAATGTGGCACTAAATATATTGGTGAGTTTTATATCGGCAGATAAAGACTGGATATTATGCAATCTTGTAAAGTTAGACTGATTCTGGAGCTGGTCCCACAGATACCCTACCACTCCTTTCCTGCCATTGGAAATTAGATTTCTCAGGCTTGGGTTGGCGAAGTAATTATATCCGTCAGGAGTCAGCATATGTGACTTTAGCAAGTCTACATTGATGTCAGCGCTAAATGCCCCGATCTCCGCCTGCTGGCCTTCCCCGTTCATAGTGCTCAGGTTGGCAGCATTTACGTTTTTGGAAATAAAAAAGTTGCCGGTGTATTTAAGCGTGATGTTATTGTTTAACTTATACGACGTATTCAGGCTGAAAGTATTTTTGTTATAATCTGAACCTGGCCTGATAGGGGTCATACTTAAATTAGTGTATGAAAAACGGATCTGTCCCTGGTCGTTTCCTCCGCTTAAAGCCACATTGGTTGTATTCTGATGCCCGGTTTGGTAAAGATCATTGTAGATATTTTTGGTTTGTGCCTGCCATGGTCTTTCCACGCCATCCCACCATAACAGCTGCACGCTTGGGTCAAATCTTGGTCCAAAGGCAGCAGCTCCGAAACCATCTCCTAATGTAGTTGCCAGTGCTCTCTTTCCGTTTGCATCAATGTAATATCCCTGGGCGTCGTTCCTTGAGTTGCTGGGACTGGAGCCGGTACCATATTCATTTTGTAATTTAGGAAGGAAAGCCGCCCGGTCCCATGAGGTTGTAAAAGAAGCCGCCACGCCCAGTCCTTTGCCTTTGGCGCCGCTTTTAGTGGTAATCAACAGCACCCCATTGGCCCCTTCACTACCATAGAGTACTGAAGCTTTCGCTCCTTTCAAAATCTCCATAGAAGCGATATCATCGGGGTTGATATCGTTGATACCAGTTCCATTATCACGATCAGTAGCTCCGAAACCCATTTGTGTATTCTGGTCATGGATAGGAACACCATCTACAACAATAAGCGGACGCGTTGATGAATTTTGATCAAACGATACCGCATTACGAATATTGATTTTCATTCCGGCAGAAGGACCGGCTGCCGTAGCGGCCACCTGTACGCCGGGAGCTGCTCCGTAGAGCGCCTGTAAGGCATTGGTAGGCGTGCCGCTGGCCATGATTCTGTCATTATCGATTTTAGACACCGCATATCCTAAAGCTTTAGATTGCTTTTTGATACCCAGGGCTGTAACAACTACCTCATCAGCGCTCCGGACACTGGCAACCAGTGTTATCTGCATGGAAGCCGTGGCCGGCAGCTCCTGGGTGACAAACCCAACATAAGAAATAACCAGTTTTGCATTTGGTTGTACATTGATGGTAAAGTGACCATCTTTACCGGAAGGCGCCCAATTGGAGGTACCTTTTTCACTCACGGTGGCTCCCGCAAGAACATTGCCGGTGGCATCCTTGATCGTACCTGAAACCGCCATTTTTCCTTGCCCATAGGCAAACATGCTTCCTATGCAAAAGAGCATAAAAAGCAAAAGACATCTTTTGGTTGACTGCATCATCTTATTTTTTAAAATTGAATAGAAATGGTTTTAGTGTAACATCACGTATAGAAATCCGCTGGAAACGGGCGCTAACACCCGTTACATCAATCAGCGACTGATGTGGTCATAACTTATCTGTCAAACATATAGTCCTGTTGACGATACTGGCAGTAGGAAGAGTTAAGGGAGATCGTATTTTAATGCATCAGGCTAAATTGGCTTTCCCGCCGGGGTAAAGGGTATCACCCTCTCCTGGACAGTGTTAATCCCGTTGATATAGCTGGATCTATTGGAGCGCTCTTTTGTGAGTCAGGCTCTCTTTTTGGGTTCATACTTCTTCCCCAAAGCGATAGCTATTTCGCCAATTTGACCTCCTTTGCCCATGTCCGGTTGTTTTGATTTACGGGATTAATGCGCTGTGCCTGAAAGACATTACTTACTGCTCATCAACGCTCCCTTACGATAGAAACATTTTAACGTGCATATACCTGGAATAACAAGTGATTGACAAAAACTGATTAATAATGATAATTTGGTTGATTACTTAAAGGCAGTCCAATCTTTCAAATTCCTGTTGATCTTAGTTGAGATTATTGTTAGGAAGTAAATTGTTGTAGGTTGCTTGGCACTGGACGAAATAATTAAACGCTCTTTAGTTAAACGTTTTAGCTAAAAAATTAAAAAAAAAGTGAGTCACTTTTTTACTTTGCTCCGATTGCTCTTTTTCTTCTTTTTCAAACCTATATAAAGTTTTTCAAGTGGCGTAATTTTCTACCATCTTTTTTAGAAAGAGGTCAATATAGAATTGATTTTAATCAAAATAGAATCAATTAATCAGGCGCTGTTACGTGGGATAGCAGGTTGTATGGTGCAGTATGGTGCAGTATGGTGCAGTATGGTGCATTATCTCGCCTTTTAAATTTACCAAAAACAGTTCCATGCTTCGAGGTACAAATAAGGTACAAAAATGCCCAAAACAACGCGAAACAACACAAAACAAGCAAAAACACCGGACATAGAAAAAGCCCCAGTGACGGGGCTTTCATCATATTTAGCTATGAATGCTCTGTGTTGTTTATGCCACCTTACTTCCCGATACAGAAAGTAACAAGCCTTACCAGTAAAGAACTTCAGCGGATTAAGGTACAAATAAGGAACAAAAGTGTAGTTAATATAAGGTAACAACGATTACCAATCAACAAATAAATAAAATATCACATATTTACAACCTTCGCTGTTGGGATTAATGTAAATAGCGCTCAACCATTTCGATTAAATAGCCGGGGCCGCACATTGGCTTAATAACGTAGTCATCAGCCCCGGCGTCAATAATAGCGTGTATATCGGTCGGCCCTCTACTGATGAAAGTAATTACAATAATAGGAATGTTGCTGTCTCGTTCCCGTATCTTTCTAACTATCCGCAGGGACTTGGCCAAAATACTCATATGAACAATTACAAGCCCATATTTACGCTCTCTATCGGTAAAGGCTTCCATACATGTGTATATATCCACACGCCTGTCCACTATATAGTTCTTATTTATTAAGTGAGGCACAAAGCCGGTACTACATGGGCACTCATTAGCCGCATCAACTAAAAGAATATCTACTTTCATGAGCTGATTTAATTATCTAGTGGAAACTATTTTTTGCGGCAAGTCCTGGAGAAGGTTGTGAA
>NZ_CAMLHC010000031.1 GCF_946479755.1 uncultured Chitinophaga sp. | reverse complement strand
AGCAGCTTTGGCCTTTTTAGCCTGTGCCGATACCTGCGTGCCTTGCAGCATCAGGGCCGACAAGGTCAGTGCGCCACCGATCCTAAATCCCATATTCATAACTAAATCCTTTTAGCAAGCTAATATACGCGGTCAGGAGAACTTTTCAAGCACTTTTTTTGTGAACGGGAGGTTATTGTGGGAGGGGCGGCAGGAGTGAGGGCGGGAGCAGGAGTGAAGGTGAGGGCGGAAGTGAAGGTGAGGATGGAAGTGAAGGTGAGGATGGGAGTGGAGGTGAGGGCGGAGCGAAGGTTAAGACGGAAGTGAAGGTGAAGACGGAAGCGAAAGTGAAGACGGAAGTGAAGGTGAAGGCGGAAGAGGGAGCGGGAGCGGGGGCGGGGAATCAATTTTAAAAAAGGTCATCCGGAAAACGCGCGCAAAACACCGTTTTCCGGATGGAGACTAGAGCTGCCCGGCGGGTTCCAGTACAGGAACAGCAGCTTCGGGCTTCTCCAATTTCTTCAGGAACTGTTTGGTAAGGACTTCCCACGCGATCATCAGCCACAGTACCAGGCAGGGCAGGGCTTTCAGCGCATACGGTACTGCAAGGTTTTTCCGCACCCACGGCGTAACGAGGTCTGAGTGGGAGAAACTCACCAGCAGTATGGCGAAAAACAGGAATATATTCGTCGCGCGGGTGATGGGCTGCATCACATACCAGATACAGATGGCCGGTATAGCGATAATGTAAGTCGGTGATTCTGAGCTGCTGCTGAACAACACCGGGAACATCAGCACCGAGCAGAGCATATATAACCGGTAGCGGGAGTTATAGCGGTAGGGCAGCCGGATATATTGCGACAGGAAAATCAACACTGCCGGTATCAGCACATAATTATGATTCAGCGAAGGCAGGTGAAGTATCCGCTGAATAAACCCACCGGCGGAAATATTCTGGAAAATAGTGGTAGTAGCCTCGTTCAGCGTATTCTTATGCACCAGGGCGGCATACCATTCGAAATAGCAGTTAATAACATACTGTGGGCTGGAAAGCAGCATGGGTGCTACAAACAGGATAGCTCCCCAAAGGAACAAACCACCAATCAGGCGCCTGGGGTTGCTGCTGAAAAAGAAGAATGCCAGTCCCACGATGCCGTAAATCTTTGTCAGCGTACCCAACACGATCAGGAATGCTGCCATCATATCCTTTCCCTTTACAATACTGGCGAAGGTCAGGATGATAAAAGCGCCGATGAACTGGTTCATCTGGAACCATCCGCTGGCGCCCATCAGCTCTTGTGTACAAAGCAGGAGGATGATGTTTTGCTGTATCCTGTTGAGCGGCAGCTGACGAATAGCATAATACAGTACCCCAGCGCCGGTCATGGCCCACAGCAGGGCGCCCACTTTTGTCTCCAGTCCGGCAAAAGGCGCGATAACGAGGCTGAATACCGGTCCATACAGGTTTACATCGTAGTATTCCTGCGGATACTCGATATAAAGTGGTTGCTGATGTATCAGGTGAAAGAATACATTCTTGAAAATGAGGAAGTTATTGATATTACCCCGGGATATTTCGGTAATAGCACCAATAAAGGCCAGTCCAAACCAAAGGAACATGATCAGCCATTCCTTTTCTCCCAAATAAGTCAGCAGGTTGCGTTTACGCTGTACAGCCGTGTAGTTCATCGTAGGTCCAAATACTATATATGCTGATATGACGCAGCAAAAAGCCGCATCCCCCTATTAGAGGGCGGCGATTATAAAAAGTAAGCAAGTCATTAATCTTCGGAAGAAGCCCACTGTCCGGACTGCAGATTGAGGGCGGTTACCGCGCCTGCAATCACCACAACGGCCGCGGCCGCAACAAGAACAAGTACTACCATGTAGATCAGATTTTGCATTCTCAGGGGCAAATATAGGGAATTGGTCACCGGTTTCGCATGGCATTTTTCCGTAAATTAATACCATGAATAAGTATGGCACAACGCACAAGAAACGAACAAGGGCTGCGGAAGACAAACTGACTTTTCAGGAAAGACTGGCCGCCCTCCGTAATATCCCTGCTTTTTTCCGGATGGTATGGCAGACCAGCCGGAGCCTGACGATCACCAACGGGTTGCTGCGCATTGCCCAGTCAGCCATGCCGCTTTCCCTGTTGTACGTAGGCAAACTCATTATCGACGAGGTGGTATTGATCAGTAAAGACCATGCCCACCACAGCACGCAGCACCTATGGCAGTTGGTGGCCCTGGAGTTCGGGCTGGCCATTCTCTCCGATGCGCTCAGCAGGGCCATTACACTCATCGACAGCCTGTTGGGCGACCTGGTAGCCAACCACACCTCCGTGAAAATCATGGAACATGCCGCCTCGCTGGACCTGGACCAGTTTGAAGATTCCGAGTTTTACGATAAGCTGGAGCGCGCCCGTCAACAGACAATAGGCCGCACCATCCTGCTGTCGCAGGTATTCAGCCAGGTACAGGATCTTATCACGATGGGCTTTCTGGCGGCCGGGCTGGTTGTCTTCAACCCATGGCTGATACTGTTGCTGCTCGTTGCCGTTATCCCTGCGTTCCTGAACGAATCGCACTTCAACCATCTGCACTACCGTCTCACCTGGGGGCAGACATCCGACCGCCGGGAACTGGACTATATCCGTTACCTGGGCGCCAGCGACGAAACAGCCAAAGAGGTGAAAGTGTTCGATCTCTCCAATTTTCTCATACAGCGCTTCCGCGTGATCTCCGATAAGTTCTACAACGATAAAAAGAACCTCGAGTCCCGCCATGCTGTCTGGGGTACGTTGTTTGCCCTGCTGGGCAGTGCCGGCTACTACGCCGCGTATGTGATCATCATCCTGCAGACGGTCAACGGCGTGCTGACCATTGGTAGTCTCGCTTTCCTCGCCGGCTCCTTCCGGCAGCTGCGTACCACCTTCCAGGGTATACTGATCCGCTTCTCCAGCGTAACGCAGGGCGCCATGTATCTCAAAGACCTCTTCGATTTCTTCGAGATACAGCCACAGATGCGCTCTCCGCAGCATCCACGGCGTTTTCCACACCCTATCCGCCAGGGTTTTACCTTCGAAAATGTAGGTTTCAAATATCACAACTCCGACAAATGGGCTATCCGTCACCTCAACTTCACCCTGCATGCCGGTGAAAAACTGGCGCTGGTGGGAGAGAACGGCGCCGGCAAAACCACGCTGGTGAAGCTGCTGGCACGCCTCTACGACCCGGTGGAAGGCCGTATCCTCCTCGATGGCGTAGATCTCCGGGAGTACGACCTCTCTGAATTACGTACACAGGTGGGCGTTATCTTCCAGGACTATCAACGGTATCAGATGACCGTCGCCCAGAATATCGCTGTCGGTAATATCACCCACGGACATGACTATGAGCTCATCCAGGACGCGGCGCGGCAAAGTCTCGCCGAACCCCTCATCGAAAAAATGCCGCTCGGCTATGAACAGATGCTGGGCCGCCGCTTCAACCAGGGCATCGACCTCTCCGGCGGCGAATGGCAAAAGATAGCACTCGCCCGCGCCTATATGAAAGATGCCCAGCTGCTGATACTCGACGAACCGACGTCGGCCCTGGACGCCCGCGCGGAATACAACGTGTTCCTCCGCTTTGCAGACCTCACCCGCGACAAGACCGCGGTATTGATATCCCACCGGTTTTCTACCGTACGGATGGCCAACCGGATACTGGTGCTGGAGAAAGGACAGCTGGCAGAGATAGGGAGCCATGAGGAATTGTTGGAACGAAGAGGAAAGTATGCCGAGTTGTTTGAGTTGCAGGCAGCAGGGTATAAGTAGTTACCCGTATTTTTCGTTTGGCATCCTAACCGTTTACCTGCCACCACACTGATTTTGCAGTGTCAGTACTGGTTTCTCATCACTGAGGGATCACTATTTTAATACAAAAAAGCAGTATATTACACTTAGTATTCCGTACAATAATTCTACAGAAAATTGATTACCAATCTTTAACCGTTTGTCCCCTTTTGTATGACCCAGTTAACTGATACGCATTTTAGCATCAATGGTGATACAATCCTACAGTTCAGATCATTTACGTTGAAGCAAAGCATATTTGATCACCATCAGTTTGAACTTATTTGCCCTGCTGAAACCATCGATGGTGTAACAGGTATCTTCACCTCGTCCAGGGAGATGATCGGTACCTGGATAAACTACTGCTGCCTGGGTATGGCAGACCACAAAATATAACATTTAAATAGCCTCCGCTATGACAGAAAAGGAAGTTCTGATAAAGAAAGTTGTAAACGAACAGCTTGAAAACATTGACGGCATCATAAGTATCCTCGGAAAAAAAGGGAAAACGGAAGGGAGTGAATTGCTTTTACTGTTTTACTTTTTCTCCTCCGAAGAAAATAAGTTAAAAGTACTGGAAAACCGACTGTTGAACCTCGGATTCACAGAAGAAGACCTATATGAAGACGAGGGTGACTTCTCGCTTGATATTGAATACGAGACAAGGTTCAGCAAAAAATCAATCGTCGATATCATTACCACCGTCAGTACGTTGTGTGTAGAGCTGGATGTAGAATTTGATGGTTGGGAAGCGGAGGTGTAGTAAATACAAGCATTGATATCGCAGAAGAAACGCATTTAGCCATCTATCTTAACCAAGATAACATCATAGCATAAGAGGTGCCGTGCGCACCTCTTATGCTTTAGGACACTTACTGTATCTTATACCAGGGTAATCCCTGTACACCTTTCGGATGGTTTACCGACGTTTTCAGGCTGCTTCCATTGATTTCAAACCAAGGAAAGGAACTGCGTCCGCTGGGGTGATACACCGTCGGATAAACTTTGTTGTTGGTGATTTCAAACCAGGGCTGTGTATGGGTGCCGCTGGCATGATGAACAGTAGTGAAGATCTGGTTGTCCCGGATTTCAAATTCGGCCAGACCTTTCCATCCTTCCGGATGGTGGAGTGTTCTGTAGATGTACATTGGTTAAAATTTTCGGGTTAAAAACGTAGTATAAATTTAAGGGAAAAATAAATCGGGCGGATGAAGGGGAGATGGTTTACTCATATAATTTTTGCTCTTATAAATATTGACTCACAAACAATTACAAACAAAAAAACAACACATACAAAAATTCCGCCTACAAAAAATACCCCCATAGCACCTTCTGAAAAATGAATGCATTACCATTTCCTATCTTTTTGAAACCCTTTTTTTATAACCCTCAAATCAACTTCAATGCGTTTACCGATTAACCCAAGGCCCGTTGTGGCAATTCTCGCCGGACTGATGTTATTAGTACTGAGTTCTTTTGCCGGCAATGATAAAGCGCTATCAGGCATTACAGTCTCCGCAAAAACCAATCATACTATTGCCCCCGCCCCTAAACCCTGGAGCGCCTCCACAGCTTATGCCGCCGGTGATCTCGTTGTGTATAAAGGCCGCCTGTACAGAGCGAAGTGGTGGACGCAGGGAGAAACACCGGGATCAAGCACCGTATGGCAGGACCTCGGCCCCGTGATTGAAAGCAGGTAAAATTTTCTCCATTAATTGATCTGCAATCAGTTATTATCACTGTTAAGTATACAATA
The DNA here is from genome assembly GCF_946479755.1 of uncultured Chitinophaga sp. The sequence goes on along the minus strand of NZ_CAMLHC010000031.1, from coordinate 88,823 downwards.
AAAATTTACGTATAACCTATAACGTTATATAGTGTAAAAATTTTAAAATACTATAAAACATATACTCACAGTGCGTTTCCAAGAAACTGAAATCCCAGGTTCTTATCAGGAACAAAAAAATATTTTGGAGATATTAAAATATTTTCTCCATCTTTGCATTGTTAAAAAAATCATAAACATGCATCCAAAGTATACACATACACAAAAATTTAGCGCGTCAGGCCGCATAGGCTATACGGGTTGCGGGGCATGTTATGCTACAGAATAGTTAAATCAACGAATTCGATATAACACAAGCCCTGCAAGAGATTGCAGGGCTTTTTTAATTTTAAAACATGCGTCACTTAACGATATATCATATTCATTTTAGCATACAGCCAAAAGGCAGTAAGCATTCATATGCCCCTAAACGGCAACGACATCGGTAGTACCCCTCACGTTTCATCCCGTGAAAAGTAATCTGAAACCGGTCGTCGTAAAAGAGGACCGGTTTTTTTGTTGCCCCAAAAGTCCGGCCTGTAGCTCAACGGTGAGAGCGGCTGCCTTATACGCAGTGTGTTACTGGTTCAAATCCAGTCTGGCCGACAACAAATGGGTAAGGTAGTTCAACGGCAGAACACCCGATTGTGGATCGGAGGATCAGGGTTCGATTCCCGCCTTTACCCCTTACGTGAGTGCTGCGATGACGGTGTATCGCAATGGTCTGTAAAACCATCGCCTCCGGGCTTAGCAGGTTCGAATCCTGCCACTCACACCAGGCTTTAAGCCACAAATTCTTCTCTGTCAGAGAAGCAGGAATAGTTATGTACGCAAACCAGGCGAGGGTTTCCTATAGCCCCGCAGTGCAATGGTAGTAACCAATTGTATGCTGTTGCCACATATGCTGTGCCCTGTATTTCATCTATGGGTAAGAGGTTCGAATCCTCTCTGATCTTGAAAATCAGTAGCTCATCCGGTAGAGCAATAGAACACAAAAAGGGTTCGATTCCCACCCCGCAAGGGGCAAGCCAATGGTCGGCAAAGGACTGAAAATCCTCGGGAAGCGCACATCTTCCATAAAAAGTGCACCTATCATAAAGTCAGGGCTATATGCCTGTGCTGCCGCGTCAAAAGGGCGCACCAGCAAATCCGGTGGACACCAGCAAACAGCTGTATACCTGCGCGTGGTTCGTATCTCTCAGTTACCTTCCTTCCGCCATAACAGAGACGCACACACGCAGTGAAAGTTGTTTCCGTGAAAACGGGATAGTCACATACTCCTGGCTTTATTATTTCATCCACCCAAAAACAGAAAAAAAATGAAAAGGGTCATCATCAATGCGTACGAAATAGGGCTCGTCTTCAAAAGAGGCGTATACCTGCGTATGCTGAAAACCGGCAGCCACTGGCTGTTTGGCGAAGAAGTGAAAGTGTATAACATCAACACAGCTTTCACCGCACCGGTAGAACTGAACATCCTCCTGCAGGATGCAGCCCTGGCCGATGCTCTGCACGTCATCGACGTAAAAGAAACAGAAATCGTACTGCTGTACGAAAACGGTTTGCTGAAACAAGTCCTCACCACCGGAAGATATACTTTCTGGAAAAACCTGATCGAATACACCTTCGTCAGAGCGGACCTCAGCAAAGTGAACATCACGGAGAAAATTGACCGCGCCACGCTGAACCATAAACTGGTAGCGCCCTTCGTAAGGTCTACCACCGTAGAAAACTACGAAAAAGCGGTGCTCCTGATCGACGGTAAATATGAGATCACCCTCTCTCACGGTACCTACTACTGGTGGAAGAACGATATCTCTATCCTCGTCAGCAAAATAGATATGAGACTGCGCCAGCTGGAGATCAACGGACAGGAAATCCTGACCAAAGACAAAGCGGCGCTGCGGCTCAACGCCTGGGCGCAGTACCGGGTAGATGACATCGAAAAAGCACTGCTGGCCAATAAGGACTACGAAAAACAACTCTATGTCCTCTTTCAGCTGGCGCTGCGGGAATATATCGCCGGCCTCGGCTTCGATGATCTGATGGAGAAAAAAGACTCCCTGTCAGCCTTCGTGCTCGATGCAGTCGGCCACAGCGCAGCAGCGCTGGGCATCACGGTGACCAGCTTCGGCATCCGGGATATCATCCTGCCGGGCGATGTGAAAGACATCATGAACCAGGTACTGGTGGCTGAGAAAAAAGCACAGGCCAATACCATCATGAGAAGGGAAGAAACCGCCAGCACCCGGAGCCTGCTCAATACGGCCAAACTGATGGAAGACAACCCCATGCTGTTCAAATTGAAAGAAATGGAATACGTGGAGAAAATCGCAGAAAAAATCAATAACATCAGCGTCTCCGGTAACGGCGTCCTGATAGATCAGCTCCGGCAGCTGTTCATCAGCAAATAGTTTTTCAGAAAAGAGTTAACTTTGCGGTTGACTCTTTTCTAATTTTTTCAACTATGCACGGACGTAACCGAAACGATATTTACCCAGGCCTGGAAGTAGCGATCATCCTCAAAAAAGACCAGCGTACCGGCAAACGCACCTACGGCATCGTGCAGGATATCCTCACTTCCGCCCCCTTCCATTCCCGCGGCATCAAAGTCCGCCTGGAAGACGGTCAGGTTGGCCGCGTGGCCGAAATCAACGTCACGGAAGAAGACTGACATTTTCACTACATATAAGTACCGATTATCAGGTGACGGGACCTTCCCCATCACGCAGAAAAGTCGTACTTTGACAACGTTTCAAGAGTGCGAAGCTACATGCGTAATATAACCACCCTCAATGATGTTCACCAGCAGTTTGCCGAGTATTTCGAAGTACCGGTCCTGAAGCCGTATGCCTACCTGCTGTCCAAAAAACTCAGTGAGGGACATATCTGCCTCGACCTGGACGCCATCAGCGAAGAACAGGAAAACCTGCCGGGATTCTACCAGATCCCGGAAAACGGCCCCGCTCCGCTGACGACCATCCCGCTGGTGGGTAAAAACGGGAACGACACCCAGCCTTTCGTACTCTTCCAAAACAGGCTGTACCTGCAACGGTACTACCGCTACGAAACCAGCTTCCTGCAACATATCAACGACTTCCTGGCAGCCGAAAAAGAACTGCTGCCCCAAAGGACCGCGCTCCTGGAACAGCAGCAGGAACTGATACGGCAGCTGTTTCCCGCAGGCAACAACCTCCGCGACGGCGACGATCCGGCCGACTGGCAGCTGGCAGCCGCCATCACCGGTGTATTAAACAACTTTACCATCATCACCGGCGGCCCCGGCACCGGTAAAACCACTACCGTAGCCAAACTGCTGGCCATCCTGTATGCTACCGACCCCGCCCTCAAAGTGGCGCTGGCCGCACCTACCGGGAAAGCCGCAGCCAGGATGGCGGAGAGCCTGCGCAACACCACCATTCCGGTAGATCCGGCCATTGCAGCGAAATTCCAGGAACTGAGCCCGTCCACCATCCACCGGTTGCTCAAATCCATCAAAAACAGTCCGTATTTCCGGTACAACAAAAAAAATCCGCTCACCTATGATGTCGTTATCATCGATGAGTGCTCTATGATAGACGTAGCCCTCTTCGCCAAACTGCTGGATGCCATCCACCCGCAGACACGCCTTATCCTGCTGGGCGACAAAGACCAGCTGGCCTCCGTAGAGGCAGGAAGCCTTTTCGGCGACCTGTGCCAGGCGCAGGAGAAACTGAATATGTTCTCCGCAGAACGGTTACAACTGATCAACCGGTTCATCTCCAATGACCACCGGAAAATACCCACAGCGCAGGCGCAAACAAAATCACGGCACCCGCTGTTTGAACATCTTGTGGAGCTCCGCCGCAGCCACCGGTTTACCGGCCACACCGGTATCGGCAAATTCAGTAAAGCGCTGATCCGGAACGATCAGCCGGCTATCCGCAGCTTTTTTGCCGCCGGCGCAGACGACCAGGTAGTCATCGACCAGTCCTGCGACGTAGCGCTGCTCCATAAGTTCATCGCCGGTTACGAATCGTTTATCAACGAACCGGACACCCGCACCGCCCTCCGCAAACTCAACGATCAGCGTGTGCTCGTCGCCGTAAGGGAAGGTGCACAAGGCCTTTACGCCATCAACCGCGATATCGAGAAATATCTCCATGATCACGGAAAAATCAGGATCACGGCGGACTTCTACGAAAACCGCCCCATTATCCTCACCCGTAACTATTATGAACACGGGCTGTTCAATGGCGATACCGGTATCATCCGTCCGGACGAAAACGGCGTGCTGATGGCCTGGTTTGAAGACAGTAACGGCGAACTTAAAGGCGTACTCCCCGGTTACCTGACCCTCGCGGAAACAGCTTTTGCGATGACCATCCACAAAAGCCAGGGCTCTGAATTCGGACAGGTACTGGTGGTACTACCGGATGCTGCCGACGTGCCCATCCTGACAAGGGAGCTGTTGTATACCGCGGTCAGCCGCGCACGGAACAAAGTATACGTGCAAGGCTCCGCAGAAGTGATCCTCGCCGCCGCAGAACGTTTTGTGGCCAGGGCCTCCGGCATCGCCGCCCGCTTCCTGGCACAGGCCGCGGACGTCAAAACAGGAAATTAAACATGGCTATATATCTAAAGGTTTCGAACTCGCTCAATAGTCTCGCTGCCGGCCTTTCAGACGATCTGAAAGCCGCAGGCAACGGCGTGTTCCAACCGCATTATATCATCACCCAGACGGAAGGGATGAACAACTGGCTGAAACTGCAGCTTGCCTATAAAATGGGCATCGCCGCCAACTGCCGGTTCATGAAACCTAACGACCTGCTCTTTCATCTCTACCTGCTGCTGGGAGGTCCCTTCACACAGGTGCTCTCCCCACAGAACCTCAGCTGGCTGCTGTTCAAGCTGATGGGAGAATCTGAATTTGCAGAGAAGTACCCCGAAGTGGCCGCCTACTTCAACGAGGGGGAAGGAGAGAGTGAACTGAAACGCATGGGCCTGGCAGAGAAAGTAGCCGACTTATTCGACCAGTACCAGGTATACCGCCCGGAGATGATCAAAGAATGGAGCCAGGCAAACCCGGCCTCACTGAAAGACGACGAATGGCAGGCCTGGCTCTGGGCCAAGGTAAAAGCTGTTTCCGGCAGCGCTCTCCCCGATAAAACACTGGTGGGCAACTATATCCTCGAAACCCTTTTCTATAAAGGACCTCATGCCGGCCTGGGCAACAAAATGCCTTCGGTGCATCTCTTTGGACTGTCTATCATCACGGCTTACCACATCAAAATTTTACACGAACTATCTTCTTACATAGATATCCATTTCCATATCATCAACCCGGCGCCGGTGGTGTACTGGTTTGATGATAAAAGCGAAAAACAGCTGGCCCGCTGGCGGCAGAAAGGGCTGGAAGAGCAGAAATCCAGCGACCCGCGGAATGTCGGCAACGCCCTGCTCACCGGCTGGGGCCGCGTGATACAGAACACCTTCGGCCTGTTTTTCCAGTACGACGCTTTCATTAACGCCTTTGAAGAGATAGGCATCGAAGAACCGATACCGGACTCCCTGCTGCACAAAGTACAGCATGACATTTTCACCGCCGCCACCGATCACCGTCACCTCCTCAGCCTGGAAGATATACAGGACGGTTCCGTTACCATCAATTCCTGCTATACCATCGCCAGGGAAGTGGAAGTGCTGTACAACTACCTCGTTCACCTGGTAGACCAACGGCAGGAATATCTTTCGCCCCGTGATATTGTGGTGATGGTCAGCGATATCGACGCCTACGCACCCTATATCAAAGCGGTATTCAACAACGCGCCCTACAAATTCCGCTACACCATTGCGGATGAAAGTTATACCGACAACGACAACCTTTTCAACGCCCTCTATGCGCTGCTCACCATCAATGAAGACAACTTCACCGCCGAAGCCGTCATGCAGCTGCTGGACTTTTCCTATATCCGTAACCGTTTTGGGCTCAACGACCCGGTACGCCTTCGCAGCATCGTGGAGGCCGCCAATATCCGTTTCGGTATAGAAGGCAAAAAATCGGAAGAAACGCATTTCGTCAGCTGGCGCTATGGCATACAACGTATCATGTACGGCATCTGTATGAGCGGGGAAGAAGAATACGGCTACGGCGACGACAGCTTCTTTCCCCTGGATGTACAGGAAGGCAGCGACGCACATGAAACCATCCGCTTCTGCCACTTTGCGGAAGTACTCATGGCGTCTATAGAAGAACGGAAAAAACTACGCAGCATCGCCGACTGGGTGAAATATACCGAGCAGGTAGTCCATAACCTGGTCTTTGAACAACAGGAAGAAGTAGACGAAGACTATAACGCGCTCATCAAACAACTGACCGACTACCATTCCCTGAATGACTACATGCAGGAACCGGTAGCCTTCGAAGTGTTCAGCCACAGCCTGTTGCAGGCCCTCACCGGAAGCACCCGCGCAGGCCTGTTTGTCAACGGCGGCATCACCTTCTGTTCGTTGATCCCTATGCGTAGTATCCCCTTCAAAGTGGTGGCGCTCATGGGACTCAACTTCGATAAGTTCCCCCGCCGGGAGATCAAGTCAAGCTTCAACCTGATGGAAAAACAATGGCAGCGCGGAGACCGTAACGTGAAAGAAAACGACAAACACCTGTTCCTCGAAACAGTACTATCCGCACAGCAATACCTCTACATCAGCTATGTAGGACGCAATGCCAAAGACAATACGCCGTTGCCCCCGTCTGCGCTGGTAGACGAGCTGGTAGATTATATTATCTCCGGCGTGAAAGACGGCGCAGAAAAAGTACGGGACCTGCTGATCACACAGCAGCCACTACAGGGCTTCAGCCGCAAATACAGCATGGGCAATGACCGCCTGTATAGTTACCTGAACCGGTACCAGGACGCAGGAAAGGCGGTCATCAACCAACAGAAAAAAATCGACCCGGTCACCTTCGATGAAGTAACCCTGGATGAGCTGGTGAGCTTTTTCAAAAATCCGTTCAAAGCGTATTACAATAAGGTACTGGGCATTTACTATAACGACGAACAAATACTGCTCAGCGATACAGAGCTGTTCAGTCTCGATAACCTCCAGCAATGGAGCATTAAAAATCAGCTGTTACCGGTAACGGAAGCGGATAAACGTACCTTACAGAAAAGGCTGGTTAAAAAAGGGCAGCTACCGCTCAACAATATGGCCTTTGTAGCCATTCAGCAGGTAGAAGAGCGGGTACATCCCGTTCGTACGCTGTATGAAAACGCCACACAGGGCAGCCCCGAGCAAAAAGTCTCCTTTGAAACAGACATTGACGGCACGCTGCTAAAAGGCACGATCAGCAATGTGTATAACGACCAGCTGCTGCAAATATCCTGGTCAAGGAACGAGACCAAATACATGGTAGAGGCCTATGTACGTTACCTGGCAGGTGTTGCCTCCGGAGTGGTAAAAGGGATGCAGTATATCTCCGGCGCTAAAAAAGAAGCGATATTCAATGCATCAAAAATTTCCAGGGAAGCGGCGTATAGCCGTTTAAGGGAGTTGATGAACATATATAAATCGGGGTTTAACAAGATTGTTCCGTTTTATCCTGATTTCGGCACCGTGCCTAAAGACCTGCCGGACCTTGACAGCAAATCATTTGATGACCTGGTGGAGAAAAAACTGAATAATTATCAGTTCCCTTGTAACGATAATTATATCCTCCAGGAATACGAAAAAGGATTTTTCAGCGATGAAGCCGTATTGGCTGAGTACAAACAACTGTGCGAACAGCTCATTGTGCCGCTGGCTGAAATCTTTCCTGACTATTACGCGTAAACGATGACGGAGAACAGATATCAACATTTCGTAGCGACTGAAGTACCACTGGAAGGGAGTAACCTGATAGAAGCCAGTGCCGGCACGGGGAAGACATATTCCATCGCGGTGCTGGTGCTGCGTCTTATCCTGGAAAAACAGCTCTCGGTGAAAGACATCCTGATGGTAACGTTTACCAAAGCCGCGGTAGCGGAGCTGGAAGACCGTATCCGGCTCTTTATCCGCAAAGCTTACACCGTGAGCTTCGGTAACCCCGTGGACGACGATACCATCGTGAACCTGGTACTACAGGCGGTAGAGCAATGGGGCGCCATTGAAGTCAACCACCGCCTGCGCGACGCGGTACTGCTGCTCGACGAGACTTCTGTACTCACCATTCACAGCTTCTGCCAGCAAACGCTGAATGAGTTTGCCTTTGAAACCGACCAGCTCTTCGGCGCAGAGATGGTGCCCGATACTACCCCCATCATTGAAAACGAACTGAATAAATTCTGGCGTACGCATATCACCACCCTGCATCCCGTTATGCTGCAGATGCTGTGGCGGGAGAGTATGCGCAGCGATATCCAGAAAGTATTGCAGGAACATCTCAGCGGAAAAAAATACCTGGGCTACCAGCCATGGGAGCGCTATAACATCTCTGCAGCACAGCAGCAAAGCTGGCTGGATGAGCTGGACAATATCCGTCAGCAACAAACGGCAGCAGAGACAGCCCTGCATGAATACATCCTTCAGCACAGGGAAGACCTGGTCAACGCCTGTAACACCAAAGCCAACGCCAGAAAGGATATCCTGCCGCTGATAGATAAACCGGACGAATTCGCCGCCATCATCCAAAAAAGGAGAGGGTCGGGATATATCAAAGAACTTTTCCCTGAGATACTGGAACTGATAGACGCACAGGAAAGTTTCGGGGAGATGATCGGCGCGCATATCGACACTATTCGCCGGCAACTGAACTGCCTGGCGATACAGGAAGTCGCCGAAGGCGTAAAAGCCTACAAACAGCACAGCAACATGTTGAACTACGATGACCTGATCAGTCATCTGAACATGGCGTTAGTTCAAAAGGAGAACCCGGGCCTGGTAGCATCGCTGCGCAACAAATACAAAGCTGTGTTTGTGGATGAATTCCAGGACACGGACCGGCAGCAGTACGAGATCTTCAACAGCGCTTTCGGTGAAGACACCATCCTGTTTTATATCGGCGATCCCAAGCAAAGCATTTATGCATGGCGGAAAGCGGACATCTTCACTTACTTCGATGCCCGCAACAGCGTAAAGCATCTCTACGACATGAACCACAACTACCGTTCGTCGGAGAACCTGATCGCGGCCATGAATGCCTTCTTTAAGCCCACGCCCGATTTCGATACGTTTGAATTCGCCGGCGAAAAAGACAGTATCCAGTACATCGATGTAATGGCGCCGGAAGAAAGCAGCAAAGGTTTCCTCTACCATAACGAGGAGAAAGAGGTGCCCATTACCATTTTCAACTGTAAAAACAAAGATATCATTGCCGGCGCCGTGGCAGCACAGGTAGCGCAGCTGCTGCTCGATCCGGCTTATAAAATCGTCAAAGATAAAACGCTGGAGATCACCCCATCAGACATCGGCATACTGGTGCGCACCGGCAAAGAGGGCAGAGACATCAAACAAAAGCTGGCCCAGCTGGGCATCCCGGCGGTTACCATTGATGATACCAAAGTCCTGAATACCGCCGAAGCACTGGATGTACTGTACCTGCTGGAGGCTATGGAAACGCCGGAACGCTCTACCATCAACCGGGCGCTGTTATCGCCGTTTACCGGTTTCAGCGTGCAGGACATTCTGAACCTTGACGATGAAATAGCCCTCACCCGCTTTGGCCACTACCATACGCTGTGGCAGGACAATGGCGCTTATACCGCCCTGATGACGTTTATCGCCGATTTCGGCGTGCGCAGCGTACTGCTGGGCGATCACTCCAAAAACGGCGAACGCGCCATCACCAACCTGTATCAACTGGCAGAGCTGGTGCACCAGGTGCAGAACCGCAAAAACCTGTCCATGCGCGACCTGATCTCGTGGCTGAAACGCGGTATCGACGGGATGCCGGTGGAAGGGGATGAGTATACCCAGCGGGTGGAAAGCGATGAAGAAGCGGTGAATATCGTCACCATTCACAAAAGTAAAGGCCTCGACTACCGTATCGTACTGGCGCCTTACCTGGATTTCCGGAATGCAGATAGTGATTTTCTCAGCTTCCGTGATCCGGATACCGGCGACTATATCAATGCGGAAGCCAAAAGGGTTTCTCCCGAACAGAAAGCCGCACAAACACGGCAGCAGGAGCAGGAAGACCGGCGGCTCATTTATGTGGCCATCACCCGCGCAGTCTATAAATGTTATCTGTTCAATAACACGAGCAATAATAAATCGTCCTTTACCCGGTTTATGGACGCGTTCCGGCATTATCCGCCAGACCCGGCGCTCATAGAGATCAAAGACACCCTGCCACAGGAGCCGGAACAACGTTACCGCAAAAGTAAGCTGGCGCCCAACAGGAATGCCGGTAATGCACCGGTGTCGTTCTTCCTGCGGGAGGAAAACTGGCGCAAGATGAGTTATACCATGCTGGCCGCCAAACCGGAGCAGAAGCCCCGTATCCGCAGCGCCCAGCAGGAAAACGAATACGATAACTTTATCTTCAACACCCTGCGTAAAGGTGCCAAGACCGGTAATCTGCTGCACTTTATCTTCGAAAACGTCAACTTCTCGGATGATAGTCAGTGGGATTACTGGATCACGGAAGCCATTGCCCGTTTTGTACCGGGGCAGGAAGAAGTGTACCAGCCGATGCTGCTGGAACTGCTGCAGCACGTGATGCATACGCAGATTAAAGTCGGCAAAACCAGCCTGCAGCTGGCGTCCGTGAGCAAACATAAGCGCCTGGCCGAGCTGGAATTCGATTTCCCGGTACCACTTTTCCGTGCCAATATGCTTAATACCCTTTCCGACAATGAATTAACGGTAACGGTGAAACGTTTTTCGGAAGACAGGAACCAGGAACTGGAAGGCATCATGAACGGGAAGATAGACCTGTTCTTTGAGCACCATCACCGGTATTATATCCTCGACTGGAAGTCCAACTACCTGGGCGGCAGCGTGGAAGATTACGCGCCCGCAGCGCTGGCAGCCGCCATGAATGACAATAACTACCACCTGCAATATCTTATCTACACGGTGGCTGTAAAAAAATACCTCGAAAGCAGGTTACCTGATTTCGATTACCACAAACACTTTGGCGGTGTGATCTACTGCTTTGTGCGCGGCATCCGGAACAACGGCAACTACGGTATTTTTACTGCCCGGCCGGATTTAGACACCATCACCTTTATAGAAGATATGCTGACGGCTAAAAGCCACCGGTATTAAAGCAGTTTCAGGTCTTTGGTGATCCTGTCTATTTCCGTATTCAGGTTAGGGCCGATGGCGCAGCAGGTTTTGGTGGGCACCCCGCCGAACTCCGTCAGCCCCGAATCGGTGATCAGCGTGGCATTCAGGCCATCTTCCACCGCCTGCTGGTAAACACGTACCAGCTCTTCTTCCGAATCCACCGACAGGCATATCTTGGTAAAGCCTTTGGTGAACCACTCGCGTACCTCTTCCGGATTGCGGACATTCGTCTGCAAAGTATTTCCTTCAATAGCCGCTTCGCGGGTTAAAAAAGCAATAGAGGCATGGGCTCCCTGCGCTATCATTTTTCCCTTCCGCATATTCAGGTCTTTGCGCATGACAATGACTTGTTTGACGATTCTCGATGACATGGAATGATGTATTTTTTTTATCTTACTGTAAATGTAAACCATATGCACATACGATCCCTATTGCTGCTGTTGTTGTTATTCCCTGTTGCGGTAATGGCACAGACTAAAGCGACCCTGCTGCAGAAAGCATGGGTGGGGCCGGAGCTGGCGTATGTGTCGTTTGATACTACCCGGTGCACCTTCGACTTCTTTGGCCGGTTTCCTGTGCAAATGACTTACAGGGTGAGTGGAGACACTTTGCTGCTGCAGCCTGCCGGATTGAGCTTTGGCTTCCATGGCATAGGCCGTCCTCAGTTTCGAATTAAACAACTGACTACAGACAGCCTGGTGCTGGTTCCGGCAGATTCCGGTGCTGTCAAAATGGTTAAAGGTCAACCGGTGCTCTATTATAAAAGCCAGGCATTAACTGCCACGGACACCATTCGTTTTGACAGCCTGTACTTTAAATCCACCCTCTGTTATGGCAGATGTCCAGCCATGGAATTCGAGATCAGTAAAAACAGGCAATTAAAATTCATAGGTGGTATGTATGCTGTTAAAGAAGGGCATTATACCGGCGTGCTGTCTGACAGCATTTATAGACGTTTACAGTACTTACTCAGCATTTCAGCGCTGGACAAGCTAAAAACGTGGGAGCAGCGGATATACGATGTTCCAAGATATACGGTGGCCGTATGGTATAACAATAAACGAATGGTGGTTGAAAACTATGCACTTCCTTTGGTGATGAGTCGACTATTGGCATATTTACAAAACCTGCCGGCTAAAGTGCCTTTGCAGAAAAGCGCACAAGCGCTGGTATTGGTTAATCCCTATCCTGTAAAGGGAAAATAGAGCGGAAGACGGGACTCGAACCCGCTACCTACAGCTTGGGAAGCTGTCGCTCTACCAGGTGAGCTACTTCCGCAGGTGATAACTAAGATAAAAAAAATATGAATACATCGGGCTGATCCGAAGGCAAAAGAATTTTTTCAGCCGTTTATGTCACATTCCCTGTTTTTGAGGTGTCTTCATGTTAAACCGATAACATTAAAAGAAGATACATTATGGCATTACGTATTCCAAAAGCCGAACTCCCTGCCACACTCAGGGAAAACATGACCGCACAGATGGGCGCCGTGCCCGAACCCGTGGAAGTAGCATGGCACAGCCCCCAGGTAGCCGAGGCCAGCCTGCTATTCGGACAGCAAATTGCTGAGTGGAAAGCAGTGGATGAACAGCTGAAGACATTCGCACACATGGCCGTTGCAGCGCAGGTTGGCTGCAGCTGGTGCCTCGATATCAACTATTTCATGGCCCTGAACAAACAGCTGGACCCTGTAAAGGCCAGCCAGATACCGCGTTGGCGGGAATCGGACGTATTCGATCCGCTGGAGCGGGAGGTTCTGGAATATGCCGAGGCCATGACCAACACGCCGACGACCGTCACTGATGAACTGGCGGCCAGTCTGCTGCAGCAGCTGGGGGCCGCAGGGCTGGTGGAGCTTTCCGCACTTATTGGATTTGCTAATTTCGCAGCCAGGGTGAACACAGCGCACGGCATCAAGTCGCAAGGGTATGCCGCTCACTGTGAGATCCCGCTGGCTAAACGTACCGGCACCGCCGGTGTATTGTCAAAATCATGACGCAAGACCCATTCATCTTACATCGAAGCCTGTTATTCACGGTAGCCTACGAGATGCTGGGCTCCGCCACAGACGCCGAAGACGTGGTGCAGGAGACGTGGTTACGGTGGTCTGCTGTTGACCAACCGGAGATACAGGACCCGCGGGCTTACCTCGTCCGGATCGTTACACGGCTGGCGCTCAACCATATGCGGACACTGTCGCGCCGCCGGGAGGAGTATATCGGCGAGTGGCTGCCGGAGCCGCTGCTGACAAGCACCGAGATAGGCCGGGACCTCGAACTCAGGCAAAGTGTCTCGATGGCTATGCTGATCGTGCTGGAAACGCTGGCGCCTACAGAGCGGGCGGTGTTCATTCTCCACGACGTCTTCGGGATGCCCCATGGCGAGATTTCCCAGGTAATCGGGAAGTCCGTTGCCGCGGTCAGGCAGATTGCGCGCAGGGCACGGCAACATGTGACGACCCGGCAATCGCGGCAACCTGTGAGCGCATCAGAGCAGCAGACCGTGGTAGAGCGTTTTCTCATCGCCCTGCAAACGGGGCAGCTGCAGCAGCTGATGGAAGTATTGGCGCCCGACGTGGTGCTGACCGCCGATGGTGGCGGGTTGGTACCGGCCGCCAAAGCGCCGGTACACGGGGCTGCGATAGTTGCTAATTTACTGGTGCGCCCGAACCGGCAGGTGACCGCCACGCCCGTATGGCTCAATGGCGAGCCAGGGGCGCGCATTGAGATCAACGGGGCTACGGCAGCCGTGAGCTTCGAAATAAAAGACGGGCGGATTGTCCGGATCTACGCCATCGCAAATCCCAGGAAACTGACGCGGATAAACAAGCCCGTTGACCTTTCGCGGTGAGGCTACGCCAGCAGCAGCGTGTCTGTGGAGAAATTACGGTATGCCTTCCCACGGCCATAGCCGTCCGGGTTCACACAGGAAGGTTTTTTTCTGTTGCGGAAGAAGACCTTCCTGCCCAGGTAAATAGCCCGCTGGAGCAGGAAGTTATTCAGCAGCACGGGGGAGGTTACCCGGTGAAAGAGGCGGTTATCCGCCGTCAGCAGGGTATCCTCGTCCTGCGGCGTTAGTTGCAGGTAGGTAGCGCCGTTCTCCTTATACAACCGGATATCGTTTTCCCGGACCTGGTAAGTACCGGCGTACCTCCGTTTCGGGTGAATGTCTTCCTGGGTGCTTTCATAATGGAGCAGGTCACGGTCGATAAAGAACCGTTCGAAGGTATAGTCGTTTTGCAGGCAGATCACCTCCGATGTTTGTTCACAGTAATGCCCTACCAGTAAATCTTTAAGCTTAGCAGTGGAGAAGCCGGAGGCGATGCGCATCGTATCGTCATGCCGGATGGCCTGCAGGTAGGCAGGATCGCGGATGACCACTTTTTTCCTTCCCAGTCCCAGCAGGCGGCTTTTAAAATCCTGGTCTTCATAGCCGTAGTCCATTACCCGTTCATCGTAGCCATGCAGCCGGCGGAAATCCTCTTTTTTCAGGCAGATACGCCCCTGTACGTCCCACCATTTTTTCCCCGGACCGATACCGGCGGGGGAGAGGAAGGCCGATGGTTCCTCGTTGAAAACCCGGTTCACATAAGCCGCGAAACCCGCGCCGGTGTAGTTGTCGGCATCCACGCTGCAAAGGATATCGCCGGAAGCCAGCCGGAAGGCCATGTTTTTAGCATGGCTCATATGAAAGTAGGTCGGTTCGGGGTTATGATAATATACCAGCAGACCCGATTCGATATAGACGCCCAGTGTTTGTTGCACCCATTCGTGCAGGTCATCGGCAGACCCGTAATTGAGTATCACAAATTCCAGCGGGTGGTATCCTGCATTATCCTGTATGTTTCGCAGCAGGGTTTCTTTCAGGTGCATGGTGCGGTTCATACAAACCGTACAGCAGGATATTTTATGTTGCAACATATTCTTTAATGGTGAGGCGTACGAGAACATAACATTCACGCGGACTGATTGTTTGAGGGGCTTGCAAAAATGTGAAGTTATCATTAACTTCCTGTAAGGTTCCACGATTTACTTTCCGCCGCTTTAGCTTTACGGCCTTCAGATGATTTCTTTTCAACCATTTAATACAACATCCTATGAAGCTTCACGCTTATCACCTTCCGTTGGCGCTGGCCCTCTGTCTGGCCGCCTGCAGTAAAAACATGACAGACCAGACCACTCCCGGCAACACGCCGCAGCAACAGCAGACCGTCGGTGCCGGCGCTTTAGCCGCCAGTACGGTCACCTATACAGACGAGAGCAGCTTTGTCGGCAGCCTGTCGTCTTATGGCTTTAAAACACCCGACCAGCTGGACCTCAACCGGGTAGCATCTACCAGCGGTTACAACACCGTATACGGGTTTAATATCCCGGCTGCCAACCAGGTGACCGGCTTCAAATGGAACAGTGGCGATGAGCAAACGCAGGAATGGCGCCCACAAGGCATCACCGGGTTCTCCTGGGGTGGAAAAAAATTCCTGCTGGTGACCTGGTACGGCATAGATCCCGGCACCATTGCGGGGATTAACAATCAGCACAAAGGGGTGCGCCTCTCGCTGGTAGACATTACCAATATGGCCAGTATTACCTACCGTCATATTCTGCTGGTACAAAACGCTGCTAACATGTCCAATTCCGCGTTGTACAAGGCTTCCAATCCATATACGCAGCTGGGTGTCTTTTGTCCGGTGACCATCCATGCCGGCGGCGTAGCGTATTATGCCGGGAAGATCTATGTAGCCGATACCAATCTCGGTATTCGTGTTTTTGATCTTAACACCTTCGTACCTGCAGCCGGCGATGCCACAGAAACACGCATCGGCCAGGAAACCAATGGCGATCTCAAAGCGTTTAACTACGCCTATATCCTGCCCCAGACCGGCTATTACAAGATCACGAACGCCAAGCCGTTTTCCTGTATAGAACTGGGAGAAGGCGCCACGGCCGCGGATAAATACCTGTGGACGTCACAGTATATCACCTCCTCATCCACCGCTACGCCGCAGGTTTTCGGGTTTCCGGTCAATACAGCCGGACAGGTAAGCACCACTACGCAGCCAACGGTGATCGTGCCCGTTGACAACGACAGCGGTCATGTATACGGCATACAGGGCGTTTTCCGGGCGGGCAGCAAGACGTTCATGACCATTACCGGCACCAGTTCTTACCTGGGCTCTACCGCCCGCCTGGTGCGTTATAACGACGGTACTACTGCCGGCACGCGTTACCGCTGGCCTCACGGGGCTGAAGACCTCTTCCGCGACGCCGCCACCGGCTACCTCTGGAACCTGACAGAATATGAAACCGCGAAATACGGGCAGGACAACAGGGTGGTATTTGCGGTGAGATTATCTGATTATGATTGATAACAATAAAAAAGGAGCCGCATACTGTTCAGACAATATGCGGCTCCTCTTAACAAGATAAGTTAGTCGCTGATTTTCTTGTACCCCGAGATCATCAAACCGCCATTATTCGACATACTGCCGTATATGATCGTAAGAGAGTCGCCCGTCAGCTGATAGAATGTCGTTGCCCCGGTTTCTGTACGATTATCAAATATAATCCGGTCGTCGAGCGCTCCGTTGACATTAAATCCTTTGGTCAAACGGAAAATACCACTGCGGGTTACGCGGCCATCCCATCGCTCTTCATAGCTGTTGCCCGTAAAGCGGAGCCGATCGCCCTTACCCGGATCAATGATCAGCAGCACATCGGTCTCTTGTCTTCTGAGTTCCCAGGTGCCGGAGAGTACCTCGGGAGAAATATCTTTGTCTTTTTTACAGCTTATACCGCCCAAAAACAGCAGTGACAGGAGTAATATTTTTTTCATAAAGCGGGATGTTTTTGATGGATGCCTGTATAGCGTAGCAGCAGGTCAAATAGTTACACCTCCCCGGAAACCCGCATTCGTACTCCCGGCAATGCAGTATTTTGATAACCGCCCCTTGTTTTCTCCGACATACTTTAGTAAATTAGACTACCTGTAGCGCCAACAACCCAACAATCTCAAATAACCTGGTTTCACGTGTTAACCATTCTACTCCCTTTTTTTAATCACTCAAAAATCCAAACAAGATGAAAAAGAAAAAACCTGTATTGAACCCAAAGCTGTTCCTCAACAAGCTCACCATTACTGAATTAACCGCAGAAGAACAGACGAAGCTGGCCGGTGGTGTGACTGCATTGCCCCGCTGCGGCACAACAGAAACCCGCCGCCCTACTGATTGTACCGCTATCCCGGGCCATACCTGCTGCTAAAAAACCGGTAATTGGTAATTATTGAAAAAGTATCCCGGTTCCGGGAGATGGTTAGTTTTGTCTGAACTGACTCCTCTTTCCGGCCGGGATACCTGTGCCTTCTTTTTTGCGTATCTTTACAGATGCACAGAGAAACGGAATGACCATGAATTTCAGGCTGCTACATCCTTCTCCGCCACTGAAAAAATATATCCGTTATTTCTGGATGCTTGAACAACGGTCTGCTGAGGCTGAAGAACGAAGCTTCAGGATTATGGCCGATGGCATCCCGGGAATGATCTTCCAGCAGTACCCCGAAGCGTCGCGCGACCACTACCAGCAACAACTGCCCAGCCTGTTCCTTTACGGCACCAAAACACAATGCGCCCATATGCAGGTGAAAGGAACGTTCCTCGACATAGGCGTCAGCTTTCATCCGGGTGTTCTCACGAGCCTCCTCCCGCTGACGGTCAGCGATCTTACCAATCAGCATATCAATATGGATGACCTCATCCGCACCACCCTCAGTGAACAACTTTCACACGCCGTTACCTTTGAGCAAAAGGTACATCTACTCGAGTGTTTCTTTCTGCAGCAACTGACGCGTAATAATAGCCCCGACAGGATGACGGAATGGGCTATCCACCTGCTCCAGCAGGGGCAGACACTGCCGCAGGTCCAGTCAGCCCTGGGCACCTCAGAACGCTCACTGGAGCGGTATTTCAAACATCACATCGGCGTAACGCCCAAGATGTACGCCCGTATCTATCGCTTTCAGTCGGCGCTGGACCAGATAAGGCAATCCAATTTCGGCTCGCTGACGGCCGTCGCCCACCTGCAACAATATTTTGACCAGGCCCATTTCATCAAAGAATTTCAACAGTTTGCCGGCGCCTCGCCCAAACACTTCCTGCATAAGGCGAAAGAACAGCTTCGCAACTTCCCCGAATGGTTAAAATAACGGCTGTCGGTTTTTTACAATTCCGGTATTACGCGCCGGGCTAATTTTACATCCACCTAAAATATACAAGATGAAAAACGCAGTGAATTGGTTCGAAATCTATACAGCCGATTTTAACAGGGCTAAAAAATTTTACAGCGATGTTTTCCAGGTAGAATTAACGGTAACGCCTATACAGAGTGACCGGCATGCGCATATGGACTACGCCCTCTTCCCGGGTAAGGAAGACGGGAGCGGCAGCACGGGCGCTTTGGTGAAACTGGATAAAGTCAGTCCCGGTCCGGGTGGCACGCTGGTCTACTTCGACACCCGCGAGATCAACAGTGAGTTAAGCCGCGTAACCGCTGCCGGCGGCAAAATCCTGCAGCCGAAAGTCAACATCGGCGAAGCCGGATTCATTGCCCTGGTAGAAGATACAGAAGGGAACATTATTGGTTTACGTTCAAAAGCATAATGCCTGATGTAGCCACCTAATTCCATCGCCTTATGCTCCGGCGAGCGGGGAGATGTTTTTGACGGCGACGATAGGGGAGTAGGAGGTTGTTGTCAAAAAGGCTTACATTAGCGGTGTATGAAATCATCATCCGGGTATATAAATCAGCTGGCAGAACATTATCAACAGTATTATGGTATTGACGGAAAAAGACATACGCTTGACAGCGGTCCCCGGGAAAAACTACACCCTGACTTTTATATACTCGAATTTCCGCCCAATAAGCGTCATGGCGCCTTTGTGTATTGCACTGTCGGCATGTCTGCCGACAGGACAGATGATAACCTGATTGAGCTGTTTGTATTCTCTCCGAAGGCTGATCCCAAACTGGTGGAGCTGTTGACCTTCTGCGCTTCTTATCACAGAACAGGTCTGCCGCTGAACATCCATCACACTGTTAATATCGGTCAACCATGGCTGGATAACTCTGTTTGTGATCACGCTTTTATCTCCCTGCCTTATCTCGAGGAAGAGGGTTTTGGAATTTTCACATCCGATGATCGTGAAACCCATTGCTACTGGCTGATTCCCATCACAAAAGAGGAAAGAGATTATAAGGTTGAAAATGGTTGTGAAGCGCTGGAGGAGTTGTTTGAAGAGAAGGAGCTGGATTATATAAATCCGGAGCGGCGGTGTCTGATTACAGGACAATGATGTTAAATTTCTATCTCCCGGAGGCACAATCTTTGATCGGTACACAAACATGAGTAAGCAGATTTTTAACCGCTCAGTTAAAGTGGACGGTACCGATATTTTCTACCGTGAGGCCGGAGACAGAAAAAACCCGTCCCTATTGCTGTTGCCAGGCTTCCCCACGTCTTCCGTCATGTTTAAAAACCTGATGACTGCGCTGGCGGACAAACTCCATCTCGTTGCGCCAGATTTCCCCGGATTCGGCTTCAGCGCCTTCCCGGCTACAGATCAGTTTGAATATTCTTTCAAAAATATAGGCGCTTGTATGAACAAGTTCACAGAAGCCATAGACTTAAAGTCATTCACCATCTATCTTCACGATTATGGCGCTCCTGTCGGTCTTCAACTATGCTTACACCATCCTGAAAAGATCGAAGGAATCATTGTGCAAAACGGTAATGCCTACGAAGAAGGTGTCGCCCAGATATGGGATGAAATGAAGGATTATTGGGCAAACCCGACCCCTGAAAAAAAGAAAAAGCTTTATGCCTTCCTGAGCGAAGAAGGCGTGAAGTGGCAATATACAGCGGGATTACCGGAAACATTATTACCGACGCTAAGCCCTGAATTATGGCTGCTTGACTGGGAATCGATGAAAAGGCCTGGTAATATCGATATGCAATACGAACTGAATTGTGACTATAAAAATCACATGGAAATGTATCCCGTTTTTCAGGAGTATTTCCGCACTTATCAACCCCGTGCACTCATCATATGGGGAAAATACGATCCGTTTTTTAACGTAGAGGAGGCTGCCTGTTACAAGCGGGACCTACCGGATGCCCAGGTGCATATTATAGAAGGCAGCCATTGGGTACTTGAAACGAATTTTGACGAGGTGTTGAAGCTTATTGATGATTTTTTTTAAGAGGATTGTTACAATTCAAGCTTCTTTTCATGGTGTACAATGTGATCTCAAAGGTATTCAAAATACAGCCCTACTGAGTAATCCTGCTGTCGATTTTGCGAAATGGAATAATACCTTTTTCTTCAAGTCTACACCTGAGATCAACTGCGTACCGATTCGCAAACTCCTCCTTTTCACTTTTAGGTATTCTGAAGTAATAATCATCCCGCTTTTCCCGTAATTCATCCTCTTCATTTTCCTGCCCTGGCCGTTCTACTATATGCAGGTAATGAACGTAATGTCCAAATTCATGCAAAAGCGTTCTATATAACTGGGTATTCCGTACATTCTCCGGCTTTATATCCGCCATCCAATATTTGCCATTGTTAACGAAACAGTGACCATCTGCTTTTAGCCTTTCCAACTCTTTTTGACTTTCTACAGAAAGCGACGTCTCCCATTTCATTTTCCTTGGATATTTTCCTGCCTCAAGGATAACAGCAGGGTAATATTCATTTTCAAATTCAAAAGAATAAATAAGTCGGCCCCATACTGGCGATAATATCTCTTCCTTTCGTTTGGGCTGGCGTAATACAATTAATCTGAGGTGACCATAATCGGAAACAGGAATGTGTTCTATGATCCGTTTAACATCTTCAATAGAACATGCATGTAATGAATCTTCTCTCAGTTGTTCTACAACAAAAATGAACCTGTAACCATTAATTTCCACTTCGTGCTTTTGATATCGGCCAAGCGATTCGACAGGGCTTAACCCATTAGTCCTTTGAGGTATTTTCAATTTATTCTGCTGGCCATGTCCCTGCTTTGCCGTTCCAATATTCCTATTTCTTCTGGAAGAATTAAACATAAGGACATCATTTAGGGGTAAAACAGAAAAGCCTGCATTTCTGCAGGCTTTTCTTTAGGTGCTCCCCCTGCTGGACTTGAACCAGCGACCCTCTGATTAACAGTCAGATGCTCTAACCAACTGAGCTAAGGAGGAGTGTTTCCCGTATCGTTTGTGCGATTTGGGATTGCAAAAATAGGTAAAATTTCATTTTTGCAAAATCTTATGACCACTTTTTTTAAAAATTTTTCTGAAAAGATGTAAAACCAGCTACCACAAAGGGTTTCAGGGAGACACTTTTTTAACCCTGACCAGCATTTTTTCGCCGAGGGCGCTGGCACGTGTAGCTTTCCGCACAAAAGGCAGGTCCAGTTTACTCACATAAAAATTAGGAAAACGGCGTAGCAGGGTGTAGTTGTAGCCCTGTTGCTGCAGACTGGCCAGCCCTTCCGGCGTGGTGAACATCACCCCTTCGGCGGCGGTGTCGGCGCGCGGCACGGGGGCGTTCAGGTAGTATTCGAAAGCGTAGGAGTTGTTCTGGAACAGGGTGACCGGCGTGCCGGGGATAGTGGCGTTGGCATATCGGGCGGCTTCGCTGCCGCTCTGGTACTGCATCATATCGGGGTAGAGGATAGTGTTGATGTACAGGTTCAACAGGATGCTCATGGCAACTGTCCGGTAAAACACTGCTTCTTTGGTGCTTTTGTCGAGCCAGTAGTGCAGCAGCATGTATAAAACGATCAGCGCGGCGATAGGGACCAGCCAGGCATAACCCATGACCGGCTTGTACAACAGGTCTATCACCACACCCGCTACGGCCAGCAGGATGATGATGGTGTACTGTGTGGCACGGAAAAAACGTAGTCCCTTATCGGTATGCAGCGACTGGATATACTGTGCGGTGAGGATGGCGAAGAAGGGAAAAATGATATTGAGATAATGCGGCAGCTGGAACCGTGACAGCGAGAACAGCGCGAAAGTAGCCAGCGCTCCGCAGAGGCAGTAGTATTCGGACTGCTGCTTCCATTTCCGGAAGAAGATAACCACGGCGGTATACAGCATCACCGGCCACGGCAGGAAAGCCCACAGCAGGGTATGAAAGAAGAAGAAAGGATCGCCGGCGCCTTTGATAGGGCCGGTGTTCATAAAACGCCCGAACTGGCTGTCCCAGAAAAAGAAACGCAACCCGGATACACCGGTGCTGCCGAAGACTACCTTCTCCGGATGCAGGTCAAACTGCTGATAAAGCGCGAACAGCTCCGGCAATATGAACAGCGCGATGAGCGCTAATGCCACCACCCACTGCCATTGAAAAATCTGCTTCCATTGACCGGTAAACAGCAGATGCCCACCGATAGCGGCGCCTATGGGCACCAGGGCGAAGATACCTTTGGTCATAATGGCGCAGGCGGTAAACAACGCGGTGGCGATCAGGTGATACTGCCACGGCTGCACGACGCTGCGGTAAAAGTGATATACGGCGGCGATAATAAGTCCTGTGAGATAAGGCTCCGCCCGCACATCGTTATTGGAGATAACAATATGCTCTGCCGTCAGCAGGATACAAACGGCCCAGCGGGCGGTGGTGCTGCCATACAGGGAGAACGCAAAACGATAGGTATACCACGCACCCATCAGGAGAAAGAGAATAGCGGGTAGTTTATACGACCACGTATGAAAACCGAACAACTGAAAACTCAGGGCGGCCATCCAGAAAGGGAAGTGGGGCTTGTCCAGCCACTCATGACCATCAGCGTAGAGGTTCAGATAATCATGCTTCAGCACCATGGTTTTGGCGATGCCGGCATAGAGGGCGCCATCGGGCTCCAGGATAGGCACCTGGAGGGCGCTGAATTGCAGTAAAGTCAGCAGGGAAATGATAAACACCCAGATCTGCTTCTCTGAAAAGGCAAACGGGCGGACAGTTGCAGGTAACGGTAACATGTCCAAAAGTTACGTTCATCCGTTGACGGATAAAAACCTGCCGGGGGTAATTAACATAAAAATAAACCGGTGGCTACCACAGCCAGCCGCTCTTTTCCAGGCCCACGTAAGGACCGTCTTCCCGCTGTTCTATCGGGTATGTTTTGAGGAAATAACCTTCGCCGCTGCAGTTGAACCCGTTCTTCATGCTGAACTTATAACGGTGCAGGGGGCACACCACATTGCCGGCGCCATCGATGAAACCATCGGCCATGATACCGCCGGCATGCGGGCATTTATGGGCAAAAGCGTACAATTGGCCCTGGTGCAGGGCTACACTGATCTTTTTTCCGTTCACTTCCTGTATACGGATGGCATTGTCGGCAAGTGGCAGGTATCCTTCGTCCAGTTTATGCCAGGTGTACGTTTTGGCCATTAGTAGAAAAATTCTGTTTTGTAGGGATAGCGCTCTCTGTAAAGCTGTGCCACCTTGTCCATAATGGTCTTACGCAGCTCCTCTACATTACGCCTTTCCAGCGCGGCGATGAAAACGGTATTACCGTGGGTTTTCGTATCCCAGTTCTGTTTGAGTGACTGCAGGATGTCTTTTTTGACATCTTCTTCCAGCCATTTATCAAAAGTGTTGGCTTCGTACAGGTCCATCTTGTTAAAGACCATGATGGTCGGCTTGTCAAAAGCTTTCAGCTCCTGCAGCGTGCGGTTCACCACTTCTATCTGCTCTTCGTACTGCGGATGGGAGATGTCCACCACGTGCAACAGGATATCGCTCTCGCGCACCTCATCCAACGTGGACTTGAAGCTCTCCACCAGGTGGTGCGGCAGCTTCCGGATAAATCCTACGGTATCGCTGAGCAGGAAGGGCGTCTGTTCAAACACCACCTTACGGGTAGTGGTGTCCAGCGTGGCAAACAGTTTGTTCTCCGCAAACACCTCGCTTTTGCTGAGCATGTTCATAATGGTGCTCTTGCCTACGTTGGTATAACCTACCAGCGCCACCCGGATAAACTCGCCGCGTTCCTTACGCTGGGTAAGAGACTGCTTGTCTATTTCAGCGAGACGCTTACGCAGCAACGCGATCTTGTCTTTAACGATACGACGGTCGGTTTCGATCTCCGTTTCACCAGGACCTCTGCTGCCAATACCACCACCCTGGCGTTCCAGGTGACTCCACATACCACGCAAACGGGGCAGGATATACTGGTACTGGGCCAGTTCCACCTGCACCTTGGCCTGCGCTGTGCGGGCACGGCGGGCGAAGATATCCAGGATCAGGTCACTCCGGTCGATGGTCTTTACCTTCAGTACCTTTTCGATATTGGCGATCTGTGAACCCGTCAGCTCATCATCGAAGATGACCAGCGTCACATCCCGGCTGGCGATATATTGGTGAATCTCTTCCAGTTTACCTTTACCCACAAAGGTAGCCCTGTCCGGATGGGACAGTTTCTGGGTAAAGCGCTTTAAAGTGGTGGCCCCGGCCGTTTCCGCCAGGAACACCAGCTCGTCCAGGAATTCCTGTACCTGCCGTTCCGTCTGGTCTTTGGTGATGACCCCCACGATAACCGCTTTCTCTTCTTTTTGGACGACTTGTTTCTTTTCTATCAAAGTGTTTAAAAATTTGTTGCAAAAATACTTGTTTTTACCCAGTGATGCCGATGATGGATTATTTTTTCTGTTATATGAAGACGGCCGTCACTGCTCCATTCATCAGAAAAACGGTTAAAAACGGCAGAATCAGCAAGCAGTTTCCTACATTTACGCGATCCAAAACATCTTGCAGATCATGTACAAACCATTTTTACTGACAGGACTATTAATTTCAACTATGGCGACAGCCCAGGACAAAATGACGCCCGAATTGCTATGGCAGCTCGGCAGAGTCAGCGGGGAAGCGATCAGCGCCGACGGCAAAACCGTCTTCTTCAGCGTATCGCAGCCCAGCCTGGCCGACAACAAGAGTCAAAGACACCTCTATGCCATTCCGCTCGCTGGCGGCACTCCCAAACAACTGACCGAAGGAGCCGGCGATGTAGCCGTACTCCCCGGCGGAAAAATTGGCTACTCCCTCAAAGGCCAATGGTGGGAAATGAACGCTGACGGCGCCGGCGCCGCACAGAAAACCAGCGGGACCGGTGAAATGCAAAACATCAAAATTTCTCCCGATGGTAAACATATCCTGTTTACCAAAGAGGTGAAAGTGAAAAAAATCGCCGGCGTAGACCATTACCCCGACCTTCCCAAATCAAACGTTCAGATCTACGACAACCTGAACTACCGCCACTGGGATACCTGGGAAGACGGTAACTTCTCCCACGTATTTTATGCCACTTATAACAACGGGGAGATAGGTACACCGGTAGATATTATGGCAGATGAACCACACGACTGCCCCCAGATGCCCTCCGGTGGCCCGGAAGACCTCACCTGGAGCCCCGACGGCCAGCACATCGTGTATGTGTGCAAGAAAAAATATGGTAAAGACTACGCCATCAGCACCAATACAGACATCTACGAATACAACATCGCTACCAAAGCCACCCGCAACCTCTCCGAAGGCATGATGGGCTACGATGTGGCCCCCGCTTTCAGCCAGGACGGTAAATACCTCACCTGGCTCAGCATGGAACATGACGGCTTCGAAGCAGATAAAAATGATGTCATCCTCCTGAACCGCACTACCGGCGTTAAAACCAACCTCACCAAAAAATGGGACGGTACTGCCTCTGCTGTACGCTTCAGCAACGACGGTAAAAAAATCTTCTTCCTTGCCGTGCTGAAAGGCACCGAACAGCTGCTGGAAATAGCCCTGCAGAAAGATCCGGCCCAGACAACTGACAAGCATATACGCCAGATCACCTCCGGCGATTTCGATATCAACGGCATCGTGGCCCAGTCCGGCAATACCATGGTGGTGTCCCGCACAGACATGAACCATGCCGCCGAACTGTTCACCGTAGACCTCCAGAAAGGCGCACTGCAGCAGCTGACCAACGTCAACAAAGGCACCTACGATAATATAGGCATGTGCAAAGTGGAGAAACGCTGGGTGAAAACCACCGACAACAAAGAAATGCTGGCATGGGTGATCTTCCCGCCGGACTTCGATCCTGCAAAAAAATATCCCACCCTGCTCTACTGCCAGGGAGGCCCGCAGTCAGCACTGTCCCAGTTCTATTCCTACCGCTGGAACTTCCAGCTGATCGCATCCCAGGGTTATATCGTGGTAGCGCCCAACAGGAGAGGGATGCCCGGCCACGGCGTGGAATGGAACGCCTCTATCTCCAAAGACTGGGGCGGCCAGCCTATCCGCGACTACCTGAGCGCCATCGACGATGTGAGCAAAGAAAGTTATGTGGACAAAAAACGCCTCGGCGCTATCGGCGCCAGCTACGGCGGATACTCAGTATACATGCTGGCAGGCGTACACGAAAACCGCTTCAAAACCTTCATCTCGCACGACGGCCTGTTTGACCTGAAGAGCTGGTACGGCACCACCGAAGAACTGTGGTTCGCCAACTGGGACATCGGCGCCTATTGGGACCCCGCCAACGCAAAAGCGTATAAGGACTTCAACCCCAGTGAACACGCCAACAAATGGAACACGCCCATCCTGATCATCCAGGGCGGTATCGATTTCCGCGTGCCCATCGAGCAGGGTCTGCAAGCCTTCCAGCTGGCACAGCTGAAAGGCATCAAAAGTAAACTGCTGCATTTCCCCGAAGAAAACCACTGGGTCCTGAAACCCCAGAATGCCATCGTATGGCAGCGCGAATTCTTCAACTGGCTCAAAGAAACACTTTAATTCACCTGCCGGCATTGCAGCATCCCTGCAATGCCGGTTTTAAATCCTCCACGTATGTTCACCTCCCTGTTACTGGAAACGGCCAATGGCGTGGCCACCATCACGCTCAACCGCCCGGAAGTTTACAACGCCTTCAACGATCCGCTCAGCTATGAACTGCAGGATGCCCTGAAACAGGCAGAGAGAGACCCTGCCGTCAGGGTAGTGGTACTGACAGGAGCAGGCAAAGCGTTCAGCAGTGGCCAGGACCTCAAAGCGTCTATGGAAGCGGGCAAACGAAACCTGAGCGAATCCCTGCACAAACGCTACAATCCCATCATCCGGGCCATCCGCAATATGCCCAAACCGGTTATCTGTAAACTCAACGGCGTGGCTGCCGGCGCCGGATGCTCCCTCGCACTGGCCTGCGATATGATCATCGCCAGTGAAGCCGCCACCATGATCGAGATCTTTGTGAATATCGCGCTGGTACTGGACTCCGGCTCTTCCTACTTCCTGCCCCGTACTGTAGGCTATCACCGCGCTTTTGAACTGGCCACCAAAGCCTCCAAAGTCACGGCCGCAGAAGCGCTGCAAATGGGCCTGGTCAATAAAGTAGTGCCGGCCGACGCCCTCGATGCTGCCGTGGAAGCTGAAGCTGCCTATTACGCAGCGGCTCCCACCAAAGCCATCGCCCTCATGAAAAAAATGCTCACCAAAGGAATGACCGAATCCCTGGACGCTACCCTCGAATACGAGGCCTACTGCCAGGAGATCGCCGGCAATTCCACCGACAACCGTGAAGGCATCAACGCTTTCCTCGAAAAAAGAAAACCGGCTTTTACCGGCAACTGATACCAAAACAAAAAGAAATAAAAAAACGGCCATGGTTTAGTACAACCATGGCCGTTATATTTTTAATCCTGTGGACAATTACAGTCCGCTCAGGCAGATACCGATCTGATAAGGTCTGATATCCAGATCGCTGTTGTCTTTCAGCATCGGGTTCAGAGAATAGGCGCCAAACAGGGCGAAGTTGCCATAACCTACACGGGCAGTGGCAGAAAAACGCCAGGGATTAAAAAAGCCCTTGTTCAGGTCTTTATCCCAGTTTTTGGAACCGTTAGGCGCAGTGTTGCGGCCTTTGGTGTGTGCATTTACCAGTGTGCCCACCTTTACGCCCAGCGCCGCTTTAAAGCCTTTGTTGGCATTATCCGGCACACTGCGGTAACGTACCTCGATGGGGATTTCCAGGTAGGTAGTGGCTACCTTGAATTTTTTATAGGCATTGCTGGCCACGAAAGAAGCCCTGTCGCTATGCACTTTTCCGGCAACATCCAACGTGTGATCTTTCAGATATACCCCGCTGGTGCTGATACCCAGACCCGCAGCCACGCTCAGCGGCGACTTTTTGAACGGGAAATCGTACATCAGCGCGATATTAAAGCCCCTGTTGAAACCCGTCTTGATACTATCAGGAGCTCCAGCCCAACCATCGTAGGATAACTGAATCATCAGAAAATCCCTGGAATGGGTAGCCCTGTTAACTGCCTTGTTCATGGGAGAACCGCCTTCCTGTGCAAATACACCCACAGCTACAGCTATCAGGCCAAGGGTAAAAATTATTTTTTTCATAAAATATTTTAATACTTAGGAAAAAGAATATTAGGCAAATATATTGGAATGATTGTAAAAGAATTGGTTAAAATATTCCTAAACACCTCCTTTTCGGCGCGAAAGTTACATAAAAGTTCATATTGATAACACATATTCTTTACATGTACCGCATCCCGGAAATGAACAAGATGAACAACAATAATGCTTTTTTTTAGGTAAATTTCAGGAATGAATCCTCCAACGGGGAAACAACCCCGGCCAAAACAGCAAACTAGTCTGTGAAACCAAAAGTCTAATGAGAAATATTGCCCTCACCGTCATAACCCTCGTGATAGCCGTGCTCATGGTACTCAGCGGCTTCATATTTTATGCCGGGATGGTACAAAAAAGGACCAACGCCGCCGTCAACTGGATCACCAACAGCCAGAACATCACTAATCAGGTCCGGGCCATCGCCATACTGGATTATAAAAGCACCGCCGGCATCAAAGACCACCTGCTCAGCAACGGCAACATCCCCCTCGAAGATGCCCTGCTGCAGGACAGCATCCAACAGGCACTTCAACACCTGTCCGGCAACAGGCACAATACCACCTCCCAGCAAGGCTACCTCCAGGCTATCCAAAAACTGCTGCTCCAGCGGCGCCATACCAAACTGCAGATCGTAACCATAGCAGCCACCAACCCGGCCAAAGCACAGGAAATGGTGGTCAGCCCGGCATTCACCGCGCAGACAGACAGCCTGCGCGACCTCGTGGCCGGTTACATTCAGGCGGAACAACGGGAACTGCTCCAACGCAACAGTAACGACTCCTCCTATACTACCTGGTCTTTCCGGGTAACGCTGATCATCAGCGCCTTCATGCTCATCCTCCTGGTAGGAGAGGCCCGCTATATCTTTAAATTACTGCACAGAATAAAGACCTGGAGCAACCAGCTGCTAAAAAGCGAACAAACCTTCAAACGCCTCGCGGAAGAAGCCGAACCCATTATCTACAAATCCACCATACACGGCTTCTTCACCTACGTCAGCCCCCGCGCGGAACAACTGACCGGCTATCCCAATACCACCCTCAAAGGCAAACATTATTCCCTGCTGCTGGAAGACAAAGAATTCGAACGGCTGAAAACCTTCTACCTGCAACAGCTGGAAAACGGTGACGAATACTCGTCGCTCCGCTTCGAAATCGTTACCCGCACCGGGCAGAAAAAATGGGTAGAGCAACTGGCCTACCTCCTCACCGGTGAAAACGGCCGTAAAGAATTTCAATGCATCGTCCGCGACATTGACCAGGAATATCGCAAGGAACAACATGTGCAGTACCTCCAGAAACGACTGGAAGCCATCCTGGACAATATGCCCTCCATGATGTTCGTGAAAGACATGCCCGGCAACTACTTGCTGGTCAACAACCGCTTCATGGAGGTAATGAACGTCAGCAAAGAAGATATCGTCGGTAAAACAGACGCGGAGCTCCGCTACCCCTGGGTAGAACGCTATGCCGCCATGAGCCGCAAAGTGATGGAAACCGGCGCCAGGGAAAAAACGGAAGAAACCCTCACCATCGACGGGAAAACATTCCACTTCCTGCTCACCATGTTCCCCCTCCGCAATGCCAGCCACGAAATGATTGGCATCTGCTGCATCGGCACCGACCTCACCGAGAAAACACTCTACCTCCAGCAGGAAAAAGAAGCCCGCGAAAAAGCAGTGGAAGCGCAGAAAAGCCAGGAAACCTTCCTGGCCAATATGAGCCACGAAATCCGTACGCCCATGAACGGTATCGTAGGCATGACGCAACTCCTGCTGCAGGAAAAAGCACTTTCCCCCATTCAGCAGGAATATGTGACCGCCATCCGGCGCTCCGCCGAAAACCTGCTGGTCATCATCAACGAAATACTCGATTTCTCCAAAATAAAAGCAGGCAAACTGGAAGTGGTCAGCGAACCGTTCAACCTCCGCGAGGTGATGAACAGCACCGTTTTCCCCCTGCAGCTGCAAGCCCGGGAAAAAGGACTGGTCTTCAACGTCCGCACCGCGGAAAACATGCCCGCAGAGCTGCTGGGCGACGCGGTAAGGCTGCGCCAGATCCTCACCAACCTCATCGAAAACGCTATTAAATTCACTCCCAAAGGATATGTAACGGTCACGGTTACACTCGTATCTGCAGACAAAAACAACTCCGGCGTCCGGATAGGCTTCGAAGTGAAAGACACCGGCATCGGCATACCGGCGGATAAACTGGAGGTCATCTTTGAGAGCTTCTCCCAGAGCCACAAAGGCAACAGCCGCGATTTTGGCGGCACCGGCCTGGGGCTCACCATCTGCAAACACCTGATAGACCTGCAAAACGGCACCCTCAAAGTAGAGAGCAGCCCCGACACCGGCTCCGTATTCTATTTTGAGCTACCTTTCACTAAAAATCCTTTTCCGCAGCCGCACCAACAAGGACAGCCGCAATCGTCCTCCCTTGCATTACCGCTGCGGGGACTGTCTGTCCTGATCGTGGAAGACAACCGTATCAATCAGCAGGTAGCCTACTACACGCTGAAGAAAGGCGGATGCTCCCGCATAGACGTTGCCGACAGTGGCATGGCCGCACTCGAAATATTAAGTACCAAATCCTATAATTGCATCATTATGGACCTACAAATGCCCGGCATGGATGGTTATGAAACCACCCGTGCTATCCGTAACAACGGAATCAATACCAGCATCATTGCCCTCACTGCTTCCGCACTTGATGGCGAAAGGGAACGCTGCCTGCAGGCCGGGATGAACGACTACGTGTCCAAGCCCTTTGAAAAAGAGGACCTGTTCCGCAAAATTCAGGCTTCTACCGGCAACAGCAACGACCAGGGTCCACAACCGGAACACCGCCCCGATCCGGCGCAACACCTGTCTAACCCAACCGGCGCTGACAACAGTACCCCGCCACCCTCACCCCCCCGACGGGATGAAAAACCACCTATCAGCTTCGAGTTTATCCATCAGGCGGTAGCCGAAGATGAAGTGAAAATTGTACTGGAAGAGCTGGTGCTCACCATGCCCAATTACATCTCTCAAATGCGGCAATATATCGAGGAAAAAAACTGGCATGAAGTGGGTAACATCGCGCACCAGCTGAAAGGCAACCTGGGCTTCGTTTCCATGCATGAAGCCGTACAGCTGGCGCATGAAATCAACAGGGGCGTCGTTCTCGACAACAATTATGAGGAAATTTCCCGCAAAGCTGCGCGGATAGAAGAATTATTCAATCACTTTAAACCTGCTATTGAAGCGCACATCGCTACCTGCCCGTAATTACTGCGCCGCCGGCAAGGTGAAATAAAACAGGCTGCCCTTGCCTTCTTCACTGGCAACGCCGATCACACCGCCCTGCGCTTCTATAAACTCTTTGGAAATGGCCAGTCCAAGGCCATTTCCTTTATGCCCCTTTCCCCCGGGAACCTGGAAAAACCGTTCAAATATCCGGTCACGGAAAGCCAACGGTATGCCTTTGCCGTAATCCTGCACAGAGAAAGATATCATGTTGGTGCCGGTATCCTCCACCTTCAGGTCTATCGCCGATTTCAAGGTAGAGTAGCGGATAGCGTTGGTCAGCAGGTTGACCAGCACCCACGCGGTTTTTTCCACATCGGCCATCACCCGGGGCAATACCTCCGGTACATGCTGCCGGATAGTGATCTCCCGCTGGGCGGCTTGCTTCTGCACCGTGTCCAGCGCATACTGTACAATATTTAAAGCAGTGACAGGCTGCGGCTGCAGCTGGATATTACCACTCTCCACCTGCGAGAGGTCCAGCAGCTCACTCACAATCTTGATCATCCGCTGGTTGTCCTGCTTCATACTTTCCAGTAACTCCCGCTGCTCCGGCTTCAACGTGCCGATGCGCTCGTCTTCCAGCAATTTGATGCTGAAGTCGGACGACGCCAGCGGCGTTTTTAATTCATGGGAGATAGTTGCGATAAAGTGTGTTTTAGCCAGGTCCTGCTCCTTAAAAGCCGTAATATTTTTAAGGATCACCACATAGCCTATACGATTATCTTCATGCCGGATATCAGCCACCTCCTGTGTAAAGAAACATTCCTTGCCCTCTACAACGATCTTCAGTGGCACATTCTCCCGGGGATTGATCAGGAAACGCAGCAGGTCATTCTGCTTCGCGATCTCATCTGCGGAATGACCGATCAGCTCTTTCTCCGGCATACTCAACAGCTGCAAGGCCTGCGTATTGGCAAAGAGCACGGTGTTTTGTGTATCAAAACCAATGGTGGCATCTTTCAGGCTGCTGATCACCGCTTCGGCACGTTGCTTTTCAAAAGTGATACGGGCAATATTGCTGTGCTCATATTCATCCAGCCGCTGGGCCATGGTGTTAAAAGCGGCGGCCAGCTCCCCGAATTCATCGTTGGACTTAAAATGCAGCCGCTTGCTGTATTGTTTATTGGAAATACCTTTGATAGCCTCGGTCAGCGCCACGATAGGATTGGCAATGTAACCGGGGAAGTTGTACACGAAAGTGAAGCCCAGCAGGAAACACACCCCGCTGATGATAGCGATATATAACAACGCATGGTCGGCCGTTCGTTTTACCAGCTCGTTCTTTCCGACAATGGCGTTCATGTTGAGGTCCATGATGGTATAAATACCATTTTTGATCGCCGCTACATCGCCGGGATTGACCACGCTGTCTTTCTGCATCTTTTCAAAGATAGCCGTTACCGTAGCCGTGGCGGTACGCTCTCCGCGTTCGGTCACATTGGCCTGCTGCTGTTTCAGGTTGGAGGCGAATTGCTGCAGGGCCTGCGCTCTATGCACCGGCAGGTCTTCCAGCGCTACCATCATGTTCTTGGCATACTC
Source organism: uncultured Chitinophaga sp. (assembly GCF_946479755.1). The sequence goes on along the minus strand of NZ_CAMLHC010000031.1, from coordinate 55,305 downwards.
CAGCGACTCATAGTTGTCTTTCAGGATGATCTTCGCCTTATCGGTCAGCCGGTTCAGGTAATAATATCCCAGTACACTGACAATCAGCAGCATAATATAGAGGAACAACACCCCCAAAGTAATCTTCGTTTTTAACCTCAGTGTACTCATGACAGGATAATCAAATCTATGTCGTTGGAAGAAAGTGTTTTCAGCAGCTGGTTAAACAGGTTGGTCCGAAGGATGATCCGGAACAAACTGATATGCGGTTTGCCGATACAAACGGTGGTGATCTGTTTATCCAGCGCCACCCGGATGATCGCATCTGAAATACGCGCATCTTGTTCCTGCACAACTTCCGCGCCTAACTCTGTGGCCAGCTTCAGGTTATTGATCAGGTGACGCTGCGCGGCCAGGGGTATCTTTTCCACGCTTTCCCGCGGCGTCTGTACGTACAGCACAAACCAGTCGGCATGATAATAAGCTGCAAGGCGGGCCGTTTTCCGGATCACCTTACGGGCCACTTCATCGTTGGTGGAGATACAGGCGAGGAAAGACTCGTGGCGCAGCTGCTGGCTGCGGGGCACCTCGGTCTCCACTTTTCTTTCTACCTGCGTAGCTACTTCTTTCAGCGCCAGCTCCCGCAGCTGCAGGATCTTATCTGCCTGGAAGAAGTTCCGCAGGGCCGTCTCTACCTTGGACTGGTCATAGATTTTCCCTTCTTTCAGCCGGGTGATCAGCTCATCGGCGGTGAGGTCGATGTTCACCACTTCGTCGGCCATTTGCAGCATACTGTCGGGCACCCGCTCTTTCACTTCTACACCGGTGATGGCTTTCACCTCCTGGTTGATGCTCTCGATATGTTGTATGTTGACCGCCGAAATGACGTTGATGCCGGCATTGAGCAGGTCTATCACATCCTGCCAGCGCTTTTCGTTTTTGGAACCGGGGATATTGGTATGCGCCAGTTCATCCACCACCACCCATTCCGGCGCCAGCAGCAGGATAGTGTTGAGGTCCATCTCATCCAGCATCTTGCCTTTATAGAAAACCTGCCTGCGGGGGATCGCAGGCAGGCCTTCCAGCAGGGCGTGTGTTTCCGTACGCCCGTGCGTTTCTATATATCCGATCTGGATATTGATACCGTTCCTCAGCATGGCATGCGCTTCCTGCAACATGCGGTAAGTCTTGCCCACACCGGCGCTCATGCCGATGTAGATCTTGAACTTACCCCGGCCGCTGCGGTTGGCCAGATCAAGGTAGTGTTGTACCTGTTGTTCTTTTGCTGTCATGATAAATTAAAACCACACTGCCAGCGATGCCGTTACAGCTGCATTGTTGTTTTTAAGATCTGTTCCTTTGATGAAGGTTTTGTCCCTTCCGTTAAACATCCTTCCTTCTATACGAAACATCACATTGCTGACGGGTGTGAAATCGAGGTTAAGGGAATAACCGGTAGTCTGAAATCCATGTGGGGTATCTGTTGCGATCACCACGCCATCTGCATCGTTGAAATATTCCACTCTTCCTGCTGCCGCCAGCTTATCGGTAAACGCGTAACGGGCTATAACGATGGGCGTATACCAGTTAGACAAGTCGCTGCTGCCTTTGGCTTTCTGTTGCAGACCGTAATCTATCCCCGCTATCAGGCTGAATTTATCTGTTATACCAAAGGTACCATAAAGGTTGTTAAAATAACGCATCCGGCGGGTGCTGTCGGGGAGGTCGTTGCCTACATAAGTGCTCCAGTTCAGCAGTACTTTACCGGATGGTTTGAAAGTGACCTGTGTACCGAAATTAGGCGTCTGGTTACCGTCCACCCGTTTGATACGCTGCCAGCCATTGAGGTACATCGCGGCGAATGACCATTTTTCATTCGGTGTCCAGGTGATTTTGGCGCCGGTTTCATAGTAGGGAGAGTTTTCCGCCAGCATACTGCGGGTAAGCGTATAGCAGTCTTTCCCGATAGCGCTTTCAAAGCCAATGTGGGCAGGCATGATACCGGCGTCGATCCACACGTTTTTACCTACTCTCACGCCTACATTCGCTTCATAAACGTACTGGAAGATGGACGGTTCGGCCGCCAGGTTGTACTGGGCATAGGTACCCGCCATCAGCGCGATGTTCCCGCGCACCCGGTCGGAGGTATAATTGGCTTTCAGCATGGCCAGGTTAAGGTTCAGTTCATTGTGCCGGTTGAAATTATACAGGTATCCGGGTTTGGTATGATTGGCCGGCTGATTAAAATCATAGCTGTAATAGGCTTCGGCATAACCGGAAAATGTCAGTTTACCTTTCTCTTTTTCTTTCTCTGTCGTTGGTTCCGTTTGGGCAAAAAGGGTGATAGCGGCAGCCATGATAGCGACCAGCAGTAAAATCTTCTTCATAAATTTTATATAGGTTAGATAGATTTCCGGTGATAGCTCACCGGAAACCTGTTATTTATTTCAACTCGTCGAGGGCGACGTTCAGTTTAAGCACGTTGACAGTAGAAGGGCCGAGCATACCCAGCACAGGCGCTTTTGTGTTGGCGTCTACCAGCTGTTTCAGTTTTTCCGGTGCAATGCCCCTGGCTTTGGCCACGCGGGCAATCTGCACGTAAGCCGCAGCAGGAGAGAGGTGCGGGTCCAGGCCGCTGGCGGAAGCGGTCACCAGTTCCGCCGGGATGTCGGCCTTTTTCACGTCCGGGTTGTGTGCGAGGAAAGTGTCTATCCTTTCCGCCACAGTCTTCAGATAGTCCGGGTTGCCGGGCGCCTTGTTGGAACCGCCGGAACCGGCGGCATTGTAATCCACGGTGCTGGGGCGGGACCAGAAGTATTTATCATCGGTGAATTTCTGTCCTATATTTTCATACCCTACTACTTTTCCATTATGCGTTACCGTTACACCGCCACCTTTACCGGGCGCCATTTTAGCGATGCCGGCGATGAAGAGCGGGTAGATGCCTGCCAGCAGTACCAGCAGGAGAACGGTCAGTTTAACAGAGGGCAGGAGATACTTTTTCATCTTCTTAATTTTTTCTTTTAACTACATAAAGAGAGCGATCAGCATATCAATCAGTTTGATACCGATGAAGGGAGCTATCACACCCCCCACACCATATATCAGCAGATTCCGGCGAAGCAGTGCGCTGGCGCCGATAGGCTTGTAAGCCACGCCGCGCAATGCCAGCGGAATAAGCATAGGAATAATGATCGCGTTGAAGATCACAGCGCTGAGGATCGCCGTTTCAGGGCTGTGCAGCTTCATGATATTGATACCCTGTAAAGCAGGGATAGAGGCTACGAAGAGCGCCGGCACGATGGCGAAATATTTCGCCACGTCGTTGGCGATGGAAAAGGTGGTAAGGGTGCCGCGTGTCATCAGCAGCTGTTTACCGATTTCCACGATCTCGATCAGTTTGGTGGGATCGTTGTCCAGGTCCACCATGTTACCGGCTTCTTTGGCCGCCTGGGTACCGCTGTTCATGGCCACACCTACGTCGGCCTGGGCCAGCGCCGGGGCATCGTTGGTACCGTCGCCCATCATGGCTACCAGCCGGCCTTCCTGCTGTTCCTTACGGATGTACGTCATCTTATCCTCCGGTTTGGCTTCTGCGATGAAGTCGTCCACACCGGCTTTAGTGGCGATGTATTTGGCGGTGAGCGGGTTGTCGCCGGTGACCATCACGGTTTTCACGCCCATCTTGCGCAGGCGTTCAAAACGTTCGCTGATACCGGGTTTGATGATATCCTGCAGTTCTATGACGCCCTGTACTTTGCTGTTGAGGGCCACTACCAGCGGGGTACCGCCATCGCGGGAAATAGCTTCCACGCGGGCTTGTGTGTCTTCCGGGAAACGGAAGCCCTCTTTTTCGGTGAGTTTTCTGATGGCGTCATAAGCGCCTTTGCGGATACGGTTGCCATCAGCCAGGTCGATACCACTGCTGCGGGTTTCGGCGGTGAATTTCACCAGGCTGGCGCCGCTGACGGTCAGTTTGCTGACGATGTCCTTACCGGCCAGTTCTACGATGGACTTACCTTCCGGCGTTTCGTCCGACAGGGAGCTGAGGGCGCACAGGCGGATAAACTCCTCCGGCGCATGACCATTGGAAGGGTAGAAGTTGGTGGCTTTACGGTTACCGATGGTGATGGTACCGGTTTTGTCCAGCAGCAGCACATCGATATCGCCGGCTGTTTCTACGGCTTTCCCGGATTTGGTGATCACATTGGCACGAAGGGCACGGTCCATACCGGCAATACCGATAGCGGAGAGCAGGCCCCCGATGGTAGTGGGGATCAGGCAGACAAACAGGGAGATGAAAGCGGCGATGGTGATCGGCGTCTGTGCATAGTCCGCAAAGGGTTTCAGCGTCACACATACAATGATGAACACGAGTGTAAAACTGGCCAACAGGATGGTCAGCGCAATTTCGTTCGGTGTTTTCTGCCGGCTGGCGCCTTCTACCAGGGCGATCATTTTGTCGAGGAAGGATTCGCCCGGCTCGGTGGTCACCCTTACTTTGATATGGTCTGACAGTACCTTGGTACCGCCTACTACGCTGGACTTGTCGCCGCCGGCTTCGCGGATCACCGGTGCAGATTCACCGGTGATAGCTGATTCGTCGATGCTGGCGAGTCCCTGCACGATCTCACCGTCGGCCGGGATAATATCGCCCGGATCACAAACGAAGATGTCGCCTTTGCGCAGGGAAGAAGAGGAAACCACTTTCACTTCGTTGGTAAAAATTTCTCCTATCAGCTCCACTTTTTTGGCAGGTGTTTCTTCCCGGGTGCGACGCAGGCTCTCTGCCTGCGCTTTACCGCGCGCTTCTGCAATGGCTTCCGCGAAGTTGGCAAACAGCACGGTGAGGAAGAGTATGAGAAAAACGGTGAAGTTATAAGCCGCACTACCCTGGTCCGTGTTTTTGGTAAAGGCAGCGTACAGGGCAACGATCAGCATCACCACCGTACCCACTTCCACGGTAAACATCACCGGGTTTTTGATCATCAGTCTCGGATTCAGTTTCACGAAGGACTGCTGCAGGCTTTGCAGCACCTGCTCCTTCGGAAACAATGTATTATCTCTTTTCTTCATGGTAATTGTTCGTTATAGTTTATCATCAGTACAGGGAGAAATACTCTGCAATCGGGCCCAGCGCCAGTGCAGGGAAATAGGACAAGGCAGTCAGTACCACGATCACGGCAAACGTCATAGCGCCGAAAGTGATCGAATCTGTACGCAGGGTGCCGGCGGATTCCGGGATGTGTTTTTTGGATGCCATAATACCCGCGATGGCCACAGGACCGATGATCGGCAGGAACCTGCCCAGTATCAGCACAAAGCCGGTGGATACGTTCCAGAATACGTTGCCGTCGCCGAGGCCTTCGAAACCGGAGCCGTTGTTGGCGTTGGACGAAGTATATTCATACAGCATCTCGGAGAATCCATGATAGCCGGGGTTGTTCAGCCAGGCTGACGGCTTCACGGCCCAATTGGCTTCCGGGTGATGAGCCAGTACCCAGGAGGAGAGGGCCGTGCCCGCCAATATCAGGAAGGGTGACAGCAGCGTGATGATCGCCGCGATCTTCACCTCTCTGGCCTCCAGCTTATGTCCCATCAGCTCAGGCGTACGGCCTACCATCAGGCCGGAAATAAACACTGCGATGATGATAAAGATGTAATAGTTAAGAATACCCACGCCACAACCACCATAGAAGCAGTTCAGCATCATACCCAGCAGCTCCATCAGGCCGGTCATCGGCATGGTGCTGTCGTGGAAACCGCAGATAGAACCGGTGGAGATGATCGTGGTAACCGTGCTCCAGTAACCGGTGGCAGCAGGGCCGAAGCGGACCTCCTTGCCTTCCATGGCGCCGGTAACCTGTTGTATGCCCATATGCGCAATAGCCGGGTTACCGTTTATCTCCGCCATCATGGTGGGTATCAGCAGGCATATCATCCCGATGGTCATCACCCCGAAAATGACATAAGCAAATTTGCGGCGGTTGATGAACATCCCCAGCGCAAATACCATAGCGATAGGAATCACTACCTGTGCAAACATTTCGGTCATCCAGGTAACATAGTTGGGGTTTTCCAGCGGGTGGCAGGAGTTGGCGCCGAACCATCCGCCACCATTGGTGCCCAGGTGTTTGATAGCCACAAATCCGGCCACAGGGCCGCGGGATACGTTTACGGTGTCGCCCTGCATCGTTACCACAGTGTCTTTACCGTCGAAGCTGGCAGGCGTACCGTTAAACGCCAGTATCAGCGCTATGATAACGCAGAAGGGTAAAAGAATACGGGTGTTGGTCTTCAGGAAAATATCCCAGAAGTTGCCCAGTTTGGTCGTGGTCTTTTCCTTAAATGCTTTGAATACGACGATCAGTGCGGCGATACCAGTGGCAGCGCTCACAAATTGCAGGAAAGCCAGTACAAACAACTGGGTGAGGTAGGTCACGCCGGTTTCACCGGAATAGTGCTGCAGGTTACAGTTCACCAGGAAACTGATGGCGGTGTTAAACGCCAGGTCTGCCGACTGGCCCGGATTACCATCCGGGTTCAGCGGCAGCTTGTCCTGGAACATCAGCATAAAAAAAGCATAAACAAACCACACCAGGTTGATGGTCAGCAATGCTTTTAAATGTTCTTTCCAGGTCATTTCCTCTTTGGGATCGATCCCGGAAATCTTAAAGAACAGCCGCTCCATGGGAGCCATAAAGTCGGACCAGGTTTTTTCGCCTTTGAATACCTTTACGATATACCTCGCCAGCGGCCAGGCCAGTAGTAATGTTAGTCCATAGGTGGCAATAACGCCTAAAATTTCTGTTGTCATTTCTAATTAGTTAAAAAGCATGTTGCATGCGGCCACAGAAGGCCGTCTCAGAATTTCTCCGGTTTCAGCAGTACATATATCATGTAGCCGAAGACCAATATCGATAGCACGAATAAGGCGGTCATAACAGATTTGTTTATCAGATTTTTTCAAAATAATCGACAGAAGCAAAGAACAGGGCAAAGCAGGCCAGGCCCGCGAGTACCAGTAATACAGTCATCATAAAAAATGTTTTAAAGCGCTATTGTTTGTAAATGTTGAATCCTGACAGTTCTGAGAGAAGAGGGTAACATGTCCCGGTGATGCGTGCACAACAAGGGAGACAACGCATATACGAACACACTTTCAATAGCGTTCCGCAGCGCGCTGCTGCCGTTGCGGTACAGTACCCCGGCGATGGTAAAACAACGTTTCACTTCCTGTAATTGTTCATGACGGATCATATTGCCGGTATAATCGGCAAACGTGTGGATCACTTTGCTCACTCTTTCTTTGGCCGTCAGCTGCTCCATAGGAAATGACAGGCCAGGGATCTGTAAACCGATCAGTTGTGAGATTTTCGAATCTGGTAACATGTGAATCAAATGTTTTGATACAATGACTGGCATACCAGCCAGATGCCAGTATTAAAAAGGGGTTAGAAAATTTTTACAATTGATTATAAATCAATCAAATAAATAAAAATCCAAATGATCTGATAAAAAAATAAGAAGGGAAAACCATGCAGAATCTGAAGGGTCATTTCAAAAATGGAAGGGGGTGTCTACATAAAAAAGCGCCTCCCGGGTGGGAAGCGCTGATCAATTTTTACAGTCGTGAAATTTAATTGCTTTAGCTGAACAGGTACAACACATCTTCTTTGGTCAGCTTCTTCACAAAGCCGCTGTCATCGGAGATGATCTCTTTCACCAGCGATTTTTTACGTTCCTGTAACTGTAATATTTTTTCTTCTACCGTGTCTTTACAGATCATGCGGTAAGCGAAGATATTTTTCGTTTGCCCGATACGGTGAGTACGGTCTATCGCCTGTTGTTCCACGGCGGGGTTCCACCATGGGTCTACAATATACACGTAGTCTGCCGCGGTGAGGTTAAGCCCCACACCACCCGCTTTCAGCGAGATCAGGAACACCCTGCATTCATCATTATGCTGGAAGTTCTGGATGGCTTTCTCACGGTCCATGGTAGAGGTGCTGCCATCGAAGTACTCGTAGGGGATCTTCATGTGCTGCAGCCTTTCGCGGATGAGTCCCAGCATACCGAGGAACTGGGAGAACACCAGCACTTTGTGGTTGCCGATATTTTCGGCGATCTCACGGGTCAGCTCATGCAGCTTCACGGAATGGTTGGGATACTGTTCCGTATCGTTGAGGATGGCCGGGGAATCGCATATCTGGCGCAGCTTCATCAGGCCTTGCAGGATGGTCAGCTGTGAGCGTTCCATGCCCTGATCTTCAATAACGCCAAGGATCTTGGAGCGATAGGTATTCCGGTAAGCGTCATAAATATGCCGTTGTTCGGGGTCCATTTCGCAGAAGATGACGGTCTCGATTTTATCCGGCAGGTCTTTCGCCACCTGTTCTTTGGTACGGCGGAGGATGAACGGATAAATCAGTTTGCGCAGGTGTTCTTTCCTTTCTTCGTCCTGGAACTTGTCTATCGGCGTGGCGAACTCATTACGGAAGAAGTCCACGCTGCCCAGCATGCCCGGGTTCAGGAAGTTCATCTGTGCATAGATATCGAAAGTATTGTTCTGCATGGGCGTACCGCTCAGTGCCAGCCTGTTCTTCGTTTGCAGCAGCTGGGCTGCCTTTGTCACTTTGGACTGCGGATTTTTGATCGCCTGCGATTCATCCAGTACTACATAGTCAAACTCCAGTTTCATCAGCGTCTGGATATCGCTGCGCAGCGTACCGTAGGTGGTGATGATCACATCGAATTTGGCCAGTTCTTCCGAATCTTTGATACGGGTAGGGCCGTGATGGATATGGTGTTTGATTTCCGGCGTGAATTTGCGGATCTCATTTTCCCAGTTATAGATCAGGGTGGTGGGGCACACCACCAGCGCCATACATTTTCCGCCGTTTTTGTTTTTATAATACTGGAGGAAGGTAAGCGCCTGGATGGTTTTACCAAGACCCATGTCATCTGCCAGGATGCCACCCCATTTGATCTCATCGAGATAGTTGAGCCACTGGAAGCCACTTTCCTGGTAAGGACGCAGCGTGGCCTGCAGGTTATGCGGCAGGGAGATGTTACGGATCTCGTCGAACTGCAACAGCTTTTTACGTTTCTGTTCCAGCTCTATCACAACCGCTTCATCATCGATGAACTCATACAGTTCATCGATCACGCTGAAGTTATATTTACTGAGTTTAAGGCCTTTGTCTTTCTCTTCCCCTACTTTGAAGAGGAGCGAGTATTTGCGCAGCCATTCTTCCGGCAGGAGGCCCAGGGAGCCGTCTGCCAGTTGCACGTAGTTCTGCTTGTTGGCCAGTGCGTTTTTAATGTCTTTGATGCTCACCTTCTGGTCACCGTACAGTACTTCGATCTGTGCATCGAACCAGTCGATGCCGGAGCTGATCTGCAGGTTGGTGACCGGCTTGTGGGAGCTGAATTTGAAGTTGCGCAGGTTATCGAAGCCGAATACCCGCACGTTCATTTCTTTCAGGGCGTCGAAGAAGAGGAAGAACCAGTTGTTCTTCAGGGCTTCTTTGGCGCGCAGGTAGAAATAGTGCTGGTTATCGTTCTGCGCGAAATTGGTATGCAGGGTACGCAGGCGGCTGACAAAGGCGTCTTCCGCTTCTTTGTTGCGGCGGATGACCAGTACTTTGTTGCCTTCCTGTACGGTGATTTTTTCTTCTTCGTTCCATTCTACTTCCTGTCCGCGGTAAGCGAATCCCGGCTGGATGATGAAGGTCTCGCCCAGTTCCTTCAGGTATACACGGCATTCCGGTTCGATGTCGGTGACCTCGGCGAGGAGTTCTTTATCGAAGCGGATATCGTACTGGCGGCTTAAGGGCAACAGGTAGTCCTTGAGGTATACCGGCCATTCCTTGTTCGGAATTTTCAGTTTACCGCCACTCTGCTGGAAGAGCGCTACATGCAGGGCGTCCTGCGGGCTTTCAAACAGGTACAGCGTGTTCTGGTAAAGGAACAGCAGCGGGCTTTCCCAGTTGTTTTTGGAGACGTCGATCAGCTCTCCTTCGATAGACACGTAGCAGCTGATTTCCACGTTGGTGCTGCCGCTGTGGGTCTTGAGGATAAGCTTCAGCCTGTCGGCCCCTATCTGCAGGGGTTGGAGGTTTTTGGTTTTAAACTGCTGCCGGTTAGGGAGATGAAATACCAGTCCGTGTTCGGCCAGCTGCGGAAACAGTTTGGCCAGTTTGGGATGCAGGTATTCCAGCATCAGTTCTTTGGTTTCGGTAGGCAGCTCTTCCGCATTTTCATGCGTGATGTTTTCCCAGATGCCGGCGAACGGCGAGTTTTTGCTGAGGAACTTGCTGACTTCCGGACCTTGCAGTTTACGGATGGGGGCGATGAGCTCCCGGTCCTTTTCCCGGTACTGATAAAAGTCAACGTATTTGGTGAGGTCCAGTTTGCTGGCCAGTGATACGAAGGCCGTTTGCTCATCGTTCACCTCACCGCTGACGATATCTATTTTGAAGTAAGGGTATAATGTTTCGTTGGCGTTGAATACCGCGGCCAGGCGTTGCGTCACTGTCAGGGTTTCTTCCGGTGGCGGCGGGGCCGTCTGCTGCTGTCTGCCGGCAGTGGCGCCGTCTACCCGCTTGATGGTGGGGTCGAGTACGCGCAGAAAGGGTTTGCCGTCCATGTAGGAGAAAGCAAATTTTCCGTCGAGGTCGTCTGTCAGGGAATAGCCATAGAGGGAGAGGAGCTTGTTTTTCTCTTTGTCCCAGTTGCGCAGCGTATCGAAATAAAACGGGCCGTTTTTCTGCAGCAGCTGCAGGAATAGCGCAGTTTTATGTACACAGAGCGCATGGGCTGTTTCATCGCAGGTGCAATGGGTGTCGAAAAAACGTTCCTCATTGCGCTGGATGATCAGCGGGTATTCTTTTTTATCCAGCGTCAGCACGGCCTCTACCTTTTCATCTTTGGCAGATGAAACTTTGATAGGGTGCTTTTTCACGATCTCTTCCGCCTCCGCGATGATAGCGCTGGAGGTAAGCAGTTTGATCGTTTTGATATCGATGGATTTCATTTTGATCAGCGTGTGTTGCTGATCAAATTGTGTTTCGAAGCTCTCGAAATGATTCTTGTCCAGCATTTCCTGTAGCTGGAACAGTGCTGCTGCCTCGTGCCGGCAGATGTCGCCCAGGTTATAGGGACACTGGCAACGGATAGACATACCGCTGGTTTCACCGTATTTATTGATGGAAACCCGGTAGTAATTGGCATGCGTGTCACTTTTGACGCGGAAGGTCGCTGTTTTCAATACCGGGTCTGCTTCTATGAGCTCAACGCCCCCGGTAGAAAAAATACGCTTCCCCCTGCGGATCACTTCATCAGTGCCGTTATTGTAAACATATTTTAGCAAATGGGGCAGCGACATACTATTCGTTGTTGCCTGCTTTTAATATCCACGGCCGGGGGTAAATAAATATATCAAAAATCTTTAACCGCTGATAAAAAGGCAATCCACAAAAGTAAGCAGAAATCTTTAATAAACAGCGGGCAAAATGCCGGCAAAACGGCAATCCTTTGGTAGTGGCAAGTTACCCCCGATCCGCCCGGACAGGGCGCTTTATTTGATATATAATTATTTTTATATTTAATTATTTTAATGCGTTTTGACTAATACTATTTTACCATTGTTTATCAAGTCATTACGATCACATCAATAAAAATTGATATAAAAGGCAAGATATGATTGCGGGGCCTGCCGTGGAGAATGGGGAACGAACGCGAAATCGAAACCGCAAATGGGTAAGTGTGCGGAGCAGGGAGCAGAGAACGCAGGGAGCAGAGGGCGCAGGGAGTAGAAGGGGCTGTTAAATGGCGGCTACCGCAGTTAGTTGTAACCGCCATTCTATCGATCGAAAAAACCGTCTACCGTATATGCTGTAGATATCGCTTCACGGAAAAATCCATTGCCTCTTTAGCGCCCGTATGCACATACTTCCCGAAAGCACCGTACATGGCGTCGTAAGCATATGGCTTCACGGCATCGTCAATCACTTTTACCTCAGCGGCCGACAACGGAATATTATTAGGATAGCTATACATAAAAGACATCGTCTTCCTGTCGGAAGAAACCTGGATCACATCGCCAACCAGCAGCATCCCCTTACCGGCAGGACTGAACAACACATTCGCGCCTGCGAAGTGGCCGCCGCACAACACCAGCCTGATGCCATCCCAGAGGTCCAGCGTCTGCGTGTCCCACAGTTTGATAACATCGTCATGCCGCCCCAGCCAGGAGGCATCCAGTTTGTGCACATACACGGGCGCATGGCCGAATGCATGGCTCCACTCCACAATCGTGGAAAAATAGTGCGGGTGCGATAATGCGATAGCGCGGATACCACCCAGTCTTTGTATGATATCTATCGTAGAGGCGTCGAGGTTAGCAATGCAATCCCAAAGGACATTCCCATTGGGCGTTATCAGCAGGTGAGCCCGTTGCCCGATAGCGAAATCCGGCGTGCTGTAGATGGCATACAGGTTAGGCGCCACCAGCTCAATAATATTTTTATGTCTTTTCTGTACCTGGTCGAAGGTCGTCCAGCTTTGTCCGGATGGGTTCACATACTGCCGCTCATCTTCGCAAACCGGGCAATGCGCCGGGGCTTCGGCAGTGGCATCGTATTGTATGCCGCAGGTGACACAGATATAATGTTTCATGTTTTTCGGTTTATCTGCAGGAAGGTAGGGCATTTTTGATAAAAGCGGAAGCCCGGCCATCGCCAGTCCGCTCTGTTTGAGCCATGCCCTTCTTGAATGTTCATGTGCCATGGTATACTTGTTTTGAGACACAAAAGTAGTCCCGGCAGGCGCCCCGCTCAAGGGACATACTCGACAAATACTTGTACATTTGAACATGCAATCACTCATTCCTCAACACCGGATCAGCGAGGGCGTGACCACATTGGTGTCCACGCCGGTCAAACATGTGCTGATTGCCGGTTTTGACGATACCGGAAAGATAATGCCCCGGCAGTATCCGCACCGGCACACGTATTACGAGGTCCTGCTGCTGCACAACAGCAAAGGCATACATCATATTGACTTTCAGGCATGGCCTTTCGATGGGGCAGTGGTCTTCCTGCTGTCGCCGGAACAGGTGCACCAGTTGGACAGAGAGGCCACCACCGGCTATTCCCTGAAATTTGATCCTTCTTTTTTCACCAGCGGCAACGACCCCGACAGCCAGTTGCTGGGCCATTTCCTGTTCGACAATATGCAGTCCTATCCTGTTATTCCGCTGGAACCTGCAGACCTCGCGCGACTGGAAAACCTGATGAGCATTGCCCGGGAAGAATACGACCAGGCCACAGAAGACACTACTCCCATTCTCTTTTCTTATGTCCGCGTGCTGCTGATGGAAATCATGCGTATCCGCAGACGGCAGCTGTCTGAGCCACACCTGCTGCCCGGCCAGTCACAGACGCAGCTATTGCAGTTTAAGCAGTTGCTGCATCAGCACTTTCATGAACAGCATGAGGTGCAGCACTACGCCTCCCGCCTGCACATCACCCCGCGCCAGCTCAATGCGCTTACGCAGAAGCTGGCCGGTAAAACAGCCGGTACCCTTATCAAAGAGCGGGTACTGCTGGAGGCGAAGCGGCTGTTGTTTTTAAATGAGCTGACGGTGAAGGAGATAGGCTACCGGATAGGGTTTGAAGACCCTGCATATTTCACGCGTTTCTTTAAAAAGAATACGGGCAGGTCACCGCAGCAGTTCCGCGAAACATCCCAACCGGTATAAATGTACACGACAAACGCTCTTTTATCCATGGACATCCGCGTTCGTGGACACTAGTTTTGTGTCCTCATTTTTTAAACACACTCAACATGAAAGACAACAAACAATTTGCGTTTCTCGTATTACGTATAGGTATTGGCGTGTTATTCGTCGTTTTCGGCATCCAGAAAATAATAGGAGGTCCTGCGATGTGGGCGTTCCTGGGCGGTACCCTGAAGATGGTTGGCATCAGCCAATGGCCGGTTTTCTGGGGCTTTATGGCTACATTGGCGGAACTACTGGGAGGTCTTGCGCTGATTACCGGTTTCTTCATCCGGCCGGCGGGTATTGCGCTGCTGTTTACCATGGTGATAGCCACCCTGTTTAAAATCAGCTCCGGCGCACCTTTCGCAGATATCGCGTTTCCGCTGTCTATGATAGTGGTATTTGCAGCCTGTATCCTGGGCGGCAAAAAACAGCTGGCCGCTTAAGTCATTGGGTTATTTAGATATTTGGTTATTTGAAGTTTGCCAGGCAAACTTCAAATAACCAAATATCTAATAACCGGATATCAAAATGGTACCAGCTTTCCGTCTCTGAATATGGGCAGCACATTGGCGCCGTCAGGCGTAAGGCAGTAGGCAATATCTTTTTCCAGTCCGTATTTAGCGAGGCGCTGATAGTGGGAAGCCTGTTGCATATAGGTATAGATGTCTCCTTTCGCAGTGTGGTATAGTGTTTCTGCGGCAATAGCGGAATCACAGCTAACATCAAAATGCTCGCGGATGCGGCTTACCACGGCACCGGCAAAGAGCGTGTCTTCCATATTAACACGGTCTTTCCAGGCGGCACAGCCGAGGATCACGTTTTGTCCCTGTGCGGCCAGGTAATCGCATACGGCGCTGATATTGGGAAAGGAGCCGGTAACGATCCGGATGGCATCTTTGGCCATGTGCAACAGTTTCGTTCCGTTGGTAGTGGTCAGTACCAGTGTTTTATTTTCGATGAACTCCCGGGGATATTCGAAGGGAGAATTACCATGTACCAGTCCTTCCGCTACTTTACCATCACGTTCTCCGGCGGTGATGCCGTCAATAGCGCGGCCGATGTTCACACATTCTTCCACAGTGGCTACCGGTATTACGCTCGTTGCTCCATTGTACAGGGCGGTGCAGATAGTAGAGGTGGCGCGCAGCACATCGATGATGACTACGATACTGTTTTTCACATCATAGAGATGTAATAAAGCCGGGGATAAACATACTTCCAGGCTGGGTTTGTTGCTAGTTGTCATTCAATTGCTTTTATGCATTAATCAAGGACCACTCTCCACTTTTCGCTCTCTGCGTAGTCCTTAATAACATCATTCCGGTGTTTCAGCAGGCGGGTCATGTATTTCCGGAGATAGAACCGTTCAAACATCCGCCCGAACCAACCGTAGGGGGTGCCAAAATCCATGATATCGATCATTACGGTACCGTTACCTATTTCCTTGAAATGGTGCTCATGTTTCATATGGGTAAAATCACCTTCCGTCATTTCGTCGGTAAAATGTTCCCCTTCCTGCATGGCAGTGATCTTCGTTGTCAGTTCCCGCATTTTGCCGATGTGTTTGGCGCGCCAGGTGACTGTTTCGTTCAAGCGGATCAGACCATTGGTCCGGCCTTTGACAGCCTCTTCCTGCATGTGTGACATGCTGCGTTTATGCAGGGTAATACTCCGGCTCAGGTCATACACCCTCTCTAACGGTGCATGGATAACGGTAGTCAAATGAATAGTAGGCATAGATATGGCAATAAATAAGTTCACGCAAGGGTTGCCCGCAAAAAAATCAAAGTGGGCAAAGAAACAAAGAATTCAATAACAAAAGAGCAAAGGAGCGAAGGATAAATTTGCTGTTCGCGCCTTTGCTTCTTTGCTCTCTTAAAATCCTTTGCGAAACCGAAAGTTAATAACTTTCACCCGCTATTCCTAGCCCAGGAAGGGCACTTTCACCACTTTTGCTTTCAGGGCTTTGTCCCTTACGGCGATAAATATCTCACTGTCCAGGGCGGCATGGCTTGTTTTCACATAGCCCAGACCGACAGCCTTGCCCAAAGAAGGGGATTGGGTACCGGAGGTGACACGGCCGATCACATTACCGGCAGCGTCTTTGATTTCGTAGTCGTGACGGGCGATGCCTTTGTCAACCATTTCAAAACCTACCAGCTTCTGAGAGATGCCTTCTGCTTTCTGTTTTTCGAAGATAGCGCGGGAAGGGAAGTCTTTGGTAAATTTGGTGATCCATCCCAGGCCGGCTTCCATCGGGGAGGTACGGTCGTCGATGTCGTTACCGTACAGGCAGAAGCCCATTTCCAGGCGGAGGGTATCGCGGGCGCCCAGGCCGATGGGTTTCAGGCCTTTAGGACCGCCGGCGGCGAAGATAGCGTCCCAGATCTTGTCTGCTGCGCCGTCTTTGTCTTCGAAATAAATTTCGATGCCACCAGCACCGGTGTAACCGGTAGCGCTGATCACCACGTTGGGAACGCCTGCAAAAACGCCTTTGGCGAAGGTGTAATATTTCAGGTTGACGATATCTACTTCAGTCAGGGGCTGCAGGATGCTGGTGGCGTTAGGGCCCTGGATGGCCAGCAGGCAGGTTTTATCGGAAATATCGTGCATTTCCACCCCTTTGGTATTGAACTGGCTGATCCAGTTCCAGTCTTTTTCAATGTTGCTGGCATTCACCACCAGCATATACACGTTGTTTTCTTCAATGCAATATACCAGCAGGTCATCTACCAGGCCGCCTTCGTTGTTGGGCAAAGAGCTGTACTGGGCTTTGCCGGCAGTCAGTTTGGAGGCGTCGTTGGTAGTCACCCGTTGAATCAGGTCCAGCGCATTTTCACCTTTCAAAATAAACTCACCCATGTGGCTCACATCAAACACACCGGCATTTGTACGTACCGCCTGGTGCTCATCGTTGATACCCGTATAGGAGATTGGCATGTTGTAACCCGCAAAAGGAGCCATCTTGGCGCCCAATGCAATGTGCTTCTGTGTAAAAGGTGTGTTTTTCATACTTTGTTTTTAAAACGGGGCAAAAATAGGGATTTGCCTCTTATGAAAGATAAACCACTTCCGGCGAATGACCGTTTTCAGACCAACATCATATTAAACATACTTGAAATGCAACAGGCGCTTCAAAAAGAACTTGCCTCCGTTGCGCTATTAGCAGGGGGTAATTCCGTAATTTTGCAGCAGACCCAAAAAAGATTGCGTGAAAAAGATAACCTGGCTGTTACCACTGGTATGTACTACCTTGTTCGTAGGTGCACAGAAAAAAAATGACCGGAAAACCCTGTCCAATCTGCAAACGCATGTCACCTACCTCTGCAGCGATAAACTGGAAGGCCGCCAGACCGGCGCCCCCGGCGAACAACTGGCCGCTGCCTATCTTTCTTCCCAACTCGAACAAATAGGCGTCAGCCCCAAAGGGGACAACGGCTTCCTGCAAACCTTCACCATCCGCGAAGGCCGCGAACCGGACAACTGCACGCTGAACCTCAACCATCAAAAGCTGGTTCCAGGCAAACAGTTCATCGCACTGCCTTTCAGCGCCGGTAAAAGCGCCAGGGGCGAAGTGCTCCCCGCGGTCAACGAACCGGATAATATCTGGTTAATAAATGTTAAAGAAATAGAAGCCGACCCTAATAAAAGCAGGATGGAACTGTATCTCCGGGAAACGGAGGTGGCAGCTAAATCCGGCGCCTCAGCCGTCATTTTCTACAACGGACAGGAAACACCGGCGGAAGTCAACAGCTGGCAGAAACAATCCGTCAAACCCTCCGGCATCCCCGCCGTGTGGGTGAGCAGCGATATCAGCAAAATACTCGGCAACGACGATGCCAACGCATTCCTGGTCGATATGAAAATCGCTTTCAAAACGGTAAAAGTCACCGGTACCAATGTGATCGGCTATATCGACAACAAAGCGCCCAAAACGGTGATCATCGGTGCACATTACGACCACCTCGGCAAAGGCGAAAACAACGCTATCTACCCGGGCGCCGATGACAACGCCAGCGGCACCGCCGCCCTGCTGGAACTGGCCCGCCTGCTCAAATCCGCCCGCCTTAAAAACCATAACATCGTTATCATCGCTTTCTCCGGTAAGGAAGAAGGACTGGCAGGCTCCGCCTGGTTCACCGCCCACAGTGAAGGCATCGACCTCTCGCAGGTGAACTATATGATCAACATGGACATCATCGGCGACCTCGACGCCTCCAGGGGCGTACAAATCGGCGGCATCAGCTCCTCCGCCGGATGGCCCGGTATCATCGGCAGCGTAGCCGCCAAAGACACCAAAGTGGTTTACGACTCCACCGGCGCCGGCACGTCAGACCATCTTTCCTTTTATAAAAAGAACATCCCCGTTCTTTACTTCTACACCAACGCCCATAAAGGCAATCCCGAGCCCGGCGATAAACCGGACAAACTTAACTACGACGGCACACTCACCGTCCTCAAACTGGTGTACGATATCATCGGCAAAACAGACAATATGGAAAAACTGGCGTTCAATGCTGCTACCGCCAGAAAATAAATCCCGCCGCTCACATCGTTTTACATGAGCAGGAATGAGTTACATTTACACGAATTTTATAAATTCGCAGATTGCATCGCGTGCATACGCCCTGCATTATTTGTTATTCATTCAACGCATCCCTGTAAATGGACGAAAAACTGGCCCTCGTATACCGGTATTTCCAACTGCTTGAAAATTTTTCAGCAGATCCGACCGAGTTTGCCAATATCTTTCATCCGGGCGTTATTCAGACAGAATATCCCAACCAGTTGTCAGCCGAAGTCAAACAAAGGAATTTTGAACTCATGCTGGACAGTATGGCCACCAATAAACTGATCCTGAAATCCCAGCATTACAGCGTGCTGAAAGCCGTGCAGAATGGCAATACCCTCGTTGTAGAAGCCAACTGGACCGGGGAAATAGGCGTGGATGCAGGCAAATACAGAAGGGGACAGGTGATGAAAGCTTTCATCTGTACCGTCATCGAATTCCGCGAAGGAAAAATATACCGGCAGCGCAATTACGGCTGCTATGAACATTAAAGCCACTTATCATGAAAATATTATTATCCATCCTGACCGCCGCCTCCTGCCTGCTCTTTGCGTGTAACCCTACCCGTAATGACCACCAGGTGAATAAGGACGCCTATGATGTGATCACGGAGAAAAGTTATGTGTACCGGGAATTTAAACCGGCCGCCAGCCCGGAGATGGACTCAGCGCTGCGGCTACGCAAAGAAATCACCGACTACCTCGACCAGCAGGGCTTTAAACCCCACATCGCCGGAAAAGACAGCCTGCTGTTCCACCGGACCAACGGCCTCGAAGTAATGATCGAGATGCCCGCACCGCAGGACGTATGGTCCATGAATACCATCATCGTATTCGATCCGGTGAAAAATCCGTTATTCGTAAATTTACACAAGGGCACCGCCCAGGTTGAAAACTATATTAAAGCAAAATAATCCGTTAACAGTTTGCCAGTAGTACAGAACATCAGGTTAACCGTAGACGCGGTCGTATTCGGATATATCCCAAGGGAAGGCATCGTTGTGCTGTTGATCAAACGCACGATAGACCCGTATCTGCACAGCTGGGCGCTGCCCGGCGGCTTCGTGCTGGACGATGAATCCCTCGAAACGGCCGTCACCCGCGAACTACTGACCGAAGCCGGCGTGAATATCAACTACCTCGAGCAACTGTACACCTTCGGCCTGCCGGGCCGCGACCCCAGAGGGAGAGTGGTGTCCGTCGCCTACTTCGGCCTGGTAAACCCCACCAACTTCAAACTGGCCGCCAGCTCCGACGCGGAAGACGCCTCCTGGTTCAATATCAAGGAACTGCCGTCCCTCGCGTTCGACCACGCCACCATTATCGATGTGGCCGTACAAAGGCTCCGCAATAAAATCCGTTACGAACCCATCGGCTTCGAACTGCTGGATAAGAAATTCCCCATCGCCGACCTGGAAAAACTATACGAAACACTGCTGGACCGGCCCATTGACCGCCGGAACTTCCAGAAAAAAATAAATCACCTCGGCATCCTGATCGCCCACAACGAAAAACAAAAACAAGTGTCACAAGGCCGCCCCGCCAAACTTTTCAGCTTCAATGAAGAACAGTACTTCAAGCTGAAGAAAGAAGGAATGGCGTTCGAGATTTAGGGACTGTAAGAGACGTCCACAAAGCGCTATCGATTGCAGGCTATACCGGCTGTAATACAACGGCTTTCATAAAGCACCGCAGGCGGTTTAAGAGAGCCCCGGAGAGAATGTATTTCGTATAATTCCCGGGAACTACCGGATAACAGCCGCTGAAAAGGCACCCACAGCGTATATACGTTTCCGGGAAGCACCGGATAACAGTCGCAGAAAGGACATCCACAGCATAGGGATGGTGGTAGTGGTTCCACAGGGACGGTCACTGTAAAAAGGCATCGAAAAGATCTGCCGGCCGGCAAATAGCCCATGCGTCGCAAAGGCACTATTACATCTAACCGCAAAACAACATGTTTACCGGCACCACATAATGGTCAACCTATAAAATCAGCAAAGGGGGATGAGAAACAAAAAATCGTCAACCTATTAAATAACTACAAATCAATCAGTTAATATATTTTGTGTATTTTTTACAAAAAATATTTTGCTGACATTATTTCACTTCATACATTTGTGTAACAAATACACAAAATAGCTCGGATATGCAAACAACAAAACCCACAGGAGTTATTATAGCCCGGTTTCAGACACCTTCCCTGCACGAAGGGCACCTGGAACTGATCCGGCAGGTGAAAATGAAACACAACCGTGTACTGATCATCCTCGGCGTAAGTCCCGTAAAAGGCAGCCGTAAAAACCCGCTCGACTATTATACCCGCGAGCGTATGATCAAACAACAGTTCCCCGAAATCATTATTCTTCCCCTGAGCGATCAGAAATACGATACCGTTTGGTCCAAAAAGCTGGACGAGCTGCTGCACAACAACTTCCCGCACGAAACCTTCGTCCTCTACGGCAGCCGCGACAGCTTCATGGGCACTTATTCCGGCCGCTACCCCACAGAAGCACTGCCGCCGGTGAAAGACTACAACGCCACCGCCATGCGCGAAGCCTTGTCAGACAAAGTGTTTGACACCGAAGAGTTCCGTGCCGGCATCATCTATAACACCTATAACCTGTTCCCCGCCGTATACGCCACCGTAGATATCGCCCTGTTCAGAAACAACAAACAACAGCTGCTGGTAGGCCGCAAGCCCAACGAAAACAACTGGCGGCTGCCCGGCGGATTTTCCGATCCCACCGACGAGTGTTTCGAAACAGCCGCCGCCAGGGAACTCCGGGAAGAATGCGGCAGCGTGGAAACCAGCGCCATGGAATATGTTGCCTCCGTAAGAATAGACGACTGGCGCTACCGCTCTGAAACAAATAAAATCATCACCACCCTCTTCGCCACAGACCTGCTCTACGGCGAGCCTGCAGCCGGCGACGACCTTGCGGAAGTACGGTGGATAACGGTAACGGATATACCGGAACTGATCAGAAAACAAGAACTCGCTGACACACACCTCCCGTTGTTTCAACGCCTGGTTGATAAATATGCTAAATAAGAAGAACTAAAATTTACTGCTATGACAAAGGAAAATCTCATCCTCCTCGCTGATGCTTACAAATACTCCCACCATAAATTATACATCCCCGGTACACAACACGTCTACTCTTACCTGGAAAGCCGCGGTGGCAAATTCGATGAAACCGTGTTCTATGGCCTGCAGTACTTCCTGAAAGAATACCTCGAAGGCGTTGTCTTCACCAAAGAAAAACTGGATGAAGCTGCCGTTACCCTGAAAGAAGTGTTTGGCCGCGACGATGTATTTGACCGCAGCCGCTTTGAATACATCATCAGCAAACACGGCGGTAAACTGCCGGTACGCATCAAAGCAGTACCCGAAGGAACGGTGGTGCCTGTACGAAATGTGCTCATGACCATCGAAAACACCGACCCCGAATGTTACTGGCTCACCAACTTCCTCGAAACACTGCTCATGCAGGTATGGTATCCCTGCACCGTGGCCACCCTCTCCAGGGAAATCAAAAAAGTGGTGAAACGCTACTATGACGATACGGCCAGCGCCGCAGCCTTTGCGGGCATCGACTTCGTCCTCAACGACTTCGGCTTCCGGGGCGCCAGCTCAGTGGAAAGCGCCGGTATCGGCGGAAGCGCACACCTGGTCAACTTCTCCGGCAGCGACACCATCGCCGCCTCCATCTTCGCCAAACGTTATTACAACGCCGCTACCGCTCCGGGCCTGTCCATCCCCGCTACCGAACACTCTATCGTCACCATGCTGGGAGAACCGGGAGAGCTGGACATCTTCAAACATGTGCTCAACACCTTCCCGACCGGCACCATCGCCTGCGTGTCTGACTCCTACAATATTTTCCGCGCCTGTGAAGAATACTGGGGCACCGAACTGAAAGAACAGATCCTCAGCCGGCAGGGCACCCTCGTCATCCGCCCCGACAGCGGCGACCCGATACAAACCCTGCTGCGGGTGTTCGATATCCTCATGAATAAATTCGGCTTCACCCTCAACGAAAAAGGCTACAAAGTATTACCGCCGCAGGTACGCGTGATACAAGGCGATGGCATCAGCTACTCTTCCATCCCCGGTATCTTTGAAGCCCTTAAAAAAGCCGGTATCAGCGCCGAAAACCTGGTGCTCGGCATGGGCGGCGCGCTGCTCCAGCGCGTTAACCGCGACACCCAGGAGTTTGCGCTGAAATGCTCTTACGCAGCAGTCAACGGTAAAGGCATCAACGTACAGAAAATGCCGGTGGAAATGGATGCCAACGGTCAGCTGCAAACCTCCTTCAAGAAATCCAAAGCCGGCAAACTGAAACTGGTGAAAGAAAACGGCGGCTTCAAAACCCTCGGTGCCGACGAGGCACCCGAACTGGAAGACCTCCTCGAAACCGTCTTCGAAAACGGCGCCGTTACCAAAACATGGTCTTTCGACACCGTTCGCCAGGCAGCCGCTTTATAATATCATTCTTATTTCCTCCAGAAAAAGTTACCCCCATTCCATCGCCCGGGACTCAGCCCCCCGGGCTTTTTTCCGGAAATCTGTTAACTTCACCGTATGTACTTACTCATACCCGGACGCCACCACCTGTTGACCGACTTTCAGTTCAAATACCTGAACCGTCTGATCAAATGCAGCCTGGAAGGTGAAAAAGACGTATACGGACAACCGTTGGACGCCGCTCCTGTAGAAGGCGTCATCTTCGCTGTCACCTCCGCCAACCACCTCGGCACCAAACGCAACCCGGTACCTTTCTACCTGCGCGCCATGGTGATCCAGGAATTCTCCAACTCGCTCGATGTACCCGCCTATGTGTATGGCATCGACGACGTTGGCGTGATCCACGACTTCGCGGAATATACCATCAAAACCATCCGGCACTCCAGTGAAGGCGCCCACAGCCTCACCCCGCAAAACACGGTGGTCATCTGCTCCACCAGCGTTCGTGAGATGTACCTGAAACAAGGCTTCCGTATCCTGACGGCAGAATGGGACCCGGCCACCAACCAGTTCACACAGCCCATGCCATGGGACCTGGTGAACCTCATCGCACAAACGGGCGACTGGCGTAAACATCCTACTGTGCTCGAACAGGTGCATCCGGCAGCATTTAAAATCTGGTCGTTATATGGCGTGGGAGAGAAAGTACAACAGATCCTGAAAGATCCTATCATCGGGGCCGACGGCGATCTTACCGCCACCCGCGATTACAACGTATACGTAAAACAGATGGACGACATCGCGGCACTGAAATACCGTGAAACCGCCCCCTACATACAACCCGGCAACATCGGCGACATCGGCTGCGCCGCAGGCTCCTGGATTAAAATAGCCTGTGAAGACGACCGCCTGCACGAATGTGATTTCTACGGCATAGAAGTGTCGCGCCACCTCTATGATATCTGCCTGCAACGCAAACACAACGGCGAATTCGCCAACCCCTCCGTGTTCTTTGCCCAGAAAAATGCCGTTACCAGCCTGGTGTTCGAGCCTGGCAGCATGAACACCATCCACACGTCTTCTTTAACACACGAGATAGAATCTTACGGCAGCAGACAGGACCTGCTGGCGTTTATACAAAACCGTTACCAGGAACTGGTGCCGGGCGGCGTATGGATCAACCGCGACGTGGTAGGACCGGAAAACAGGACAGAGACCGTACTCCTGTGGCTCAACGAAACAGACGGCACCAACGACCTGCCCATGCCGGAAAATCCGACCACCCAAACGTTAGCGGCATGGCTCGGGAAACTGTCCACCAAAGCACTGTTCCAACGCTTTGCACAGGACTTCCGTCATGAAGAAGGTTACCAGCTGCCCCATCAATGGGTCACCATCGGCGACACCACCTACTGCCAGCTTTCCATGCAGGACGCCTGCGAGTTCCTGTTTAAAAAAGATTATCACGACAACTGGCTCAGCGAAATGCACGAGACCTTCTGCTTCTGGAATTACGACGACTGGAAACAGGCGCTGGAAGCGGCAGGCCTACGACTGGACAACCTGTCGCATACCTACCGCAACGAATGGATTGTGAAAAACAGGCTGGAAGGGAAAACACAACTGTTCCGCATTAATGGGAACGGACACCCGGAACCGATGCCGTTTCCGGCTTCCCACCTGTTATTACTGGCACGTAAATAGACTCCGTATTTTCCTTAGACCATATCTCCAGCTTATTGTCGAGCATCACCGGCACCAGTAACTGACCCCGTTTGCCCAGTGCAATATCAGCAGGAGAGCGTCTTACCAGTATGTTGAAGGTGCTTCCGTCATTCAGATCATAGACATGTAACTGACCTCCACCGAGTTGCGCATCCACCGGTATCCAGTTAGACAAACAAAGATGGCTGGCATCCAACTGAACAATCCCGTCGAACAAGCCGGTAGGGGAGTTCTTTACCGGCTGAAAATCATCCCCGCTCACCTTTAGCCGACGGTGCCAGAGCTGTCCCTTGCCGTTCATATCGGGGCCCATGGAACATACATACAGCTCGTCGGCGGATTTATCATACACTACGCCATTGGCCGTGACGATATTTCCAAGCTGCTGTAACGCCGCGGTATGCCGATTCACCAGCCACACATCACCTTTAAAGGAGTCCGTCACCACCAACTGGCTGTCATTCACCGGGGTAACGTCATTCAGCACGCCGGCTTTGCCTTCCAGATTAAGATCAAACACTTTTTGCCGGCTGTTAATATCATATCCTTTGAGATGATCGATATCTGCCACATACAGGGTATTACCAACAATGGTAAGGCCTTTGGGAGCGTTCAGGGTATCGTCGAAATAGCGGGAAGACTGCACTTTATCTTTTCTGATAAAGGCGATGGAGCCGTCGCCATCTTTGGCAGCGGGTTCCAGTTTAGCTCCGATCTGCGATACGAAGTAACCGTCTTTCCAGGCAACCACGCTCTCAGGCGTTACCAACCCGGTAACCGTCCTTTTTACGAAAGGGGGATTTCGTTGTGCAAAAGCAACCGTGGCAACCAGCATGCCGGCCAGTAACAGGGAGATGGATCTGTTCATGAGAATAGTTTATATGCAAAAATAAACGCATGTCCTGCGCCGTCAATTGTATCCAACAAAGCATTATTTGTGAATATCAAAGTACCGGAAAAAAGAAGGCCGGAGTATGAATACTCCGGCCACTACCTAAACCTACAACTGTTACACTGTTAGTAACATATCTTGAATTAGTTATTGTGCACTTCGTTCAGCGGGACCTCATCATAGGAAGCCACCATCCGTTGCCTGATGTAACGTTTGGTAGACAGCTTGCCCCATCCGAATTTGGCCATGATCTTATCAACCACCATGTATACTACCGGCACCACAATGAGCGTGAGGAACATGGAGCTGATCAGGCCACCGATGATCACCCAGGCCAGACCGTTTTTGGTAGAAGCCACACCACCGGTAGCCAGCGCAATCGGCAACATACCGATCACCATCGCAATGGTGGTCATGAGGATCGGCCTCAAACGCGCGTTATTGGCGTGTATCAGCGCGTTATAGGTATTCTGTCCCTGCTCTTTCATCTGGTTGGTAAAGTCCACCAGGATGATCGCATTCTTCGCCACCAGGCCGATCAGCATGATCATACCGAGGATGGTGAAGATGTTCAGCGTGTTATTGGTGAGCGCCAGGGCCAGCAAGGCCCCGATAATCGCCAGCGGGATGGAGAACAGCACCACAAACGGATAGATGTAGTTGTCATACAGCGCCACCATGATCAGGTATACCATCACGATGGAGATCAGCAACGCCGCGCCCAGTGTACCGAAGGAGTCGCCCTGGTTTTCGGCGTCACCACCGAATACGAAGTTGATGCCTGTTGGTTTTTCCATTTTCGCCAGTTTAGCGGCAAACTCCTGTGTTACCGTACCGGAAGGACGTCCCATCACCTGTGACTGCACAGATACGGAGGTATTCTTATCCCTTCTTTCCAGGTGGCTGGGACCGGAACCTTCTGTCACCGCCGCAAACTGCGACAGTTTGATCAGCTGGCCTTTGTCGTTCACAAACTGGATGTTGGCCACGTCCTGGATGTTCCTCTTCTTAAAGTCGTCAAAACGGATGTTGATATCATATTCATAATCGCCCTGGCGGAACTTCACTTTGGAGTCGTCTGCCGTACCGCTGAAGGCGGTCTGCATGGTACCACCCACCATATCGAGGGTGAGGCCCAGTGCGGCCATCTTATCGCGGTCCACCTGTACGTTGATCTCCGGGTTACCTTCTTCCACAGACAGTTTCACCTCGCTGGTACCACTGATGGTTTTCAGGGTGTCCATTGCTTTTTTGGCGAAGCTCATCACGCTGTCCATCTCACTGCCCATTACCACCAGTTCTACCGGCGCTCTTTCCGCCGTACCCATGATGCTCACGTCGGTCGTTTTCACTTTCACGCCGGGCAGGAGGGCTTTGAGTTCTTTCTTCACTTTGGCAGCGTAGATATCGGAGCTCTCGGTACGTTTTTCCAACGGCACCATGATCACCGTGATCTCAGATTTATAGGCGGTGGACTGGGAGGTACCGAAACCGTCTTCACTGGTCTGACCTACGGTGGTGATCATTCTTTCCACTTCCGCTTTTTTATTGAGATATTGTTCAGCGGTGCGGGTTGCCTGGTTGGATTGCTGTACAGACGCATCTTTCGGCATTTCCAGCATCACGATGAACTGGCCGCGGTCACCTTTCGGGATAAACTCACCACCGATGTATCCTTTGCCTATCAGCATGAAGGACGCGAACAGCAGGCCTACGGAAGCGATCAGGGTGATCGCTTTGTGCGCCAGCGCCCATCTGAGGATACCGGTCATCCATTGGGTAAAACGTTGTAATTGTTTTTCAAACCACAGGATGAATTTCTCGAAGATATTTTTTCCGGTGATGTGTTCCAGTTTACCGAAACGGGAAGACAGCAGCGGCACGATCATAAAGGAAGACAACAAGCTGAGCATGGTAGAGATCATCACCACCACGCAAAACTCACGCAGGATCTTGGACACCAGCTCGTTGGTGAGGGAGATCGGCAGGAACACCACCACAATTACCAGCGTAATGGAGGTAACGGTGAAGCCTATCTCTTTTACACCGTCAAATGCGGCACGAACACGGTTCTTACCCATCTCCATGTGACGGTAGATATTTTCCAGCACCACAATGGCGTCATCCACCAGGATACCTACCACCAGCGACAGCCCCAGCAGGGACATGAGGTTGAGCGAGAAGCCCATCAGTTTCATGCCAATGAAGGTAGCGATCAGGGAGGCCGGGATGGAGATCATAACGAAGATGGCGCTACGGATGCTGTGCAGGAACAGCAGCATTACCACCGCCACGAGAATAACCGCAAGGATCAGGTCATGTATTACGGAGTCCGCGGATTCCAGCGTAAAGTCGGAGGAGTCGTTGGCCACGAGTATTTTCAGGTCATTGGCCACATAGTCTTTTTCTACCTGGGCGATGGCCTTTTTCATTTCCTCACTCACCGTTACCGCGTTGGCGTCGGTTTGTTTCTGTACCTGGAGGGCGATCGCGTTTACGCCGTCCACACGGGCGATACGTTCAGCATCTTTCTGGGCATCCTGTACATCGGCCACGTCCTGCAGGCGGATCTGCGTACCTTCTGCGGTGGTTTTCAGCACGAGGTTACGCAGCTGGTCCACGTTTTTATATTTACCGGCCAGGCGTATCAGGATCTGATCATTGGCTGTTTTTACTTTACCGGTAGGGAAGTCCATGTTAGCATTGGTAACCGCCTGGCGTATCTGCAGGATAGACATGTTATACGCCTGCAGTTTGGCCGGGTCTACGTTGACCTGTATTTCACGTTCCTGGCCGCCGATCAGGGACACCTGCGCTACGCCCGGCAGGCGGGACAGCAGGGGTTGCAGTTTTTTGTCCACCAGGTCATAGAACTTTTTATCGTCCATTTTAGCGGTGGCAGACAAGGTCATGATCGGCAGGTCATCCAGCGAAAATTTATTGAGGGATGGTGGTTTGGCATCGCCCGGAAGGTCGGCCAGGATGGCGTTTACTTTACGCTGTGCATCCTGCAGGGCGATGTCCACGTTGGCATCGTTATTCAGCTCGACGGTGATCACGGAAAGGCTCTCGGAAGATTTGGAGGTGATCTTCTTGATCTTTTCCATGGAAGCGATCGCGTCTTCTATTTTTTTCGTGATGGTACTTTCCACCTCGTTGGGCGAAGCACCGGGATATATCGTCGCAATGGTGACGATGGGGGAGCTGAACTTGGGCAGCAGCTCATAGTTCAGCGATTTATAGCTCATGACGCCCAGCAGGGTGAGGATGGTAAATACCACCACCACGATCGTGGGCCTTTTTATGGAAACTTCAGTAATCTTCATGTTGCAAGAATTGGTTCACGCTTATTTATTGCCACCCTGTACTACTACTGGTGTACCATCTGTAAGGTTGATCTGACCGCTGGTGATCACGGTATCGCCTTCGTTGAGGCCTCCCCGTATTTCCACCTGGTCGCCGATGATCTGGCCGGCGATCACTTTGCGTTTCTTAGCCACCTTGCCTTCCATCACGTATACTTCGTTGCTGCTCACACCACCGATGAAGGCAGTGCGGGCGATGAACATGGTTTTGGCGGCAGTAGGCGCTTCGAAGTGTGCGGTGCCGTACATACCGGCTTTCAGTTCTTTGCCGCTCACGTTGCCCACTTCCATTTCAACGGGGTAGTTGAGGGAGTTGTCGCCTTTGGCAGCGATGAAGGTGATGGTACCTTCGTAGCTGGCTTCGGGGAACACGTTGGAGGTGACTTTCACCTTCTGTCCTTTTTTCAGGGTGACAACCTGTGATTCCGGTACGGCCACGGCCAGTTTCAACCTGGACACGTCCACGATGTCAAACATTTTGGTACCGGGGGAGAGGTAAGCGCCCTGTTCCACATATTTTTTATTGATAACGCCGGAGATGGGCGCTTTCACGTAAGTATCGCTCACACGGCGGCCGGCGGCTTCGTAGTTGCTTTTAGCGATGTCGTACTGCAATTTCACATCGTCTACCTGTTTCTGGGTCACGCCACCGGTTTTGAAAGCGGCTTCATATCTTTCTTTGTCCACTCTCAGCTGATCGAGATTGGCTTTTGCAGAGGAGAGATCGGTGCTTACGATCTGGCCGTCGATATAGGCGATGGCCTGGCCTTGTTTTACCACGCTGCCTTCATCTACCAGCAGGCGGGTAATACGGCCGGAGGTTTCGGCGAGGTAAGACAGTTCGCGGATAGGAGCGAAGTTACCGTTGGCCAGGAAGCCCTGGGAAAAATCGTTGGTGGATACCCGTTGTATCAGTACCGGCACGTCGCCGCTGTTACTTTCTTTTACAAATGCTGTTTTAGCTTCATTGGCTTTTTTATTGGCGTTAAGCTTCCACATGATCAGTACCACTGCACCTACTGTTACCAAGCCCCAGATAATAAACTTTTTCATCTGCAATAATTTGTGTGTTTATATCCGCCACAGTTGCGGTCTATCGTTTTGTTCGTTAGTGTTTGTTGTTAGTTCAGCAGTTCTCTCAGGCTGCCTTTGCTTTTGATAATGTCCAGTTCGGCCATTTTATATTGAAGCAGTGCTTCGTTGTAGCTGTTCTGCGCATCGGCGAGCGATGTTTCTGCGTTGAGCAGGTCTGTCAGGCTGGCGAGGCCGAGTTTGTAGTTATTCTGGGTAGAATAGTACACTTCGTTGGCCAGGTCTACGTTCTCCTTCTGGGTGTGGATGGTAGACAAGTTGGTGCGTACCTGCAGTTTGGCGTTTTCGTAGTCTGCGTTCAGGTTGAGCGCGATCTCCTCTTTCTGTTTGGACAGCTGGCGGAGGGTGACGTTGGCCTGGCTGACTTTAGCGCGGCGGCCGAAACCATCGAAGATGGGGATGTGCAGCGACAGGCCCACAGCGGCGGCGCCATACCAGAAGGTGGAGTTGGCAGGATCATTTTTAGAGAACAGCCACTGCTGGCTCATTCCGTTGTAGGAATAGCGGCCGAAGAGCGACAGGGTAGGGTAGTACTCTGCGAGGTAGGCTTTCTTCTGGAACTCCTGCAGTTGCTCCTGTTTCCTGATAAGTTTGAATTCTGTTCTGTCTTCCAGGTTCATATCGTCGTATTGCAATACGCCGGCGGCTTTGGTTTCGATCTCTTTGAGCGAAGCGCGCGGGATGGTAAAGCTGGACTGCACCGGCATACCCAACTGGCGTTTCAGGTTGTTGGCCTGGGTAGCTGCGTTGTTGAGCAGCTGGGTGCGTTGGGTTTTGTAGTTGGTCAGGTTTACCTTGATACGGTCCAGGTCAATTTTCTTGGCGAGGCCGTTTTCGTATTGTGACTGGGTGGCGTTTACCAGCTGGGTCAGCTTTTCGATGTTGCTGTTCACCGTCACGATTTTTTCCTGTAATACCAGCAGCTGGTAGTAGAGGCCGGAAACGTTATATATCACGTCTTCCGTAGACTTCTGCGTTTGCAGGGTATAATATTCTTCGCCGGCCTTGGCAGCTTTCAGGCCGGTGAATACCGCCTGGTTAAAGATCTGCTGGCTCAGTTCCGCGCCTACACTGGCGGTATACTGGGTACCGAAGGTGATGGTCACAGAGCTGTCCGGTTTACCGATCACGGTTCCCGGGAGGAGAGACTGTGCCAGTTTCAGGTTGTCTGTGTAGTTAGCGTTACCATTGATTTGTGGAAGCGCTTGTGAGCGTACTTCCTGTGTTTTGAACTTACCCATTTCCTCTTCCATTTTTGTCCTGGAGAGTTGCTGGTTGTTATTCAGTGCAAACTTCAGCGCTTCCTGAAGTGTCAGTGGCGCCTGTGCGTAGGCATGCAATCCCCCTATCCCCATTAAGAGGATAAGCGTTAACTTTAATCGCTTCATACGTTAATAGTTATTCTTCTTCTTTGATTTGCAGGTACTGGTTTACCAGTTTATGTCCTTTGATAGTGGCAATGCCCAGTATAAAATGTGCGGTGACTTGTTCCATCACAGCTGGCATATCGAATGTATCCGGTGGGTACTGAAGTTGATCGAAGGCCGCGTCCAGCTGCAGCTGCCGCATGCGTGCTATCACATTCAGATCGAGATTGTGCCGGTACAGGCCTTCCGTCATTCCCCTTTTCAGGTTTTCCGTAATGCCGTACAGGATGCAGTCCCGCTGGAAGTTTTCAATATTTTTCCAGGTGTCCGGATGATATTTTTGTAGTTCAAACAACATGACCGGGTTAAGCGATCTGGCCATATTGATGGTGTATTTCATGTTGCGGACCAGTTCATCGATGGCATTTTCCGCGGTGGTGTGCGTTTCCTTAAAAAAGGCGCTGTGTCCGTCCAGCAGCTGTTGCATGCCTTCGTCGATCAGCGACTGTTTATCGGAAAAGTGTTCATACACCGTTTTTTTTGACATGCCGCAATCACGGGCGATGTCAAACATGGTGACTCCTTTCACTCCGTATATGCGGAACAGCTTTAACGCTACGTCTTTGATTCTTTCCCTCGCTGCCATGATCTTTTCTCTTTATTCTTTATGCCTTCATCCCTTTAATGAAAAAGTCTACTAACAGTTTCTGTTTCTCTATTACCAGTTCAAATGTTTCTTCATCCAGTTCTTCGTCGTTGGAAAAGTGGTCCGGTACGGAGAACCGGAGACCGACGATGGCCTGCACCAGCAGGTCTGCTGTTTGTTCCGCGTTATCTACCCTGAATTCACCGGATGCAACGCCTGCCTTAATCACTTTCGTGGTCAGCGCTATCTCTATCTGTTTGGCCTTTTTCACGCCTTCCTGGAAAACGGAAGGACCATCTTTCTGTATTTTAAAGATCTCCAGCCGGCAGAACTTACTGATGAATCCTTTTTTAACATCGATGATGTTATGCAAAGCTGCTGCTGCCGAAGTGATGTTGGTGGTGACCTTCTCCATTTCTGCAAAATAGGCCTCCGCTATTTTCTCCAGCACTGCTAAGTGCATGGCTTTTTTATCCGGAAAATAATAATACAGGGACGCCTTGGAACAATGAAGATCATCAGCGATCTCATTCATCGTGGTCTTACCTGCGCCATAATGAGTAAAACGCTTCAGAGCCGCCTCAAGGATCTTATCCCTCATTTCGTCTTTGTTCTCTGTATGCATTAACTTTTTGACTTTTTTAGTTTCAAGGTCAAAATTAGGAAGTTTTTTCAATATAGTAGTGGCTGTTGACGTTTTAACAGGCATTTAACTTTTTGATGACAAAAGTCAAAAAGTCAAATTTGGTAGATGGGATTATGATTGATTCGCTGATTCGGAGCATTGCAAGGGGAGAGGGAACTGTTTACAGCCTGAAACATCGTCTCCCGGGACTTCTGCTTCCGGGAGCTGTACGGGTTTTCTACGCCACCACCTCTCTTATTCACCCGGCTCATCACCAACAGCCTGAAAACCGCATAAAAACAACGAGGCCCGGAGTTGATCCCCGGGCCTCGGCAAATGATATGAAACGATCTGTTTATTTCAGTTTTTCCAGTGCTGCTTTCAGCTTTTCAAACATCTCAGGAATTTCCTGTTTCACGCAGGTGCCTACACTGAGGCGGTACCACGGTGAGTTTTTAGCAGCGCCGAAGGCGTAGAAAGGCACCAGTGCCAATTTCGCTTCGTTGAGGATGTAAGAGGTAACGGCTGCCTGGTCTTGCAGTACGGTGCCGTCGGCAGTAGTTTTGCCGGCGAGGTCCAGTTTAACGGTGAGGTAGATAGCCGCCTGCGGAGCGATGGCCTCTACCGGGTGACCGGCTTTTTTCAGGGCGTCGAAGCCTTCGTAGATTTTCACCAGTCTCTCTTCGATCTCTCCTTTAAAGTGCTGGAGGTATTTATCCACATTTTCTTTCTGTACGAGGTAGCGGGCAGCTGCTTTTTGTTCTGCCATCGGGCTCCAGGCGCCAACGTGGGAGAGGATGGCTTTCATTTTGCCGATCACATGGGCGGGACCGAGGGCCCAGCCAACTCTCACGCCGGTAGCGGCAAAAGCCTTACTCATACCGTCGATGAAAATGGTATAATCTTTCAGTTCAGGACGCAGCTGAACAGGGTTGTAGTGATGTGTTTCGCCGAAGGTAAGCACCCAGTACATCTGGTCAAACATGATGTAGAGCGGCTTTT
The DNA here is from genome assembly GCF_946479755.1 of uncultured Chitinophaga sp. The sequence goes on along the minus strand of NZ_CAMLHC010000031.1, from coordinate 21,783 downwards.
CGTTGGCACCCCTGCTTTTGTTTTCAGCAATTACCAGGTCGCAGATTTCTTCCAGCTGTTGTTTGTGGAAGGCGGTACCGGTGGGGTTCTGCGGAGAACACAGCGCCAGGAGGGTAGCTCCTTTCAGCAGCGGCTTCAGTTCGGCTGCAGTCGGCATAAAGTCGTTTTCCGCCTTGGTTTCCAGTACCACGTGCTCCGCTTCGAGGAAGTGGGTGTAGTGGTTATTGTTCCAGGAAGGAGTAGCGTATACTATTTTCTCGCCACGGTCAACGATGGTGCGGAAAGTAGCATAGATAATAGGGCGGCCACCGCAGGAGATCACGATTTCTTTGGCCGGATCGTAAGTCAGTCCCTCACGCTCTGCTATAAAATCACCTACCGCTTTTCTCAGCTCAGCGATACCATCGGCCGGCGGATAGTTGGTCAGGTGTTCCTTATAGGCAGTTATGATTTCCTGTTCAAATTCAACCGGGATAGGGAACACCTTCGGGTCAAAATCGCCGATGGTGAAGTTGTAGATCTTCTCGCCCTTGGCCTGTTTCTCCTTGACTTCAGCTGCTAACTTGATGATTTCTGATCCAATCAATGTTTCGGCTAAATGAGACAGTTTCATAACCTGCTATTTTTTGTTGGTTGTAGAATATTTTTTCAGCGCGGCAAAAGTAACCGATTTGAAGACAATTTAAAAGAAAAGCAGCATTCTTTTTACAATCGTCAATAAGAGTGGCAAATTATTATTTTCCATCTAATCAAACTGCCATATTCCTGCCTTTTGTATAGCATTATATTATTTTTAAATGTGATTTTCTTTCGCCTCAGCCTGTGTAAAACCGCTTATATTTAGTGTATAAGATGTGATCAATTTAAGGGGAATAACAAAACTTTCTATCTTTGTTTACAGTACATTTACACCTTTTATCAGGGATGTGCCATGTGAACAGACAGACAGGAGGGCATCACTCCCCGGCAACTAAGAATGACAAGCAAACTAATATAGACCATGAAATTTATTGTTTCTTCCTCTACTTTATTAAAACAATTACAACAGATCAGCGGTGTTATCAATTCCAATACAGTATTACCAATACTGGAGGATTTCCTGTTCCTGATTGATAAAAATGAGCTGACCGTAGTTGCAACTGATCTCGAAACCGTTATGCGGGTGAAGCTGGAGGTGGAAGCCAAAGAAAACGGACGGATCTGTATCCCGGCTAAAATTCTGATGGACTCCCTGAAAAATTTGCCCGACCAGCCGCTGACTTTCCACATCGATCTGAACTCCTACGCGGTAGAAATCACTTCGGACAATGGTAAGTACAAGGTGATGGGAGAAAATCCGGAAAACTTCCCCAAAGAACCGGCTGCTGACGACACTACTTCCTTCACGATGAGTTCCACAGCGCTGGTGACAGCCATCAACAAAACGCTCTTTGCCGTTAGCAACGACGATCTCCGCCCGGCCATGACCGGCGTGTTCTTCGAACTCGGCACGGAAAGCCTCACCTTTGTGGCCACAGATGCCCACCGCCTGGTGAAGTATGTAAGAACAGATGCGAAATGCCCGCAGGCAGACACGTTCATCGTGCCTAAAAAACCGCTGAACCTGCTGAAATCCGCCCTGCCGGACAACGAGTCTGAAATCAAAGTGTCCTACAGCCAGAACCACTTCTTCGTGCAGCATGAAGGCGCACAGATGATCTGCCGCCTCATCGATGCCCGTTTCCCTGACTATAAGGTAGTGATCCCCAAGGATAACCCTTACCGTCTTACCGTGGTAAAAAGCGATTTCCAGAACGCCCTGAAACGTGTAGGCGTATTCGCCAACAAAAGCACCAACCAGGTAGCGCTCAATATCACCGGCAGCGAGCTGCAGCTCTCCGCACAGGACGTTGACTTCTCCTTTGAAGGTAACGAACGCATGAGCTGCCAGTATACCGGCGATGACATGCAGATCGCGTTTAACGCCAAATTCCTCATCGAAATGCTGAACGCCGCCGAAGGGGATGAAGTGACCATCGAACTGGCCACCGCCACCAAAGCCGGTATCCTCAAACCCTCCGAAAAAGAGGAAAATGAAGACCTGCTCATGCTGGTAATGCCGCTCATGCTGAACAACTAATACCCGCTAAAGCGAACGGCTATATTAAATGAATGCCGGATGCTTATAGCTAAAAGTTTATATATAAAGCAATCTCTACCAAAGAGGTTGCTTTTTTCTTTGCCTGTGGCGGAAAAGAGCGCTTATTTATTCCCAAAAAAGTCGTAATTTTTAGCCGGAGTAAACAGGAAAAAACAGCTTACAGGACAGTAGAAAATCGTTTTCCGATTTAATTGATTACTCCCCGATATCCACCCGTTTGACATTGTTGGCCTGGCCGGAAAACCTCGACATTTCAGAAAGCAGAGATCATACATTCCCGGATATATCTTATTGCCAGCCTATGGTAACGTTTTTTGAAAATATTCCGTCATATTACCGTACCGCTATCCTGGTAGGCGGCCTGTTGCTGCTGTGGATCATCGAAGGCTTCTTTCCCCGCTTCGCCTTCCGTGGCAATAAATACCGGCATGCCGGTACCAACCTGTTTTTCACCCTCACCACCGTGATCGTGAACACCGGTTTCGCCTTCCTGATCGTGAAAGCTTCGCAATGGACCAGCAATGCCCGTTTCGGGCTCCTGTACTGGCTAAACGTTCCGCTCTGGCTACATACCCTGCTGGCCATCCTGATGCTGGACCTGATCGGCGCTTACCTCATCCACCTGGTACAGCACAAAACCGCCTGGATGTGGCAGTTCCATAAGATACACCATATCGATACGCAGATAGATGCTACCACTGCGTTACGCCATCACCCGGTGGAAAGCCTGTTCCGCGTAGGAGCGCTTTTAGCCGCCATCCTCACCATGGGCGTTCCCTTCTGGATGGTCATGTTCTACCAGTCACTTTCTGCGCTCATGTCGCAGTTTAACCATGCCAACATCCGGCTGCCGAAATGGCTCGACAACAGCCTCAGCTGGATCATCGTTTCGCCAGACATGCACAAGGTGCACCACAGCCATTACCAGCCGGAAACGGATTCCAATTATGCCAATATCTTTTCCATCTGGGACCGGATCTTTGGCACATTTACCTTTATCCCTGATACCACCTCCATCCGGTACGGCCTGGACGAATACCAGGACAACCGCTACCAGGAAGTAGGCCCGTTATTGAAAGTACCATGGGAACAAACCGCTGTAGCAAAAAATGATAAGATTAGTGGAGTGAGCAGTAACCTGTAGACCGTATTGATTTACCTGTTTATTTAAATCCGAAATATATGCAACACTCAACAACACTCACAAAAACGGCCTGCATCGCAGCATTGGTCATCGGCGTTCTCTCAGCAGCACTTGCTTTTGCTACCAAAACACCGGCCAATGCCGTTACCGCAGGCGCTGTCGCAGGCCTGATCGGCCTCGTATCCCTGTATATCGGCAGAAAAAATATTGATGACATGCAACTTGCAGCAGCCGGCATCTTTATGGCAGTAGTAGCCTGCCTGGTAGGACTGTGGCAGATGTATAACTAAAAGAGATGATTAATGGCTCCGGCGATACCGGTCTGTATACCCTTCCGCTGCCTTCAACGGAAACAGTACCAGTGATGTGTCGGACAACTCCCTGATAATGGTGGTGTCCACAACAGCGGAGGTATCTTTTACCCCCTCCGAATGGCTCCATAAAAACAGCGTATCATTGTTCAATGTCCACTTTTCATATACCAGCGTGTACATGTTAATAGACCGTGCCGTTCCGTTCTTCCGCAGCTGAAACCCCTGCATCTCCTTATCCAGTCCCGCTACGGGCTGTATCCATTTCCCTATGAGCTTAGCTGTGTCCACCCGCAGCGTATCAGTTACAGCAGCGATGCTGTCGGTAACGCCGGCATTGCTGCTGTCTGTAACCACCAGCAGACTACTGTCATGCTGCGCCGCTTCCTCCTGCACAGGCGCCTTCTTCGGTTTACACGCTGCCAACAACAATAATAACGGCAATAATGACGGTAACTGTTTCATTAACATGAACCTAAATTACGAATTACCGGTATATGCGCAGGATATTTTTTGCTGTGTCATCCGTATCGGAGTAAAGGCCAGTACCCCGGCTAGCTACGTTTAGCCATTTCTGTGAGATTTTCCTGTATTACTTCCAGCATTAATTTTTCATGCGCTTTCATCTGGTCCTCTTCCCACTCTTCATTGCAGAAAATAATCGCCTGCTTCAGGCTTTCCTTTCGCTTGTGTTGCCGGAAAATAATCCGCTTCTCTGCAAAACTGCGGTTAAGCAAGCTGGAATTAGTACTGCTGCTTATCAGGCACAGGTTACCAAACCGGTCCAGCAGCAGGGAAGGAGCCTCGCCATCTGCCGGCGTCTGTGGCGCTACGTGTTCTACGGAATTATTTTGCGTGAAGCGGAAATTCGCAAATGCCTGCTTACAACTGTCAATATCCTGCTGCAACTGATGCGGCGTTTTCTTATAATACAGATCCCACAACAGGTAATCCAGATAATAAAACAACATACGAGGTGTATTGGTACCCTGCCGGAATATAGCTGCATTCGGATCAATCACTGCGCCTCCGACAATGTCCACCACTCTTTCCCGGGCAATGTCCTTTAATTCTAACAGGTAGCCCGTACGGCTTCCAACTCCCTTTTCCGATTGAAAGAATTGCAATACCTTAAACAACCAATCTTTATAATTATTACCAGGAGACGCTACATGCAGCATGGACTGTATCATGATGAATTCCTTGTCATCTCCTTCTTCTTCATCATCCTTGTCATTAAATGTGCCGCGGAAATCCAATCTTTCCTGTGTCTTGTCCCCCGAAGCATACCTAACAGGCTTTATCAGTTTCCAGCCCCAGTCATCATTGGCCTCCACCCGCTTAAGCACATATTTATCAAACAAAATGCGGTAATATAACAGATCCTTCAAAAAGGACATAACGGCGTCACTATTCATGTAGTGCTCAAATGCATGCAGCAAAAGTTTGTCATCCAGTGAAACATTGCCATTTTTAGTGAGCTTTAAAACCTGCAACAGAAAATTGGGAAAGTCAATAATCGATTTATACCTGCTATCAGTCCACACCTCTTCCTCCACCACTTTCGTCTCCTCTCCATCTAATATACTGAGCAGCGTTCTGTTGTCTGGTACTTCACCATTTGCAGCCAGTACCAGTTGCTCAATATCGCCCTGTGGCGCCTCTGCTGTATAATCTTCACCAAACAGTTTTTTTCTGTTTTCCTTGCTGAAAGCAGCCTGCACGGGCTTGTCCATTTGTGAGCATGCATCCCATACAAGGGCATATTGAGCATAACATGTTTTACGCTTAATCGTATCCAGCAACCGGGCTTTCAGCACTTCATGCTGTTCCAGCTGCTCGCCCCTGTTATTCATTATCTCGAAATAATGGTTGATATCAGTTCCTTTAGGTACGTCGGCCATGATAATCTTCACACACCTGTAAAAATAAGACAGGTAGGCTTCCAGGTTATTTACCCTTGTTCTAAAAAAATTTTCTATAGTGAGCACCGCCGCTCTGATAGCAGCTAAACCCACATCCTCGGAGATATATAACTTCGCCTGTGGATAGTTACGGTACAGCAGCCCGATGAATGTTTGTATATCCTCCCTTGCATCGAAGAAAAGGGCCGGTACAGTTGATGTCCCTTCCTGCAGATAACGGGCCACGGCATTTATCAACGTAAGTGTAGTAAGCCGCTGTTGCCCATCTATTACCTCCCATGAACCATCCCCGCGACCGTCCACTGTCAAAGTCCCGATATAATAAGCATCGTTTTTATTCACGTTATCTCTTACATCATTCAGCAACTGGAGCACTTCAACTTCTCCCCATGCATAATTCCGTTGATATAAAGGGATAACAAACTGATGCGCTTCGAATAATTTCCCTATTGATATAGTTACTTCCATTTCCTGTTATTTCAATTTGACGGATATACCTCTTCTACCAATGGTATCGGCTTTTTAATCTCTTCAGGGCGTGATGGATTCATTTTCAGCAATTTTATGGGGTAGTACTCTTGCTGGATAATTCGGAAAACACTACCTCCCGGAGCATCTCTTATAAAAGGATTGACAGATGTATATCTTACAGCCGTATTCGCCAGGCGGAGCCTATAGCTCCACTTGTACAAAATACGTTGTATTTTATCCCATTGGGCCGCACCGAATTTGTCATAGTAAAAGAGCAAGGCCGCCTCGTATATTTCCCGGACATAAGTATCTCCGGTCCGGTAGCATCCGTCATAAAAGCATCTTTCGCTATAAAATTGTTGCGAAGGCGACGACGCATCATTGAAGAGCCAGCCATGAAGATTAACATAGTAGTGCACATACTCAAAAAACCTTTGTCCGTTAATAATTAACTGCGTCAGCTGGAAGGGATAACCAGGCTTGTTATCATAGTATTTCATTACCGGATTGGTGGCGTAGCCGCTTACCAGCGCGTCATTGATCAGGCTTGCCTTTTGATAAGGATAATATTGGGGCTGATGCACACTTATTCCCTTGAATTCATCAATATCATCTTTGGAAAATTCACCCGGGAACTCGTTGTTCGCCCACCTTCGTATTCTGAAGATGTATTTACCCAATATGGAAAGTGCGCCTTCATTGACCGCCTTTTCCCAGCGTTTCACGCATTGCAGGCGCTCTTCCGCTGTATTGAGGGACATTTCCCTTAAATGAAATGCTTTTAACAGGTCATATGGCTCCAGGCTTTTTCCTCTTGCGTTCTGTGAATCAAACAGCTGAAATGCCTGCGACAGCTCTTTCACTTCAATAACAACTATCTGGCATTGATAAAGCAGATAGTGAATAAAGCGACGGCGCGTGTCTTCATCCTTCCCTTCAAACCAGCTTTTAATGCATTGATAATTCTGTTTAATGTTCATCACAGAAATATCATGCGGAAAATGGCCGGTTATCTGGTAATGGTTGCCTATGGAATCCTTTTCACCGAGATAGTATAACACAGAACACAAAGTTATCAAGCGCTGTTGTCCGTCTACGATGTCGTTCCCATGCAGAATCACAGCGCCAATGCGATAAGCTGCCCTATTCTCTTCCAGGCTGATATAGATGTCTTCCAGCAATTGCAGCACCTGCTTTTCCCGCCACTTATAGGGGCGCTGATAAGGAGGGATGGCCAGCGTTCGCCGCAGGAGGACTGACGCAGCCTCTGTCCGGCAGGTTACTTTATCTGAGCACATTTTGGGTAGTATAGGTTATCGGTCAACAATTAACATCTTTTAATTTAATCTGCCAACCCTTATGACAATATCCGGCAATTTTAGTACGACCCAGGGTTCTCTTCCGGCCTCCTAACAAACCCAAAATATCACTACTTCTTTTTTCTGATAATTTTTTCCTACTTTTACCCCTCACTTTAGGGGTGTTTATCCCGTACCCGGGATAAGCTGAGATGATACCCTCAGTACCTGAAGCAGCTCATACTGCCGTAGGGAAAAGTAACTGAACTTTCTCATCTTCCACACATCCTTAAAGTTTATTGTTTCACTTAAATTCCAACACGCATGGAAGTGCTTGTAAACAATAAACTTTATGCGGTGCAGCACGGAACTACTATTGCTGCGCTCTTACAGTTTATTCAACTCTCCGCCCAAAAAGGGATTGCTGTTGCGGTCAACAACCAGGTCGTTCCCCGGAACAGCTGGAATGACCAGCCCCTGCAACCCTCAGACAACATAACGATTATCCGCGCCACACAGGGAGGATAACCCCACCATATTGTCTGTTTCGTTTAGCCATCATCGTTATATACCAATAACGAAACGGTATTCCCATGTCCATAAAATCCTTTCTCATGCAAAAACAACCAGTGGCCATCAGCCGCACACCCTTTCCCGCCTCAGAAAAAATATATGTCAGCGGGACCCTGCATCCTGTAAAAGTCGCGATGCGTAAAATAACGCTCACGGATACACGCATTCACGGCCGCAAAGGCGACGCCGTTCCGAATGAACCGGTCATTGTATACGACACCAGCGGCCCGTATACCGACCCGTCCGTAGATATCGATGTTACCCGCGGTCTTCCCAGGTTGCGCGAAACCTGGATCACCGGCAGGGGAGACGTGGAACAGCTTCCGCAATACACCAGCCCCTACGTGCGCCAGCTACAGCAAAAAGGCGATAACATGCCCGGCATGAGCATCACCGCCCAGCCACTGCGCGCCCTGCCCGGCAAAAACGTTACCCAGCTGTATTACGCGCAACAAGGCATCATCACACCGGAAATGGAATACATCGCCATCCGTGAAAACCAATACGCCGAAAAATACTACCAGGAAAACAGCCCCCTCTGGCATCAGCACCCCGGCAACAGCATGGGCGCCAACATACCGAAAAAACATATCACACCTGAATTCGTCAGACAGGAGATAGCCGCCGGACGCGCCATCATTCCCGCCAATATCAATCACCCGGAAAGTGAACCCATGATCATCGGGCGCAACTTCCTCGTGAAAATCAACGCCAACATCGGTAACTCCGCCGTTACCTCCAGCATCGAAGAAGAAGTGGAAAAAGCCGTATGGTCCTGCCGCTGGGGCGCAGACACCATCATGGACCTCAGCACCGGCAAAAACATCCACGAAACGAGAGAATGGATCATCCGTAATTCCCCCGTGCCCATCGGTACCGTGCCCATCTACCAGGCACTCGAAAAAGTGAACGGTAAAGCAGAAGACCTCACCTGGGAAATCTTCCGCGACACCCTCATCGAACAGGCAGAACAAGGCGTTGACTACTTTACCATCCACGCAGGCGTACTGCTGCGCTATATACCGCTTACGGCTAAACGTACCACCGGCATCGTGTCCCGCGGCGGCTCCATCATGGCCAAATGGTGCCTCGCCCATCATAAAGAAAACTTCCTCTACACCCATTTCGAAGACATCTGCGAGATCATGAAGGCGTATGACGTGTCCTTCTCTCTCGGTGACGGCCTCCGCCCCGGCAGCATCGCCGACGCCAACGACGCCGCACAGTTCGCCGAACTGGAAACACTGGGCGAACTCACCAAAATAGCCTGGAAACATCATATACAGGTAATGATAGAAGGCCCCGGCCACGTACCCATGCACCTCATCAAAGAAAACATGGACAAACAGCTGGAACACTGCCACGAAGCGCCCTTCTACACCCTCGGCCCCCTCACCACCGACATTGCACCGGGCTACGACCATATCACTTCCGGCATCGGCGCCGCTATGATCGGCTGGTTCGGCACCGCTATGCTGTGCTACGTTACACCGAAAGAACACCTCGGCCTGCCCAACAAAGAAGATGTACGGCAGGGCGTTATCACCTATAAAATCGCAGCACACGCAGCCGACCTGGCCAAAGGCCATCCAGGCGCACAACACCGCGACAACGCCCTCAGCAAGGCCCGCTTCGAATTCCGCTGGGAAGACCAGTTCAACCTCTCCCTCGATCCGGAAACAGCACGGTCCTACCACGACGAAACACTGCCCGCAGAAGGCGCCAAAATCGCCCACTTCTGCTCCATGTGCGGACCCAATTTCTGCTCCATGAAAATCACGCAGGAAGTACGCGATTTCGCCGCCCGCGAAGGACTGGAAGAAGCCGCCGTACTGGAAGCAGGCATGCAGGACAAAGCCAGGTCTTTCGCTGAACAGGGAGGTGAAATCTATCAATAAAAACAACTGCCGATGCTCTGGATCGTCACCTCACCGGAACGAATACACGAAGAAGAGAAGATAGTCGCCGATCTGCTGCAGGCAGGCGCCAGCTACATCCTGCTGCGCAAACCCTCCTGGCAAACGGCCGACTACCTGGCCTTCCTCGGCAACACGGACCCTGCATGGCTTCCGCGTTTCATCGTCCGGGACCAGCCGGCAGTAAGCAGCCGCTTCCCCATAGGAGGCCTGCATCTCAGCGCCAACGCCCGCAACGGTATTGACAGCCGTGACCTGCAACGCTTTCCGCTCTGCAGCACCGGCATACACGATGCGGCGGCCATCGCCACAATGCCGCCGCCATTTTCGGTACTGCTGCTCAGCCCCGTATTCGACAGCATCTCCAAAGCCGGCTACCATGGCCGCTTTGCGCAACCGCTGCCCGACAAACAAGGAAAACGGGTACTGGCGCTGGGAGGCGTGAACGCATCCAACATCCACCAGCTGAAAGCCTGGCATTTCGATGGCGCCGCCTTGTTAGGCGCTATCTGGCAACAGCCACACAAAGCAGTAACCACTTATCAGCGCATACAACAACGATGGAACAGCAACGACCAGTCGTGATGAGCCTCGCAGGCCTCGACCCCAGCGGGGGAGCAGGCCTGCTGGCAGACATCAAAACGTTTGAACAGCACCGCGTGTACGGCCTCGGCGTATGCACCGCCCTCACCATACAAACAGCCAGCGACTTCATTTCGGTAGACTGGCTGTCGCTACCGCGTATCCTGGCACAGGCCAGGCCACTGCTGGCCACCGAAACAGTGCGCTACTGCAAAATAGGCATCATGGCAGACGTACAGTCCCTGCTGGAACTGGTACGCACCGTCAAACACCTGTCGCCCGGTATCCGCATCATCCTGGACCCTGTGCTGAAAGCCTCCGCCGGACATGCTTTTCACAACAGCATCCCCCGGCAGGCATGGCTGGAGCTGCTGCCCGAGCTGTACCTCCTTACGCCCAACTACCACGAAGCCACACTGCTGGCAGACACCGACGATGGCGACGAGGCCGCCGAAAAGCTCTCCGCGTACTGCGCCGTGCTGCTCAAAGGCGGCCACCACCAGGCCCGCCCCGGTGAAGACACCCTGTATACCGCCAACGGCGTACAACGGTTCCCTCCCGGACAAAAACAGGCCTATCCCAAACACGGGTCAGGCTGCGTATTGTCTGCCGCCATAACGGCTAACCTGGCACTGGGTTGTTCGTTGCCCTCCGCCTGCGCTAACGCGAAAGCATATACGGAAAATCTATTGGCCAGTCATTCTTCACTAACCGGATATCATCACATATGATCAACAAACTGCATTATATCTCCCAGCAAACAGCGCAGCGCAGCCACCTCGATAATATTCAGGCGGCCTGCGAAGCCGGCTGCCAGCTGATACAACTGCGTATTAAAAACGAAACGCCCGAAAACATACTGCCTGTCGCCACCGCCGCCAAAGCCATCTGCGACCGCTACAACGCATCACTGATCATCAACGATTATCCGCATATCGCGGCAGCCGTTGACGCCGCCGGCGTGCATGTAGGCCTGCAGGACATGACCGTAGCCCAAGCCAGGGCCATCGTAGGGCCGCAGAAAATAGTCGGTGGCACCGCCAACACGCTCACCGATATACTGACGCACGTTCAAAACGGCGCCAGTTACGTAGGACTCGGGCCATTCCGCTTCACCGCCACCAAACAGAACCTGAGCCCCATCCTGGGCCTTGAAGGTTATCAGACGATCATGACGGCGCTGCGCGAACAACAGGTCCGCACACTGGTAGTAGCCATCGGCGGCATACTGGAAACAGACATTCCCGCCATCATGCAAACCGGCATTCATGGTATCGCGGTCAGCGGACTGATTACACAGGCCGCCGGACAACGGCCGCTGGTACAACACATTTATGAACTTTTAAACAAGCAGTGATGACACAACCATTGACCATCGCAGGCCGCACATTCAGCTCCCGCCTGTTTACCGGCACCGGCAAATTTGCCTCCGCCACCCTGATGGAAGAAGCGCTGCTCGCCTCCGGCAGCGAACTGGTGACCGTGGCTTTAAAAAGGGTAGACCTGCAACATCAGGCAGACGACCTGCTGCGGCATCTCCACCATCCGCATATACAGCTACTTCCCAATACTTCCGGCGTACGTACCGCCAAAGAGGCCATTTACGCCGCCCAGCTGGCAAGGGAAGCGCTCGATACCAACTGGATCAAACTGGAAATACATCCCGATCCCCGCTACCTGATGCCCGATCCGGTAGAAACACTGCTGGCAGCCACTGAACTGGTGAAGCTGGGATTTGTGGTACTGCCTTACATACATGCGGACCCGGTATTGTGCAAACGCCTGGAAGACGCCGGCGTAGCGGCCGTAATGCCCCTCGGCTCACCCATCGGCAGCAATAAAGGCCTCCGCACCGCCGATTTCCTCGACATCATCATCGCACAAAGCAATGTGCCCGTAGTGGTAGACGCCGGCATCGGCGCCCCTTCCCACGCTGCACTGGCCATGGAGATGGGAGCCGACGCCGTCCTTGTCAATACTGCGCTGGCAGTCGCCAAAGACCCGGTGAAAATGGCCGCCGCCTTCAAAGCAGGCGTAGCAGCCGGCCGCATGGCCTACGAAGCAGGACTGGCGCCCACCAGCGCCCAGGCCATCGCCTCCAGCCCGCTGGTAGCATTTCTGGATGAAGCTTAATCAAAACAGCGATCATGTTTAAAGACATTTTTGAGCAATATCAATGGGACGATGTAAAAGCAGACATCTACTCCAAAACAGCGGCAGACGTGGAACAGGCCCTGCATAACCAGCGCCGTACCCTCGACGATTTTGCCGCGCTCATCTCACCCGCCGCTGCGCCCTACTTGCAGCCCATGGCGGAAATGAGCCACCAAAGGACCTTACAGCGTTTTGGCAACACCATGCAGTTATACATTCCCCTGTATCTCTCCAATGAATGCCAGAACATCTGCACCTACTGCGGGTTCAGCCTCGATAATAAAATCCGGCGCAAAACACTCAGCGCCGCAGAGATACTGCAGGAAACCGCCGTTATCAAAGAGATGGGCTACGACCATGTGCTGCTCGTTACCGGTGAAGCCCATCAGTTGGTGGGCCTCGACTATTTCAAAAAAACACTGCAACTGCTGCGGCCGCATTTTTCCCACATCTCTATGGAAGTGCAACCGATGGACGAGGCTGATTACGCCACGCTCATCCCGCTGGGATTACACGCCGTACTGGTATACCAGGAAACCTACCACCAGGAAGATTATAAAAAACATCATCCCAAAGGAAGGAAATCCTCTTTCCAATACCGGCTGGAAACGCCCGACAGGCTGGGCCGCGCAGGGATTCACAAAATGGGGCTGGGGGTATTGATAGGGCTGGAAGACTGGCGGACAGACAGCTTTTTTACCGCCCTTCATCTTCAGTACCTGGAAAAAAAATACTGGCAAACGCGGTACAGCATCTCTTTCCCGCGCCTGCGGCCATTCTCCGGCGGGCTACAACCCAAAGTGGAAATGAATGACCGCGAGCTGGTACAGCTGATCTGCGCCTACCGTCTCTTCAACCAGGAAGTAGAGCTTAGTATTTCTACACGGGAACAGGAATCGTTCAGAGACCATATCATCCGGCTGGGCATCACCAGCATGAGTGCCGGATCTCGCACCAACCCCGGTGGCTACGCCGCCGACCAGCAATCGTTGGAGCAGTTCGAAATATCCGACGAACGCAGCGCCGCCGCTATCGCCGACATGCTGAAAAAAAACGGGTACGAACCGGTATGGAAAGACTGGGACCAGGTGCTGGGCTAAATAAAAGAAGGTGGCGCTGGCGGCCACCTTTGTTGTTTTTCATAGCTGGTTAAAAAGCAATATTACAAGGGGTAATAAACTTCTCTCAATCAGTTTTAAAGATAAGATGCACACTGGTATAAAAAAGCAGTGAACCAAAAATGAACAAAATGAACAGATTTCAGCAATGGTGAACAAAATCATTGGCTTTTGACCCGTATAACCATATACCGTATCCTGAAACCAGTACACCTACAGGCATAAAAAAAGGCTGCTTCTTTGGAGAAGCAGCCTTGTACCGAAAAATCCCGTAGTTGCCATATTACTTATAAAAATAAGTATGATTGGAATACCGCTATCCAAAAATAAAAAGCTATTCCTGAACAACCGTATTTAGCTTCAGTTTGAACAAAATGAACAATGATCGTTTTCCTGCACAGAAAAAAGTTTAATATACGATCCTTTGTACATCCCTGTAGGTCTTGATGATATCGTGATCATTCCGCAACGCCTTCTGTTGATTAGCGATCAGTTCCCTGATGCGGTAAGACATCGGGACATCTGACCGCAGCGCGGTGCTGTAAGCACGTTGCGCCGCATCTTCACCATATTCACAAAAAGAGAGGATAGCGTGCCGGTCATGTCCGGTAAAAGCAGTCTTAATGTCCATCCAGGTACGGTAAAGCTTGCCGGCCGCCGTTGTGCCGAAGTGCCGCTGCTCGCCCAGCGCCACCAGTTCGTCGTACAACTGGGAGGCATACCGGCGGCTGTCATCGATCATACGCTGAAACAGTGCCTTCAAATCCACATCATCTGTTGCTTCAATCGACTGCTCGTATCCTTCCACCCTGTCGTTGTTGATCCTGACGAGGTCGCTGAGTACTTCGGCGAGTATTTCCTGCTGTTGCATATTCCGGTAAATTTTAGGATTAAAGAATAGTATCCGTAAACACAGATCCAAAAATGCGACCATTTCGCACAGCCTTTATTACCAGCCAGTTCAGCTAGAGGCCATTGTTCCATCCGTCCTTTTTTTTCTCCGTATGGTGGAAGCGATTCCACACCTTTACAACATTCTTTCTTCCCGCTATATATTGTATATAAAGGGCTTATCAGCATTGGCATATATTTTTTAGGAGTATAGACGAACCAAATCCTTAAAACATGAATAACCTGTTATATCTCATCGCCGTCATACTGATCATTGGATGGGTTCTTGGATTTTTTGTGTATTCTGCCGGCGCATTGATTCACGCCTTACTGGTACTTGCCATTATTGCCATCTTAATCAACATTATTAGAGGCAGAGCTGTCTAGTGCAATCAAGATTGAACAATTACGAATTACGGGTGAAGCAGCAATGCCTGATCCCGTAATTCGTAATTGTCTTAAATTGCCGCCATGAAAATATCCAGGTTTTTGCTGAGCCTTATGATCATGGCACTTTTGGCCGGTTGTGCCAGCACACGTCCAGCCACCCAATCCGTTACCACGCACTTTGGAAAGCTCCGCTTCATCGGAGCGCAAACCATCCCGCACAATATGCCTTTCATGGACGCTGTTACAGGCGGCCTTTCCGGCATTGATTACGACGCTTCCCGGCAACAGTATTACATGATCTGTGACGACCGCTCCGAACAGGCGCCTGCCCGCTTTTATACCGCTAAACTTTATTTTTCCGCTCAATCGTTCGACAGTGTCCGCTTTACCGGCATGACTACGCTGCTGCAACAGAACGGCCACCCCTATCCAGGCGCGAAAGTAAATGCCGCCCTCACTCCCGATCCTGAAGCGCTACGCTACAACGCTAAAAAAGACTGCCTTGTATGGAGCAGCGAAGGAGAGCGGATAGTGAACAGCAAAGACACCATCCTCACTAATCCCGGCGTGTATGAAATTTCGCCGGATGGCCACTACCGCGATTCTTTTGCCCTGCCGGCGCAGTTCCGCATGCAAGCCACTGAAAACGGTCCACGCCGCAACGGCGCTTTCGAAGGCCTGGGCTTCACACCAAACTACCGCTACACTTTCGTAAGCCTGGAAGAGCCTCGTTATGAAGACGGTCCCCGCGCAGAAGTAGGAGACACTACCGCACTGACCAGGCTGATTAAATATGATAACAAAACCCTGCAGCCCGTCGCCCAGTATGCTTACCGCCTGGAACCAGTGGCCCACCCGGCCGTTCCTGCCAATGCCTTTAAAGTAAATGGTATCTCCGACATCCTGGTATTGGCCGATGACCGCCTGCTGTCCATAGAACGGTCCTTCTCCTCCGGCATAAAAGACTGTACCATCAAAGTGTTCCTCACAGACCTGCACGGCGCTACCGACATCAGCCGGGTGAATTCCCTGAAGACCGCCACCGGTGTGAAGACCGTTACCAAATCTTTACTTTTCGATTTTGCTTCCCTCGGGAAATATATTGATAACATTGAAGGGGTAACTTTCGGGCCCGTATTACCCAATGGCCATCAAAGCCTGGTGTTTGTGGCAGATAACAATTTCTCCGCTGCAGAGGAAAGCCAGTTTTTTGTCTTTGAGCTGATTCCCTGACCGCAGGTATTAACTAAATGCCGGGCCTGGTTGTTATACGGGAAAAACCATTCATCGTTATGAAATACCTCCTGTTATTACCTGCCATTGCCCTTTTTGCCTGTCAACATTCACGCTCCGGCCAGCAAGCCGGTCATTCAGACAGTACAACGGTTACACCCGCCCGGATCGCCTATACCGGCACGTTGCCCTGTGCAGACTGCAGCGGCATCCTTACTACGCTGATCCTTGAAGATAACGGGGCCGGCGGAGAACATACCTTCAAACTAAAGGAAACCTATCAGGGGGTAGGCGGGAAAGACCAGACTTTTAACAGCGAAGGCAATTATAAGGTGCTGCATGGAGATGAAGAAGACAAAGATGCAGAGATCATTCAACTCAATCCCGACAAAGACCGGAACCTCCAGCGTTTTTACCGGAGGGCAGGAGATGTGCTCCGCCAGCTGGACAAAGACAGACAATCTATCCCGGGCTCTCTGAACTATAGCCTCAAACGCGTTGGGGAATGACCAATATATCAAAAAAGTCGCTTAAATTTAGTCCGGACCAGTGACTTTATCATTCCAAAATTTATGACGCGTATCTTAGGCTGCCTGATGGCTTTGCTGATGTTGCAGGTGTATGTGTTTGGGAAATCTCCACAGGATAGCTTGCTGAAGGAGTTAAACCGCAGCATCGAAAATGCCCCTGTCTATGACGCCTTGAAAATAAAAGGCATTGACAGCATCCGGCGCACCCTTGCCAATACCGGCGCCGATCCGGGCGCCCGCTATCATATATACCAGCTCTTGTATGAACAATACAAGGTTTTCAATTTTGACTCCGCCTTTGTATATGCCCGGCTGATGGAAAAGCTGGCGGGCGAAATGCAGGACCCGCTGCGGCTCACCTACGCCCGTACCAGGATAGGCTTCATCCTGCTGTCTTCCGGCATGTTCACGGAAACTTCCGCCTTTCTCAACAGCCTCGATGTAACCGGTATGCCCGACAGCATCCGTTCCCAATACTACCTGATGAAAAGCCGGTTCTACTATGACCTGGCCGATTACAACCAGGACCGGTATTATTCCCCGTCGTACATCCACCAGGGCAGCGTATATATGGACTCCGCCCTCCACCTCATGTCTCCCTCGTCTTTTGAATACCAGTACAACAAAGGGCTACAGTATTATAAGATGGGCAACCTGGCCGCCGCCCGCGGCAGCTACCCCAACCTGGACCAGCCGGGTCTCAACTACCGGCAGCTGGCCGTTGCCGCCTGTACGCTGGGGTATATCTACCTGCATGCCCATCAGTCAGATACCGCTATAGAACTGATGTACCGTTCCGCCATCGCAGACATCAAATCGTCAACCAAGGAGACCATGGCGATGTATACCCTGGCCACCCTGCTGTTTGAAAAGGGCGATATTAAAAATGCCTCTCATTTCATTGAAAAGGCGATTGCAGAAGCCGTGTTTTACGGCGCCAGGCAACGCAAAGTACAGGTTAGTAGTATTTTACCCATCATTGAGCAGGAGAGGATCAATACCGCTGAAGAAAGAACCAAGTCATTACTCATCTATGCATCTATCGTTACCTTATTGCTGATAGCTGTAGTGATACTGGCCATCACCGTTACACGGCAGGTGCGCAAACTGAAAGTAGCGCAGGAAATCATCACCGCCGCCCATCTCAAACAACAGGAAATCAATAACCAGTTGCTCGAGGCCAACAAAATAAAAGAAGAATACGTAGGCTACTGTTTTAATATCTATGCCTCTTATATCAGCAAGATCGAAAAATTAAAACATGCCCTTGAGCAAAAATTAACCGACAACAAACCCAGTGAGGTAAAATATCTTGTAAATAATATCAATATCCGGCAGGAGCGGGAGGATCTTTTCACCAATTTTGACAGGGTGTTTCT
This sequence comes from uncultured Chitinophaga sp., assembly GCF_946479755.1. The sequence goes on along the minus strand of NZ_CAMLHC010000031.1, from coordinate 3,728 downwards.
GAAGATATTCCCACATTTTGTAGCAGAATTTAATGACCTGTTTGAACCGGCCAACCGGGTGGTCCTCCGGGAAGATGAACTATTAAATACCGATCTCCGGATTTTTGCCCTGATTCGTATAGGCATCACTGATAATGAAAAAATTGCCCGGATACTGGAGTACTCCGTTAACACGATTTACGCCTATAAAACCAAAATCAAAAAACGCTCTTTAGTACCCAATGAAGAATTCGAAAACCGGGTTATGGCCATAAAAGCCCTCTGAAAACAGGTAAAAAGGGGTTGATACCGTCAATATATTTAAAATTTATATTTGTTTGTAATCAATTGTCTTTCAAAATGATAACAACAGAATATACTCAAAATAGCCTTTTATTTTCTATATTTATATTGTATTAGTTGTTCACCTGATCATTGCTTTCTTACTTTGGCTAAAAGGAAGCGTAAACCAAAATTCTGAAATTTTAAAAGCCAATAAAAGAATCTAAATCAAGGCATCACTGCCGCCCACGTAAACCAGTTAATTTATTAAATCCACGTTGTTCAGCATGTCGAGCAGGTCTCCACATTCAGCAACCAATTTGAATCTAAGTTTTTAAATCCACGGTAAACAGAACAGTTCATTCACTGCTCAAAAATCCACATTATGATGAAAACACGACTTTTCAGGCATCTTTTCCTGTGCACATGTTTCATGTTGTTACAGGGTCTGCTCATGGCCCAGAACAGGACCGTGACAGGTAAAGTTACAGATGACAAAGGCTCCCCTATCCCAGGTGCTTCCGTGCAGATCAAAGGCACTAAAAGCGGGACCACCACCGATGCTGACGGTAATTTCAAGGTATCCGTTGGCCCCGCCGCCAATACCCTGGTTATCTCCTTTATCGGTCAAACCGCTCAGGAAGTCAGTATCGCCAACAAAACACATGTAGACGTAAAGCTGGTGGCCGAAAACACCACCCTCACCGACGTGGTGGTGGTAGGTTACGGTACCTCGCGTAAAAAAGATATTACCGGCGCCATCTCCCAGGTGAAAGCCGCAGACTTCAACCGCGGTATCACCTCCGCCCCCGATCAGCTGATACAGGGTAAGGTGTCCGGCCTGATGGTGCTCAACAACAGCGGCGCTCCCGGCGCTTCCGCCACCGTGCGTATCCGGGGCGTATCTTCCGTAAGGTCCGGCAACCAGCCCCTGTATGTGATTGACGGGGTACCCCTCGACGGACGTGTAGCCCGGCCCGCCATCAATGTCAGCGGCCTTGGACAAACACCGGACGCCAACCCGCTCAACTTCATCAATTCCAGCGATATCGCCTCCATGGACGTGCTGAAAGACGCCTCCGCCACCGCCATCTACGGCTCCCGTGGCGCTAACGGCGTTATCATCATCTCCACCAAAAAAGGCACTCCCGGACCCACCCGCCTGGACGTAGCCTATTCTGTTGGCGCCAGCAATATCATGAAACAGCTGGACGTACTCGATGCGGATGAATACCGCTCCGCACTGAAAACCTACAATTTGTCAGGCGGCGACTACGGCAGCAGTTCCAACGGCATGAAATCCATCCTCCGCACCGGCATCACCCATAATATCAACGTGGCGATGAGCGGCGGCAACGAAACCAGCCGTTACCGCGCCTCGTTCGGCGTACAGGACCAGGAAGGCATCGTTAAAAAATCCGGCCTGAAAAAATATACCGCCACCCTCAACGGCCAGACCAAATTCCTTGAAAGCAAAAAACTGGGCATTGATTACAACATCATGGCCGCCCAAACCACTGAGCAACTGGCGCCCATCACCAACGACGCCGGTTTCACCGGCAGCCTTATCAGCATGGCCCTGCAGTGGAACCCAACCATGTCTCTCCGGAACGCCGACGGCTCGCTGAACATCCTCGGCGAAGGCAGTGCCGTTAACCCGGAAGCCATGTCTCAGGCCTACGACGATAAAGTGAACATCAGCTATATACTGGCCAGTGTATCCCCCTACTATAAATTCAATGATAACTGGGAGTACCGTGCCCTGTACAGCATCAACCACCAGGTAGGCAAAAGACAGACACAGGTAGCTTCTTTTATCAACATCCCCGGTATCATGAAACAGGGGCTGGCTTATTATGGCAATGTTGAACTGACTACCCAGTTGCTGACCAACACCCTGAGCTTCAACAAACAATTCAATCCGGCCTTCAGCCTGAACGCCGTAGTAGGCCACGAATATCAGAAATTCGACTATTTTGGTATGGGCCTCGGCGCTACCGGGTTCCCGACTTATGCTGTAAAATATACCGACATCCTCCAGGCGCCCGCACAGGCCAATACCAATATCAGCTCCTTCCGCAACCCCAGCTCCGAGCTGCAGTCTTTCTTCGGAAGAGCGACCTTCAACCTGTATGACAAATACATCATCACCGGTACCCTGAGGGCCGACGGCTCCAGTAAATTCGGTTCCAACAACAAATACGGCTACTTCCCGTCCTTTGCTGCCAAATGGAACATCACCGGCGAAGATTTCCTGAAAGGCAATAAAACCATCAGCAACCTCGCCCTGAGAGTAGGTTATGGTTCCACCGGTAACCAGGAATTCCCTGCCGGCGCCGCACAGGAACAATACGGCCTGGGTGCTTCCGGATCTGCCGCCCTCACCAATGTGGCCAACCCCAACCTGAAATGGGAAAGCTCCAAACAGTTCAACGCCGGTATCGACTTCGGCCTGGTAGATAACCGCATCTACGGTAGCGTAGACTACTTCTATAAAAATACCAGCAACCTGCTGTTCAGCTTCCCCGCCATCCAGCCGGCACCTGCATCTACCTACTGGATCAACCTGCCGGGCAACGTAATCAACAACGGGGTGGAAATATCCCTTAAAGGCGATATCATCCGGAAGAAAGACCTGACCTGGACATTGGGCGTTAACGGTACCTTCCTGCATAACGAACTCAAAAACTATGACGGTCCTCCGGTGCTTACCGGCGCCATCAGCGGCCAGGGCGTGTCCGGCGCCACCGCTCAAAGGCTGGCCAACGGCTATCCGCTGAACACCTTCTATGTGCGCAAGTTTGAAGGCTTCGATGACAAAGGTCAGGCCCAATATGCCGACAACGGTAATACGCTGTATTACCTCACCAACCCCAACCCGAAAGTACTCCTCGGTATCAACACCGAACTGGTATTCAAAAAATGGGTATTGGCAGCCAGCGGCCACGGCGCCTTCGGTCATGAAGTGTACAACAACACCGCCAATACCGTACTGCCTATCGGTAACCTCGGCTCCCGCAACATCGCGAAGTCTATCCTGGGCAACGGCGAAGCGCTTTCCAATCCTATCACCGTGTCTTCCCGTTATCTCGAAAAAGGCAACTTCTTCAAACTGGATAACGTAACACTCACCTATAACATCGGGAATGTAGGCCGCGTCCTGAAAAACGCCGCCGTATATGCTACCGGCCAGAACCTCTTCGTGATCACCAAATACAGCGGCTTCGATCCTGAAGTGAATACCGACAAAAACGTGAATGGTGTGACCTCCTTCGGCATTGAATACGGTCCGTATCCAACTGCCAGAACGGTTATGCTCGGCATCCTGTTCTCCCTGTAAACCATTCACCTTAAAACTGCTATCATGACTAAACATATTTTCCGATCCGCTATCGCAATCGCCTCTATCGTAGGCTTCCAGGCCTGCGGGCTCAACGAGCAGCTCGGCTCCACCATCAACCGGAAAG
>NZ_CAMLHC010000030.1 GCF_946479755.1 uncultured Chitinophaga sp. | reverse complement strand
TGATTTCCTGAAGAGGCAATTCGCCAGAAAAGTGAATGCACGGATAAACTGGGACCCTTATCTGCAGGGCTTCAGCGATATTCCCCGTGAAAACCTCGCCGATGCCATCGCCAGCGCCCTACTGCAACAACCGGGCAATGTCAGAAAAAATCTGCTGGAGAAATATGCCGACACCAGCACCCGCGAAGGCTATATCAAAACAGTGACCATCGATGTGATGAGCACACCGGAATATCAACTTTGTTAATCATCTCCAGAAAGCTATAAGTTATGTATATACTTAACAGGCGTCGTTTTTTACAGGTAGGTTCCCTGGCTTCCGCCACCATGCTGATGCCTAAGTTCCTGAAAGCTTTTGAGACCGGTGCGCTTGTGCCTCCGGGAAATAAAGTGCTGGTGATTGTGCAGCTGTCGGGTGGTAATGACGGCTTAAATACCATCATCCCTTACCGGAACGATATTTATTACCGCTCCCGCCCAGCACTGGGCATCCGGCGGGAAGCGGCCCTGTCGCTCAATGACGACCTGGGCATCCACCCTGCCCTGCAGGGGCTGAAGGCCCTGTACGACGACGGCGCGATGGGCATTCTCAATAATGTAGGCTACCCTAACCCCGACCGGTCGCATTTTCGCTCCATGGACATCTGGCATTCCGCCAGCCAGTCGGCGGAAATATGGAACGATGGCTGGGTAGGCCGTTACCTCGATGCGCAGTGTAATGGTTGCGATAAACCCACACAGGCGCTGGAGATCGACGATACGTTAAGCCTTGCGCTGAAAGGCGAACGTAACAAAGGCCTGGCGCTCACCGATCCGGGCCGTCTGTCCAATACCAGCAATGACCGTTTTTTCAAAGAGCTGTTGCAACAACATGCGCATGAAGACGAGCACCACAATGTAGAATACCTCTACAAGACCATGGGTGAAACCATTTCCTCTGCAGCCTATATCCAGCAACAGTTTAAAACTTATCAATCCAAAGAAAGCTACCCCGCTACAGAGCTGGGCCGCAATATGCGCACCATCGCCAACCTGATCATGTCTGACATCAACACCAAAGTATATTATGTGTCTCATGGCAGTTTTGATACCCATGTGAACCAGCAGGACCAGCAGGCACGGCTTTTTAAGCAGCTGAGCGATGCGCTGACCGTGTTTACCGGCGATCTTAAGAAGAACAACCGCTTCCAGGATGTGGTGGTGATGACTTTTTCCGAATTCGGACGGCGGGTAAGCCAGAATGCGAGTGGTGGCACAGATCATGGAACGGCCAACAATATGTTCCTGGTAGGCGGAGGGCTGAAGCGACAGGGTGTACTGAACGAGGGGCCAGACCTGGGGAACCTGAAAGACGGAGATTTACAGTATAAGGTGGATTTCAAAAGCGTGTATGCCACGCTGTTGGACAAATGGCTCGGCGCCGATGATAAAATGATCCTGAAAGCTGATTATGCGAAATTGGATTTCATTTAATCCCGGCATCACCAAATCTGAAGGACATTAAAACCCCGGGCGTGAGCCCGGGGTTCTTTATGCGGAATATTTTATTGGGCCGTAACGGTGTAGATAGCCCTGAATGCTGCGTTTTTGATGGTCCGTGTGCCGGCTGCGCCGCCGAGATCTTTCACGGTGCCGGAAAAGGTGCCTTCTACCATGATATTATCGCTGCGGGTGATGGTGAGGTAACAATCGGCGCTGCCCTGTGAGCTGTAGGTGGCGGGATAGCCGCCACTGTTGATGACTACAAGGATGCTGTTACCGGCCCTGGTGCAGGGATATACGCCGGGAGGGAAAGGTATTTTCAAGCTGGCCATGGTGATGCTGATGATATCGTTGTTAACGGTTTTCCCGTTGATTTCCAGCCGGTAGTAATCGTTGGTAGGATCATCGTCCTGGAAGTCCGGTGCATAGGCTATGCCTTTCGGATTTTCGCTGAGATAGATTTTAGTATCCAGCTTTACGGAAACAAACTTACGGTCTTTGCTATCGTCTTTATCTTTTCCGCAGGAGCTGCCGAGGATAACAACGGCACTGAGTAATGCGGTTACAAGTATGCGCATAGGTACTTATTATAGAAAGATGTAATAAAAATTCCGATAAAAATAATCATTTTCAGAATAGAAAAACGGATGCCGGCCCGGTATTGTTACATCCCGGTGCCGGCATCTTAAAGTATCCTGATAAGTTGGGTGTTATGCTTTGCGGGCGGTACGATAGAGATACCAGCCCATAAAGGCGAAGAAAGCGCATCCCAATACATAGTAGCCGCCATGGCCCAATGCGCCGGTGAGTCCTCCTTCCATATTGAGTTTGGCCAGTATGGCCGCCGAGCTGTCGAATCCGGCAAGAACGGCGATGATAACGCCGGCTACAGCGCCGCCGGCCACAAGGCCGGTAGCGAACAGGTTGCCTTTGCCCAGTTCTTCTTCTGCTGCGGAAGTGTGTTTATTGGCTTTTTTGTTTTTATGGTCTACCACGCCACGGATGGCGCCACCGATGAAGATGGGCAGTGTGGTGGATAACGGCAGGTAGGCACCTACGGCGAAGGAGAGCGAGTTGATATTACACAGTTCCATCACAACCGCCAGGAAAACGCCTACCAGCACAAACTGCCAGTCGAGGTTAAATGACAGGATGCCTTTCGCCAGTGTAGCCATGAGCGTACCCTGTGGCGCCGGGTAGTAGGCGCTGCCGATAGCGTGTTCGGTGACGCCTTTGCTGATCATTTCCGCGGTGGGTTTGTCGAGGAATTTCACGGTCAGCCCGATGACCACGGAAGATACGATGGCGCCGATGAACAGGGCCAGCTGCTGGTACATGGGCGTGGCGCCTACGATGTAACCGGACTTCAGGTCCTGCGAGGTGCCGCCTGCGTTGGCTGCGGCGATGCAGATCATACCGCCTACTACCAGCGCCATTGGTTCATATACCTTGCCGGTCCAGCCTACAGCGATGAACACGAGGCAGGTGCCCATCAGCGTGGCGATGGTCATACCCGAGATGGGGTTATTGGAAGAGCCGATGAGGCCTACGATGCGGCTGGACACCGTCACGAAGAAAGCGCCAAAGACAACTACCAGCAAGCCTACCAGCATTTTTTTACCGATAGAGTCGCCCGGGAGCTGTGGCAGGAAGGCCATGAGCAGTACGAGGGCGATGCTGCCGAACAATACTACTTTCAGGCTCAGGTCTTTCTCTGTTCTTGCTACGCTGGCGGGTGTGCCGCCATCGCCTTTACGGTCTTTGATAGCGCCGATGCTGCCTTTGAAGGAAGAGATGATGGTAGGGATTGTTTTCAGCAGGGTGATGAAACCGCCGGCTGCCACGGCACCTGCGCCGATCTGGCGTACGTAGGCGTAGTATACCGCTGCGGAGTAGTCGGAGAAGGTACGGGTCACAGGGTCCCAGTTGCCTTGTCCGCCGGGCGTTTGCAGGCTGGCGAGGTAACCTATTTTCACCAGCTGGGAGGCGATCACTTCACCCGGCAGCAGAGATGCCAGCAGGGGAATGAGGGCCAGCCAGGAGAGTACGCCGCCGGCTACCAGTACGCCCGCGATACGGGGACCGATGATATAACCCACACCCATATACTCCGGGGTGATGTCTGCGCTGATTTTAGCGGACGGGAAGAATTTGCTGGTTTGTTTGGTCATGTAGGCCGGTGTTTCGGCGATGACATGCAATATCTTCTGGAAGATAGCATAGGCGAAGGCGAAGCCGAGGCCATAGAAGGCGGTACGGGCAAAGTCGCCCCCTTTTTCACCGGCAATGAGCACATCGCCGCAGGCAGTGCCTTCGGGGTAAGGGAGTGTTTTGTGTTCCTTCACGATCAGTGACCGGCGGAGTGGTATCATCATGAGGGTACCGAGGATACCGCCGAAGATGGCCAGAATGAGGATGGTGAAGTAGTTAAAGAACTGGGCGCCACCGCCGTCGCTGAGGAACAGGAAGCCCGGCAGCGTGAAGACTACGCCGGCCGCGATGGATTCCCCGGCGGAACCGGTGGTCTGGATGATGTTGTTTTCCAGGATGGTGGTGTTGAAGAACTTTCTGCCGAGGGTGATGGCAATAACGGCAATCGGGATAGACGCGGAAACGGTCAGACCGGCTTTCAGGGCGAGGTATACGGTGGCAGCGCCAAAGATGATTCCGAAGATACAGCCCAGTAAAATGGATTTGAGGGTAAATTCTTTCATTTGTGCGCCTGGTGGCACGAAAGGTTTGAAATTGTTGTCAGCCATAAGATTAAGGAAGTAAGGTGTTAAGGGTGAAATTTACGAATTACAGGGTTACTGACCGCGTATAAAAAGGAAGACCGGAACAAATTCCCTTGTTCCGGTCTTCCTTTTTATACATAGAAGGTATGTGTACTATCTTACTCCGTGCATCCATTTTTTCAGGAAGCCGGTAGACAGGAACAGGAGTACTGCTGCTGCACCCGGCAGGATGACGAACACCATAAAGAACTCATAGAGGTTATGGATGGTGAAGCCGGCGAAGGTTGGGTAGTGGGTTGCCAGCTTCAGTTCCTGCAATTTTTCCAGCTGTTGGGCGGTGGCGGTGATGGTGCCGTCCAGGATGCCCTGCAGGTTGATATTGTTTTTAGCTGCCAGGTCAAACTTATCCTGTGTGGGTGGCAGTAAGGCGCCCAGCGTACCTGCCAGCGCATAGCCGGCGGCGTTAGCGAGGAACCATACGCCCATCAGCAGGGAGGAAAAGCGGTGAGGCGCCAGTTTGGATACCAGCGACAGGCCTATGGGAGACAGGCACAGTTCACCGAGGGTATGGAACAGGTACATCACGATCAGCCAGATCACGCCGAGTTTCTGACCAGCGCCCAGGTTTTTCACCTGCAGGGCGATGATGAAGAAGCCCAGTGCCAGCAAAGCCAGGCCGATGGATTGTTTCACCGGGGAGATAGGCTCCAGGTTACGTTTCTGGAGTTTCATCCACAGCCAGCTGAAAGGCAGTGCAAATACGATGATGAAGATGGAGTTGGCGTTCTGCACAAAGCTTGGCGGCATGTCCCAGCCCAGCAGGCGACGGTCTGTCTGGTAGTCGGCCACGAAGGTGAGGGAAGAACCGGCTTGTTCAAAACAGGCCCAGAAGAAGATCACGAAGAACGCTACAAAGTAGATCACGAGGATACGTTGTCTTTCTACTTTGGTAATGCTTTTATCGGTGAGGATCAGTACCGCGAGGCTGATACCTGCCGCATAGATGAAGGGATATAACCAGGACTTGATCGGGTTGGGATCGAGGGAGAGGTAGTGGATAATAAAGAACAGCGCCACCATGAGGCCCAGTACGCCCAGGATAGCGCCGCTGGAGAATTTGGCTTTGTCAGCTTCCCCTTCCGCGAGGTTAGCGGCCGGTTTGCTGAAGTCTGGTTTACCGCCGATGGCTTTACCGTCGGGCGTTATCACATATTTGTCTTTCAGGAAATAAAAGAGGATGGAGCCGAGGAACATGGCCAGGCCGGCGGCGAGGAAGCCCCATTTGAAGGCGCCTACCATTCTCACGTTGTCTACTTTCACGTCTCCCAGGATGGGGCAGATCAGCATTCCGAGGAAAGCGCCTACGTTGATACCCATGTAGAAGATGGTGAAAGCGGCATCCAGACGGCTGTCGTTTTTAGGATACAGCTGGCCTACCATAGAGGAGATGTTGGGTTTAAAGAACCCGTTGCCCATGATGATCACCAGCAGTGCCAGCCATACGATCAGTTTGGCTGTTTCCACGTTGGAGGCGTAGATGGTAGCGCTGAGTACCATGAGCAGCTGCCCGATACCCATCACAAAGCCACCCAGTAAGATACAGTTTCTGTTTCCAAGGTAGCGGTCGGAAATATAACCGCCAAGCATAGGGGTGAGATAGCAAAGGCCCAGAAAGCCGCCATAGACATAGGAGGATTCGGCTTCAGAGAATGCCAGTGCGTTTACCAGGAAGAGCGTCAGTAACGCTCTCATGCCATAAAAGTTAAATCGTTCCCACATCTCCGTGGTAAAGAGCACAGCTAGCCCCTTCGGGTGCCCCTCAGACGAGGCATCGACAGACTTCTGTGCAACAGCAGTTTGCATCATAAATGGTTAGTTTTAGCAATAGTTGTTTTAAGGTTCTGTTAAGTCTCAGAGGGGGCAATTTAAAGTAAAATAGATAATTACGTAAAAAAATGGTGGAAATGGGCAGTTTTTGTGGGTTTTTGTGCTTTTTTCATCTTTCTTTGCATTTTCTTTCGCACCTGCATTTATTAGGCAATTCATATGAACATTTTATTACTAGGTAGTGGTGGCCGGGAACACGCCCTGGCCCGGAAAATGTCCCAGAGTCCACAGTGTGGCCAGTTATTTATCGCGCCGGGTAATGCCGGCACATCGCAATGTGGCACGAACGTCGACATGGGCGTGAGTGAATTTGAGAAGATCAGGGCTTTTTGCCTTGAAAACGCCATCGACCTGGTAGTGCCGGGGTCAGAAGAGGCCCTGGTAAATGGTATCTATGATTTCTTTGCCGCAGATGCTGCCTTGCAGCATATTCCTGTAATGGGCCCGTCGCAGGAGGGCGCCCGCCTGGAAGGCAGCAAGGCTTTCGCCAAACTGTTTATGCAGCGGCACCAGATCCCCACTGCCGCTTACCGTGAGTTTAACGACAGCAATTTCGAGGAAGGGGTAGCTTATCTTCAGCAGCATTCCTTACCAATTGTATTGAAGGCCGACGGGCTGGCTGCCGGTAAAGGCGTGGTGATCACCAGTTCACATGACGAGGCGGTGGCCGAGTTTGAGCAGATGATCCGTGCCGCCAAATTTGGTGATGCCAGCAAAACCGTGGTGATAGAGCAGTTCCTGACCGGTATCGAATTGTCTGTGTTTGTGCTGACGGACGGTCATTCCTATAAGATCCTGCCGGAAGCCAAAGACTACAAGCGTATCGGGGAAGGCGACAAAGGCCTGAACACCGGCGGTATGGGTGCGGTATCTCCGGTACCTTTTGCTGATGCTGCTTTCATGAAAAAAGTGGAAGACCAGGTGATCCGTCCTACTGTAGCGGGCTTGTCAAAAGAAGGCATCAAATATAACGGGTTCATCTTTTTTGGCTTGATTAATGTAGAAGGAGAGCCTTTTGTCATAGAGTACAACTGCCGCATGGGCGATCCGGAAACGGAAGTCGTAATGCCCCGTTTACAAAACGATTTACTGGACCTGTTTACCGCCGTTACAACCGGGAAGCTGTCAGAACAAACTATTTACGCTGATCCGCGTGCCGCCGCCACCGTTATGCTGGTGTCTGCAGGTTATCCGGAAGCGTATGAGAAAAACAAGACCATCAGCGGTATACCGGCGCCTACCAACGACCAGGTGGTGTTTCATGCCGGTACCAAACAGTCGGGCGCAGCCATCGTGAGCAATGGCGGCCGTGTGCTGGCCATTACCTCGCTGGCAGCCAGTCTGCCACTGGCGCTGGCCCACTCGGTACAGACCGCGGAGCAAATTTCGTTTGAAGGCAAAACGTATCGTCGGGATATAGGCTACGAGTTCGTAAAATAATCGTGTCAGGTTGCCGTTTAAACAACAAATAACTTTTTTTAATATTTAGCCGTATTATTGCAAGAATATCCACTTTTTGCATCGTATATTCGTTAGAATTATTCATTTTTGCATTCTAATTTTTGACCGTATCAACAATGGGATTTTTTAATTTTTTAACGCAGGAAATCGCGATTGATCTGGGTACAGCGAACACGCTGATAATACATAATGACCAAGTGGTTGTGGACGAGCCTTCCATTGTAGCGATAGAACGGGCTAGCGGTAAAATTGTGGCTGTCGGTAAGAAAGCCATGATGATGCACGAAAAAACACACGAATATCTTCGTACGATACGTCCCCTGAAGGATGGTGTGATCGCGGACTTTAACGCCGCAGAGGGTATGCTCAGGGAACTGATAAAAATGGTTTATCCTAAAAAGCCGCTGTTTGCTCCCAGCTGGCGTATGGTGATCTGTATCCCTTCCAGCATTACGGAAGTGGAGAAGAGAGCGGTACGTGACTCTGCCGAGCAGGCGGGCGCCAAGGAAGTGTACCTGCTGCACGAACCGATGGCCGCTGCCCTGGGTATCGGTATCGATGTGGAAGAACCGGTAGGTAACATGATCATCGATATCGGAGGTGGTACCACCGGTATCTCTGTGATCGCCCTGGCGGGTATCGTATGCGACCAGAGTATCCGTATCGCGGGTGACGAGTTCACTGCCGATATCATGGAGGCCCTGCGCCGCTACCATAGCCTGCTGATCGGTGAAAGAACTGCTGAGCAGATCAAGATCCATATCGGATCAGCCCTGAAAGAACTGGATAACCCACCGGACGATATCCCGGTTAACGGTCGTGACCTGGTGACAGGCATCCCCAAACAGATCATGGTATCTTACCAGGAGATCGCCGAAGCACTGGACAAATCTATCTTTAAAATCGAAGAAGCCATTCTGAAAGCGCTGGAAACAACGCCTCCGGAGCTGGCATCAGATATTTACCGCAGAGGCTTGTACCTGACCGGTGGCGGTGCGCTGCTGCGCGGCCTGGACAAACGCCTTGCCCAGAAAATCAAACTGCCGGTTCATGTAGCAGATGATCCGCTGCGTGCCGTAGTAAGAGGCACTGGCATCGCCCTGAAACATGTGGGTAAATATCCGTTCCTGATGCAATAATCTTATTTAGGTATTTAGGTATTTGGTGATGCAGGAGATGCCTGCATCACCAAATATCCAAATAGTGAAATCTCTAAATGACTCGCGCTTGTGCGGAATTTAATCATTTTCTTTAGGCGATATTTCAACTTCTTCTTATTTCTGCTGCTGGAAGTGATTTGTATTGTATTGGTATTCCAGAACAATAACCTGCAGCGATCTGCCTACCTTAACTCCGCCAATGATATTAGTGGGAAGCTGTACGATAAATACAACAACGTACAATACTACTTTCACCTGAAAGCTACCAACGACAGCCTGGTAGCGGAAAATACCCGCCTGCACAATGCCGTTCACACCAGCTTCGATTCTGTGGTGACAGGCACCGGCCTCAAAATAGATACTATCCGCCAATACAGCGACGATACCCTTCACCGGGTGATTGGCACCCAGATCCGCCGCTACAAGTACTTTGAGGCTAAGGTGATCAACAACTCCGTTAACAAGCCGATCAACTATCTCACTATCCACCGCGGCAGCCTGCAGGGCATCCGCCCCAATATGGGCGTTATCAGCAGCAGCGGCGTGGTAGGCGTGGTGAGAAGCGTGAGCGATAACTATGCAGTAGTGCTTTCCATGCTCTCCAAATCCAACTCCGTGTCCATCAGTGCCAGGCTGGCCCAGGGCAAGGAAATGGGGTCTGTACACTGGGACGGTGACAACGCCACCTTCGCCCAGCTGAAAGACATTCCCAAGAGCGCCAAAGTGCATAAAGGGGATACCGTGGTCACCAGCGGCTTTTCTGCCCTGTTCCCCGAAAATATCCCCATTGGCTACGTAGATACGGTGCTGATGTCTGATAAAGCCGGTACTTCCTATAATATCCGACTGAGACTGGCCACCAATTTCTATAACGTACAATATGTGTACGTGATAGAAAATCTGCTGAAAGATGAACAACAACGACTAGAAGACTCAACTTACAAGTTGATCAAATGAGTATACTGTTAAGAAATATTATCCGTTTTGTATTCCTGTTGCTGATACAGGTGTTTGTGCTCAACAAGATACTGATCCACCAGCTGGTGAGCCCTTATCTGTACATGCTCTTCATCCTGGCGCTGCCTTTTAACCTGCCGCGCCCGGTGGTGATGCTGCTGGGATTCCTGATGGGCGTCTCCCTTGATATGTTTTCCAACACCATGGGGATACATGCGGCCGCCTGCGTGTTCATCGCTTACCTGCGACCGTTTATTATCAATATCCTGTCGCCCCAGGGCGGCTTTGAAACCACCCAGAAAACGCCGTCCATGACCAGCATGGGCGTCTCGCAGTTTCTGATCTATGCGGCGGTACTGGTATTCCTGCATCATGTGATCTTTTTTACCCTGGAAGTTTTCGGTTTCGGCAATCCATTGTACCTGATGCTGAAAATCCTGCTTTCTACTGCTGCCAGCCTTATTCTGATCGTGTTATATGAATTGCTTTTTTTCACAAAGAAATAGCAGTCAGCAATAGGCGTTTGCCAAATATTACTATTAAATTTATACATCGGAAAAAGGATGTTGTCAGCAGTCAATGCCAACAACAAGCATTTTAAAATTTATCCGTCCTCAATAGCATGTCAGTTTTTAATCAGCCCAGAAAAAGAGTTATACAGGCGATTATACTTGGGATGGTGGTGCTGATCATTACCAGGTTGTTTTTCCTGCAGATCGTGGAGAAGAAGTACGCGAAGCTGGCGGATGCCAACGCCGTACTGAGAAAAGTGGTGTATCCCAGCCGTGGTATTATCTACGACCGGAAGAACAAAGCCATCCTCAGTAACGACGTGCTTTACGACCTGGTGGTAACGCCAGCCAGCGTGAAAGCTATTGATACGGCCTACCTCTGTAAAATCTTAAACATTGATAAGGAAGAATTCCGGAAACGGATCGTCAACGCCATCGTGAGAAACGGCCGCGTAAGACAATCGGTATTCGCCGCCCTGCTGCCGGCAGAAGTATTCGGCCAGCTGCAGGAAAGCATGTACCTCTTCCAGCCCGGATTTGAACTGGTGCCCCGCCAGATCCGCTCCTATCCTTTTGCGGCTGCGGCCAATATCCTCGGTTATATCGGGGAGATTTCGCCGGAACGCCTCAAAGACTCCGCTTACGCTTCTTACAACTCCGGTGACTATCTCGGTCTGGCCGGCCTGGAAAGGACCTACGAAGCGGTGCTCATGGGCACGCGCGGTATCCAGTACCTCGTAAAAGATAACCTCAACAGGCCACAGGGCGCCTATGAAAACGGTGAATTCGACAGCGCCGCCATCGCCGGCAAAAACCTGCGCCTGTCACTCGATATTGAACTGCAGCAGTTCGGGGAAAAACTCATGAAAGGTAAAATGGGCAGCATCGTGGCAATCGATCCGCAAACAGGCGGTATCCTGGCCATGGTCAGCGCCCCTACTTTCGACCCCAACCTGCTCACCGGTTCTTACCGCAGTACCAACTCGGTGCTGCTCAACCGCGATACGACCAAACCAACATTCAACCGTGCCATCCAGGCTACTTATCCGCCAGGGTCTACCTTTAAGCCGATGATTGCGCTGGTGGGGCTCGACGAAGGCGTGATCACGCCCAGCTTCGGTTATCCCTGCGGCGGCGCCTATTACGGTTGTAGCAGGCCCATCAAGTGTGAACACCATGATGCCGGCCACGCTGCCAACCTGCGGCTGGCGCTCTCCCACTCCTGTAACTCCTACTTCTCGCATGTATACCGCCTTTGCGTAGATGCGGGCAAGTTCGGCGGTATCCGTACCGGCGGCCTCCAGAAATGGTCCGACTATATGAACAGCTTCGGCTTCGGTCACCGCATCGGTGTAGACGTGCCCAGCGAGGCCCGTGGTATCGTGCCTACGCCGGCGTTCTATGATAAGATGTATAAAGGCAGCTGGAACTCCTGTACCTCTGTGTTCCTCGGCATCGGTCAGGGCGAGCTGACCCTGACACCGCTGCAGATGGCCAACGCCATGTGTATCGTGGCCAACCGCGGCTCTTACTATATCCCGCACTTTGTGCAAAGCATCGACGGCGACGATACCCATTTACTCGATAAATACAAGGAAAAACACGTAGTGGCCCATATCTCTGATACGGCCTACAGCGCTGTAATTCACGGTATGACAGACGTGGTGGCCAGCGGTACCGGCCGCGTAGCCCAGATCGAAGGGATCTCTATCGGCGGTAAAACCGGTACGGCGGAAAACTACGGTATCGTTGATGGTAAACGTACCAAACTGAAGAACCACGCCGCCTTCGTGGCGTTCGCCCCGGCGGAGAATGCGCGTATAGCCATTGCCGTTATCGTGGAAAACTCTGGTTTCGGCGCCCGCTACGCAGCACCTATCGCCAGCCTCATGATGGAGAAATACCTGAAAGACTCCATCTCCACCAAAAGACAGGCCCTGATGAAAACGGTAATGGAGACGGTAACACTGGAACCGGCCATGGTGGCTAAATCCAAGCTGGACTCACTGAACGCCAGCGCCCTTATCAAGAAAAACGGAACTAAATAACTAAAACGAAATAAGAGGAGAACCGCTCATGAACCGTTCGCAAGCCAAACTGACACAAGGGATTGACTGGCCAATTGTTGGCCTGTACCTGGCGCTGGTGATCATCGGCATCATGTCCATCTTTGCTGCGGAATACCGGGGCGATGATAATGTCTGGCAGAATATTATCCACCTGAATAAAAACTATTCGCGCCAGATCATGTGGTTTGGTGTATCACTGGTACTGGCGGCCATTATCTGGCTGACGGACAGTAAGTTCTTCACCGCCACTTCCAACCTGTTGTACGCGGGCGGTCTGCTGTTGCTGCTATTGGTGCTGGGGATCGGTAAAGATGTAAAAGGTTCTCACTCATGGCTGGTGATCGGTGGTTTCCAGTTCCAGCCGGCGGAGCTGACGAAGCTCTGTACCAACCTGGCGCTGGCCAAATACCTGTCGTCGCAGGAGACGGACTTCACCAAACTGCGGTCGCGGCTGATCGCCGCTGCCATCGCCCTGATACCGGCAGCTATCATCATTTTACAGGATGAAACGGGGCTGGCACTGGTGTATTTTGCTTTTTTCCTCGTGATGTTCCGCGAAGGGTTACCCGGTATCCTGCTGGTGATCGCTTTCTCCGGCATTGTGCTGGTGCTCTCAGCCCTGCTGGTAGACAAGTACGTGCTCTTCTCCATCTTCTCCGTGATTACCGCGCTGGTCATTTATTTCATGCGACGGGAAATCAAACGAAAGCGGTCGCGCCTGCTCGTCATCCTGGGCGTATATGCCTTCTGTTCCATATTCGTGATGTTCGTGGTGCCTTTTGCCTTCACCAAAGTACTGAAGGACTACCAGGTGCGTCGTATCGAGGTTATGCTGGGCAAGGAAAACGATCCCAAGGCGACTTATAATACCCGGCAGAGTATGATCGCCATCGGTTCCGGCGGCTTCTGGGGCAAAGGTTACCTGAAGGGTACGCAGACCCGTTTTGACTTTGTACCGGAACAGAGTACCGACTTTATCTTCTGTACCATCGGGGAAGACTTCGGCTTCATCGGCAGCGTGATTTTCATCGGGCTGTATGTGGCGTTGCTTTTCCGGATCATATTTGTGGCGGAGCGACAGCGATCGACGTACTCGCGCGTATATGCCTATGGGGTGGCCAGTATCATCTTCTTCCACCTCGCTATTAATATCTCCATGACCATCGGCCTGGCGCCGGTGATCGGTATCCCGTTGCCCCTGGTGAGTTATGGCGGTTCGTCGCTGATGACTTTCACCATGCTGATATTTATTATGCTGCGGCTGGATGCCGACCGGCAGATGGTGTTGCGGTAACCGGGGCTGCAACCTAATGGTGAATGGGCTATCTTTGCATCATGGCACGAATTATTCCATTATCAGAAGGTTCATTTACGGTAGACGCTACCAAACGGTTTTCTCCTTTCAGACTGGGCACAGATAATCTGCAGGACCGTCCGCACGGTTCCCTGTTGGTAGAGATACAGCCTTTTCTGGTGATCACTGACCGTGACTATATATTGTTTGACGCCGGGCTGGGTTTCCGCAACGAAGACGGCGTATTGCAGATCCATCAGCACCTGATAGACCATGGCGTTAATCCTATGGAGATCACCAAGGTGCTCATGAGCCACCTGCATAAAGACCATTCCGGGGGCGTATCCGCAGCAGATCCTATCACCGGGGAGCGTACCCTCACTTTTCCCAACGCCACCTATTATGTCAATAATGAAGAGATGCTGTATGCGATGGAGCATGCCGGCAAATCCTACCTGGCAGAGGATATCGCATTGCTGCAACAGCGCGATAATGTGGTGTTCACTACCGGCAACGGCACTATTGACGGTTATATTCACTATGAGCTGACCGGCGGCCACTGTCCGTACCACCAGGTATTCCTGGTGGATGACGGCGAGGACAAAGTATTTTTCGGCGGCGATGTGGCACCACAGATTTCCCAGATGCGGAGCCGCTTTGTGGCTAAATATGACTATGACGGCAAACGCAGTATGGAGCTGCGCCAGGAGTTCATGGAGCGTGGTAAGCAGGAAGGATGGACTTTCCTCTTCTATCACGATACCAAAGAGCCTTTTGCCAAATTCTGAGTAACAGGAACAGGAGCAGACGCCTATGTACACCTTGTATGACCGCTTTACATTAACAGGGCAACACCATATCAGGACATGGGAGCAACAGGGCCACAGCTGGGCCGCTTACAGCAATTACCGGCAACCGGCCGCTCATGGGCTGTACATACCACACCCGGTGCTCAACCTGGTGGTACGTGGTGAGAAAAGAATATACGACGGCCTGCAGGTGCACCGCCTGCGGGCCGGCGATGTTTTTCTGATACCGTCAGGCAGTGTTATCTGTTCAGAGATACTACAGCCATCGGAAGACTATGCCAGCATCAATTTTTTCCTGCCGCCGGCCCTGCTGGCTACGCATTATGCTGCTGCCGCTACCGGCAAATATGTAGCAGGTGCCACACAGACCATTTCCGCTTCTTTACAGTGGCAGCAGCTGACACAGTCGTTGCTGCGCGATTTCCGGGAAGATGGCACTATGCCCGCGTATGAGAATATGATGGACCGGGTATTGCATTTATTGCAGCAGGAGACCGCGGCGGTGAAAGCGGCGCTGGCCGGCAGTCCGTCCGTTTCCATGCAACAGGTGATGGACCGGTTGCATAAAAACATACAGGAGGTGCGGTTGCTGGAAGAGGTGGCCGCGTTGGGAAATATGAGCCTGGCTACCCTGAAGCGGCGTTTCCGGGAGACTTACCAATGCAGTCCTATGCAGTGGATATGGGCCAAGCGGTTGCAAATGTCGGCACTGTTATTACGCACGTCGGACCTGCCAGTGCCGGAAATAGCCTATAGCACCGGATTTGAGGACCTTTCACATTTTTACCGGCAGTTCCGCCGGTGTTTCGGGGTAACGCCCGTGCAATGGCGTCGCGGAGAAATTGAGCTTTCCAGCCAATGCCCCCGGTAGTAAAACCCCTACCTTGTTCTTTCAAAAAAGTGATCATAATGGAAAACATGACCTCCTTTGGGCATGCCTGGGTAGCAGCCTGGAACAGCCATAACCTTGATGAAGTGATGTCGCACTATTCACCGGACATTACCTTTTACTCTCCTTTTATACAGAAAATCAATAATGATCCGGAAGGTTGTATCCGGGGCATTGACAACCTGCGCGCTTATTTCAGCAGGGCGTTGACGGCTTATCCTGACCTGCATTTTGAATTGTATCATATACTGGAAGGCGTTCATTCCGTTGTGCTGTACTATAAGAGCGTGAACAATTTACTGAGTACGGAGATGATGGTGCTGAAAGACGGTAAGGTGGCAGAGGTGAGGGCACATTATAAAGCGCAATAACTGTTGTGGGTTAGTATACAAAAAGGGAGATCGACAGATCTCCCTTTTTTATGATGGATTAAGGTCTTTTTCTGAAGTTGCCGCGCTGATTCATTCTATTGAGGCGTTGATTGTTCAGGTGATTGATCATGATGCTCCTGAATTCCCGTTCGCTTTTAAAAACTGCGCCGGCTTTGCGGGCGGGTAATACGCGTTGAAATTCGTTGGTATACCTGGACTTGATGTCGTACATTCTTTTTTCATAGCCGAGGTCGTTGTCCATATTTCTTCTGGCAACGTCATCGGGGTCTGACAGTTGTTTGTCCTGCTGCCTTTTGTTATGGCGTTCGGCGATGAGTGTTTCCACTTCCTTTGTATAGTTTTTGTATACCGGCCAGAACTTCTCTGCTTCTTCGGCGGAGAGGTTCAGTTTCTGGGACAGGTACTGCATCTGAAGGCTTTTTATTTTTTCAGATGCTTCATCAGATGTCGGTTTCTGTGCCTGGGTTATGGCACTGGTCAACATAAGCAGGACAATCCCTATGGTTATAAAATTAAAGCGTTTCATGCATCACTACTGGTTAGGTAATACCTCTTTGAAGGATGAATGTTGCAGGTATTGTTCGATGGCCGCGGTCGGAATCTCTTCGTTCAGTTGTTGCTGCAGGGATTCCGGGGCTGCGTCGTCGGCAAAGCCGGCAAAGATAGCATCGTTGTCAAAAGCATCCGTATGGTTTTGGAGATAGTATTCAATATCCTGGGTGTCTATTCTTTCCAGTTGTTTTTCCACGTTGAAGCTGCTGTCCCGTTGCAGGAAGAGAATGGCGGTGGTACTGGTGAAGGTGATCAGGCAGGCGGCCACGGCGTATTTCAGCCATTTTTTTACCGGGTTCCGGTGTACAGCGCGTAGTGATGGCGTTACGGGAACGGGCGGTACGGCGGCCAGGGTACCGAAGTATCCTGTGGGCACTGTAAAGGGAACCTGTTTGGGTATTGCCGCCAACAGCGGGGATATCTCTTCCAGTTCGGCAAGGACCGGGTTTTCCCTGGCAGTATTTATCCGCTGGAGGACGGCTTGCGGGAGTTCCTCAAAATAGCCTGTGGGTACTGAAAAAGGGTGATGGGGCGTGGGTGCGCCTGTGTGGTCGGGTCGCAGTAAATGAACCTGCTGCAGCACTGCATCCGGCAGCCGGTCAAAATAACCAGCCGGCACCGTAAAGGGTGCATCGGCGGGCCAGTTGGCATCCGGCGCCAGTTGTTTTAATTCATTGCTGATATGTTCGTGCTTGTTCATATACAAATTTTAGACAGGTCACTGCTTCAATAGTTTAATGAGATTTTAATCTTTTGCCAAAAAACTTTAAAGGCAGCTTAAAACCGGGGGTGGCGGGTTATCAGATATCTGTTCCTTTGATAAATTCCTCGATTTTTTTGACTGCATGGTGATAGGATGCTTTCAGTGCGCCTTCAGACGTGTCCAGCACCCGGCTCATCTCTTCGTAGGGCATTTCATCGTAATATCTTAGGTTAAACACAATTCTCTGCTTTTCAGGTAGTTGCAATATTGCCTGCTGTAATTTCCACTCCAGTTTGTTTGCATCAAACTGGGTATCTGCTTTCAGTTTATTATGGAGACCGTCTTCCACTTCGGAGAGGGATACGGCGAATTTACGTTTTTGTTGTTCCAGAAACGTCAGGCATTCGTTGGTGGCTATTTTATACAGCCAGGTAAAAAGCTGGGCGTCTTCCCGGAAATTTTCCAGGTTTTTCCAGACTTTGATGAAAACATTTTGCAGCACGTCATTGGCATCATCATGCGAGATGACCAGCCGTCTGATGTGCCAGTAAAGTCTTTCCTGGTACTTGCGGATGATCTGGGTGAAACCCTGTTCACGGGTTTCCGGCATCCGGTATAGCGCCAGGAGTGTTTTATCGTCCTGTGTAACGGCCATAGGTTAAATGGTTCTTGGACAGGTTTTGTTTTCCTGAATATAAAGAAAAAACTCGCTGTCAGGTACTTTAATGATGGTATAAAGTATTGTTGTTTCTATGATATATATAAAATGAAAAAGTTTAACCGGGGGGTAGGGTATTTCTGGGATGGTCCGGGAGCTTGCGTAACCCGGGCTTCCGCACGGGAAGGGGGAGCAAAACACAACAGCCCATGAGCGCGGGGTCCATGGGCTGTTGTCAGTTATTTATGCGCGTGCATTATTGTTTTTTCCGTTGCATGGCTTTTTCAGCGGCGGCAACGATATGTTCTGCATCGAGGCCGTATTTTTTCAGCAGTTCTACTGGTTTACCGCTTTCGCCGAAGGTATCATTGGTGCCGATGTATTCGATGGGCACGGGGATATGACGGGCAGCTACCTGGGCGATGCTGTCGCCGAGGCCGCCGAGCACGTTGTGTTCTTCGGCAGTGACTGCGCAGCGGGTTTTGCTGAGGGATTTGATCACAGCGGCTTCGTCCAGCGGTTTGATGGTGTGGATGTTGATGATTTCCACGCTGTAGCCTTTTTCTTCCAGTATTTTACCGGCTTCAACGGCGATCCATACGAGGTGGCCGCAGGCGAACAGGGTTACATCGGTGCCTTCGTGCAGTACCTGGGCTTTACCGATCTGGAAGTCCTGGTTTTCTGCGGTGAAGTTAGGCCATTTTGGGCGGCCGAAGCGGAGATATACCGGTCCTTCGTGATCGGCGATCGCGATGGTAGCGGCTTTGGTCTGGTTAAAATCGCAGGGCACGATCACGGTCATGCCGGGCAGCATTTTCATCAGGCCGATATCTTCGAGTATCTGGTGGGTAGCGCCGTCTTCACCGAGGGTGAGGCCTGCGTGGGAGGCGCATATTTTCACGTTTTTGTTGGAATAGGCCACAGACTGGCGGATCTGGTCATACACCCTGCCGGTGGAGAAATTGGCGAAAGTGGTGGTGTATGGTATTTTTCCACCGATGGTCATGCCTGCGGCGATGCCGATCATGTTGGCTTCCGCGATGCCTACCTGTACGAAGCGGTCGGGGAATTCTTTCACGAAAGCGTTGAGCTTCATAGAGCCGAGCAAATCGGCGGTCAGTGCTACTACGTTGGGGTTTTTGCGGCCCACTTCCAGTATGCCCTCACCAAATCCGGCGCGGGTTTCTTTTTCGTTCAGCGGTTGAATATCTTTTACCATTGCGGTCTGTTTAAAATTGAGGCGTAAAAGTAAACATTTAATGTCAGGATGTTAGTTGCTCAGCACTTTATTACGGAGGCTTACTTCCCACTGCCATGCGGTGCGCATACAGTCTTCTATACCGATTTCCGGTGTCCAGCCGAGTTTTTCCTTGGCGCGGGAGTTATTGGCATAGATGGCGATCACGTCTCCGGGGCGGCGTGGGCCTGTGGTGTAGTTGAGTTTTACGCCGGATATTTTTTCGAAAGCTTTGATGGCTTCCAGTACGGTTACGCCGTTACCGGTGCCGAGGTTAAAGATTTCGCAGTTGGAGGCGTTTCTGCGTTCAATGAGATATTGCAGGGCCCTGGTATGTGCGTTGGCGATATCCGTTACGTGGATATAGTCACGTACGCAGGAGCCGTCGCGGGTATCGTAGTCTGTGCCGTATACCACCATTTTCGGGATTTTACCGATGGCGGTCTGGGTGATCACCGGTACCAGGTTGTCAGGCTTGCCGAGGGGCAATTCACCGATGAGGCCGGACGGGTGGGCGCCAACGGGGTTAAAATAGCGCAGGAGGATAGACTGGGTGTCGTTTACCCGGCTGTAATCCTCAATTATCTGTTCTCCCATTTGTTTAGTGCGGGCATAAGGGGATTGTGCTTCGCCCAGCGGTGTTTCTTCCACTACCGGCAGTGCGTTGGTATTACCGTATACAGAGCAGGAGGAAGAAAACACGAAATGGGGAACATTAAATTCCTTGATGCATTTCAGCACATTGATGAGGGAGGTGAGGTTGTTATGAAAGTATAACAGGGGATCTGCTACAGATTCAGGGACAGTTTTGAGGGCGGCGAAATGGATAACACCTACAATGTCCCTGTTTTCATGGAATACTGCGTGGGTATCTTCCAGGTTGCAGAGGTCCACTTTGTAGTTACGTACTTTTTTGCCGGTAATTTTTTCCACGCCATCCAACAACTGTGTGGAGCTTCTGATGTTGCTGTCAACAGAGACCACGTCGAAGCCATGATTGATTAAATCTACTATAGTATGGGAGCCAATGTAGCCACAACCACCCGTAACAAGAACCTTCATGATAATATCAGATTTACGTTTTAATGAGATGTCAGATCATTTTTTGTTCCAGCACTCTTTCGAGATACTGACCATAGCCGCTTTTCAGCAATGGTTTGGCCAGTTCCTTCAGCTGGCCGGCGGAGATAAAGCCTTTACGGTAGGCTATTTCCTCGATACAGGCTATTTTGATACCCTGTCGTTGTTCGATCACCTGTACAAACTGGGAGGCCTGCATCAGGGAGTCGAAGGTGCCGGTGTCCAGCCAGGCTGTTCCGCGGGGTAAGATAGAAACTTTTAACTTGCCACGCTTCAAATATTCTTTATTCACATCTGTGATTTCGTATTCACCGCGTGCGCTGGGCTGCAGGTTTTTGGCGATCTCCACCACTTCGTTGTCGTAGAAATAGAGGCCGGGCACCGCGAAATTGGATTTGGGCTTCGCGGGTTTTTCCTCGATGGACAATACGCGCATGTCTTCGGAGAACTCCACCACGCCGTACCTTTCAGGGTCTGACACCTGGTAGGCATATACGATGCCGCCGTTTGGCCGGGTGTTGTCTGCTAGCTGTGACCCCAGGCCGGCGCCATAGAAGATGTTGTCTCCCAGTACCAGTGCCACGCTGTCATTTCCGATAAATTGTTCTCCGATAACGAAGGCCTGTGCCAGTCCGTTGGGTAGTGGCTGTTCCGCGTAGGACAGGTTCAGTCCCAGCTGGCTGCCGTCTCCGAAGAGACGCTGAAAGGAGGGCAGGTCGTGCGGCGTGGAGATGATCAGGATATCTTTTATGCCTGCCAGCATCAATGTTGACAATGGGTAATAGATCATGGGTTTATCGTATACCGGCATTATCTGCTTGCTGATGGCATAAGTGATGGGGTGTAATCGGGTACCGGAGCCGCCGGCCAGGATAATTCCTTTCATGCGTAGATCAGTTTTGATTGGATGTTATAGGCTTCTATAGAAAACCGCACAAAAATAGTCGCTCTAATCCACATGACGGCATTTTTATACAAAAAAAGCTCTCCGTTCACAACGGAGAGCTTTTTAATATTATTATATAACATTATGTTAGATAAAGATGCTGGCGATGAGATAGGTGACTGCTGCCAGCAGGCCACTGATAGGGATGGTAAGCACCCAGGCCCAGAGGAGGCTGACGGTCACGCCCCAACGAACGGCTGATAACCTTTTGGTAGCGCCTACACCCATGATAGCACCGGTGATAACGTGGGTGGTACTGGCCGGGATACCGAGGTGTTCGGTCAGGAACAGGGTCACGGCACCGGAAGTTTCAGCAGCCACGCCTTCGAGCGGGGTTACCTTGGTGATACGGGTACCCATGGTCTTAACGATTTTCCAGCCGCCGCTCATGGTACCGAGGGCGATACAGGTGAAGCAGGCCAGCGGGATCCAGTCGGGCATCGCCTTGATATTGGGAATATAGCCGGCTGCTACCATGGCTGCAGCAATGATGCCCATTACTTTCTGGGCGTCGTTACTGCCGTGGCCCAGGCTCAATGCAGCAGAAGAGGCCAGCTGCAGGCGTTTGAACCAGTTTTCCGCCCGGAAGGGATTGGCCTTGCGGCAGATATTCACAATAATAATGGTAATGATAAAAGCCACCACCATACCGATGAGGGGCGCCAGTACGATAAAGTACACAATAGGCAGCACCTTGTGGTAGTTGATCACATCGAGGGTGCCGGCGCTGGTAACAGCGGCGCCAATGAAGCCACCGATGAGGGTGTGGGAGGAGCTGGAAGGAATTCCCAACCACCAGGTGAACAGGTTCCAGGTGATAGCAGCTACCAGCCCGGAGAAGATCACTTTCAGGGTGATGAACTGTTCAAATACGGAACTGGCCACGGAGTTGGCCACTTTAAACTCGCCAATAACGTACTTGGCAATAAAAAAAGCCGCAAAGTTAAAAACTGCGGCCCAAAGCACTGCCTGAAAAGGCGTCAGTACCTTGGTCGACACGATAGTGGCTATAGAGTTGGCTGCATCATGGAAACCATTGATATAGTCAAATACGAATGCCAGTATTACAATTATTACTAATAAAGTCATGGTAACACGAGGATTATGCGGTCAGGGCGATATACCCTTTATCAGGAATACTTGATTATAATGGTTTCAATAACATTAGCGCAGTCTTCGCACTTGTCGGTAGCGATTTCCAGCGCCTGGTATATTTCACGCATTTTAATCAGCTCTGCGGCATTTTGTTCTGTATCAAACAGGTCGGCAATAGCGCGGTCATAGATATCGTCGGCATGATTCTCGAGACTGTTGATTTTTACGCAGGCATCAGTGATAACGCGCATATTCTGCATGTTACGCAGCTCAGGGATGGCTTTGTGCAGCTCCAGCACGCCGAGGTGGATCAGCTCAGCGAGTTTGCGGATGCTCTCGTTCAGTACGCTCACCTTGTACAGGTCCATTCTTTTGGCAGAACCGTGAATGTAGTCGGCAACGTCGTCCAGTGTGGCGGCCAGGTAGTGGATATCTTCCCGGTCAAAGGGCGTGATGAAGTTCTGGCCCAGCTCTACAAATATGCGGTGGGTATAATCATCGTTTTTATGCTCCAGCCGCTCAATCAGGTGCACTTTGTCTTTACGTACGGCCGGATCATTGGTTGCTACCAGTTCGTTGAGTACCTGGGCCATTTCCACGAGGTTGGAAGCCACGTCTTCAAATAAAGAATAGAATACCCGGTCTTTCGGCATGAATAGTTTAACAAAAGAATTGAAGCCTCCCATACGTTTGAGTTTAAAAATTTGCCGCAAAAATAGCTTTCAGAATCAATCGGAGCCAGAAAAAAACGTGAATTAATAATTCCTTAACACTGGATTAATATAAAAGTAATATAGCAATTTTTCCTTTGTATAAGAAATTATAATCATAAACAGGTACCTGCAACCCTGTTACATTTTCACATAGATGTCTGACAAACGCGCATTAGATATAGTCGTTATCTCCGACGTCCACCTCGGGATATACGGCTGCCACGCTAAAGAGCTGGTCCAGTACCTGGACAGCATAGATCCCCGTATTATGGTGCTCAACGGCGATATCATCGATATCTGGCAGTTCAGCAAACGTTACTTCCCCAAAGCCCACACCAAGGTAATCCGCAAAATCCTGAAGATGATCGGCAAAGGAACGGAGGTGTACTACCTGACCGGCAACCACGACGAAGCCCTCCGCAAATATGCCGGCTTTGAACTGAGCAATTTCTCCATCGATAACAAGCTGATACTGGACGTAGACGGTAAAAGACACTGGTTCTTCCATGGCGACGTGTACGACGTGACCATGAAAAACTCCAAATGGCTGGCTAAACTGGGGGGTAAAGGATATGATCTGCTGATTATCATCAACCGCCTGGTCAATAACGTACTGGAAAGCATGGGCCGCGAAAAGATGTCTTTCTCCAAAAAAGTCAAACAAGGGGTGAAATCCGCCGTGAAATTTATCTCGGATTTTGAACAGACGGTCGCGGAGATAGCGGTGGACAAAGGATTTGACGTGGTCTGCTGCGGCCATATCCACCAGCCGCTGATTAAAGAGATGCCCGTAGGCGATAAAACCGTTACCTACCTGAACTCGGGCGACTGGGTAGAGAGCCTTACCGCCCTCGAATACGCCCACCAGCAATGGACCCTGTACCAGCATCCCGTTACCAAAGCCAAAACCGTGCTCCCGGAAGACGAAGACGACGCCTCCCCCGACTGGGACCCCAAAACTTTTTCGGATTTAGCCATCTGACGGTTTACTGTAAATATTTTAATGGTTAAATATTCAAATATTTTTATATTTGATTTAGATTTTCACATAATCATAACAAGTGCTTAATATTAAATTAAAAGTAGACTTCTAAGTTTGCTTATAACTATTCAGAAAACCTATTTGGAAGCGCAGTAAATGAAGATTGAACAGCAATGAAAGTACTTAAACTACACCCATTAATGACAATATCCCTTTTACAGATGCAAATTCAGCGTTTGTTATCCTGTAATGTAGCGGTATATGTACGCCACTCTCTGGCCAATGCCTTTGATACCCTGAAAGAAGCCGGTTTTGAAGACGAAACACTGGTGGAGTACCCTATCGATGAAACGCTCAGCCTGCGTGAATTTGAGGAAGACCTGGAAGAACGTTTCAACTTCAGCCTCGAACTCTGCAATAAAGACAACAAGCCGTTCACCAACAAAAGTCAGCACCTCTTTCAAATATCCTCCGCTGTACAGGATAAAAGAGAAGAGCGTAACTACCAGCTGGATATCTCACTGGATATGTTGATGAATAACAACAGACCCACGCCGCCTTCTTACCTGATGTAGCAACTGTCCGCTGTCCGGCCTTTTCAAATCCCTTGTTGATGATGCCCTGTCCTATGCCTGTTTCGTATATGCGTTCCTGTTAACAATACCATAAACATTTCTTAACAATTAACATACTGGTAACGTCAGCTTAATACTGCGTTAATGCCTCACTGATATTTTTGCCACCGATATTAAAACGGGATTAGAACAAGATTAAAACCGTATAAAACAAAACCAAATATCGTGAAGGGCTTTTTATCTGTACCTCTGTTATTGCTGACTTTATTTCAATTTATTTTCACAGGAACGGTGCTGGCAGGAGATCCTGCAAAGCTGACCGGGAAAGTGACCGACAAAAAAACCGGTGAAGCGCTCATTGGCGTTACCATCGTGGTGCAAGGCACCGGCAGAGGCGCCGTCACCGACGTTGAAGGACGCTACGCCTTTAATATGGAACCGGGCACCTATACCCTCGACTTCAAATACATGGGATATCAAACCAAATCGATCTCCGATGTTATAGTGAAAGCCGGTCAACCGACCTCCCTGGACATCATTATGGATGAACCCAAATCCAAAGACTTACAGGAAGTGGTGATCAGGGGTTCCTTTAAACAGGAAACCATCAACGCGCTTTATGCCGCACAGAAAAATAACGCGGTCGTATCCGACGGTATCTCCGCCGACCTCATCAAAAAATCACCCGATAAAAACACCGGCGAAGTGCTGAAACGCGTGAGCGGCACCAGTATCCAGGATAATAAATTCGTCGTGGTACGCGGACTGAGTGAGCGGTATAACACCACGCTCATGAACAATGCGCAGATGCCGAGCACCGAGCCCGACAAAAAAGCATTCTCCTTTGACATCATCCCCTCCGGACTGATCGATAACATCACCATCTATAAAACCGCTTCCCCTGATCTGCCGGGCGATTTCGCCGGCGGCGCGGTGAAAGTAAGCACCAAAGACTTCCCGGACCAGCGTTTCCTGGACCTGTCGCTCAGCACCGGTTACAATACCCAAACGACTTTCAAGGACTTTTATACAGCGCCTCCCAAAGGGAAATATGACTTCCTGGGCTTTGATGACGGTTCCCGCGCACTGCCGGACGCGTATAAAAACGCCGCTAAAGGCAACTATACCCTGCTGGACGATGCAGAGAAAATCGCCATCGCCAAACAGTTTCCCAATACTTACAGCAGCGGTAAACGCAATGGCAAAAGCCGCCCGCCGATCGGTGTGCAGCTCTCTATGGGCAATGCCTGGCAGGTGAAAGAGAAGAACCGCTTCGGCTACATCTTCGCTGTCAACTATGGCAACAGCAACAAAAGAAACGTGCGGGAGCGCAGCGAAAAAAATGTCAGCGAGCATCTGTTCGATTTTAACGACGATGTATACACGCAATCCAGTAACCTGGGCGCTGTACTGAACTTCGCCTACAATTTCAGAAAGAGTAAGATCGCATTGAAGAACTTCTATAACAATGATTTCAATACGGTATTTACCCGCAGAACAGGATTGGTGTTTGATAATAATGCCGGCCAGCCGCGGTTGAGCTATAACAACGAAACCACGCAGAACAGCCTGTATAACTCCACCCTCGAAGGACAACATGTCATCGGTAATGATAAACTGACGATGGACTGGAACCTCTCCTATGCGCGTTCTTCCCGTAATCAGCCCGACCAGCGTATCCTGTCTTTTCAGAAATACGACGGCAACGATTATTATTCGCTCACACTCTCCGGGGAGAACAACCCGGCCATCAGGGATGCAGGACGCGTTTATACCAAACTGACGGAAAATATCCTCGGCGCCAACCTGAATTTTGCCGTACCGTTTAAATTGTTCGGAGAGAGCCAGAAGTTCAAATTCGGCGGCATGAAATCTTACCGTAACCGCGATTTTTCCGCTGTTGCGCTCGGATATGCCACTGCTGCTTCCAGAGCAGAAATTCCGCTGGACAAAGGTGTTACCGTAGAAAATATTTTCAGCAACGAAAACATCGATAAATACAGCATCCTGCTGGCGAAGATCGACGCTAACAACAAAGACTACAAAGGCACTGCCGACCTGACCGCCGGCTACCTGATGTTTGATAACAAGTTTACCGACGCATTGCGGCTGGTGTGGGGCGCCCGCGTAGAATCTTATGTACAGGAACTGAAAACTGCCGGCCAGGCTACACAGCGTTACGATAACGTGGACGTACTGCCTTCCGCTAACCTTACCTACGGTGTTACCGAAAAGAGCAACCTGCGCCTGTCTTTCTCCCAAACGGTTAACAGGCCCGAGTTCAGAGAGCTGGCCAACTTCAGGTATTATGATTATGACAATGAGTTCCTGATACAGGGTAACGAATACCTGAAACGCAGCACTGCCACTAACGCGGACTTACGCTGGGAAATGTTCCCCGGCGCAGGCGAAGTGATCTCTGCTTCTGTGTTCTATAAAAAATTCAAGAATCCCATCGAGCAAACGAACGACGGTAACAATATCCTTTCCTACAACAACGCCAACAGCGCCACTGACTATGGAGCGGAGATTGAACTGAGAAAGCGGCTGAATTTTATCTCCGATGCAAAAGTGTTTGATAACCTGGTGTTCTACGCCAATGCGGCTTACATCTACTCTAAAGTAGATCTGCCGGGCGCTGTGGACCCCGACAAAAAAACACCGCTGCAGGGACAGTCTCCTTATCTGATCAACGGCGGTATCTCCTACGCGCCGGCTGATAATAATTTCTCGCTCAACCTGCTGTACAACAGGATCGGGCAGCGGTTACGCTTTAGAGGCACCAACGCCGGTCTGGACACTTACGAAAAGCCGAGAGATATCGTGGACCTGCAGATCAGTAAAAAAGTGTTTAAAAACGCAGGCGAGTTAAAACTGAATATTTCAGACATTTTTGCCCAGCCTATTGCACTGTATTATAAGTTCCCGGGAAACAACAAAACAGCTTACGTAGCCGGTAAGGATTACATCATCAGCTCACTGAAGCCAGGCACCACTTTCACGATCACGTTCAAGTATAATTTTCTGTCCAAAGTAAAGTAACAATTAAATAACGCGGGTTTCATATTCCCGTAAAGGTGACTTTTGATATTTGTAAATCAAATAATTAAGCAGTATGAACAAAAATTATGTATTGGCTTTAATGGCTGCTGCCACTACTTTTGCAGCCTGCAGTAAAAATGATGACAACAATACAACTCCACCTCCATCCGGCAACAGCGACACTGTAATGGTGAGAGGTAAAATCACTGCCAACCAAACATGGTCTAAAAACAAGACTTATGTACTGCGTGGTTATGTATATGTAGATAATGCCACCCTGAACATCGAAGCTGGTACAAAAATCATCAGCATGCGTGATTCTGCCGGTGTGTTGCTGGTATATAAAGGTGCACAGATCCAGGCTAACGGTACCGCTGAAAATCCGATCGTATTCACTTCCGGTCATACTGAGAAAAAACCGGGCGACCTCGGTGGTGTGATCCTGGTAGGTAAAGCTATCGGCAACGGTAACCACGCTAAACTGGAAGGTAATATTGACGCTGCTTATTCTGCTTTCGGCGGCAACCAGGACGATGACAACTCCGGCAGCATGCAGTACGTAAGAATTGAATACGCTGGTAAAGCAGTAGCAGCCAATGATGAAATCAACGGCCTGTCACTGTACTGCGTTGGTAACAAAACAACCCTGAACCACATTCAGATCGTAAACGGCCTGGACGATGCCTTTGAATTCTTCGGTGGCAGCGTAAACGCCAAATACCTGATTGCCTACAACTGCGCTGACGACGATTTTGACATGGATGATGCTTATCACGGTATGATCCAGTTTGCCGTGTCCGTGAAACAACCTTCTTTCACTGACAAAAAATCTGACGGCGACGTGTCCAACAACTTTGAAGTGGACAACACCAACCCGAAGAACCTGCCCATCACTACCACTCCTACCACTTTCCCGATCCTGTCTAACTTCACCGCTATCGGACCTAACAATGCTGCCGGTACCAGCGCTGATTATGGCTACGGCATGCGTTGGAGAAGAGGTACTAAGTTTGTCCTGGGCAACTCCATCATTATGGGTGCGAAAAAAGCTGCTTTACGTATAGACGATAACGTAACCCTGGGCTTTTATGCTGACGCTACCAGCGGTCTGAAAAACAGCCTGCTGCACGGCACTACCGACCTGTTTGCCACTGCTGACGGTTCCGGTACTGTGGTACTGGACGCTGCTGGTCTGCAGAACCTGGTGACTGGTCGTGACGCTACCAAAGTTTTTGCTGCTGCTAACGCAGGTGACATCAAACTGAAAGATCCTTTCAATAACAAAACTCCTGATCTGGCGCCTCAAACCGGTTCTCCGGCGATCGCTAATGATCCTGCCAAATTCGACGGCAAACTGGCGGACGCTTTCTTCGAGAAAGTGAAATTCCTGGGGGCTGTTGATCCGGCTAACGACTGGACCAAAGCCAAATGGGTTGCCTGGGACAGAATCGTAGTAACTCAATAGTATTTTTTTTAGATTTCATAAGCTGTATTTACACCGTCCTGGTTTATACCGGGACGGTTTTTTTATGCGAAAAAAAGCGGGCGTATCAACTGATATGCCCGCTTGAGTATTAGTCCCCCTGCACAAACCCCGGCGGCGGCGCAAACCGTTCATCGGTGATAAATCCTTTGTCACTGAGGGTTTTCAGAAATGCTATTAACGCCTTTTTATCATTATCTCCCAGTGAAAAACTGTTTTTAAAGAGCGGGTCCAGCGTGGCGGTAGCGTAAAAACCGTTGTCATAGTGGTTCATCACGCTTTCCAGGCTGCCAAAGCGGCCGTCGTGCATATACGGCGCCGTCAGGGCCACATTGCGCAGCGATGGTACTTTGAATTTGTACATGTCTTCGTCGAGCAGTGTTATTTTGTAGCGTCCGGAGTCAGTGCCGAAGGGCCGCGGTGCCACGCCGTTATTGCGGAAGCTGTTGTCTGTGAATAATGGTGGTTTATGACAGCTGGCGCAGCGTTGTTCAAACAGCGCGAGTCCTTTCTTTTCTTCTTCGCTGAAGGTTTCTTTACCGGCCATAAAGCGGTCGTACCGCGAGTCGGCGCTCATCAGCATGACCATAAACTGCGACAATGCTTTGAGCATGCGCGTGCTATTGATGCTGGGCGATCCGAACGCTTTCTCGAACAGCTGCTGGTAGCGGGTGTTACGCTGCAGTTTGCCGATCACATTGTTCATCTTGTCATCCATTTCCACCGGGTTCTCGATGGGTGCGATGGGTTGCAGATCGAGGTCGTGCACGCCGCCGTCCCAGAAGAATGTAGTGGACCAGGCCATGTTCTGGATGGGAGGCGAGTTACGGGTGCCGAGGCGGTCGTCTATGCCGTGGCTCACATCGTGGCCGTGATGCGTAAAGGCGTTGGCTTGTATATGGCAGCTGGCGCAGCTGATGGTGCCGTCGCGGCTCAGGAGACCGTCGTAGAAAAGGACCTTGCCGAGGGCAAAGCCTTCTGTGGTGACCGGATTGTCGGCCAGGCGGTAGACCGGTTCCGGGAATCCGGCCGGCTTCACAAAAGATATGTTTTTAGCCGGTTCCGGTTTCGTTTCCGTGTTGTTTTTACTGCAGGCGGTGAGGATGAGAAGGGAGAGTAAAGGCAATACGATGCCACTACCCCACCTGTAACGATGGCGCATAAACGAATAATTAATAAGGAATGCTTACTTTTTCAGTTTGGCCATGTATTTGTCCGGCGCTTTGAGAAAGACTTCCTTACAGGTGATGGAACAAAAATGAATGGTGTCTTTCTGATAAACGGTCCACTCCTTGTAGGCGGTGTCGTAAGGCATCTCGCATACAGGGTCGGGCAATTTATCGCTGACTACGGTTGCTGTTGCAGCGGGCGCTTCGGGCATGGGTGCATCTTTGGTTTCAGCAGGTTTGCTGTTCTGATTGCAGGCGAGAGCCAGGAGGACGCTACAGGTTAAGATCAGTTGTTTCATGATAGAATTAATTAATGTTATTCGTTATGCACGTGATCAATGTTAAACATTTGTGTGTAATTATCCGCGATTTTCTCTGAAAATGGTGTCACCATTACATTTGGATTGGCGGCAATGCTCACGTTGGTGGCGCCGTTCAGCATTTTCAGCGCATCGGCAAAGAAGTGGATCTGTGCTTTGCGGTCGCGGCGGACGATGGCTTTTCCGTTGTTGGGAATGGCGAGCGTTACTTCCCGGGTGTTATTGAGCGTTTGCGGGCCGTTGTTGAAGCCACCGCCATAAAGACCGATATGATAGCGGAAAAGTTTTTGCGCATCGGTGGAAGCCGGTGACCCGCCTTCCAGTTTGGCGAAGATGTAGCCGCTGTTCCAGGACCAGTACATGTCTGCTGCACCTTCCGCGGGGTCCAGCACACCGGGGCGTTTGCTGATGTCCATGGTGTTGCGGGTACTGTCTACCCCGATCATAAACCTCACCTGCGTATAGTCGCCGGCGGGTACGTTGTACAGGGTGTGAAAGGCAGAGGCTTTATTCTCTTCGCTGATGAGGAGATAGCTGCTGTCCTGCGGTACCGTATAGGCTTCTCCGGTGGCGGTGATCAGCCGGATGTTACTGATATAATAGGCGAATTTGCTGATGGTCAGTTGTTCCCCGGCAGCGTTGCGGTACTGCTGATTATTCAGGATCAGATCATCTGTTCCGGCGCGGTTGTCGAATTCCAGGACCACGACGCCTTTCTCGTTGGGGTCTGTAACGGGCGTGGTGCTGTCTTTGGAACAGGAGGCCAGTACGGCGAGCAGGCTAAAGAGTAGAATATTTTGTTTCATAATAAGTTTGTTTTTAGAAGAAGAAGTTAACGGTGGCGGATAAACGGGTGTATGTTTTATTGTAACCGGCAGACAGGTGTTGGTATACCGGCAGTTGGGCCTGTACGCCGGCGGAAAAGCGTTTGAAATAAACATCTGCGCCGATGCTGGTATGCAGCATATCTCCACCGGTATACTCCTTTGTTTTATGCAGCTCGTGGTCGCCGGAGGCATGCTCGTACATCAGGCCGGCATAGGGTTGCACGGCCACTGTTTTGCTGACAGGCTGATAGAGAAATCCACGCAGGGAGGTATTAAAACGATTTCCGAACCGGTATTCTTCTTTGTTGGTGGTGTTGATGCGGTAGCTGGCGTCTGTATTGATGCCCCATTTGCCGCGTCTGACGGTGTATACGGCATTCAGCACAAAGTCGGTGCTGCGGCTGCCGGGTTGGAAATTCTGGTAGATATTTCCGCCTTCGTCTGGTATGCCGGTCCTGCCCGTAGGCAGCTTGATGCCGCCGCCGGCCTGGAATACATGGTGCCATTTTTTGCCCAGGTCCCAGTTATTGTCGATGAAGGTGTAGTTGGCCATCAGGGTGATGTCGCCCAGGCCGGAGACGGTGGTGATGCTTTTTCCTTCTTCTCTCCTGAAATACTGGAACGGCACGAAAGCAAAGAACTGTAGTCTTTTGGTGGCATACCATCTTCCCCACAGTTCCGTGGTATGGTAGAATTCGCGGGATTCATGGTTGGAGGTATTGCCCAGCTCCATGGGGTGGGTAGATTTGAACTGCCGGTACCCGTACCGGAGACCGATGAAGTTTTTATGGTACTGTGGAAGAATGCCCAGCTGGTAACCGCTGGCGGAGCATCCGCAGATGTCGCAGGCCATGGTGGATACAGGCATGAGCATAGCCATGATGAAAAATAACTTTTTCATTGCAAGGGTTTAATTGACAAACGAATAACGGTATCGGCTACACGTAAGTAGCAGCGATAATATTGACAGCCGCGCTAGCTACGCGTGTCAGGTAACAATCAATCATTAAAGGCAGCAGGCGAACGGATAGCGCAGGCTATCGTTTTACTGAAACAATTACACAGACGGGACTAGCAGAGGGGCGGGTGGAATATACTGTTAACAGGGCTATGTGTGGGCTTCATAAGATAAAAAGCCGTAAGTTCGGTCGTGATATCGAAGCTGGGAGCTTCATGGGAGAAAACGACCTGTTCACAGAATAAGGTCACTTCTTTGTTTTCTTTTTGCGCGTAGGGATTTTTTTGTTCCTGTTGTTCTTCCCGCTGTAACTGTTTGCGCAACTGGCATTTACCATTACAGTGCATGGCCGGGTTGCTCCTGTTTTCGCAAAGGTTGGCGGCAATGTAGGCCTGGTTTATCTTGTAGCTGATAAAGACCACTGCCGTGCCGAAGTTTTGCAGCAGGATGATGAAACATAATAATATGCAGAAGAGTTTTTTCACGCGTTGCAAAAATAGATATTTTCAGCATAAAACATTCGGGCATTTAGTAAAACTGATATAAATCATATGCCTGGGGATAAAATGATGACGCCCGCTGTAAGAACAGCGGGCGTCGTAGTATGTTGATCTTCGCTTTTATCTCCCTGAATCAGGGGGATCAGCTATCATCGTATACATCATCGTTACCAGATGACTACTCTTTCAGCATCCGGTAATACCATTTTGCTGCCGGGCTGACATCCCCATGCTTCCTGAAATTCTTTCAGGTGCGGTAAGGGGCCGTTGATACGGTCTCTGGCCGGAGAGTGCGGGTCTGTCTGTATTTGCTGGCGCAGCGCGGCATCGGTGATGTTACCGTGCCATACCTGTCCCCATCCGAGGAAGAAACGTTGCTGCCAGGTGAAGCCGTCAATTGGTTTGGGTTCCTCTTTACCTTCGAAAGATTTTTTCAGTGCATAGTAAGCGAGGGTGAGGCCACCGAGATCGGCTACGTTTTCACCGATGGTGAGTGCGCCGTTGATTTTCACGCCGGGCAGTGCTTCGATGTTGCTGAAGTAGTTGATATAACTTTTGGTCAGTTTGTCGAAGTTCTCGCGATCGGTTTTGGTCCACCAGTTTTTGAGGTTGCCTTCAGCGTCGAACTGGGAGCCCTGGTCATCGAAGCCGTGTGTGAATTCGTGGCCGATCACCGCGATGATGCCACCGTAGTTGATAGCGTCGTCGGCATTAGGGTTGTAGAACGGCGGCTGGAGGATACCGGCAGGGAATACCACTTCGTTGTTCAGCGGATTGTAGTACGCGTTAACGGTTTGTGGTGTCATGCCCCACTCGCTTTTATCCACGGGTTTACCGATTTTGGCGATGTTCTCATTGTGACCGTAGAGTATAGCGGAGATGGCGTTTTCCAGCAGCGTACCTTTATCAACCTGGATAGAAGAATAGTCTTTCCATTTGTCGGGATAGCCGATTTTATAGGTGAAAGAGGCCAGTTTTTTGTGGGCCATCTGTTTGGTGGAATCGCTCATCCAGGTGAGTTTGTCGATACGTTCACCGTATACGGAACGAACGTTTTCGATCATCTTGGATACTTTCTCCTTGCTGCTTTCCGGGAAATATTTTTTAGCGAACAGTTTGCCCAGTGGCATGCCCAGCTTGCTGTCGGTAGAGCGGATGGCTCTTTCAGCGCGGGTTTTCTGTGCTTTTTTACCGGTCATCACGGTGCCGAAGAAATGGAAGTTCTCTTCATCAAAGGCTTTCGGCAGGTAGCCGGCGAAGCTAGAGAGAAGCTGCCATTTGGTATATGTTTTCAGGATGTCGATGGGTGTTGCTTTCAGCAGTTTGTTGGCATTGGTGAGATAACCTTTGTTCTGGAGAACGAGGGTATCTGTTTTGATGTCCTGTTTTTGTGCGAAAGCATCCCAGTCAAAGTCGGGCGCCAGTGTTTTCAGTTCGCTGAAAGCGGCCCTGTTATAGGTTTTAACCGGGTCGCGCAGTTCTACGTTTGTCAGTTGGATTTTAGCCAGCCCGGTTTCGAGGCCGAGGATGGTGGTACCGGCATTCTTTTCGGGGAAGCCAGCAAGGGTGAACATCTTATCTACGTGCTTTACAAATTCATCCCGCACATTTTTGGTGGCGGAATCCTGCTGCATGTAGTAGCTTTTTTCACCGAGGCTCAGGCCGCTTTGTCCCTGGTAGAGAACATTCATTTTGCTGTCTTTTGCGTCAGCGTCAGCACCGAATCCGGTAAAGGTAGACACGCCTATTTTCTGGAGTTCGCCGGTTACAGCTGCCCAGTCAGCCAGCGTTTTGATGGCGTCAATTTTGTCCAGGTAAGGTTTCAGGGGGGTGATACCTCTTTTTTCAATGGTAACAGTGTCCAGGAATGAGGTGTAGTAGTCTGCGATCTGTTGCTCTTCAGTGCCTTTTTTCAGGTCAGTTTTGCTGGTAAGTTCAGCGATAATGCTTTTGAGGCGAACTTCCTTGTTTTGTTTGTCGAGGATACCGAAGGCGCCCCAGCGGCTTTCGGTAGACGGGATAGGATTGTTCTTTTTCCAGCCTCCGTTAACATAATTGTCGAAATCATCGCAGGCTTTGTAGGCAGTGTCGATGTCGGCGAGGTTAAAGGCCGGGACTTTGGCTGTGTCGGTGGATGCCTCCTGGTGTTGCTGCGTGGAACCGGAGTTACAGGCTGCAAAGGTGACCATGGCAGCTAGTAACGGTAGTTTTACCGCATTGTTTTTCTTCATATGTAAAACAGGTTTAGTGTTTAAAGTTATGGAAAAGCGGGCAGCAAAAAACAGGGCTTTTGTATGAGCGGCAAGGTTTATGTAAAGTATTGCTAGATAAGAAGCCCGATTTTCTCTCTAAAATAGGTAGGAATTAGGTAGGTTTGTGACGTTAAAAAAAGCTTTTGATGAGTTTGATGTTTAAATTATACAGGATTTTCACCGCCCTTGCCTTGATGATAACAGGTCTTTTTACTTTTTTGGGTGTGTTTATGGTCATCTCTGCCGGCTTCAACCCTATGATGCTGGTGTCTGTCATGATCTGGGGTGCCTGTTTCATACATAGCGTTTTATCATTATATCTTCAGCGTAGCCTCTTGTTGCCCGAGATTCCCCTAAAGGAGAATACGCCCAGCGGTATCCGGATCATGGGAGTAATCACCCTGCTTTTCGGCGCGCTGCTGTTTTTGCTGGGCATCGGCCTGCTGGCATTGCCACCGGAAGTGAAGAAAGATGTGATACAGCAATTGGGGGCTGATAATCCGGCTATACTGACACCGATGAGCGTAATGTTCCTGCTCATCAGTTTTATCCTGACATTCAATGCCAACCTTTCTTTCCGGTTCCTGCGGGAATGGACACGACGGAATGAAGGACAGCAGTAAACGACATAGTGATGGAAAAGAAGCAGATAACCAGCAGAGCGGATATCCAGTTGTTGGTAGACCGCTTTTACGAGAAGGTGAAGGTGGACGATGTTATCGGCTATATCTTTCAGGACGTCGCCCGGGTGGACTGGGACAAACATCTGCCCATTATGTACGACTTCTGGGAGCAGCTGTTGCTGGACAGTAACCGTTACGGCAGAAACACCATGGCGCCGCATTTTGCGGTGAACCAGAAAGTGCCGCTTCAACCGGCTCATTTTGATCGCTGGATCTCCCTGTTTGAAACAACGGTAAACGAGCTGTTTACCGGTGAAAAAACGGAGCTGGCCATCAGCCGCGCCCGCTCTATCAAAGACATCATGCAGTTTAAAATGCAGCAGATCAATCAACCCAAATAATCATCATCCTGTAGAATAAAAGTGTATGCAACCATTAGCAGAACGGTTAAGACCTGTGACGTTGGACGAACTGGTGGGGCAGGAACATCTTACCGGAAAAGACAGTATCCTCAGAAAAGCCATTGAGCAGGGAAAAATACCTTCCATGATCCTGTGGGGGCCTCCCGGCGTAGGTAAAACAACCATCGCCAATATCATCGCACATACCCTCCAGGTCCCTTTTTATACGCTGAGCGCCATTTCTGCCGGCGTAAAGGAAGTAAGGGAAGTGATAGAGATGGCCCGGCGCCAGCGGCACGCGGTGCTCTTTATCGATGAGATCCACCGGTTCAACAAATCCCAGCAGGACGCACTGCTGGGGGCTGTGGAGAAAGGTATCGTCACCCTCATCGGCGCTACGACCGAAAATCCTTCCTTCGAAGTAAATGCAGCGGTTTTATCACGCAGCCAGGTATATGTATTGCGGCCGCTGGGCAACGATCAGCTGATGCAGTTGTTGCACCAGGCCATGGAGCGCGACGAGTGGCTGAAAACAAAAAAAATTGAATTAAAGGAAACAGCCGCGCTGTTTAATATCTCCGGCGGTGACGCCCGCAAGCTGCTCAACCTGTTTGAGCTGGTAGTGAGTACGCTGCAGGAAGACCCTATCGTTATCACCGATCAGAAGGTGATGGACATCGCGCAGCAGCGGGTAGCCATCTACGATAAGACAGGGGAACAGCACTACGATATTATCTCCGCTTTTATCAAAAGCATCCGTGGCAGCGATCCCAATGCCGCCGTGTATTACCTGGCCCGTATGATAGAAGGCGGTGAAGATGTGAAATTTATTGCGCGTCGTTTGGTGATACTGGCCTCCGAAGATATCGGCAACGCTAATCCGAATGCCTTGCTGCTGGCCACCAGCTGCTTTCAGGCGGTGAACCTGATCGGCTATCCGGAGTCGAGGATCATCCTGTCGCAATGCGTGACTTATCTCGCTTCCTCTGCCAAGAGCAATGCGTCTTACATGGCGATCAACGCAGCACAGTCACTGGTAGCGAAAACCGGCGACCTGCCGGTGCCTATGCATATCCGTAACGCCCCTACGAAAATGATGAAGGAAATGGATTATGGCAAAGGATACGCTTATGCGCATGACTATGACAACAATTTCGTGATGCAGGAGTTTCTGCCGGACGCCATCAAAGGCACCAAGCTGTACGATCCGGGAAAGAATGCGCGGGAAGATGAGCTGCGGCGGCATCTGAAGCAATTGTGGAAGGACAAGTATAACTACTGATCATAACAAAAAAGCGAAGACATTGTCTTCGCTTTTTTTATGCTTGCTACTCTTTTTCTTTTTCCAGTATTTCGAAAGCCTGTTCAATCCTCTCTCCGTTTTCATCTACCAGCGTGATGGTATGTTTACCTGCCGGCGGATGTAGCGCCATCTGGTGGAATTCCACCGTTTCCCCGATGAAATTGTTATCGAGGTGCCAGAATATTTTGGCGGTACTATTTCGGTGCGTCGCCGTAAAGATCGTCTGGCCGGGTTGCCCGTTCAGCTCTGTCGGCACAAAGATGCGGGCGTTGGGCCGCGGGTAGATCAGTTCTATCGGCGCCCGGTCCTGCCCCAGCGAGGCGATGCAGTCCGGCTTATAAGGCGGCAGTGGCGCGTAGTAGTTTTTGCTGCGGTAGTAGAACTCCTGTGATGGTGGCAGGATGAACCACGGTTTATGCTGCATGTATTGTGGCGACTCGCAGCTTTCCGTTACCCGCCATTGGCCAGTGCGGTCCAGGTGTACCAACTGATGGTAAGGACATACGCCTGAACGGATACCGGCTGCCGGCACATAGATGGAATCTTTTTCATCGCACAGGTCGTTGGCGCGGTAGCCGCTTTTGCGGCATACTTCTACTTTCCGGAGATGGGCGGTGGGTGTGGTGAACCAGCTGCCGGTGCGTAACAGCCTGAATACATCGAAGAGGATGGGCGCTGCCGTGGACACGCCGATAAGGCCGGGGCGGCCTTCTCCGTCCGCATTGCCGACCCATACGCCGACTACGTATTTGGGAGTGACACCGATAGCCCATCCGTCGCGGAAGCCGAAGCTGGTACCTGTTTTCCAGGCGATGCGTTGTGTGGATGAGAACTGTTGCCACAGCAGCTCTTCGCCGGGGCGCATTACTTCCGTCATCGCTTCAAAGGTGTACCAGATCGAGCCGGCGTCCAGTACGCCATCTTTGCTCAATCCGTATTGTGAAGGACGTTGTATGTCTGACCGGTAGTTAGGCGGATGGATGTCGTCCATATCGTATTTGCCGTGGTATTGATCGAGATGAACGAGCGTACGGGCCATGCTGGCGTACATACCGCACATTTCCCAGAGCGTGGTTTCCCCGCCGCCGAGGATGAGCGACAGGCCGTAGTGGTCGGCCGGTTTCGTCAGCGTGGTGATGCCCATTTTCTGCAGCAGCGTATGAAAGCGCTCATAGCGGTACATCTGCAACATGCGTACCGCGGGGATATTGAGCGACCGCGCCAGCGCGCGGGAGGCAGGCACGGCGCCATCGTATCCGAGGTCGAAGTTCTGCGGTGAATAGCCGGCTATCTGTGTGGGGATGTCCGGTATCAGGGTATTGGGCAATATCAATCCGTCGTTGAGCATGGCTGCGTACAGCACCGGTTTAAGCGTACTGCCGGGACTTCTCCTTGCCTGTATGATGTCCACATGGCTCTCCAGTTCAGGATTGGCAGGATTGTAAATGTTGCCTACATAGGCGAGCGTGTTGCCTGTTTCCACATCCAGCACCAGTACGGCGGCGTTGTTGATGCCGTTGGCCTTGTAGGCGTTGTGGTATCTTTCCGCTATGGCCGTGACGTTCTTTTGCAGCGGTGCTTCTACGGTGCTTTTAATGCGGGTAGGACCATCAGACTTTTGCTGCTGATAGTCGAGCCGGAAGCGGTCCAGCAGGTGCGGCGCATCTTGCGGCAATGCCAGCGGTTGCGCAGGCAGCGGTTCCAGTTTGGCCAGCTGGCAGGTGATGCTGTCGATGGTTTCGTTGCGCCACAGTTTATCCAGCAGCTGGTTCCGTTTGTTGAGCAGCGTATTCCGGTTGCGGCCGGGATGCACCAGGGCCGGACTGTTGGGAAGTACCGCCAGCGCCGCCATTTCTCCCCATGAGAGCTGGTCGGCCTTACGGCCGTAATAGCGCCAGGAAGCGGCTTCCAGTCCAACCACGTTGCCGCCGAACGGTGCATTGGCAGCGTACAGGGCGATGATTTTCTTTTTAGAGGCTGCAAACTCAAGGCGGGTAGCGAGTACCGCTTCCACCATTTTCTGCCAGAAAGTACGGGGCTGATTGCGGGAGATGCGGATGACCTGCATGGTGAGGGTGCTGCCACCGCTGATGACTTTCTTGCCCCGCAGGTTTTGCCGGATGGCACGGCTTATCGCCAGCGGGTCTATCCCCCAGTGATAATAAAACCGTTTATCCTCGTAGGCAACGATACATTTTGCGAATTTCTCCGGCACGTGCGGGTTGTACGGAAAGCGCCATTGCCCGTCGGGCGCGATACCGGCGTTGAGCAAGTCGCCGTTTACATCTTCCAGTACAAAGGAGGTCGGGTTGGTAAACAGTTGGCGGGGCAAACAAAAATAGTAGGCAATCAGTAATACACCGGCAGCGGTAAGCCACCATTTTCTTTTTTTACACCATTGCCTGAAGCGTTGAAATTTCATCCGAGTTAAACGTATTGTCGTTGGGGTTAATGTTCTGAGGTGTTCAGGTTTGTTCATTTTGATCGGTTCGAATTCATTTGTGCTGATCCGTTCATTATCACCTGCAAAATGAACAGGAGATTGTGTTTCCGGATACTTAAATTCGGAGCTTCTTTTTAAAAACCATATCCAATTAACCCAAAAATCTTTTTCTATGACGGAGCAATTTACGGAAATAGTGACGCTTATTAAGCGGTCGCAGTATAACACACAAAAAAATGTAAACATTGAAATGATTAACCTTTACTGGCAGGTGGGAGAATATATACATAAGAAGATAGCGAGTGCCAGTTGGGGAGAAGGAATGATTCCGGAATTGGCATATTACATCGC
This sequence comes from uncultured Chitinophaga sp., assembly GCF_946479755.1. Next base: position 59,039 of record NZ_CAMLHC010000030.1, on the reverse strand, counting down.
CAAAAAACATCCCGAATTAAAGGGGTTTAACGATCGTGGACTTTATAGAATGTTACAATTTTATACATTTTATCTTTCATATGATGAAAAAATATCTGTAAAAAAGATTGTAAATCAAAGAAAAATTGTGTCATCACCGATGACACAATTTACAGATATTCGTAATACGATCCTTGTAAGAGTTTCCTGGACACATCATTTAACGCTAATGGTTAAAACAAAATCCAGGGATGAGTCTGAATTTTATCTCCGTTTATGCGTGCAGGAAAATTACTCTGTCCGCGAATTGGAAAGACAAATCAAAAGCTGCCTGTACGAGCGAGTGAAGTTAGGAGAGCACCAGTTACCAGTATCAGGCACCAATATTAAAGGTGATGAAAGCCTGCTCTTTAGAGACAAATATGTGTTCGAATTTTTAAATCTCCCGGAAAACCATAGTGAGAAAGACTTGCAACACGCGCTCATCAGTAAAATCAAAGACTTTATCCTTGAGTTAGGCGATGGCTTTACTTTCATCGGGGAAGAATACCGGGTAACGGTCGGAGGCACGGACTTTTATATTGATCTCCTATTTTTCCATCGTGACTTGCAGTGCCTCGTGGCCTTTGAATTAAAAACCACCGACTTCATGCCTGAGTACCTGGGTAAGCTGAATTTTTACCTGGAAGCCCTGGATAGAAAAGTGAAAAGAGAACATGAAAGACCCAGCGTAGGTATTCTGTTATGCAGGGATCAAAACAAGGAAGTGGTAGAGTATGCTATGAACAGAAATTTATCGCCTACGATCATTTCGGAATACCAGACTTTTTTGCCGGATAAGAAGATATTGGAGCAAAAAATGCATGAACTGTTTGAGCAAAGCGCTGAAAATCAATAAGAAATTGTGCCATCAGTGATGGCACAATTTAAAAATAACCATAATATTTTATAGCTTCTTTAACGCAAAAGCGGCCATCTCCTGAAACGAGATGGCCGCTTTTGCGTTAAAGAATATCGTCTTATTTCACCACTTCTACCCATTTGCCTGTTGCAAAAGCGCTGATGGTATTATCATACATCGCTTCGCAGGAAACGGCCGGGAGATAGTACCGTCCCAGATATGCTGCATTGAGCAGCACATTGTAGGTGTGGATTTTGTTTTCCTCAATGTTGAAGTAGGTATACACCCTGTCATCGCGTATATCCATGTACGTAAGCGGTGAAGTGTGGAAGGTGCTGTCGTTGTCCATAAGGCGGGTGTTGAGTATTTCCCAGCCTGACGGGAATATCTGTGACAGCGCCATCTGCTCGTAGTAGCCGCGTTTACCCGGATTTTTGATGGTGACGGTCGCCATGAAGTCGCTGCCCTGTTTCAGGGTAGCAGGGTCCAGCGGTTTGCCGTCGCGGGTGCTGTAGCGTACCTGGAGGTCCAGTACGTCAGGGTTATTGCTGGCTACCGGTTCCTGACCGGCTTCCGGCTGGCCGCGCAGAATGAGACGAACATACAATACGTTTTGTCCGTTGTTCTGCACGCTCACATTGCCTTGTGAACCGTTGAAGGTAACAGGCAGCTGTGTTACAAACGACTGACCGTTAACGTTGCCTTTGGCGCCGTTGAGCGTATAGCTGAAGTTCATCTTGCTGCCGCCTTTGTTGCTGCCGCAGAACTTAGCAATGGCGATCAGCGCATAGGCCGTGGTTTGGGTGCTGTACCACTGGTCGTGTTGGGACAGGTGCATGGCGATTTGTTTCACCAGTTCATTGGCACGGTTACGCTGGCCCAGGATCGTGAGTGTTTCCAGGATCATAGCTTTATCGCGCAGGTCGGAACCAAAGGTGCCGCCGAGCTGGCTGTATGGTTTCACCTCTGTATTCAGGTTTTGTACCAGTGAGTTTGCTACTTCCGGCTGGCCGGCCAGTTTGTAGGCGGCTGCCAGTCTCCATTTGGCCGGCGTGGAGATATATTTGAATTCTTTCAACCGGTTCATAGCGCCTACTTCCGGCACTTTGGCCAGTGCCAGCAGGTACAGGCGGTAGGCCTGTGTGAGATCGCCGCCATAGAAGTTCTGCGAGTTAGGTGCCCAGGTAGTGGCTTTATTACGCTGGTATTTTTTCCACTGGTCCAGCAGGCCCGGAGGCAGGGTATACCCTTTGGCCTGTGCTTCCAGCAGGAAGTGGCCGGCGTAGTTGGTACCCCATTCGTCGGACTGTGCGTACCCCGGCCAGTAGCTGAGACCACCATCCGAAGCCTGGAAGCCCTTGAGCCTGTTGATACCGGCTTTCACGTTGCGGTCTATCTCTGCCAGCTGGGTTTCTTTCAGGTCCATCAGTTGATTGAGTGTCAGCTGCGGGAATACGCCGGAAGTAATCTGTTCAACGCAGCCGTGCGGATAGCTGATCAGGTACTGCAGGCGTTTGCCGAGGTTAAGCGACGGAATGGTGGAGACTTCCAGCACGCCGGTGTTGGTACCGGCCATACCTACAGGACTGAAAGCGGTGTTCCAGCTTTTGCCTGCTTCCAGCGTATAGTCTATTACGTTAGTGATCGGCGGGTTGGGATTACGAACATCCATTTCGATGGCTTCTTCCGCTTTTTCTGCGCCGCTGCTGGCGGTCACCTTGATTTTCGCGATACCGGTCTGCGGTTTCACTTTTACATCGAAGTATACCATTTGTTCGCCCGGTTGCGGGAACGTAACGGTTTTAGTGCTTTCGCCTACCACTTCCAGCAGCGGGCTGGTGCTGATGGTCACATTAGCGGAGCGGATGTTGGGCTCGAGGCCAAACACGGTCACCGGTACCTGTATGGTTTCAGACGGTCCCAGTACGCGTGGCGCGGTTGTCAGCAGCATGAGCGGCTTCTTCACCGCCACGGCTTTTTCCGCAAAACCGTAAGCGCCTTCCTGTCCGGCTACCACCATGGCTTTTACGGAACCGATATACGGCGGCAGCTTGAATTTATGTGTTTGTTTCTGGCCTCCTTTGAGGTAGAAAGGTCCCATGAATTTCACGACCGGCTTGAAGCGGTTGGCCTTGGCGGCGCCGGCGTTTTTATTCAGGCCTTCGTCACCACCGATGCTCAGGATGCGTTCCAGGTCGGAACCGTAAGCGCCTACGACAAAGTCGAACAGGTCCCACGTTTTCACGCCGAGCGCTTCGCGGGCATAGAAAGAACTGTGCGGGTCAGGTGTTTTGAAACGTGTGAGGTCCAGCAGGCCTTCATCCACGATGGCGATGGTGTAAGTCATGGGTTTGCCGTTGCCTTCGCTGACGCTGATAGTGGCCTCTGATTCCGGCTTCAGCTTGTCGGCCATGCTGATCATCGGTTTCAGGATGGTACCCGGATCTTCCACGGTAATGGGAATGGTACCATACATACGGATCGGCAGGTCGTTGATCGTTTGTGCATGTGGCTGCAGCAGGGTAACGTTGACGTATATATTGGGCGTCATATTCTTTTCCGCCTTGAAGCGGAAAGTGGTTTGCCCCTGTTGGGTGTTTATCCAGAAGGTTTTGAGCACCTTGCTGCCGGATTCTATACTGATCAGGCCTCTGCCGCCGGCACTGCTCGGAATGGTGAGGTTGACATCCTCTCCTGCCTTGTAGTGCTGTTTGTCGGAAGTGAATACCAGCATGGCTGCTTCTGCAGGGTTTTCTTTCTGCATACGCTCTGCCCATCCCGGCCAGTCGATGTAAACGGACTTGCCGGAAGTATGACCGCTCTGCAGGTCTTTTACACGCACAAGATAACGGCCCCAGTCAGGCTGATTGATACGCAGCGACCATTGGCCTTTACCGTTGTTCAGGGTAACGGTTTCCTTGCTCAGGAGCTGGTTGTAGCTGTCCTGTGTGAAGTTGGAGTATTCGGATTCACCCTGGTCCCACCACCATCTCCAGCGTACTTTGTACAGTTCTACCTGTACTTCGCGGGTGCCGGAGGTGAGGTTGCCTCTGTCGTCTACATCCACAATTTCAACGGTATGTGATTTATCGGTGAGCAGCATGCCGGTGGTACGATCGCCCTCCGGTAACCGCAATCCCACATAGGAGGTAAACGGATTGTAAGGCATGGAGAAGTGGTCGATACTGAAATCGCCACCGGGCTCAAATACTTTTACTTCGAAATTGGCCTTCAGCTGCCCGGGTGCCAGTTTACCGAGTTGAATATCGGTTTTGATGGGTGCGGAGCCTGTTTCGCTCAGCGGGCCTTCGAAGATGGTTTTGTTTTCTGTTTCAAAATGTGTTACCGGGTCATCAAAGGTGAAGCCGGAGAAATTTTTGAAGCTGGTGGAAGCCTGTATCAGCGTTACGTCCACTTTGGCTTTCAGGTGCTGGGCGGTAGCGCCGAACATCCACATGGCTGAGAGGTTGCCGGTGGTACCGGTTTTGGACAGCGCGGTATTGCTGCCAAAGTCGATTTTTATTTTCAGCCTGTTGGGCTTCACCGTTTCAATGCGTACATTTTTCTGGAAGGTGGCGCCGCCTACTTTCACTTTCGCTACCCAGCTACCGGTAGGGTCTTCCGGTTGGGTGGCGGTGGCGAAGCTATAAAAGCCGTTCAGGTTTTCATGCTGGTTGATGCGCTTGTACAGCTGTCCTTTGGGGTTGTACAGCTCCAGGGTGACAGGGTGGTCTGCCGGAAGCTTTTTGTCTTTGTCTTCCAGCATAAATGTCAGGTAAATGGAATCGCCGGGGCGCCACACACCTCTTTCACCATAGAGAAATCCTTTGATGCCGCTCTGCACTTCCTCGCCCTGTACATCAAAGCGGCTCAGTGGCAGTGAGCTGCCGTCATCCAGTTTAAGGTAGCCTCTTTCGTTGTCTTTTTTCGCGATCAGCAGGTAAGGCTTGCGTTTCAGATCGAAGGTGGCCAGCCCTTCCCCGTCGCTCTTGGTTTTGAAGATCACCTGGTTCTGGTAGTCGAGAAGTTCCAGTTCAACGCCGGTGAGCGGTTTGGTATCGCGTATATCCGTTACCGCTACCAGCATGCTGTTGTTATTGCCTCTTTTGGCAATAAGGCCGATGTTGGAGCAGATCACGTTGCGGGATGCCCATTTGTCTTTATTGTAATAGGAATTGGAGCAGGCGTCGTTGCGGCGGTTCCAGTTGTATCCATATGGATAATAGCTGTCATAGCGGTTCCAGAAGTCGTCGTCCTCATCGAATTTGCCGCTGTCATTGTATCCGTAGTATTCACTCTCATCTTCTTCGCCGGCTTCTTCACCATCGTCACCGGTGGCGGTGCTGTCTTTCTTCTTTTCTTCTGTGCAGGCTGTGAGGGCATAGGCTTTACGGAAGCCGATCGTGATGCGGTAAATAGCGCCGGGTTCGGTGCGGAGCAATTTATCAAGGTCGAGGAAGAAGCGGTTTTTCTTGTGGAGGTTAACGGATTTGTCGGTATCCAGCCGGATGGTTTTTTCTACCACGGGTTTGCCTACACGACGTAGTTCCGCATCACCGTCGAGGTTATTGGTTTGCAGGTATTGCGGTACATTGTTCTCGTATATTTTGATGATAGTCACGTCTACCGCGTTAAGGTTAACGGCTTCGAACGGCATCACCAGTTTATTGCTTTCGGGGAGGATCACACCTTTGCCGGGAATCGTTACGGCCGGCATGGTGTTCTCGAAATTCACGTTCGAACTGTAGGATTTGCCGAGGCGTTTGTCGGTGATATTGATAACGCCTTCATTGATCACGGCGTTGTAGGTACCTTCGAGGCGAACGGGCGCATATACTTTTACTTCACTGCCGTCGATGGTGTAACGGAGGTCGCCCTGGCCGCTGATACCGATGAGGCCTTCGAGGCTTTGCGCTACGCTGACAGGGTCCGAGAACTGCACCAGCAGGTGTTGTTCGGGGTCTGACATGGCTTTCACGTCCAGTACTTTAAAGTCGCCTACGGCGGGAACTTCCACTGTTTTTTTACCGCTGTTGTCCACTTTGAGGGCGGAGCCGTTCCAGCTCAGTTCCAGGTTCCGGGCGATATTGGTACGGTCTATATTGGAGATAGTGAATTTCGACGTACGTTCGCCGGCGTTATGCTGCCAGGTGACAGGCAGTGTTTTGCCGCCATATTGTGCAGTGATCAGTTTCTCGATGGCCTGCGGCGTTTCCACATCGGCGGTATATACAGCGCCGGTGAAGGTCATCTTATCCAGTGTGGTGTTGGTACTGGCTTTCAGTCCTGACATATCGATCGAGAAGGAAGGTTTGATCACCTTAAACTCGAAATCGAAGGATTTCAGGTCTGAAGGCACGTCCATGATCTTGCCCAGTTTAAAATTAGCCTGGTAGGTTTTGCCGGGCTGCAGGTTCTCGTCGGGCCTGAACTCGATGGTGGTGGCGTCTACCCAGTAAGATTTCCCTTTGATGGAAGGGGAAAAGTCGAACACCTCTTTGTCAAGTGGTTCGTTCTGGGTATGTGTCACGTTTACCTGTCCGGCCAGTTGAACGCGGATGGGACTTTGTCTGGAGATAATACCGGCGGTATAGGCGTCAATATACTTCGCGAATCCGGGGTTCATCTCTTTTTTGGTGGTCCGGCAGCCGCTGATCAGCGACAGTGCCACCAGGGAAACAAATAATGCTACTACAGCAAATAGCCGTTTTGTTGGGTGCATCAGGAAAGGATTATGGTGATTAACGATTCCTGGCGAAGATCCAACTATTTTTTCATTTATGCATTGGAATATTTGGTTATTTGAAATACCGGTAAAGGTTTTCAAATAACCAAACAACTAAATTCCGTTTAGGAATTATATCATCCTGCCGTTGGCGAGGCGCATGAACTTATCTACACAATTGGGCAGTTCTTCTTCGTAATGTGTTACATAGATCAGCGTTACCGGCATATGGTCACAGAGCATTTCGATGACTTTTTTGAAATGTTGTTTCTGTTGCTGGTCCAGCCCCTGGCAAGGTTCGTCGAAAATCAGCAGCGGCGGGTTTTTAACGAGGGCCCTTGCGAGCAGGCAAAGGCGCTGGGCACTTTCCGGCACCTGTTTGAAGGGTGCTTTCTGATGCCCGTCTATTTCCAGTATTTCCATCCATGCCCTGGCAATATCGGTTTGTTCCTGGGTGGCTGGTTTAGTGCTGCCGATGATGTCGGTGAAACCGGAACAGACCACCTGGAGACAGTTGTCGCGGGAGGTAAAGTACTGGTGCAGCTCCGGCGATACGAAACCGGTTTTTTTCTTGATGTCCCAGATGCTTTCGCCGGTGCCCCTGCGGCGGTTGAACAGCCACAATTTGTTGGCATATGCCTGTGGGTTATCACCATTGATGAGGCTCAGCAGGGTGGATTTACCGGCGCCGTTATGCCCCAGCAGTGCCCATTTCTCGTTGGGTTTTACCGTCCAGTTGATTTGATCGAGGATAATGTTTTCGCCGTATTTCACACGTACGTCTTCCATCTTTACAATCGTTTCGAAGGTGGCCGGCTTTTGCCGCTGCAGGATATCGGCTATTTTCTGCGTTTCCATGGCCGGCAGCGGCAGGTCGGGCACCGCTGGCAGCGGCAGCTGAACAAATTCACTGCGGGTGTATTTACCCGTGATGGCGCCGTTTTCCAGTGTCAGCACATGGGTGATGTGTTCCGGTATTTCCTGTGGGGAAGTGGCCAGCAGCACGGTGGAGCCGTTGCGGATAATTTCATTGATCATTTCGGTGAAATCTTTCCGCGTTTGTACGTCCAGCCCGATGTAAGGGTTGTCGAGCATGAGCAGCTGCGGTTTTTGCAGCAGAGCCCGGGCGATCATCACGCGGCGTGTTTCCCCGTTGGACAGTTTGATCAGCCGTTTTTCCATCAGCGGCGCTATTTTCAGCGGCTTCACCAGGTCCGGGACCGTGGTGATATCAAGGTATTCGCTGACGGTAGGGGAATTGTCGGCGTCCATACTATTGAACCGCTGCTGATAGTAAAAGTCGGTGGTCGTATTGGATAAATTACGGAAAGTATGATGATGGCCTACCAACGCTATCAGGTTGCGGTAGTTGAAGTAAGGATCCGTGACGGTGTTTTCTTTTCTCCAGTCATCGTAAAAATGATAGCGGATGCCGCCGTTAATAATATTAAACTTACCAAGGACCGTATTGAGCAGTGCTGTTTTGCCGGAACCGCTGGGGCCTGTGATGGCCCATTGCTCGTTTTGTTGTATGTCCCAGTTGAGGGAATCGAAAAGTGTTTTATCGAGATATCTTACGGTGATATGTTCCAGGGAGAGGAACGGGTGCTTTGTTTCTTCCATGATTTCCTGATTGGGCTAAAGAGGCTTTGTATCGTCTATAAAATTAACAGGAATATTGAAAGCTTCCAGTATTTTTATGATAAACCGGCTAATGATGAACTGGACAATTAAAGCATTTGAAGAACTGACCGTACAGGAATTGTATGACGTGCTGCATTTACGCAATGAGATATTTGTGGTGGAGCAGCAGTGTGCTTACCAGGACCTGGATTACTCCGACCAGAAAGCGTTGCATCTCATGGGACGTAATGCGGAGGGGCGACTGGTAGCGTATACCCGTTTGTTCGGGCCGGGTATTAAATATGCCGAGGCGTCTATCGGACGGGTGATCACTTCGCAGCTGGCCAGAGGCACCGGCACGGGCCGGCAGCTGATGGAGAAGTCTATTGCTGCTGTGGAAGAAGCTTATGGTAAAGGACCTATTAAAATCGGCGCCCAGCAATACCTGCACCGCTTTTATACTTCGCTGGGTTTTGAGCAGACCAGCGATACGTATATGGAAGACGGTATCCCGCATATCGAGATGGTAAGACCTTAAATCAATTACGAATTACGGATTACGAATTACGAATTGAGGGCTTCCTTATAGAGCGGTTCATTAATAACCATTCCAAAAGGCAGCCCTCAATTCGTAATTCGTAATCCGTAATTCGTAATTATTTTTTCTTCTTTTTGTCTTTGTCGTTCAACGGCAGTTTTACATGTTCCGTTATTTTGTAAAGCGGGAACAGGTAGGATACGGTGTACCGCATGTCGAACACTGCTTTTTTGGAGCCGCTGCCGAAGCCGGGGATTACCAGCGGGGTAAATTCATCGGACTTGACGTTGTTGATCATGACACGTTGGTGCAGGCTCCAGCTCAGGAAGAAATTTTTGAGCACTTCTGCTTTAAGCCCCAGTACCAGTTCCACCCAGTGGGCATTGACATTGGTTTTGGGAATGGAGCCGGTGAGGTTGTTGCCCCAGTAACGGTCATTTATTCTATAGGTCGGCACCTCGTAGGTGAGGTGAGAGAAGCCATACCGGATACCGCCAAAGAACATATTTTTCTCGGAGGGGTACAGTCTTTTCAGGAAGTTATAATCTACCCCGAGGGAGATGAACATACCACTGCCTTTGTAGATGTAGTTGCTGTCGCCATGGGTGCTATGGGTGTATCCTATTTCCCCTGCAGCATACAGGTTGCTGTTCAGGCGGACATCTGCCACGGCAGTTGCTTCTTTCCGGTAGGGGTAATAGATGGAAGTCACGATGCGGCTCAGGTCCAACCCCACGCGAAGGCCTCCCTGCATGTGTACGACGCTGTCTTTCACGGGGATGATGGCCGTGGTGTCTTTCGCCGGTTGACGGGTAGTATCTGTTTTGGCAGCAGCGGTTTTAGCAGCTGCCGGTTTGGCCGGTGTTTGTGCCTGTGCGGCGAGGCTCAACAGGATACTACTGATTAAAGAAAAACAAAGTAAGGTGCGTATCATTACTGCTGGTGACTACCTTTGAATTAATAACTACAGAATCGATGGTATGCCGGGTAGCGATAACGGTATCCAGCGTAAAGGTGGTACCGAATCCACAACCGGCGGATATGAATTTTTTGGTCCGGGAGTACTTAAACCTGAGCGTATCCGGCGTAAGGGTGGAATCCACGCGCAGTGCGAAAATACAGCTGTCAGCCACCGGAGAGAAGGGCAGGAAGATCTCTTTCTGCGGCTGCTTTCTGTAGAGAGAGTCCATGTTGACGCCGTTGTTGATGGCATAAACGGATACTTTGGGCATAATGGTATCGCGTACATTATGCAGGAAGGTGGTATCGTTTATCCGGCGAACGGAATCACGCTGAAAACGCACGCGGAAATCTGCCCGGAGTGCCTGGTCGCACACCTTGGTTTCATTCTCACAGGCGATCATGCCGGCAAGCACGGCGCAGGTAAGTAATATCTGGTATAACGTTCTCATTCCTTGGTTTACGGTTGGCAAGATATTAAATTCCCAGCTCCTTTTTGAGGAATCGGGCGGTATGGCTGTCTTTACAGGTAACGACTTGTTCGGGGGTACCGGTACAGAGGATGGTGCCACCGCCGGCGCCGCCTTCGGGGCCCAGGTCCACGATGTAGTCAGCCATTTTGATGACGTCGAGGTTATGTTCTATCACCAGTACGGTATTGCCGCGGTCCACCAGTTTATTCAGCACTTTAAGCAGCAGCACGATATCCTGGAAGTGCAGCCCTGTGGTAGGCTCATCGAGGATATAGATGGTTTTGCCGGTATCTTTCTTAGACAGCTCTGTAGCCAGTTTCACGCGTTGCGCTTCTCCGCCGGAGAGGGTCACGGCAGACTGGCCCAGGGTGATGTATCCCAGTCCTACGTCCTGCAGGGTCTTGATTTTGCGGTGTATCCAGGGCACGGCCTGGAAGAATTCCACTGCTTCATCCACCGTCATGTCCAGCACGTCGGAGATGGATTTGCCTTTGTAGCGGATCTCCAGTGTTTCGCGGTTATAACGGCGGCCGTTACATTTTTCGCAGTGCACATATACGTCCGGCAGGAAGTTCATTTCAATGACGCGCATGCCGCCGCCTTCACAAACATCACAGCGGCCTGTTTTCACGTTGAAAGAGAAACGGCCTGCGTTATATCCGCGGATCTTGGCTTCCGGCACGGAGGCGAAGAGCGTACGGATATCGGTGAAGAAACCGCAGTAGGTGGCAGGGTTGCTGCGGGGGGTACGGCCAATGGGCGACTGGTCTATTTCGATCACCTTATCGATATGTTCCAGGCCTTTGACGCTTTTATACGGCATCGGTACCGCTTTGGAGTCATAGGCGTGTTTGGAGAGTATCGGGTACAGTGTTTCGTTGATCAGCGTGGATTTGCCGCTGCCGGAAACGCCGGTGACGCAGATAAAGGTGCCGAGGGGCAGCTTCAGGTTGACGTTCTTCAGGTTGTTGCCGGTAGCGCCTTTCAGTTCCAGGCTGTTGCCGTTGCCTTTGCGGCGTTCGGCGGGTATTTCCATGGCGCGTTTACCGTTGAGGTATCCGGCGGTGGGTGTATTGAGTTTAAGTATCTGGTTGGGCGTGCCCTGTGCGATGATCTGGCCGCCGTGTTTGCCGGCGCCGGGGCCGATGTCTACCAGGTGATCGGCATGCAGCATGATGTCTTTGTCATGTTCTACTACGATCACGGTGTTGCCCATTTCGCGGAGATTGCGGAGGGCGTCGATCAGCTGCATATTGTCACGCTGGTGCAGGCCGATGCTGGGCTCATCGAGGATGTAGGTGATGCCCATCAGCTGGGAGCCTATCTGGGTGGCAAGGCGGATACGCTGCGATTCACCGCCGCTGAGCGTGCGGGTGGGCCTGTTGAGCGTCAGGTAGTTAAGGCCGACGTTGAGCAGGAACCCGAGGCGTTCGCGTATTTCCTTGAGGATATCCTTGGCGATCGCGTTTTGTTTTTTCTCGAGGCGGTCTTCAATGTTGCTGAACCAGTTCAACAGGTGGTCCAGGTCCATGTTGCCCAGCTCTGAGATATTTTTCTCATCTACCTTAAAGTAGAGGCTTTCTTTTTTCAGGCGGGCGCCGTTGCATTCCGGGCAGGTGCTGAGTGCCATGAAGCTTTCGGCCCAGGCGCGCACATGGTCGGAGCTGCTGTCATTGAAGTAGCGGCGAACGGTGTTGACCACGCCTTCAAATTCAGTGGAATATTTGGTGGTATCGGAGCTCTCATCGAAAGAGAGGTCTACTTCCAGCTTCCCGTTTTCGTCGCCGTACAGGAGTACGTTACGGGCTTTTTCGGGGATAGCGGAAATAGGCCCGGTGAGAGAGAATTTATATTTTTTAGCCAGTTGCTGCACCTGTTTGTAGGTGAAGGTGTCCCTGGCTTCGCCCAGTGGTTTAAGGCCGCCGTTTTCGATAGAGGCGCTTTCATCGGGGATGATGGCGTCCATATCGATCTGGTAGATGGTGCCGAGGCCTTTACAGCGCGGGCAGGCGCCATAGGGTGAGTTGAAGGAGAACGTGTTGGGCGATGGTTCTTCGTAGGAGAGGCCGGTTTCTTCGCACATCAATTGTTTGCTGTACTGGCTCACCTTGTTGGTGTCATTGTCCATGACAAACATGAGGCCTTTGCCCATGGTGAGGGCTTTCTGTACGCTCTGGCTGATGCGGGTGCGGGCATCTTCCTGTACCTGTACGCGGTCTATCACCAGTTCAATATCGTGGATCTTGTAGCGGTCTACCTGCATCCTTTCTTTCAGATCGAGGATTTCGCCGTCTACCCGTACTTTAAGATAGCCCTGTTTGCGTACCTGTTCAAACAGTTCGCGGTAGTGCCCTTTACGGCCGCGCACCATGGGTGCGAGGATCACGAGTTTCTTTTTGGGATAGTGTTTGAAAATATGCTCCTGTATTTCTTCTTCCGAAAAGCGCGTCATGCGCTTGTTGGTATTGTAGGAGTATGCCTGACCGGCGCGGGCGAAGAGCAGGCGGAGGAAGTCATAGATTTCCGTGATGGTGCCTACTGTGGAGCGCGGGTTTTTGTTGGTGGTTTTTTGTTCTATGGAAATAACGGGCGAAAGACCGGTGATTTTGTCTACATCGGGCCTTTCCATGTCGCCGATAAACTGGCGGGCATAAGCGGAAAAACTTTCCATGTAACGGCGTTGTCCTTCAGCATATATTGTATCAAAAGCCAGGGAGGATTTTCCACTTCCGCTGATGCCGGTGATGACAACCAGCTTATTTTTGGGCAACTGCAGGTCGAGGTTTTTCAGGTTATGCTCCCGTGCGCCAAATACTTCAATCTGGTCATCTGCCATGATTTCCGGAGCGGGAGCGGCGGTTACATTCTCTTTTTTCTTTGCCATAATATTAAACTACTAAGCTACGCCATAATTACGAATTGAAGGGGCATAAAAAAAGAGCAGCGAAGACCTTTTTGGGAAGATCTTCGCTGACAGCTATTTCTGAGCAGTTACCTGCTTATTTGGTGTATTTTTTAAATACCACGATGGCGTTGTGACCGCCGAAACCGAAGGTATTGCTCATGGCAATATTTACCGGGCGGCTTTGTGCTTTGCCCAGGGTGAGGTTCAGGTTGGTAGGGATACCTTCGCCCAGCACGGTGGTGTTGATAGTAGGCGGAACGATATCTTCCTGGGTGGCTTTGATACAGGCGATGGCCTCGATAGCGCCGGCAGCGCCCAGCAGGTGGCCGGTCATGGACTTGGTGGCGCTGATGTTTACTTTTTCAGCGTGGTCACCGAAGGCCGCTACGATGGCTTTCAGCTCGCTCACGTCGCCTACCGGTGTGGAGGTGGTGTGGGAGTTGATATAGTCTACGTCGGTGGTCGTGATACCGGCGTCTTCCAGTGCCTGTTCCATACCCAGTCTGGCGCCGAGGCCTTCAGGGTGGGTGGCGGTGAGATGGTAAGCGTCGCAGGTCATAGCGCCGCCGATCATTTCACCATAAATGGTGGCGCCTCTGGCGATCGCATGTTCGTATTCTTCGAGGATAATGGCGCCGGCGCCTTCACCCATCACGAAGCCGTCGCGTTCTGTATCGAACGGGCGGGAAGCATGTTCCGGATCTTCGTTGCGGGTAGACAGCGCTTTGAGGGCGTTAAAGCCCGCGATGCCTGCACGTGTTACGGGTGCTTCAGAACCGCCGGCAACGATGGCGTTGGCCTTACCGAGGCGGATGTAGTTGAAAGCGTCTACCAGGCCGCTGGAGGAAGAGGCGCAGGCAGATACGGTGCAGAAGTTGATACCCATGAAACCGTATTTCATGGCGATCTGTCCTGCAGCGATATCGCAGATCAGCTTGGGAATAAAGAACGGGTTGAACTTAGGCACAAAGTTGGCCTGGGTAAATTCAACGATCTGTTCTTCGAACGTGAGCATACCGCCGTTTCCGGAAGCCCAGATCACGCCTATTTTGGTTTTGTCAATTCCTTCCTTGTCGAGGCCGGCGTCTGCTACCGCTTCATGGGCAGCTGCCATCGCGTACTGCGTGAAGTTGTCCATTTTGCGGGCCTCTTTCTTTTCCATATATTTTTCCACATCAAAACCTTTGACTTCACAGGCAAATTTGGTTTTGAACTCTGTGGTGTCAAATTTTGTGATGGGCCCGGCGCCGCTCACGCCTGCCTTCAGATTGCTCCAAAAAGTGTTTACATCATTCCCGATAGGTGTTAGCGCTCCCATGCCGGTAACCACAACCCTTTTCAGTGTAACAGTACGCATATTTTTTACTTTAATAAAAAAAGTTAGAGCGCAAATTTAGTTACTTATTGTTATAGATAAGCATATTCATTAAGATTATATGGCATAACTTTCTCTTTTTCGATGGAAATTCAATGTAGTGGCTGTTTTTGGGGCAGGTAGGGTGGTATTCGAAAAGGTAGGAATGTTATAAAGTGTTAATTTTTGCCGTCCGGCAAGGGGAAAAAGCCCGGCCGGCAGTCCTGAAAAGGAAGTGCCCTGCTGGTGGACAGGGAACTTGTGGTATAATCAAATAATATTATAATAACGGAGGTTCTTATGCAGCAGCCGCAGCGGCGGTCTCTGGCACGGTACTGATGCGCAGGGTACGTTGTTTCAGGAAAGAAACGATTTCCGCGTCTGTCTGGAACCGGTCGCCGATGTTGACAAAATGTTTGGCCAGCAAATCATAACGTTTGGTCATGAGCCATAACCATACATGCAGGAAGTGAATGCCGTCAAATACGATGGCGTCGTTGGAAATGTATTCATCCAGCGTTTTACGGAAATACACCGGGTGTTCTGTCCAGTGCATGCTGGGTTTTACGTGATGACTGATATGATAACCGTCATTCCAGCATTTATGGTTGTATTTGGTATTGATGCAGGTGATACTGTTTTTATAGCAATTGTCCGGATCGTCAGCGTCAATAAAAGCGTGCTGTGCCCAGTTACCTACCATCATGATAATACGGGAGATGATAAAGGGCAGGATAAACACCACAAAGGTAGCCGGGAAGTTAATAAAGGAGAGGCCTACGCAGGCGCCGATAAACAGCATTTCGCCACGGACCAGTTTCACCATCAGTTTACTCCTTTTTTTCCGGATATGGTATTTGGCGGTGTCGTAAACGCCGAAAGTCACGAAAGACCAGAGGTAATGCAGGAATCCACGGAAAGAGTCGCGCTGGTACATCATGGTGCAACTGTCATCGTCCGGCATATTGTTTTCCGGGTGGTGCATCCCGATATGATGGGAGTAGTAGGATTCCGGTGTTTGTCCAAACAGGGGGCCTATCACCCAGGGGAGGTAGTTATTGAGAATACCGTACTTCTTTTCAAAGAAGGCGCGGTGGCTGGTGCAATGGAGCATCAGCCCAAAAGGGCCTTTGAAGGTAATATTGTTGAAGAACTGGTAGGCAATGGCGGCTGTCCACCAAAGCCAGTTATTGACACCCGGCCAGTACATCAGGATGGCCAGCGGCCAGAGCGTGAAAGTAATTTTTAAGGTAAGGTATACAAAGGGAAGATCGCGCTCGTCACGGATCATAGACTTGAAAAACCTGTCGAACACAGTTTCCCGCTCGGGTTTGACGTAAACAGGATCAGTAAGATGGGTGAGTTGCTTCATATAGCGTATTAAAGTGTCAAGTTGGCTACAATACCAGTTGTAATTGGCAAATACGCCGGTACTTATATTTACTAATATTTGTATAACGCATATTACAGGCTGATAGTATCCACATGCCCGGCCGTGCTGCTGTAAGATACCCATTTTACGGAGAGTTTGAAATGTTTTAACAGTTTTTTGTAATTTCCGGCCCCGTGCATCCCTTCCCATACCCGGCGACTAAACCTGTAATCTTAGGCGGCGATGTAACGGCAAACCAATCAAACTAACAAGCACGAATGAAGAGACTTACGCTCAAGGATGTCGCTAAAATGGCCGGTGTGGCACCTTCTACAGTATCTTTTGTACTCAACGGGAAGGGAAAACAGATGCGGATACGGGATGAGGTGGCGGCCAAAATTATGCAGGTAGTGGAGAAATCCGGCTACGAGCCCCACCGGGTGGCAGTGAACCTGCGCACCGGGCAATCCAAAACACTGGGCCTGATCGTGGAAAGTATTTCCGGCAGTTTCTTTGCCAGCCTGGCCAAAACCATCGAAACAGAGGCGGAACTGATGGGCTATAACGTGGTGTACTGCAGCACGGAAAACAACGCCCAGAAAGGTGGAGAGCTGATACGTATGCTCGGCCGGCAGATGGTGGACGGTTACCTGATTACCCCTGCGCCCGGTATGGAGAAAGAAATACAGCAGCTGGTACAGCATCATAAGCCTGTTGTGCTAATGGACAGCTATTTCCCGGCTATCAAAGCGCCTTATGTGCTGATAGATAACTTCGGCGGTGTGCAGCAGGGTATGAAACACCTGATAGAAAAGGGTTTCACCCGTATTGCCTTTGTTACGGTAGATGTGAAGCTGATACAGCTGCAGGAACGCCTGCGCGGGTATGTGTCCGCCCTTAAAGAGCACCAGCTGCCCCTGCGAAAGAAACATGTGCTACACCTGAAGTATCATAAACTCCGGGAAGACGCCCTCCGGGAGATGCGGCAGTTTATTGAAAGCAATCCCGACCTCGAAGCGATATTTTTTGCCACCAACTATCTCGGTATCCTCGGCCTGGAAGCCATTGCCAGCTTAGGCCTCCGCATGCCTGACGACCTGTCGGTGATCTGTTTCGACGACCACGATATTTTCCGGCTGTACCCACCGGGCATCTCTGTGATAGAACAACCGATTGAAGGCATCGCCAAAACCGCGATCGCCATGCTGATGCAGCAACTGGGCAAAAAGCCGGTGCCTATCAAAAATCCTGCTGTGGAGCTGCCGGGACGGTTTATTGTGCGGGGATCGGCGTAACAAAAGTACGTATGAAGCCCTGCCGTTTATCCCTTTTCCCGGCAAAAAAAAGGATAATACCTGCAATAGATCCAAAAATATGTATACATTTAAAAACTGTTTCCGGAGAAAGGAGGGCGTTGGATAGACTCCGGAAAAAGGCAAAGGATTCGGTGAATCTTTTTTTTCTGTACAGATGCTAAATCGATTTTTCTAATAATTGCACGTAAGGCAATACCGGCCGGCGAAACAGGAAAAATTTCAGTCCTGCCTGAGCTGTGGTATTGATTTATGAAGAAACAACAACACCATATGAAAAAAGTTGGAATGCTGGCAGCTGCTTTACTGTGCCTGCATGGCGCACAGAGCCAGACAGTATACAAAGTGGCAGAACCGGTGGAATGGGTCAACACCCTGATGGGCACCGATTCTAAAATAAGCCTGTCAAACGGTAATACCTATCCCGCCATCGCCCTGCCCTGGGGCATGAACTTCTGGATGCCGCAGACAGGCGTCATGGGCGACGGATGGGCCTATCAATACACGGCCGACAAAATCAGGGGCTTTAAACAAACACACCAGCCTTCTCCCTGGATCAACGACTATGGCCAGTTTGCCATCATGCCCGTTACCGGCAGGCTGAAATTCGATCAGCACCAAAGAGCCAGCTGGTTCTCCCATAAAACGGAAGTAGCCAAACCGTATTATTATAGCGTATACCTGGCGGATGCGGACGTGACGACAGAAATCACCCCCACAGAACGCGCGGCGCAACTGCGTTTTACCTTCCCTTCTACTGACAGCGCCTTTGTAGTTGTGGATGCATTTGATAAGGGATCCTATATTAAGATCCTGCCCAAAGAACAAAAAATTATAGGGTATACCACCAAAAACAGCGGCGGCGTACCGTCCAACTTCAAAAACTATTTTGTTATCTATTTTGATAAACCGTTCACTGTGGCCACCGCATGGCGCGATTCTACCCTGCTGAAAGACCAGCTGGAATTGCAGGCAGACCATGCCGGTGCCGTAGTGGGCTTCAAAACAAAAAAAGGTGAACAGGTAGTGGCCAGAACAGCTTCTTCCTTCATCAGCTTTGAACAGGCGGAGCTCAACCTCCGGCACGAAGTCGGCAAAGACGGCTTCGACGTTACCCGCCAGAAAGCAAAAGACAGCTGGAACAAAGAACTGGGCCGCCTGTCAGTGGAAGGCGGTACCTCCGATCAGGTAAGCACCTTCTACTCCTCCCTGTACAGGACCATGCTGTTCCCCCGCAAATTCTATGAAATCAATGCGCAAAACGAAGTGGTGCACTACAGCCCGTTCAACGGACAGGTGCTGCCCGGTTATATGTTTACCGACAATGGTTTCTGGGATACCTTCCGCGCGGTACATCCGTTCTTCACCCTGATGTATCCTTCCCTCAGCGGACATATCATGGAAGGCCTGGCCAATTCCTATAAGGAAAGCGGCTGGCTGCCCGAATGGGCCAGCCCCGGCCACCGCGACTGCATGATAGGTTCCAACTCTGCCTCCCTCATCGCTGACGCTTACCTGAAAGGTATCCGCGGCTATGATATCAATACCCTGTACGAAGCGATCCTGAAAAACACGGAAAATGAAGGCCCGCTCTCTTCTGTAGGCCGTAAAGGCGTGAAATATTACAATGAGCTGGGGTATGTTCCCTACGATGTGGACGTGAACGAAAATGCCGCGCGCACATTGGAATACGCCTATGATGACTTTACCATCTACGAACTGGCCAAAGCGCTGAACAGACCGAAGGAAGAGATAGCCCGTTTTGCCAAACGTTCCCAGAACTATCGCAACCTGTTTGACCCGGAAACAAAACTGATGCGCGGTAAAAATAAAGACGGCCGCTTCCAGGCACCGTTCAACCCCTTCAAATGGGGCGACGCTTTCACTGAAGGCAACAGCTGGCACTATACCTGGTCTGTGTTCCATGACGTACAGGGACTCGCCAGCCTGATGGGGGGCCGCGAATCTTTCGCCAACATGCTGGATTCCGTATTCAAAATGGCGCCGGTATATGATGAAAGCTATTATGGCACCGTGATCCACGAGATCCGCGAAATGCAGATCATGAACATGGGCCAGTATGCGCACGGTAACCAGCCCATTCAGCACATGATCTACCTCTATAACTATGCTGGCCAACCCTGGAAAACCCAGTACTGGATCCGTCAGGTGATGGAGCGCCTGTATAAAGCCACGCCCGATGGTTACTGCGGCGACGAAGACAACGGGCAAACTTCCGCCTGGTACGTATTCTCCGCGATGGGCTTCTACCCGGTATGCCCCGGCACACAACAATATGTATTGGGTACTCCCCTGTTCGCCAAACTCACCATGACGCTGGAAGACGGCAAAAAAATGGTGATCGAAGCGCCAGGCAACAGTGCTAAAAACCTGTACGTGCAACAGGCGGCACTGAACGGTCAGCCCTATACGAAAAACTGGATCAGCCACCAGGACCTGCAGAAAGGCGGTAAGCTGGTGTTCCGTATGGGCGCCACTCCTGAGAAAACAAGAGGTACGCAGCCGGCGGCTTTCCCGTACTCTTATTCAACAACAGCCAACAAGTAAAACGATATAGAAGAATTTCATTGTTCACTGTAAATAATTCATCCCGATTCTTCGGGATGTAACATTTTTCCAGACACGTTTTAAAAACTGATACCCGATGACCAACAGGCTTATTTTCTTATCGATACTCTGCTGTATCGGTACTTCCCTCCGGGCACAGGAGAATGTGCTGTCCTACGTAAAGCCGATTACCGGCACACAACGCATGGGACATACCTATCCCGGTCCTACCGTACCTTTTGGCGCTGTACAGCTCAGCCCCGAAACAGACACGCTCTCTTATGAGATGAACGGTAAATACAACAAGGACGTCTACAAATATTGCGCAGGCTATCAATATGAAGATAAAACCATCGTGGGCTTCAGTCATACCCATTTCAGCGGCACCGGCCACTCCGACCTGGGTGATTTTCTCATTATGCCCACTACCGGCGCACTGCAGTTGAACCCCGGAACGGCAGACCGCCCGGAAAGCGGCTACCGCAGCAGGTTTTCCCACAGCACCGAAGTAGCGGAACCCGCCTATTACAAAGTGAAACTGGAAGACGACAATATTCTCGCTGAACTTACCGCCAGCAACCGCGTGGGCTTCCATCAGTATACTTTCCCCGCTTCAGATCAGTCACACATCATCCTGGACCTGATGTCCGGTATCTACAACTACCCTAACAAAAACGTATGGACTTTTGTACGGGTGGAAAATGATACGCTGATTACCGGCTACCGGCAAACCAGCGGCTGGGCGCGTACGCGCACCGTTTATTTCGCCATGACGTTTTCTAAACCCTTTAAAGAATACGGCCATCGTAATTATGCCAATGATGTATACAAAGGCTTTTACCGCAAATTCGACCAGGCAAAAAATTTCCCTGAAATGGCAGGCCGCCAGATAAGGGCTTACTTCGACTTCAACACAACGGAAGGAGAAAAAATCAAAATAAAATTTGCGATCTCGCCAGTGAGCACCGCCGGTGCGCTCAAAAACCTGCAGACAGAGATCCCCGGCTGGGACTTTGACCAGGTAAAGCAGGACGGACAGGCACTGTGGGCGAAAGAGCTGAATAAAATACAGATAGCCTCCGGCAGCCGTGAAGAGAAAGAGAACTTCTACACCGCCATGTACCACGCGTTTGTGAATCCGACTACCTATATGGACGTGGATGGCCAATACCGCGGCCTGGACCAGAACAATTATACCGCCAACGGATATACGAACTATACTACTTTCTCCCTGTGGGACACCTACCGCGCATTGCACCCGCTTTTTAACGTAGTACAACCCAGGCGCAATGCCGATATGGTACAGTCTATGTTACATCATTATGAGCAGAGCGTACAGCACATGCTGCCGGTATGGTCGCACTACGCCAACGAAAACTGGTGCATGATCGGTTATCACAGCGTATCCGTGATTGCAGACGCTATCATGAAAGGCAACGCTCCCTTTGATGTGAACAAAGCGCTGGAAGCCTGCGTCACCACCGCACGCCATCGCACGTATGACGGGTTGGGATATTATATGGACATGGGCTACGTGCCGGAAGATAAAAATGGCTCTTCGGTTTCAAAAACACTGGAATATGCCTATGACGACTGGTGTATTGCGCAGGTAGCCAAAAAACTGGGCAGGACAGACCTCTACGACGAGTTTATCAAACGGGCGGCCAACTACAAAAATGTATATGATAAAGCCTCCGGCTTTATGCGTCCCCGCTTGAGCGACGGCACTTTCAAGGCGGCTTTTGATCCCCTGCAGACGCACGACCAGGGCTTCATTGAAGGCAACGCGTGGAACTACAGCCTCTACGTGCCGCATAATCCCGACGATATGATTGCCATGATGGGAGGCAAAAAACAATTCACGCAACACCTCGATTCGCTGTTTACCATGCACCTGCCGGACAAGTACTTTGCCGAAACAGAAGATATCACCCGCGATGGTATCATCGGTAACTATGTGCATGGTAACGAACCTTCACATCATGTGGCTTACCTCTATAACTGGACCGGCTATCCGTGGAAGACGCAGGAACGCGTGCGCATGATCCTGAAAAAGATGTACCATCCCGGTCCCGATGGCCTGGGCGGCAACGATGACTGCGGCCAGATGAGCGCATGGTATATTTTCAGCTCCCTCGGATTTTACCCGGTATGTCCCGGCTCCGATCAGTACGCCTTAGGCAGTCCTGCCGTAGACAAGGCCACGCTGCAACTGGAGAACGGTAAAACGTTTGTGATCGATGTGAAAAACCAGGGCGATAAAAATGTATATGTACAGAAAGTGCTATTGAACGGCAAGCCGCTGGACCGGCTGTACATCAGTCATAGTGAGATCATGGAGGGCGGAAATATGACGTTTTATATGAGCAACAAACCGAACAAGTGACCCGTTCGAATGCATAAAGCGAAGGCCCCTGCGCAGATAGCGGGGGCCTTTTATTTTATACGGTGTTTTCAAAAAGAAAGGAGACCATCCTGGTCTCCTTTCCTTTATGCTAACCGCGTAGTGTAAACGAAACAATGCCCAGCGGCACCTGTTTACCCGGATCGGTTGGTCTGATTTTAAGATAGAGATGATGTCTTTTGCCATCCGTTACCGGCGCGAAGCTGATACCGGCTTTGTTAGGCACTTTAGCCTGTGCACCGGGGCCGATGGTGGTTTCGCCCAAACGGGTACCGTTGGCGTTGTCCAGGAAGGCCTCTACAATAAAGCCCTGCTGTTGCGGGTCCTGTACCATGTAGGTCACGTCCAGGCCGTTAACATCGGTCAGGTCGAGGTCATTGTACACTACCCATCCGTTGGCAGTGGCGGGGATGAGCAGTTTCATACCGTTGACTTCAAAGGTAGAAACACCATCTGCCTTGCTATAGCCGGCAGCAGGGAGGCTTGGGTTGAGCAGTTGCGCTGCTGCGCTGCCTGTGATGGGTTTGATGCCGGCAGCACCTTTGTCGGTGTAGCTGGCCAGCAACAGTAATACGCCGTTGTTTTTCAGCTCGTTGCCCAGCGTTGGGTTCAGGCTGCCGGTAACAGGCAGGGAAGCGATTTTAGGGGCATTGCCGCCTAAAGAGAAGATGTATTCCACCAGCTGGTGTGCTTCTCCGTTGGAGATGCCCGGGTGGGCTGACATGGCCGTTTCGCCCCATACGCCGCCGCCGCCGTTGATGATTTTCTTCGCCAGCGCATCGGGCGCAGCGGGATCGTTCTGATACTTCTCGGTGATTTGTTTGAAAGAAGGACCGATCGATTTTTCATCCGGTTTGTGGCAGGTTTTACAGTCAGATACCTCCATGATGTTTTTACCTGCGATGGCGCCGGTAACGATCTGGTGGCCCTGTGGCATAGCGGCTTTATCGCTGCCCTGTACGTAATCCGCTTTCACGAAAATATTGCTGGCGTCGAGTTTGCCGTCGGCGCTGTTACCATCTTCCTTGTCACTAACGGTAACGGCATAACGTACCTGTTTGCCCGGGAAGTAGAACATCTGGTTGCCTTGTAAGGTAATGGTCACCTGGGGTGTTTCATTGCCGGCATATAGTGCGATGTCCTTACTTTTTGTTTTACCGCCTTTGCCGTCCTGTACTTCCACATAGGCGTTGTATTCCCCTGCGGTGGTGTAGGTTACTTCCACAAAAGGTTCGGTAGTTTCCTTTTTAGTGCCGTTACCAAAATACCAGAGGTAGGTGAGTTTGTCTCCGTCGGGATCTATGGAGCCTTCGGCAGACAGTTTCACTTTAAATGGCAGCGCGCCGGTCAGCTGGGTACTGTGTATGGTGGCATTCGGTGCGCGGTTGCCGCCGTTGTAATCAATACGCGCCAATGCGGCGTCCGGGTTTTTGCTGAACCAGCCATTGCCGTATTCCAGCACGTATAAGCGGCCATCGGGGCCCATTTCCATGTCTATCGGCGCATTCAGTTTGGTGCCGGGCATAAAGCGCTCCATCTTGGAGAAATCGCCGTTTTTGTCCATG
This sequence comes from uncultured Chitinophaga sp., assembly GCF_946479755.1. The sequence continues at coordinate 35,359 of NZ_CAMLHC010000030.1, read as the reverse complement.
GTCACGGCCATGATCCAGCCGCGTATCCAGTCATAGATGAACAGTTTACCATTATAGTAATCCGGGAAACGGGTTTCTTTCGGATAAAATTCGCTGTAGTACACCGGTCCGGCTTCGGCATTGCGGCCGCCGCTGCCCACGATGGGGAATTCATCTGATTTGCCATAGGGGTACCAGATAAATGCTGGCACGGCTGGCGGCAATTCTTTGATACCGGTATTATTACGGGAGTTGTTGACCGGTTTTTTCGGATCATACGCCGGACCGGTTTCGCCTGTTTCATAATTATAGGCGTGGTATGGTTTATTGTCGGCGATGAACATAGGATAGCCGTAGTTACCGGGCTTCTTGGCCTGGTTCACTTCATCATAGCCGCGGGGGCCGCGGTTAGGATCGTCGTTGTTGGCATCCGGACCTACTTCACCCCAATAGAGGTAACCTGTTTTCCGGTCTATAGAAATACGGTAAGGGTTGCGGGTGCCCATGGCATATATCTCGGGGCGGGTGCCGGCGGTGCCTTTGGGGAACAGGTTTCCTTCCGGTATGCTGTAGGAGCCGTCGGGCGCTACTTTGATACGCAACACTTTACCGCGCAGGTCGTTGGCGTTGGCGGAAGAGCGGCGGCCATCGTACTGTTCATGACCGGGGCGATCGTCCGTAGGTCCGTAACCGTTACTTACATATTTCTGCCCGGCTTCATCGAAGGGGGTGGTGTTGTCGCCGGTGGAGACGTACAGCAGTTTATCCGGACCGAAAGCGATGGAGCCGCCGGTGTGGCAGCAGATATTGCGCTGGGAATAAAACTGCAGGACCACTTTCTCAGAAGACATGTCCAGCTGGTTGTTTTCAAACTTAAAGCGGGACAGGCGGTTGACGGAGGTATCTATGGGAGAATACATCACGTAGATAAAGTGGTTGTCTTTGTAGTCCGGATCGGCGGCCAGGCCGAGGAAACCTTCTTCTGCGTTGACGTTGGGCACGTCTGTTTTATGATACACTTTCAGGAAGCCTACCTGTGTGAGTGTTTTATCTGCCTGTTTGTAGAGCAACAGTTCGCCACGGCGTTGTGCCACGAGGATGTCGAGGTTGGGCAGAATGGTCATCTCAGTAGGTTCGAAGAACTGGCCGGAGGTGAGCACTTGTTTGGTGAAGCGGTTTTCATCCGGTGTACGCAGCGTGGTGGCTTTGCTGTAGTCGAGTACCAGGTTTTTGCCGATAGCGTATTGGATACCGCCGAGCACATGTTTCAGGAACAGGCTGTCCGAATAGCTTTCTTCGGTATGACCGAGGGCGGTGTAGAAAGCGCGGCCGCCGTCGTATTCATGGTACCAGCTTACGGGGTGGTCGTTGTTCATGGTGCCGCCTTCGTAGGTTTTCTCGTCTACTTTCATCAGTACAGTGGTGGTGGTATCTCTCTTTTTAAAGTTGTACCATTCGTCTGTATGTTCGAATTTATCCGGCAGTCCTGCGGTGGCGGGAAATGATTTGTTGACCACTTCCACGGTGGCTTTGTGTGTTCCGGGAGGGTGGCTGAGGAAATAGGCGCCGGCCAGGTGGTTGTACCAGCCCCATTCATATTCTGTGTCGGTAGCGGCGTGTACGCCTACGTATCCGCCGCCGGCCTGGATATATCTTTCGAAGTCTGCTTCCTGTGCGGTATTGAGCACGTCGCCGGTGGTGTTGAGGAAGATCACGGCAGCGTATTGTTGCAGGGAGTCTTCATTAAAACGGTCGGCATTTTCGGTGGTGTCTACCACGAAACCGTTTTCTTTTCCGAGTTTTTGCATGGCGGCGATGCCTGCAGGGATAGAAGCGTGACGGAAAGCGGTGGTTTTGGTAAATACCAGCACCTTCGGCTGCCCGGGACGCGATTTGTTACAGCCTGCGGTGGCAACTAAAGCCAGCAGCAGAAAGAGTTTAATGGTTTGCTTCATTGGGTTGTTTAGTTAGCTTTTTTGATACCCATGGTATACTGAATGCCACCCAGCAGGTGTTGAAGGTATACGGGGTCCTGATAAGATTCTTTGGTATGGCCCATTTCGGTATAGAAAGCGCGGCCGCCTTCAAAGTCGTGGTACCAGCACATGGGATGATTATCGCCGTTTTTACCACCTTCATAGGTGGATTCATCTATTTTAATCAGCACGTGCACGTCCGGGTTAAGATCTTTGAAGTTATACCATTCGTCTTTGCGCACCCATTCATCCGGCAGATGGCGGGTAGCGGGATGGTTGTGGTCTGTGACGCGGAGGGTGGCCTGTTGTTGTTTCGGGTGGCTGAGAAACCAGGCGCCGGCCAGTTTATTGTACCATGGCCAGTCGTATTCCGTGTCGGTAGCTGCGTGGATGCCCATCCAGCCGCCGCCTTTGCGGATATATTGCTGGAAGGCCATCTGTTGGGCGCTGTCCAGCACATCGCCGGTGGTGCAGCTGAAGATTACGGCGGCGTATTTCTTCAGGTTGGCGCTGGTAAAGGCGCTGGCGTCTTCGGTGGTGTCCACTTCGAAGCCGTTGTCTTTGCCCAGCTGCATGATAGCAGCTTTGGCGACGGGAATACAATCGTGGCGGAAGCCTGTTGTTTTTGAGAAGACCAGTACTTTCCTGGCCTTGTGTTTTTTGCCGGCCTGTGCGCAGAGGGAGGCGGCCAGCAAGAGTGTAATAAAAGCGGTAAATGTTCTCATGTCGTGGTAGTTAGCATCCAAAAGCAAAAGACGCAGGGCAGGGAAAAAGTTGCTTCTTCTTTGCTGCCTTGCGCCTATGTCAAAAAAAAATGTATCCGAAAAAGATTACAGCACTCTTAATTTGATATTACGGTACCATACTTTGTTGCCGTGGTCCTGGAGGGCGATGTGTCCTTTGGCGTATTTACCAAAGCCTTTCCAGTCTTTAAACTTGCTGTTGGCTACCAGTGCGTCCCATTCCGGGGTGCCCATGGTTGTTTCCACGGTTTTTACGCCGTTGAGCCAGAGGGAGAGATGGCCATCTTTTTTCACAATTTTGGCGGTGTTCCACTGACCTACGGCTTTCACCGCTTTCTGTGAGGATTTCACGAGGTCGTAAAGGTCGCCGGCGTTGTGTTTGTTGATTTTGCCATCCGGGTGTTTATCATCATCGAGCACCTGCATTTCAGGGCCGGTGAGATAAGTAGCTTTGAATTCAGGATCTTCATGTACGCTGAAGATGATACCGCTGTTGCCGCCTTCTGAAATTTTCCAGTCGATGCTCAGCTCGTAGTTTTCGTATTCGCCGTTGGTAACGAGGTCACCGCCGGGGGCGCCGGTTTTTTTGGCGTCCACGTCAAATTCGAGTGCGCCGTCTACCACTTTCCAGGCGGGGCTGGCAGCATCTTTCAGGTAGGTATGCCATCCGCTGGTGGTTTTACCATCGAACAGCAGCTGCCATCCTTCCTTTTTCTCTTTGGCAGAGAGGCTATTTACTTTCTGTGCCTTTACCGCTGTGGCGCCGGTGATAGCGCCCAGCATAAAGGCTCCGATGATGATTTTTTTCATTTACTATGATTGAATGATGATGGAAAAGCCATTATTTTCCTACGGACAGGATGTACTGTACCATTTCCTTTGCATCTTCTTTAGAGATGTTCGGATGCGGGAGCATGGCTACTTCGCCCCAGTTGCCGGAACCACCTTTGATGATTTTGTCAGCCAGTTTATCCACATTTTCTGGTGTGTTGGGATATTTGCCGGCGATGTCTTTCAGTGCGGGTCCGATTACTTTGATTTCCTCTTTATGGCAGGTTTTGCAATCGCTTTGCGCCATCAGTTGTTCGCCTTTGCTGGCCGGCTTGTCTGCACCAGGAGATACCATCGAGTTATCTACGGCATTGTTTTCCTGAGCGGGTTTGTCAGTTTGTTGATCAGCTTTTTTCTCACCTCCGCCGCAAGCTGCAAAAAACAGCGCGCTTAATACCAACGGTGCCAGTAACCTCTTTTTCATTTTGTGAATTTTTGTTTTGTTATTTGTTGATTTGACCTTACTAGATTCCTAACACCCGTTTGTTGAAAGCATCATCTGTGGCGGCGCCGGCGAAGTCGTCGAAGGCTTTTTCGGTGACGCGGATGATATGATCTTTAATAAACGGAGCGCCTTCACGGGCGCCGTCTTCCGGATGTTTCATGCAGCATTCCCATTCCATAACGGCCCAACCGGCAAAATCGTATTGGGTGAGTTTACTGAACACGGATTTAAAGTCCACCTGTCCGTCGCCAAGGGAGCGGAACCTGCCGGGACGGTCTATCCAGGCCTGGAATCCGCCGTATACGCCGGAGCGGCCGGTGGGATTAAATTCCGCGTCTTTTACGTGGAAGGCTTTTATTTTCTCGTGGTAAATATCGATATATTCCAGGTAGTTGAGGCATTGCAGCACGAAGTGGCTGGGATCGTACAGGAGGCAGGCCCGGGCATGGTTGCCGGTCGCCTCCAGGAAACGTTCATAGCTGGCGCCGTCGTGGAGGTCTTCACCGGGGTGTATTTCGTAGCATACGTCCACACCGTTGGCGTCGAACTCGTTGAGGATAGGCAACCAGCGTTTGGCCAGTTCTGCGAAGCCGGCTTCCACCAGTCCTGCCGGCCGTTGGGGCCAGGGATACATGGCGGGCGCCCACAGCAATGCGCCGCTGAAAGTGGCGTGGGCATTGAGGCCCAGGTTGCGGCTGGCTTTGGCAGCATATTTCAGCTGGTTGACCGCCCACTCGGTGCGGGCCTGTAAATTATTGTGGTATTGTGCCGGTGCGAAGCCGTCGAACATCTCCGTGAAAGCCGGGTTAACGGCCACCAGCTGTCCCTGCAGGTGGGTGCTCAGCTCTGTGATCTCCAGGCCTGCGGCGTTGACAATACCTTTTATTTCGTCTGCGTAGGTTTTGCTCTCGGCGGCCTTTTGCAGGTCTATCAGGCGCGGGTCCCAGGTAGGGATCTGTACGCCCTTGAAGCCGATGGAGGCTGCCCATTCGCAGATGGATTTCAGGCTGTTGAAGGGCGCTGCGTCTCCCATGAACTGCGCCAGGAATATACCAGGACCTTTAATCGTTTTCATATAATCGTACTAGTTAGCGGTGGTATATTAAATTTCGAAATTTGTCCATTTGGCGTCGCTTTGTGAGGAGCGGACCACGTTGTCGATGAACGCCATGCCACGCACGCCGTCTGCCACACTGGGGAAGTCGAGTGATTCCGGTGCCGGTTGAACGCCGTCAATTTTCGCGGAGAGGGTCTGTGCGAAGTTGCGGTACAGGTTACCGAAGGCTTCGAGGTATCCTTCCGGATGACCGCCCGGGGTGCGGGTATTGTGGGTCATGTAGCTGGACTGGAAGGAGTATCCGCCGCCTGCGCGATAGATCTCTGTGGGCTTATCGAGCCATTTCACCAGCAGGGTATTGGGTTCATGCTGTGCCCATTCGAGGCCGCCCTTTTCTCCGTAGATGCGGATTTTCAGCGCGTTTTCTTCTCCGGCAGCCACCTGGGAGGCCATCAGCACGCCGGCAGCGCCGTTGTCGAAGCGCAGCAGCACGGCGCCGTCGTCATCGAGCGCACGGCCGGGCACCATGATGTTCAGGTCGGCGCACAATTTTTCAATTTTAGCGCCGCTGATATATTCCGCCAGGTTAGCGGCGTGGGTACCGATATCGCCCATAGCGCCTGCCTTACCGGATTTTTTAGGATCTGTTCTCCAGGCTGCCTGCGCATTGCCTTCCCGCTCGCTCAGTTTGCTGAGCCAGCCTTGGGGATACTCTACCCATACTTTGCGGATCTTACCGAGTGCGCCGTCTTTTACCATCTGACGCGCCTGTTTTACCATAGGGTAACCGGTGTAGGTGTGGGTGAGCAGCAAAGTGAGGCCGGTAGCTTCTACCTTGGCCTGTAATTGTTTGGCTTCTTCCAGGGAGAAAGTGATCGGTTTTTCGATCACCACGTTGAAACCCAGGTCCAGCGCCATCATAGCTGGTTCAAAGTGAGCGAAGTTAGGGGTGACGATGGTCACGAAATCGAGACGCTTGTCGGCCGGCATAGCGGCTTCTTTCTGCAGCATGGTCTTAAAATCGAGGTAAGTGCGTTCCGGATCGAGGAACAGCATTTTACCGGATTCCACGGCTACTTCATTGTTGATGCTGAGCGCACCGGCTACCAGCTCTATCAGGCCATCCATATTGGCCGCAATACGGTGAATAGCGCCGATAAAGGCATCCTTTCCACCGCCGATCATTCCCATTCTTAACTTACGGTTCATCTTCAAATATTGTTTAGGTTCTTGTTTTTAGTTTAAAATCGCGTTGCGCCTGGGCTGTGCCGGATCAAAAGGCAAGATAACAGCTACAGACAATATTCCGGTACCGTCCATAACATTTAATCTGCGTGCATGTTTCCCGGAACAGGTATTAGCGGGGGATATGACAACCGGCCGTAGCGGCGGTTATCGTAGCATTCCCGGCTATTCACTGGTCGGAGTGGAAAACGGCAGCGCTCCGGAGGAGAGCCCTGACATTACAATCACGGTCAAACAGCGCTCAGGCTGTATCTGGTTCGTCATAACGTGGAAATTTATAATTTAATAATAACGGCTTAAAAGCCATTAAATTTATAAAAAGTATTTGCATATTTTCATCTTTTGACCGGTAGAACGCCATTTTTTTTGAAAATTTCCTTTTCGCCGGCTAATGGGTTATCTTAGCCCCCACTTATGCCTTTCTGACGTTTACTTTTTTATGATTAGCGGGTTATACAGCCAAGAGGTGTTGCAGGGCTTGCAAGCCAGGGACCGTGCGGTATTTGCCCGGGTATACGAACATTTTTACCCCCTTCTTTTTGCCACCGCCCGGAAATACCTCGGGGAGCGGGAGCAGGCCGAAGAAGTAGTCCAGGACGTTTTTCTCCGGCTATGGGAGAAGGACTTCGCCCTGGAACACGCTGCTGCGCTTAAAAGCTACCTTTTCCGTGCCGTTATCAATCAGTGTATCAACCATCTGCAGCGTCACCGGCTGCTGGAAAGTCACCACGATACCATCCGGCATTTACAGGAAGAAAGTTACCTCTGTACTTTCCTGGAAGAACAGGAACTGCGGGAACGGATACACGCCGCCGTGGAACGTTTGCCCGAACAATGCCGCCGTATCTTCAAACTAAGCCGCTACTCGGGGCTGAAGAACGCGGAAATAGCCCATGAAATGCAGCTGTCGGTAAAAACGGTGGAGAACCAGATGACCATCGCACTGCGGCAACTCAAGGCGGCCCTGCTGGACCCTCCGGAGAAAAATATATCGGCTGCCGACCGGTTTAAGCTGCTACTGTGGCTCGTTTCAGTGTAAAAATCCAAAAATCCAAAAATTTTCAAATTTCTTTTGGGGGTAGGCTTTGGCTGATTTGTCTCAGCTTAAAGCGCATCCTTTTTTTCGTAAGATGACCAAACCAACCGATCATTATTCTTTTATCCTTTTGTGCCTGCAGTCGCCGGAGGATGAGGTGTTACAGGCACAGCTGGCGTCCTGGCTAGCGGCGGATACCGCACACGGGCAACTGTATACACAGGTACGCCTGCTGTGGGAGCAGGCGCCCCACGCCGCTTTTTTTGAGGAGGCAGATGCGCCGGCCGCCACCGCCCGGTTCCTGCAGTTGCTGGACCAGGCGAAGGCCGCCGCCCCGGTAGTGCCGCTCACTCATGCGCGCCGCCGCTGGTGGCCCGCTGCCGCCGCCGTGTTGCTGATGGTCATCGCCGCCGGATGGTGGCAGTATTCCCGTCACCGCATACTGTGGATCACCAAAACAACAAACAGTCAACCGGATTCTGTATTGCTGGCCGACGGCTCCAGGATCTACCTGAACAAACACGCCTCGGTAACATATCCGGCCGCTTTCACCGGAAAGGAAAGAGAAGTGAAACTGATAGCGGGGGAAGCTTTTTTCGATATTGCCACTAATCCTGTGCATCCCTTTACCGTAGTGAGCGGCCCGGCACAGATCCATGTGCTGGGTACCTCCTTCAACGTGAAGGCTGCCAACACCACCATACAGGTATATGTACTGTCCGGCAGCGTAGCCGTAGCCCATCAGCAGCATTCCCTCCGTTTGCAGGCCGGCCAGGGCGCCTCCTGCAATACCCGCACCGGGGAAATAAAAGTGGAAGCCACCGCCGGTAACAACCAGCTGGCATGGCGCACCCGTGAGCTGCAGTTTACAGACACCTCCCTGCAGGCCGTATGCGAGGCCCTGTCCAGCGCCTACGGCGTTACCATGGTGCTCGATCCGGGCATCAGCAAAGAACGTAAGCTCAACGCCAATTTCAGCAACAAAACATTACCGGATATATTACAAACACTGACTGCTTTATATGATTATCAATTTGAACAACTGAACGACACGATCTATGTGCACTTGCCCGTAAAAAGATAGCGCATAAGTACCATTATTACCAACCAAAATGCTTTAGCCAGAAGCTAAAACGCCTTAGCCATGAGTAAAAATTACCTACGGTACATCACCCGTTGCGGGATTCGTATGTACCGCCCCCTGGCAATGGCTGCCATTCTCCTGTCGGCCTCGCCGGCAAGAGCGCAGGACACTTCCCCGCTGAACCGGAAAGTAACTGTGAAAGCCAATAACCAACCTATCGCTGTTGTACTGTCAGAAATCGAAAAACAAACCAATCTGAACTTTGTGTACGACGGCAGCCAGATCAACAGGGCCCAGGCTGTCACCATCCGGGCCAACGGCGCCGTGCTGAAGAATGTATTGCATGACATCTTTCATGATGATGTACAGTATACCGTGGTAGGTAACCAGGTGATCGTAAAAAGCACACCTGCCCGCACCGCAGCACTCACAGCGGTTGCCCGCCAGGAGCAGGATCAGACCGTCCGCATCAGGGGCTCGGTGTCCCTGCGCGACAGTAAAGGCAATCTCCAGCAAATACCGGGTGTCACCATCCGGGTAAAAGGAAAGCCACAGGGCACCCATACCGATGCCGCCGGGAAGTTTGACATCATTGTCAGCGCCAGCGATGTGCTGGTCGTTAGCTTCGTAGGCTATAAAACCATGGAAATGCCGGTGAAAGGCGCTTCCAACATCATTCTCGATGAAGACGCGTCAAAGATCAAAGAAGTGGTGGTAACGGGTATCTATGAACGAACAAAAGAAAGTTTTACCGGTTCTGCTTCTACCTACACCGCCAAAGAACTGAAACAGATCGGTAACCAGAATATCGTGCAGAGCCTTCGCTCCCTCGATCCTGCCTTTACCGTATTCGAAAATAACCTGATGGGCTCCAATCCCAACGTGATGCCCAACCTGGAGATACGCGGCAAAACCAGCGTGCTGGGGCTGAAAGAGCAGTTCGGTACAGACCCAAACCAGCCGCTGTTTATCCTCGACGGTTTTGAAACCAGCCTGCGTACCATCATCGACCTGGACATCAACCGCGTGGAAAGCGTCACTATCCTGAAAGATGCCGCGTCTACGGCTATCTATGGCTCCAAAGCGGCCAACGGGGTGATCGTGATAGAAACGAAGAAACCGAAACCCGGTGAACTGCGGGTGTATTATACGACGGATAACAGCGTTACCATCCCCGATCTGCACGACTACAACCTGATGAACGCCGAAGAAAAGCTGGAATTCGAACGTATCTCCGGCAGGTTCCGGCTCAACGCAGGCTTTGAAACAAGTCAGTCAAGACAGAAAGAGCTGGAGAAAGCCTATAGCGAACGGCTGGCGGAAGTGCGGCGTGGCGTAAATACCTACTGGCTCAGCGAGCCGCTGCGCACCGGCTTCACCACCGGGCACTCACTCTATGCAGAAGGCGGCGATAACCAGATGCGTTACAGTGTTGGTTTAAACTATAAAAAAATCAACGGTGCCATGAAAGGCTCCGGTCGCGACATCGGCGGCGCTAATGTGAAACTGGTATATCGCAGAAAAAAACTCAGCTTCAATAATAACCTGTCGCTTAACTTCTTTACCGCGAAAGAATCACCATATGGCTCCTTCCAGGATTTCGCACAGGCCAGTCCGTATTACCGTAAACGCGATGTAAACGGTAACCTGCAGCCCTATCTCGAACAGCGCTCCAATACCGCTTCTATGGGTACGGACACTACCACCAATCCGCTATGGAACGCTTCCCTCGGCAATAAAAACGTGACCCGCAATTTCTCCGTGATCAATAACTTCATGGCAGAATGGGAGCTTAACCGGGACTTTCGTGTGAGAGGTCGGCTGGGGATCACCAAAGAAGACGGTCGACAGGAAGTGTTCCTGGACGCCCGTAATACGCAGTTCGCAAACAAAGTGCCTACGGAGCGGGGTAGCTTTACCGGCTCCCAAACGTCTGTGTTTAACTATGATGGCGAGATAACCGGCATCTATGGTAAACTGATCAACAACCGCCACCAGATCAATGCGGTGGGCGGATGGAAATTCCAGCAGTTCAGGAATACCGGCGACGGTTATACGGTGATCGGATTGCCTCCGGGCGTATCCTCTCCGGCCTTTGCAGCAGGGTATCCTGATGGCGGCAAATCCACTTCTTCGGAAGCTACCACCCGTAGTACCAGCGCCTATGTTAACGCCGGATATATGCTGGATGAGCGTTATATGGCTGATGTGAACTTCCGGCTGGATGGCTCCTCCGTATTTGGTTCCAATCACTTCTTTACCACTTCCTGGTCTGTTGGGTTGTCGTGGAACCTGCATAAGGAGCCTGCGCTGCAAGAGGTTAGCTGGATCAATTTCCTGAAATTACGCGGTTCCATTGGTACGCCGGGCAACCAGAACTTTTCTACCTACCAGTCGTTTACTACTTACCGTTATAATACATCTGTTGTTAATGACTTTGGTGTGGGGGCGATCATTGATATTTTTGGTAACCCTAACCTCTTATGGCAGAAAACACTTGATAAAAACATCGGCGCCGATGTGGTGTTGCTGAATAGCCGCCTGCGGTTGAACATCGATGTGTATAACCGCATTACCGATCCGCTGGTGGCGCAAATCAGCCTGCCTTCTTCTGTAGGTACCACCACCTATATGACCAACCTCGGCAAGCAGGTGGGTAACGGTTATAACTTCATGTTCAGCGTATCGCCCTGGTACCAGCCACAGGAGCGGATCAACTGGAGCATCAACTTCTCCGCGAAGCATGAAAATGCACGTTACGATAATATGGGCAACAGCCTCGATGTGCTCAATAAACTAAATCGATCCAAAAATCTGGAACGCTATTATGATGGCGGAAGCCCCACGGCCATATGGGCCGTACGTTCCGCCGGTATCGACCCCGGTACCGGAAAAGAAGTGCTGATTAAAAAGGATGGTTCCCTCACCTTTAATTATGATGCGGATGACGAAGTGGAAGTGGGAGACAGTCGCCCGAAACTGGAAGGCATCGCTGGTACCAACTTCAGCTATAAAGGCTTTACCGTGGGTGTTTACCTGCGTTACCGCATGGGAGCTGATGTGTTCAACGAGGCGCTGTATGACAAAGTAGAAAACATCAATTCTACAGATATCCTGCTGAACCAGGACCGCCGCGCCCTCTATGACCGCTGGAAGCAGCCCGGTGATATTGCCAGGTTCAGGGCCATTTCCATGACCACCAACAGTAATGCGATAGCGGCCAATATCCCGCCGATGACATCCCGTTTTGTACAGCGTGAAAATGTGATCGCCGGTGAATCCATTAATATGGGATATGAATTTACCAATGGCATGGTGAGGCGCTGGCGCATGTCATACCTGCGGCTGACCGCCTATATGAACGACATCTTCCGCTTGTCTACCATCAAGCGTGAGCGTGGTATCGATTATCCATTTGCCAACACGGTTTCTTTCTCTGTAAGTGCCGGTTTTTAATTACTAAATGAAAGAAAAAATGAAAAAGCGTATACGCTTCAGCGTAATTATACTGGTGACCGTCACAGCCACCTCCTGTAAAAAATGGCTGGATGTAAAGCCCCGCGATAAAGTCATAGAAAATACGTTGCTGGAAAGTGAGACCGGTTTCCTGACGGCGCTCAACGGGGTGTATCTGGACATGACGGATGAGAAGACCTATGGTGCACAGATGACCATGCAGATGACAGAGGTGTTGGCGCAGCGGTACAATATTGGTGGCGGACATAAGTTATATGAACTGGCGTCTTATCAATATACAAGTCTGACGGCACAGTCTATGTTCGGTCACACCTGGAGCCGCATGTACAGGTCAGTGGCCAATATCAACAAAATCCTGTCAGTCATCGATCAAAAGAAAGAGGTGTTCACGGGCAAACATTATTCATGGGTAAAAGGCGAAGCGCTGGCTTTGCGTGCCCTGATCCACTTTGATCTGTTTCGTTTATTCGGCCCCGTATACCGGCAGGATTCCACCGCTGTCAGTCTGCCCTATTACAATGCTTTTACCACCAACTACGAAACTTACCTTAAGGGAAATGTTTTCCTGGAGAAGGTGCTTTCTGATCTGGATGCAGCAGAGTCCCTGCTGGCAGACGATCCGGTGCTCACCGGCGCTACTCTCCATGCCGGGGAAAGTAGTGATGGTGTGGCCTGGAGTTATCGTAACTTAAGGATGAACTATTTCGCTGCGAGAGCGCTTAAGGCGCGGGTATGCCTGTACCGCGGGGATAAAGCCAGCGCCCTTAATTATGCGAAACAGGTGCTCACGGCTGCCGGCGACTTATTTCCTTTCGTGAAGCTGAATGAGATACAGGGTGATCCCCGTAATCCCAACCGCGTGTTTTCCAGTGAGTTGTTGTTTGCATTGCAGGATAGCCGGAGAAATGATAAATACAGAGCTTACTTCGACCCGTCGTTAAAGGACGGGGACATCCTCGCTGCGGCGCAGAACCGCCTGACTTCCGAATTTGAAAGCAATACCAATGATTACCGTTATGGTAACGTTTGGCTAATACCGGGATCTAATCAGAAGAACTACCGCTGCTTTTTCAAATATGCTGACGTAGAGGATACCGATTTCCGTTTCCGTAACCTGATACCCATGATACGGATGTCTGAAATGTGTTTCATTGCTGCGGAGTGTACGCCGCAGTCCACAGAGGCTGTTGCTTATCTGAATATGGTGCGCAGCCACCGTGGTATCAGTGACGTGGCTGCCAATGCCACGATTGCCACGGAACTGCTCAAAGACTATAAACGGGAGTTTTATGGTGAAGGGCAAATGTTTTTTTATTACAAGCGGAATGCTACCGCCAGCATTCCCGGAGGTACTGGCAGCGGCTCCATCTCCATGGGGAAAGAAAAGTACGTACTGCCTGTTCCGTTGGACGAATCCAGATTCAGAAATTAATCCAATGTATTTGTTATGATCAAGCATCTTCGATATATCGCCGGTACAGCAGCGGGGCTGCTGTTGCTGGCATCCTGCCGTAAGGCGGAGATACCTTTCTACGAAACAGATAACGATGTCTATTTCTCCGTGGTAAGGGACTTTGTTACTTATGATACCACGATCGTCACGTTTGCCTACACGCCGTCGACCAGGGACACCACGATGGTGCTGAGAGTGGCTACGCTGGGCAAGCCGGTGGGCCGGGAACGGAATGTGCGCTACCGTGTTATTGACACCAGTGCCAATGCCGCCACGCTGCATACGCATTTTGATCTGCCGGCTAACCTGGTAGTGCCCCCGGACAGTGTTAACTGCTACCTTCCGGTGGTGATGCACAAGACACCGGACATGGCTAAACGAACTTTCACCATCACCCTTCAGCTGGAGCCCAACGATGACTTTCACACCCGCCTGCAGGTATTGGTAAAGGACAAAACCAATAACCGGTTCACTTCGCTGGTAAGGCATGTCATTGTTGTGGACAACAGGCTGAATAAGCCTGACAGAGGGTGGTACGACGATTTTTACGGACCATTCAGCACCAAAAAGATGCTGTTGATGAGTAGCCTGCTGGAGTTGTCTGTGCAGGAGCTGTACAGTAAAATCGCGAAGGCTGATCCCGGCGCCACCAATTTCTATGCTAATTACCTGAAAACATACCTGAAAGACATGGAAGCTGCCGGCACTCCTGTATTGGAAGACGGTGGCACACCGATGAAAATGGGTAAATACATGCAGTAAAAATGAAAAGGATGAAAACGAACTATATTCAGTTATTATTGGGCGGATGCCTCCTTAGCCTGTGTTTTACCGCCTGCTATAAAGACAGGGGCAATTATGATTACCATGAGATCAACGAGGTGTCCGGTATTAAAGGCATAAATGAAAAATATGCTTTATTGTACGGGGATACGTTACGTATTGTACCGGAGGTGCTGTCTACAGAAGCCGGGATAGATACCAGCCGCTATGCCTATCAATGGGAGGCGTTGATAGAAGGGACGGCCCGGCTGACCGACGATGCTCCTCTTGTAGTCATCGGCACGGCAAAGGACCTGGTCTACCCGGTGAAATTGCGGCCGGCGCCTTATGATGTTTTTCTGCGGGTAAAGGATAAACAGTCCGGAGTGGAGTGGTTTAAAAAGAGCAAGCTGACAGTACAGTCGGCCGTTTACCAGGGCTGGGTGGCCTTGTGTGACGTCAGGGGAGGCACGCGGATGGACATGGTGACCCGCCTGGGTGATAAGGACAAGCTGATAACAGACGTGTTGGCCTTTACCAATGCGGGTATCCCGGTACGCCGCCAGCCAAAGCAGTTGTTGTTTGCTTACCGTCCTGCTGCCCATCAGTTTTACCTCCGCAGTGCGGAAGGGCTGGAGCGCATTGATGGGGAGTCGCTGACCTGGAAGAGCACCTATAACATACGGTACGAAATGATGTCGCCGGCCGGAGCGGATTTTGCCCCGGATTATTTTTACAACAACGCTTCGCTTCCCGGTGTGGATTATATCATTGCGGGCAACCAGGTTTTTCACCGCAGCATGATGATGGGCGCTTCTGCTTTCGGGGCTCCGGTGAATTATGTAGACGAAGAGAAAACACCTTTCAGGCCGGCCCCTTTTGTGGCGTGTGGTATGGGCGGCGCGTTGCTGTATGATCAGGACCGTCAGCGTTTTGTGGCCCATGATCCGATGTTTGGGACCCGGTGCAGCAGCCTGAGAGACGGCAGCCTGTTCTCCTACAATACCGGCAGGGACATGGTATATATGACCTATACCGATTATAATTGGGGAGATGTTTATGCTATCCTGAAAGACAAAGCCGGTAAGTACTACACTTACTGCATGAACGTTGGTGGCAGCGGCATTAAGCAGGTCCATTATACCGAAATGACCGGTGCCCCGGAGCTGGACAAGGCGACCGCTTTTTCCGTCAGCAATCAGCTGGGGTATGTTTTTTATGCCGCCGGCAGCCGTGTGTACGAATATGATGTTTTTACCAATAAAGCCAGGCTGATGGCTGATTTGGGCGGAGAGCAGGTGAGTGTGCTGAAATGCCTGCTTTTCAGCCCTTACGGGAAGGAGTTTTATGTTAACCTGTCTAATTCCCTGGTAGTGGGCAGCTACGACCCTGCCCGGCCGGACACGGAAAACGGCGCTATCCGCGTTTATAGCATACCTGCCAGAAATGAACAACTGCAGCTCACCTGGAGCTATGCCGGTCTTGGTAAAATCGTGGACCTCGCCTACCGCGAAAGATAAAAGCCTTTATGTGACGGATTTGCAGGGAGTTTTACTATATCCTCCCTGTAAGTCCGTTATTCTCAATTATCGATGGAATTCCCGCCTAAATCCCTTCATTTCCCCGAATTTATTCCTAATTTTACCCTCCTTGATAAAGCGGCTACAACAAAACTGACAGCTTGGCAGCCCTGCTTTTCCAAGCATAATATTTGAGTAACTGGTATTCTCCGTCTATCCAACAACTTCGCCCGCAGCCTTCGCGCCACAGGCTGGTAGAAAGGAAAAACCAACTGACATAGCTTCAGGACGGGGAGATGTTACAGAAACTAAAATTGTAATTCGTAATTAAACATTCAACATGTTAGGTTTTTTAACAAAACTTTTTGGAGGGAATAAATCAGACAGAGACATTAAATCTGTCACTCCAATAGTGCAGCAGATCAACGATGAGTATGGAAAGCTGCAATCCCTGCCTATCGACGACCTGCGTCATAAAACCCGGGAGTTCCGCGAGCGCATCGCTACCCACCTGGCGGACATCGATAAAGAAATTGCTGAGAAAAAAGAAGCGGCAGAAGCCGTAGAAGATATAACCGAAAAAGATACTATCTATCAGGAAATCGACACCCTGAAAAAAGACCGCGACAAACAACTGGAAGTGGTGCTCAAAACCATCCTGCCGGAAGCATTTGCCGTGGTAAAAGAAACCGCCCGTCGTTTTTCCACCAATCCCACCCTTACTGTTACCGCTACCGATATGGACCGCCAGCTGGCCGTTCAGAAAGACTATGTGACCATCGAGGGGGACAAGGCTACCTGGAGAAATAACTGGAAAGCCGCCGGCAACGAAGTGACCTGGAACATGGTGCACTACGACGTACAGCTGATCGGTGGTACCGTACTGCATCAGGGTAAAATCGCCGAGATGGCTACCGGTGAAGGTAAAACACTGGTATCTACCCTCCCGGCCTATCTCAACGCCCTGGCCGGCGAAGGGGTGCACATCGTGACCGTGAACGATTACCTGGCACGCCGTGACTCCGAATGGAACGGACCCCTGTTCGAATTCCTCGGCATCACCGTGGACTGTATCGATAAACACCAGCCTAATACCGCAGAACGCCGCAATGCCTACCTGGCAGACATCACCTACGGTACCAACAACGAATTCGGCTTCGACTACCTTCGTGATAATATGGTGCACAGCCCGGATGAAATGGTACAGCGTAAACACCACTTCGCCATGGTGGATGAGGTGGACAGCGTATTGATCGACGATGCGCGTACCCCGCTCATCATCTCCGGTCCCATCCCCCGCGGGGAAGAACAGGAGTTCCACGCCCTGAAGCCACGTATCCAGTACCTCGTGGATATGCAGAAAAAAGCGGTGAACCAATACCTCCTCGAAGCTAAAAAACTGATCGCAGAAGGTAAAGACGACCCCAAAACCGGTGGTCTGGCCCTGATGCGCGCCTGGAGAGGCTTGCCGAAAAACAGTGCGCTGATCAAATACCTCAGCGAACCCGGTATCAAAGTATTATTACAGAAAGCTGAAAACTACTACCTGGCCGACCAGCAACGGGAGATGCCAAAAGTAGACGAAGGCCTGTTCTTCGCGATAGAAGAAAAACATAACAGCGTAGACCTGACGGAAAAAGGCATCGGCCTGATCACACAGGGCGGTGAAGATCCTAACTTCTTCGTCATGCCGGACGTAGGTTCCGAACTGGCGGAGATTGAAAAAATGGCAGTTACGCCGGAAGAGAAACTGCAGCGGAAAGACGCTATGCTGGCAGACTATGCCCAGAAGTCAGACCGTATCCACTCCGTACAGCAGCTGCTGAAAGCGTATACCCTGTTCGACAAGGACGTGGAATACGTGGTGATGGACGAAAAAGTAAAGATCGTAGACGAACAAACCGGCCGTATTCTCGATGGCCGCCGTTATTCCGACGGTTTGCACCAGGCGATCGAAGCGAAAGAAAACGTGAAAGTGGAAGCTGCCACCCAGACCTTCGCTACCATTACCCTGCAGAACTACTTCCGTATGTATCACAAGCTGGCCGGTATGACCGGTACGGCTTCCACAGAAGCAGGCGAGTTCTGGGAAATCTACAAGCTGGATGTGGTAACCATCCCCACCAACCTGCCTATTTCCCGCGGCGACGCAGAAGACCTGGTATACAAAACCAAAAGAGACAAGTATAAAGCCGTTATCGACGAAATCAAGCAGATGCAGTCAAAAGGCCGCCCGGTACTGGTAGGTACTACCTCCGTGGAAGTGTCTGAGTTGCTGAGCAAAATGCTGACTTTCGATAAAGTGCCGCACAACGTACTGAACGCCAAACAGCACGCCCGCGAAGCCCAGATCGTGGCTGAAGCCGGCCTGGCCGGCGCTGTGACCATCGCCACCAACATGGCCGGTCGTGGTACCGACATCAAACTGGGCCCCGGCGTGAAAGAAGCGGGTGGCCTGGCCATCATCGGTACAGAAAGGCACGAAAGCCGCCGTGTGGACAGGCAGCTGCGTGGTCGTGCCGGTCGCCAGGGTGATCCGGGATCTTCCCAGTTCTTCGTATCCCTTGAAGATGACCTGATGCGTATGTTCGGCTCCGATCGTATCGCCGGTCTGATGGACCGCATGGGTTACAAAGAAGGAGAAGTGATCCAGCACAGCATGATCACCCGCTCTATCGAAAGAGCCCAGAAAAAAGTAGAAGAAAACAACTTCGGCATCCGTAAAAGACTGCTCGAATATGATGACGTGATGAATAAACAGCGTACCGTTATCTATGCCAAACGTAACCACGCCCTGTTCGGCGAACGCCTGGCCATCGATATCGACAACGCTTTCTTCGACGTATCTGAAAATATGGTGATCACCCATAAAGAAAGCGGCGACTACGAAGCTTTCAAAATGGACGCTATCATCAACTTCGGCATCGATGCTAATATCACCCAGGAAGAACTGACCCGTACAGACGTGCCTACCCTGGCATCCAAACTGTACCATCAGGCGCTGGAGAGCTACCACCGCAAAGTGCAGGACGTTACGTCCAACACCCTGCCGGTGATCGAACGTATCTACCAGGAACAGGGACACCACATCGAGAATATCTCCATTCCGTTTACCGACGGCAAAAAAGGTATCAACGTACTGGCCAACCTGAAAAAAGTGGTAGACACCAAAGGCCACGAAACCATGAACGCCCTGGAACGCAGCATCACCCTGGCGCTCATCGACGAAGCCTGGAAAGAACACCTGCGTGCCATGGACGAACTGAAACAATCCGTTCAGGGCGCCGTGTACGAACAAAAAGATCCGTTGCTGATCTATAAACTGGAAGCCTTCAAACTGTTTAAACAGATGGATGGCGAAACCAGCCGCGATATCGTGTCCTTCCTCTGCAAATGCGGTATCCCCGTAAGCCAGGACCAGGGCCCTCAGGAAGAACAAATCCGCGAAGGCCATGAAGAGAAAACAGATATGAGCCGCATGCGCGCTTCCCATGAAGACATCGTGGAACAGCACAACGGTCATCAGACAGCACCGGAATATGAAGTGCCGGAAGAAAAACAGGAGCCGGTAAGAGTAGGCCCCAAAGTAGGCCGCAACGACCTGTGCCCCTGCGGTAGTGGCAAGAAATTTAAAAACTGCCACGGTAAAGACCTGTAACAGTTGATTTTACAACATAACGAAGGCGGATTACGGATGTAGCATTCTCAAATGTGAAATACGTAATCCGCTTTATTTTTGCAGGTTTCCGTTCTCATGCGGTAATTGTTTATTTTTGGCTTCGATTTACACAACGATCATGAAGATAAACCGATACATAGACCATACGATTTTGAAACCCACTACCACGCTGGATGATGTGAAAAAGCTGTGCATGGAATGCGTGGAATACGATTTTGCCGCTGCCTGTGTGCCCCCGCCCTATGTGAAAGTAGCCAAACAGTTCCTGGGCGCTACCAATACCAAAGTAGCCACCGTTATCGGGTTCCCGTTCGGCTATTCCGCCATCGAAGCGAAAGTGGCAGAAACAGTGCTGGCCATTGTAGACGGCGCCGACGAGCTGGATGTGGTGATCAATATCTCCGCGGTTAAAAACAATGACTGGGAATATCTCGAAAAAGAGATCGCCAACCTGATGTATATCGTCCGGGAAAAGAAAAAAGTGATCAAAGTGATCATCGAAAGTGGCATATTATTGGAAGAAGAAATCGTCAAATGCTGCCAGCTCTACAGTAAATACGGGGTGGATTTTGTGAAAACCTCCACCGGTTATGCTGAGAAAGGCGCTACCGTGGAAGCGGTGAAGCTGATGAGGGCCAACCTGCCGGAGAATATACAGATTAAAGCTTCCGGCGGTATTCGTACCTTTGCTTTTGCGGAGGAGCTGATAGCAGCAGGCGCCACCCGCATCGGGGCCAGCGCCAGTGTTCAGATTGTGAAGGAAGGCGGAGAAGACACTGCTCATTCTGATTATTAATTTTTAATTATACAGTATTCATGCAAAAATTATTCATCCTGGTGTGCTGCCTGTTGGGAAGTAGCTGGGCCATGGCGCAGGACTATACCATGTCCGGCAATGGTTCGGTAAAAGTGATCAAGGATAGCCGGTTGGACGTGCTGATCAAAAAACAGATCTACATCAACACCCTGGCCATCCGCAACCAATCCGGTTTCCGGGTACAGGTGATCTCCACCAACAAGCGCGGCGATGCCAATGAAGCTAAAGCCCGGGTAATGCAGCTGTACAGCGATTATCGCACGTACCTCGATTATCAGGCCCCCTATTTTAAAGTGCGCGTAGGCGATTTCAAATCCCGCGAGGAAGCCAGCGAGTTGCGCGACAAGCTCTCCAGCCTCTTTTCAGGCGGCGTATTTGTAGTTCCAGCCATCATCAACGTGTCACCGGATAAAGAACTGTCGAATGAAGAACCGTATTAAAGAGCTGGCCAAAGCCTATGCACCTGCATTTATAGACATCAGGCGTCATATTCACTCCCATCCCGAATTATCTTTCCAGGAATATAAAACCTCCGAATTTATCCAGCAGCAACTGGATAAATTTGGAGTGCCCTATAAAGCGGGCATCGCCGGTACCGGCGTTATCGCGCTGATAGAAGGTAAAAATCCTGCTTCCAGGACGATCGCCCTCCGGGCAGACATCGATGCGCTGCCCATCAACGAGGCCAACGATGTGGCGTATAAGTCTGTGAACAACGGCATTATGCACGCCTGCGGCCACGACGTACATACTACCGTGGTATTGGGCGCTACCAAAATATTGCATGAGCTGAAAGACGAGCTGGAAGGAACAATCAAGATCCTGTTCCAGCCCGGCGAAGAAAAACATCCCGGCGGCGCCAGCATCATGATCGAGGAAGGCGCACTGGAAAATCCCCGTCCGGACGCTATCCTGGGCTTGCACGTACATCCTTCCATGGAGACCGGCAAGCTGGGATTCTGCGCCGGTAAATACATGGCCAGCGCTGACGAGATTTATATCACCGTGAAAAGCAAAGGCGGGCATGCCGCCCAGCCACATCTTACTGTAGACACTATCCTGGTAGCGTCGCAGCTGGTGGTCAGCCTGCAACAGGTGATTTCCCGCAACAACAACCCGTTCTCCCCGTCCGTACTGTCTATCTGCGCTTTCAACGGTGGTTTCACTACCAATGTGATCCCCAGCGAAGTAAAGCTGATGGGCACTTTCAGGGCGATGGACGAAACCTGGCGTTTTAAAGCGCATGAGCTGATCCGCAAACAGGCGGCCGGCATTGCGGAAGCGACAGGTGCCGAGATCGACATTGATATTCTTGTAGGTTATCCTACCCTGTATAACAACGAAGTGGTGACCGCCAAAGCCAGGCAACTGGCGGAAGATTATATCGGTAAAGAGCAGGTGGAAGACACAGAGCTGCGTATGGGCGCGGAAGACTTCGCGTTTTATTCACAGATCGTACCGGCCTGCTTCTTCCGGCTGGGTACCGGCAACAAAGAAAAAGGAATCACCTCCGGCGTACATACGCCTACTTTCGATGTAGATGAAAGAGCAATTGAAATAGGAATGGGTACCATGGCTTACCTGGCCACCCGGTTCTGAGATAAATAAGGCATCATAAAAAGAAAGCGTCCTGATAAACATCGGGACGCTTTTTTATTTCGATTCTTTTGTGATGACAGGAGGATGAATGAAGAGTCTTCCCCGTGGTATGAAGTAAAATCATAAATCGTATAATCCTTAACGTTAGTCGCTATTTTATTTCTTTGATCCGCTGCAGTACCTTCTGGGAAAGATTGATTTCCCGCAGGCTGTCCAGCTGCATGTTGCCCCGCTCGTAAGAGCCCTGGAATTCAAGCCGGGAGCCCTTGGCCAGGAGAATGTTCACACTGTCGATCTTCGTTGCCTCATCAATAACGAGATTGCTTTCACGACCGCCGGAAAAGGAAAGGACACCTATCTGACTGTTGGAAAAGTACGTTTCCGCTTTAGGTCCTGTGGTAACGATCAGTGAAGGTGACTTCATATCGTTGAACCGCAGATGCGAGGAGGGGGCAATGACCTGTTGGATAGCCGGGGCTTTCAGTTCCAGGTCACCGGAGTTGATAACAGTGAGGATCAGGGTGTCGGCGGCGTAGCGGACCAATACACTGTCGGGACCATATTTGGTCAGCGTATATTTTTCGTCAGGTTTTATGCGCAGGAAGCCTGTGGGCCAGGTGCTGGTAACCGTTGTTTCGCTGGTGCCACTGGTGTTGCCATCCACCGTTTTGATTTGTTTGACCCTGACAGAACGGATACTATCATGCTGGGGCTGACCGGAAACAGTTTCTACTTTCACTATCTGGAACGGTTGCAGCGTTATCGTAGTGGGAGCCCCATAATCCCGTGGTCCGCCGGAGTTGACATTGGTGATCCCTTTGCTGTAATTGGCACGCAGCACAATATCGGTGCACAGCATCAATAACACGAGTGCGCCCAGGAAGCCGAGTAATAATTTATTGCTGGTTTTCATGTTATCTGAAATTAGATTTTTTGAATTTTTCGTAATACGGTTTCAGTTCATCCACATCAATATCCAGCAGGTACATGCTGCGGAAAAGGCTGGGCAGCTCGTTGGAGATAAACGAATCTTTTTTAAACTGCCTGATTTTTTTAACAGCGTCCGGGTGGATGAAATAGCCGATACCTCTTTTGTTGGAGATGATCTCCTGCTGCTGGAGCAGTTCACAGGTGCGCATGACGGTGTTGGGGTTGACTTCCAGCTGAACGGCCAGTTCCCTCACTGAAGGAATGCGTTCTTCCGGTTGCCACTTGTTCAACAGCACCTGTTCGCATATATAGTCTGCAATCTGCAGATAAATGGCTTGAGAGTCTTTGAATTCCATGTCGCGATGTTTTAGATTTCCTTGTCTTTTAGCCGGAAATAGGCGATGGTCCAGAGAGCAGGCGCCAGCAGGTATTGTGCGCTGAATATATAACCGTTGATCATTTTTTCTGAGATCACGTATACATTCGATTTATACATGCCGTCGTGGACCCCTACGAGAATAAAAGGCGCGTTTTGAAAAGGTGTCTCCATATGGCCGGCAAACAGTATCCAGACGAACAGTGTGTTCAGCAGATAGAGGCCTGCGAGGCAAACGAGCGTGGCCACCAGTGTTTTGATAAAGGCCAGCCGGGCGAAGTAGATGGCCCCCAGTAAAAACAGCGCATGGCAGAAAAGATAGGCGTAGTAGATATAGATATGGCCGTCTTCTTTGGTCAGAAAACTCCAGTCGAGCTGTAAAGAAGTTTCGTTTCTGATAAGCGATACCTTGTTGAGAAACAGCAATGCCGCATAGGCAGCGATATGATAAACGAGGAGGTAACCAACCGTGGTGATCAGGAAAATGGTGATGAATTTCTCAAAATGGGAGGCGGGCAACATCAGAAACTGCGCTCCTTTTTCTTTGCTGGCCAGCTCGCTGAAAGCCATGCTGGTAAACAACAGGCCTCCGAAGAAAAGACCGAAATAATAGAAGCCGACGACTTCACTCAGTTCCCGCGGACAATTACCGGTGAGCAGCATAAAGGCCGGAATCACCATCAGCAAGCCAAAGATGGAGAGTGCTCCCAGCAAATACGATTTCCATGAGGCGAGTATATGGTATTGGAAATAATAGCCCAGGCGGCGGAAATCCAGTACGTTGTTAGATTGCATGGGTTTTATCAGTTAAAAAGTTCTTGAATGGGTTGGCGGTTGGAGAGGATAGCGTTGAACAGCAGCTCCATATCGATCTTGCTTTGTTCCATGTTTTCATTTTTCATGATCACGGAATGACCGCGGAGGCTACTGTCTGCATATAGTATCGGCAGGCGGTCGTCCAGCTGGGCCAATAGTTTGAAGCTTAGTTTATCCGTTACCGTACCTACGTCCTGGTGGAAGATGATTTTGTGGTCGTCGATGATGACGATGTTGTCTATCAGGTTGTCGAGGTCTCTTACCTGGTGCGTGGATATCACCATACACTTGTCGTCGGTAACGGCGGCCGCCATTACTTTGCGGAACTGGCTTTTGGATGGGATATCGAGGCCGTTGGTAGGCTCGTCCATGATCAGCACTTTGGTATTGGCCGCCAGTGCAAAGCTGATAATGACTTTTTTCTTCTGGCCGTAAGACATGTTGGTCAGCTGCTGGTCCTGCGGAATAGCGAATTCTTTCAGGTAACTGTAAAAGGCCTGTTCATCGAAACGGGGATAAAAAGGGGCGTTCGCCTTTACGTAAGTGCGGATGCTGATTTTAGGCAGGTTGAACTCTTCCGGTACGAGGAATATTTCCCGGAGGAAGGCCGGCTGTCTATTCGCTGTTTTATAACCCATTACCTCACAGGCGCCCCCGTCGGGGAATAACAAACCGGCTATCTGTTTGAGCAGGGTGGACTTGCCAGCGCCGTTTTTGCCGAGGAGGCCATATATATGACCTGCTTCCAGCCGGAGGCTGAGATCCTCGAACAGGGGCCTGTTGGGGCGGTAGCTGAATTTCAGGGATTGGATGTTAATCATATCGTGTGATTTAGTGTACTACTTAACTAGTACACTGTGAAAGTACAACTTTCGGTCATAAATCAAAATTTTTTTTTGGGGGGAGACGGGAGGGCTTTTTAAAACGGGTGGGTGAAAATGATATGGCAATGACCCCGGGAGCCAGGTTTGGGGGCTTATACCACCTGGAACAAAAAAGGCTGACCGGTGAGGTCAGCCTTCTATAAGGTGTATGTGATCTTCTTAGAGTTCCGGATACAGCGGGAACTGCTGCATGAAACCATTTACTTCACCTCTTACTTTGGTGATGAGGGCTTCATTATCAGCATCCATGAGCAGCTGATCGATCCAGTCAACGATCTGCTCCATATGACCTTCTTTCAGACCGCGGGTAGTGATGGCGGGAACGCCTACACGGATACCGGAGGTGATGAAGGCGGATTTATCGTCGAACGGCACCATGTTTTTGTTGGCAGTGATCTCTGCTTTCACCAGGGTTTGTTCGGCTTTTTTACCGGAGATATTTTTATTACGCAGGTCTATCAGCATGAGGTGGTTGTCTGTACCGCCGCTGATGATCTGGTAGCCCCTGTTTACGAAGCTTTTAGCCATAGACTGTGCGTTTTTCAGGATCTGTTTGGCGTATACGTCGTATTCGTCAGACAGGATTTCGAAGAAAGACACGGCTTTGGCAGCGATGACGTGTTCGAGCGGACCGCCCTGGATACCGGGGAATACAGCGGTATCGATGAGGGAGCTCATGAGGCGGATTTCGCCTTTCGGGGTTTTCAGGCCGAAAGGATTTTCGAAGTCTTTGCCCATCATGATCATACCACCGCGGGGACCACGCAGTGTTTTATGGGTGGTAGTGGTTACGAAGTGGCAGTGTTCAAACGGTGAGTTGAGCAGTCCTTTGGCGATAAGGCCGGCAGGATGTGCGATGTCAGCCAGTACGAAAGCGCCTACCTGGTCTGCGATTTCGCGGATACGTTTATAATCCCAGTCACGGCTGTAGGCAGAGGCGCCGCATACGATCAGTTTGGGTTTTTCGCGGTTGGCGATTTCTTCCATTTTATCGTATTCTACGAGACCGGTTTCTTTATTCACGCCATAGAAATGAGGCTCATAAAGCTTTCCGGAGTAGTTTACAGCGGAACCGTGGGTCAGGTGACCGCCCATGCTGAGGTCCAGACCGAGGATTTTATCACCGGGCTGCAGGATGGCGAGCATCACCGCGGCGTTGGCCTGTGCTCCGGAGTGAGGTTGTACGTTGGCATAAGCAGCCCCAAATATTTGTTTAGCTCTGTCAATGGCCAGTTGTTCGCTCTGGTCCACGATTTCGCAGCCTGCGTAGTATCTTTTGCCAGGATAGCCTTCGGCGTATTTATTCGTCATCACATTACCCATGGCCTGCATTACCTGCAAGCTGGTAAAGTTTTCAGATGCGATCAATTCGATGCCATGGCGCTGACGCTCCAATTCCTGGCGGATAATATCAAATATTTGCTGGTCTCTTTGCATGATGCCTTAAAATTTGCTGCAAATTTAGAATAACTCCCGATCAAATGCAATTCAGAGATTCAGGGATTTTAAGAATGGTGAATTTTGTGTTTTTGAATGTTAAAATTCGCACATCTGTTATGGCCAAAATCCCTAAATCTTCATAATTTGTCCTATTTTCGCGGCATTCGGAGCTTATCCTAACTACAACTACATGAAGGCAATAATACCCGTGGCCGGGGCAGGCACTAAGCTCAGGCCACATACATATACACAACCCAAAGCACTTATCCCTTTAGCCGGCAGGACCATACTGAGTATTATTGTGGATCAGCTGGTAGAAGCGGGCATCACGGAATTCGTTTTTGTGGTAGGGTATCTGGGGGAAAAAATCCAGCACTACGTTGAAAAGAAATACCCGCAGCTGACCTGCCACTTCGTGCAGCAAAACAGCCGCGAAGGTACAGGTCATGCTATCCTGCTGACACGTGAAGTGGTAGGCAGCGATGAAGTGCTGATCGTACTGGGCGATACCATCTGTGAATGTGACTTCAAAGAAGTGGTCTCTTCTCCTTATTCCGTACTGGGATTGAAAAAAGTGGATGATCCGCGCAACTTCGGCGTGGCGGAACTGGATGAAAGCGGAAAGATCACCCGGGTGGTGGAAAAACCGCAGATCCCTAAGTCCAACCTCGCGCTGGTAGGCCTTTACAAGATCAAAGAAAGCACGCAGCTGTATGAATGCCTGCAAGCCAATATAGACAATCATATCAAGTCACATGATGAGTTTCAGCTCACGGACGCGCTGGAATGTATGATTGAGCATGGCGTACGTTTTAACGCCTTCAAGGTGATCAACTGGTTTGACTGCGGCCGTAAGGATACCCTGCTGGAAACCAATGCTATCCTGCTGAAGAAATACAAACTGGCCAATAATCCGGTGCTGCCGTATGAAAACACTATTATCATACCGCCCGTAAGCATCGGGGAAGGGTGTAATATCAAGAACTCCATCATCGGCCCTAACGTGGCCGTAGGCGATAATACGGTGATCAACTACTCCATCGTAAAAGACTCTATTATCGGTTCGTTCAGCAACCTGTATGAAGTGGTGCTGAAGTCTTCGCTGATCGGCAGCGATGCCAATATCCGCGGCCTTAGCCAGAGCCTTAACATCGGCGACAATACAGAAATCGATCTGGGCTAAAATG
The DNA here is from genome assembly GCF_946479755.1 of uncultured Chitinophaga sp. The sequence continues at coordinate 8,023 of NZ_CAMLHC010000030.1, read as the reverse complement.
TTATATTCGTTGCATGAACCGGATTTCCTCTTTGTTCGGGATACAATACCCGATTGTACAAGCCGGCATGATATGGGCCAGCGGATGGCGTTTAGCCAGTGCAGTGAGTAATGCAGGCGGACTGGGCCTTATCGGAGCAGGCAGTATGTACCCCGATGTGCTGAAGCATCATATCCAACGCTGTAAAGAATCTACCAACAAGCCTTTTGGGGTGAATGTCCCCCTGCTGTACCCTGACATTGAGCAATTGATCAACATCATCCTGGAAGAGAAAGTACAGGTGGTGTTTACTTCTGCCGGTAATCCCAAAACCTGGACGCCGGTATTGAAGGCGGCGGGTGTTAAAGTGGTGCATGTGGTGTCCAGTTCCGCTTTTGCGCTGAAAAGCGAAGCGGCCGGCGTGGATGCCGTGGTGGCAGAAGGCTTTGAGGCGGGTGGGCACAACGGTCGCGAGGAAACCACCACCATGGTGCTGATACCGGCTGTCTGCGAAAAAGTGCGGATACCGGTGATCGCTGCAGGGGGCATCGGTTCCGGAAGGGCCATGGCAGCAGCTTTTGCGCTGGGAGCCTCCGGAGTGCAGGTAGGCAGCCGTTTTGTGGCAACCCCCGAAGCATCTTCCCATATTAATTTCAAGGAAGCGGTGGTCAACGCCAAAGAGGGCGATACGATGCTAAGCCTCAAGAAACTAACCCCTGTACGCCTTATTAAGAATCATTTTTACGAAGCGGTGAAAACCGCGGAAGACGGCGGCGCAGACCCCGATGCGCTGAAAGTACTGCTGGGGCGCGCCCGCGCTAAAACCGGCATGTTCGAAGGCAATCTGGAAGAAGGAGAGCTGGAGATAGGGCAGGTCAGTGCGCTGATTCACGATATTAAACCTGCTGCGGCCATCGTGGAAGATATCTGGAATGAGTTCCAGACGGTGCGGAAACAGCTGGCAGGAGATATGTAGAGATTTTTTGATTTCGTGAATGTATAAAGCGAAGACCAGCGTGGTATAAAAGCCGCGCTGGTCTTCGCTCTTTATTCCAGAAATCAAAAAGTCGTAAATGCTTTATCCTTTCTTTATTACCCATTTCAGGGCTTCTTTCAGCGTTATTTTCTTGCCATACAGCAGGATGCCCGTGCGGTATATCTTTCCGGCCGCCCAGGTGGTCACGATAAATCCACCGATCAGCAGGGCGAACGACAGGCCGAGTTGCCAGTAGGGCACGGTTCCCGGCACGCCATAAGGGAGGCGGGCCATCATCACCATGGGTGAGGTGAAAGGAATGATGCTGCCCCATACGGCCAGCGGGCTGCCCGGGTCGTGTACGGCTTTCATCATGATCATAATACCGATGATGATGGGCACTGTAATGGGGAAGGTGAGCTGTTGCACGTCGGTGGCGTCTTCATTTGCCAGGCTGCCGATGGCGGCAAACAGAGAAGAGTAGAAAAGGTAGCCGCCGAGGAAATAAAATACAAAGCAGGACAGCAACAGCGACCAGTTTATGCTGCCTACTACGTCTGATACGCGGCGGAAGGCTTCGGCTGCTTCGGCATTGTTGCTCTGCGCCATCATATTGCTTTGACTGGCGGCCTGGATACTTTCGGGCGACAGGAACAGTGGGATCACGGCGTAGATAACGCTGATCAGCACCCCCCAGATCAGGAACTGCAGCAGGCCTACGGCGGCGATGCCCACAATTTTACCCATCATGAGCTGGAAAGGTTTCACACTGGAGATCATTACTTCCGCGATACGGTTTACTTTCTCTTCCATTACGCCACGCATCACGGAGGTACCAAACAGCAGCAGGACGATATAAATGGTAAAGCCGCTGGCATAGCCAACGCCATAGGCCACCCATGAGTTGCCTTTCTTCTCGTCGTCGCCGCTTTTGAATTCCACGGTGATGTTGGAACGCAGCGCGTCCAGCCTGGATTTGTCGATGCCTTCCTGCTCCATGCGCTTTTTCTCGATAACATTATTGATATCGTTGTTGATAGCACTTTCCAGGGAAACGCCTGCCTGGCCTTTACTATAGTATTCCAGTCCGGCAGGGCGGTTAATATCTATATCCGGTATATAAAGGATACCGGAGTAATCGGCGGCTTCATAGTGGCGTTTGAGGCTGTCGAGGTTAGCGTCCGGCAGGTATTTGAAGTAGACGCCTTTTTTGTCCGGCAGGTTGTTGTTGAAGATGCCGCTTTTATCGATGACCGCGATGCGTTTGCTTTCGTTGCCGCTGACGGCCATGAGGATGGGGATGACGATCATGGCGGCAAAGGCGATGGGGACCAGCAGGGTGACCACCAGGAAGGAGCGCTTGCGGACGCGGGTCAGGAATTCTCTTTTAATGATAAGCCATATCTTGTTCATAGTCGATGTGCTGGGGGTGATCAGGCGGGTTGCTGCGCAGCTGTGGCAACAGGTGCCTGCTCCGTTTGTTGTACCTGGGTGATAAATACTTCGTTGATGGAGGGTAATATTTCCTCGAAATAGGTAACGGGTATACGCTGATGGATGAAATGCAGCAGGATGTCGTTGGTGGAGCTGTCTTCATTCATCTTGACCGTCACGGTGTTTTCGTGCATGCTGACGATGGTGAAATGGTAGGTGGCCATCTGTGCTGCGTTGGGCGTTGCACCGAGGCCTATACGGAAGAGTCCTTGTTTGAAGTCCTGTTTGATTTGTCTGACGCTGCCATCAAGTATTTTATGGCCTTTGTTGACCAGCATGATATGGTCGCAGATTTCTTCCACCTGTTCCATGCGGTGGGTGGAGAAGATAATGGTGGTGCCTTGCTGGGCGAGGTTAAAGATCTCCTGTTTGATCAGGTTGGAGTTGATGGGGTCCAGGCCGGAGAAAGGTTCATCGAGGATGAGCAGTTTGGGGTCGTGCATGATGGTAGAGATGAACTGTACCTTTTGTTGCATGCCTTTACTGAGTTCATCCACGCGTTTGTTCCACCAGGAGTTGATATCGAATTTATCGAACCATTTTTTGATTTTCGCGGTGGCTTCTTTTTCGCTGAGGCCTTTGAGGCGTGCGAGGTAGAGGGTTTGTTCGCCTACTTTCATTTTTTTGTACAGGCCTCTTTCTTCGGGCATGTAGCCGATGAGTGTGGTGTCCCGTTGCGGATCGAAGGGATGGCCGTTGAGCCGGATGGAACCTTCATCGGGATAGAATATGCCGGTGATCATGCGCAGCAGGGTGGTTTTCCCGGCCCCGTTGGGGCCGAGCAGACCGAAGATACTGCCTTGCCGGATATCGAAGCTGATATCATCCACAGCTTTGTGAGTGGCATAGTATTTTTTCAGGTGTTTGACTTCGAGTAGATTCATGATGAAAATTTAGCAATTATTCGTGAATAATATGCTGTGTCTTTCATCAGGATCAGTTGTGGAGCCGGGTGGCGATCATGGCGGCCACGCGTTCCCCGTCCATCGCGGCAGACACGATACCGCCGGCGTATCCTGCGCCTTCGCCGCAGGGGTATAAGCCTGTCAGCTGCGGGTGTTCGAGGGTGTCGTTGTCGCGTGGTATTCTAACGGGAGAGGAAGTACGGGATTCTGTGGCCACGAGGATGGCATTATCTGTATAGTAGCCTTTTATTTTACGGCCGAAGGCTTTAAAGGCGCCGGCGAGGCGTTGGTGAACGGCTGCAGGCAGTACGGTGCGCAGGTCGGTGCTGTTGACGCCGGGGATGTAAGAGCAGTCGGGCAATGTGGCCGATACTTTACCTTTCACGAAGTCGGTCATGCGCTGGGCGGGTGCTACGAAGTGGCCGCCGCCGGCGAGGAAGGCCTGGCGTTCTACCGCCTGCTGGTAGTACATGGCAGCGAGGGGGCCGTGGTGGGCGAATGGCGCGAAGTCGGATTCATCGACGGTAACGACCATGCCGGAATTGGCGTAGGGGTTGTCCCGTTTGGAGGGCGACCAGCCGTTGACCACCAGTTCACCGGGATCTGTAGCGGCCGGGGCGATGATGCCGCCGGGGCACATGCAGAAGGAGAACACGCCGCGTCCTTCCACCTGTTCCACGAGGCTGTAGCTGGCCGGCGGGAGGTATTCGCCGCGCAGGTCGCAATGGTACTGGGCGCTGTCGATCAGCTCCTGTGGATGTTCTACCCTGACGCCGAGGGCGAAGGGTTTGGCTTCCAGCAGGATGTTTTGCCGGTGCAGCATGACGAAGATGTCGCGGGCGGAGTGGCCGGTGGCGAGGATAACGTGGCGGGCATTGAAAGTGTGTCCTGCGGCTGTTTCCACGCCGGTGATGGTATTGTTGTGTATCCGGAGGCTGCTGACTTTCTGTTCGAAGTGTACTTCTCCGCCGGCGGCGATGATTTGTTCGCGCATGGCCGTAATGATATGTGGCAGTTTATTGGTGCCGATATGCGGGTGTGCGTCGATCATGATTTTCTCGTCAGCGCCGAAGTGTACGAATATGTTGAGAATGCGGTTGATATCGCCTCTTTTGTTGGAGCGGGTGTACAATTTACCGTCGGAGTAGGTGCCGGCGCCGCCTTCCCCGAAGCAGTAGTTGGAGTCGGGGTTTACGATGCCTGTCTTATTGAGGGCCGCAAGGTCGCGGCGGCGTGCGCGTACATCTTTGCCTCTTTCGAGGATGATGGGTTTGATACCGGCTTCGATGAGGCGCAGGGCGGCAAAGAGGCCGGCAGGGCCTGCGCCTGCGATGATGACGACGGGGGCGTTGGCGGGGAGTGGTTTGTAAACGGGATGCGCATGTACCCTTTCATGGAAGGGTTCATTGACAAATACGAGCAGGGTGAGGATGAAGTACACCTGTTGCCTGGAGCGTGCGTCGATAGAGCGTTTGAGCAGGTGGTAGCCGGTGATGGCGGCGGGTTTTACGCCGAGTGTGGCGGCGGCCTGTGTGGTAATACGGCTGGGATGCGCTGCGTCGGCAGGCGTCAGTTTCAGGGAGATTTGCTGTTGCATAAACGTAGTTAGGGAGTTATCCTAAAAAGAGTTATGAATTATAAATTTTGAGCTTTAACCTTATAACGAAGAGCTTAGCGATAATGTGTAAGTGGCATTATACGCTAAGCTCTTCGCAATAAATTCGTCTCGTCATTGCACATGACCGGGTGGTCATTAAAACGGCAGATCGTCGCCACCATCGCCGGCAGCAGGCATCTGCGGAGTGTTGTAGTTAGGCATGGGGTCTGCGCCGGGAGCGGGAGCTGCCATTACAGATTCCATACGCCATGCGTCCAGGTTGGTGATGTAGTTGACCTTGCCGTCTTTTTCCCATCTGGTGCCTTTGATATTGAAATAAACTTTAACGTTTTCACCTTCATTGAACCGGTCAACAATACCTGTACGGTCCTGTACGGACTGGAATTTGATATAGTTGTTAATCACACGGCCGTTGATATCATCAGATTTCTCAATAACGAACTCTCTTGTTTTAAAAGTTTCGCTGCGTTGTACCGTGTTGTACTTCACAATCAGCTTTCCGGTAATTTCAAAACTCATAGAAAAATTTTTTAAAATTCAGAAGGGTCAAAGATAAGGTTTTCGACTTAGTGCGGACAAATATTTTTTATTAATCCGGTGCGCGCGGATATAAATAAATACTTTCATAATTACTATCCCCTAATTCATTTTTTTAAATGGAGATACTAACATAGTTTTGCACCCTCGCGGAAAAAATTGTGAATATCTCACCCTTTTCCGGCGGTCGTTTTTTTTGCCATGACGTGGTGCGATATTATTTTATCAGTTATATATCCATATTTATGATAAAAAGGACAATGAGAAAGACAAAGATGCTGCTAATCAACGGAGTTTATAGTACTGAAATCCGTGTAACGTTAGTGCTGTAAAGCGCTGGCAGCAGGGCATGACGCAGTATCAACACACTGTTGTCAGTAGAATATAAACAAGGGTAGATAAATTTTTTTTTTCAACATTTTCTACAGATATTCGTCGTCCTGTCTGAAAAATTTTTCAACATCCTGCGTTGGAAGATTTCTAAAATTCGAGAACTAAGCAGCATCCTTAATTAAGAAACAACTAATTTTTTTTATCTCAATGAATAAAACTTGCGAACAAGTTTGGGAAAGGTGTCTTAATATAATTAGGGATATTGTGGAATGGCAGCCGTTTAAAACCTGGTTTGAGCCTATTAAGCCCATTAAACTTGAAAACAATGTTTTAACCATCCAGGTCCCCAGCCAATTCTTTTATGAATACCTTGAAGAGCATTATGTGGGATTGTTAGGGAAAACAATAAAAAGAGAATTAGGTAAAGAAGCCCGGCTGGAATACCGCATTGTAGTAGAGAACGGTACACCACACCAGCATCCCAGAACCGTGAACATGCCTACGCAGTTCACCAAGCCCCAGAAAGATAATGAGGTAGACTTTCCGTTAACCATACATAACCCGGTAAAGAACCCATTTGTGATACCGGGGATCAAACGGGTACAGATCGATTCTCAGCTCAATCCAAACTATACGTTTGATGCGTATATAGAGGGAGATTGTAATCGTGTGGCGCGCCGGGCAGGAAAAACGGTGGCGGAAAAACCAGGCGGTACGTCTTTCAACCCACTCGTGATCTATGGTGGCGTTGGACTGGGTAAAACACACCTCGCGCAGGCAGTGGGCAATGAAGTAAAGCGTATTCATCCGAATAAAGCGGTACTGTATGTGAGCGCCGAGAAATTCATCAACCAGTTTATTGATCACTCAAAGAATAATATCATCAACGACTTCATTCACTTCTATCAACTGATAGACGTGCTGATCGTGGATGACATCCAGTTCTTTGCCCGTGCGGAGAAAACGCAGGACGCATTCTTTGCGATCTTCAACCATCTGCACCAGTCGGGTAAACAACTGATCCTTACGTCGGATAAGGCCCCTAAAGACCTTGATGGCGTACAGGAGCGACTGCTGAGCCGCTTCCGCTGGGGCCTCAGCGCGGATATCCAGATCCCGGATTTTGAAACCAGAATGGAAATACTGGAACTCAAAATGAAAAACGACGGACTGGAAATGCCGAAAGAAGTGGTGAAATATGTTGCCTACAACATACAAACCAACGTGCGTGAACTCGAAGGCGCCCTTATCTCCCTGCTGGCACAGTCTTCCCTGAACCGTAAAGAGATAGACCTCGAACTCGCCAAACGCGTACTGAAGTCTTTCGTCAAAACTTCTTCCAAAGAAATTACCATCGAAAGTATCCAGAAAATGGTCTGCGAATACTTCGACGTTCCTTACGATAAACTGCTGCAGAAAACACGCAAACGCGAAATCGTACAGGCACGACAGATAACCATGTACCTGGCTAAGTCATTCACAAAAAATTCCCTGAAAACCATCGGTGAACATTTCGGCGGCAGGGACCATACTACCGTGATCCACAGCTGTCAGACCGTTAAAGACCTGATGGATACTGATAATAATTTTCGCGACAGCGTCATCGAATTACAGCAAAAAGTACAGCTGGCCGCTATGTAAGGCCGTTCCCCTAACCTATTTTAGTAATGCCGCTCAGCACATGAGCGGCATTATTTTTTACCATTTATATTATTTTATTTTTACATATTTTAATGCGCTTCAACACTACCAGTGAAGATTCGCTGCATTACCCGGGACCTACAGCTACCGGGCGAACCGGAAAAGATGCTGAATATGAGCCGCACAGAATGCACTCTTGCGTGGCAGAAAATACCATGTTCCCGCTTAGTACGATATTGAAAAGATAAAACAGTTGACCGGCGCTGCCGCAATAGGTACAATTGAAAACGGATGTATGGTTAAATCCCCTGCAACGCTTTGCCAGAAAGGATCCTGGGCCATCCGGATGGGCGTAGGAGGGCCGGCTGTACTACGTGATGCTCAGCCGCAACATCACTACCTGGCAAAAAAAATCTGAAAAAAATCAAATTGCTTTTGGAGAATATAAAACTTTTCCTATTTTTGCAGCCCCTTCCGGAGGAAATGGTGAGGTGCCTGAGTGGCCGAAAGGAACGGTTTGCTAAACCGTCGTACGGGCTT
>NZ_CAMLHC010000029.1 GCF_946479755.1 uncultured Chitinophaga sp. | reverse complement strand
ACCCCACACCCCTTCTCGTTTATGGCAATTATCTCCTGGTCACTCATCTCCCGAAATCAAAAAATCCGTAAATCAAAAAATCCCCAAATAAAAAAGAGGCGCCGGTTAAAGCGCCTCTTCAATTCCTTTGTGCCCGAATAAGGGTTTAGTAACGACGGTCACGGGAGCCATATCCTCCTCCGCCACCACGATTACCACCTCCTTTGAAATTATTATTCGGCTGTTTAGGTCTTGCTTCGTTTACCATTAATTGCTTGCCTTCTATCTCGCTGCCGTTTAAACTATCCATAGCCTTGGCTCCTTCTTCCTGATTAGGCATTTCCACAAAACCGAAACCACGGGAGCGGCCTGTTTCATGGTCTTTGATAACCTTAGCGGAGGTAACCTCTCCATAATCGCTGAAGATCTGATGCAGATCCTCATCGGTCAACCTATAATGCAGGTTGGCTACGTAAATGTTCATGATAACTGAAATTAAAAAAATGAAAAATAATATACTGAAGTTATGAAATAAACATTAATAAAGTAGTGATGGTTAAAAAATATTTCCGGCAAGTGTTGCCAGGTATAGCGGTAATCGCTGGAAAACCCCCTACAGTCAACATTCTGCCTTGTTTTAGCACTGTTGAAATAGTTTCTGTTTTACGACTTCACGGTGTTAGTTATTGGTTTTATTTTTCATATGAATAGGGCCTTCAATGGCGCTTCCATGCTGTCATTTGCAGGTCAATCAGGCTGACGGGCACACGAAATATTCCGCTGTTGTCCGTTTTTTGCTGCTTTTATTCCCGGCAATCCGGGTCATTCCTGCTGCCCGTTACCCCTCGGACAGCGCATCTCAAAGCAATGCAAACGGATGGTTCCGGCCCGCGTTTTGTCCTCTTTTTTTCGTAAATTAAGGTAGACCATTAAATTCATTTTTTGTATGGGAAAGCTGAGCGAAACCTGGTTTGCAGACGGGTATATAGATTTTGAACTGAAGAAATACACCTTATTGTCCTACCTGCAGGAAATTCACCGTGCCTTTAATCAAAACATGCTGTATCCCCAGCTGGCCGACATCATCTTTCATTTTAACAACCTCCGGGCTTTCCGGGAAAACAAGCAGCTGATGGAGCAACAGTTTCCTAAGCGCCTGACCGGCATTGACCTGGAGAAACTGCTGTTGCTCTACGAAAAAGTAAGTGCAGATGATGAACTGATGCAGGAGCTGGAGGAAATTATCGCTTATGCCCTCTCGGCGATGAACGATACCATCCGCGACGGTACGGAGATCTATGAGTTTGTGCAGGATAAACTGCGGATTTCACCGGTGGGACTGGTGCCGCTGGAAAACACGTCGGGCTACCTGCTGCTGTGTGACGGGCGGTACAGTGACACGCTGGTGTACAGCTATCACCTGACTATTTTTGAACGGCACGATGAACAATACCGCGGTATCCGCACGGAGTACCTGGAGGCTTACAGGAAAGACCTGGTACATACCTGCGAACACATCAAAACCATCCTGATCCGGAAAAATAACCAGTTACCGAATCCGGCCGTATACTGTGTGGAAACTTCCCTGGTAGTGCCGGTCAACGAGACGCTGCTGCCGGTAGCCAAGCGCAGCCTGGTACGGTATATTGCGCTCAACGCCGCCTGATCAGTCCAGTGGAGGGGTGGCGGTACCTGCACTGCCGAACTGTACTTCAAGGGTATGATCTTTCAGGAAGGGCGCGTAATATTGTTCCATCACCTTCCGGATCTTGTCTTTGGATTGCTGGATATAGATCTGGTTGTTCTGCAACTGATCGCGGGAGGTCTGGTATAATTTCTTTTGTACAGCGGTATAGGTTTCATCGTCCTGGAACAGGAACCATCCCTTGCGGTTGGCGGTTTCCATCCTGTCCACTTTCAGCTCGTAGCTCAGCAGTTTAGGCTCCGGAAGGCGGACAATGATTTTTTTGTTGCTCACTTCCACTTTAAACCGGCTGCTGTCGACATTCACACCGTATTTGGCCTGATAGGGGATAGACACCCAGACGGTGTTTTCCAGGAAAGCTTTCTTGAGGTTGTCACTCCACCCGCCACTGTCTTCAATATTGCTCCGCTTGATGCTGGAAACGCCCTGTACGTCCAGGCTGGCCAGTTCCGCGATCTCTTTCACGATCGTGCTGTTGGAGATCACCTGCTCGCTGACATTAGTGGAACCAAAACGTCTGCCCAGCCAGAACAGCAGCACAGCCAGTAACAGGAAGGCGGCAATATAGAGGATCTTTTTCATGAGGATGATTTGAAACTGGACAAACAACGCCTGTCCGGCCGTAAATTAATAAAAAGCCGGGAGTATCATGTACGTTTAATCGTTAACGTTAGTTTATCGCGTAAGACTGTCAATCAGTGCGGCGTGTTGCGGATAGGCGGCCTGTAAAGTGGCTTTGTCAGCCAGCTCAAAATCGGCGAAGTCGAAGCCGGGCGCCACAGTGCAGCCGGTAAGGGCGTAACCGCCGGGCACTTCCACGCGGGAGGCAAACCAGTTGCCGGCACGGATGATGACTTGCAGGTTTTCCCCGTTGGCAATGTCGCGGCCCAGTTTATGCGCCTGAAGCTGCCCGCCGGGCTCAATTTCATAAATGGTGAGCGTATGGCCATCATAGAAATGCCAGATTTCATCGGCGGCAATACGGTGAAACGCTGAAAACTGCCCTTCTTCCAGCAGGAAATAGATACAGGTAGACGCGTTGCGGTTACCACCCATGCCTGCCGGCAGGGTGCTCATGTCCAGCATCCAGTCAGAACGGTACGTTTCCAGGAAGGCGCCGCCCTCCACATGTGGTTGCAGTTTTAGTTGGTCGCGCCAATGGGCCGCAGAATATTGCATATAGCACCAGTTGATGGGGTAATAGAATGATTGAATAGTTACTTCGTATAGATGTTCGGGTTATGAAGCTGCATAAATTTTTCCGGATTGGGTACTTCGGTGAAGCCGAACTGCCGGTATAATTCGTGTGCATCCTGTGTTACCAGCAGCCATCTCCGCAGGGTTTGCAGCTCCGGGTGCTCCAGGATAGCGTGCATCAGCATTTTGGAAAGCCCCTTGCCCCGGTGTTCTTTTACCACAAAAACATCCGCCAGGTAGGCGAAGGAAGCCTGGTCGGTGATCAGCCGCGCAAAACCTATCTGCCTGTCGCGGTGGTACAGCCCGAAGCATAAAGATCCTGCCAGTGCTTTTTCTACCGCACTGACAGGAATATTTTGTGCCCAGTAGGACTCCCGGGCCAGAAAATCGTGTATTACGCTGATGTCCAGCCTGTTTTTATCAGTTGAAACTGTATAATCTCCGTCTTTTACAAGGTAAACTGCAGTTGTCATAGTTAGTAACGTTGAACGCTACTAAATGTAGACATTTTTTTTAACTCGCCACCGCTACCTGTTGCAGAGGCCGTGCCGGCATATGTGCAATAGTAGGCGCATTGTACCAGGATGGCATTTCACCATTGAACTGCAGATGGTCCTGGATAAACATCGCCAGGTTGTAATAGGCGGTAGCAGGCAACTGCCACTGTGCCCTGTCCGTTTGTTGCAGGGCATTGCGGAAACGCACCATACGGGCAAACAACTGCGGCGGCATACCGATGACGCGGTTAAACAACCGCTCCAGCGTTGGCCGGGACAACCGGAAGGCTTGTGCGAGTTCTTCCACGCTCACATTTCCCTGACGTGCCAGCAGGTAGTCCGCCATCTCGTCGGCCTGTTTCAGGCACGGTGCATCGGCTTGTAATACCTGTTGCAGGCTGCCGTTGAGCAACGCCGTGATGTCCTGTGGATGACGCAGCTGCTGCAGCTGGCTACCCAGTTGCGCCCAGATGGCATTCTCCTGCAGGTCCAGGTTACGGTAGTAGTTGGTGAAAGACTGACCATCAATGCCCAGCAGACGATAACACCCATAAGCGTTCAACTGTACGATCACCATCCTTACCGGACCAGTCACCTGCAACTGGTAGGCACAGGTAAAATGCCCCGTTACAGCATGACGGGGAACCGTAAACGCAGCATGTGCTGCCGGCTTTATCACGGCCGTCCCTTCCAGCATAAATACCATGTACTGGTCGCCCAGCGTAAATAAATGCTGCGGTAACTGAATCGGGCCGCGGGAATCATCTTCCCAGTAATAAAACTGCTTGACGAACGGACGCAATGCATCCTCAGGATGACAGATATGGAAGTTCATAGGTACAAAAATGTGGTGTTAGTGGATATCGCTATCGCTGCAAGTCACACCATACGCTAAAGTGGCGATTATTCATTGTAAATATATAATATTTGTTAAATATTTTAAATTTTTTCTCGCAAAGGGTGATAAGTGAGCAAAGAGCGCAAAGATTTTTTTAAGGCTATATAAGAAAGCAAAGGGCGGAGATCAAATTTGATCTCCGCCCTTTGCTTTCTTAGCTCGCTTATAATTCTTTGCGCTCTTTGCTCACTTATCACCCTTTGCGTGCTCAAAGCCCCAGTTAACGCCTTTTTCGGTAGCAGGCACACCGGATTCCAGCCACTGCGGCGCCGGAGCGCCTTTCAGGAAGTGGTCGAAGAACTGTTGTTCCCGACGCTGGATATCCTTACGGTTCTGGCGCTGCACCAGGTTATGGGCTTCGTTGTTATAGTTCAGCAGCCATACGGGCTTGCCCAGCCGGCGTAAACCGGTGAACATTTCAATGCCCTGGTACCAGGGAACGGCGCCGTCGGCATCATTGGCCATAATGGCAACAGGCGTGTTCACCTTCGGCAGGTTGAACAACGGAGAGTTCTGGATATACAGCTCCGGTTTATCCCACAGGGTGGCGCCGATGCGGCTCTGGGAGTGCTCGTACTGGAACTGCCGGTTCATACCGCTTTCCCAGCGGATACCGCCATAGGCGCTGGTCATATTGGCCACAGGGGCTCCCGCCCAGGCAGCTTTGAAAAGATTGGTCTGAGTAATCAGGAACGCCACCTGGTAGCCGCCCCAGCTCTGCCCCTGGATACCCATGTTCTTGCCGTCTACCCACGGTTGTTTGGCGAGATTTTCCGCTGCGCTCGCGATGTAGTCGTACGCGCTCTTACCCGGGTAACCGTTCTCATAGGAAATATCCGGAGCAAACACCAGGTAGCCGCGGCTCACGAAGAACGGGATGTTCAGCCGTGAAGGCGTAGGGGCGGGCGCCTGATAGTTATATAGTCCATCGGTCAGTTTTTCATAGAAGTAGAAAATAACCGGGTATTTTTTATTCGGGTCGAAATCTTCCGGTTTGTAGAGAATACCTTCTGACGCTTTACCGGTAAAGGTGTTCCATTTATACAGCGAAGCCGTGCCCCAGTTATATTCCTGCTGCTGCGGGTTGGTGTTACTGATTTTCACCGCTTTGCTCAATTCGCCGGTATACACATTGGGCGACTCGATGTAGTTGGCGCGGGTGTACGTATAGGCGTTGGCGTCTTTTGCCTTCAGCAGGTCCAGGTAGCTGTTGGGCCCCAGTACCAGCTGTTGTGGCCTGCGTTGTTTATCATTTTTGGCCAGCAGCTGCAGGCTGTAATACCCGTTGTACTTAGTGCTGTCCTGGAATGCGCTCATGATGATCACATCGCCGGCGTTATAGAATTTCTGTTCTTCGTCCAGTTTCAGCGCGCGGAAGCGGGTTTGGGTCTGACGGCCCACGCCATAGGTGATCATAGCAGGCGCTGTTTTACCGGTAGGGTCTACCTGCCAGATATCATAGCGGTCATAAATATAGATGTACCGGTCATTGTTCAGCCATCCTGCAAAACCATATGGTTCCGGCACGTCCGGATGATCGTCTTCTTCATCAAACAGTTTGGCCGGAATGTCTTTGCTGATGTTCACAACGGCGCCGGTGGCGTTGTGATAGCTGAAATATTGTTTGTCCACCAGGTCATACCACACGATATACTGACCGTTAGGGGAGATGGAGTAGAAGCCGTCCAGTTTTTCTTTGATTTTTTTGCGGGTACCATCTTCCATGTTAACGAGGTAACCTGTTTTGAGTGTACGGCCTACCCACTGCAGCTGCACTCTGTGGCCTTTGTCGGTGTATCCGAGGGCATACCGGCCGTTGCCTTCTGCCGGGATCACCACGTTCTCCAGGTCCTGGTCGCCCAGCTGGAGGATACGTTTGCTGCCGGGATAATAGACGGCGGCATAGCTCCTTTTCAGTTCCTTGTCGGCGTTTTTGAGCTGCATAGGCTGCAGGTAATCGTCTTTGTAGTTCCAGATGTCCACTTTGGCCACTTCAAAGTCCACGATGGTGGTGTCTTTTGCGGGCAGGATGGGAGCGGTGCCGAAGAACAGGCGTTGTCCGTCTTTGCTGAACCAGATCAGGCTGTTGGGACTGATAGTCCAGCGGGAAGGGATACCGCTGCTATTTTTATCGGCCGCGGTGATGGCGCTGTCTTGTCCGGGTTTATAATAAAACAGCTGGTAGAACTGTTGCAGCGATTTGGCGCTGTCGCGGGTACCGAAATAAGCTGCCTGTTCACCTTTCTCGTCGAAGGCGAACTGTTTATAGTCGCCATAGCCGCGGCTCAGGGTATCCGCCTTGCGGGCGGCGGTGTGCCACAACAATACGCCGGAGCGGGACAGGGAGTCTTTTTTATCGGAGGTGATCTCTATGAGGAGGTTGTTACCGGGTTTGCTGAACGCGTATTCAGCCACGTTTTTAACGGAATCCTGGCTGCCGTCTTTCAGCTGGCGGATCACGAGGGTACCGTTTTCTGTTTTATCGCTGCCGCTTTTGTCGTCGTCAGCGCGGTCGTCGTCGGCAGCCCTGGCAGGGGCTTTCGCTTTGGTTTTGGCGCTGTCGGCAGGTTTCTCCGCCAGGTAAGCGAGCCATCCGCTGCCTTTGGCGGGTGTTTTAAAGGATTTGATGCCGGGAAATTTCTGCAGGTCGCCGGAGGCGAGGGTCATGATGCCCATGGAATCCTTCGGCATGTCGGCAGGCTTTTTCTTTTTGATGCGGGCGTCGCGGGTGTCTTTATACAGCGGTTTAATGCTGAATACCACGTACCGGGAATCGTTGGTGATCACCGGGCTGGCGCCGCGGGCGATGGTGCGGGACTGGCCTGTTTTACGGTCATAGATGACCAGGGAGGCATCACCTTCCTGTGGTGTGACGGTGTATACTACCCATTGTCCATCGTTGCTGATGAGTTTAGTGCCGATACTCTGCCAGCTGTCGTACACGGTATGGTCCAGCGGTTTTTTGGCAGGTTGTTGTGCATAAGCAAAAGAGGCCCCCAGCAGGGAGAGGGCCAGTAACATATTTCTCATGCGCGCAAAGTATACATTTTTCGGGCAAAAGTGTAAAGACTTTTACCAGCGGCGGGGAGCGGGTATGGAAAGCGGAAAGCCCCCTGACCAATGGTGGATCAGGGGGCTTCCGCTTTTTGTTGTTTCGATTTATCTCATATGCAGATCACACGATGGGGAAAATTACCAGCCCGGGTTCTGTGTCAGCCTGCCGTCCGGATAAAGGGCGATCTGGCCGCTCGGAATAGGTTCGAGGTAGTTTTTGTCTTTGAACTCCCGTTCAATCACCGGTTTAACGATGATATAACCATTGGCGTCCCTTTCTGCTTTTTCCGTGGTGCCAGCGGGGAATTCCGGAATTTTGGCGCCTCTGATAATGTCAGGGTTGGTGGCGGTATTCATGGCCGCGCCAAGTTTCCAGCGGAACAGGTCATATTTGCGGAAGCCGTCGAGCATCAGCTCTGATCTTCTTTCGCGCCTGATTTCCCAGATCAGGGAGCTTACACCGGCTTTGTTTTTGGCGTCGATGATTTCTTTACCGCTTACGCCGGCGCTCTTGCCACCGAGGTATTCCAGCTTGGCAACGCCTGCGCGGGCGCGGAGCAGGTTCACCGTTTTATCCAGGTCGCCCTGGGAAAAGGCATACTGGCCCAGGTCATTCAGTTCTGCTGCGGCTTCTGCGTAGTTGAGCAGCACTTCCGCCAGCCAGAACAGCGGCGCGTCGGTATCGCCTTTGCTGCCATCGGTGCTGGCTACCTGCGGATTCAGGAATTTGGCCGGACGATAGCCGGTAGAAGTGGTAAGCCCTTTATTGGCTCTTCCTTTATATGCCAGCACGGTGTCCACAGACTGGATCAAACGGCCGTCGCGGTCGGTGAGGGTATGTTTCAGGTCTTCGTCACCGGCATATTTGGGTGACTGCGCAATGGGCAAACCGTCTGTGCAAACAAATGATTCCACGGCATCTTTGGAGATGCCATCCATTTGGGTACTGGTGCTCAGGTAGTTGATCAGGCTGTGACCGAGGTAGCCTACCACATATTTTTTGTAGAGGATGGCTTCCTTGTTACCCGCCAGGTCCATGGAATTGTAGATGGTCTTATACTGCGGGTTGAGGGTGAACGGTCCTTTCATCAGCTGGTCGCCGGCATCTTTGGCAGCGAGCAGGAACTTCGCGCCGCCCTGTATATTGTGATACTTGCGCCAGGTCCCTTCAAACAGGCCTATACGGGATTTCAGGGCCAGTGCCACATATTTGTTGACGGTATTCTCCTGGTCTTTGGTACGCAGGTTGGCAATGGCAAAATCCAGGTCGGCCAGTACATTGTCCATCACCACGGTACGGGAATCTCTTCCCTTGTACAGGTAGTTTTCGTCTGTAACATCCGGCACTTTGTCCATCCAGGGCACATCGCCATATTCCCTTACCAGGATATAGTAGCAATAGGCGCGGAAGAAACGGGCGAAGCCTTTCCAGTGGTTTTTGGTTTCATCGGAGGTAGGTACCCTGTCGATGCGCTCCAGCAGGAGGTTAGCCCTGCGGACCATTTCAAAGTTCCATTTGGTGCCGCCGATATCGGAAGGAACGGTCAGCGTAAAGTTTTTTAAGCTGGCGCCTACCTGGTCGTCACTCAGCGAGGTGAAGTAAAAATCGCCGAAGGTGGCGTTGTTGCCGTAGCCTGAGAATACACTGTAAAAGTTCCAGGAATAGATGCGGACGTTGTCTTCCGATTTCCAGAAGTTGTTGTCGTCAAATTTATCAATCTGACCTTTGTCTACATATTTTTTACATCCGGTGCCGGTAAGCAGGGCAGCAGCAAGTATAACGGGTAGATATATACGTTTTTTCATGTCTGTTTTTTTTAGAAGTTCACCTGTAAACCAAAGGACCATGTTTTCTGGAAAGGCCAGGTTCTGCCGTAGATAGAGCCTTCGCCGGTAGTGATTTCCGGATCGATGGGCACGCCTACGTTGGAGAAGGTGGCGATGTTCTGGGCGGAGCCGTATACGCGTAACCGTTGTAAGTGGATACGTTTGGCCAGTTCATCGGGGAGGGTATAACCCAGGGTGATGTTTTTCAGGCGCAGGTAAGAGAGGTTGAGCAGGTATTTGGACTGCGGATAGAAGTTGTTGCTGCCATCCAGTTTGGCCAGGCCGGTCACGTTACCGCCGTTATTGCCCGGGAAAGGATTGGGGTATTTCGCGTTCGGGTTGTCCGGTGTCCAGAAATCCAGCTGGTGATCGTACATGATGTCATTGCCGCGGTACAGCGGAATGGCGATGTCGCCGAGGCCCCAGAAGTCCTGTTGGCCTACGCCCTGTAACAGCACGTCGATATCGAATTGTTTGAAGTTGCTGCCCAGTCTCAGGCTGTACTGGTAGCGGGGACGGGAGTTACCGATTCTTTTCAGGTCGCCGTGATCGTTGAGGGTACCTTTACCGCCGTTGATGAATTTATCGTCGTTCAGGTCCTTGTATTTAATATCACCAGGACCGAATTTAAAGTTGCCGCTGGTCAGTTTGGACTGGTCGGGAGAGCTGTTGACGTCATCTGCGGAAGTGAAATAGCGGTCTGTTTCAAAGCCCCAGATTTCACCTACCACTTTGCCTTTATAGTTTTGATTGATCAGCATGGAAGGGTTGTTCCATTCGGTGATCACGGTTTTGTTGTCCCAGAAGGCGACAGTAGCTGAAACGGTCCAGTCTTTTTGGAGCTGGTAGTTACCGCCGATGGAGATTTCATAACCGGTGGTCCGTAAGGAACCGTCATTTACTTTGGGAGCGCTGGCGCCCAGGAAAGCGGGTACGGTACGGCTGGTGATCATACCGTTGGTGTTACGTTGATACCAGTCGAAAGTAACGTTGATGTTGTTGTTGAACAGGCTGATGTCTGTACCGAAGTCCAGTGTATTTACTTTTTCCCAGCTGAGTGCGTCGCTGACGATAGCAGGGGCGTCTACGCCCAGTGCCAGGATATTGCCGTTCATCCAGCCGGTCACGTTGCCGGTTTCCATGGAGGGGATATAGTATTTACCGCCTACGTCCAGGTTGCCCAGCGTACCATAGGAAGCACGGAGTTTCATGTCAGACAGTACTTTTCTGTAGGGCTGCATGAAGTTTTCTTCCGTGATACGGTAGCCGGCAGACGCAGAGGGGAAGAAAGCCCAGCGGTTGTTGACAGGATAGGCGGAAGCACCGTCGTATCTGCCGTTCAGTTCGAGCAACCATTTGTCTTTATAAGCGTAGTTCACCCTGCCGAAGAAGCCGGCGTATGCGTTGATAAAGTGGTAGCCGCTCACTGACTGGTCACCGATGGCCAGCGTCAGCTCGGGCATGGAAGGGTCGAGGATATTACGCTTGGTAGCGCCAAAGCCGAGGGTGTCGGTATCTTCCGCGTTCATACCGGCCATTAATTTCAGCTGATGGTCTTTGCCCAGTTTCTTATCGTAGGTAGCGTAGATATTGAAGGTGTTCGCCTTGTACCGGCGGCCTCCGTAGTTGGCGAAGTCCTGGCTGGTGGTGGCTACGTTTTCCAGTGGCATGGTGGCTGACCAGTAGTTCCACAGGTTGATTTTATTGGCGGTTTCATGTCTTACGATATTGTCGCGGCCAATCGTATAGTCTGCGCGGATGTTCAGGTCTTTGGTCAGCTTCAGGGTAGCGCCCAGGTTCACGCGGGTGTAGTTGTCCACCACGCTGTTGGTGGGAGCGCCTCCCATCAGGCCGGCAGGTGTACGGAAACCAACGCCTTTGTAGGTACCGTAAGGGAAATAGGCGCCCCAACGCCACATGTACTGGAAGTAAGGCCAGTATTCAAACGGGAAATCATATTCGTAGTTGCGGTACATGATTTTCATGTCCACATCCAGCCATTTGGTGGCCTGCGCGCTGACAGCGGCAGTGATATTGTATTTCTTCAGGTTGTCCGGGTTGGGTTTCATTACCCCGCTGTTTTGGTTATAACCGGCGGACAGGTAGTAAGACACTCTTTCGCTGCCTCCCTGTACGCTGAGGTTATGTATCTGTTGCGGGGTCCATTTTTTGAACATGATGTCTTTTACGTCCCATACGCGGTAAAACAGCGCGGGGTCGTTGGCGGTGGGAAGGTCGAAGTCCTCTCCCGGTATCATTTCATTGCTGGTGCGGTTGTTAGCATATTTCGCTTTCCAGTTTTTGATACCGGCCAGCGTTTTGGCGTAAGACATACCGAAGGCTTCCGGAGCCAGGCCGGCACGGGCGGCGGAGTTGATCAGGCCGGGCAGCTCTTTCTCAGGATCGGCGAAGTCCGGCTGGTTGAGGGGCGAGTTCCACGCAAAGTTATTGGAGTAAGTGATGCGGGTAGGCGAGTTGCGGGTGCCCGACTTGGTTTTGATGAGCATTACCCCGAAAGCTGCCCGGGCGCCGTAGATAGACGTAGAAGCCGCATCTTTCAGTACAGATACGCTTTCGATGTCGTCCATGTTGATCAGGGTGAGGTCCGGTGTTTCCACGTTGTCTACCAGGATCAGCGGACGGCTGGTACCATTCAGGGAGCCGATGCCGCGGATGTTGATGGAGGGGCTGCCGGAGGCAAGGCCGCCGTTGGAGAACTGGATGTTCAGGCCGGGAGAGATGCCCTGCAATGCTTTGGACGGATCGGTGAGTGGACGGCTCTGCATGGTTTTGCTGATATCCACCGTGTTTACCGCACCGGTAAGATTGGCTTTCTTCTGCGTACCATAACCTACTACCACCACCTGTTCTAGTGAGCGTTCGTCGGGTGATAATAGTATCTGCAGGTTTCCTTTACCTACCGGAACATCCTGCGGCTGATACCCGATAAAGGTGATATGCAGCACCAGCGTGCCTGCGGGCGCATCCAGGGAGAATTTGCCGTTGGGGTCTGTTACGGTGCCTTTTTTACCGGCTACCACTGTGGCGCCGATAATGGGTTGCTGATTGTTCTTGTCCAGTACGGTGCCCGTGATGATATTTTGGGCCCATGAACTCGCATAAACCAGCAAAAAAATGAAAGTGAAAAGTAGCCTTTTCTTCATGTTTTTTAGATTTAGATGTTGGCTGTTTTAAAAGTTTTTAGTTATAACGTGCTAGAATTCAGATAATTAAACTTTGTATGTTGATCGGTTACTGTTACAGGCAGAACGCAGTTTTTCACTCAGGTACACGGGAATCTTGCATTACTTTGCGTTTTTATGCATGAAAGTAGGAAAAAATTGCATCAAAAAAAGGCAAATTACAGGAAAATGCGTTTATTTAATGTGAAAAGCGACTAAAACACGCACAATCAATTTGGATTAGATTTTTCTACATTTGTGAACAAGCAAAAAAGTCCCCACAGCATGTTGAAAGAAGAGCGCCAGGCGTTTATTATGAAGCAGATCAACCTGCACAATAAAGTGTTGTCGACCGATATCAGCGCCATGCTCAGTATTTCTGAAGATACCGTACGGCGTGACCTGAAAGAAATGGCAGAAGAAGGGAAGGTATTGAAAGTACATGGCGGCGCCATTGGCCGCTCCTTCCATTATCCGTTTGATGAAGGAAACTCCGTATATGCGCAGGCCGCAAAAAAACAAATAGCAGAAAAGACACTAAAGCTGCTGAAAAATGATATGGTGATCCTCACCGGCGGCGGTACGACCATGATTGAACTGGCTAAAGCCATCCCGGTCAACCTGCGGGCCACCTTCTTTACCATCAGCCCCCTCGTGGCGCTGCAACTGGTGGAACATCCCAACCTGACCGTCATCACCATCGGCGGCCAACTGTCCCGCAGCTCTCATATTCATATAGGCGCCAGCGTTATTAACCAGCTGTCTGAGATAAAAGTAGACCTGTGCCTGATGGGAGCCAACGGATTCTCCATCCAGGACGGCATGACGGAATCAGACTGGGAAGTGGTACAGGTGAAAAGGGCCATGCTGCGGGCCACCAACAAAATGGCCATCCTCAGCATCGCGGAAAAACTAAACTCCTCCCAACGCATGAAAGTGTGTGACCTGAACCAGATCAACTACCTCATCACAGAACTGGAGCCCGATAATCATTTCCTGGGTGCATACCAGCACCTGGACCTGCAACTGTTTTAACCCGCCAGCATCCTGCCGGTCCGGTGTTGCCAGCTAACCCGCACCATCTGCAGGGCTACGGACAGGATGATACAGGCCAGTCCCGCATAAAAGGCATTGTTGAGATGTTTGTTCTCATGAAAGAGGACAAACGCCAGCACAATGCTGTATACCGGTTCCAGGTTAAAACACAGGTTGACCGTAAAAGGAGAGATTTTTTTCAGCGCATTCATGCTCAGCGTGTACATACAGATGGTACACAGCCAGGCCAGCACCAACAGGTACATCAGGTCGGAAAAGCCCGGTATCACCGTGCTCACCGGGAAATAGTGAAGATAAAAAGGTAAGAACAGCGAGAGGACCACAAAACCGGTAGACAACTCATAAAAGGTGATCGTATTGGTGTCGAACCGTTTCACCAGCCGCTTGTTGTATACGGTGAACAGTGCGGCGAACATGGCGGAAATAACGCCGAGGATAATACCGGTCTGGTATTGGGTGTCAAAATGAAAGATCAGTAAAATACCGAAGAGCGTCAGCATAGACAGCAACAGCTCCACCATATCCGGCCGGCGCCGGTTGATCAACGGATCAAAAATAGCGGTAAACAGGCTGGTGAGCGAAAAACAAATCACCCCGATAGACACGTTGGAGTATTTAATACTGCCGTAAAAGAAAAGCCAGTGAAGAGCTACCACTACGCCGGTGGCGCCAATAGGTACAATTTCTTTAAAAGGAAGTTTGCGGAAAGTGCCCTGCAGGCGGTAGAGGATGTACATGGTCACGGCGGTAATGAGTAACCGGTACCATACCAGCAGTCCTTCATTGAGGGATATCAGTTTGCCTAAGATGCCGGTAAATCCTGCAAGAAATACAGAAAGATGCAGCTGTAAAAATGCTTTTTTCATACACTCGATGCGCACGCGAATCATCGCGTACCGCCTTTCAATTCAGTGATCCGGATGAATTACCCTGCAAAGGTACGCACCCGGACCACTGAATATCCCTATCATCAGATTAATTAATTGGTAACTCTTTTTTTGTAGTTGCGGAAGAGGCTCTGCCACTGAATTTTCAGCACGCCCAGCACGCCTTCTTTCACAATGCCTTTGCTCATCTTGGAATACCCTTCCCGGCGGTCTTTGAAGGTGATGGGCACTTCAGCGATGGTAAAGCCCAGCTTCCAGGCGGTAAATTTCATTTCTATCTGGAAGGCGTAGCCTACGAACTGGATCTGGTCCAGGTTGATGGCTTCCAGCACCGTGTTGCGGTAACATACAAACCCGGCAGTGGGGTCTTTTACCGGCATCCAGGTGATCATGCCTACATAGATGGAGGCGCCGTAGGAGAGCACTGCTCTGTCCCAGGGCCAGTTTTCGGTTTTCCCGCCTTTGACATAGCGGGAACCCACGGCCACGTCTGCACCGCCTTTGGCGCAGGCGTCGTAGAGGCGTACCAGGTCTTTCGGGTTATGGGAAAAGTCGGCATCCATCTCGAAGATATACTCGTAGTTTCTGGCCAGCGCCCATTTGAAACCGTGGATGTAAGCTGTTCCCAGCCCTTGTTTGCCGGAACGTTCTTCCAGGAACAGCTGTCCCGGATGTTCGTTTTGCAGTGATTTTACAATATTGCCTGTACCGTCAGGAGAACCATCGTCCACAATCAGGATATGGAAATTCTGCTGTAAGGAAAATACAGCGTCAATGATGTTACGGATATTATCCTTCTCATTGTACGTAGGAATGATGACAAGCTTTTCCAATTCAGCCGATGAAGTTTTGTGTACTGCGAAAATAGTTCAATTACGACGCAAGATACCGCGTTCCTGAAAAATATTACAGTTTTTTTAACATCATATTGTGATAGATTTCTGACAGTTTCTGCTTGGTATTCAGCGGAAAGTCTGCCTTCATCATCCAGTCATAGTATTGAGGCTCAGCCTTCAGCACTTCTTTCACCGGACGACCTTTGTATTTACCGAAGTTGAACACTTCCTGGCCGCCCTGCATCACGATGCGGCGGGCAAAGTCGATATACTCCTCTTCTTTGGTGAAGTCTGCCAGTCCGTCGATATCCTGTTGCAGGTTTTCGTAGCGGCCCAGCTGGGCTTCCAGGATCTCGTAGGTGGCCAGTGCATCGGCTTCTGCGCTGTGTGCATTCTCCAGCTGTTTGTCGCAGTAGAATTTGTAAGCGGCAGCCAGTGTTCTTTTCTCCATCAGGTGGAAAATGCGCTGTACGTCCACAAAACGGCGTTTGGACACGTCGAATTCCATGCCGGTACGGAGGAACTCTTCCACCAGCAGCGGAATATCGAAACGGTTGCTGTTGTAGCCTGCCAGGTCGCAGTTTTCCAGGAACATTTTCAGTTCGTTGGCGGCCTGTTTAAAGGTAGGCGCATCTTTTACGTCCTCGTCCTTAATGCCATGAATGGCGGTAGATCCGGCCGGAATAGGCATTCCGGGGTTGATGCGTTTTACTTTCGACTGGGTGGTTTTATCAGGAAATACTTTAATAATAGCGATTTCAATGATACGGTCTGTGGCCACGTTCGTACCCGTCGTTTCCAGATCAATTACGGCCAATGGCCTTTTGAGGAGCAAAGAAGGCATGCTATTTAGAAATTTAGGAATTTTGAAATTTTGAAATTTGCGCAAAGGTAGCGTATTATTTGGCTAGCAGCTTCTTTAGTGACGGGAAATCCAGTCCGTCGTATGTTCCGGAGCTCATCAGCAGGAGGTTGGCCTGGTGATAATCCTGCGCTTCCAGGAAGGTTTCCAGCTGCGTGCGGTCGTTGAACACCTGCAGGTCGCTGCGGCCAAATTTCTCCCGGATCAGCGCCGGCTCGAGGTCGGGCATCCGTTTAATTTCCAGCGCATGTTTGCTGTAATATACGGCGGCTACATCGGCGGGGCCCATGGCGCCTGCGTATTGCGACAGGAAGTCGGCGTTGAGGCTGCTATAGGTGTGCAGTTCCAGCACGGCGATAAGCCGGCGGTGGGGGAACTGCTGCCGGGTGGCTTCCATGGTGGCTTTCACTTTGGAAGGGGCATGGGCGAAGTCGCGGTAGATCACGCTGTCATCACTTTTGGCTACCAGCTCCAGCCTTTTGGCGGCGCCCTTAAAAGAGGCGATGGCTGCCAGGAACTCCTCATCCGATAGTCCCAGCTCATTGCATACCAGCTTTGCGGCGTGCATATTGAGCAGGTTGTGCTCCCCGAACACTGCCAGGTCGGCGAATCCTTCGTCGAAAAACACGCGGGTGACGCCCTCCCGGATCATATGGATCGGGGTGGTGTAGGGGATAAGTTTCAGGTGGCGGCCTTCGGCAGCCACAAGGCTGTTGAGCTCCGTATCGGCGCTGTTATAGATCAGCGCGCTGCCGGCTTCCATCTGCCGGATAAAAAGGGCAAACTGTTCTTTATAAATGTCGTAAGTGGGAAATACGTTGATGTGGTCCCAGGCGATGCCGGTCAGCACCGCTATCTGTGGGTGCAGGAAAAGGAATTTGGGTCTTTTCTCGATCACGGAGGCCGGGTATTCGTCGGCTTCGCAGACGATCAAAGGGGCGTCGGTGATGTTTACCGACTGGGAGAACCCTTCCAGTTTGGCGCCCACGAGGTAGTCGAACCGGCGCTGGCTGTATTGCAGCACATGCATGATCATGGCGGTGGTGGTGGTTTTACCATGACTACCGCCAACGGCTACCCTGGTTTTGTTTTTGCTTTCCTGGTAGATGTATTCCGGGAAAGAATAGATGTTCAGTTGCAGCTCACGGGCCCTGATCAGTTCGGGGTTATCTTCCCGGGCATGCATACCCAGGATGACGGCATCGATACCAGGGGTGATACGGGCAGGGTCCCAGCCGATGGTGTCCGGTAAAATACCTGCCTGCCGCAGGTTGGATAATGCCGGTTCAAATATCTCGTCATCGCTGCCGGTTACTTCATAACCTTTCTGTTTGAGCGCAATGGCCAGCTGGTGCATCACACTGCCGCCTATTGCAATAAAATGTACTTTTGCCATAACCCGTGTTTATCTGGATATTTTGATAATTTTAAGCGGATAAAGGGTATAAAATATCCTTTTTTTCAATTTTTCAAACATCCAAATTTAACATGTATCGTTGTTTTTTTTAATGTATTAATTATATTTGCAAAATAACGTTACAAAAGACGATTAAAAAAGTTGTCATTATCATAAATTCCTATGAAATTTCGTTTACCAATTAAATTTTCTCCCATGAAATCGTATGTAAGAATTTTGGGCTGCGCCGGTATGGTTTGTATCTTTGCAGCTTTCTTAACGTCCTGCGCGAGCCACCAGAAACTGGGATGTCCGATGAAGGGGATGGCGAAGGCCCCAGCAGCGACGCATAATAAAATGAGCTAATCATCATGAATTGGAAAACGTTAACCAGTGAGGAACAACTGCAGGAAATCAACGAGGCGTCTGCCCTGCAGCCGGTAGTAATCTTTAAGCACAGCACGCGGTGCTCCATCAGCTCCATGGCGAAGTCCCGGTTGGAACGTGCAGTGGCTCCGGAAGGGTTAACGTTTTATTACCTGGACCTCCTGGCCTACCGCGATCTCTCCGGTAAAATAGCCCACCAGTACCAGGTACCCCACGAGTCTCCCCAGATTCTGCTGATCCGTAACGGCGCCTGTATCTATGATGAAAGCCATACCGGTATCACCATGGATGAGATTGCCGATCACCTGAACGGATAATAGACTAGCTTTGTGCTATATATCGTATAGCACCATGAAACATCGTATAGTAGTAGCAGTTACCGGCGCCAGCGGGTCTATCTACGCCAGGCAGTTGCTGAACAAGCTCCACGCCGCGGCCGGTCAGCTGGATGAGGTAGCCGTTGTCATGACCGAGAATGCCAAGACCGTTTGGCAAACAGAACTGAAGAATGAAGACTATCGCCAGCTGCCCTTTCGTTTTTACACGCAGCAGGACTTCAACGCTCCTTTTGCTTCCGGCTCCGGAAGATTTAATACCATGATCATCTGCCCCTGTTCGATGGGCACCCTGGGACGCATCGCCACCGGCATCTCCAACGACCTGATCACCCGGGCGGCCGACGTTGTATTGAAAGAGAGACGCAAGCTGATCTGCGTGGTAAGGGAAACACCCTATAACCTGATGCACATCCGTAATATGGAAACCGTAGTGCTGGCAGGAGGGATCATCTGCCCCGCCACCCCGTCATATTACAGCCTGCCCGCCACCATCGAAGACGTAGCCGCCACCGTGGTAGACCGTATCATCGACCTGGCCGGCGTGGAACAGCAGACTTTCCGCTGGGGTAGCGACCTTAAATAATACAACGGATATAATTATCTTCGTCCTTCATCATTTACTTTCAGCATTATCATGAAGATAGCCATCATCAACGGGCCTAATCTCAACCTGCTGGGCAAGCGGGAACCGGGTATCTACGGCAGCGAGTCTTTCGAAGATTATTTCCAGCAGCTGCAAAAGGCTTTCCCCGCAGTGGAGTTCAGCTATTTCCAGCACAACGTGGAAGGTGAGATCATCAACTATCTCCACCAGACCGGCTTTTCCTATGATGGCATCCTGCTTAACGCCGGCGGCTATACGCATACTTCCGTAGCCATCCGCGATGCCATCGCCGCTATCAAAACACCGGTGATAGAAATACACATCAGCAACGTATACGCCCGGGAAGAATTCCGGCATACCTCCCTCATCGCGCCTAAATGCGTAGGCTCCATCTGCGGCCTCGGCATGAAAGGATACCGCCTCGGAGTGGAATATTTTGTTCAGGCATCATAAGCATAGTAGTTACCTAATGACCGCGGCCCGGGAGATTCTCCCGGGCCGCGGTCATCAGGCATACCGGGGATTGTCCCGGTACCATTCCAGGTGACCGCTGATCATCCGGTCCAGCCGGAGCCCATAATCCGCCACCGCCGCATTCCAGCGGCCGAAGTCCGGCCAGCCGGCACACAGCTGCTGGTGAGCGGCCACTTGCTCCTGACGCATACGCAGGGCTATAGGATAAGCTTCTTCCAACGGAACACGGTACTCATGCTATGACTGCTACCAGGTTCATCGCCTCCTGATTGCGTTTTTCCTTCTCAAAAGACAACAGGTCATTGTCCCAGGTGGTCAGCCGGCTGACGAAAAACCTGCGCTGCTGAACCGCCGGGTGATGAAACACCTCCGCAGGAAGGATACCGCCGGAAATCACTTCCAGCAGGTCAAGGTAAGGATAGGCGGCGCCTAATTTTTCTCGAAGCCCGATGTATTCCGTCAGCCGGGGATAGGTCAGCTCCTGCTTATAACTGTACTGTTTTTCGAGCTGCTGGCCTTCAAAGAAATATTGCCAGCTTTCGAGGTAGCGTGCTTTCCAGGCAGCTGCCTGGTTGTGAAATGCCAACTCATGGTGCGCAATGGCAAACTGGTGAAAAATGCTTTCTTCTTCCCGGGCAGGGAGATCGCCCAGGAGAATGCCGCTCAGCCGCTCCTGCGCCGCTTTCAGCTGCGACAGCGGCAGCCGGGCGTAAACATCGTCGAAGACAAACACCCATACGAGAAGGCGGGCAAGGGGAATCAGCAGATGAAAAGGACAATCCGGGTACCAAAGGGCTGTCAGCCGGCCCAATTGAGCGGCTTTGAACTGGCTGCGTGCATCCGGGGGGAGGAAGGTGTAGGCGTCTACAAATGCAGGTATCTCTTTTTCAATCAGGACATGGTCAGGATGGATCCTTGAGGGAAAAGGATACTGCAGTTCAGTAAATAATGACTGCATCATAAAAAGGGTTTTCGTTCCGGTAAATATACAGTCGCCCATAGCAAAGCACAACCCCGTAGCCGGAAAAAGTTGTATATGTCCTTGAAAATTAGTTTCTTGCGGTCACTCAAAAAAAGATAACCAAATTATCCAATCACCCAATAACTGATTAACCAAATAACCAAATATCAACATCACAATCACCTCTATTGCAAAACCATTACTATGAAAAACACCTTGTTAAGCGGTAAACTGCTTGTTTGCCTTTGCTTCGCCGCCCTCTTTTTTTCGGCCTGTAGCAAGAACGATGATCCGGCGCCTCCCATCCCGGTGTATAACATGGACACGCTGTATGCGCGTGCCGTGGCTGACGCCATGGTGGCCGACAGCAGCGAGATCTCCAACGCCCTGTGGCCGATCACGGCAGACAACCCCAACCTGCAATGGAAAACCATCAACGGCCAGAGCTACGTGCTGATGGCCACTTTCATGCGTTTCCCTTCCAGTTACCCCGAAGGTGATTCTATCACCAACACCTGGGGAGAAGCCTGGCTGTTTATCCCCAAACAGATGAAAAGCCGCATCGGGCAGGACTTTAAGCCTGGCTCCGACACCGTGCAGCGTATCTGTCAACTGCTTGGCCTGCCGCCGGTAAACGCCAAAACCAACACACATATCGCCGAAGTATGGGTGAAAGCCGCCCGTTTGTACCGCCCCGCGGGCAATCCGGCCATTAATACCACCACCACCGGCTATGCGCTGGTGAACGGCGTATCGGCGGACTACACCACCTGGTTTAACAACTATATCATCTTTGCCTATTATCGTCCGCTGATCACGAACACAGATTATCATTATCCATGGACCCGTATGGGCTACACCTATGATTGGGCGCCGGGCGCCAGTGAAGTGGGACTGAGCGAGTACGTGGAACTGCCTTCGTCAGGCATGTGGGTGGAGAAAGTACGCAGGGCTGCGGACTACTTCCGTTAATCAATGACGAATTACGAATTATGAATTGAGGGCTTCCTTACAGAACGGTTATTTAATAACTTTTCCAAAAAGAGGCCCTCAATTCGTAATTGATTTAGAGGTATTTAAAGTTTGTTTTCGGCGTGATCTGCAGCAATGTCTGGTAGATCAGCTGAATGGTATTTTCGATGTCGTCGCGTTTTACCATTTCCACGGTCGTGTGCATGTAACGCAGCGGTAAGCTGATCAACGCAGAGGGCGTACCATCGTTGGAGTAAGCGAAAGCGTCGGTGTCTGTCCCGGTGCTGCGGCTTACGGCATGCAGCTGGTGCGGGATGTCGTTTTTCTTCGCCGTTTTGATGATCAGGTCGCGCAGGATGTTGTGCACGGCAGGGCCATAGGTGATGCTGGGACCACCGCCGCATTTGATTTCGCCTTCGATGTTTTTATTGATCATCGGCGTGGTGGTGTCATGGGTAACGTCGGTAATGATGGCCACATCAGGCTTGATGCGTTTGGCGATCATTTCGGCGCCCCGCAGTCCTACTTCTTCCTGTACAGCGTTAACGATGTACAGGCCGAAAGGCAGCTGTTGTTTTTTCTCTTTCAGCAGGCGGGCTACTTCTGCGATCATGAAACCGCCAATGCGGTTGTCGATGGCACGGCAGATAAAGTAGTCGTAGTTCAGTTCCTCAAAACCATCTTCAAAAGTACATACGCAGCCTACATGGATGCCCAGGTCTTCCACCTCTTTACGGGAACGGGCGCCGCAATCCAGGAAGATGTTCTCTACCTTGGGTTGTGGCTCTTTGCCGTCGCCGCTGCGCAGGCGCGTGTGGATGGCAGGCCAGCCGAAGACCGCTTTGACGGTGCCTTTTTCGGTGTGGATATTTACCCGCATAGAAGGTGCGATGGCCTGATCGGAGCCACCATTGCGGATCACATAGATCAACCCTTCAGGAGAGATATAGTTGACGAACCAGGAAATTTCATCCGCATGGGCTTCAATCACCACCTTGAAAGGGGCTTTGGGATTGATAATACCCACCACAGAGCCATAGGCGTCTACCTGGTGTTCATCGATATACGGTGTCAGATATTTGAGCCACAGCTTTTGTCCTTCTTTCTCAAAACCAGTGGGAGAGGGATTATTCAGGTAGTCTTTGAGGAATGCCAGCGATTCCTTTGTGAGTATGGATTTCTGTTTTTTGGACATAGTAATATCGCTTTTTGAGACCGGACAAATGTAGCAAATTACCCATTATGACAAAGGCTTCTTTACGGGAAGAGGCTAACCAGCACCAGGTGGAGCAGGGCCGACAGGGCCATCAGGCCGTCCAGCCCGAAATAAAACAGGTAGTCGGACGGGTCGTGATGCGCTTTTTTTGTCAGCAGGCCGGTCACCAGCACGGGAGCCAGCAACGTGCCTATCACCGCAACGGAGGTGTAGGAGCCCAGCAGCAAGGCGCTCAGGGCGGAGAACAGCAGGGTGATATAATAAAGCCGGTTGAGGCTTCGGTAGTCGAGATAAGTGATCAGGCTGCGGATACCTTCCTTTTTGTCGGACTCCACGTCGCGGAAATCGAAGAGGATACAGATGGCATATATCAAAAGGAAACGGTGCAGCGTAAAGAGTACCAGCGGCCAGGAGAGGCCCTGGTTGGCTACAAAGGCGGGCAATAGCGTGGTCACGTACGTCCACACCGCCGTGAGGAACAGCGTTTTGCCCACGGCTATCCGGCGCAGCCAGGTAAAAGGCTTGTAAGGCACTTTAGGAGCGGAATAGAGGAAGGTGAGCACGGCGCCGCCGCTGAGCACCAGCCAGTGGCTGCGTAAAGGCCAGAAATAAAAGAGAGCGCCTGCCAGCCCTACACCACAGAGTATCAGCATAAGATCGCGATAGCGGTCAACCCACTGCAGCCGTTCTGAGGAGGAATAGGAGCCGGGTGTCAGGTACCAGTGAAAGTTGTAACTGCAGATGGTGGAGAAGAAAACGAAAAGATAAAAGGTTTGTTGCGGATACTGCAGTCCCAGCAACTGGTTGGTCTGCCATATCATCAGCAGCGCACACAAGGCAATGAATACCGATGTAAAGAGGATGAAATTAAAAATGGACTTCATCAATTACGAATTACGAGTGACGAATTACGAATTAAGGGGGACTACAACTACGCTCCAATTCGTAATTCGTAACTCGTAATTCGTAATTGACTACAAAGGTATGTTACCGTGTTTTTTTCTCGGCATGTTCACCACTTTATTTTCCAGCATTTTGAAGCCCTTGATGAGTTTGGCGCGGGCTTGTTCCGGCAGGATCACCTCGTCGATATATCCTTTTTCGGCTGCCAGGTAAGGGTTGGCGAACCTTTCGGTATAATCGGCCACCAGCTCGTTGGTACGGGTTTCCGGGTCAGGAGCGGTGTCAATCTCTTTCTTATAAATGATTTCTACGGCTCCTTTAGCGCCCATGACGGCTATCTCCGCCTGGGGGAAAGCGTAGTTGAGGTCGGCCCCGATATGTTTGGAGTTCATCACGCAGTAGGCGCCGCCGTAGGCTTTGCGGGTGGTGACGGTAATTTTGGGTACGGTGGCTTCGCAGAGGGCATACAGCAGTTTAGCGCCGTTGGTGATGATGCCGTTCCATTCCTGGTCGGTACCGGGAAGGAAGCCGGGCACGTCTACCAGTACCAGCAGGGGCACGTTGAACGCATCGCAGAAGCGGGTAAAACGGGCGCCTTTCACGGAAGCGTGGATATCGAGTACACCGGCCAGCACCGCGGGCTGGTTGGCCACAATACCGATGCTTCTGCCGCCGATGCGGGCGAAGCCCACGATGATGTTGTCTGCAAAATCCTTGTGCACTTCAAAGAAGCTGTCGGCATCGGTCAGATGGGCGATCACTTCTTTCATATCGTAAGGCTGGTTAGGGCTGGCGGGGATCAGCGTGTTCAGCGCTTCCCGCAGCTCGTTGCCGCCTTCGTAAGGATATACGGGCGCTGTCTCCTCGCAGTTTTGCGGGATATAGCTCAACAGTGTTTTGATGTTCTGGATACATTCCACCTCGTTGGCGCAGGCGAAATGGGTAACGCCGCTTTTAGTGGCGTGGGTTTGGGCGCCGCCCAGCTCTTCGGAGGTCACTTCTTCATGGGTGACTGTTTTCACCACGTTGGGACCGGTCACGAACATGTAGGAGGTATTTTCCACCATCATGATGAAATCGGTGATGGCAGGAGAGTATACGGCACCGCCGGCACAGGGGCCCATAATGGCGGATATCTGGGGAATAACGCCGGAAGCGCGGGTGTTGCGGTAGAAGATGTCTGCATAACCGCCCAGGCTCACCACCCCTTCCTGTATGCGGGCGCCGCCACTATCGTTGAGGCCCACCAGCGGAGCGCCGTTCTGCATGGCGAGGTCCATGATCTTGCATATTTTGCGGGCATGCGGTTCGGAGAGGCTGCCGCCATATACCGTGAAATCCTGGGAGAAGACATAAGTAAGCCTGCCATTGATCGTACCGTAGCCGGTCACCACGCCATCGCCGGGAAACTGCTCCTGGTCGGCGGTAAGGCCGCGGTTGCGGTTATGCACCAACATGTCCAGCTCTTCAAAAGAACCTTCGTCCATCAGCAGTTGAAGCCGTTCGCGGGCGGTCAGCTTGCCTTTCTTATGCTGGGAAGCGATCCTTACTTCTCCACCGCCTAACATGGCTTCTTTAATCTTCGACTGTAATTCCTCGATCTTATTCATATGCGGAAAATGAGTGATAAATCTGAACTAAAAAAATAAAGGATTCCTTTTAAGGAATCCCTGCGGTTGTAAATGTAATGTTTTTGAAAGACTATCTGTTCCGGCGGAACGGAAATTTTGGCGTAGGCACGGTATCGCTGATATTGCCGGAATTGTCGCGCAGGAAAACGATATAATGCGCACTGTCGCCGGGGGCCGGGTTATAGGCCGCTGCAAAATCGATCTCCCCGAAAGGCATGATCACGTCCGCCTTTACGCTGTTGCCCCTGTTTTGCCCGATTTTAGGCATTTTATAGAATTGCCAGATAGTATCCTTGTTGACGGCTTGTTCACTGTCTTTGAGCATCGCTACCCCGATGCTGTCCTCAATATCTCCATCTCCGTCTTCCACCCGCATGGTGAGAATGAACTGCTGGGTCTCCGGGGTGATGCTGTCTGGTTGATAGCTTTTAAAGTATAGCAACGGTTTGGCACCGACATTATCTTTTTTACAAGCATAGAGCAAACCCACGGCCAGGAGCAAATAGAGAATTTTCTTCATAAAACAAACCTACATTAATTTAGGAAATATACAAATAATCGGCTATCCCTGTCTCTCCAACGAAAAACGTTTTTTTTGGGACATTTGTTACTTGCTTCGGCTAAAATTATTCTTCTCCCTACCTTTGTGATCTTTAAAGACCGATATACATGCGCGTAGTTTCGCCCGATCATATATTTTCCCTGAAGCCGGAAGAGCTGGAGACCGCCGCCCTGGAACTGTTTCATTACCAGTACCGGGAGAATACCCTTTACAGGGCCTATACCGACGCCCTGCGGATACAGCCCGGCAAGGTGACCAGCATCCTGGAGATACCTTATCTGCCCATCCAGTTTTTTAAGTCCCACTCCGTGGTGTGCGGACAGTTTGAGCCGCAGCTGGTATTTGAAAGCAGCGGTACCACGCAGACGGTCAACAGCCGGCACCTGGTGAAAGACGCTGCCATCTATACCCGCAGCTTTATGACCGCCTTTGAGCAGTTCTACGGGCCGGTAACGGATTATGTGGTGGTAGGCCTGCTGCCTTCCTACCTGGAGCGGCAGCATTCCTCGCTGGTATGTATGGTACAGGAAATGATCGTCCGCAGCGGCCATGAGGAAAGCGGCTTTTACCTGTACGAGCACGATAGGCTGCACCAGCAGCTGCAGTGGCTGGAAGCGCGGCAGCAGAAAGTACTGCTGATCGGCGTTACGTTCGGACTGCTCGATTTTGCCGAAAAATATACATTATCCTTACAGCATACCATTGTGATGGAAACAGGCGGCATGAAAGGCCGCCGGGAAGAGTGGACCCGCAATGAAGTACATGCTTTCCTGCAGGAAAGATTAGGCGTTACCGTTGTACATGCCGAGTACGGGATGACTGAACTGCTGTCGCAGGCGTATTCCCGGGGACAGGGCTATTTCGAGACCCCTGCCTGGATGAAGGTGCTGCTGCGGGATGAAAATGACCCCTTCCAGCTGACGGCCGGCAAGGGATCCGGGGTGATGAATGTCATCGACCTGGCCAATATTTACTCCTGTGCTTTTATTGCTACCGAAGATATCGGGAAAATTCATGCCGACGGCCGTTTTGAGGTGCTGGGACGCCTCGACAATTCTGCCCTGCGCGGCTGCAGCCTGATGGTGAGCTGAATGTCAAAATGTTATTCCGGGCTGTTGGCGGCCACTTTCAGCAGTGCCGGCAGTTTGGCCGGGTCATACATGATGCTGGCCAGGGAAGTCATATACGGAAAAGAATAGTGGTCCATGCCGAATTTATTCAGCAGGTACACGTCCAGTTGTTCGGGAGCGGTATGGCCCTGTATGTAATCGCCCACATAGAAGAGAAACCGTTGTCTTTCCTTTTCAAACAGTAGTACCAGCGCCACTTTGTCTTTCAGCTGGTCGCGGAGCGGGTTTTTGAATATTTTCAGCGCCTGCGCATAATGTTCATGAGTGAGCGGTTCCGGCGGGTTAGGCAACAGCTGTGTACAGAAATAGTCCACTGCGAGGTCGTCGAAGTAGCTGACGCCGTTGTCTTCTCCGGGATCGTTATGCCAGGTGGCCCATTGCAGGAGTGCTTCCGGTGTACTGTTGCCTGCCAGCAGCGCCTCCAGCTGATGAATCACGCCTTCGCGGGTAGGCGTGGAGTCGGTCGCTTGTGTGAGGGCCCCTACTATTTCCTGGTAGTAATTTTCGTGCACGGCGGTAGCTGTCCTCAGTAAAAGGCGGGTAACGTCTTCGCCGGAATCATCCAGGTCAGCGGGTTGCAGGTTTATTTCTCCGTACAGGTCCTGCAGGACTTCCTGTTTAGTTTTAGTTCCGCGTAAGTAAGCCTTCAGCAAACCAATAAAATAAACAGAGGTTACAGGGGGCATCTTATCTTTCATGGGCCTTATTTATTCGCGCATTCGCTTTCAGGCCAAAAATAGGATAAATTAGATAACAATGATTTGCCAGCTGTGGAAAACTAAAACATTTAATTTTCCGTAAGCTTTCTACAGGCAAACGGGAAAAGTAACGGCTCCTGTTAAAACTGGTGCAGTAATTGATGGGTTCTTTCCGCGTTTCCAACGGGCTCACCTACACAGTAAGGCTATACGAACCGGCCATGGTACAGGCTGGCACAGGCATTTTCCGGATGAAGACTTTCCTCAGAACATGACAGCAACCCCCGCTGCTGTCTGTATACGCTCCGACTTTTTTTACCCAGTTTTTAAAAATTCACGAAAAATGGAAAACAAATCAATCAGCAAAAAAGTGCTGTTCTCCGGCTCGCTGGTGGCCAGCGCCATCCTGGGCCTGACTGCCCTGCAAACAAATGCCAACCCGGTAAGCTACACCAACCTGGGCTCCGGCGCCGCTGTCAGAAGCGTGCTGACCGGCACCGCGTCTGCTGTGAATACCGTAGAGCTGGCCTGCTCCAAAGACTCTTCCACCACCAAGTCCAAAGAACACAAATGCGCACAGGGCAAATGCGCTGAAGGCAAATGTGTGGGCGATCCCAAAAAAGCCAAAGGCAAGAAAGGCGACAAGCACAAATCCGATACGACCAAATCCGGCTCGTAATCTTTCCCACAGGAAAGGCCGAAACGTAACCGGGACGGTCTTTCCCTTTTTCCTGTCATCACAAACAGATTCACTATGGTAGGATTAGGCTTTCGCCGCGAGTTTGCGGAAGAAATGATCAGCGGCACGCTGATCACCCCCGACTTTATAGAGTTTGCGCCGGAAAACTGGATGAACATCGGCGGTTACTGGAAAAAAATGCTGCACCGGGTGGTGGAAAAATACCCGGTACTATGCCACGGGCTCTCCCTGTCGCTCGGCAGCCCAGAGGAGCCGGACCAAACATTTCTCCGTTATGTAAAATCTTTCCTGGAAGAGTATAAAGTCCGTATTTATTCCGAACACCTGAGTTATTCCAAATGTGACAACGCCCACCTGTACGACCTGCTGCCCATGCCTTTCCGGATGGACGCCGCCAGGCATATGGCTGCCCGCATCCGGCAGGTGCAGGATTACCTGCAACGGCCGCTGGCCATGGAGATTATCTCCTACTATACGCCGGTAGCGCCGGAAATGAGCGAAGCCGATTTTATCAATGAAGTAGTGCAGCGCTCCGGCTGCCAGCTGCTGCTGGATGTGAATAACATCTATGTGAATGCCTTCAATCATCATTACGATGCCAAAGCCTTCATCGCACAGCTGCCGCTGGACAAAGTCGCTTACATCCATATGGCAGGACATGAGCAGGTGGCCCCCGATATGATCCTCGATACCCACGGACATCCTATCGCTGATCCGGTGTACGACCTGTTTGAATGGACCATCCGGCAGACAGCCCCCGTGCCGGTGCTGCTGGAGCGCGATTTTAACATCCCGCAGATGCAGGACCTGCAGGCGGAGCTGACCCGGCTCAAAGCGATCTGTCACCAACAATGGAAACATCATGAACTCGTCGCCTGACAGCCGCAAGCTACAGCAGCGGTTTACCACCCACCTCCGTACCGGCGTACGGACCACTATCCCCGGTGTGACCCCGGACCGGCTGGCGCACTACCGCCATGCTATCTTCCACATGGTCAAAGACACCATGGAAAGCGCCTATCCGGTTACCTGCGCCAATATCCCCCGGCGGAAGTGGGACCGTATGGTCAAAACATTTTTTGCCCGCCACGCCTGCACCGCCCACCAGGTGTGGAAACTTCCACTAGAATTTTACACCTATGCCGTGGAAAACAGCTGGGATGAAGTGTATGACATCCCTTACCTGGACGATCTGCTGGCTTTTGAATGGGCGGAGATAGAGGTGTTTAACATGGAAGATGTGGCCCCGGCTGCTTTTGTTGCTACGGGCGACTGGCAAGAAACGCCGCTGGTACTGAATCCCGAATACCGTTTGCTCTCTTTCAGATATCCTGTTCACCAGGAAGCCAAACGGGCCCGGCTACTCAAACAGCAGGGCGCCTGGTTTGTACTGCTGCACCGGGAGCCGGTCACCGGCCATGTACAGTTTACCGGTCTTTCTCCCTGGCTGGCCTTCGTTACAGAGCAGCTGGCGGCGGGTATAACGGTAAAGGATATACTGGAATATGCGCCGCAGCTGGGTATAACGGTAACGGCTGAACTGAAAGCGGATACAATATCATTTTTAAAAGACATGCAACAACGGCAGTTTGTTCTGGGTTTTCAGCCCTGATAACATGCCATCATTCTGTGTGCCGTCCTCAAATACATTTAAGATTTTTTGATCTTCCCGGGCAGCCGTGTTAAGAGCGCTATTCATCTGCCAAATGTAGCGCAAAGCCGCTTTTGCCGGTGACAAAGTGTGGTTGCAGCACTTCTTTATCATCATAGTCCTGTTTGCCGATCCGGTAACGGATGGGGGCGGTGTCCGGGATGCTGAGCAGGCGTTGCTCCAGGTCCTGCAGGATGGTAGCGTACCGTTCGGAAGACACCTGGTTGGCGCTGTTGACAACAAACGGCGGGAGGGAAGCGGCACCGGCATACCAGAACACGCCGTGGTGCACAGGGAACATAAGGTCTTCGATAGCACCGTGGATGCCATGAGGCCCCAGTTGCTCTGCGGTAGCGCCGGTGGTGATCATAAGCATCACCTTTTTGCCTTTGAGGGTGCCGTTGCCGTAGCGGCCGCCGGTACCGTAGCCAAAGCCGTTGGTGAAAGTGCGGTCTATCCAGCCTTTGAGAATCGCCGGCATGCCAAACCACCACAAGGGGAACTGCAATAAGATCACATCTGCCCATTTTATTTTTTCCTGTTCCGTGCTGATATCGGGCGACTGCTCGTTGTCCAGGTAGGCTTTTTTGGAAACAGCGCTGTAGATGAGCCTTTCATCGGCAGGCAGCGCCGGGAAGTCCTGCCGGCCTGCAGCGGCTTCCCATTGCTGGCGGTAAAGGTCAGTGACCGCCACTTCGTGGCCATGGCGTTGTAAGATCTCAGCAGCGGCGTCTTTCAGGGAGGCGTTGAGGGAGCGGGGCTCGGGGTGCGCTAATACGATTAATACTTTCATTTGTTTATATTTTGTTGTTACAGTAATTTTGAGGACGTAAAATTGTACAATTTATACGGTAGTTTATTTGTATAATTTTTCCATTTTTCTGTATCAAACTGCTGATAGTATGCCGAAGGAGAGTATTCACCAACCTTTTGAGATAGTAGAGACGATCACAGACGGTTGTCCGCTGGAAGAGCACGGGCACAATTTTTTTGAGCTGATATATATCGTAAGGGGTAGCGGGCGGCAGTTTATCAACAATAATGTGTTTCGTTACAGCCAGGGGCACCTGTTCCTCGTAACGCCGGAAGACAAACACCTGCTGGACGTAGAGGAAGAGACGCACTTTTTTTTCCTCCGGTTTAACAAGATATACCTGCAAAACCAGGAGACGGCATTGTTATACTCACAGGAATGGACGCGCCGGATGGAATTTATTCTCGAGCATGCCAGCCACCGGCCGGGTTGTATTGTATATCATGAGCCGGACAAACAGCTGGTGCCGGCCATTGTGGCCGGACTGATACAGGAGCAGGCCGGCAAACCGCTGTATCACAATGAAGTGGTACGGCAGCTGGTTAATACGCTCATCACCGTGGTGGCCCGCAATATTGCCATGAAGCTGCCGGCACAGGTGGGAGATCACACGGCCACGCCTGTACTGGACATTATTGGGTATATCCAGGAACATATTTATTCACCGCAGGCGCTGCGGGCGGCGGTCATCGCCAAACATTTCCATATTTCTCTCAGTTACCTGGGGCGTTACTTTAAAAAACATACGGGGGAAAATCTGCAGGACTATATTACGCATTACAAGCTGAAGCTGGTGGAAACCCGTTTAAAGCACAGTGATCTTCGTATCAACGAGATTGCCGCCGAACTGAGCTTCACTGATGAAAGCCATCTTACGCGATTGTTCAGGAAACACAGGGGGATGAATCCGTCTGCTTTCCGCAGGCAATTTGTGCTTAACTGATCAGCTGGCTATGGGAAAGGAGTAATTGCCGAGGCTGCAATCGTGGAATTGTTGCATGATCTCTAATCCTTCTTCATAGGTGTCCGGCTTGATAACGAAGGCTTCCGCCCCCAGGTTAATGCACTGTTGTTTTTGTATTTCATTCAGGAAAGTGGAGTAAATGATGACCCGGATGGAATGGTAGCGCGCATGTTGTTTCAGCAGCTCCAGCGTTTGTGTGCCCGTAAGGCGGGGCATGTTCAGATCGAGAATGATCAGGGCAGGGAGCGGCTTTTCGGTGAGTGCGTCCAGGTATTCCAGGGCGGTCACGCCATCCTGGACAAAATGAATATGTTCGGAAAAGGAAAGCTCTTTACACATCATTTCCATGATAAATACATCTTCGGGGTCGTCGTCGGCTATAAGAATCTGTGGGTGCGTCTGCATGTCAGGATAAAAGTTTGTTCTTTTTCCACTACAAAGCGAATGCCTTTCCTACAAGACAGCTTTTAGAGGGATTCGTCAGTAACTTTGTCCTTATG
This sequence comes from uncultured Chitinophaga sp., assembly GCF_946479755.1. The sequence goes on along the minus strand of NZ_CAMLHC010000029.1, from coordinate 68,018 downwards.
CCGCAACAAATTGAGGAAGAATATCAGCGTCCGCTTCCAGTCCCCAACCACCACAGTGCCTGTAATATCATTTTATTCTGTGCCGGGCTGCTGAAGGTACGTGAAAGCGTTTGGCGGGTACCGTGTTCATAGTCCATATCGTTGTGTCCCATATTAAAATAAACCATTCTGTACCTGCGGTTTGTCCACACCACGGGGTAATCGCCGCTATGCCATATCTCACCGGGCTTAGGGCCGGTGCCCAGGGGGAAGCTGCTGCTGTCGATCGATGCCAGGACTGTAATATCAGGGTTTTGCCGGAGTGAGCCGCTCCAGCGGTACCATTCGTTGGGGGCGGAGCGGAAGCGTTCCGGCAGGCCGCGGGTGACAGGGTGCTGGCTATCCACATGCAACACGGCGGCGGTGGGCCGCCAGGTGTTACTGACATAAGAACCGGAGCCCAGGTAAGTGTTGTGGTACCAGTCCCAGTTCTGCGGTACGGCAGAGGGCGTAAGCGCAAACGCTGCGAAATGGAAACCGATCCAGGCACCGCCCTTTTCGGCGTACTGCTGAAATGCCTGCCGTTGTGCCGGTGTTTCCGGCCTTGTGTCCAGGAACAGCACTACCTGGTAACGGGAGAGGAATTTTTCGTTCAGGTGCTGCCAGTTGCTCGTGGTATCATAAGTGAAATGGTGCCGGGCGGCCATTTTAGGAAACCATTCGTTTGCTTCACGGACAAAGCTGATATGGGCGGCGTCTTCCGCTGCGGTGAAAAAGGCGATGACCCGGAAGGCCGGTGGTTGGCCGGTACAGCGTAAGCTGCCTAACAATAGTGCCAGCAACAGGCAGTGGGAGGCGTGGAATTTCATGTATACAAAATACAACGCTACAGCGTATATTTTTTCAGGATTTCCTGCATTTTGCCAGGCACGACGAAGATAAAGGCGGATGTTTGTTCGCCCTGCTTATAAGCAGCCGCCGGATTTTTCTTTATCGCTTCCTGTTGCTTTTGTTTTTCTTTTTGTTTCCGGGCGATGTGTGCCTCCACGGTTTTATGCAGCCTGTCTATGGTCGCCTTATCTGTAATGACCTGGACGTCGGGTGCTTTGCCTCCTCGTTGGGTATTTTCTTCGTATAGCCGTTCCTGTTGCAGAAGCTCATCCAGCGCCGGTGTTTTGTCCGGGCGTGTTCCGGATGCACATCCGGAGATAAAAAGGGCTCCGCAAAGCAGGGTGAAAAGCAGATGTTTCACAGACATAGGTCTAAGGAATTTCGATCTGTGATAATGGAAAATCTCCGGTCCCGTCATCTCCGGTGTACCTGTTGCCACTTGTGGTAAAGAAAGCCAGCTGATAGCTGGAACCAGGCATTTTCAAACTGGCACTACCTTTGTCTTTATCATGATAAAAACACACGATCATGAAAAAGCTGTCATTTCTTGCTTTATTGATTATCAGTGCGTTAGCGTTTGTCAGACCCTTGCAGGCACAGGTGAGGCTCAATGTAAATGTGAATATCGGCAACCAGCCGGTATGGGGGCCGGTAGGGTATGATTATGCGCAATATTATTACTTCCCGGATATTGACGTGTATTATGACATTCCCCGGCGACAGTATGTTTATTTAAATGGCAACAGCTGGCTGTTTGCCCCGACTTTGCCAACCAGGTATCATTTTGACGTTTACCGGGGCTATAAAGTGGTGGTCAACGAACCAAAGCCATGGTTGCATCCCGACGTGTACAGGGGCCGTTATGCCCGCTATAAAGGACCGGGCTGGTACGGTAAACAGGACATCATCCGTGACAGCAGGGAGAGTAAGTACTATGTGGTGAAAGGGCACCCGATGTATGGAAAGGGAAACAACGGCAACGGTCCCGGAAAAGGTAATGATAAAGGAAAGTACAAGGATAAAGGCAATAAAGGCAACAAAGGCCATGGCAAGGGACATGGGCATGGCCACGATAAATAGCCCAATGAATAATAATCAGTCAATCCAATAAATAACTAAGAACGGATCCATCGTGAGAATTGGATAAATGGCCGGTCAAAGCTACCCCCCCGGAAGCTTTGCCGGCCATTCCTGTTTTACAGCCGGCAGCTGCCGGTCAGTGTCTTCTCGGTGCTCATGGCACGGGGAAACAGTATATTGTTTTCCAGGTGGATGTGTTGATGCAGGTCGTCCTGAAACTCTTTCAGCAGGGCATAGGTTACGCGGTAGGTATTGCAGGCTTCTGCCGGCGGCGTATAGTCATTGCTGAGATCTGCGATCCTGCGGAACCGGTCGCCTTCGTGGTCATGTTCTTCCATCATAGCGCTGATAGGTCTTTCTACGGCGCTGATGCTGTTGTCGTCCACATATTCGCCGGTGGCTTGTTTTCGGGCGATCTCCCGGATGCGGGGAAAAAGGATCAGTTCTTCCTTGTTGAGGTGGTTGGACAGTTCAGCCGAAGATGCCGTAAAGAGCGCTGCTATCTGCCATAATTCCTGGTGCTGCTCGCCGTGCACCTGGCATACCTTGCGCAGATACTGTTGCAGTACCGGTATTTTTTCCCGTACGTAGCCATGGTGTTTGCGGACAATATGATCTGCCAGTTGGTCCAGCGGCATGGTATTGAAGTTCTGCAAGGTGCAGGCAGGTACCGCCGAGATTTCCTCCAGTTCGTGGAGTATGGGAGCGATGTCCAGTTTTTTCTCGCGGCATACGTCACCAATGGGTTTATTGCCTTTGCAGCAGAAGTCGATACCATGTTGGCGGAACACGTCGGCAGTGCGGTAGTCTGCGGCTACCAGTTGACCAACGATGGTGTTTTCAGTGATTTCCATCTTAAAGCTGTTTTATAGGTATACAGGCCGGCGGCCGCTAACGCAGCGGTGGCTGGCCCTGATAATATTCAATTTTGGAGAGGAACATCTGCGCCATTTTTTCACCGCGCCAGCAGGCTTCTTCTGCTTTGGGACCAGCGAAAAGCCCGTTGACCGTGGCGCGGAACAGCTGCACCCAGCGGTCGAAATGAAGCCCGTTGACAGGCATGGTGGCGTGCGGATGGAAAGGCGCGCCATGATAGGTATGACTGTCCAGCAGGATGGTGTCCCAGAAACGGTACATTTTTTCCAGGTGTTCCGGCCAGCGGTCTTGTATGAGATTATTGAAAATAGGCCCCAGCAGCTCGTCTTCCCGGACCGTTCCGTAGAAAGTGTCTACCATCAGTTGTATATCGGCGAGATCAGTGATATCCTTCCTTGTTTTCATATAATTAAATACATTTTTGTCCTTAATAAAACGTCGCGCTGACGGCTGACATAAGGATGCAGGACAAAAGTAGGTATTATTACCATAATAAAAGACTAAAATATCTTTTATTTTGATGAAATTTACGGCGCCCGCCATGGACGCCGTTTCTATGTTATTGTTGTTTCTTCAGCGCGTAGTTGCCGGCGGCATCTTTTTCCAGTTGGTACCCTTTATTGAGCTCCAGTTTCCAGCCCTTGCCGGTGATCAGCTGGTCGGCGAAAGTATCCGGGAGGCCTACGATGACCTTGTCCCAGTTTTTGCTCATCAGGGCACCTTCTGTAACGGTGAGGATACCCCATGCATCGGAGATCCGCATGGTAGGATATACCGTGCCGTAACCGTCTATCGGAACGATATTGGAAGGATTGAAAGAGATGTTCATTTTTACAAACCGCAATTCGGTATGCGGTTGGCGGATGAACAGTTGGGTGTAAGCGGCGATCTGTTCCAGTATTTTCTTTTCCCGTGCTGCTTCTTCCTGCGCAACAGCCTCTCCGTTGTATGCTTGTGCGTAACTGGTGGCGGCGGATTTTACATCGGCCGGTACAGATAATCCAAATGTTTTTATGATCAACGGCGTCAGTTGCGACTGGCTGTTCAGCTGCCGGTTCCAGCCGGGTTTAACCTGCGACAGCAGGTAACCGTACATGGGAATGGTTTGATATGCGAACGACCGTACGAAAGTAGGGTAGTAGTGCAGGAAGTCGTACAGGAATTTGTCAAAATGTTTGACAGCCGTGGCTTTGTCGCGGTTGCAGATCATCATGCCGGTGAATTCGGCAACGCCTTCGTTGAGTTCCAGTGCATTTTCCGTCGTATCGGCGCCGGGGTACAGTTCATAACGGTAACGGCGGAACGTCAGCGCATGCAACAGGTGCTGCTGCCGGGTTGCTGTGGAAGTAGCGGCGATGGCCTGCTGCAGAGCGGCCAGCTCCAGCCGCAGGTAGATGCGGCCGTCTTTTTTGTCGAGGTGGTTATTGGTGGGATCGGTCGGATTAAAGTGCAGGGCGGTTTGCGACCGGTGGAATAATTCATGCGCGATCAGGTTGATGCGGTCATCCTGTGCTGCGGGCAACGGCAGCTGTACCATGGCCCAGTGACGTCCTTCCCAATGCAGCGATGTGTTGGCGATATTGATCCTGGAAGGCAGTTTCCCGGTGTAAACGTCGCCCTGCTTTTGCAGCAGCCCGGAGCTGTCGGGCATATTGGCGTACAGTTCCCGGGTGGTAGTATTGACCAGCAGCATAGGACCGTACAGGTCAGTACCCCAGAGGCGCTGTTGTTTTTTGGTAGCGGCGGCGGCATCCCGGAAAGTCCGCTGTGCCAGCGCAATAACGGTATCGGACTGTTGGCATAAGGCGTCGCCGGCGGTGCAGCCCAACAACAGGCCGGCCATGAGAAAAGTTTTCATATTGCGTTTGTTCGTTAATGAGGACAGTTATCGGCAACTGAAAGAAAAAGGGGAAAGTTCCGGAGTGTAATGTACGTTAAAACAATGATACGGGGCGGGAGGCGGGGGCCGGGGTGCAGTATTCCCGGGCTGGTACCAGCCCGGGAACGGAGAGATGAACTAACGGAGAAATGAACTATCAGAGGAAATCCACTATCGGAGAAAATTAGCGGAGGTATCCGCCTTTCTGTAGCACGTCGGCCCACACGGCATAACCTTCCGGCTTGAGGTGAAGCCCGTCCATGGTAAGCTCCGCCCGCAGATGTTTGTCTGCGTCCAGGAAATGCGGATACAGGTCGATGATGGTCACGTGACTACCTTTCAGCTGCCTGATCTGATCATTCAGCCACAGGATGTGCTCATCTTTTCCGTAGTGATTTTTGAATTTATTGAAAGACGCATTCACGGGCAGCAGCGTGTAAAAATAGATCTGTGTTTTCTTCGATCCTTTGCGGATACGGCTGATGATCGTTTTGTAATTACGCAGGATCACGCTGTCGGGAATATTCCGGGAAACGTCGTTGATGCCGATGAGTACAAATATTTTGGCGGGTTTGCCGGCGATGACTTCGTTGAGCCGTTCCAGTACTCCGAAGGTGATATCGCCGGAAATGCCTCTGTTGACCGCATTGGGCAGTGATAAGAGGTTAGCCCAGTTAGTACCGGCGGTGATGCTGTTGCCCAGGAATACGAAATTTTTCCGGGTGATTTTTTCAGCATTGAATTTCGCCACCAGCTCCTTGTATTTACCGGGGCGGTGGGTGCTGTCCCACGCAGGCGCCTGCGCCTGGAGGTTACTGGTGTACAGCGTAAGGCCCAGGAAGGCTCCGGTGAGCCATTTGCAAAGTGAAACTGTTTTCATAACGGCATCTTTATTTTATCGGATGGTCATAGCCATCCGGTAAAAATAGAGACTGGGTTATAAAATTCCAAGTGTTCCCGGCGGAACCAGCCCCGGATATTGACGGATGTAGGCTTTCAGCTGGTTTTGTTCTACCGCTTCCACGAGCTTGTCCAGCATTTTGTTCTTTTTTACAAGGATACCTTTTTTATAAACTTTGGCGATAGCTGTCAAAGCCGCTTTCGTAGGTTCCATGACATCTTCGCAAGGTTGGTGCCGGATGCAATAGCTGGCATAATTGGCGAAGTACACTGGTATCAGCGGCAGGTTGTTGCGCATCAGTTTTTCATGGGGCTTGTCGAAAGTAAGCCGCACGTTAGGCGCACCATATACCCACCGGACAATGAAGCGGTTGGTTGCTTCCCGGACGTCGGTCTGCTGGTCGGCGTCGGTTTCCACCAGCCAGTCAGCGGCGGCTATCACCGTTGGCTCGTAAGGGGGATAATCTTCTTTTACTTTCAGCCCGTTTTCATCCGGGAAAGAGGGGCGGTACTGGGCTTGTACGGAAGCCAGGCCCAGTAATACGATCATCAGGGTAAGGGAAATGTATTTCATAACATCAGTTTCGCAGATTTTTGATTACTGCCAGCTGTTCTTCGAGCGGATGCAGGGACAGCCCGAAAGAATGGAGCCATTGCTGGCGTAGCTTTTCCCAGTTGGGGAAATGCTGGCTGGTATGATTGGTGCCGTTGATAGCATCAAGGTACAGGGAGGCTTCCATGGCGGCCTGCTGGTCGAAATGCAGATCGGGCCTTTTCAGGTAATAATGCAGGTATTTGTCGAGGTACGCCACACTTTTCTCGTTGTTAAAGCTGGCCAGTACCAGCGTATAGGTACTGCCTACGCAGGACAGCTCACTTTTCAGGAAATGCGTGCCGATGATATCCACCAGGTCAGTGTACTGGTTGACAGCGGCGAAGTAAGCGCCTACTTTTTTGGCCGGCCAATGGGCGTCGCCGAGTAGTAAAGTTGTCAAGTCGTGTGTAATCAATGATTTAACCCGGTAAAAAGGTTCGATCCATTCATCGTTCCCGGAACAGACATTCATGTAGTAGGGCTTCACCCATTGTTGGTAGATAGCAGCGGGCAACTCAAAGCCGTTTTCGTGTGAAGTCAGGCTGGCAAAGGGGGACAGATGTCTGATAATAGCTCCGGCCGCGTGCAGGCCGGTCACTTGCTGCAAGTCATTCATGGTATAGGATAGCTTAATTGAGGGTAATTTACAGGGATTACATTAAAATAACAAGTGACAAGATGACGGGTTCCGTTGGATGGTCTGTTGACCGCCCAAAACGGTCCACATGTCAAATATCTTTTACTACGGTGCCGCCAGCGGCTAGGTTTGTGTAAAATTAATCTTCATGCAAACCTCCTCCCGACAAACTTACCTGGACTGGCTGCGGATCATCGCTATCGCCGGCGTGCTCCTTTTCCATTCCGCAATGCCCTATGTGGCTTACTGGGAATGGCATATCAAAAACAACGCTACCAGCCACGTATTGCTGGAAATGAATGATTTTCTGCACCGGTTCCGGATGCCGCTGTTGTTCTTCATCTCCGGCACCGTGAGCTACTATATGCTGCAAAGCCGCAGCGGTGGCGGTTTCCTGGGCCTCCGGTTCCGCCGTCTTTTTGTGCCGCTGCTGCTGGGCATACTGGTGATTGTGCCGCCACAGGTATACCTCGAACGGGTGACCCAGGGCTATAAAGGCAATTTCTGGCAGTTTTATGCAGAAATGTTCCATACCGGCGCCTACCCCAAAGGCAATATGAGCTGGCATCATCTCTGGTTTATCTGTTACCTGCTGGTGTATGATATCCTGTGTGCTCCTTTGTTTGTCTGGTGGTCATCGCCCGCAGGGAAAAAATGGCTGCAAAAGCTCAACGGCCTGGCCTCCGGCAAATGGATCTACCTGCTGATGGTACCCAGCGTGATCTCCCATGCTTTTCTTGCCCGTAAGTTCGGCGCCACCAACGACCTGGTCCACGACTATGCCTATTTCCCTTACTGGATGCTGTACCTGGTGGCTGGTTTTGTCTGTATTGCCAATCCTTTGCTGATGGATAGCCTGGAGCGTAACCGGCGCAGCTCTTTTGCCGTGGCATTTGTAAGCATCATTATCATCAATTATTTCCGGTGGAACGGCCTGGAGCCGGCGCACGGCTGGCCGGGATGGACCGGGTGGTGTTATACCGCGCTGGCGGTGGTCAGTGCCTGGATGTGGGTGTTTACCGCTGTAGGGTATGGCAAACGGTATCTCAACCGGAAAAGCCGGGTGCTGGCCTATGCCAACGAAGCGGTGTACCCGTTTTATATCCTGCACCAGACGGTGATCGTCATATTGACCTACTACCTGTCCACCTTGCAGGAAGACATCGGGCTGAAATATATTTTTACCGTCCTGGTGACTTTCATGATAAGTATGAGTATCTTTCATCTGTTTATCCGGCCTTACGCGCCGATGCGCTTTCTGTTCGGAATGAAGCCGGCTTCCCGCCGGCAAGGCAAAACAGCCACAGCAACGGTGGATAATCCCGCCTTACAACCACACACAGTACCGCTGACATGAGGTTCTTTACGAAATATATATTCCCCCCGTTATATGGACTGCTGGCGTATTTTACCATCCGCCTGCTGGCGGACTCCGTATCGGGAATGCTGTTCTGGCGCCGGTCCTGGACGCTGAACGGCATAGAGATGGCCTTCAGTGCCATCATGGGTTATGTGTTCATCTGGGCATATAACCGCCTGTTTGCCTACTACGACCGGCGGTGGCAGCATGATTTTTCCTCCAAACGGATCGGGCAGGAGGTGCTGGGCGTTTTTTTGATCAACCTGCTGGTACAGAATATCTTCCTGACACCGATGGTAGCGCTGACGGACGACGGGCTGCAATGGTACGACCTGGTGGATGTGAACCTGATCCCCTTGTTTTATGCATTGATTTATTACGGCGTAAGGAGAAGCCATCTTTATTTCCAGGCCTATGTGCAGAACCGGCTGCAGCTGGAGAAAATCACCAACGATAAACTTGAGACAGAACTGAAATTCCTGCGGGCACAATATCATCCGCATTTCCTGTTCAACGCGCTGAACACCATTTACTTTCAGATGGACGATGATGTGGTGGCCGCCAAAAAAACAGTGGAGCAGTTTGCAGACCTGCTGCGGTACCAGTTGTACGACCAGCAGGAGATGGTAGGCATTCAACAGGAGATACAGTACATGCAACGGTTTATCGATCTGCAGAAGATACGTTCCTCTCCCCGGTTACGGTTGCAGCTGCATTTTGACGAGCAGTTGCAGGATGAAAAAGTATATCCGTTACTGTTACTTCCGCTGGTGGAAAACGCTTTTAAATACATCGGGGGCGATTACCTCCTGCAGCTGGAGCTGCGCAAACAGGGAGCGGATATTTGTTTCCTTGTACAGAACTCCATCCCTGCCGCAGCGCCGGAGATAGAGGGGCTGCCGGCAACGCGGGAAAAAGGCATCGGGCTGGAGAACCTGCAGCGGCGGCTGGAGTTGCTGTATCCGGACAGGCATTATTTTTCCGCGGGCATAAAAGAACAACAATTTGTAGCTGAATTAAAACTTACTTTACAAGCATGAACCCTGTAACCATACGTTGTGTGATCACGGACGATGAGCCGCTTGCTGCCAAAGGTATCATGGGATATGCAGCACGGACCGGCTTCCTGGACGTGGTAGCTGTTTGTGAAGATGCGGTGCAGTTGAACGCCGTATTAAAACAACAGCCGGTAGACCTGTTGCTGCTGGATATTGAAATGCCTTATATCTCCGGTATTGAATTTTTGAAAAATTACCCGCAGCCGCCGAAGGTGATTTTCACTACCGCCTATGAACGTTATGCTATGCAGGGTTTTGAACTGGACGTACTGGACTACCTGCTGAAACCTATCTCTTTTGAGCGTTTTCTGAAGGCGGCCAACAAAGCGTATGACTATTTTGCAGCGCAGCACACGCAGCTGTCTCCCTATTTTTTTATAAAGTCAGAAAAAAAACTGGAGAAGGTGTTATACCAGGACATCCTTTTCGTGGAGGCATTTGAAAACTACGTGGCCGTATATACGGCGGATAAAAAAATCCTGACCCACGCCACGCTGAAGTCCGTCGTAGAGATGCTGCCGGCCCAGCAGTTTATACAACCGCATAAATCTTATGTGGTCAATATGCAACATATTGGCGCTATTGAAGGAAATATCCTGCACGTGGGTTCATTCCAGGTGCCCATTAGCAAATACCAGAAAGAAGAGGTGCTGGAGAAGATTATCAACAACCGGCTGCTGCGGAAATAGGCCGCCGGATGACTGACCTTGTTACAACTGGCACCGCAATTGAGGCTTTTTCCTAAAAGGATGATTATGAAAAAGCTTTGTATCCCTGTGTTGGCTATTGTGCTGATGGCTTGCGGGCAACAGTCGAAACCTGCACAGGAAGAAAGACGTGACAGTACCGCTGCCGCGCCGGAAACGGTGGAACCGGTGGATGAACGGAGTTTTGTGGGACATATGGCTGCGTCTGATCTGAAAGAGATCCGGTTGGGAGAACTGGCTTCACAGAAAGCTAAAAATGAAAGGGTAAAGAAATTTGGGGCTGATATTGTCAAAGAGCGCACGGCTTCCACTTTACAGTTGCAGGAGATAGCCCGTCAAGAGGGATCCACACTGGCGCCGGAACTGAGCCGGGACGACCAGGATGAAATAGCGTTGCTGCGTGACCGTGATGATATGGACCGGGCTTATATTAAACGGATGGTACAGGAACAGAAACGGACGGTCCAGCGGTTACAGCGATATACCAATGCAAAGGACACTGCCATCAGTTCCTATGTCAAAAAGACGTTGCCGGTGGCCAGTGCACGTTATGATGAGGCTGTCAGGATCCTCGAAGACATGCGTAAACAGATGAACAACAGGGACATTTCCCATAATTGACGGAAGAGATTGTCGGGAATCCCCCATATGGTGGTTACACTACTTTTAATTGCGACGGGCGCTTTTTATTTCATTTTTGTACCCAGGTAACTTCTGCCTTCGGCGAGATGGTTGATAGCGTCTGCCATCCGTTGAATCCGGGCGTCGGGCACACTGACTTCCATCAGCCACTGCAGGCATTTTTCCTGTTCGGTAGCCGGCATCGCCTGGAAATTGCGCAGGGCGGCCGGTTCATCCTGCAGGCATTCCAGGAAATCATTGGGGATGATCTCTTTGGTTGGCTGGCCCACCGGATATAATATCAACCGGACCTGTTCGCCGGCTTCTTTTTTAATCTGTTTACGGATAGCGGCTTTTACCGGCAGCATCATCACGCCTTTTTTGAAGGGCATGAGATTACAGGGGGGCAGCTCATATTGATCAATGAAGCCACGGACTTTGCGCATGCCAAAGTAGCCTTTTCCGCTTTTGGGCAAGTCCGGCAGGCGGATGAAAGTCCATCCGCCTTTGCCGTCGAAACGTTCGAGTAAGAGATCCTGGTCGATCAGTGGTATTTCCATATCTGGCCGGCAAGATAGCTAAATTTCGCGGTTGCTGTTTTACCGCAGGAATGCCAGCACCGTCTGATTAAATGTTTCCTTCAGCTCCACATTGGACAGGTGTACCGCCGGCAGCATGACCAGCCGGGCATTCGGGATGGCTTCAGCGAGGTAGGCGCTGTGCTCCGGTAATGTCACCGTATCATTATCGCCGCCGATGACCAGCGTCTGATGGGGAATCAGTTGCGCTGTTGCACGCAGATCGCCATCGCGCACGGCGGCAAAAGAGCCTGCCAGTCCGGTCGGAGACATGGCCAGGATCACTTTCCGGAACGGAGCGATGCGGGGATCTTCAGCGTTGATCATGGCGGCGGGGAACCAGTTGTGGATAAACATATGTTCAAATGCGGCCATGTCCGGCTGTTGTCTCAGGGAGTGGATGCTGTTATTAAAACCTTCCTGCGGGCCCAGGTGGGCGGCGGTGTGTGCCAGTATCAGCCTGTCTATCCGCTCCGGCGCATGTGTGGCAATATACTGGGCGATGAAGCCGCCGAGGGAAAGGCCCAGGAAATGCACCCGTTCCATGCCGAGGTGGTCCAGCAATCCGATAACGTCGAGGGACATACGGCCGAGAGAATAATCGCCGGCCGGAGCGCCGGAAGCGCCGTTGCCCCTGGTATCGAACCGCAGTACCTGGAAATGGGGGCCGAAGGCTGCTATCTGTGCGTCCCACATATGATAGTTGGTAGCGATGGAATTGGACAGTACCAGTACGGGTTTGCCGGCTTCGCCATCCAGCTGGTAGGCGATGCGTACGCCGTCGCCGGTAGTGAAATATTGTTGTTGGCCTGTAATGATGCTGGTTGCTGTGCTGAGTGTATTGTTCATCGTTGTATGTTTTTGTGTTATTGACAAGTCAAAATTAGGGCGGCCGGAACTGGTGGCGGAGGTATATCCCCGGGTTTATTCAGTATATTTACAGGTATGGAAAAATTACTTTACCGGCCGTTTGATTTACAGGTGTCAGCAGAAGAGCAGTGGGAGAAGCGCCCGCTGGTATATCACTTCTTTGAGATTGTGCATATACTGGAAGGCAGCGGCTCACGGGAAGTAAACCTGAATAAGCTGTCCTACGCCAAAGGAGATACTTTTCTTTTCACCCCGTTGGACTGCAGGGGATTTCTTAGTGAAACGCCCACCCGTTTCTGTTCGATCCGTTTCTCGGAAATATTTATCTCGCAATATAAACAGGCACAGGACCAGGAGCGCGCGCTCCGGTGGCTGAAGCAGCTGGAGCATATTTTCTTTCAGCATAACCGTTTTCAGTGTATACAGATTACCGATCCGGGCGACCATCGTATTATCGGGCAGCTGATCCGCAGCATGATAGAAGAGCATGACCAGCAGAAAGACCACTACCAGGAAAACATGCAGCATTTTATCTCCCTGTTGCTTAACATACTGGCCCGCAATGTGGCCGACAGCACCCGGGAAAGTGCCCGTGATGCAGAAGAGCCACTGATCAACAAAATGCTGGTACACATCCATACGCATATTGGTGAGCCGGACCGGTTAAAGATGGAGTTTCTGGCCGCCAGTTTTCACTTGTCGGCCAACTACGTGAGTGAATACTTCAAGAAGTTTACCGGTGTGGGCCTACAGCAGTACATCAGCCAATACAGGATGAAGCTGGTGGAGCAGCGGTTGCTCAACAGTGCGCTGACGATCGGGCAGATCGCCGACGAGTTCGGGTTTACTGATGAGAGCCATCTCAACAGGGTGTTCAGAAAACAACATGGCGTGAGTCCTACTGTTTTCCGTAAACCGGCGGTGAAAGGAGCTGTTGCCTGACCGTGGCTGGTGTATTTTATCTTTTGCGCCAGGGAGTTATTTGTATTTTACATGAAAATAAAGAAGATGTCTGTTGACCGTAACCTGTATTATATTCCAGCCTCGCTTTCTGTACATGATATCATTCATCAGGCGGAATCAGACCCGGATGAAATGCCGTGGGTAAACGGTGTTCCTGTACAAGAGCAGATTCACATCGAAGATTATAATCCGCAATGGCCGGTATGGTTTGAACAGCTGCGGGCGCAGGTGCAGCAGGCGCTTGGCGATACTGCCCTGCATATAGAACATGTTGGCTCTACGGCGGTAGAACATTTACCCGCCAAGCCGGTAATAGACATGGATGTGATAGTGGCTGATTCAGCTAACGAAGCCGCCTACGCTCCGGCGCTGGAGGCGCTCGGCTACCGGCTGGAGGTGCGGGAGCCTACCTGGTATCAGCACCGTATGTTCCGGCTGGAGCATCCGCGGGTAAACCTGCACATTTTCAGTCCCGAGTGTCCCGAGGCGGTACGGCATATCCTGTTCCGCAACTGGCTCCGCCAGCATCCGGAGGACCGTGAGCGTTATGCCGCCATTAAGTACGAGGCAGCCCGGGGAGTGGAGAATGCGCGTGACTATAATGTTAAAAAGAACGCAGTGGTAAAAGCTATTTATGACCGGATGTACCGGGCGTTGGGATTAATAGCGTAAAGAAAAAATAACCGGTATGAAAGCGGGTCATGCCTGCTGCTCATACCGGTTGTGATTACTTCAGCCGTGGATTATTTTATAATGACCATCCTCTCTTTCGCAATTTTGAATTTGCCTTCTGTAATCTCTTTTTTCAGTCCTGATACATCTTTGTCTCCTCCGAAAGCTGTTCCGCTAAAGGTGCCTTCGAGGAAAACTCCGTCGTTGCGGGTGATCTCAATCCGGAAGGCCGCGTCCGGATGCTTGTTATTGTTGCCCGAGCCATGGTAGATGTCCTGGATTCCCCAGCCATCAATGAAAGTCTGCCAGTCGAAGGCGTTGTCGATGCCCGCCTGGACGGTGCCGTAGACACCCGTTTTGATTTCATGCCCGGGGAAGTTGATCCTGACATACAATTTTACTTTTTTGTCCTTTCCCGCTTTACCTACAGCAGGATCTATCCCCCCTACTTCAAGCATGGAGAATTCGGCATTGGTTTTTTGAAAGTAACTTTGGGTGGTCAGTGAGTCCACGTAGAAGGCGCCATCCACTTTCATACTGATAAATTCTACGGATGGTTTTTTTTCGACAGTTGGTTCCGGTTGACTGTCATGGCTGTCTTTTTTGCATGAGGACGACAGCGCGAGCATAAGCATGAATGCCGGCACAATTAATGGTTTCATTTCGTTTAACGATTATGTGAGAAAAAAGGCATTTTAAAAATGCCTGCGCAAGTGTAGTGTAAAATGTGTACCAAAAAATGAAGCGGTGGCGCGGAGATACAGAAATATTTTTGTCTGGATAATTTCCGCTGGCGGTGAGGAGCGTGCGTCATCTTACTACTGCTGTGATCGGGTGTCATGGCGCGCTTGACAAGAATTTTCCTGTACGCAGACGATGGTTCACCTGGTAAACCGGTTGTTCTTTACATGTGATGGATTTTTAACACCATAAAAACAGGAAAATAAAGCCTTGCCAGGCAAATGCGCTTTGTTTCTACTAGATAAGAATATGTGATATAACCCCTTGCCATATATGAAATTCCCTTAAATTGGAGTATAACTTAAACCAACACATTATGAAAAAATTACTGTTGTTAGCCGCCTTTTTACCAATGATGGCTATGGCACAGGACAAAGGCATGCATTTCGAGCATGGCTCCTGGGCTGAAATCAAAGCCAAGGCCAAAGCAGAGAACAAGTACATTTTTGTAGACTGCTACACCACCTGGTGCGGGCCCTGCAAATACATGTCTGCCAACATTTTCCCACAGGAAAAAGTAGGGAACTTTATGAATGATAAGTACCTCAACGTAAAGGTGCAGATGGACAAAACCGATAAGGATGGGGAAGACGTGAAAAAATGGTATGCCGATGCGGAGCAGATAGACAAGGATTACACGATCCGTGCTTATCCTACTTTCCTCGTGTTTGGACCAGACGGCCAGATCGTTGACCGCCAGGTAGGCGGCGCCGATGCGGATCGCTTCATCGAAAGATGTGCTGCTTCCCTGGAGCCCTCCAAACAATATTATCCGCAGCTGGCGAAATATAAAAACGGTCAGAAAGATACCGCGTTCCTGCGTCAACTGGCCCTGCTCGCCCTGGATAAATATGATCAGGCCAACGCCAACGCCGTGGCCAAAGAATACATCAGCCAGCAAAAAGACCTGTATACTCCTGTTAATATTGACTTTGTAGAGAAATTCACCCAGAGCTCAAAAGACCCTGGTTTTGATATGTTCCTGCATCATGCGGATAAAGTGAATAAAGTACTGGGCGCCGGTAAAGCAGAAGCGAAAGTAATGGAGATCGCCGCCAAAGAAGAAGTGTTCTCTAAACTGCGGCCTAAAGAAGGCGCGCCGGACTGGGCAGGTATCGAAAAAAATGTGAAAGCCAAATATCCCACCATTGCGGAAGAGCTGATACTGAAAACCAAAATACAGTATTACAGCTATGTAAAAGATGGTGACAACGCAGTGGCTAACATTGTCGCCTATATGAAAAAATATGGTCATAAAGCAGACGCACAGTCATTGAACGAATATGCATGGACCATCTTCGAAAAATGCAACGATCAGAAATGCATAGAACAGGCGCTGGAATGGAGCAAACGCTCTTTCAAAGACAATGAGTATCCCGCTTTCATGGATACTTATGCTAACCTGCTGTACAAAGCCGGTAAAAAAGCAGAAGCGCTGGCCTGGGAAGAGAAAGCCATGAACAAGGCAGAAGGAGACGAGAAAAAGAACTATGAGTCTACCCTGGAGAAAATGAAAAAAGGCGAGAAATACTGGAACTAAGGTCCATCTGGTATAAAAGTAAAGAAAGAGCCGTGCCTGTAAAAGGCGCGGCTCTTTTGGTTATATTTGGTAATGCACCGGCTGAATTATTATTAGAAGCCAGACCCGCTTCAAATCCGATTTAAGAAATTACCCAACGACTGCTCCGTCGGTAACCCGATCTTCTTCCTGATCCGGTACCGGCTCACTTCCACGCCCCGCACAGTGATATTGAGCAGCTGGGACACTTCCTTGGTCGTTAAATTCAGTTTGATATAGGTACACATTTTTAAATCCGTTTTGGTCAGCTGCGGATATTCTTTTTTCAGCTTGTTCAGAAAGCCATCGTTCAACTCATCAAAATGCGCTGCAAACTGGTCCCAGTTGGCATTGATTTTTTCGGTATCCCTGATCAGGTCCGTAATGCTTTTAATGTCATCTTCGCTGTTGAGCCGCGATACCTTTTCTTTGATTTTTGTCAGGGTATCCGCTTTCTCCATCAGGTGCATGCTGGTATTGGCCAGTTCTTTCTTCTGTAGCAGCACCTCCTGGGCTAATTTCTCATTTTGCAGCTTGATGATCTCTTTTTCATTTTTCTCCAGCTCAAGGTGATGAATGTATTTGAGCCTTTTCTGTTCTTCCTCGAACTTTTGCTGCTGCCGCAGCAGTTTATGCTGCTGGCGTTTTTGTATCCGGTACACCAGGCCGGCGAAAAGGGCCAGGTATCCCAGGATGGCCCAGATGGTTTTGTACCAGGGAGCTTTTATGACAAAGCGGTAAGACATTACGGTTGATTCATGTTGCTGGTTGTCGCGGGCTTTTACCCTGAAGGTATAGGTGCCGTTGGACAGGTTGGTGTAGTCTTTTTCCGTTTTAGTATCCCAGGAAGACCATTCACGGTCGTATCCTTCCAGCTGATAGCTGTATTCAATATGCTTGTGGGATTCATATGCCGGTGCGCTGTACTCAAAATGAAAGGCATTGTAGGCGGATGACAAGGAGGGTATTTCCCCGCTGCGTTTGTCCTGGTAGCCGCCATAAATGGTGCTGTCGGATTTTCCGGTGGTTTTAACCACTCCCAGGCGGACCGTGACGCCGGGTTGGACTGCTGCATATTTTTTATAATCAAGATGTATCAGCCCTTTTTCTGAGCCGATAAAGATGTTTTCCCGGTTGTAGGGGTAGATGTTCTCAAACCTGGATAGGAGTTGACCCGCCAGCTCGGGGAAATAGATAACCCTGGGCTGGCTAACGCCGTCGGCCGGGGAGAAATGCACCATGCCTGTCCCTTTTTCGTTGCAGAACCATACATTCCCTTCATTGTCTTCGGTGAGGTACAGCATTTTAATCTTCCCGAAAACAGCAGACAAAAAGCGGGAAGGGGAAAACCGGTTAGTGTGGGCATCAAACTCATAAAGCCCGCTGGTGGTGGCATACAGCACCCTGCCTTTTATTTTGAAAACAAAATTGTTTAAAGCCGATGGCAGTCCGTCACCCGTGGTGTACAGGTGCGTGGTATATTTCTTTTTGTCCGGCGATAAACTGAAACGGTAAATGCCGCGGTAGGGATGGGAGGCCCAGATATCGCCGTTGTTGTCCTGTGCCATAAAACGGTAAGAGTCGGGAACGCCTTCTATTTTACCTTCGTCCCTGAAGCGGTTGTCTTCAAAACGAAGCCGTTTCAGACCGTTATAGGTGCCGACAACGATATCCTGCACCGGATAGACTGACGACAGAGGCAGGAAATACCAGCTGCCGTCGCCACCGGAAATCAGCCGGGCATCGTTTCCCTGTATGTCGTAACTGCCGATGTCATTGCCAAACAGCAGCTGGCCATTGATCTCCTGGAGGTTCCAGGCTTCGCGGTTTTCCGTGTTTTTTACCAGTGCGAAGTTATTTTGGGTGAGATGAGTGGTGTTGCTATCTGGTAACGCGGCACTGTATAACCCGTTGGACGTACCCACATATAACCTGTTATGGAAAATCCGTGTGGTGTAAGTGGGCAGGTTATTGGCTTTGCCGATCCGGAGGTACCGGATGGCGGAATTGTAATTGATATAACTGATGCCACTGTTAAGACCTGTCCACAGATTTTTATCAGCATCCATAAACACGCTGAGGGCATTATTATTCTGAAGGCCCTGTTCATCAGAAAAATGCTCGCACCGTTTATTTTTGATATTCACTACCAGGCAACCACCGGCGGAGGAAGCCATGACAAATTCATCATCATTTATTTTCGTGGCGGAATTGATATACAGATCGTGTTGCGGATTGTTTTGTTGCAGTACGATGGTGCCATTTTGTAATAAAAAAGTGCCGTTTGTCCTCGTGATGATGAAAATACTATCTTTTCTCATTTGGAACATACCGGCGATGAGCACACCTGCCAGTTTTTTACCTTCATGAACAGGCGTCCATTGGGAATCATTCAGCTGGAGCATACCGGCATTGCGGTCAGCGGCGTAGATCCGGTCGCCGGCGCGTGCCATAAACGTCCATTGGGAGCCGGGCAGGTGAACGCGAACGGACTGACCGTTATATTCAAAGATACGGTCATGGGCCTGGAAGAAAACCCTGTTGCCCAGGAAGGCGATATGCCATACATCGGCAAATCGCTGATGGGCCTGCGGAATTTTGTTTTTGAGGGAGGTATAGGTCAAAATACCATTGAGGCCGGGAGAGAAGTACCCTATTTCATCCTGGCCGCCCACGTAAATTTTCCCGTCGTCGTTGATGGCGAGGCACCATATAACGGTATTATTAGGCAGCGGGTACAATTTCCAGTGACTGCCGTCGAAGCTCAACAAACCCTCGTTGTTGGCAAAATACATGACTTTTTGTTTGTCCTGCCCGATGTCCCAGTTCTGGCTGCCGCTGTGATAGTCAAATTTTGTGTAGTTGATAACAGCAGGAATGCCGGTTCCGTTTTGCGCGTAAACAGCATGACCGTCAGTTGACAACAGCCCCCAAAGCAACAGGATATTAAGCAGTATCTTATTCATATATGAGCCCCCACACGTGGATGTAGTAGTATTGTAGTAGTCCGTTTGCCCATAAAAATAGAGAATTACGGGATAAGACGTAGTAATGAAGTAGTGTTTTCCTCCTGTTTTCTGACGGGCTGCCCTACTTTTGTTTTTCCACGATCCACATTTCAGGAATGAAGCCAAAATTTAAATTTTACGTATGAAAAAAAAGTTCTCCAGAATTTTTCTCCTCCTTGTACTGCCTGTTATCGTCCATTTTACTGCCAACGCCCAAAACAAAATTGTAAAAGGCACCGTGACGGATGACAAAAATGCAGCAGTCATTGGCGCTTCTGTTGGTGTAAAAGGTACGGTAATCGGTACCTCCACGAATGAAGCAGGGGGATTTACGCTGTCCGTGCCTCCGGGCGCAGACTCTATTGTTGTGTCGGCAATAGGTTTTAACAGGCAGGTGGTCGCCATTACCGGCACCGTAATCAATGTTCAGCTGGAGCCCTCCAGGACCAAACTGGATGAGGTGATAGTAGTGGGTTATGGTACGCAGAAAAAAGGAGACCTTACCGCCCCGATCACTACGGTAAACACAGAAAATATGCTGAAGCGGACCACCGCCACGCCTATGGAAGCGCTGCAGGGAAGTGTTCCCGGTGTACAGGTCGTTAGCAGCGGCGCCCCGGGCAGCTCTCCCAATGTGCGCATCAGGGGGGTAGGTTCGTTTAATAATGAAAATCCGCTATACGTGGTGGACGGTATGTTTGTGAACGACATCAGTTTTCTGAATCCGAACGATATTGCTGATATGTCCATCCTGAAGGATGCGTCGGGCGCCGCCATCTATGGCGTGCGTGCGGCCAACGGCGTAGTGCTGATCACCACCAAAAAAGGGAAAACGAATATGAAGACCCGCGTCACCTACACGGGGTATGTGGGCATACAGAAGCCGACAAATGTGTTGAAAATGGCCAACGGTCAGCAATACACTTCTTTTTCCCTGCAACGGGGATCGGTAGCTGACAGCGGCACTGTGTTGTTATCTTCCCAAAAATACGGGGGCAGCGGCCTGAATCCGACCACCAGCACGGATTGGTACGATGTGATACTAAGAAAAAGCGCGATGCTGACCAACCACGGCATTGATGTACAGGGCGGAAGTGAGAAGATCACCTACTCGATGGGGCTCAACTACACTTACCAGAATGGTATTTTAAATGCGCTGAACAATTTCAAAAGATACAACGGACGGCTGCAGCTGGAAGCCCGGGCTTTCCCCTGGCTGAAAGTAGGCTTCTCCGCCATCTTTAATAACTCCGTCACTTTCAACCCTAATAGTGCCGCTTTCCTGGACGCTTATACGGCCTCGCCGTTGTTCCCGGTGTATGACAGCACCAACGTCAACGCTTTCCCGGTGAAATTCACCGCTCCTTCGGTGATAGGCAGGTCTGACGATAAGAACCCGATGGCCTCCGCCTATTATAACTATGACCGGTCAAAGGCATTCCAGATTTTACCGACCTTATATGCAGAGGCTGGCTTCTGGGAAAATAAAATCACCTTCCGGTCACAGTTGAGCCAGGTATATGGTTCCCTGCTGGGCACAAAATACCGGCCGGAGATGAACCTGGGCCCCGGCGCCGGTTCCACGGTATCCCATCTCACCTCCATCCAGGAGCGCACCACCAATTACATACTCGATAACCTCCTGACGTATAAAGACGGTAAAGGCGCCCATCACTGGAGCCTGTTGCTGGGGCAGTCCACAAGAGAAGAACGCTGGCGTCAGACACGGACCGAAGCCGATAATGTTCCCAACGTGGAAGAATCCTGGTATACCGGTCAGTATACCTCCAGTGCTACTTACTATGGAGAGAACGGTACCCGCAACGCAGGACTTTCTTATTTTACCCGCGCTACCTACGACTTTGATAATAAATACCTGCTTACGGCCACCTTCCGCGCTGACGGCAGCTCCAAGTACCAGACCAAATGGGGCTATTTCCCTTCTGTAGGCCTGGGATGGGTACTGAGCAGGGAGGCTTTTATGAAGAACCAGAAAATATTTGATTTCTTAAAACTCAGGGGCAGCTGGGGACAGCTTGGCAATGACGGGGTAAACAGCAACGCCGGCTATGCCATCGTGAAAACCGGTAACAACAATTCCGCGGTCTTTGGCAGTACTGCCGGTGCTAACGGACTGTACGTACCGGGTTATACCGTGGACCGGTTCTTCACAGATGTCACCTGGGAAGTGGTGACAGAGTGGGACGGTGGTATCGATTTTGAAATGTTTAAGGGCAAATTAAAAGGCTCTGTGGACTATTACAACAGGAAAACCACCAAGGCCGCTTTCTACCGGCCGTTCTCCTTTACTTACCGCACCGTGTATGGCAACTGGGCGGATATGGTGAACAGCGGCTGGGACATCGCCCTGAACTGGAGTGATAAAATCGGCCAGGTAGGATACCAGATCGGTGGCAACGTGTCCACGTTGAAAAACAAGGTCACCAGTTTAGGTACGTTGCCCAGCTCTACGAGCGGCTTCCCTGAATGGACAGCAGAATTCCCCAACCGGATTCTGGTAGGAGAGCCTATCAATTATTTCTACGGCTATGAGTTCACCGGTGTTTATCAAACACAACAGGAGATCGATGGCGACCCGATAGCAAAACATTACAACCAGGGCGCCTCATCGCCTATTGTTCCCGGTTTCCCGAAATACAAAGATCAGAACGGCGACGGCGTGCTCGATGATAAAGACCGTATCAATATGGGCAGCTATCTCCCTAAATTCACTTACGGTTTTAACATCGCGCTGAACTATAAACAATTTGATTTCAGCATTGCTTTCCAGGGCGTATCCGGCAATAAAATATTCAATCTGAACAGGGGCAGGCTGTACAAAGCATCCACTTCTTTAAACATCGATGAAAAATTTGCCAGCAATCTCTGGACCGGTCCCGGCTCCACGAATGCTTACCCTTCTGCGTATGCACTGGGACAGGGATGGTTTAAAGTAAGCAACTCTTTCTTTGTAGAGAGCGGCGCTTATCTGCGGGTACAGAATATACAGCTGGGTTATAACTTTAAGGTAGGTAAACAGTCACCCATCGGTATGCGGGTATTTGCTACTGCCGACAGGCCGTTTATGTTTACCCGGTACAATGGCTTTACGCCGGAAGTAGGTACTTATACCGGCAATGGCGCTTCTGTTTCCGGTTATGATGCCAATGTGTACCCGGTTTCATCTACTTACAGTTTAGGCGTTACCGCTACTTTTTAAGGAAATGTTTCCAGTCAACAAAAAATGAAATCATGAGAAGCTATATATCCATTTCTTTCCTGGTCCTGTTGATCGCTACGGGCTGTTCCAAATTTTTAGACCGCCCGCAGGAAAACCAGGCGCAATCTTCCAATATCAACTACGCTGATTTATCACTGATGTACCAGCCGGTGTCGGGCGTGTACAGAACGGCCGCCAGCGGCACTTTTGCCAAATGGATCAGCGTCGCCATCCGGTCTGCGCACAGCGACGATGTGGCGCCGGGCAACGACGACGCCGGGCAGGTGTCCATCCATAACTTCAAAAGTGATGTGACCGTAAAAAGTTACTGGGGCATCAACGATATGTGGATCAGCATGTATGCCGTGGTGCTGGCATCGAACAGCGCCCTGGCCGAACTGGACAAATTCGGTAAAAACATTCCCGCTAACGATGCGGAAAAGATGAAACTGCTGACCAGGTATCAGGCGGAAGTCCGCTTCTATAGAGCGCTGGCGCACTTCTGGCTTTGCAGGACGTATGGCGCGGTCCCTATCCTCGGCATAGAAAGTAACGACCCTGCCAGCTTCGGCGAAGCCAGCAAAAGCAGCGTGGAAGACGTAAAGAAACATATCATCTCCGAAATGGATTTCTGTATTGCCAACCTGGAAGATGCCCGTCCCAATGCCGCCAGCCATATCGGCTCGGTAACAAAATACACGGCGCTGACGCTGAAGGCAAAAGCTGCCATGGACCTGGCGGGAAATAACAATGGCAGCCCTTATTGGGACGTGGTGCTGGATTGTACCAACCAGATCGTGAACAGCGGTAAATTTTCGTTGTTCAGCGATTACTACCAGCTGTTTAAAAAGCCGGGTAAGTTATGCGATGAATCCATCCTGGAATTACAATATTCCGATTTCGGCAAATCTACCGGCGACATCGTTATCTCCGGTGGTCCCGGCGAAGAATGGGGAAATTTCTTTTTCTTCCAGGGGCCTGAAAATACCTACAGCCCTGTCATCACCGGCCCGGGTTGGATGGTGCCCACCCAGAAGGCGGTCGATTTCCTGACCTCCCGTAAGGACAGTATCCGGTTGAAAACCACGATCCAGTATTGTGGGGTGAACGGTGCTCCCGGCACTTATTCCGTAACACCTGATGGTGATACCATCTCCGGCAACGGGTCCAGGAAGAAATACTTTAACGGAAAAGCCTATACGCCCCGTTCCCAGATGACACCCGGCAGGATCGATTATTATGGCGCCAACAATAACGTGCGTATTATGCGTTATGCAGAGGTGCTGCTCATGAATGCGGAAGCCAAAATCCGTAAAGGACAAAACGGCGACGCGCCCGTCAACCTGGTCAGAAACCGGGTGAAGCTGGCATCTATCGCCAATGTTAGCCTGCAACAAGTGCTGGACGAGCGTCATGCTGAGTTGATTTGCGAATGGTGGGGCGAACGGTTCAACGACCTGGTGAGGACCGATCAGGCAGCCTCCGTACTGCCGGGCTTTGTAAAGGGGCAGAGCGAATACATCCCCATCCCGCAGGCGCAGGAAGACGTTAACCCCAGACTTAAATAGTGTGTCATAACCCGAATCTGTAAACGATATTTTAAGTAGATGAAAAAAAGTATTTATTGTTTTTTGCTGATAGCGGCCGGATGCTGCTATATGGCCGACGTACAGGCCCAATCCATCAAACGCCATAAAAAATGGCAGCTGGCCTGGAGCGATGAATTTGATGGCAGCGGACTGCCCGACAGCAGCAAATGGGGATATCAAACCGGCCGGTCCGGCTGGGGCAACAACGAGCTACAATTTTATACCGCAGCAGATACCAGCAATGCCAAAGTGGAGAATGGCAGGCTGTACATCACCGCCAGAAACAACGGCAGCGGAGACCATCAATACACCTCCGCCCGGATGGTCACCAAAAACAAAGGCGACTGGCGGTACGGGAAGCTGGAAGTGAGAGCGAAACTTCCCGGTGGCAGAGGGCTCTGGCCCGCCATCTGGATGTTGTCTACCGACAACGGGTACGGCGGCTGGCCGGAAAGCGGTGAGATCGATGTGATGGAGCATGTGGGATATATGAAGGACAGCATCTTCGGCAGCCTGCACAGCAAAACGTATAATCATATTATCGGTACCCAGAAAACAAAAGGCGTCTTTATTAAGCGCCCATATGATAAGTTTCATGTGTATGCCGTTGAATGGACCCCTGATCATATCACCTTCCTGCTCGACAGGAAGGTGTATTACCAGGTAGCCAACGAACACAAGGGTCACGAGGGCTGGCCGTTCGATAAGCCGTTCTACCTGTTGCTCAACGTGGCCGTAGGGGGCAACTGGGGCGGAAAAGAAGGCGTGGATGAAACGGTGTTCCCGGCGGCTATGCAGGTGGACTATGTGCGGATGTACGATTATGTGGAATAGCCGTGCCGCCGCGCAATGGAAGAATATATACCTTTCTATAGTGCAGAAAACTATGTAATTGTATATATTACTAACATTCTTTAATAAACATCCAATAACATGAGACAGGTAAAAGTAGCCCTCCTGGGCGCCGGATTTATTGCAGATATCCACATGGAAAGTTACAGCCGGTTTGTGCCGGAAGCGGAAATTGTGGCGGTGTATGCGCGCAACGCAGAAAAAGCACAGGCTTTTGCTGCCAAACATCATATCGCCCAATCCTTTTCTTCTATTGATGAGCTGATCAAAAGCGCAGACTTTGATGTGGTGGACATCTGTCTCCCTAATTTCCTGCACAAGGAGGCGACCTTAAAAGCCGCTGCCGCCGGTAAACACATTATCATCGAAAAGCCGCTGGCGGTGACGCTGGAAGAAGCGGACGAGATGATCGCCGCCTGCGAGAAAGCCAACGTGAAACTGATGTATGCAGAAGAGCTTTGTTTTGCGCCTAAATACGAGCGGGCCCGGGCATTGGTGGAAGAAGGCGGCGTAGGTGACATCTACATGTTGAAACAGTCAGAGAAACATTCCGGTCCGCATTCCGACTGGTTTTATGACGTGAACCAGTCCGGCGGCGGCGTGCTGATGGACATGGGCTGTCACGGCATCGAGTGGTTCCGGTGGATGCTGAAAAACAGGAAAGCCCTGAGTGTGACAGCCTCCATGAGTACCGTGTTTCACAAGGAAAGAACAAAAGGAGAAGATAATTCTATCATCATCATCGAATTTGAAGGCGGCGTGACCGGCGTGGTGGAAAACTCATGGGCCAAACATGGCGGTATGGACGACCGCAGTGAGATTTACGGTACCGGCGGTGTGGCCTATGCCGACCTGTTCATAGGTAACTCGGTACTGGCGTATAGCCGGAACGGCTATGGTTATGCCATGGAGAAAACCGATACCACGGTGGGCTGGAGTTTCTGCATATTCGAAGAAGCTTTTAACCAGGGCTATCCGCAGGAGCTGAAACACTTTATCGATTGCGTAATACATGACCGGGAGCCGCTGGTGACCGGTAAAGACGGCCGTGCGGTGCTGGAGATTATTTATGCGGCGTATGCATCCGCCGGGCAGGGCAAAAAGATAATGCTCCCGTTTGCGCCGAAAGTGGAAAAACCCATTGATTTATGGTTGAATCCATAGCGTATCATTAAAAAAATGGAAACCTTGAACGTAAAAATTTATAGCACCTATGCGGCGCTTTCTGAAAAAGTGGCCGAAGCGGTGATACAGCTGATGGCCGTTTGTGAAGAGCCCTTGCTTTGTCCTGCCTCCGGCGATACGCCGGCCGGTTTATACCAGGTGCTGGCGGAAAGATACCGGCAACAGCCTGGTAATATCGCCCGTTGGCGTTATGTGGGATTAGACGAATGGGTGGGGCTTAACGGAACAGACCAGGGGAGCTGCCGGTATTCCATTGACAGAGCGTTGTTTCAGCCGTTACAGGTAAGCGAAGAAAATATCTGCTTTTTTGATGGCCGCTCTGCCGACCTCCTGCAGGAGTGCGAGGCAGCAGAGCGGTTCATCAAAGCGCGGGGCGGTATCGATGTGGCCATCCTGGGCCTTGGCATGAACGGGCATATCGCCATGAATGAACCCGGTTGCGCTGCAGACGGCCGGGCGCAGGTGGTAGCGTTGCATCCGGTGACCAAACAGGTAGGGCAGAAGTACTTTCAGCAGCACCTTGAACTGGAAGAAGGGATTACGCTGGGCATGGGTACCCTACTCGAAAGCAGGCATATTATTTTGATGGTAAGCGGCAAACATAAAGCGGGTATCGTGAAGAAACTACTGGAGGGACCCGTTACCAGCGAGGTGCCGGGAAGCCTGCTGCGGCAGCATCCGGCGGTGACGGTCTTTTTGGATGAAGATGCCGCTTCTGGTCTGACCAACAGAGATGCATATGCAGATAATAGGCATTGATCTCGGCGGTACTAATTTACGGGCCGGCGTGGTGCAGGACGGCGTGCTGCAGCCGGTAGTGTCACAGCCACTGAAGATGCGTGGTACCTGCGCGGAAGTCCTTGAGCAGATTTTCGGCGTCATCGATCAGCTCCTGCATCCGGAAGTGACGGCCATCGGCATCGGCGTGCCAGGCCTGGTAGACCCGCTTACCCGGAAGGTACAGGGCGTAGTGAATATCCCCGCCCTCAATGATACAGACGTCCGGGCCATATTGGAACAGCGGTACCGGCTGCCGGTGAAAATAGAGAACGATGCCAACTGTTTTGCCTGGGGAGAGTTTCACTACGGCGCAGGGCGTTCGTTTCAATCGATGGTCGGATTGACGATAGGGACTGGCCTTGGAACGGGGATAGTGGCAGAAGGACGGCTGTTTACCGGCCGCCATGGCGGAGCCGGCGAGTTTGGGATGGTTCGCTACCTCGATAAAAACATAGAGTATTATGTCAGCGGCCGTTTTTTCGGACAGGTATATAAAACGGCGGGAGAAGTGGTGTACCGGCGGGCGCTGGAAGGAGATAAGGAGGCATTGGACATATATGAAGATTTCGGGCGCCACCTGGGAGAAGCGATCAAAATAATTCTTTATGCGTTGGACACGGAATGCATTGTCATTGGCGGGGCCGTTAAAGCAGCTTTTCCTTTTTATGCTGCCGGTATGTGGGAAACGGTCCGTGATTTTGGGTTTCAGCATTCAGTTTCTTCCCTGAAAATCGAAGCGTCTTCTTTGATCAACAGTAATATTTTAGGTGCGGCAGCGCTGCATCTTCAGCAACGATAAGATTGATAACAATGAAATAAACTTTTGTGTATGGCCGAAAACAAAGATGCCGTTACGCACTTTGATGCTATTGTCGTAGGCAGTGGTATCAGTGGGGGATGGGCAGCAAAGGAACTGTGCGAAAAAGGATTGAAAACACTGGTGTTGGAGCGGGGCAGGAATGTGGAGCACATCAGGGACTATCCTACTGCCAGCACGCCGGTATGGGATTTTAAGTACCGTGGCGCTTTGCCGAAAGCGATGCTGGACGCCAATCCACTCATCAGCAGGGCGGCGGGCTATGATGCCGGCACCGCACACTTTTTTGTGAAAGATGCAGATCACCCCTACATACAGGAGAAGCCTTTCGAATGGATACGGGGATACCAGGTAGGCGGAAAATCGCTGATATGGGGAAGAGCGTGTGCCCGTTGGAGTGAGATGGATTTTACCGCGCCGCACCGTTACGGCTACGGGATTGAATGGCCCGTAGGGTATGATGACATTGCGCCGTGGTACAGCCATGTGGAGAAATTTATTGGCGTGTGCGGCAACAAAGATGGCATAGACACCATGCCGGACGGGGAGTTTCAGCCTGCATTTGAACTGAATTGCGTGGAGCAGCATCTGAAAGAGGTGGTCGCGGAGAAGTTTAACCGGCACTACGTATCCGGCAGATGGGCGCAGGTGACGCAGCCGCAGGAAATTCATAAAGCACAGCATCGCCAATGCCTGAGCCGCAACCTTTGCATGCGTGGCTGCCCGCTGGGCGGTTATTTCAGCTCCAACGCATCTACGTTGCCCTGGGCGGAGAAAACCGGTAACCTCACCATCCGGCCTTTTTCGGTGGTGCATTCCGTTGTGTATGATGAGCAGTCAGGCAAAGCCACCGGCGTAAAGGTGATCGATGCCAACACAAAAGAAGAGATCATCTACCATGCAAAAATCATTTTCCTGAATGCGTCTGCTTTAAATACCAATCTCATTCTGCTCAACTCCACGTCTAAACGTTTTCCGAACGGATTGGGCAATGACAACGGGCTGCTGGGTAAGTTCATCTGTTTTCATAACTACCGGGCCTCCATGAGCGGTGAGTTTGACGGCTTCGAGGACAAGTACTATAAAGTATCGAAACCATCGGAGTGCATTATCCCCAATTTCAGGAACGTGTACCGGCAGGACACGGATTTTGTGGGCGGCTATGTGATCTTCAGCGCTGCCTACCGCGGGAAGTTAAGTGATGACAACGTTCCGGCGGTGCTGGGAGCCGCTTTCAAGGAAGCTGTGAGCAAACCCGGCAAGTGGGGCGCGTACATGTACATGCAGGGGGAGACCATCCCCAAGGAAAGCAATCATGTAAGATTGAGCAAGGATAAAAAAGACGCATGGGGTATCCCGTTGCTGATCACCTCCGTGGATTATGATGACAACGACGATAAGATGGTGAAGGATTTTATTGAGCAGGGAACGGCCATACTGACGGCGGCAGGCGCAAAGAACATCGTGGTGAACGATAACCATCAGCCTCCCGGGCTGGACATCCACGAAATGGGCGGGGTGCGCATGGGTAAGGACCCGGCCAGCTCGCTACTCAATGAATGGAACCAGCTGCATCATTGTAAAAATGTATTTGTCACCGATGGCGCCTGTATGACCAGCACCGGTAATCAGAGCCCTTCTATTCTGTATATGTCATTAACTGCCAGGGCCGCGAATTATGCCGTGGAGCAACTAAAAAAAGGAGCGTTGTAAATGGACCGCAGGGAACTGATAAAAACGATCGGCGTGCTGACAGGGGCTGCCTTTGTGGGCGGTGACCTTTTTCTCTCCGGATGCAGGGAACAAAACAAAGCGCTGTTTAGTCAGGAGGATATTGTGTTCTTCGACGAGGTGGCGGAGACCATTATTCCCCGCACCGATACGCCGGGTGCGAAGGATGCGGAAGTAGGGAAGTTTATGGCGTTATACGCGGCGGATTGTTACGACGCAGTGCAGCAGGACATCCTGAAGCAGGGCATCAGGCAAATAAATAGCGCTGCGAAAAAACAGTTCAGGAGCGGCTTTGTGCAGCTTTCCGCTGAACAAAAATCATCGCTGCTGACACGCATTCATGAAGAAACGCGCCGGCACAAGGCGCAGGAAGGTGTGCCGGTACATTATTTTACGTTGATGAAACAACTGGTCCTGCTGGGATTTTTTACGTCGGAAGCCGGTGCTACGCAGGTATTACGTCATCTGCCCGTGCCCGGTGGTTATCACGGGTGTGTGGATTATAACGGGGAGACAGCCTGGGGGTGATAAAACCTGTTTTCAGCGCGGAGTACTCCACAAGGAAGTAACTCCGCGGTTATAAATTTTTTCCTCTGTACTGCAGATCATCAGGCCTTATGAAAGCAGCTGCTTATTTCAGGTCTACCGGCACCAATACCAGCGGTGTAGGTAAGCAGGAAGCTCCTGGCGGGGAATAGGTAAAATGCACTTTCTGCACACCACCACCGGCAGGAGGGGTGAATATCTGTACCAGTACTGCTTCCGGTGCTTTGGTGGTGACCAGCTGATTGCTGGGTAACTGAATGATACCTGCTTTGAATTTACCGCCGCTGACGATCATGGTGTTGGCCATGCCGCCGCACCATTGGCTGTTGTCGCCATGCGGGTTCCATGTTATCAGCGCGAGCGCTTTTCCATCTGTACTTTTCCACGACACTTCAATGTTATAGATAACGCCATAGTTGCCGGCCAGACTTTTCAGTTCACCGGTAGAGGCTTCTTTTCCGATCACCCAGGGATCTTTTTTCCCGTCGGCCACCAGTAGCTGTGTCATGCCGTTGCGCGTATCGAGGGTATCGTCTACGATTACACGATAATTGCTGACGCCATAGGTGCCGCGGCCTGCGCCAGCGTACTGTTTGGTGTCGAGCGGGACTTTTATGCGGGCGGCTGCTACGGTAGCGGGTGTTTTCAGGTCCGTTTGTACGATGCTGATTTCACCGGGCTGGTCGATGACGAATTCATAGAACCCATGTACCAGTTCATCATATTTCACTACGGCTTTGTCCTGCCTGGGGTCCAGGCAGAGGGAGGCGCCGGGCTTCACTTCACGGGCTACTGTTTCCGGCTGTGAGCTAAAGAAGTCTGCCAATCCCTGTTTGCCGGCATAGAAGTAGTTCATCGTCGGTTTTTGGGAGGAGTATTTCAACATGCGAATATGCATCGGTTGACTTCCCGTGTTTTTGATCACCGCCGCTATTTTACGGTCCATTTTTTCCGGTTGCTGCACCCCGTTCACATTATACACATACAACCTTACCGATCCTGGTTGCACTGGTTCTCTCAGGGCTACGCCTTCGGGTACACGAATATATTCCGGATCGTCTGAAATCAGGTACTGGGGGCCTGGCAGTACAATTTTCTGATAGGAAAGGGAGGGTATCTGTCCGCTGAGCAAACCGGGCAGCTGCAGGGTATGCCCCTGCGGCGTATGCCTGATCACGTCGTTCAGGGCGGTGGTCATCTGTTGCGCGTGCGACAGGAAGCCTGTTACGAGAGCGCAGCCGATCAATAATGTTTTTCTGTGGTTAGGGAAGATGTTCATGTAAATGATGTGTATATATAATTAATATTATTTTTCAATAAGTACAAACTTAATAAAATAATTTATAAAATAAGGCCGATGAATGATGAATGGCAGTTGTAAGGCATGTAAGTATTTGCTGTAGTGTATTCGAGGACCGTTGTAGCTGATAACTTCCCTGCATTGCCGGCAATATCGATTTTGCTTAGAATGCCTGCTGTGGTGGGATCTGTATTCTGTCAACCCGGTTGTCTTAATAAAAGAAGAATTAATAAAATTATTTAGTATTTGTTTCTTTGTAATTAAAATTATTATAAATTGTCGATCATAAATAAAATAATTTAAAAAGAAGTCAACCAAAAAGTAGCAGACAGGCCGGCCAGAGAGGATAAACGTCAGCAGCACTGAATAAGCCGGTAACAGCGCTCCTGTACACAACGCGCTACTCGATAACATTTGCCATGGACGACAGCGGCATAAGCGGATAATGATGGCAATACCGGCGGTAACCAGCAAGGCGACTTCCCTGTACGGATGTATGCCGCCCGGACCAGCGAAACACTAACAGATAAATAATGCTTGTATCCTTCCTGTAAATTAAAAGTTATGAGTAAACCAAATCTACCTGTGCTGACGTGGCGCACACTGATGCTGATAATGGCCTTTGTCATGCAGCACACGCTGGCGATAGCGCAACTCAAAAATGTAACAGGCACCATCAGGGATGAAAAAGGGAATGCCCTCCCGGGCGCCACCATCCTGGTAAAAGATACCAAGAAAGGTATCGTGTCTAATGCAGATGGTACTTTCAGCCTCTATGCCGGCGATGCCCCCACTACCTTAGTCATCTCTATGACCGGCTTTGCGCCACTAACGGTAACGGCTACCCCTGGAGTGCCATTTAATGCCGTATTGAAAGAGAACGCTAAAGAGCTGAATGAGGTCATGGTTGTAGGTTACGGCACGCAGAAAAAATCGTCCCTCACCGGTAGTGTGGCACAGATTTCTTCCGCGGAGCTGAAAAAAACGCCCGCCATGAACCTGACCAATATGCTGGCTGGCCGTCTGCCGGGGCTGGTGGCCACACAAACTTCCGGGCGGCCGGGATTTGATGACGCTTCGCTGCTCATCCGCGGGCAAGGCACCTACAACAACAACAGCCCCGTTGTGATCGTAGATGGAGTGCAGCGTTCCTTCGCCAATCTCGACCCTTCTGAAGTGGAAAGCATCTCTATCCTTAAAGATGCTGCCGCTGCCGCTACCTACGGCGTACAGGGGGCCAACGGCGTCATACTCGTCACCACCAAAAGGGGCGCTTCCGGCAAGCCCGTGGTGTCCTATGACGGAGAAGTGACCCGTACCGCCTTCACCCGCTTTCCTAAATTCCTGAACGGGCCGGACTACATGTACTGGCTGAAGAAAGGAGAACAAATGGATAACGACTATCTCACCGCTACCGGAGGAGATCCTATTCCCTATACCTATTCCGATGCACAGATTGCCGCGCTGCGCAATGGAACCAATAAAGACCCTTTTCTCGGTAACACCGACTGGACCGGCATGCTCACCGGCCGGAAAACAATGGCACAACACCACAGCGTCAGCGTAAGAGGCGGTTCCGATAAAGTACGGTATTTCTCCAATGCCAGTTACCTCGATCAGGAAGGGGTGGTAAAAGGCTCCGACTATAAACGGTACAATGTGCGCACCAACCTCGATGCCAACATCAACAAGGTTTTCTCCGTTGCCCTGGACCTCGGCGCCCGCCAGGAAACCCGTAACAGTACCGGTATTCCCGCCGATGACGGTGAATATATGAACCCCTTCTACCAGGCGGTGAGAGCATTGCCGAACATCCCGGCCACCTACAACGACCTGCCCACTGCCACCCGCTCCAACTCCGGTATCGTGAATCCCATCGCGGCCATCGACAACTCCGGCTGGCAGCGGTATATTACCAGCACCTTCCAGGGCGCCATCACCTTTACCGCCCATATCCCCTATGTAAAAGGGCTGGACCTGAAACTGATGGCTGCCTACGATAAATCTTTCCAGGAATTCAGGGGATGGACAGCCCCTTACACCCTCATGGTAAGAGAACAAGGCAGCACCGGCTGGTACTGGAACCAATCCACACCTCCGGGAATCACCATCAATAGCATCCGTCAGTCACAGGCAAATAACTCAAGGCAAACGTTTCAGCCCAGTATCAATTACAGCACGGAGATAGGTCAACACAGCATTAAAGCGCTGGCCTTATATGAATACTCCCGCCGCGATAACAACGGCTTCTCCGCAGGTGGCGCCAACCTGCCGCTTACAGAGCTGAAAGAAATTGATTTCCGGGACCAGGACAACAAATACATCGTACAGCCTACCGGCAACAGCGGCACCAATGCCCGCGCCGGTCTCGTGACAAGGATCAACTACGCCTACAAAAACAAATACCTGCTGGAACTGGTGTCCCGCTACGACGGGTCTGTATACTTCCCTACGTATAACCGTTGGGGTTTCTTCCCGGCCGCCTCTGCTGCCTGGGTGATCAGTGAAGAAGGTTTCTTCAGCGAGCTGAAAGAAAAAGTCGATTTCCTGAAACTAAGAGCTTCCTACGGTAAGCTGGGCAATGACCAGGGATACAGCGACTATCAATATCTCCAGACGTTCTCCCTGTCTTCCAAACCGGTAATGGTCGTAGGCGATAAAGCCGTTTCCGGTATCTACTCCGGCGCTATTCCCAACACGCAGCTTACGTGGGAGAAAGCCTATAATACCAATGTAGGAGTAGATGCAACCTTCTTCCACGGTGGGTTAAGCGTATCGGCGGAATACTTCTACAAGCTCACTAAAGATATCCTGGACCTGCAGGGCAACCTGTTTCCCCCTTCGATGGGCGGCTACTACCCGCAGGTGGTCAACCGTGGTATGGCCGACGTAAGGGGCTTCGATCTGCAACTAACGCACCGTCATAAGGTAAATGGGAGATTCGATTATGCCGTTACCGGTAACCTCAACTGGTCACGCAACAAGATACTGGTGAAGAACGACCCCGACGGACTGCCGGCATGGCAAAGAAGTCCGGGCAGAAGCATCGGTGAAAAGAAAGGTTTTATTTCAGAAGGGCTCTTCCAGAGCTGGGAGGAAGTAACTAACTGGGCATCTTCTCCCAGCGGTGGCGCCGCACCCGGATTTATCAAATACAAGGACATCAACGGTGACGGTAAAATTACTACCGACGATATTACGTATATGGGTCGCAGTAATATACCGCAGCTCATGTATGGGTTGAACCTGGAAGTACGGTATGGTATCTTCGATTTTTCCGCCCTCATCCAGGGTGCTGCTTTGAGAGATGTATCGCTGGGAGGTGAATACGAAGGCTCTTCCGGCACCTGGGGTGTAAACGACAATACACCGTTTACCCGGCCGTTTTACGGTGGCGGTAACAGCCCCTACTACCTGGTGGAGCAGGCCTGGACACCGGATAACCCCAACGCGCGTTATCCCCGTTTAACGGCCGACAGGGCGGGGTTCCCGAACCACAACGGCTGGGCCAACTCCCAATGGGTAAGAAACGGCGCTTACGTGCGGCTCAAATCCGCCCAGCTGGGCGTTACGTTGCCGGCGTCGGTGCTGAGGGCCCTGAACGTGGAAAAATGCCGTTTTTACCTGGCCGGCTTCAACCTCCTCACCTTCGATCACCTGAAGTATATGGACCCTGAGATGCCCAATGCCAACAACGGTTTCTATCCGCAGCAACAGATGATGTCTTTCGGAGCTAACCTTACTTTCTAAACGGAAAAGCTATTACTTATGACCACATTACGCGCTAATATAAAAACCGCTTTACTGCTGTTACTGCTGGCCGGCGGCATACAGTCCTGCAAACTTGATGGCATGCCCGGCGACCGGTATACCGATGCGGCTATCTGGAAAGATGCTGCCAATGTTGACCTGTACGTTTACGGTTTATACGATCAGTTTAAACCCTATACCTTCGGACAGTTTCCTATCGGCTACAGCAATGCAACAGATGCGTTTACCGATATTGAAAAGTATACCTCCAACTCCATGGGTAACGGGACGGTGAACCGGTTGGCCTATAACCCCGGACAGGTGAATGCTGCGTCGCCGGGCATCTCCGTGTGGGACAACGCTTATGGGAACATCCGCCGTATCAATGAATTTCTGAACGGGATGCGGCTGTATGCCAAACTCACCGATCAGCAGAAGCTGCAGTTCGAAGCAGAAGTCCGCTACCTGCGCGCCTATAACTATTTCTGGCTGGCGCGTATCAACGGAAGCGTGATCATCATGGATAAACTCCCGGTAGATAAAAGTCAGGCGCGCGCCAGCGAAGATGATGTGTGGAACTTCATTGCGGCCGATCTCAATTTTGCTGCACAGCACTTGCCCAAACAATGGCCGGCAGCACAGAAAGGAAGGGTTACCCAGGGCGCCGCCTACGGGTTGCTGTCACGCGCATGGCTATACGCCGCTTCAGTAGCAGAATACGACAACAAACAATTCAATAAAGATCCGCTTACCGGCGTGCCATCCTCCAAAAAAACGGAATACTACCAGCATGCTGCTGATGCCGCTGCCGCCGTTACCGGGCTGGGGATCTACGACCTGGAGGCCGATTATGCCAAAGCGTTTTCCAACAATAGCAGCAAGGAAGCCATCTTTGCCCTGTATTACCAGCGCCCGGGCGTTACCCATCAGCTGGACTTCTACTTCGCACCACCGGCAGACGTGGCCGGCGGCGGCGCTACCGGCGTACCTACTGCTGAACTGGTAAATGAATATGAAATGGCGGACGGCCGGAAATTTTCCTGGTCGGAAGCAGCGATGAAAGCCGATCCTTATACCGGCAGGGAACCCCGTTTCTATGCTTCTGTGATCTATAACGGCGCATCCTGGAAAGGACGTGCCATCAATACCACGCCCGATGATGATAAAGAAGGATATATCGATTTTAAAGTCACCGCCGACCCACGTAAAACCGTCACCGGTTACTACCGGCGTAAGATGCTGGATGAAACCAATACCGACATCCTGGTGCTCAACAGTCACCAGCCATGGGTGGAAATGCGTTACGCGGAAATATTACTGATACATGCGGAGGCATTGACCAAACTGGGTAAAATAGGAGATGCTAAAAACGCTCTCAATAAAGTAAGGGCGCGGGTAAACCTGCCGGGTACGCCTGCTGCCACGCCGGAAGCCATGATGGCCGCGATAGAACATGAACGTAAAGTGGAACTGGCATTTGAAGGCCACCGTTACTGGGACCTGCGCCGCTGGCGCAAGGCACATATAGTACTGAACAATGTACGTTTTCACGGACATAAAGTGACATCCAATGGTAACGGATTTGACTACACGGAAGTGGACTGCGACAAGGAGAACCGTTATTTCCCGACCTCTTTCTACTACCTGCCGATCACACAAAACGAAATTGTGACCAATCCGGCTATGAAACAAATTCAGGGCTGGTAATCAGCTATGCGTAACAATAAATGATTTGCACATGCGAAACAGATATATCATACCTGCTATCATCATGGGGCTGTCCGCGGCCATAGCGGCCTGTCACAAGCCGGAAGCCATCTTTCCGAAGGAAGACAGCAAGCCCCAGTCGATCTGGCTGGAGCTGCCCGGCGTAAAAGACGTGGTCTTCGAACCGGTATACAACGCCGCCAGAGACAGCGCCTTTATTGAAGTACCTTACTTCTACCCGGTAGAATCAGATAATGAGACAGATATCAGCAAGCTGATATTAAGGGCTAACCTGCCACTGGATGCCGTCATGCGCCCCGCCATCGGTACGCTGATGGATCTATCCCGGCCTGTTAACCTCGAAATTACGGGCGGTACAGGCCAGAAAAGCACCCTGGTAGTCGTGGCCAAAAAAGTGGGCGACGTGAGCGTGAAGAACGCTACGATGGATTACCTGCTGGATGGTGTGAATACAACCGTGGATGCCGTTATAAAAGACAATGAAGTTATTTTTTATGTACTGCCGGGGGTAGATGTGTCTAAAGCGAAGGTCAGCGTGACCGTTAACAGTCACTCTACGGTTTCAATAGCCGCCGGCTCGACCGTCAACCTCTCCAACCCCGTGCCTTTTACTGTAAAAAGCATAGACGGCATCATCAAACAGTACACGCTGAAAGTGATGCCGCCGGTGAAAAAGCCGTATGGCATTGGTATTACCCGTAAGCTGTTTGTGAAGCTGGGCGCAGCGTCCGGCGGTGGCGGCATCAGCACCAACTATACAGAGACCAGCATGGCGGTGAGCGGTGATCACCTGGTGATTGTCAGCAATACGAACCCGTCGAAGTTGCGCCTGTTTAACCGGACCACCGGTAATTATGTACAGGATATGCCGTTGCCGGCGGGTAATTTTTATTCCTTCCAGATGCAGAACGATACGGCAGGGGCATTGGTAGGCGCCAGCTTTGCAGCGTTGAATGATAAATTCACGCTGTACCGCTGGAAGAACGCCACCGATCCGGCGCCGGAAAAAATACTGGAATGGAACAACACGACCGCATGGGCTGGCATAGGCCGACGGGTACGCATATACGGCGATTTAAATAAAGATGCGGTGATTTATGCTACGGCATCCCAAACGGCCGATATCTACAAATGGCGTATTCATAATGGTAAAATCGTCAATGCCGCCAATATACCGGATATTAATGCAACGCCGGTAGTAGCCACGTATAAAGGCACCGACAATATCGGCTACCTGGCAGACGCTTTGCCAACGGCAGCGTCTTTCTCCGGCACTTACTTCATGAACTACGGAGGTGAAGTAGCGATGGTCAACGGTGGCAGCAACGCACGCGTCGCTGCTTTCCATGCAGATGCCGCCGGTTACATTTTCCATGCGCCTTCCGTATACTTCAACTTTAACGGGGCGAGCTACCTGGCATTGGTGAAATACAATTCCTGGAGCCTCAATAACGGTAATATCGCGCTCTTCGACGTGACCGACCCGTCTGCGGTGAGCATGTCGCCCGCCAACCCGGCGTATGGCGCGTTTAATGTCTTCAATTCGGAAGCTATCGCAGGTGCTGCGGACAATGGCAACGGTACCGGTGATGTATGTGTGTCCTTCGCACCAGACAGGTCCAGCGCGTACATCTATATGCTGCTCACCAACGTGGGCATCATTGGATACGAGCTGACCACCTATTAATCATCTGCCCGGAGCGCAGCGCATCCTGTGCTCCGGCTTTTTTAAAAGCATAGCCTTATGAAAAAAATAAAACTCTTCCCGGCGCTGTTACTGCTGTTGCTGGCAGCAGCAGCCTGTAAAAAAAATAATGATACTTCGCCCGCTCCCGGGCCAGACGAAGGGACTGATACGCTCGTGACGCCCGGCGGCAAAAAAGAGGCGATAGTATGGATAGACCTCAACGCCAACGTATTCGGGACCTACGGCCGCTTCAATGACACACCGGCCATCCGCAAAACGCTGGACACATTGCAGCAGATCGGTATTACCGCTGTGGTAGTGGATGTGAAAGAGTCTTCCGG
The DNA here is from genome assembly GCF_946479755.1 of uncultured Chitinophaga sp. The sequence continues at coordinate 29,519 of NZ_CAMLHC010000029.1, read as the reverse complement.
ACATACGGTTTTCCCCAGCGCCTTCACCGGCAAGGTGGCCAGCCGCAACGGTAAATCGCTGCCGTCTGATGCTGATTATCTCGATTTCATCGTGAAGACTGCCAAAGCAAGGAATATCAAAGTGTATGCTTCCGTGATGACATTCGTGGAAGGAGATAACGATACTAAATCCGGCGCTGTTTTCGAAGACGCCACCTTTAAAAACAAATACCAGTCCGTTGTATGCGATGTCAACGGTAAACGGGTGCCCATCACCGAAACCGGCCGGCCCGGTTTTGTGAATCCTGCTTATCCCGAAGTGCAGGACCGCATCATTAACATCCTGAAAGAGATAGTGACCAAATATCCGGTCGATGGCGTTATCCTTGACTATGCCCGTTACGCCAATATCGATGCGGACTTCTCTGACTACAGCAAAACACAGTTTGTGCAATACCTGAAAACTGTTTTTAATGACCAGAACGCCAATTTTATCAATTTCCCGACCGATATCGTTTCTTCCTGGAAACAGGAAAACGGACAGGTGACGCCTGCTGCTACCGGTAAATACTACAAACGCTGGCTGGCCTGGCGCATGAGCGTTATCTATAACTTTGTAAAGAAAGCGCACGCCGCCATCAAAGCTACCCGTGCGGATGCCTTGTTCGGCGCTTATGTGGGCGGCTGGTACGGCGATTATTACCCGGTAGGCGTTAACTGGGCCAGCCAGCAGTACGATCCGTTTAATGATCCGGTGATCCGTATGGATTGGGCTTATCCCCAAACGAAAGACTATGGTTATGCCGAGGAGCTTGGCCTGCTGATGACAGGTAACTATTTTGCACAGATCATGTTGGCCGATAATCCGGCCACTGCCGGGTTGACCTACAACTGGTGGAGCCTGGAAGGCTCGCTGAACGGCGGCCGTTATGTTACCAAAGGAAGGGTACCGCTGGTAGGCAGCATTGATGCCGGTAACACCTCCTGGAATAATAAATCAGATATCCGAAAAGCCATTAAACTGATTTTATCAAAAACGTCCGGGGTGATGATTTTTGACCTCGTTCACCTGTACGCCCCGCAATACAACCGTTTAGGTGTGCCGCTGTGGGATGAGGTAAAGGCAGGATTACAACCATAGCGCTCTAAAATATTGTACCATGATATGTAAGCACCTTCCCCTGCTGCTGCTGGGATGTATTGGTAGTATTGGTCCTTTGCAGGCGCAGGATTCCAGCTATCATAATTATTTGTATGACAGTCGTACTGCTTATTTCCGGCAGCTACCGGCAGCAAAACAACCGGTCATATTTTTTGGAGATAGTATTACACAATGGGGCGACTGGTGTGAGTTCCTTGGAAAGGCGAATATCCTCAACAGGGGCATTGCCGGTGACAATACCAATGGCCTGCTGGCCCGCGTGGAGGAGGTGGTCCGGCATCGGCCGGCAAGGTTGTTTATACTCGTGGGCACCAACGATATCAACAAACATATGCCGGCGGCTTCCATCGTGGCCAACTACCAGCGCATCATTGATGCAGTACGGGTGGCATCTCCCCATACCCGTATTTATGTACAGAGTGTATTGCCGGTCAACAACCAGCTCATCGGGCGGCAATATTACAGCGGGACGAATGAACAGATCACGGCGCTGAATGCCATGCTCAAAGCTATGGCGGCAGCTGCACGCGTCACTTTTGTGGACGTTTATACTTCACTGCTGGATAACACCGGGCAGCTGGATGCCCGTTATACCTATGACGGGCTGCATCTTTCAGGGGAAGGTTATCTGAAGTGGGTACAGGTGTTGAAACAGCATTGGTTTATTTAATGCAGCAGAAGGAGTAAACAGCCGCAGGTACGTCGAAACCAGAATTAATAAAAAAAAATAAAAATCAATGTTATCTTAAAGTGCTGTCCGGTAACAGACCGGGAATAAATAGCATCCCTGCATATTTTGCGGGTACCTGTTGATCAATCACGATAATTTTAGTTTAATAATGGATTTTTTAAACGGCGCCAATGCGCTTACGCTTGTCTTTGCAGCGCTGCTCATTTTTGCTATCGCTTACCGGTTCTACGGCATTTTTATGGCCAATAAAGTGTTGCAGCTCAATAATGCACACCAGACGCCGGCTGTTGAGTTTGCTGACGGAAAAGATTATGTGGCGACGAATAAAAATGTGCTGTTCGGGCATCACTTTGCAGCCATAGCAGCAGCGGGGCCGTTGGTAGGTCCGGTACTGGCAGCGCAGTTTGGCTACCTGCCGGGGACCTTATGGATTTTAATTGGCTGTGTGTTGGCGGGAGGGGTGCATGATATGGTGGTGTTGTTCGCCTCCGTGCGGCATAAAGGGCAAAGCCTGGCCACAATCGCCGGTAAAGAAATTGGTAAAGGCACGGGGCTGATAGCGGGCGTGGCAGTGCTCTTCATCCTGATCCTCACGCTGGCCGGGCTTTCGCTGGCCTGTATCAGCGCTATGCACGAAGCTTCCTGGTCTTTGTTCACCGTCATCGCCACCATGCCTATCGCTATTATCATGGGGCTGATCATGCGGTACCGGAAAAACAGCGTGACGTTCGCCAGTATCTTAGGTGGCGTCCTGCTCATCGCTGCTATCGTAGGCGGACATGAACTGATGAAATTTGAGGCACTGAACAGCCTGTTCCACTGGAAAGTAGGCACTATCTCCATCGCCATTACGGTATACGGATTTCTTGCTTCTATACTGCCGGTATGGCTGCTGCTGGTGCCAAGGGATTATTTATCCACCTACCTTAAGATAGGCACCATCATCATGCTGGCAATCGGGGTGATATTGGTGCATCCTACCATTGAGATGCCTGCCATTACCAGTTTTGTCAACGGCGGCGGCCCCGTGATCGGCGGACCGGTACTGCCTTTTATCTTCATTGTTATTGCCTGCGGCGCTATCTCCGGTTTCCACGCGGTCATCGCTACGGGTACCACCCCTAAAATGCTGAACAACGAAAGAGAAATACTTTTTGTGGGTTATGGCGCCATGCTGGTAGAAGGCTTTGTAGCGCTGATGGCTTTGATAGCCGCCTGCACGCTGGCGCCGGGCGATTATTTCGCGATCAATACGCCCACTGACGCCTATGCCGGTTTCCTGGCCAATAACCCTTCCTTACATGCGGTAGAGCTGGACTATTTCAGCCAGAAGATAGGCGTGGAGCTGCAAGGCCGCACCGGCGGCGCGGTGTCGCTGGCGGTTGGAATGGCCCATATCTTCAACAAGATTCCATTTATGGAGAATGTGATGGCCTACTGGTACAATTTTGCTATTATGTTTGAAGCGGTGTTTATCCTGACCGCAATAGACGCCGGCACCAGGGTCGGCAGGTTCTTCCTGCAGGAAATGCTGGGCAGCGTGATCCCTAAGTTCAACGATAAAAACTGGATGCCGGGTATTATCATCAGCAGCCTGTTGTTTACTTTTTCATGGGGATACCTGGTGTATACCGGCAACGTGAGCAGTATCTGGCCTTTGTTCGGTATCAGCAACCAGTTGCTGGCCGCCTGCGGATTGATCGTATGCACCACCATGCTGATCCGCATGAACAGAAAGAAGTATGCCCTGTGTGCCGCCATACCGGGCGTATTTATGGCCATCATTACCTTCTGGGCCGGGTATGAGCAGGTGAGTAAAGTATATCTTCCCAAAGGGCAGTACCTGTTGGCCGTTCTCGCCATACTGGCCATGCTGCTGATGCTGCTGGTCTTTATCAATACTTTTAAACGCTGGTTTAAGCTCCTAAAAATAGATACCGTGCAAACAGATTTCTACGGAGACCAGGTGAAGGAACTGGTAGAACGGTAATTTTAAAATTGCAACTATGTTGCGATTTAAAAATTATTGCATAATTTGCAGGCTGTTTACACAGAATGCGCCGGAACCGGGACATATCGCTGATGAGAATAAAAGCGCTCCTGCTGCTGCTATGGTTTATAGCACCGCAGGTAGTGGGACTGCTGCATCATCACCATTACCGGCAGCTGCATGAATGCAGTTATACGAACGGGACGGCAAAAGTTTATGCCACCGTAAAAGCATGTCATATCTGCGAACTGGTCAACCACCAGGGCCATGAACCGTTTCTTTTACCGGAGCTGTCGCCTGCCCTGCCGGATGCCTTACACTTTGTCCATTTTGAGTGCCTCAGCACACCGCTGTATACTACCTACGCTTTAGCCTATACGAACAAGGGTCCGCCCAGCCTTGCAGCTACCTTTGTATAATCCTCCTTATTTCATTGACAAACACCGGCCCTGTACCGTTATGGGGCATGTACTCACCTGTGTCATCACAAGACTTATGCTGCAAGCAATTTCATTATCGAAAGAATATAGTTCCTTTAAGGCGCTGCAAAACCTGGACCTCGAAGTAAAGCCGGGAGAGGTTTTTTGCTTACTCGGACAGAATGGTGCCGGTAAAACCACCACCATCAACCTGTTCCTGGGATTCACCGCTCCCACCTCCGGCCGCGCGCTGGTGAACGGCAAGGAAGTCGTTCCCGGCGCAGTGACTACCCGCCGGGACATCGCCTATATCCCGGAAGTGGTGATGCTGTACGGCCAGATGACCGCCATGGAAAACCTGGACTATTTCAGCCGGCTGGCAGGGGTAACCTGCCGCAAAGGCGAACTGGCCGCCTTCCTTTCCCAGTGCGGTTTACAGGCAGATGCGCATCACCGGCCGCTGAGCGGATTCAGTAAAGGTATGCGCCAGAAAGTAGGCATCGCCATTGCCCTGGCCAAAAATGCAAAGGCCATTTTAATGGACGAGCCCACCAGCGGTCTCGATCCGAGAGCGACGGACGAGTTTACCTCGTTGGTGCTGCAGCTGGGCAAGCAGGGTACATCAGTACTCATGGCTACACATGACATCTTCAATGCGGTGACTTTGGGAACACACATCGGCATCATGCGCCAGGGACAGCTGGTACACACTGTAAAAGCCGCCGACATTAACGCGAACGACCTGCAACAACTGTATCTGCAAACTATTTAAACATTTTTCCGTGAAGATTTTCACACTGCCATACCAGTATAAACTGACCGGTTTATGCTGCGCGGGATTTTTGTCCGTACTGTCTGCCTATGCGCAGCAACCGGCAGACACCACTATTATTCACACTTCTAAAGAAGCGCTGCAGACAGTGGAAGTAATGGGTACCCGCGCCCGTAAATATTTCAGCGACTATTCTTTTTCCGCTACTAAAATTGCCACTTTAAATAAAAACATCCCGCAGGCTATCTCTACGGTGTCGAAGGAATTAATTGCCGACCGGCAAGCCTTTACGCTGACGGACGCCGTTAAAACAGTAACGGGCGTTTCACAAAGCAGTTTCTATAACCAGTTTGCCATCCGCGGTATCAGTCAGAACGAAGAAGGTACCATCATCAACGGGATGCGTACCCGCCAATACTTTTTCACCCAGCCGCTGACTAATCACCTGGAACGCGTGGAAGTCATCAAAGGCCCCGCCAGCGCTATGTTCTCCAGTGTAGATCCGGGCGGAAGCATCAACCTGGTCACGAAAAAGCCGCTGAAAGAAGACCGTAAAGAAGTCAGCATCTCGGCAGGCAGCTTCAGCACCATTCGCGGCGCACTGGACTTTACCGGTCCGCTGAACAAAGAAAAGACCTTACTGTACCGGCTCAACGTAGGCTATGAAGATAGCAAGAGTTTCCGCGACATGCAGTACCGGAAAGCGCTCCTGGTAGCGCCGTCCTTTTCGTATGTGCCAGCGGCGGGCACCAGCCTGAACGTAGAGATGGTAATGACCAATAACAATACCCGCCTCGACAGGGGACAGGCCATTTTCGGCGCCATTGCCGGTAAAACAGATCTGAACAGCACCGGCATCAATTTTAACATGGGCAGCAGCAACGACCACTTCAATACCCGGGACCTGATGCTGATGGCTAATTTCTCCCATTCCTTTTCAGAGAAGGTCGGCTTCAACGTTGCATACATGAAACAAACCTGGGATGAAGACTTACAGGAGCACCGTACCACCAACGCTTTTGCGGTGGATGAAAACGGCGCCGCTATTCCCACGCTGGCAGGTATGCGCGCCGTCATCCGGCAGCAACGCTGGAACACCGACAATCTCAGCATATACTTCACCGTTAAACAAAATACCGGTCCGCTGGAACATAAGCTGGTACTGGGCTATGACAGGATAAGCACCCGTAAGTACAGGGGTGGCGGCGAAAACAGCGCTGCCGGCTACCGCCTGAAAGACGGTACCATCACTCCTAAATACGATCCCGCCAAAAAAGAAGGATACCTTCTCAAAACCGTCAACGGTGTGACGATGCCGGTGCCCAACGTGCCGCATTTTGACCTCGCCCGGCCAGGGTATTTCGTAGCTAATCTGAATGAATACATCTTTGCTAAAAATGAGATCCCGCCCGCTTATTATCTCGTTAACGGTGTGTGGTTGCAGGACCAGGTCCGGTATGGCAAACTGTTGCTGACCCTTGGGCTGCGGCAGGAATGGTACGAAGACTATAACCAGTACCAACAAGCTAACCAGACGAAGATATCCCACCAGCAGTTGATTCCCCGTGTGGGCCTCACCTGGGAAGCTACTTCCCATATCAATGTCTATGGTACTTATCTGCGCGGCTACCAGCCGCAAGGCAACACTGCTACACTGGTGGTAGTGCCGCCGCCGGCCGGGGCCAACTTCAAACCGCTGGAAAGCGATCTCAAAGAGATCGGTATTAAATCCAGCTGGCTGAACGATAAACTACAAGTCAACATGGCGGCCTTTGAGATCCATCAGAAAAACCTGCTGATGAACGCCAACGACCCGGCAGATGTGAACAAACTGATAGAACGCGGCGCACAACGCAGCCGGGGTATTGAAGTGGAGGCATCGGGTTATGTGATGGAGAACTGGCAGTTCAATGCCGGCTACAGTTACATTGATGCCGTGATCACCGATGACAACGATCCCAAACTGAAGGGCACCCGCGTGCAGAATACGCCGCAACATGCCGCCGCCGTCTGGACCCGCTACAACATGCGGGGCGTCAAAGTACTGCAGGGCATAGGGATAGGAGCCGGCGTACAATACAGCGGTTCTAAACTACCCTGGTATACAAGGGATTTTATTATTCCTGCTTATACCGTCGCAGACGTGGCCCTTTATTACACCCCGCCACAGTCTAAAGTGCAGCTGGCGGTAAACGTAAATAATGTTTTCGATCAGACGTATTGGGTAGGTGCGCAGAATTACCTGCGCCTGTTTCCCGGTACGCCCAGGAATGTGATGTTTAACGTAACCTATAAATTCTGATATGCAGACCATCTTACTGATCGCCCGTCAAACCTGGAAAACCATCCTCCAGAACAAGGCATCGTTCTGGCTGACGGTTTTACTGGGAATTACTTTGTGCGTAGCCACCTGGATAGGCTGGCAGCACTATCAAACGCAGCAACAGCAACGGCTGCAATACAGCAAAGCGGTACGCGAGAAATGGGTGTCCAAGCCGGATAAACATCCGCATCGCATGGCGCACTACGGCTACCTCGTTTTCCGCGATAAACATCCGCTCAGTTTTTTTGACTTCGGCATAGAGAGTTTTTCCGGCGTATCTGTTTTCCTGGAAGCGCACAAGCAGAACACCGTCAATTTCAGCGAAGCCGGCTTCTCCAATGGCACGCTGCGTTTCGGTGAGATGAGCGTAGCGATGGTACTGCAGCTGCTGGTGCCGTTACTGATTTTTTTCCTGGGATATAACGCCATCGCCGGAGAACGGGAGTCGGGCACGCTAAAGATACTTTTATGCCAGGGCGTTAGCTGGCGCCAGCTCATGATCGGTAAAACCCTTGGTATTATTGCCGTCAGCTTTACCCTCTTCCTGCCGGTAATAGTACTGACCATCGTGTTATGGGTGGTACTGAGCCAGGGACAGATTGCTGCCGACGCTGCCCTGCGGCTGTTACTGTTGCTGATCGCCTATGCGGTTTATTTCGCCATCTGCGCCGGTATTACCGTATTGGTATCTGCGGTGAGCCGCAGCAGCAAGGGAGCGCTGACGATATTACTGGGCAGCTGGATCTTCTTCCTGGTCATCTTACCCCGGTTGACGCAGGCGGCCGGCGCCAACATCTATCCGGCCCCTTCAAAAATAGAATTTGCGGCAGCCATCGAAGAAGACCTGCATAAACAGGGCGATAGCCACAACCCGGACGACCCGCACTATGCTGGTATGAAAGCAGCGGTGCTGCAAAAGTATCAGGTGAAGGACGTCAAAGACCTTCCGTTTAACTACGGCGGATACGTGATGGCGGAAGGAGAGAAAATATCTGCGGGTATTTATGCAGACCATCTGCGCCGGCTAACAAAAATTTACCGGCAACAAAACAGCTTTACCGTAGCAGCCGGTTATGTCAACCCTTACCTGTCTATCCGGAACTTGTCCATGGCATTAACAGCAGCTGACTTCGCAACCTATGCCAGTTTCCAGGAACAGGCCGAAGCATACAGGTATCAGCTGGCACAACGGATGAACCGTTTACAGATGGAATACATCGGTAACGAAAAGCCGGCGCCTACCGATAAACCGGCGGTCATTAGTCATGATCACTGGGCGGAAATGCCGGACTTCAAGTACCGTTTCAATGCGGCAGGAGCGGTGTTGCAGGACCAGGTAAGCACTGTCCTGGCGCTGGTTTGCTGGCTGGGACTGATCGCCGCCGGATTATTGACTGCCTCCAAATGGGCAAAGACCCTTTAAATGTGGAAAAATGAAAAGATTATATCAGTTTGAGTTTATACTTTTTTTCAGGACCAAAGCCGCGTGGTGGGGTGTGTTGATATTGTTGCTGAGTGGTGCGGCGGGATTGTATCTCGGTAAATCCTTTATCGACAAACAACGATCGGTGATACAAAAGGCCGCGGTATTGCAGCCGAAAAACACCCAACGCAACCTGCGTTATTTCGGGAACGAATTGGGGCTGATGTTATACCACAACAAGTATACGCTGGTGAACCAGCCAGACCCCTGGGCGGCTTTTGCTACCGGTCAGCGGGATATCAACCCGGTCATGCTTACCGTGAGCATGCTGGGGTTACAGGGACAGATGTATGATACGGACCTGAACAATCCTGTGAGCCTGCTGTACGGCAATATAGACCTGGCGTTTGTATTTGTTTTCCTGTTCCCCCTGGTGATCATCGCTTTTACCTACAACGTACTGTCTGCAGAGCAGGAGTCGGGCGTATGGCGTATCATCCATGCGCAGGCAGACCACCCGCAGCGGCTCATACGGCGTAAACTGCTGGTAAGGGTAGCATCGGTGCTGGGTGTGGCCCTGTTGCTGCTGTTATCTGCCGTAGTGTATTTAAGCCTGCCGCTGGACGCACGCTTGTTATGGGTAGGTGTTTTGTTGCTCAGCTACCTGTTGTTCTGGTTTGCCTTGTCCTGCTGGGTGATATCCTACGGAAGATCATCCGGCTTTAACCTGGCCGCTTTGATTGCCTGTTGGGTGTTGCTGAACATGCTGGCGCCGGCGCTCGTCAATATCTGGACCAGCTGGCGGTATCCCGTGCCCGAAGCGATGGAAACGGCGATGCGGCAAAGGGAAGGATACCATGAAAAATGGGACATGGACAAGTCGGTGACGATGGATAAATTTTTTGCACACTACCCGCAGTTCCGGAAATACCCGTTTGATTCCTCACAGACCTTCAGCTGGTACTGGTACTACGGAATGCAACAGATGGGCGATGACGAAGCAGCCGCCAGTACAAAAGCGATGCGTGAAAAACTGGAGCAGCGGCAACGTTTCAGCAACGCTGCAGCCCTGCTGTTGCCCGGCATCCAGACAACGCTGCGGCTGAACCAGGCGGCCGGTACCGGTCTGCAACAGTATCTTCAGTTCCAGTCGGCGCTGCAGCAGTTGCATGAAGAAGTAAGGTTGTATTTCTATCCGCTTGTATTCAGCGATGGTAAAACGGCACAGGCGGACTGGAACAAATTTGCCCTCCGCTATTTTGAAGCACATGAGCAGCGGCCCGACTGGCGCCAGGGTTCCATCCTGTTGCTGGCGGCTTTGCTGGGCATCATGGCCGCCAGGAATTTCAGGCAAACATTAAAACAACCCTTATGAGAAAAAATATTTTCGTTGCCATGCTGCTTTTGGTGGCGGGCATCACAGCGGCATCCGCCCAGCCCAAAGCATTTGCGTTCAAAGGGCAGGTGATACCTGCGGGAACGAGGGCTTCGTTTACAGTGCCGTTGGCCACGGGTACCGGCGATAGTGTATGGCTGCCGTTTACCATTCTGCATGGTGCGCAGCCGGGCCCGGTGTTAGGATTGATTGCCGGCGTGCACGGGTATGAATACACGCCGGTACTGGCCTTGCAGCAACTGCCGGACAGGGTGGACTTACCATCGTTGCGGGGAACGGTGATCGTGTTGCATATCGCCAATGTGCAGGCGTTTACAGGAAGGAGTATCTATTACAATCCGGCCGATGGGAAGAACCTGAACAGGTCTTTTCCCGGCAAACAGGACGGCACTGTTACCGAGCGTATTGCCTGGTTTATCGCGCATGATCTGTTCAGCCGGTGTAACTATGTGGTCGACAATCATTGCGGTGACGGCAATGAAGACCTGCATCCGTATGCCGGTTATTATGAGTATGGTAAACAGGCCGCTGCTTCCCGTGCGATGGCTTACGCTACGGGGTTTGACTGGATCATGCCGGCGCCGGTGAAGCTGGTTCCGGGGGAACAGGCCATGTATTGTAACCGGGAGGCTGCGTTGCAGGAGATCCCGTCACTGACGCTGGAATGTGGCCGGTTGGGAAAAACGGATGCTGAAAGTGTGAACATGATAACAGCCGCTTTGCTGAGTATCATGCGGCATTTGAAAATGCAGCCCGGGGAACCGCTGAAAGCGGATCAGCCGTTTGTTATCACCGAAAGGGCCAGTGTGAAGAGTGAACATACCGGTATTCTCACAACGACTGCCTATGCCGGCATGCTGGTGCGCAAAGGGATGAAGCTGGCCACGGTGACAGCTTTTACAGGGAAAGTATTACAGGAGATAACGGCGCCGGTAGACGGTGTGATCGTGTACATGCTGAAAACACCGCCGGTCAACAAAGGGGAGGGGGTATTCAGTTTTGGGGTGTTGCCGCTTTCCCGGAAGGAGTAGCGGGCACAAAATTTTCCCGGGCGGAATCGTAATTTTTTTATCTTTAAACGAAGAGCCGCCATTTTATCAACCATGTTGCCGTACCGCACTTATACTGATGAAGCGTTATTGCCATTGCTGCAAAACAGCGATGAGGCAGCATTTAACGAGATCTATGACCGGTACTGGAAACTGTTGTTTTCTGTGGCGGCCAATAAACTGGCGTGCCTGGCGGACGTAGAGGAAATTGTACAGGACGTATTTGCCGACCTGTGGAAGCGCCGCCGGGAGATCGTCATTAAACAATCCCTGAAAGCATTCCTCGCCGCCGCTATTAAGTTCCAGGTATATTCCGTAATGGCGCGCCATCACCGGCAAAGGGCCCGGATGGCTGGCTTCGAACCAGATCTTGTCAGTGTTTCCCCGGTAGAGGAACAATATCATTTGAAAGCATTGCAGGAACAGCTGTATCACTCCACGGCAGACCTTCCCGAGCGGTGCCGGCTGGTGTACCAGCTGAGCCGGGAGAATGGTTTCTCCAACAAGGAAATTGCCGCTGCTATGGCCATTTCAGAAAAGACCGTCGAAAACCAGCTTACCAAAGCCCTCAGGCATCTGCGGGCCACTTTCCGTTTCTTCTTCTCCCAGTTTTTCTCTTTTTGAAAAAATTTTATCTCCGGCGTAGGGGATACTTTGTTTTTTTTATACCTGTATGGTAAATAATACGTCCATGCCGGAAGATAAGCCTTTGGATACCGCCTACTATGAAGCACTCGCCAATAAATGGCTGGAAGGGACCATTACGCCGGACGAAAAAGCGTTGCTGGAACAATGGTATCAGCAGGGGCAGGAGGAACAGGTAAATATTCCTGCTTCTTTTGTTAGCGGGGAAGCAGCCCATCATGCACGCATGCTGGCGGGCATCCGCAAAAAGATCGCTGCGGCAGGAGAGATGGAGGTGGTGGATAACAAACGTTTCCTGCGTCGCTGGAAAGCCGCTGCCGCAGTACTGATATTGGTTTCAGCGGGAGCTGGTCTGTTGTTTGTAAACCCGTTTTCTCATAAGCCGGCGGTGACAAGCAGCTCCGCACCGGTAGCTTCTGCAGTCGTGCCGGGTTCCAGCAAAGCGGTGCTTACCCTCGCCAACGGCGCTACGGTGATGCTGGACAGTGCCGGCAGCCAGGTAATACAGCAGGGTAATACCACCGTGCAGCAAACCGGCGGGCAGTTGACCTACACTGCCGCTGGCGCCACATCCGCCGTTCATACGAATACGCTGCGCACGCCCCGTGGCGGCCAGTTCAGGATTACGCTGCCCGATGGCACCAACGCATGGCTCAACGCCGCTTCTTCCATTACATTTCCGACGGCTTTTAACGGCGAGGCGCGGCAGGTGACCGTGAGCGGAGAAGTGTATTTTGAGGTGACCGGTAACGCAGCGCAGCCGTTCATAGTAAAGGCCGGAGCGGTAGATATAACGGTACTGGGCACACGTTTTAATGTGATGGCCTATGAAGACGAACCGGCTATCCGGTCTACCCTGCTGAAAGGCAGTATCCGCGTCACCGCGAAGGGCAACAGCCTGCTGCTGCGGCCGGGAGAGCAGGCGGACCTGGCAGGGAACGGGGAGCGCTTCACGATCTCCCGTCCCGACCCGGAGCAGGTGATTGCCTGGAAAGACGGCGTATTCAAGTTTAAAGACGAAAATATTGTCACCATCATGCAGCAGATGGCACGATGGTATGATATTGAACCGGTATTTAAAGGTAACATGACCGGTAAGAATTTCTCCGGCACTATCTCACGCGGGTCGGCCCTCCGGGAGGTACTCCATATGCTGGAATTAACAGAAGACATCCATTTTAAGATAGAAGGCAGGAAGGTGATCGTATCAGCCCTGTAACAGTTCCACAAACTATTGTCCACGTCTAAATGAAAAATTTCCACTTATGAAGCGGTAACACCAACACATCAACACACACACAGAAAGATTGTCATGAAAAAAGCCAGGAGCGGTTACGACGCCCCTGGCGGGTATTCGGGCGATCCATTAAAATCATTGGTCAACGATTGCTAACGGGGAAACCCAAACTGAACAAAAGTATGAAATTCTGCACTAAGTGTAAAGGAGCGCCTTTGCCTGGCTGGCCGCTGCCTAAAATATTCCTGTTTATGAAAATGGTCTTCGTACTCATCCTTGGATTAAGCCTTCACGTCAATGCCTATGTGTTTGCCCAGTCGGTCACCATCTCTAAAAAGAAGGTATCGCTGGAAGAGGTATTCGATATGGTCCAGCAGCAGACCGGCTACTTTTTCTGGTATAACGCCGGGCTTCTCCGGCAGACCGGCAAGGTAGACGTGAACGTGCAAAACGTGTCTGTCCCGCAGCTGCTGGAGTTGTGCCTGAAAGATAAACCCCTCTGGTACACCGTATCCGGAAAAACCATCGTGATCAAACGCAGGCGCCTGGCGCCCGAGGCCACACCCGTTCCACAAGAAGTAATACGCGGCACGGTCACTTCCGCCGGCGGCGTACCGCTGATAGGCGTCACCGTGAAAGAGAAAGGCGCCGCCCACGGAACAGTGACGGGAGAGAACGGCACTTTTGAACTGAAAGATGTGCATCCGGGCGCCACCCTTGTTTTCAGCTACATCGGTTATGATAGTAAAGAGTGGCCGCTCAACGGGGAGACATCGCTCACCGTCACGCTGACGCCTTCCCTATCCGGACTGGATGCCGTAGTGGTAGTTGGTTACGGTACACAGAAGCGGGCCGATGTGACCGGGGCCGTTTCCACCGTATCCTCCAAAGCCCTGCGGGAAGTGCCTGTCACCAATGTACAGCAGATGTTGCAGGGAAGAGTGCCAGGCGTTTATGTGAACAATACCGGCAACAGGCCCGGCTCGCAACCATCGGTGCTGATCAGGGGCGTCCGTTCTTTCAGTGCCGGTAATGAACCGCTGTATGTGGTGGACGGTGTGCCGCTGGCTGGCGGACTGAATGACATCAACCCGGATGATATTGAATCTATCGAAGTACTGAAAGATGCTTCTTCCACCGCTATCTATGGCTCCCGCGGGGCCAACGGCGTATTGATCGTGACCACCCGCAGGGGCCGCGCAGGCCGCACCGTCGTTGGCTATAATGCCTATCTGAATGTGGAAGACGTGGTCCGCCTCGCCAATATGATGGACGGTCCGCAGTTTGCCCGTTACCGCCGCGAGGCCAACCGTGCCATCGGCGCCTACGATGATAACGATCCTCATGCGGATGAAAGAATATTTGGCGCCGCTGAACTGGAAGGTATCGCTAAGGGCAGCTCTACGGACTACCAGTCGCTGACCGTACGCACCGGCATCGCGCAGAATCATGAGCTGAGTGTATCAGGAGGAAATGAAAATACGTTGTTCAACATCTCCCTGGGATATTTTAAAGACAAAGGTTATATCAGCATACAGGACTATACGAGGTATACCACCCGCATTAATTTAGATCAGAAAATAGGGAGAAGAGTGAAGGTAGGTATGTCAACCCTCGGTGCTTTCAGCATCTCCAACGGGATGGACGTAAATCCATTTTATGCGGCGCTCACCACCTCTCCGCTGAGCCCTGCGTATGACAACGAGGGGAATATCAATATGCGCCCTTCGGGCGATGCCCTGCAGGTGAATCCGCTGGTGGACCTGGAACCTGGCGCAGTAGTAAACCGTAACAAACGATTCAGGCTGCTCAGCAGCATGTATGGAGAAGCGGACCTGCTGCCGGAGCTGAAGTTCCGCATGAACTTTGCACCCGACCTTACCCAGAGCAGGACCGGCAACTATAGGGGCGCTACCACCACTTTCCAGAACGGCGCTGCGCCGGCGGCCAGCAACAGTGAAGCCTTCACACTGTCCTATACCTGGGAGAATATGCTCACCTATAATAAAACATTTGCCGGCAAACATCGCCTGAACGTAACGGGACTTTACAGCGTGCAAAACCTTACTACGGAGAGCAGCAGCGGCAGTGCCAAAGACCTGCCGGTGGGGCTGGACTCAATCCTCTACTACAACACCGGTGCGGGCGCCACCATTACCGGGGTAGGCAGCGGATACAGCAACTGGAGCATCCTGTCGTGGATGGGCCGCATCAATTACGCCTTCGACAACCGCTTCCTGCTGACACTCACCGGCAGGGCAGACGGCTCCTCCAAGTTTGCTCCAGGCAACAAATGGAGCTTCTTCCCCGCCGTAGCAGTGGCCTGGAACATCACCCACGAACCTTTTTTAAACCAAAGCAAGTTATTCAGCCATCTGAAGCTGAGACTCAGCTACGGTAAGAACGGGAATGCCGGCCTGGACCCCTACCAGACCAGGGCGCTGCTGTCGCGTACTGCCTACGACTGGGATGGCGCAGCCGCCTTCGGCTTTCGTCCGGCCACATTGGGTAACAGCAGCCTCCAATGGGAAACCACCGCCTCTGCCAATGCGGGTATAGACTTCGGGATACTGGGCAACAGGATCAGCGGAACAGTGGATATATATCAATCTAAAACAACAGATCTGCTCCTGGCCAAACTACTGCCCGTATCATCCGGGTATACCACCATCACCTCCAATGTAGGAGCTACCAGTAATACCGGGCTGGAACTGGGCGTATCGTCCGTAAACATACAAGCCCGCAAAGAGGGTGGTTTTGAATGGAGCACTGATTTTAATATGGCCACCAACAAAGAAAAAATCCTCGAGCTGTCACAAGGAAAAGTCAATGATATAGGCAACGGCCGCTTTATCGGTCAGCCGCTCTCCGTGATCTACGATTATGTAAAAACAGGCATCTGGCAGAAAGACGAAGCCCAACAGGCCGCGCAATATGGTTCAGCGGTAGGCCAGATCAAAGTGCAGGATATCAACAACGATAAAAAAATCGATGCCAGTGACCGGGTGATCCTGGGACAGACGAGGCCCAAATGGACCGGGGGTATTACCAACCGTTTTTCCTACAAAGGTTTTGATCTGTCCATCTTCCTGAATGCAGCCATCGGCGGTATGATCAAAGACCCGCTCCGCACCGGCAATACCTTCACGCTGGCGGGCAGGTATAATACTGTGAATGTGGATTACTGGACACCGGATAACCCGGTGAACAGTTATCCCCAGCCACGGGCCGGCCAGTCGCAGGGCCCCGTTTATGGCAGCACCCTGTCTTATTACAGCGGCACCTATGTGCGCATCAAAAATATCAACCTGGGTTACCGGCTCCCGCCGGAAACGGTGAAACATATGGGGATGCAGTCTTTCCGGGTGTATGCCAATGTTCAGAACCCTTACGTGTTCTCTTCGTTTGTGCATCAGCATCAGGGCATCGATCCGGAAATCACCAACCAGCCCTTTTACGTGAACTACGTCTTTGGAATTAACGCCACCTTTTAAATCCAAGTTATGAAGCCGATCTTGTACATCGTTTTATTATATGCCTGCCTTGCGGCATCCTGTTCCAAATTGCTGAACGAAGACATGCGTTCCGGCATCCCGGACAACTATCTCAATACGCCGGAAGGCTTTAATGCCGGGGTCAACAGCGCTTACAGCTACCTGCGTACCTGGTATGGCAACCAGATGGGGGCACAGCTCACCGTATACGGTACGGACACTTATATGTGCGGGGGTGGAGAGCTGGCGCTGGACGCCTACAACTTTAACCTTACGCCCGGCAGAGGGTTTATTTCCGCTCCGTGGAATGATCTCAACCTCGCGGTGAATGCGTGTAATGCCGTTATCTCCAGGGCGCCGCAGGTGCCACTGGCAGAGGAACAGAAAAATATCCGCATCGGGGAAGTACGCTTCCTGCGTGCCATGTACTGGTTCCTGCTGGTGCAGACCTGGGGACCGGTAAACCTGGCCACCACGGAAACAACGACCGTTACCACCTCGGCCCGCCGTACACCGGTAGACAGTATCTATCGCGCCATCATTGATGATCTCAATTTTTCGGTGGCCAATTTACCCGCTACCGTCACAGAGTACGGGAGGGTCACTAAACCAGCGGCTGCACACTTCCTGGCGAAAGTATATCTTACCCGTGCCGGCAGTACCGCCAAACAAGCAGATGACTACAAACAGGCAGCTACCCTCGCGAAAGCGGTGATCAGCCAATACAGCTACCAGCTGCTGAGTAATTTTGCAGATGTATTTGCACAGGGCGCCGGGGAAAAAAATCCGGAAGTGGTGTTTGCCGTGCAGTACAGCAAAAATATACTGACCAATGGTATCGGTAACCAGGCGCATTTGTTCTTCGGTATGAACTACACGGCGTTACCGGGAATGGTGCGGGACCTGGCCAACGGCAGGACCTACAGCTACTTCCGGCCTACGCGCTTCACCACAGACACGTTGTTTGATAAAGTACATGACAGTCGCTATGAAAAAAGTTTCGTGACGGTCTACTATTGCAACAAGCCCGGTACCTATACCATCAACGGACGTCCGGTAACGCTTCAGCAGGGGGATACGGCTATCTGTCTGCCTGGACATGAAGTGACGGCAGCAGAACGCAACCGGGCCAACTATACCATCATCGCGCCCAGTCAGTATAACAACAGTTACTTTCCCACGCTCACTAAATTTCTGGACCCGCAGCGGCCGGATGTGAACAACGAAAACGGTTCCCGTGATTTCCTCGTGTTCCGCCTGGCGGAAACATACCTGATAGCCGCCGAAGCGTTGCTGATGAGCGGACATCCGGCAGAAGCGGTACCCTATGTAAATGCCGTGCGCAAGCGTGCCGCCAAAACCGGTGCCACGTCTGCGGAAACTGCTGCCAACCAGGCGGCCATGGAAATTACCGCTGCCGACCTGGACATCGATTTTATCCTCGACGAAAGAGGGAGGGAGTTGCTGGGAGAGTACACCCGCTGGTTTGACCTGGTGCGTACCGGTAAACTGCTGGAAAGAGTGAAGCTGCATAATCCCAATGCAAGCCGCAATATAAAGTCTTTCCACGTGCTGCGTCCCATACCGCAGGACCAGATAGATAAGACCGCCGGAGGAGCCGCCGCCTTCCCGCAGAATACCGGATATTAAAAACAGCTCATCAGTATTTCCCTGACAAAACTTTAAACTCATTGTATGCCAAATCTAATCAGTCGTTGTTTTGCATTATGCATAGGGATGTTGTTGGTGGTGATCTCCTTGTCCGCGCAAACCGGCAGTCCGTTCGGTGTTTGTGCGCATGCGCACAAAGATCCGGAGTGGCCGCAGATAGATAATGAGCTGTTGAAATGCCAGCAGGCCGGCATCAAATGGTTGCGGGTAGATATTCAGTTTTCCCGTGTGTGTGCGGTCGCCGGCCAGTATGAATTTACCCGGTATGATTCCCTGCTATTGAAATGCCGGCAATATGGTATCCAGTGGCTGCCTATCCTCCAGGGCTTTGATTCGGAGATCAGCAAAGCGCGGCCTGACATGGTGCCTTTGTATAATCATCTGCCCGAATGGAGGGCCTTCGTACAGGCTGTGGTCAGCCGTTATCACAGCCACACAAAATACTGGGAGATATGGAATGAACAGGATGGTGGTTTCTGGAAACCTAATCCTAATGCTGCGCAGTATGTGCCGTTGCTAAAGGCGTCCTACGAAGAGATTAAAGCCATAGATACCGGTTGTGCAGTGATGGTGGGCGGGTTGACCGGCTGGAATGCCGACTACCTGAGAAGCATGTACGCTGCGGGCGCTAAAGGTTATTTCGATAAGATAGCGGTACATCCTTACGGTTATGGTACGGATAAGAGCCCCCGGATCATCCGTTTAAGGAATGACTTCTACACAGTATTACAACAGAACGGTCAGGCCGGTATGCCCATCTGGATCACGGAGTCGGGCGGCAGTTCTTATGTGGCGGCTACTATCCAGAAACAGCCGCAGTTTGCCGTGAAGGCCATCAAATATGCGTTGCACAAGCTGGGAAAAGATACTACTACCTTCAAAGTGGGGATAGCGGTATCGCCGCGGATACTTAACCTGGATGAAGTGGAGACGTGGCGCTCCTGGCTGCCGGGCATAACGTTGGTGCCTATACCGTTTGCAGACCTGGCCACCGTTGACCCGGACGAGTTTCCGGTGATACTGGGATCAGAATCCACTTCCATAGATCAGCCTATGCTGGACCCGTTGCGCAGTTACGTGATGAGGGGCGGGCTGATGCTGGCGGTGCACGTACTGCCCTTTTATTATACCAACGTGCAGAATGCGGACGGCACCTGGACCAGTACTTCCGGGCAGGGGTATAATTATCCGTTTTTCCGGATCGGCTTCGAAGCTTCGTGGACAAAGCCGGGCGTGCCTGCTACCACTACCAATATTGCCGTAACGCCGGATGCGCTGGCAGGCGGCGTGCCCGCGCTGACGAATGTGCTGGTAGACCGATTCATCAGTCCGAAGAACCTGCAGCCTACGGATACTTACTATCCGATCATACGCTGTTTTAACAGCAGTAATGTCAATGTAGGCGAAGCCATGTCGCTGTTTACCTACGGCGACTGGAAAGGGGGGATACTGATGGGCACCGCCGCGCTCAACGGCGGATATACCGTTAATGAACAGGCGAACCTGCTGCAGCGGGTTTACCTGAATTATCTTTCCTTGGGGATAGAAAAAATATTCTGGTATGACCTCCACAGCGACAACGGTCTGCCCGGGGACAAAGAAGGGAATTTCGGTCTGCTTAAATGGGATTTCAGTCCTAAGCCAGCCTATAACAGCTACAAGGAAATGACCGGCTATCTGGGTGGAGAACCCCGTTTCCTGAAACGGTTTTCCACAGCGAATACAGACATCTGGGCGCTGGCATTTCAGAAAAAAGAAGACAGTACCAAAATACTGGCAGTATGGTCTGCCGATTCGGCTGCCAGCTACCAGGTGTTGCATCGTGATAGCGTGATGGGCACGTGGAAAGGCAATAAAGTGTATTTCATCCCATTGGCAGACAGCGTAAATGCATATAAGGTCGTTACGCCGGGTACCCTGCGAATGGATACTATCGGGATGAAAACATACGGAGACGCGGATGTCGTGTTGCATGCAGCCGGTAGCAACCCGCTGTTGCCGGTGACGTTCACCAACAGGAATGCCGCCGTGGCGAAGGTGTACAAAGACACTACTGCCGGTTTGTGGAAAGTGAAGATACTGGGCGCCGGTACGGATACGCTGGTGGCCAGTCAGTGGGACCTGAACCACTATCCGACGGCAGACAGTGTACAACAGGCGTTGGTCGTTAACCCGGCGGTACTCAGTGTTACGCCGGAAGATACCAGTAAGCTTTACGGCCGCGCTAATCCTTTTTTTACCGCGCACTACACCGGGTTCGTGTATGGGGATGACACAACAGTCATCACCCGGCGGCCGGACCTGCATTCCACAGCCACGCAGTGGTCTGTGCCGGGACAGTATCTGATTACTGCCACAGGGGCCATTGCGCGGAACTATACCTTTCAGTATAACAACGGTACGCTGCGGGTAGACGCGGCGCTGGGCCCGCCAAAGAACAGCAGCCTGTTTTCATGGTTCCTCGGGAGTAATACCGTTGTAGCCACAGTACTAACTCCTTATGAAGGGAAAGCGCTCTTTGAAATAGTGGACCTGACCGGCAGGCGTGCGTTTGCACAAAACATCAGCCTGCATAAAGGGATAAACCGGTTACAGTTCCAGGTGCAGGATTTTGTGAGAGGATTTTATGTCGCCGTGGTGAGCACGGCGCTATGGAGCCTGACTTGTAAAATGATCAAATAAGGCCGGCTTTTTTCATCATAAAATAATATCGTATCCGGGGAAAAAAAATTACCTTAAAGAGGTATTTGAAAACCTGAACTTTAAAATTTTAATCCATGAGAAAAGCCCTTATCTTAAGTTGCCTGTCAGCTTTATTTTTTGTACAAAGTCATGCTGCCACTGTGAACGAAAACGTTGTAGCTCCTGCTGTTACAGCGGCGCAACCTGCCAACAAGATCTCCACGACATTTAATGTGCGGATAACGCTGGTGGATATTTACGGAGCACCTGTTACCGGTGGCAGCGGCCTGCGTGGCTACTGGGCGCAGAATGTGGCGACCGGTGAGTATTATTACCCCGGCGGCCAGGAAGACGAAGACAAATTTGAAAACCTTCCTGCCGGTACTTACACTTTTGGTGCCTATCCCGGTAACTGGGACGGCGCTGTTTCCAAAACAGTGACACTCAGCAGCGGAAATGCAGGTCCCGATGGCTACATCGTGGTAACGTTAACGTATTGGGTAGAATAGACTATCTACCTGCGAAAGTAAAGGACCGGTACAACGTTTTGTTGTACCGGTCTTTTTCATTAGTTTGGTGAATAATTACCACGGATGAAACATATACTGATCATACTGCTTTTAACGGTCGCGGGTGCGGGCCATGTCTATGCGCAGAAGCCTAAAAATGGTATTTATGTATACCAGGTGGCTTTTGACGAATGGGGCGGCAGGTCTCATGGCGCCACGGTGCTGGTAAAGATTAAGGGTGATTCTATCTATGTTATCCACAATGGTGGTAATCTTTCAGGTAAAAAGGGCGAAATAATCGATAGCGGCATTATCATGAAACACCGCAAATCTGGCGCATGGATCATTGGGCATACGCCCGCAGATAAAGACGCGCCGGAAGTGGGTGGTTGTTCAGATGGTCCCAGCGTGATAGATTTTAAACGGAAGAAATTCCGGCTTTGTTGATATATCTAAAACCCCTCGGCATTTCTCCTGCGAATTGTTTCTTCTGTCCGCAGAATAAAATGCTCTCTTACGTTCAACGCCGCTTCGGCCAGCACTGCTTCAATAAACGGGCGGAGGTTCTTATTGTATTCCGCGAACGCCGCCTCAAAATTTTCGCTATGTTTTTCTAAGGCTTCTGCCAGTGCAGCAGCGCCCTGTGCTGTCAGCGAGCCGCCGATCCCGAGCGTAGGTTTTTCACTTGGTTCCTTTCAATAACGATGCCCATGCCGAACTCGTTTGCCATGATGTTTACCGGGATGGATGTTTTTCTCTTCGGCATATTTCCCTGATTCGATGTATAAAGATAGGCAACAACGGTTGTTTGATGCCTGTTGTTTGATGCTTGATGTTTGATGTTTGATGTTTGGTGCTTGGTGCTCGTGGTGCAGGCAGGGTCAATGCTCAATGCTCAATTCTCGTTTTTTTATATCTACCTGAAATATTATATAATATCAGTAATTATAAATTGTTGTTTTATAAATTATAATAGTGGTATAATTTTATTTTGACAATTTTGTCTAACAAAAATGAATATAAAAACACATCTTTGTCCCTGTACTTTAAAATCAGATCCTGTGGGCTTAATAATAAGATCATTGAATTATGTTCATCCGGATAATGAGGAGTTATTCAATGACCTGAACTTTATTTTGAATGATGGGGAAAAGGCTGCATTGGTAGGCATCAATGGGGCAGGTAAATCAACACTGCTTCGCATCCTTTCAGGAACGCTTGAATTAACATCAGGAGAAGTCAGTCGTTCGGAGATACCCTGGTATGTGCCCCAGCATTTGGGCGAATTCGATACATGGTCTGTAGCGAAGGCGTTAGGTGCAGATAAAAAGCTGGATGCGCTGCGGGCCATTTTAGGAGGAGATACGGATGCGCAGCATTTTACCCAGCTGGACGACGATTGGGATATCGAAAACAAAGTGAAGCGGGTACTTGAGAAATGGGGCCTTGGGCATGTCAGTGAAAACCGTTTGCTGGGGAGCCTGAGCGGTGGACAGAAGACAAAAGTTTTTCTGGCAGCGATGGACCTGAACAGTCCGAAACTGATATTGTTTGATGAGCCTTCCAATCACCTCGATCTTGTAACCAGGAAGCAGCTGTACGAGATGATCCTTCAAAGCAAATCCACTATGCTGATCGTGAGCCATGACCGGATGCTGTTGAACCTCATGAACAAAACGCTGGAGCTGAGTGAAAAAGGCATTGAAACGTTCGGCGGAAATTTTGAGTTCTATCAGCAAAAAAAGATGGAGAAAGTCAGTGCCTTGCGTGCCCGGTTGAACGAACAATCCAAAGCACTGAAAGCGTCTGAGAAAAAAGCTGGTGATATGGCTGGTCA
This sequence comes from uncultured Chitinophaga sp., assembly GCF_946479755.1. Next base: position 6,240 of record NZ_CAMLHC010000029.1, on the reverse strand, counting down.
AAGGGCGCAACAGGAATTAAAAGGCCGTTCGGCAGGGTTGAGCAATTCCATACCACGTATTATTGCCGGTGGCTTAAAGAATAAGGCTGAACGCAGTACGGCGAGGATGCTTCATGCGCATGAAGAAAAGATAGCTACGCTGCTGCTGCATATGGAGGAAATCAGGGCGCAGATCGAGGAGTATGAAACGCTTAAAATCAATATCCAGTCGCCGGACCTGCCGCCCGGGCAGTTGCTCATCGAAATGGCAGCTGTCAACTTTAAGTATGGTGACAGATTATTATGGAATAATCTTAGCTTTCAGGTTAAATCCGGTGAACGGGTACGGATCGACGGTGCCAATGGAAGCGGGAAGACCACGCTGCTGAAGCTTATCACCGGGGAGCTACTACCATCTGAAGGCAATTACCGCAGCGAAGTTTTCTCTTATTGTTACCTGGACCAGGACTATTCCATGATAGATCCGGAACTAAGCGTGTATGAACAAATACAGGCGTATAATAAAAACGGTCTGGAAGAGCATGAGTTAGCGGAACTACTGGTGTATTCCCAGTTTAAACCGGAAGATTTTGATAAAAAATGTGCATGGCTGAGCGGAGGCGAGAGAATGAAGTTATCGCTGAGTTGTTTGTCGGCCAGTCTTCAGGCGCCAGACGTACTGATCCTGGATGAACCGACCAACAACCTGGACGTTAAAAGCCTGGAAATACTCACACTGACAGTAAAAAATTTCCAGGGCACATTATTGGTAATTTCACATGATGATTATTTTATCAACGAAATAGGAATAGACTATCGCATAAGTTTAACTTAAAAAGATGCCGCTAAAAAATACAGGGACGGAACAGCATATAAAAGATACCGCCAAACGCCTGCTTTTTGCAGAAGGGAAGCTCCATGCCACTACACAGGAAATAGCAGATGCCGCCGGTGTCAACAGGACCTCGCTGCATTATTACTTTCGTTCCAGGGACCAGCTGATTGCCGCTATCTTCCACGATGCCATGCAGGACCTGAGTCAGCGTCTCAATGCATGCATGACTGCCGGCCAACCTTTTAAAGCTAAAACAGAAAATATCATCGCCGTTTTCCTCCGGCATATGATCGCTTTCCCTTACCAGGAAACATTCCTCGTGACCGAGATCAACACGTTAGGCCAGCAGCTGATGTCCGATATTCATTCAGAGCCTGTTATGTCCTATCTAAAGGAGGCTGCGGATGAAATGGAAAAAGGCACGATCACAAAGATGAACCCGGCGCATTTCCTGATGAACTTATTTTCGTTGTTGTCTTATCCGTTGATCATGGCGCCGCTGTATGAGAAGTTGTTCGGGGTGTCGGGAGAGGAGTTTAAGGCGTTGATAGATGAGCGGGGGAGGGTGATTATGGGGTTGTTGTTTAAAAATGAATAATATGTATATTCATGTCGTTAAAATTAAATTATAAGTTTGATGACAACTGATAAATTAATTAAATTATCAATCAAGTTAATTAAGCATTTGAACGATAATGAAGGAGAGCTTAGCCGCGAGGCTGTTTTGGAAATACTTGGTGTTGATTCAGGATACTATAGTATCATCGTAAATAGCCTCGTTAATATCGAAAAAATAAATCGTATAAGAGGAAAAAACGGTGGAATCAGATTTAGAAGCGTACAGGGGCTCCAGAAGCGTTTGACTGAATCTAACGAAAAAAAACTTAGAGAGCTTTATAATAATACCAAACAACCATCTACCCCTGTCACACTTGTTAAAGAGTCCAGATATGAAAAAGTAGAAGAGCCTTTTTATTTACCGGTTCAAAAATATCTGAAGAATACCGGAGATTTTGATATTGTTGAGGTTTATGGAAATAAAAGGGGAAGTTCCCTATTTGGAAATCCAGATCTTCTTTCGCTCTATTATCCAAATAATTTGAAATACTGTTTATCACTCATGCCTGAGCTGACCGCATATGAGGTAAAGGCTAAATGGCCTACTATAAAAGATGCTCAACAAACAGCCAGTTATCTGAGATTTGCTCATCGGGCGATGCTTCTCTTTTATCACGAAAGCTATAGTGCGGATTCGGAGTCGCTTTATACTGAGTTGAAAGATCATGGTATATGGGATTGGGCCGACTTGTATAGAATTGGTATAACTATAATCTACAAAAAGCAGGGAAGATCCTCTTCATATTCTTTTCATAAAGTAAAGGAGCCACCCTACAATTATATCTTAGATGCTTCTTCATTAAATACTGTAATTGAAGAATACTTTACTGACGAAAGTAAGCTACAGATCCGGGGGATTATCAAAGAGCAACTTAAGGAGTTATTATAATCTTCTCGAATAAATGTTTGTAGGCTTATCAGTAGCGTGTAAGCATTCATTGGGGGGTGAGCTGGCCTGCTTCTTATCGATAGCTATTGCCATTGTAATAGTCGGCTATCAGGCCCTATAGGCGGCCATGGTAAACCCGATAAAGCATTTGTGGAAAGGATAGGACATAATAAGTTTGAATATATTTTCCCGAATGCATAAAATGGTTTCCCGATCCGATTACAGTAAGAATAGCGATCACAGTAGCTTTGCGGTGCTCAGTAACCAAGCAGATTAACAGTGAGCATTAACTTCTATTCAACGCTAATGAAACCATTTTGCTTGCGTGAGTCAGGCCTGCGTGCCAGCCTGGCTATCCACGTACGGATCCTTTTGTTTTTATTTTTCTTGCTTGTCGCCGGTCAGCTGATGGCGCAATCCAATGCTGTTATTCAGGGGAAAATTTCTTCCTCCGATGGGCAGCCGGTGGCGGAAGTACTGGTAATGCTGGTGGAAACAAACCAGGAAACATATACTGACAAAGAGGGTAACTACCGCTTTGATCATCTCCGGAAAGGAAATTATACGCTAAAAGCCACCTTACTGGGATTACCGGTAATGAAACGCACCGTAACCCTTGCGGCTGACGGCAGCGTTACGGCTGATTTTGTAATAAAAGAAAGCGCTATCGGCCTAAAGGAATTTGAAATCAGTACCCGTACGATCAGTAAAGAACTGAACAAGGAAAGCCGCATTGTTTCCAAACTTCCTTTGAAGTACATGGAAAATCCGCAGGTATATACCACACTGTCCGATAAACTGATGACAGAACAGATTATTACGGACCTCAGTGAAGGACTAAAAAATGCGCCCGGCCTGATTAAAATGCAGGGAAGTATTGGTCGCGGTGGCGATGGCGCCGTATACTACAATCTCCGTGGATTCCCTACCCGGGTATCTATGGTGGATGGTCTCCCTGGTCAGACCAATGGCGAAATTGATATGGCCAATATTCAGTCAGTAGAGGTAATAAAAGGACCCTCTGGCACCTTGTTTGGCGGTGCTGTCACTTCTTTCGGTGGTTTAATTAACGTAGTCACCAAAAAACCGTTAGACACTTTAGGTGGAGAAGTTTCGTATACCGGTGGCAGTTATAATCTCAACAGGATTACTGCAGATGTATATGGCCCGGTGAACAAGAGCAAAACATTAACGGCCCGGCTGAATGCAGCATACCATACCCGCAATTCACCGCAGGACGCGGGTTTCAGGAAATCGTTCTTCCTTGCCCCGGTAATTAACTATAAACCTACTGAGCGTCTGGATATCACCCTGGGTGCTGAAATTTATTCCTATGAGGGTACCAATCCTTCTATTATCTTCCTGAGCAGAACCCGTAAGTTTTTCGCTACCAATCCATCCGAAATGAATTTCGACTGGAACAGGTCCTATACCAATAACGATATAACCTTAAAAGCGCCATCTTCCAATATTCATGGCCGCATCGATTATAAATTAGGCCGGGGATGGGTGTCCAGCACCAATTTCTCCCGGAATACCAGGAAAACAGATGGTATTTACCAGTATGAGTTTATCCGTGGAAATACCAGTGACGATCTGGTAGAGCGTAACGTGCAGCTGCAGAATGCAGATGCTGCCACTACCAGTATTCAGCAAAACTTTACCGGCGATTTTCATATAGGCGGTATCCGTAACCGGCTGGTGGTTGGATTAGATTACCTGAACCAGAACGCTTTTAACAACTACTCTGGCATTGTGAAGTTTGACACCATCAGCGGTTCCAATCCAAACTTCGTCAAATACAGCCTGCTGTCAAGGGCCAACGCCATCAATAAGATTGTCACGAGCGGGGCTGCACCGGTTAAGAACTATACTTCCAATAATATTTATGGCGCCTATGCTTCCGATGCGGTAAACATTACGCGTTACCTGGTAGCGGTACTTAGCTTGCGCCTGGATTATTTTGCCAGTAACGGGACCTTTAACCATGTATCCGGAAAAATGGTGCCTGACAGCAGGTTCTATCAGACTTCCCTGTCGCCTAAACTGGGACTGGTATATGAAATCGTTCCGGAAATGATATCCCTCTTCGGTAACTATATGAACGGGTTTGTGAATGTTCCCCCGGTAACGCAGCCGGTGGCCAATGTAAACGGAAACTTCAAGCCAATGTATGCCAATCAGCTGGAAGGCGGTGTGAAGCTGAATCTCCTGCAAAACAGGTTGACGGTCACTGCCAGCTACTACGACATCAAGGTGAAGAATATGACCCGTCCGGATGTGCTGATGGATAACGGTACAGAATACACGATTACCGTCCAGGATGGCACCCAGCGCAGTAAAGGAGCAGAAGTGGAAGTGATGGCGGTTCCATTTAAAGGGCTGAACCTTATTGCCGGTTATGCTTATAACGACAGCAAACTGAATACTACCGGTAAAGACACTGACGGATACCGTCCTTCCAACGCCGGTCCTCCCACCATCGGTAACCTCTGGCTGAGCTACACCCTTTACAAGGGAACACTGAAAGGCCTTGGTATTGGCGCCGGCGCTAATTATGTGAGCGAACACGTTACTGCCAATTCAGCTACTACCGGTCGTTTTGTATTCAAACCGTATACACTGATCAATGCCACTGCATTCTATGATGCCGACAAATTCAGGATAGGATTGAAGTTCGACAACATCACCGATGAACAGTATTTCACCGGCCAGGGTGTTATCAGTCCGCAGCTGCCTTTCAACGCATCCGCAAACCTGGCGGTAAGATTTTAATCACAGACAACTACAGGCGAATGGCATCCGGTTGTACACCCGGATGCCATTCGCTTTTATAAGGATGTTGTGACGTGTGACCTCCCGCCAAAACGGTAATGCCATAAAATTGAAATTTTTCGGGCCCGATTGCTCAATAAACCCGTCAAGCTGATTTTGAAGGCTTCTTTAGCTTTCTATCCTTTTATACTATTAATAGAGATCAACTTGCTCCATTGATAAATTGTCTTGTTTTAAATCCACTTTCCATCCTTGAAAAAAGCCGCCCGTAAAACCAAAACATTCAACTTGGCAGGTCTTCGCCTGGGCATTCTGTAGCCGCTTTCATTTGAAGAAAATGCCGGTTATATAGCCGGCATTTGAAAAACATTTTATCGAGACTCGCCAGTTTTATGCTTATGAGGCTTTAAATCGGGATGTTTAGGTTTTGTCTCTGGAAGCACTCTTCTTCTTTTGTCGTCTTTCCCCTCGTCTGTTTTAGGCTTAGGGCCTGGCTTGATTGTTTCAAACTTGTTCATGAGGTAACGTGTTTTAAATGATGAATTGAATATATTCGAATATACGACTATTGAAAATGAACATTTATGGGTTCCCGTAAAACTGTTACTGGTTTAAGACATTTTTTAGCCTAAATAATGCTTTACCCCTCCGGGATGGAAGCTATTGGTTGAATTACGTCTAAATACACATAACTTTCCAATTGTAAATCTCTATTTATGAAAAAGCCATTCATATTTGCTTTTATGGTTTTATCGCCCTTTACATTCTTTCGCTTCAATAGCTTTATACCGAACGATATTTAAAGGTGAAACCATGGGTGCATAATAGTATGCTGTGTCAGTAAGGATTTGGAGCCATTTGCAAAATGGTGAGAAAGTGGGGCCAAAGTGAAAGAAGGTCTTTTTTCGTACACAACAGCCGTTGTGTCATGCTGCCCAAACGTAAGATTGACTGGCAGTTGAAGAGATAGGAAATAATTTTCGTGTGTCATGTCGTGTGACAATTATGTGCCGCAAATGGTGGACAGAAGCGGATAAAAACGATATTGACACAAAGAATGGGTTGTAAGTCAAATACTTGCAACCTCGAGGGAGTGTAAAATAAACTGTGTCAACGTTTAATTTATAATCGCAATTTCAGTCGA
>NZ_CAMLHC010000028.1 GCF_946479755.1 uncultured Chitinophaga sp. | reverse complement strand
CTTGTTATAAGTTTTATATGGTGACATGTCGCGGCCTCTGGGGAATAAATAGAGACCGGTGAGCGGGTTGAAGTACAAACCGGTTACAGGACCGTTATCTGTTTTCTGTGTGATAATGTTCACGTTACCATCCAGGGTCAGCTTGTCGTTGAGGAACTTGGCTGTTTCCCGGAAAGAGAAGTTATGACGATTCAGATCATTGCCCGGCATCACCGCTTTGGCATTGGTATTGGCATAGGAGAAATAAGACTGCGCTTTTTCTGTGCCGGCAGTGAAGTTGATGGCGTTGATCCAGGTGTTGCCATTACGGAAGAAATCAGACACGTTATCCTGCGCGTTGCTGATTTCCGGGCCCCAGCTTTGTGTAGCCCCGTCTTTGGTGGCGCCGTAGGAGTTCTGCAGTTCAGGTTTGTAAGCCACTTTGTCCAGTGTGAAACCGCTGGAGAATTCTACTTTAGCGTTACCTGCCTTGCCTTTTTTGGTAGTGATGAGGATAACACCGTTGGCAGCCTGGCTGCCATACAGCGCGGCGGCGGACGCACCTTTCAGTACGGATACGCTTTCGATATCGTCAGGGTTCATGTTGGAGATACCGTCACCACCGTCACGACCAGGCATAAACGTAGAGGTACCATCACCACCCCAGGTACTGTTGGGCTGCTGGGTAGTATAGTTGGTCATGGGGATACCATCTATCACATACAGCGGCTGGTTGGTGCTTTGAGCGGATTTGTTACCACGCAGGGTTACTTTAACGGAACCACCTACGCCGGAACCGCTTCTGCTCACGGTGATACCGGCGGCTTTACCGGAGATGGAGTTCATGACGTTCGCATCTTTAGCGGTAGTCAGTTCTTCATTGCCCAGCCGTTGTGTAGAGTAGGTCAGGGATTTGGCAGCTTTTTTCACACCGAGTGCGGTTACCACCAGTTCATTCAGTCCTTTTACATTTTCGTCCAGTCGTACGTCGACAGTAGCGCTGCTGCCCACGGTTACTTCATGTGAACCGAAGCCGATGGAAGAAAATACCAATACGTCGCCGGCCTTGGCATTGAGGTGATATTGGCCGTTGGCATTGGTTTGTGCGCCTTTGGTAGTTCCTTTTACCTGAACGGAAACACCCGGCAATGGCGAGCCTTTGGTATCACGCACCGTACCGCTGATTTCCTTTTCCTGTAAAATGCTACGGAATGAAGCTGTGGGCGTATAAGTATAGCCGGCAGCCTTCGCATATGCATTGTCTGCTAATATGGAAGTGAGCGCCATTCCCGTTACAGCACACACTTTCATAAGGCGTAGGTTTTTTTTCATACTTGCCTTTTTTTTGGTTAATAATTGGTATTTAAATGTTGTGGATAAGAGCTGACTCATGTATCGCGTGCCTGCTGATACAATACGCTGTCACGTGCTGTCTGGAAAAAAAAATACACTCCCCATTAGCATGGCGAAAGCCATCCTTTACCACCTTTTTTTATTGAATTGACGTGGTTTGTTAGCACAGGTATCCCCTTCGGAAAATGCAACACGCTTTTTCGTGCCGATTCCGTTATAGTTTTTCGTGCCTGTTCTTCTTACATGAAATTTTTATTTTGAATGATTTTGCCTCGCTAATGTTTTCATTTGGATGACGCATCATAAGCGCTACAGGAAGGAAGTCGTGTGTTAATAGAAATGGTACTACAGGTTATAAAAAAAAATTCCGGATGACGGAAAGACCGCCATCCGGAATAATAAAATGATAAAACAGAAAATTATTTGGTGTCCCACCATAATCGTGTACCGCCGTTGTCGTCCGCGCCCAGCATCTTCCTGGCCCGGTCCAGCGCCTGCGGGTTGGTGACTTCTTCTATCTGCGGGAACGGTAGCCGGCGGATGAATTTTTCCGTGCTGATCGTGTTATTACTGTTATTGATCACCACCGGGAATAATTTCGGATAACCCGTTCTGCGGAACTCTGTCCACGCTTCCTGTCCCTCGGGGAACATAGCGATCCATTTCTGGGTGATGATACGCTCCAGTTTTTCTTCCCTTGAAGCCTGTTCATCCCACTTAATAGTGATCTTACTGAGATGTTTGCTGCCTGCAGGTACATTGTTCTCCTTATTGTTGGGATCTACATAAGGTCTCGGTTTACTGGTGTCGTTTCTCAGATAGCCATTCACGTTAGTAATGCCGTATTGGTCAAAAGAAGTACTGACACCTTTTTCGTAGTTGTAAACAATGCTGCCGGCGCCGTCCCAGTTGTTCAGCGCCGCTTCTGCTTTGAGAAACCAGGCTTCTGCCGCGGCCATGAACTGGATCCTGTTCTCCAGCCGGGCCAGCTTGGAATAACCGGTATACTGCTCTTTCAGGGAAATACGGATGCCATTGCGGATACCATGGTAGATGTCCTGCCCTTCATCGGTATGCACAAAATAATACGGCAGGCGGGGGTCGTTATATCCCGTGAGGATCGACTCCATGGGAGCGCTCATGCGGAGGTCGGCCCAGGTGTAACACATAATGTTAAGCGGATGGGTGACCGGTGAGATGTCCACCGCGAAATTATCTTTCGCCTCCTGCAGCAGCCCTAAGGGATGTTTCAGCGCCGCTTCCCCCTCTTTTCTGGCTTTGGCTGCATCTACGCCGTTGATGCGTACCGCCAGCCGCAGCCGCAGGGTGTTGGCGAATTTTATCCATTTGATATAATCACCTTTATATACCAGGTCAAACGCCTGGAAACGCTGCGGGTTGCCACGGTTCACATAATCGGTCAACAGGTTGATGGCGGTGTCCAGGTCATGGAAAAAAGTATAGTAAGCCTGCTGTTGAGAATCATACTCAAAAACATTGTCGTTGTTGATCTCCCCGAAATGTTTGTAAATGATAGGCCCGAAGATATCACTGATACGGTGCATGGCCTCCACTTTCATAATGGTGGCCCAGGCGTAGAAATCAGGATACTTTGACCCGGCCTTTTGCTGTGTGAACACACAGGGCTTCATCACCCAGCGGTACGCCTCGTTCCACGGATGAACGTTCCAGTAATAGAGCAGGCCGTAGTTCATATTATTGATATTGCCTTCAAAGGGCGTTGGCGACATCATATACCCGGAAAAAATATCGGCGTTGAGGTTCTGCTGTAACTGCGCCGTAGGCGGATCGTTGTAGCGCAACAGGAACAGCTGCGCCTGCGTGATAGGAGCGCCCATCAGCTGAAAATCGCCTTTCAGGTCACTCTCGGTAAAATCATAGGGGTTTTTGTTGATATCAGTGAATTTTCCGGTGCAGCCACTACCCAAAGCGAGGGAGGCGATCACCAGCAGCATGCTTTGAATCCGTGTACGCATGGTCGTTAGATTTAAAACCCGAATTTTAAGTTGACACCCATACTACGTAAGGGCGGTAATCCGAATACATCTACGCCCTGAAGACCGTTGCCGGAACCCATAGAGACTTCCGGGTCAAAAGGAGCGTCGAGTTTAAAGAAAAAGAGATTCCTTCCGATAACGCCTACCCGCATGCTGCGCAGCCATTTCCACTTCAGGGGAAGCAGGTAGCTGAGGCTCAGCTCCCGCAGCCGGATGTTGGTAGCGTTGTACATATACATTTCCCCGATGCCGGAGCGGCCACCGATGATGGTGTAGTAATTGGCGGCGTCTATTTTCCCGGTGTAGGGGGTGCCGTCCGCCAGCGCAGCGTTGAGCACTACGCCGCCGTTGTCACGGGCCTTTGCGGTCACTTCGCTCACGCCGTAATAATCCAGTACTGCCTGGGTAACACTCATGACTTTACCACCGAAACGGCCGTCTACGAGGAAGCTTAAAGTAAAATTGCGGTAGTAGAAACTGTTGTTCCATCCAAGCATGAAGTCCGGATTGGGATTGCCCACTTTTTTGAAAGTACCTGTGGTAGACAGCTTCCCGTTTTCATCCACAATCACCTGGCCTTTGTCGTTACGTTTTAATTCTTTGTTGGAATAAATATCCCCCCAGGAGCCGCCTTCCTGTATAAAGGAGCCAAACATATTAACGCCAAAATCGGTAAGGGTAAACATGTTGCTGGTATCGGCGCCGGCAATTTTTTTATTGCTCAACTGCAATACGATGTTGCGGTTGGTGGAGAAGTTGATAGTGCTGGTCCAGCTGAAGCCCTTGGTTTGAATGGGCGTTGCGCTCACAGATGCTTCCAGGCCCTTGTTCTGGATATTGCCCATATTGAGGTAATAGGTCATAAATCCGGAGCCGGGAGGGGCAGGCACTTCCATGTATTGTTTGTAGTTATTGTTTTTGTAGATGGTGATGTCCGCATTGAGCCTGTTGTTGAACAGGTGCACTTCCAGTCCGGCTTCGAAAGAGCGGTTGTCTTCCGGTTCGAGATAAATGCCGGGGTAGGGGGTACGGAGGTTGAGCAGCACCCTGCTTACGCCGGCGGTGGTTTGCATGGTAAACGGCGCCGGGTTGGAGGCGTAGCTGGCGATGTCGTTGCCTACCTTGGCGTAGGATATGCGTGTGCGCAGAAGGTTAAACGCTTTCGGCAGCTTAAACATGTCTGTCCAGATGGCCGACAGTCCGAGTGAGTAATAAAAATAACCTTTCGCGAGGGTGGGCGTAAAAGCAAAGGTGCTGGACCAGTCATTGCGTCCGGTAAGATCGAGGAAGAGGAAGTTTTTGATGCCCAGCTGGGCGTTGCCGAAAATGGCCTGGAGCTGCTTCTGTTCCACGCTGTGCTGTGCGTCGAGCGACTTTTCGGCGATGTTGGACAGGGAAAATTTATTGGGATAAATAAGACCGGGTTCCGCATTGGGATTGGCGCCGTTGAAGGCGCGTTCATGCGCTTTAATGTCGGTGATGCTGGCGCCCACGTTACCGGCCAGGTGTAGCCATTGGTTCACTTTCCCGCTGGCATTGACCATGAGGTCGGCATACAGCTGGGTGTTGAATTCTTTTTCCAGGATGTAGCGGCCATTGGAGTCGGACAGTACGCGCTGCGTGCCGGCATAGGCTTCCAGCTCGTATTGGTCCAGTGATTTGTCGAAGCTGGCGCGTCCCTTGAAGGAAAGCCAGTTGTTGAGCTGATAGTTGAGCGCCAGGGAGGCCATGCCCCGGTAGCGGTTGTCCAGCCGGCGGTTGCGTTGCAGTGCCCACATGGGGTTCTGCTGATCGTCCTGGCCTATCCATTCTTTATCGTGCCGGATGTTCCACCAATTCTGCATGTAAAGGCTCCGGGCGGTATCGTAGTATTCGAACTGGTTTTTATAGGCGTTGAAATCGAGGCCGCGGGGGAATACATACAAGCCGGAGATGGGGCTGTAGTATAGCCCGGACGACAGGCGGTTGACCGACGACTGCGCCAGGAAAGAGGCGTTGGCGTCCATGACCAGCTTGTTGTTGAGCAGCCGGAGTGTCTCCCGGAAATTGATCGTGTGCCGGTTGAATTTGCCGGTGGGCAGAATGCTTTTATTGGTAGTGTTGGAGTAGGAGAAATAGGTTTGTGCTGTTTCTGTGCCGCCGCTGAAGGAAACGGTATTGATCCAGGTGGCGCCGGTATTGTAGAAGTCTTTTACATGATCGGGCGACTTTACCGGGGGGCCCCAGCTGCCCAGGGAGCCGGGCTTGGGTTTGCTGACGGAGTCGTAGGGCGCTTCTGTTTGTCCGTAGCGGTATTGAAGGTTGGGTAACATAGAGGGTTTTTCGATGGTGAAGTCGGAGGCTACCTCTATGTGGCTTTTGCCGGGTTTTCCTTTTTTGGTGGTGATGAGGATGACGCCGTTGGCGGCCTGGCTGCCGTATAAAGCGGCGGCGGAGGCGCCTTTGAGGATACTGACGCTTTCAATATCGTCGGGATTGATGTTGGAGATGCCATCGCCGCCATCGCGGCCGCCGCCGCCGATGGTATTGTTGGCCTGTCCCCATACGTCCTGGGGTTGTGACGGGGTATAGTTGGCATAAGGTACGCCGTCAACGATGTACAGGGGCTGGTTTTCGCGGGTGGATTTGTTGCCGCGTAACACGACCCTGACGGTGCCGCCGATACCGGAGGCGTTGCGGGTGATGCATACCCCGGCAGCTTTACCGGAGATGCTGTTCATGAAATTGGCATCTTTGACGAGGGAAACGTCGTCGCCACCCAGCTGTTGGGTGGAGTAGGGCAGTTCCCGCGATTTTTTCTGTATGCCAAGGGCGGTGACTACCAGTTCCCCCAGTGCCTTGATGTTTTCGTGAAGCGTGATGTTAATTTGGCTGCTGGTGCCTACGGTGACTTCGCGTGTCAGATATCCCACATAACTGAACAACAATACATCGCCGGGGTTGGCGCTAATGCTGAACCCCGCGTCGGCGTCTGTTTGTGTGCCTTTGTTGCTGTTCCTGATTTGAACGGTTACTCCCTGAAGCGGCGTGCCTTTATTATCGCGTACGGTACCGGTGATTTCTCTTTCCAGTGAAACGTGCTTTAACAGGTCGACGGTTGACGTGCCGCCTGTTTCAATGTCGGCTCCTACAATGATTTTGTTGTTGATACGGGTAAACTTCAATCCGGTTTGTGCTGATAACAACGCCAGAACGTCATCTATAGGTGTTTTGGTGCAGTTGAGCGTAACCTTTTTCTTCAGGTTAAGATCAGTTTTGTCGTAGTGGAAGTTCAGCCCGGTTTTGACCGATATTTCGGTCATCACGTCTTCCAGGTTTTTGTTTTTCGCCTGGATACTGACAACAATTGTCGATGGCGGCTGCTGTATTTCTTCGGCAAACGCGCTACTCAGGGTGTTCAAGCTACCGGCCAGCAGCAATGTCAGCATTAACCCCATGGATATGAACCATGTTATGGGGTAAGGCTTTACCCTCATATGAGTCTATTTTTTATTTACAAGATAAACGGTGTCTTTTTTAATGGTATATGATAAGGATTTGGCGATACAGATAATGTCCATTACTTCGGATAGGCTTTCATTTCTGAAATTGCCGGTATAATTCCATGCTGTTTTGTCGCTTTCATTGATGATGGTCACACCGTAACGATTCTCGATGCCGGTCATGAGCTCAATATAGGGTGCGTCTTTAAATACAAGATAACCTTGCTTCCAGCCGGTAATTTCTTCCGGTTTGGCGAAAGATGTTTTGACTATGCTCAGCAGCTGCCGGTCATAGCTGATTTGTTCGCTGGGGAGCAATACAAAAGAGCGGGCGGACTGGCTGTTTTGCAGCGGGTCTATTTTCACTTTGCCGGTGAGCAGGGCTACCGTGACTTTATTTTCAGTACTATAGGCGCGGATGTTGAAGGTGGTGCCCAATGCGGTGGTGGCCAGTTCGGTGGTACGTACCACAAAATGGCGGTTGGCGTCGGGCGCAGCGTTGAAAAAGGCTTCCCCTTCATCGAGGTAAACGCTTCTTTCGGTGGCGCTGAATTTTTCCGGATAACGCAGTTTACTGTTGGCGTTCAGGGCCACAGTGCTGCCGTCTTCCAGTGTGATATTTTCCTGGTGTCCTTTGAGCGTCGTAATCTCCACGAAGCCGTCTTTCACCACGCGGTTACTGCCGGTGGCCGGATGATGGGCCAGCGGTGCGCCGGCGGGAGTGGCGGTTGGTCGGTTGCTGTTAAACCAGAACAGGCCTGCCGCCAGGATAATGGCAGCAGCAGCGGCGGCTGATAACAGCCAGGGCCGCAGGCGGCGCACTTTGGGCGCCGGCGTGATCTGTTCCCGGATACGCAGTTTCACCTCTTCCAGCTCCAAATCGAGCGCGTGCTCGTCTGCGATGGTCGACTGGTGACTGTTGATCTGTTCAAACCACTGTTCTATGATTTTCGCTTCCTCCGGTGAGCAGTCCCCCTGTTGATATCGCTCCAGCAATATTTTTATCTGTTCTGTGTCCACCTGATAGCGTTTTTGGATGATAGTAAGTCGTGGTAACGTGGAATTAGTACCATGGCAATACCCGAATATTTTGCAAAAATTAACGGTTGGCAGTGAAAACAAGCGAAATAACGAGCAATATAACGTCGGTTTGCGCATAGCTGGCCCGTAATATCTTGAGGGCTTTGGTGATCTGGTTCTTCACCGTTTGCTGGGAAAGGCCCAGGTGGTTGGAAATCTGTTCTATAGATAAGTTTTCAAACCTGCTCAGCATGAAAATTTCCTTCATTTTCTCCGGCAAATGGTTAATCGCCTCAAACAACTCCTGCGACCTGGCTTTGTAATCCACCGTGTCTTCCACAGAATGCGGCTGTGCATCAAAGTGTTCAATCAATTGCTGCAGGTATTTCCGGTAAGTGGCGTTTTTCCGGTAAATATCAATGATCTTGTGCCGGGCCGCCTGGTACAGGTAAGATTTCAGCGATTCTTTCAGTACAAGGGAATGACGTTTCTCCCAAAGGGAAATAAACAGGTCCTGCAGTACGTCCTTACTGATCTCTCCCGCATCCAGCTTGCTGTATATAAAGAGATACAACATTTTACTGTAGCGGTCATAGATGGCATTGAAGGCAGCACTGTCGTCGCTTTTGAGCAGCGACACTAACTGGTTATCTGAATAACTGCTGAACATTGAATTACAGTAGCAATTAGATGTTTTGGTTGAATTACTATCGTTGAAAGTAAGAAGAAATTCGGATATTAATACAATAAAGTCTATCGGATATGCAGTATTTATCAGATTTAGCCTGATAACCAGCCAACCCGGTTAATTCATAATCTTTCCCAGTTCCGCTGCCTTATCATCAGGCTTCCTTCAGCCGCAACTCGTTCTTGTATTCTTTGGGCGTTTTACCCACGATCTCTTTAAAAAACCGGTTAAAATTGGACAGGTTCTTGAACCCGCAGGAATAAGCGATTTCTGCAATAGACCAGTCCTCTTCTGTCAAACGCTTGCAGGCATGGCCTATCCGTACCTCGTTCAGGAACTGTACAAATGACTTTTTGGTGCGGTTCTTAAAGAAACGGCAGAAAGACTGCGGTGAGAGGTTGGTGATGCTGGCCACATCCTGCAGGGATATCTCCTTGGAGAAGTTGTTCATCACATATTTAAATACCTCGTCTATTTTATGGTTGTCTTTTACGTTGTAGGCGTGGGAATACCCTGTGCTGGCGAGATAGTAACAGTCGCGCGTTTCCGACAGCGTTTTCAGGATGCTGAGCAGCGAAATGATCCTGTCAAGCCCCTCTTTTTTGGGAAGGGACAGTATTTCCGGTTTCAGCTTGTCATACGTGGGCCCTATTATTTTCATCCCGCGCTGCGCGCGATGAAAAAGCTCGCTCAGCGCTTTGGTTTCCGGGAGACCGTAAAATTTCTCACCAAAAATATCTTTCGGGAAATAAATTACCACAGAACGGGCTTTCAGGTTCTCGTCGCCCTTATAGTATTCTTCTTCATTATACCATACGTGGGGGATATGCGGCCCCAGAAACACCATATCGCCCTCCTCAAAGCTCTCGATGCTGTCCCCAACAATCCTCTTCCCGTGGCTCTCCGTAACAAACACCAGCTCACACTCCGGGTGGAAGTGAAAAGGCGTGTTAAAATACGGATCACATCTTTCTATGATGGTGATCTGATTATCGGCAAAAGCCCCAACTTTAATAAGAATGGGTTTCATTCAAGTATTAATTTTTAAACGAGTGTTATCCTGGCAATCCCCTTGTTTAGTATTGCCATTGTCCTATGAATGTTGCCAAATTATTAAAAATTGGTTAAAAAAATATCATTATTGCGAAAATGACCCTTAAATGTCATAGACCTGCCGCTTATCCCTGTTTATAAGATTTAGCAACTTTTTTGGAATAATTGGCGCAAGAATGTAAATTTCAGCTTTCATTTTGTAAATTACGCTGGGCTAAATCGATATAGCATTTGTTGTCTATGAAAGGAATCTCTATTAAAGATATCGCAAAACAGGCAGGGGTTTCTCCTACGACTGTCTCGTTTGTGCTAAACGGCAAAGCGAAAGAGAAGCGGATCAGCGAGCAGGTAAGCAAAAAAATACAGAAAATAGCTTCCCGGCTCAAGTACAAACCGAATCAGCTGGCACGCGGCCTCCGTACAGGAAAAACCAAAACCATCGGCCTCATTGTGGAAGATATTGCCAACAACTTCTTCGCCAGCCTTGCGAAAGTAATGGAAGACGAAGCGGACAAGCACGGCTATAAAGTGCTTTACGGCAGTACGGAAGACAATACCGAAAAAGCAAAAGGACTCCTGGAAGTACTCAAGTACCGCCAGGTAGACGCCTACATCGTCACACCTACCAAAAACCTGGACAAGGAGATAGAACAACTCAAAGCCACTTCCAAACCGGTAGTGCTCATGGACCGCTATTTCCCACATGTCAGCTCCCACTATGTGGTGGTAGACAACTACCAGGGCGCCTACAACGTCACCAGCCACCTGGCCAGCCAGGGCTATAAAAAAATCGCGATCGTCACCATCACCTCCGACCAGGTACAGATGAAAGACCGCCTCGATGGATTTACGGCCGCACTCAAAGACCATCATCTCCCTTTTAATAAAAGCCTCGTTAAAAAAATTCCGTTTGAACTGGAGCGCGAAGCCTTCAATACGGAAATCAAAAAATTCCTCACCTCCATCAAAGGCCTCGATGCCGTGTTCTTCGCTACCAACTACCTCGGTATCTATGGTATCGAAAGCATCCGCTCCCTCGGCTGGGAAATAGGACCGCAGATCGGTGTGGTCAGCTTCGACGACCACGACCTGTTCCGCCTCCACAGCCCGTCTATCACCTGCGTGGCGCAACCGATTACAGAGATCGGCAAAAATATCGTGGAAGTGCTGATGCAGGAACTCAATCACCCATCCGCTACCCCCCGCCAGATCGTCCTGGAACCTGCCCTGATCGTCAGAGCTTCTTCCGATCCCGGTAAAAAATAACCCACCCCATCCTCTTCCTATCTTCCTGTTCCTGTGATACTTGCGGGAACAAAAAGCCGTGTCCTGTTGTTATCTGATACAGTTCCGGTTTTGTGGCTGCTCACCCCCTCTGCCGGAACACTATTCAACCAAAACCATCCCCGGTTTATTTCTTCACTTTTATCGCATTAAACATGATCAGAAACTTTACGCATGTGCTGTTGTTCGTGTTATTGTTGCTGACCACTCCCGTGGTTTGGGCGCAACAGGCTATTACCGGCAAGGTAACAGACGACACCGGTCAGCCCCTCTCCGGTGTGAACATCCTGGTGAAAGGCACCTCAAAAGGAACCACTACCAACGCGGAAGGAAACTTCTCCCTCTCTGTCCCCCCGGGCAGCACGCTGGTGTTCCGCTATCTCGGCTTCCTCCCGCAGGAAGTACCGGTAGGCAACGAGTCCCAGCTTACCGTCACCCTTAAAACAGATGAAAAGAACCTGGGAGAAGTGGTGGTGACCGCACTGGGCATCAAGAAAGAAAAGAAAGCGCTGGGCTACTCCGTATCTGAAGTAAAAGGAGAGGAGCTCACACAGGCCCGCAGCACCAATATCGCCAATACCCTCTCCGGTAAAGTGGCCGGCCTCAATGTCACCTCCACAGCCACAGGGCCCGCAGGCTCCAGCCGTATTATCCTCCGCGGTAATACCTCCATCGATAAAAACAGGAACAACCAACCCCTTATCGTGGTAGATGGGATTCCTATCAATAATGATAACCTCGGTTCTGCCGGTGAATACGGCGGTACCGATGCCGGCGACGGTATCTCCAGCATCAACCCCGACGATATCGCTACCATCTCCGTACTGAAAGGCGGCACCGCCGCCGCACTGTATGGCTCCCGCGCCTCCAACGGGGTGATACTGATCACCACCAAAGGCGGCGCCAGCCGTAAAGGCGTTGGCGTGGAATTCAGCAGCAACATCGTCCTCGACCGGCCGGTGGTGGAAAACCTCGACTGGCAATACGACTACGGCATGGGCCTCAACGGCCTCAAACCACAAACGGCCGCGGAAGCCCGCGCAGCAGGGCTCTTCAGCTGGGGCGCCCCGCTCGACGGTTCGTCTGTGATCCAGTACGATGGTATCAGCAGATCCTATAACGCAGTGAAAAACAATTTCAAAAAATTCTATCGCAGCGGCTACACCTTCACCAACTCCGTCGCTGCCAGCGGTGGCAACGAAAAAGTGACCTGGCGCTTCGGAGCCACCGATATGAAAAACGAAGCTACCCTGCCCAATTCCGGTATCCGCCGGGACAACCTCTCCCTCAACGTGTCGGCATGGCTCGGGAAAAAACTGCATCTCAACGTATACGCCAAATATATCCGCGAACGGACCACCAACAGGCCCCGCGTATCCGATTCACCCGGTAACGCCAACTTCGCGCTCTACCTGCTGCCCACCTCCCTCGCCGTACAAACGCTGAAAGACAGTAAACTGAATGCGGACGGCAACGAATTCCGGTGGAACGCCAATGAATACATCACCAACCCCTGGTTCTCTGTTTACGACTTCGAACAGGCCGATAAAAAAGACCGCTTCATCAACTCCGCGGAACTGCGCTACGATATCCTTGACTGGCTCTATGTCAAAGGCCGCATCGGCGCGGACATGTTCTTCCGCGACAACAAAGCGGTCACCCCTAACGGTACCGCCTATATTCCCGGCGGCCAGATCAATGATCAGACACGCCAGAACTTCTACGAGCTGAATGCCGATGTGATGGTAGGCGTGGAAAAAGGCTTCGACGAAAAATGGCGTATCTCCGGTTTCGTAGGCGCCAACGTGATGCGCAACAAAAATGATAAACTGTACCTGACCGGCAATACCTTCAATATCCCGTATTTCTACGACCAGAGCAACCTGCAGACGAAAACCGTTACCAACGATATTTTCGAGAAGAGGATCAATTCACTGTACGCCTCCGCTGAACTGTCTTTCAGGAGTTATCTCTACCTGACGCTCACCGGCCGCAATGACTGGTTCTCTACGCTGCCGCTCAACAGTAACAGCATCTTCTACCCGTCCGCCGGCCTCAGCTTTGTACTCTCAGACGCCGTTACCATGCCCAAATGGATCAACTACGCCAAGCTGCGTACTTCCTGGGCGCAGGTGGGAGGCGATACAGATCCTTACCGCCTCCGGCTGTCTTACCAGGTACAGAACCCGCTGGTACTGGGCACTACCAGTCTGCCTGTTGCAGACGTGAAGAAGGCGCAGGATGGCAGCTATGCAGTGCCTAACGCCAATCTCAAACCCTACGTTAATACCAGCTATGAAGCCGGCTTTGAAGCCCGCTTCTTCGATAACCGCCTGTCTGTTGACTTCTCCTGGTACACCCGTAAAACCAAAGACGATATCGTGCAAACCACTATCTCCAACGCTTCCGGGTATAACACCGCCTTCATCAACGTTGGTAAAGTAAGCAACAAAGGGATAGAACTGATGGTAACAGGAACGCCTGTACGTAGCAAGAATTTCACCTGGGACATCACGCCCAACTTCGCGTACAACAAAAGCGAAGTGATTCAGCTCGATGGTAAACTCAATGCACTGAAAGTATCGGACGTGCGTACTTTTAACGTCACCATCCAACAGATACCGCACCAGCCTTTTGGCGTTATCCAGGGATACAGCTTCCAGCGCGATGATCAGGGCAACATCCTCTTTAACGCCGCCGGTAAGCCTTTGCAGGGGCCGCTGACTATCTTCGGAACAGGTGTGGCGCCCTATACCTTGGGCGTGACCAACACCTTTACCTATAAGGCGTTTTCACTGGGCGTGCTGATAGATTCCCGCTGGGGCAATAAACTGTACTCCGGCACCAATGACTACGGATACTATTTCGGTTTGCAGAAAGCCACGCTGGACGGTCGCTCCGGTGGCGTGACCATTAAAGCGCAGGATCCCAACGATCCCTCCAAGTATGTAGACAAAGTGGTGGATGCACAGGACTATTACCAGAATATTGCATTCAACATCGCAGAGCCGTTTATCTATAGCGGCGCCTTTATAAAGCTGCGCCAGGTGATACTGACTTACAGCCTGCCTGCCGGCGTCCTGAACAAGACACCGTTCACCGGGGCATCGCTCTCTTTTGTGGCGCGGAACCTCTGGATCATCTATAAAGATGTGCCCAATGTGGACCCTGAATCCACTTACAGTAACGGCGCCGGACAGGGGGCTGAACTGTTGGGCTATCCGCAGTCCAGAAGTTTTGGTTTGAACCTGAATGTAAAATTCTAAATCGCTTTGATCATGGTTAAATCAATATATGCATACGGAACAGTAGTACTGCTGCTATGGCTGTCGCTGGCTTCCTGCACCAAAAACTTTGAGAAAATCAATACCGACCCGACAGCCGCCCCCGTGGTGGCGCCCGGCATTCTGCTCACGAGAGGACTGCTGTATGTTTCCGGTGGAGAGTTTGAAGCATGGCGGGCCAATCTCATTTACTGCGGTCCCATGGTACAGCATCTTGCCTCTACCAGTCTGACTTATGTGGGAGATAAATACCTGTATAACGATGGTTACAGCGGGTCGGCGTTCAACTCGTTTTATCCCAACGGCGTGAAAATACTGACTACGCTGATAGAACAGACAAAGACCGATCCTTCGCAGGCAAATTTCACTGCGATGGCCAAAATTGCCCGGGTGATCATGTTGCAGCGGTTGACAGACCTTTACGGTAATGTGCCTTATGTGGCCGCCGGCAGAGGCTTTATAGACCAGAACTTTACGCCCGCCTACGACGCGCAGGACGCTATCTATGCCGGTTTTGCAGCGGAACTGCAAGAGGCCGCCGGTATGCTGGATGCCGGTAAGCCTACGCCGGGCAATGCCGATATTTCCGGTTATGGCGGCGCGCCCGCCCAGTGGAAGAAACTGGCTTACTCGCTGCTGCTACGGGTAGGGCTGCGGCTTTCCAAAAAATCAGATCCGTCGCTGGGCAGGGGCTGGGTGCAGAAAGCCCTGGCCGGAGGTGTGTTTAACGCCAACACCGATGCGTTTTACATCCAGCATGCCGCCGGTGATTATGATAATCCCAACAGTCACGTGATCGGGGTGTACCCGGGCAGCAGGGCTGAAACGGGGAAAGACAACCAGGGTATTAAGCTCTCAAAGTTTTTTGTGGACCTGCTGAAAAGCAAAGCAGATCCCCGGTTACGCATCATTTCCGAATTGCCCAAAGCAGATTCCACGCCCGGCGGCTCCAATGACCCGGCGGTGCAAAAGGGGCTGCCCAACGGGTTTGACAACACTTCAGACCCGGTGTACGGCATCGGCTCCACCGGCGACGCCAACCTGGCGCATTATTCACAGCCGCGGCAGGTGATTGCACAGCCTAATTCCCCGAATATCTTCATTACATATTCAGAAGTACAGCTGATGCTGGCGGAAGCTGCCGCCCGTGGCTGGATCGCCGGCAACCCGGTGGCTTATTTCACCACTGGTGTAAAGTCCGGCATCTGGCAATGGACGCTGTATTCTTCGTCTATAACGTATGATGATGCGGCTGCCACCACCTATGCCACCGCGCAGGCGGCCCCGCTGGCCGGCACGCTGGCAGCGAAGCTGGAAGCCATTAATACGCAGTATTACATCACCACTTTCCTGAATGAGTACGAGGCTTATGCCAACTGGCGCCGCAGCGGTTTCCCGGTGCTGAAGCCGGTGAACTACAAGAATAATGAAACCAATGGCCAGATACCACGCCGGTTGCGCTATCCCAGGAACGATTATGATGTGAACCGTACGAATGTTGAGGCCGCCAATGCCGCACAGGGACCGGATGTCTTTATGACGCCAGTGTGGTGGGACAAACCCTGACCGTCTATTCAAAAACAGTAATAAAAACGCCATGAAAAAACACCTCCTGTTTTCAACCATTTTTGTATTAGCCTGCCTGTCGCTTCGGGCGCAGGATTCCCTGGGGCTTTCCCAGACTGTCAGCTTCCGGAATGCGGTAGACAATAACCTGGGCGTCAAATTCGGAACAGCCCTTAGCTTTCATCCGAAGGACAACACCGTTGGCACTCCTTATTTGTATGCCGAGTGGGGACGTTTGTGGATCGATTCTATGGACAATAAGCCCGTAGCCCGTTCGGTGGTATACGATGCCAACCTGGACCTGGAAAAGAACATGTTGATCGTGAAAGGGGGCGACGGGAGGGCTTATGCACCGGAAGTGAATAATGTGCAGGCCTTCCATTTCAGGAAAGGGGAGGAGCAGAATGCCTTTGTAGCCCTGAAGATCGACGGTGTACAGAAGTTTGTGGAGCAGCTGGCAGAGGGCAGGTACAGGCTGGTGAAAGACGCTAAAGTAGTATTCCGTCCTGCCGATTTTGTGGACAAAGGGATGGTGCAGAGCGGCAAAAACTATGATGAGTACCAGAAAGCGTACACCTATTACCTGGTAAAAGACCAGGCGCCGGTGAAGGTAGTGCTGCGTAAAAAACAGTTCCTGGAGGCGTTGCAGCAGGACCCTGCAGCACAGGCGGCGGCAAAAAAATTCCTCTCCGATTACAAGGGCGCTTTCGATGAAACAGCTGCCAGGCTGACGATTGAGGCAGTGAATAAATAGGCAGTAAGCACACTTTCTTCCATGTATTAGCCCCGGTATAAACCCCGGGGCTAATATGGGTATCAAACATTTTCCACGCCCACAGAAGTTTTCAGCCCGGCGGGAAAGGCAGACTGATAGTATTTTCTTTCTTAGCTATATTATTTTATTAGTTTTAACGACTTGTTAACCAAACATCAAAAAATTGTTAAATCTTTTTTGCACTTCTCATAATTATCCCTAAGTTTGAAACTGATATTTCTGTTGAGAAAACTTGTTGTGAAATGAAAATGAAGGATGCACGGGCGAACAGGTTTTTTTTTGAGACCAATTGCTAAAACGTTTTACTACTGTAGTAACACGGGAACAGTGAACAATGAAATAGCCAATGGAGTAAGTCCATCTTAAATGCGGAAACGGAAACTATGTTTTGCCTGCCTATTGTACTGCCTTCTGCAGTCAGTTGCTGGAAAATGGTTTACCATGCACTTATGTAATTGCCATGTGACTGATCACTTTGTTATAATTTAAACCAAAAGGAAGCTATGCGAAGATCATTTCTTCTCACCACGTTGCTTTTCTTATGCTGTTGCTTCGCTGCATGGGCGCAGGATAAAAAAGCTGTTACGGGAACCGTAAAAGATGAAAAAGGAACGCCTTTGCCGGGTGTAACGGTAAAGGAAAAAGGAACAGCCAATGGCGCCATGTCAGGTGCTGATGGTACCTTTAAAGTACAGGTGGCTTCCGATGCTACACTGGTCCTCTCTTACATCGGTTTTATGAATCAGGAAGTGCCTGTAAACGGGCAAACCACCCTGACCATCGTCTTAAAAGAAGACAACAAAAATCTGAACGAAGTAGTGGTTACCGCTATGGGTATGAAACGTGAACAACGTAAACTCGGCTATGCGGTAACAGAATTGAAAGGTGCGGACGTTGCCAAAACGAACTCCATCAATCCGGTGTCTGCCCTGCAGGGTAAAGTAGCCGGTCTGGATATCTCCGCAGCTGCCGGCGGTCCCGCTGCTGCCCCACGTATCGTGTTGCGTGGCGCCAAATCACTGAACGGTAAAGACCAGCCGATCTTCATCGTAGATGGTGTGATCTTCGAAAACGATGAAAGCGCTGCCGACGTAAACTTCGGTAACGTACTGAAAAATCTCAACCCGGACGATTATGAGTCTGTCACCGTACTGAAAGGTGCTGCTGCTACTGCCCTCTACGGTTCCCGCGCTATCAACGGCGCCATCCTCATTACCACCAAAAGAGGTAATGCAAGAAAAGGAATAGGCGTTACCGTTAGCCAGACCGCCCAGATCGAAAAAGTATACCGCGGCGCCATCGACCTGCAAAATGGTTACGGTCAGGGTATTGACGGTTCTTACGACAACACCGCCGGCGGTTACAGCTTCGGTCCTAAAATGGACGGCAGAATGGTGCAGCTGCCCAACGGTACCAGCGTACCCTTCACCCCTAAACCCAACAACGCTAAAGATCTTTACCAGACCGGTAAATACTTTAATACTAACGTGGCCATGGAAGGCGGTAACGACAAAGGAACTTTCCGTCTGTCTTACTCCCACCTGGACAACAACTCCGTTTCTCCGAACAACAGCTTCGGCAGAAACACTTTCGCTTTCCGTGGTTCTTCCCAGATCTCCAGGGTGCTGAGCGCAGATGCGGGCGTAACCTACGCTACTTCCAAAACACTGAACCCCGACCGTCAGGGTGGTGACTACACCAACTACAACATCGGCCGTAAATGGGTATATGTGTTCCCGCGTAACTACGATCCTTCTATCTGGAGCAAACCGGAAAACTACCTCGGGCCCAACGGTGGCCGTGCTAACCTGAGCACCAACCCGGGCGCTGACTATTTCTATCAGCAGGCTTATAACAGCTGGACCCGTAAAGAATCACTGATCACCGGTAACTTCTCCCTCACCGCAGAAGCGACAAACTGGCTGAAATTCGTTGGTAAAGCCAACTTCAGCAGCGAACAATCTACCGATGAACGTAAAGAAGTAGGTACTGCCGCTTTCTTTAAAGGCTCTGACGGTTTCTTCTCTGTAGCAGGCGTGAACAAATCCCAGTACACCTTCACCGGTATGGCGATCATCACTCCGAAACTCGGCAAGAAATTCGACGGTAACCTGAACCTCGGTGCTGAAACATGGAACAGCGGCATCGGTAAACAATACAACAACTACACCGATGGCGGTCTGCGTATTCCGTTCCTGTATGATATCACCAACAGTGTGAATGCACCGATCGTAAAAAATGATCCGTTGCTCCGCAAACGTATCAACTCCGTATTCTTCGCCGCCAGCCTGGCTTATAATAATGAGCTGTTCCTGGACGTGACCGGCCGTAACGACTGGTCTTCTGCCCTGACTTATCCTGCAGGCAGCAAAGGAAATACCACCAACTCTTACTTCTATCCTTCTGTAAGTGCTGCGTGGGAATTCACACAAACACTGAAGGAAGAAATGCCTTCCTGGATCAGCTACGGTAAACTGCGCGCCTCTTATGCGATGGTGGGCGGTGACCTCGATCCATATCAGATCAATACCGGCTACTACACTACTGGCCTGTTCCAGGGTGCTGCCAGCGGTAAAAACCTGCCACTGGTAAACATCTTCAACTCAGACATCCTGCCGAACATGGCCCTGAAACCTTCCATCTCCAAAAGCTGGGAGCTGGGTGCCAACGTTCGCTTCTTTAACAACCGTCTGGGCTTTGACTTTGCCTGGTACCGCACCAATATCACCAACCAGATCATCAATCTGCCTACGCCGATTGAATCCGGTGTTACCTCCCGTTACATCAACGCTGGTAGCATGATCAACAGAGGTATCGAATTGTCTATCAACGGTACGCCTATCCAGAACAAAAACTTTACCTGGGACGTAACGCTGAACGGCAGCCGCAATAAAAACAAAATCGTCAGCCTCACACCGGGCGTTGACCAGCTGCAGCTGAACGAAGACCAGGGCGTAAAAGCCATTGCTTCTGTAGGCGGTAGCTACGGTAACCTGGTAACAGACTACGGTTACACCCGCGACGCCAACGGCAAACCGATCATCACCCTCGGCGGCAGCGACTTCCCTTACAAATTTGTACGCGGTAACGCAGTCGTAGGTAATATCATGCCTGACTTCAACCTGGGCCTGCAGAATAACTTCACCTACAAAAACTGGAGCCTCGGCGTATTGATCCAGGCCCGTATCGGTGGTGACTTCTTCTCTGCTTCCCATCAGTATGGTACCGGTCGTGGTACTACTGCCAACACCATGTATGGTCGTGATTCCGAACACGGTGGTATCACCTTCACCGATGGTTCCGGTGTTACCCGCAACGATGGTATGATCCCGGACGCTGTGTTCCAGAAAGGAACCACCATCTCCAAAGACGGCCAGAACATTGCACTGGATGGTATGACCTACCAGCAGGCATATGAAAAAGGATATGTATCTCCGCTGACACCGTTCCAGTATTATGGCATGGTGGGCGACTGGGGCATCGGTATCCGTGAAGCTTCCGTATTCGACGCTTCTTATGTAGCGCTGCGTGAAGTATCCCTCGGCTACTCTCTGCCTACAGACCTGGTACAACGCTGGAGACTGAACAGCCTGCGTGTATCGCTCGTTGGCCGTAACCTGGGTTACCTGTTCAACAACCTGCCGGACCACATCAACCCGGAAGCAGTACGTAACAACAAAACATCTGCCTTCTCCGAGTATGGCGCTGTACCGTTTGTACGTAACATGGGCCTGACTGTACAGGTAGGATTCTAATAACCGTTTAACAATTGAGTAACATGAAACATGTAAATAAATGGGGATTGGGCGTAGCAGTAGCAGGTATGATGCTGACCGCCTGTACCAAAAACTTTGAAGATCTCAACCAAAACCCGCAGGTAAGTGAAGACGTACCACCGGAAATGTTGATCACCCAGTCTGAAAAAGGCATCGTAGACCGTGATTTTGACTGGTTCTACGACGCTTACACCTACCAGTTGCAGTGGATGCAGTTTGGTGTAGCCGCTCCGGGATCTTCTCCCACCGGCCTTTTCAGCCCAACAAACACCAACGACTTTTATAACGCTTTTTATAAAGGCATCGGCCGCAACCTCGTGGAAATGGAAGCGGTTGTGTCCAGGAAACCGGAAGGAGAACGCGCACAGTATGGTAACGTACTGGCGATCGCTAAAATCCTGAAGGTGTACAGCGCCTGGAGAGCTTCCGACGCCAATGGCAGCATGCCTTATTCCAACGCGTTTCAGGCCCGTTCCGACGCTAACTTTACGCCTACTTACGATACGCAGGAAAAACTGTTCCCTATGTGGGACACCGAGCTGAAAGCCGCTATCACTACCCTGCAGAGCGGTCTCTCCGGACAGGCTTCTCCCGGTAATGCTGAGATCTTTTACTCCGGCGACATCGCCAAATGGGTAAAAGCGGCCAACGTACTGCGTATCAAACTGGCCATGCGCCAGCTGAAAAGAACACCGGACAAGGCTACCGCTATCATTAAAGATGCGATGGCTGTTAAAGACGGTCTCTTTGCAAGCAACGCCGACGAATGGAAGTTCCTGTCTGCTGACGCGAGCTTTGCCCGCGCCGGTAACTGGGCCATGGACAACAATCCGCTGTCTGCCAGCAAAAACATGCTGGACTACATGTACAACAACAACGATCCTCGTCTGGGCATCTTTTATGAGAAAAACAGCTACACCAAAGAACTGGTGGACAGCCTCATCAAAGGTGGCGCCTTCCCGGCTTCCGCCCAGTACAACGAACGCCGTTATTTCGGTCTGCCTGCCAGCCCCGACAGAAGAAGTGTAAAAGCAGATTCTGTGATCTTTAACGTAAAACGTTATAAGATGACTTTCAACGGGAAGGAAGTTACCCGCACCGTAGACACCGTGTCTGCTGTACAACGCCGCCTGTTTGACCTGGATGCGGAAAACGGCAATAATAACGGCGCCCGCTATACGCAGCCTATCCTGAGCTACGCTGAGCAATGTTTCATGCTGGCCGAACTGGCCGTAAGAGGCATCATCACCACCGGTACTGCGGAAACCTACTATAAAAACGGTGTAGAGGCTTCTATCAAAGCTTATGACGATATGGGCCGCGAAGCAAAAATCCGCGA
Source organism: uncultured Chitinophaga sp. (assembly GCF_946479755.1). The sequence goes on along the minus strand of NZ_CAMLHC010000028.1, from coordinate 80,616 downwards.
CTACGCGCCGCTGGACGCTGCTGCCATCGCTGCCTACCTGGACAAACCGAATGTTGCCTTTACCGGCGCCAATGACGTGCTGCTGGAAAAAATCAACATCCAGAACTTCCTGAACCTGTTCAAATCCCCCTGGGAAGCATGGGGCGCCTGGAAAAGAGCCGGTATCCCCAAAGTGGGCGGTATCCTGCCTTTTGAACCAATGCAGGTAGCCGGCCAGACCGTAGCGATCCCTCGCCGCTGGGCACTGCCGCAGCCAACCATCGCCAACCAGACCAACTGGAGAAACGCGATCAACGAAATGCAGCAAACCGGTGAGTACGGCAACGCCGATAACGATTTCACCGGCCGCGTATGGTGGGATAAAAAATAGCTTGATAACAAATTCGCATACATAGCAGCCTTTGCTAAATACAAAAAAGCGGCTGTTCCCCAAGGGAACAGCCGCTTTTTTATCTCCGCCACCAAAGAAATTGTAACCTCAACCCCAAATTGGCATTAACTTCGTATATACGTCGGAGTTGAATCTGTTTTACCTATGCACGCACGCCGGAAACCCTTGTCCGCAATACTGATTGTCCTGCTGTTCACCACACATGTCTGTCTGGCCGAAAGAGATACCATTACTACAAGTTGTTATGTGCAACATTTTGATAATACGAATGGACTGCCGCAGAACAGCGTCAAATCCATCGCTAAAGACTCGTCGGGGTACATCTGGCTGGCCACGGAAAATGGCCTTACCCGCTTCGATGGCGCGCATTTCGTTAACTATGAAAGAAAAAATGCCAATATCACTTCCAACCGGTTTATTTCTTTTTTGTCCGACCCGGCCGGCAATCTCTGGGGCTATAACGCCGCTGAAGAAAGGATGAAACTGTGCGATGGCCGGGCTATACGCGATACAGAGACATATAGCCATCCGCGTGACTTTTATCAATGGTACGCAAAGGGAGATCCCAAGGACACAGGAACCTTTAATCTGGCCTGGCCACCGGAAACCATGAAATCTGAACGCGCCATAATACGCCGGTTGGTATACCATCTTGATGAAAATACTTACTACGAATGCACAAAAGATAAGGTGACGTTTTATGAAAAGGGAAACATGCGTTATGCCGTTCCTTTTACACCCGGAGATCGCTGGGACTTTTTTTTGCTGAACAACCGCCTTTATTACCTCCACAAAAACCTGACGGTAACACTTTTCTCCGACAAACCGTTAACCATGGCCCTAAATGGTGAAATAAAGCAGGAGCCCCGTACTGCTGAAAAAGCGAAATTCTTCTGGAACCTTCACATGGCATCGCAGGTAGTTATTTATATCAATAGCAATTTTTACCTGGTAGAAACCGATGCCAACGGCCTGCCGGTAAGCCGGAAAATTATCACGGGATACAGGATAAAGGAGGCGGATGATGTGAAGAATGCGCTCTATGATGAGGTAGATGGCAAATTGTACCTGGGAAGCTTTAACAATGGGCTGTATATATTGTCACGTCATGTTTTTTCCACCGGCAGCATCGGAGCAGGGGAGGTGTATTACGGACAAACGCCCTATACCAATAATACCGTGCTCACAGCCCAGGGAGACATTCTGGGAACCAACGGCTATGCAAAAAGGATAATGGCTATCAGGAAACTGATACCAACAGACTATTTTGGCATCCTGACGGATAGCCTGCACCGTATCTGGGTAAAATGGGGACATTGGCTTTATCAGTTGGACGGCACTTCATTTGCTGTTTTACGTCACTGGGAGCTACCCGGTGAAATAGCCCAGATATTTGATAATGGCAACGGGGAAATATGGCTGGGTATGCGTAAACACGGAGTGATGACACTGAATATGTACCAGGACCAGGCGAAACCGGTAAAACTGTTAGCGCTTCCTCATGAGGTGACTTTCTTTGCACGTTGGCAAAATACCCTATACATAGCCACCGAAAAAGGATGCCTGCAAATGGACATCCCGTCCGGGCGAACGGAAGCAATACCTGCATTAGCCGGTAAGGAGGTCCGTAGCCTCTATATATCCGCCCTGGGCGAAGTGTGGATCACCACCTATGGCAGTGGGCTCTACCGCTACTATAAAGAGAAACTGACTGCATTCCCTCCGGATGCCAATAACTACCTGTCTACCGCACATTGTATCATACCGGATAACCAGGGCTTCTTCTGGATCACCACCAACAACGGTCTGTTCCAGGTAAGTCAGCACGACCTCAGGAACTACCCGGAAGACACCACTGCCGCGCTGTATTATCATTATTACGATAAAAGCGATGGCTTCCTGACCAACGAATTCAACGGTGGCTGCGTTCCCTGCGCAATAAAACTCGATAACGGCATGTTGTCGCTACCCTCTCTGAGGGGACTGGTGTTTTTCAACCCCGACAGCATACGGGCGCAACTGCCGGTCAATCACTTGTTTATTGACAGGATTATCGTTGATAAACGGGAAATGCCCGTTGCGGAGCACCTTGAGCTGCCCCGTAAACTCAACATGCTGAGTTTTAAAGTTAGTTCTCCGTATACAGGTAACCGTAAGAACCTTCAGATGACTTACTCGCTGCAGGAGGGTGACCATCCTTTGCTATGGGTGCCGGTACCGGAAGATGGTACCATCTCCCTGTCGATGCTGTCCAGTGGAGACTATACACTGATTATCCGGAAACTGAACGGCTTTGGCAGCAATAACTACGAGGAGCGGAAGATCACCTTCAGCGTGGCTGCCGCATGGTACCAGACCAGCTGGTTCAAGCTTTTGTGTGCGGCCGGCCTGATGGGCATCTGGTTCCTGGTAGTGCGCCTGCGCATCCGCTATATCCAGAAACGCAATGCTCAGCTGGAAGAGGCGGTAACGCTGAAAACGAAAGAACTGCAGCAGCGTACCGATATCCAGGAACGTATCATCCGCTCCGTCAGCCACGACATCCAGACGCCCCTCCGGTATCAGCAGCTGCTGTCCCGCAAACTATATGAAGGCCTTTTCCAGGAAAGACTGCCGGCACTCACCGAAGTGGCCAAGGTGATGCATGACCATACCAACCGCCTTTCCTATATGACGGACAACCTGCTGAAATACCTGAAAATACAGGTGGCTACAGAACCCCTGCAAAAGGATGCTTTTCTCCTGGCAGCGCTGGTTCATGACATATTGATGATCTTCCGGGAAATTGCCCGGGAAAAAGGAACGGAGATATTTAACTACGTGCCGGCCCAGCTGCAATGGGAGGGGAATATGCAGCTGCTGTCGGTGATATTGCACAACCTGGTGGATAACGCAGTGAAAGTGACCCGGCATGGCACGATCATCATCAGGACGGAGGTACAGCACAACCAGACCATGATACTTGTAAAAGATACCGGCCCGGGAATGCGGCCTGACTTACTTCAATGGCTGAACGAACCCGGTATACCTACACCCTCACAAAGCGGGATGGGCCTGATGATCGTTAAGGAGCTGGTCAGTCTTCTGCAACTGGAACTGTATGTGTCATCTCTTCCGGATGAAGGATGTTGTTTCTGTATCCGGACCCGGACATCCTGATCTTTTCAGCCAGTTCTATCACATTGGTCACCTGCATCTTCTCAAAAATGCGTGTTTTATACGTGCTGATGGTAGAATCGTGGATATTAAGCGCCTGCTTGATCTCTTTGGCGCCGGCCCCTTTGATCAGCAGGTTCATTACCTCCGTCTCCCGCTGGGATAAGGGTGTTGTTTCTCCGTGAAAGTGTTGTTTGGGTTTCAGCAACTCGTTGACCAGCCTGTCTTGCAGCATATCACTGATGTACTTTTTACCCCTGAAGATTTTCTGAACGGCCGATTTAAATTCCTCCGGTGGCGCGTTTTTGGACAGATAACCGTCTGCCCCTGCTTTCAGATACTCCGGCGCATACAGGGCTTCATTATAACTGGAAAAAATGAGGATGGCCGTTTGCGCCTGACGCAGCTTCACAGCCGGCACCATCTGGATGGTATCGCCCCCGGGAATATGGATATCCAGCAGCAACATATCAAAAGGCTCCCTCTCAAGTTTTTTGATGGCTTCATCAAATGTTTCGGCTTCCGCTATGTCGGCATGGGGGAAGAGTTCCCGGATCATCAGGATAGCGCCCATCCGGACTACGCTATGGTCTTCGGCGATAAGGAATGATGGCATGGCAAATAGGTATGGTCAGGACAAATGTGCTATTCTTTTTTGATACTGGCTGTAGTAATATTTCTACAACAGCCATATTATTATGACGATGACTTTAGAGATCTACTACAAACACTGTGCTGATGACGCAGTAAATTGTCATTTGCAAAAATCACTATCCATCATACCATCTTTCATGAAGCATGACGGATAGTGAAGTCGCTATATGGTTACCATCCGGCGCAAGCCGTATGCGTAACGTTAACCCTAATTTGGCAAGCATAGGACCAGATATGGCAGCACCGGGGTGGTAGCCGGATGCTGCTACTATCACTTATCAGATATAAAAGCGGCTGGCTGTGTCCACAGTTCAGCAATTATCTTTTAATTGATCATCTCTTTAATCTCGCTTAGCTTCAGCAGCGCTTCTACCGGAGTAAGCCTGTTGATGTCAACAGTACCCAGTTTTTCCCGTATCTGCTGGAACGTGTCACTGTGTGCGTCAAAAATATTGAGCTGCAGTTTTTGCGTGGGCGTCGTAATATTCTTGATGTTCTTTTGTAAGGACGTGTCTATATGTTTTTCTTCCAGGTTCGCCAGTACTTCGTTGGCGCGGTTGATCAGTTCCGGTGGCATGCCGGCCATACGGGCCACATGGATACCGAAGCTGTGGCGGCTGCCGCCCGGCGCCAGTTTACGCAGGAAGATGATCTTGTTGCCCGACTCCATATTGGTGATATGGAAGTTCTTCACCCGGGTATGTTTGTTCTCCAGCTCATTGAGTTCGTGATAGTGGGTGGCAAACAGTGTCTTCGGGCGATGGTCGGTCATATCATGGAGATACTCCACGATGCTCCACGCGATGGAGATACCATCGTAGGTGCTGGTACCACGGCCGATTTCGTCCAGTATTACCAGGCTGCGGGGCGTAATGGTGTTGATGATGCTGGCAGTCTCGTTCATTTCCACCATAAAGGTAGATTCTCCACCGCTCAGGTTATCGGAAGCGCCTACACGCGTAAATATTTTGTCGGTTAGTCCTATTTCGGCGCTGGTGGCGGGAACAAAGCTGCCCATATGCGCCATCAGGGTGATGAGGGCGGTTTGCCGCAGCAGCGCTGATTTACCGCTCATGTTGGGACCGGTCAGGATGATGATCTGCTGATCGTCTTTGTTGAGCTGGATATCGTTGGCCACATAGGTTTCTCCGGCAGGAAGGCCTCTCTCTATCACCGGGTGGCGGCCTTCGCGGATGTCGAGCTGGTAGCCGTCGGTAATGACCGGCCGGCGGTATTTATATTGTAACGCGTTGTGGGCGAAGCAGAGGAGGCAGTCGAGCTGCGCAAATACCTGCGCGTCCTGTTGTACGGGCTCTATAAAAGGTTGCAGTGCCGCCAGCAGTTCATCGAACAGCCGTGTCTCCAGCGCCAGGATTTTATCTTCGGCGCCCACGATTTTTTCTTCGTACTCTTTCAGCTCCGGCGTAATATAACGTTCAGCGTTGGCCAGTGTTTGTTTACGTATCCAGGTATCGGGTACTTTGTTTTTGTGGGTGTTGGTCACCTCCAGGTAATAGCCGAAAACATTGTTGAACGCTATTTTCAGGGAGGGAATGCCGGTGGCTTCCGACTCTTTCTGCTGTATTTGCAGGAGATAGTCTTTGCCTTTGGTGGCGATGCCCCGCAGGTCGTCCAGCTCTTTGTTGACGCCATCGCGGATAACACCGCCCTTGTTGACGAGCACCGGCGGGTTTTCCATTACTTCGTTGAGGATCCGGGTGAGGATAGGAGCGCAGGCATCCAGTTTTTCGTTGAGGCGTAGCAGGTAGTCGTTACCGCTTTGTCCCAGCAGCTCCTGTACGGCCTGTACCTGTTCGAGGGAACGGGCCAGCTGCATTACTTCCCGCGGATTGATTTTACGCAGCGGTATTTTGGATACCAGCCTTTCCAGGTCGCCCGTGAGTTTGAGGTGATGTACCAGTTTCTGGGCCAGCTCCGTTTCTTTAATGAAGTAGGTGAGCGTGTCCAGGCGCTGGTTGATCTGGGCGATGTCACGCAGGGGGAATACCAGCCAGCGTTTGAGCAGGCGGGCGCCCATGGGGGTGACGGTGTTGTCCAGCACTTTCAGCAGGGTGTGACCGTTTTCCACGCTGCTATGCAGCAGTTCCAGGTTACGCACGGTGAAGCGGTCCATCCAGAGAAAATCATCCTGGCTGATGCGCTGTATGCGGGTGATATGCTGCAGGTGCGGGTGTTCGGTGTCTTTCAGGTAGTGCATGGTGGCGCCGGCCGCGATGATGGCGGCGTCCATGCCTTCTACGCCAAATCCTTTGAGGGAGTGGGTTTGAAAGTGTTTCAGCAGGATGTCTTCCGCGTAACTGGTGGTAAAGATCCACTCGTCGAGGTTATAGGTATAAAAACGGCTGCCGAAAGTGGCTTTAAAATGTTTCTGTTGCTGGCGGGCAAACACTACTTCTGCCGGGCGGAAGCTCTGCAGGAGCTTGTCCACATACTCGGTGCTGCCTTCGGCGATGATGAATTCGCCGGTGGAGATATCGAGAAAGGAAACGCCGGTGATGTCTTTACCGAAGTGAACGGCCGCCAGGAAGTTGTTGCTGGCGTTCTCCAGGAGTTTGTCATTCACGGCTACGCCGGGCGTCACCATTTCGGTCACCCCGCGCTTTACAATGCCTTTAACGGTTTTAGGGTCTTCCAGCTGATCGCAGACGGCTACACGATGACCGGCTTTCACCAGCTTGTGCAGATAGGTGTCCAGCGAGTGATGGGGAAAACCTGCGAGGTCAACGTAAGAAGCAGATCCATTGGCTCTTTTGGTTAACACAATGCCCAATACCCTTGAGGCAATCACTGCATCTTCGTTGAAGGTTTCGTAAAAGTCGCCCACGCGGAATAATAGTACTGCATCCGGGTATTTGTCTTTGATAGCCTTATGCTGTAGCATCAGTGGCGTTTCTTCTGATTTACTTTTTGCCATGGCGCAAATATATAAAACTCATCCGATCCGGTTATCTTTGCAGATCATGAGAAAGTTAAGCATGGATGAACTGGGCCGTAAAACGGTGGACGAGTTCAAGGCAGCAGATAAGACGCCTGTGGTACTGGTGCTGGACAACGTACGCAGTATGCACAATGTGGGATCGGTTTTCCGTACGGCAGACGCGTTCCTGTTACAGGGCATTGTGTTGTGTGGCTATACGCCGGTGCCTCCGCACCGCGATATTAACAAAACAGCCCTCGGCGCCACTGAAACGGTGGACTGGCAATATTTCCCTACTACCATGGAGGCCGTGGAGGCCCTGAAAAATGCCGGATACCTTATTATGACCATCGAACAGGCTGCCGGCAGCGTAATGCTCGACGCTTTTGCCCCTCCTACCAGTCAGCCACTGGCGCTCGTGTTCGGCAACGAGGTGAGCGGCGTGGACGCCGGCGTGATGAAAATAGCCGACGGCTGTATCGAAATACCACAATCGGGCATGAAACACTCCCTGAATATTTCCGTGAGCACCGGTATTGTAGTTTGGGATATCTTTGTAAAACTGAAAGCCGCCGCCGGCCGGTAAGTTTATATTTAAGAGCTTTTAGCTCAACTGTTTACATATGATTACTACTATTAACAAGTATCTGTCGCTGGTAAAGTTCAGTCACACCATCTTTGCCATGCCGTTTGCACTGACCGGGTATTTTATGGCTACCACCAGGGGGGGAGGCAGTTTTAGCTGGACTACCTTCGGGCTGGTGGTGCTGTGCATGGTATTTGCCCGTAGCGCCGCCATGGCGTTCAACCGCTGGCTGGACGTGGACATTGACAAGCTGAATCCCCGGACGGCCAAAAGGGAGATCCCGGCAGGCGTTATCTCTCCGCAGAATGCCATGTTTTTCATCCTGGTCAATGTGATGTTGTTCATCCTCACCACCTGGTTCATCAACCGCATCTGTTTTTTCCTGTCGCCCATCGCGTTGATGGTAGTGCTGGGATATAGCTATACCAAACGTTTTACGGCCCTGTGCCATATGGTGCTGGGCGTAGGGCTGTCGCTGGCGCCGATTGGGGCGTACCTGGCGGTAACGGGCGAGTTTGCCCTGCTGCCGGTGCTGGTATCTGTGCTGGTGCTGTGCTGGGTATCCGGTTTCGATATTATTTATTCACTGCAGGATGAAGATTTTGACAAGTCCCAGCAGCTGAACTCCATCCCGGCATGGCTGGGCCTTTCCGGCGCGCTGCGTTTTTCCGAACTGCTGCATGTAATAGCGGCCGCGCTGGTGATCACCATCGGCATCTACGGACATTATCACTGGTTGTTCTGGATAGGCGCTGTCGTGTTTATCGCCATGCTGATATCCCAGCACCTGCTGGTAAAACCGCATGACCTCAGCAAGGTCAATGTGATGTTTATGACCACCAACGGCATTGCGAGCGTGGTGTTTGCCGTTTTTGTGATTGCAGACATGCTGCTATTTTAATATCTGGATATTTTAAAATTGAGTTTGCTCAACCTTCCTATAACTAAATAGCTCCTTTAAACAGTTCTCTGAATATCCAAATAACCAAATATTAAAATTTCTACCTGGTATGGCGCGTGTAATGGCTATCGATTATGGAAAAAAAAGGACCGGACTGGCCGTGACAGATCCGCTGCAGCTGATTGCCAGCGGGCTTACCACTATCCCTACCCATGAACTGATCCCTTATCTGAAAAAATATTTTGCTGCCGAAGAAGTGGAGGCGATTATCATCGGGGAACCTAAAAACCTGGATGGCAACGCCACCCACGCCACGCCGCTGGTGGAAGAATGCGTCCGCATTCTCCGGAAGAACTTCCCCCAGGTGCCGGTGAAAAAGGTAGATGAGCGCTTTACCTCTAAAATCGCTTTCCAAAGCATGATAGACAGCGGCCTGAAGAAAAAGGACCGCCAGAACAAAGGCCTGGTGGATGAAATCAGCGCCACCATCATCTTACAGGAGTACCTGCAAAATAAAATCTAGACATTTATTTATTTTTTCATTTAAATATTTTGATATTTAACCAGGGAAACCTTTTCAAATAACTAAATATCAAAATATCAAAATCTCAAAATAGCCAAATGTCGTACCTTTGCAGATCAATAAAAAACAGCACAAGATCATGATATTGCCAATTGTTGCATACGGGCACCCGGTACTGAGAAAAGTAGCAGATGATATTACGCCCGATTATCCCCAGTTGAAGGAACTCATAGCCAATATGTGGGAAACAATGTACGGCTCCAACGGAGTAGGCATTGCGGCCCCTCAGATCAACAAATCCATCCGGCTGTTTGTGGTAGACAGCAAACAGATCATCGACAACCTGGAAGACGATGAGAAAAGCGAATATCCGGGAGACGAAGGGATCAAGGAAGTGTTTATCAACGCGCACATCGTGGAAACCGGTGGTAAGGAATGGGCTTACAATGAAGGTTGCCTGAGCATTCCGAAAGTACGGGAAGACGTGTACCGTGATGAGACCGTGACTCTTTCCTATGTGAATGAGCATTTTGAACCGCAGCAGAAAACCTTTACCGGCGTGACTGCCCGCGTGATCCTGCATGAATACGACCACATCGATGGCAAACTGTTTATCGATCACCTCAAGCCGCTGAAACGCAGGATGTTGAAAAGCAAACTCGATGATATCACCAAAGGAAAGATAAGGGTAGACTACAAAATGACGTTTCCTAAATAGGAAATAATTTTGTAATGTAAAGAAAACCCTTTATTTTGGTATTGTAAAGATTAACCATCCGTATCCATTTTGGGAACTACCTTATCATATACTGAAATAGAGCTCATTCAGGGACTGCAAGCCAGGGATGAAAAGTTATTCAGTTATTTATATGACCACTACTCACCCGCGTTGTATGGGGTAGCGCTCAAAATAGTTACGGATGATGCTTCCGCAGGAGATGTGCTCCAGGAAGTATTTATAAAGATCTGGAAGAATATAGACCGATACGATCCCTCCAAAGGCCGCCTTTTTACCTGGATGCTCAATATTGCCAGGAATACCGCTATCGACAGCTTAAGGTCAAAAGCCCACAAACTTGACCAGAAAGTACAAGACGTAACCAGCGCCAATCTGATGTATGAGCCACAACTGGCTGTACACCTGTCCGTAGACCATCTCGGTTTAACAAAGGTGATCGAAGGGCTTCCCAAAGATCAGCGTGTTATCATTGATCTGGCCTATTTCAAAGGTTGCACACAGGAAGAAATCGCCAAGACCCTTGATATACCTTTGGGAACAGTGAAGACCAGAATGCGCAATGCGATTATGCAGTTGAGAATCCTATTAAAACAATTATAACGCACAGTGGATGTACAACGTTACATATCATCCGGTATCCTGGAGAGTTATGTGTTTGGGCTGCTCCCCGAAGCAGAACATAGCGAAGTAGAAACAATCGTAGCACAGTATCCCCAGGTAAAAGCCGCTGTCCAGGAATTACAGCTGGACAGGGAGCGGTTTGTACAGTTGTACGCCATGGCGCCGCCGGCCGGTATCAAAGACCGCCTGCTGGATATTATCCGGGAAGAAGAAACACCCGCGGGCAACGCGCTGCTGCCGGAAGAACTGCGCACGCCGGCCGCCTCCAACGGTTCCCACGAAACCCCGGTAAAACGGATCTACGGCAACCGTAAATCCAATGCGGAAAAAATCTGGAAATACATTGCTGCGGCCATTATCCTGCTGTTCCTCGGAAGTGTTATCCTTAACTTCTTTTTCTTCAGCCGCTCTACAGATTATAAAAGCCGCTACCAGTCGCTGATAGCCGCCAAAGAAAAACTGGACGCTGAAAAGGAAAGCCAGTCCCTCACCGCCAGCCAGGAAATGCAGAAAGAGCTGGACATGCTGAAAGACCCGGCCTTTAAGTGGATTAAGCTGGAAGGCTTCGGTGCCAACGCCGGACAGATAGTGACGGTTTGCTGGAACCCCGTTTCCCACGCTGTTTTCCTCATTGCACAAACGTTACCGCTGCCTCCGGCCGGTAAACAATATCAGTTATGGGCCATCCATAATAAAAAACTGGTGGACGCCGGTGTGTTCCATGGCGGAGCACAGGTGACACAGAAAGTACAGCCAATGAAGCCGGCGGAAGCGGCAGAAGGCTTTGCCATCACACTCGAGAATGAAGGCGGCAGCACACAGCCTACCATGGACCAGCTGCAGCTGTCAGCCAAAATACAGAAATAGTAACAGGCAACTACGGGTTGTAATTGATTAATCCGTAAATTGCCCCTGATACCTCGGAAAACCATTAGTTACACGCTCGGCACAGTTTACTCAGATTAGCAAGGTAGTTTATATTGATTTTTTCAGCTGCGGATGGCGCTACCTATGATGTCATGGAATGAATTCAACCAAATATACCGATCAACCAAACCTGGCTGTCTGTCTTGGATTATCACGTAACATATACAGAAGCAGAACTGGTACAAGGCCTTCATGCCCGCGACCAGAAAGTTTTCAGCTTCCTCTATGATCACTATTCGCCCGCTCTCTACGGCGTGATCGTAAAGGTGCTGAACGACCACACGCAGGCTATTGACGTGCTGCAGGACGTATTCCTGAAAATATGGCGTTATGCAGACCAGTACAATGAAGACAAAGGCCGCCTGTTCACCTGGATGCTGAACATCGCCCGCAATACTGCGATCGATGTGCTGCGCTCCAAAGCCTATAAGCTCGAACAGAAAATCCAAAATATTACGGACGACGTACATCTAAACGGTGGCCCGTTAACCGTGTACCAATCCGTAGATTACCTCGGCTTCTCCAAAGTCCTGGACAAGCTGACCAAAGAACAACGTACCCTGATCGATCTGGCTTATTACAAAGGCTGTACCCAGGAAGAAATTTCCCGGGCGCTCGATATTCCGCTGGGTACCGTGAAAACCAGGCTGCGTAACGCCATCATCCAGTTAAGGAGCATTTTGAACAAATAAACCTTTTGCGTGGACGCCCAATTCATCATATCGTCCGGACTGATAGAATTGTATACTGCCGGCCTGGTCTCCGAAAAGGAAGGCCGGGAGCTGGAGGCTGCCATGCAACAATTTCCCGAAGTGGCCGAAGCTGTGGCCACCTGCCAGCGGAACCTGGAAGAATATGTAAAGCTCCAGTCCGTATCCCCGCCAGAAAGTATTAAAACACGCCTGCTCCACCTCATTCATACAGATCCCCTCATACAGGATACAGCAACCACTGCTGATAACCTGCAATTCACTAAAACCTCCCCCATGGAACAAACCAACGTCCTGTCCGTTCCGGAAACCAAAGGAGTTTCCTGGAAATGGATCGCTGCTGCAGCCGCCGTACTGCTCATTGGCAGCGTCATCCTCAACTTTTTTTATTTCAACCGGTGGAAAGAATTCCGGGAGTACAAAGACAAATACCAGTCGCTACTCCTGTCCCAGAACTCCATCATCTCCAAAACCAATGAGTACAAGACCAGACTGGAACAACTCCAGGAATCCATGCAGGTCATGGAAGATCCGAAAGTCATGAAAGTGACCATGCCGGGTACTGCGTCCTTCCCGACAGCCATCGCAACGGTCTTCTGGAACCAGGACAACAAACAGGTATACCTGAAAGTCAACAACCTGCCGGAACCGGCCGCCGACAAACAATACCAGCTGTGGGCCATCGTAGACGGCAAACCGGTGGATATGGGCGTGTTCGAAATGGGCGATACAGCAAGCCTGCTGCAGAAAATGAAGATCACCGGCAAAGCACAAATGTTTGCCGTAACCCTGGAAAAGAAAGGCGGCGCCGTTTCTCCAACCATGGAGCAGATGTACGTAGCCGGCAAAATCCCGGGCTGATATTAACATCAACAGCCGGCAGCCCCCGCTGCCGGCCCGTTTACACCACTGATCCCGGCGGAGATAACAGGGCCTTCGGCACCCCTGTTGTCTCCGCTGCTTTTTTAACGAATTCCTAACACCGGAAAGCTTACAGCTTTTCCCTAAATTGCAGCATGTCACATTTTTGGAAAAGTATAGCCGCAACCGTTGTTGCGGGATTCCTGCAACTAACAAACCTGGCCGCCCAGGACACTGCCCGGTACAAAGGAATGACTGTTAACCTGGACGAAGTGATCGTGGAAGCAAAACGTATAGGCTTCGACGTTAATAGTTTTATCAAAAGGGTGGAAGAGGACACCACCTTTTACCGCGCCTTTAAAAACCTGCATATCGTTGGGTTTCAGGCCGACAACGACATCCGTATCCTCGATAAAAAAGGCGGCATACAGGCCTCCCTTAAAAGCAAAACCCGCCAGCATGTAAAAGGCCGCTGCCGTAATATGGAAGTGCTCGATCAGCAGGTGACGGGCGACTTCTACACCCGCAAAGGAGATTACAACTACTATACGGCTGAACTGTATGGCAACCTGTTCTTTACCACCGGCACCGTATGCGAAGGCGGCAGCGGGGAAAGCACCAGCGCCGGCGGCGCCATGGCCCGCCATAAAGCCCAGCTGAAACAACTCATCTTCAACCCCGGCAAACCCGTAAAAGGCGTACCCATCGTAGGACCGAAGGTAGCCATCTTCGATCGGGACGTGATGCGGTTTTACGACTTCTCCATCAGCGCGGAAACCTATGTGGACGGCACCCCCTGCTACGTGTTCAGCGCCAAAGCCAAACCAGACCTCAGCCGCATAGACCGCGGCGACGTAGTGGTGGACGAACTGATCACCTGGTTCAACAAAGAGAACTTTGAAATCGTAGGCCGTAAGTACGCCCTGTCCTACAAAACGATGCTGTTTGACTTTAATGTGAAGATGAACGTGCAGATGACCAAACAGTTTGGCCTGCTGATACCCGCACTGGTGACCTACAACGGTACCTGGGACGTGGCTTTCAAAAAGCGGGAAACAGCCGCTTTTGTCGCTAAATTCTATGAGTTTAAAGCAGCGGAATAACTAGTACAGCACCGTGACCGTACCGGTCTTATGCACAGGTATGCGGGTATACACTTCACGGTAATCCACAATCCAGACATACGTGCCCAGATCTGCCTGCAGGCCTTTCACGCGGCCCGTCCAGCCTATCTGCGGGTCTGTCGTGTAAAAGACACGCTCTCCCCACCGGTTGTAGATGCTCAGGGTATATTGTTCTATCGGGCACCGGTACCGTGGCCGGAAATAGTCATTACGCCCGTCCCCATTAGGGGTAAACGCATTGGGAAAGTGCACGGTGCACTCACAATCATGATAATCCACCCTTACGGAATCCACACTCTTGCCGCAGGCGTTCCACGCGGTGAGGGAATAGATGCCCGGCTGCCTTGCCACAAATTGCGGGATGCTGGTGCTGTCCTGCCATTTGAAAGGCGCACCCCCTGCCCCCACCACCGGTATCTGGTATACTTCATTACGGCATAACAGGGTGTCCGGCCCCAGGTTTACCCGCAAGGTGTCATTGAAAGACACGTGGATAGTGTCGGTCGATTCACATCGCCCGATCTGCGCATGCACGAAATAATTGCCCGGTTTGGTCACATAGTAGGTGGCCTGGTCGGATCCGTCCTGCCAGCGGTACAACCCGTTGCCGAAATCGGCCGTCAGCACCAGGAAATTGCCGGTACAGATGGTGGTATCGTTGCCCAGGTTGAGTTTGCGTAGCCGGTTGAAATTCACGAAAATAGTGTCCACCACATTGCAGATATGGTTAATCTCCACCAACGCCCAGATATTGGCTTCGTAGTTCACGCTGATAGAAGGCGTGGTGGCGCCGTTGCTCCATTTCCAGGCGGTGGCCTCCGGAACGGAAGGCGCCAGGGTAATGGATTCTCCCGGACACAGCAGTGTATCCGGACCGAGGCTGAAAGGGTAGGGCGGACCGGTGAAAGTGATGGTGATGGCATCATTGATTTCGGCGCATCCTTTAGGAAACACCCGCACACTGTAGGTGCCGGAAGTCCGTACATCCTGTACAGGATCGGTGTTGCCCGTGTTCCAGAGATAGGTGCAGTTCTGTGCGGTAGCGTCGAGCTGCAGCTGCTCGCCCGAGCACAACACCAGGTCGGGCCCCAGCTCTATCTTGGGTATCGGCGTATAAAAAACGTTGACAGAATCGGGGATAAGACAGCCGTTGATTTTTACCTTATAAGTAGCGGAAGTGTCTACCAGGATATCGGGCAACGTGGAGCTGTCCTGCCACAGGTAAGTGGCGCCGGCTATCACAGGCGCGCTGAGGGTCATCGTACCGCCTTCACAAAGAGTCACGTCCTGTGGCCCAAAATCGAAGATCACCGGCGTAACGATGGTGATAGGCTGTGTGGTGACATCCCGTACGCCGCCGCGCCAGGCGACCAGTGTAACGGTATAGGTGCCTGTCAGCTGGTAAGCGTGAAAAGCGCCGCGTATTTTATCGGAAGAGTCTTTTTCTGCAGAAGGAGGATCGCCAAAATACCATTTCACAGAGTCGATGCCTGCCGGTTGTTGGATGACAAAAAACACACTGTCCTGCACACAGGTGGACGATGCCGTGAAAGGGGTGACGGCGCTGGATTTCAGGGCAACCGGCAACATGGCCAGCAGTAGGAAAAGGATACGGATCAGACGGCGTGTTTGGAGGCTTCTCATGTTTGTTGACATGGTAATGGCCGCTAAGATAATCGAAATATATAAATAAATAATAATAATTTAGGGTGAAATAAAAAGCCTCCGGAGATCGATGTCTGCGGAGGCTTTGACTATTTTAATCTTCCCATTTTTGTTGTTTGCCTTCTTCTTCCTGGAGCGGTCTTGCGGTGGTATACCGGCTCCATTTTTCCAGCACCTGTGTAAAGTCCGGTGGCAGCGGGCTTTCGAAGTACATCTGCTTGCGGGTACGGGGATGGATAAAGCCCAGTTGCTGGGCGTGGAGCGCATGCCGGGGCATAATCTCGAAGCAGTTTTCCACAAACTGCTTGTATTTGGCGAAGATGGTGCCTTTCAGGATGCGGTTGCCACCGTAGGTATCATCATTAAAAAGGGAGTGTCCGATATGTTGCATGTGCACGCGGATCTGGTGGGTACGGCCTGTTTCGAGGCGGCACTCTACCTTGGTCACATAGTTGTAACGCTCCAGCACACGGTAGTGGGTAATGGCTTCCTTACCGTACTCGCCGTCGGGATAGGCGTCCATGATCTTGCGCAGGCGCTGATGACGGCCAACGTGTGCCACTACGGTGCCTTCGTCTTCCTCGAAGTCGCCCCATACGAGCGCTATATAACGACGGTGAACGGTATGGTCAAAAAACTGTTTGGCCAGATCGGTCATGGCTTTCTCTGATTTGGCCACTACCAGCAGGCCGGAAGTGTTTTTATCGATACGGTGCACCAGCCCGAAACGCGGGATCTCCGGTGTGGTGGCCTGTGTTTTGTCGCCCAGGTACCAGGAAAGGCCGTTGACCAGCGTACCGGTATAATTACCGCAACCCGGATGTACAACCATACCGGCGGGCTTATCGATAATCAGCACGTCCTCGTCTTCGTAAACAATATTCAGGGGTATCTCCTCCGGCACCACGTCGGTGCTTTCGGGGTTCTTGTTGGAAAATACGACGATCTTGTCCAGCGGGCGGATCTTATAGTTGGCTTTAACAGGCTTGTCATTTACCAACACCATCTCCGTGTCCAGGGCATTCTGGACCTTGTTGCGGGTAGCGCCTTCGATACGGGCGGTCAGGAACTTATCGATACGGATGGGTTCCTGGCCTTTGTCCACCACCATATTGATCTTCTCATACAGTTCCTCACTGCCCTCCCCGTTTTCCAGCTCGTCTTCCAGTTCCAGCAATTCTTCAGCCATTACAGTAAATTTTGGCAAAGGTAAAATAAAATACCCGTCCCGCCCGCCCTGATACGCCTTAGCGCTTTGTTTTATATCTTTGCATCCGGGATTTTTCTCTTTAAACACGGACCACGGCGGTCCGGAAAAAAGCATAGGAGTGTAGCACTTTTCAGTATGGAAAAGCAGGAGATCATCGTCAGAGACCTTGGCAAAATAGATTATCAGGAAGCCTGGGACTACCAGGAGCAGCTATTGAAGGACAACGTACAACGGAAGGCCCAGGTGCCGGACCAATGGCCCAAACCAACCACCAATTATCTCCTTTTCTGTGAGCATCTGCCCGTATATACCCTCGGCAAGAGCGGTCATATGGAAAACCTGTTGCTGAGCCAGGAAGAGCTGGCCCAACAGGGTATCGGCTTTGTGCCCACCAACCGTGGCGGTGATATCACCTTCCACGGTCCCGGCCAGATAGTGGGGTATCCCATCCTTGACCTGGAAAATTTCTTTACCGATATCGGAAAATACCTGCGCTGCCTCGAAGAGGTGGTGATCCGGACCCTGGCGGAGTACGGCGTTACCGGCGACCGGTCGCCCGGGGAAACCGGCGTATGGCTGGACCCGCAGGATAAAACCAAAGCCCGCAAAATCTGCGCAATGGGCGTGCGTTGCAGCCGCTGGGTCACCATGCACGGTTTCGCGCTCAATGTAAATACTCCCATGAGCTACTTCAATAATATCATTCCCTGTGGTATCGCTGACAAACAGGTGGCCTCCCTGAACCAGGAAGTAGGCCGCGAAATACCGGTGGAAGAAGTGAAAGAGAAGTTAAAAAAACACTTTGCGGAAGTCTTTGATTGTTACATGCGGTAGTTCAGCGGAATATAAAAATTCCATTTTTCCTTCAGGCGGCCATCCTCAAACAGTTCAAAATTGAACCAGCCGGCGTGCATGAAAATAGCCTTCTCCAGTATGAGAGACGGACCTTTCACCTGCTCTATCTCAAACAGGAAGGTGCCATTGGGCTCATAAAACTTAACAGAATATTTTTTCTGCGGCGCATCATTCAGTTTGATGTTGATGTTACCATCGGCAGTGGTGTAGATATAGTTGGAAGGGTGCCATACCACTTTAGGTTCTTTATTTTCCTCGCCGGCGGGCTTGTTGGGATTGCGGGCCGCATCTTTAATATCCGCGTATTGCAGCTTCATGTCTGCCCTGATAGTGCTGTCGGGCAGGGCCAGCATGGTTTTGCTGTACATGAACCGGCCGTTGTTGAACAGAATGAAGAGGCGGTAATAGTTGGTGCCCGGCAATGGTTTATTGTCCAGGTATGCATTCCGGGTTTGCGTGGGATAGCTGGCGTAACCGATGGTATTAAAGTTCAGCACGCTGTCCAGTGAGCGCTGAATGCCGATCTCTTTTACCTCCATGAACCCGGATATCCAGTCCAGCTGGATCTTACCGGTTTTAATGGTGGCCGTAAAATCGGGCAATACCGGAGGCAGTATTTCCTGCCCCTTGCCTGTGAGTGCTATCGATATAAAAAGTCCAATGGCGAATGTTAAACGCGCGACCTGCTTCATACTAAAAATCCGTATCTCTTAAAGTTGGCAAAAATACACTACCGTTCAAATATAATGAACAGTTTTTATAGGGAGAGAACGTCCGGAGGCAGGGAAAGATTGCCCTGCAACCCGCCGGTATGTATTAATAATACTTTGCTATTGTCAGGAAAGTAGCGCTGATGGATTAATTCACGGAAAGCGCGGACCAGTTTTCCGGTATAAATGATGTCGGTTGGAATGCCTGTTTCCGCAAAAAAAGTATTGATAAAATCTATAAGGTCCGGTTTCACTTTTGCATAGCCGCCCCCATGAAAGTCATGTAGTAGTTGCCAGTGGCATGTTTGACCGGGATGTAGCAGAGCTTTCACTGCTGCTTCGAGATAACCGGCGCCTTTGAGCACGGGGATACCGATAACGGTTTGTGCCGGGGTGGCGCTGTTGATAAGGCCGGCCAGGGTAGTGCCGGTCCCCACGGCGCAGAGGATATGTGTAAAATGCCCGGTGGGGAACAGGGAAAGGATTTCTTCGCAGCCGCGGGCGCCGGCAGCGTTGTGTCCGCCCTCTGGTATGAGGTAGATGCCCGGTCGGTCTTCAAAGGAGGCGCGATAGTGCCGGTAGGTTTCCCGGCTGACGAACTCCAGCTCCATACCCTTGTCCAGCGCGGTCTGCAGCGTATGGCCCGGCAAGGCGGGCTGTTCGCCCCGGATGATGCCGGTACAGCGCAGGCCGGCTTCGCGGCAGGCTGCGGCGGTGGCGGCGATATGATTGGAGAAGGCGCCGCCGAAAGTAAGGATATGTTGTTTGCCTTCGCTACGGGCAGCCTCCAGGTTGTATTTGAGCTTAAACCATTTGTTGCCAGAAATTTCCACGTCCAGCTTATCAAGCCGCAACATCGCCGCTTCCAGCTGCGCCGGCAGCCACGAAGGGGTGAGGTTGTCTAGTGTGATATTGCTGGTGTCCATGTCTTAATTATATTCCGTGTTCCCTGAGCCACGCCGGGGAACACGGAATGCCAATGATTATTCGTTCGTCAGAAATCCGCCTTTGCCGCGGTACAGCTTCACTGGTTTGTCCAGTTTTACTTTCAGTACGGTGACATATTTATCCTGCACATTTTCCGGTACATCGATATAAACGAGGCCGGGCACGGGGCTCCAGGATATTTTACCAACTACTTTATGATTCAGTTTAGTGCCATTGCCGACTACGCTGATCTCTTCAATTTTGTTGCTCAGCCCTTTAATCACGGTCTGTCCGCTGGTTTTGCCGGGCAGGAAGAGATACAGGGTGGTAGAGTCTTTGGAGAGGGTGGTAGGGCCATAGAAGTGTCCCAGCGGCAGGCCTGCGATGGTATTGAAGACGGCTTCACCGTTCTTTTTATTCCAGGCGCCCAGTTCTTTCAGGATGTTCACTTCTTCTGCGGGGATGGTGCCGTCGGCTTTAGGGCCGATGTCGAGCAGGAGGTTACCGCCGTTGGCCACTGCATCTACGAAGATGGTAATGATTTCGAATGGTGTTTTCCAGTTGGTGTCCTGTGGCTGCCATCCCCAGTTGTTGTT
This sequence comes from uncultured Chitinophaga sp., assembly GCF_946479755.1. Next base: position 60,522 of record NZ_CAMLHC010000028.1, on the reverse strand, counting down.
GATGGTCATGCACAGTTCCCACCAGTGGTAGTGGGGACGGGTCACCGGGAAGTTTTGTTCCGGGGTGTCGTAGTCGCCATAACCCTGTAAACGCCCGTTGATAATGGTGTTGGGGTTGTGGGTGGTGAGCATTTTACGCATTTTGGCTGCTTCCCATTCTTCTGCGGAGTGCTCCCAGTCGCCGTCGAACCACCAGAGATCGGGATTGAATTTAGTCATAACCTCTTCCATCTGGCCTTCGTAGAATTTCAGGAAACGCTGCCAGCGGGCGGGTTGTGTCTTGATATCATAGCGGTTGCTGTCTTTCAGGAACTGTGGATAATCGGGATAACTCCAGTCAATCAACGAAAAATAGGCACCACATTTGATACTGTCGCGCCGCAAAGCGGTGTAGAGCGGTGTGAGCACGTCCCGTTTGGCCGGGGTGCTGTTAACGACGTCGAGCTTGCTGTATTTGCTGTCCCACAAAGCCACGCCATCGTGGTGTTTGGTGGTAACGACCGCGTAACGGGCGCCGGATTCCTTGATCAGATCGGCCCATTCCTGCGGGTTGTAATTACTGGCAGTAAAGCCTTTCAGCTGCTGCATGTAATCGGGGTAGGAGATTTTTTTGTTGTGGAATGACCAGGATTCATCGATTCCTTTCACTGAGTAAATGCCCCAGTGGATGAAGATGCCGAGTTTAGCGTCGGCAAACCATTGCATTTTGTCTTTGATGTCGTCCGGATTGGTTTTCTGTTGCGCATTAGCAGTCATACAAAGCTGCATGGCACAGGCTCCCAGCACAAGTAGTCTTTTCATCGTTCCGTTTAAATTAATCATTAAAATATGTGTTGTCCACAAAAAGAAAGCGTGAAAATAGGTTTAATGATTATATTTAGCGCCGATATTTTCAGGCAAAACATTGAAAATTATAAAATAATATCAGAAAAATGCAACCGACTTTATTGATTTTAGCGGCCGGTATGGCCAGTCGATATGGCAGTTTGAAGCAAATCCAGGCTTTCGGGCCCAGTGGTGAGACTATCATAGACTACTCTATTTACGATGCTATCCGTGCCGGCTTTGGCAAGATCGTATTTATTATCCGGGAGAATTTTGCCACAGAGTTCAGAGAGATCTTTGAACCTAAGCTCAAAGGCCGTGTAGCAACGGATTACGTGTTCCAGAACATGGATTCATTCACCGGTGGTTACCAGATCCCGGCGGAACGTACCAAACCCTGGGGCACTGCACATGCTATCCTGTGTGCGAAAGACGCCATCAATGAACCTTTTGCCGTGATCAATGCGGATGATTTTTACGGAGCGGACGCTTTCGTGAAAATGGCTGCATTCCTGAAGGGCGACGCCAAAGCGGACATCTACAGCGTAGTAGGTTACGAGCTGGGCAAAACAGTGAGCGAGCACGGTTCCGTGTCCCGCGGTGTTTGTGCAGTGGACGGCGCCGGTTTCCTCTCCGCCATCAATGAAAGAACAAAGATTTATACTGACAATGGCCAGATCGTTTATGAAGAAGCCGATGGCAGCAAACACCCGCTGGGTGCTGACACGCCGGTTTCCATGAACTTCTGGGGCTTCCATCCCAGCGTATTTGACATGAGCCAGTCGCTGTTCAACGAGTTCCTGGAGAAAAACGGCACCAACCCGAAATCGGAATTCTTTATTCCGATTGTGGCTGACGAATTTATCCGTCGTGGTATCGGTAAGGTAAAAGTATTGCCTACCACAGCGAAATGGTTTGGGGTTACTTACAAGGAAGATGCACCCGGTGTTCAGGCCAGTCTGTCAGAATTGGTTAAAAACGGAGCATATCCCGACAATTTATGGAAATAACACCCAACAACTTAATCCTTCAGGCTTTTGGACTGGAGCCTGAAGGATTAAACGTCCGAAGATTCGGATCAGGACACATCAACAACACTTTTCTGCTCGAAAAGAAGAAGGACGGCAGCAAATATGTTTTACAGAAAATCAATGTAAACGTATTTAAGGAACCCGGGGTAATAGCCGCCAACCAGCGAATGGCAGCCGATTATCTCGCAGCACATCATCCGGGGTATCTGTTCATTACGCCCATACCCACTATCAACGGGGAAGAGCTCTTTGTAATGGACAACGAATACTGGCGAATGATTCCGTTTATTGCCGGGTCCGTGACGGTAGATCAGGCAGATAACCCAAAGCAGGCATATGAAGCCGCCAAACAGTTTGGCCGCCTTGCCAGTTACCTTTCGGGCATCGACCTGAAGCCGTTTAAAGCTTCGATTCCGAACTTTCACAACCTCACCCTCCGTTACGCCGCTTTCCAGGAAGCCATCCGTAACGCCAGGGAAGACAGAAAGGCAGCAGCAGAAGAGCTGATTGACGAATTCCTCCGCTACTCCGACATCGCAGTCACCTACGAACAGCTGAAAACAAATCCCGAATTCAGGGACCATCTGATGCACCATGATACCAAAATCAACAATGTGCTGCTCAACAAAGACACATATGAAGGTATCTGCGTCTGCGACCTGGATACACTGATGCCGGGAAAAATCATCTCAGACCTCGGAGACATGGTACGCACCTACGTCTGCCCCGTTTCCGAAGAAGAACCAGATGTCAGCCAGATCGTTATCCGCGAGGCGTACTTCGAAGCCCTCATGCAGGGATACCTCGAAGAAATCGGCGGCACTTTAACCAAAGTGGAAAAAGAACAGCTCTTTTTTGCAGGAAAGTTCATGATCTACATGCAGGGAATCCGGTTCCTCACCGACTATCTCAACGGTGATGTGTATTACCCGATCAAGTACGCCCGGCACAATTTTGACCGCGCCCACAACCAGCTCGTACTGCTGAAGCGCCTCATCGAAAAACAAGACACCTTGCAGGCTATCATCAACAAATGCCTCCATGTCAGTGAACAGGTTTAGACTAGTGAACAATTAAATGAAATCTTTAAAAAATCCCGGTACAACCCTGTACCGGGATTTTTTTTGCCCGTCTCCCTGCTTTTTCCTGTTTCCAGGCTCACCGGAATTGTTAGTATTTGGTAACCGGTTTTGGCGGTTTGTTAGAAATGGGTTAATAATCGACTTCTTTTTTTGAATATTTTCAAAAACATATAAAGGGATTAATTTTTGACGAAATATTTGGCCCTTTGTTGTTTTTTATTTTTTTCACGAATACATTTGTACTGATAGAAACAATTATCACCTCCTTATGTGGGAAAATAAAGACAATATAAAACTTAATCACATCGTACCTCAGCTCAACTGGGCTATCACGAAGGTCGTGATTATCGTCGTTGTCATTATTAGCCACCATTTCGGAGGATAGGTACACGTGCATAATCAAAATCGATATAACGCCTTCCTCCGCAAAGAGGAAGGCTTTTTTTTTGACCACTAACTACATTTTGACGCTAATAATTCAATTTTATGTATAGCTATTACAACAACGACACCATTCTCTATCTCGACGGTGAGTATCTGAAAGCAACAGCAGCCACCACAGACCTTTTCGGTCAATCGCTTCACTACGGCTACGCCGTATTCGAAGGCATCCGTGCCTATAAAACGGCCAACGGGGAAGTAAAAGTCTTCAAAGCGAAGGAACACTTCGACCGCCTGAAGCGCTCCTGCGAACTGATCCACATCCCTTACAACTTTGACAACGATGAGCTGATCGCCGCGTGTTACAAGGTACTGGAGATGAACAACATGGAGGAAGCCTACATCCGCCCGCTGGTGTTCTGTCCGCCCAACATGACCCTGAAAGCAGCGAGCAAGTCCAACATACTCATCTGCGCATGGGAATGGGGCGCCTACCTCGGTGAAAAACTCCTGCGCATCATGACTTCCTCTTTTGAAAGACCGAACCCGAAAGCGTTCCAGATAGAATCCAAATCGGCCGGCCTGTATGTAAACTCGATACTCGCCTCGCAGGAAGCCAAACAAAAAGGATACGATGAAGCCCTGCTGCTGGATATGAATGGTAATGTTGCGGAAGGCCCGGGTGCTAACATCTTCTTTGAAAAAGACGGCAAAATCTTCACTCCTCCTCCCGGTAACATTCTCCCCGGCATTACCCGCGCCACCGTTATCGAACTTTGCCACGAACTGCAAATCCCGCTCGAAGAAAAACTGTTCACCATCGCTGAATTAAAACAGGCAGACGCCGCTTTCTTCTGCGGTACCGCTGCAGAGGTAGTAGGCCTCGAATCTATCGATGGACAAGCTTTCGCCAAACCATGGGCTTCTTCTCTCGGAAAAGTATTACAACAGGCATATAAAGCGAAAGTGCTGGAAAAAACCTTTCAACGTGAAGCACAATTAGCATAGCCTTTAGCTGTTAGTATTTTAGCTGTCAGTGCTAAATGCTGGCAGCTAAAAGCTAAAAGCTTCCCTTGGACCTTGTAAAACGAAAAACAGAGAATCCTCTACAGTAAAGACTTTGAGAGATCCGGAGGCAGATTTGAAGACCGGTTTACCGGAAATATTTGGTTTGAATTTGCCGGCCTCTCCGGGTATTTTGTGAAGGATTTTTAAAATAGGGTTACTATCAAACAGCTGGTAATCCGGGAAATATTAATAGCAATGGAATTAAATAAATACAGCAAGACGATTACTCAGGACCCTACGCAGCCCGCTGCGCAGGCACAGCTCTACGGTATCGGCCTCACAGAAGCAGACCTGAAAAAAGCACAGGTCGGCATCGCCTCCATGGGCTACGATGGCAATACCTGCAATATGCACCTCAATGACCTCGCACAGGATGTGAAAAAAAGCGTCTGGGCCAACGACCTGGTCGGCCTGACCTTCCACACCATCGGCGTCAGCGACGGTATGAGCAACGGTACCCCCGGTATGCGTTATTCCCTGGTAAGCCGCGACCTGATCGCTGATTCCATTGAAACCGTTTGTGGTGCACAATACTACGATGCACTCATCACCGTGCCCGGCTGCGATAAAAACATGCCCGGCTCCCTGATGGCCATGGGCCGCCTCAACCGCCCCGCTATCATGGTGTACGGCGGTACCATCGCACCCGGCAAATACAAAGGCCAGGACCTTAACATCATCTCCGCCTTCGAAGCACTGGGTCAGAAAATGGCCGGTAAACTCGATGAAGGCGACTTTAAAGGCATCGTACAAAACTCCTGCCCCGGCGCCGGCGCCTGCGGCGGTATGTACACGGCCAATACCATGTCTTCCGCTATCGAAGCACTCGGTATGAGCCTGCCCTATAGCTCATCCAGCCCCGCACTGAGCAAGGAAAAAAAGGAAGAATGCGCCAACGTCGGCCAATACATCCGCCTGCTCCTTGAAAGAGATATTAAACCCAGAGACATCATGACCAAAGAGGCTTTTGAAAATGCCCTCACCGTGATCATGGCCCTGGGCGGCAGCACCAACGCAGTACTGCACTTTATCGCCATCGCAAAATCTGTGGGCGTGTCCGTAACACTGGAAGACTTCCAGCTGTCCAGCGACAAAACCCCGCTGATCGCAGACCTCAAACCCAGCGGTAAATTCCTCATGGAAGACCTCCACAACATCGGCGGCGTTCCATTAGTGATGAAATACCTGCTGAAAAAAGGCTACCTGCACGGTCACTGCCTGACCGTAACAGGCAAAACCCTCGCTGAAAACCTGGAAAACGTTCCGGATATCGACTTCAGCAAACAGGATATTATCGTTCCCGTGGAGAAGCCGCTGAAAGCCAACGGCCATATCCAGATATTATACGGCAACCTCGCTGAAAAAGGCTCCGTTGCCAAAATCACCGGTAAGGAAGGCGAACAGTTCAGAGGACCTGCCCGCGTGTTCGACGGTGAATTTGAACTCATTGCCGGCATCCAGTCCGGACGGGTGAAAGAAGGTGATGTAGTGGTGATCCGCCAGGTAGGCCCGAAAGGCGCCCCCGGCATGCCGGAAATGCTGAAACCTACCAGCGCCATTATGGGCGTAGGTCTGGGCAAAAGCGTGGCACTGATCACCGACGGCCGCTTCTCCGGTGGTACCCACGGTTTCGTGGTGGGACATATCACCCCCGAAGCTTTCGAAGGCGGTAACATCGCACTGGTAGAAGACGGTGACATGATCGAGATAGATGCAGTGAACAATACCATCAATATGGAAGTGAGCGACGAAGAACTGGCAGCCCGCAGGGCCCGGTGGACCGCTCCCGCCCTGAAGGTATCCAATGGAATCTTATTTAAGTACGCAAAACTTGTTAAAAATGCAACAGAAGGATGTGTTACCGATGAAAGCTGAGAAAGCCGATAAGCGGTTGTCTGCAAAGCCTGTTATTTCCGGCTCAGAAGCTGTGATCCGTTCCCTCATCGCAGAAGGTGTGGACACCATCTTCGGTTATCCCGGCGGGGCTATCATGCCTATCTATGATGCCCTGTACGATTTCCAGGACAAGGTACATCATATACTGGTAAGGCATGAACAGGGTGCTACACATGCGGCCCAGGGTTATGCCCGCAGCTCCGGCAAAGTAGGAGTGGCTTTCGCCACCTCCGGCCCGGGCGCTACCAACCTGGTCACCGGCCTTGCAGACGCTTATATGGACAGTACGCCCATGGTGTGCATCACCGGCCAGGTGGCTGCTTCCCTGCTGGGTACAGACGCTTTCCAGGAAACTGACGTGATCGGTATCACCATGCCCATCACTAAATGGAATATACAGGTGACCCGCCAGGAAGACATCCCCGGCGCTATCGCCAAAGCTTTTTATATCGCCCGCAGCGGCCGTCCCGGCCCCGTTCTGGTAGATATCACCAAAAATGCACAGGTCGGCGAATGTGAATACGAGTATGTACCGTGCACGCATATACGTAGCTATCAGCCGGTACCGGAATTGAGACTGGACGCGGTGAAAGAAGCTGCTGCGCTGATCAACTCGGCGAAGAAACCCTACCTGCTGGTAGGCCACGGCGTACTGTTGTCCGGCGCCGAAAAAGAACTGATAGCGCTGGCGGAGAAAGCGCACATCCCCATGGCTTCCACGCTGCTCGGTTTGTCTGCCGTTCCGGTAGATCATCCGCTGTATGTAGGCTTACTGGGAATGCACGGCAACTACGCGCCCAATATCCTCACCGGTGAGTGTGATACCGTTATCGCGGTAGGCATGCGTTTCGATGACCGTGTAACGGGTGACGTGAGCACTTATGTGGCCAACGCAAAAGTGATCCACATCGAAATCGACGCAGCTGAAATCAATAAAATCATCAAAGCAGACGTAGCACTGCATGCAGATGCTAAAACCGCGCTCCAGGCGCTGCTCAAAGAAGTACAGCCCGCCAGGCACGAGGAATGGCTGGCTGAGTTCAGGGCCGCCGACAAAAAAGAATACGATAAAGTTCAGCATGGTGAACTGTATCCTGAAACCGGTGAACTGAAAATGGCGGAAGTAGTACGCCTGATCTCTGAAAAAACAAAAGGAGAAGCAGTACTGGTAACAGACGTAGGACAGCACCAGATGATCGCTTCCCGTTATTACCGCTTCAAAAATCCAAATACCAACATCACTTCCGGAGGCATGGGCACTATGGGCTTCTCACTGCCAGCCGCCATGGGCGCTAAAATGGGCACACCGGAAAAAGAAGTCGTGGCCGTTATCGGTGATGGTTGTTTCCAGATGACGCTCCAGGAACTGGGCACCATCTACCAATCCAAAATCGGCGTGAAGATCGTGATCCTGAACAATAACTTCCTCGGCATGGTACGCCAGTGGCAGCAACTGTTCTTCGATAAACGTTACTCTTCCACTGAAATGGTCAACCCCGACTTCGTTCAGATCGCCAAAGGGTTTTTTATCCCGGGCAAAAAAGTCACTGCCAGGGAAGATATCTCCGCTGCCATTGATGAAATGCTGGCCACCGAAGGAGCTTACCTGCTGGAAGTAGTGGTGGAAAAAGAAGACAACGTGTTTCCGATGATTCCTGCCGGTACCCCCGTTACCACCATCAGACTGGAATAATACCACCCGGTTATAACAGACAAGTAAATAAATTTTTTACAAGAATTGCCTCTCTTTTTCGCCGGCCAAAGGCCGTTACCAGGAGGGAGGATGCCCAAGCTGTTTTTATGCAAAAAGAATATACAGTCACGGTTTATACGGAAGACCGTATAGGTATCACCAACCGTATCACCATTATATTTACCCGCAGAGGGATCAATATCACCAGCCTGACAACTGCTGAAACTGAGATCCCCGGCGTGTATAAGTTCATCATAACGGTGATGTCTACACGTGAAAAACTGGATAAGGTGGTCGGTCAGATCGAGAGACTGATTGAAATTCACCGTGCCTTTGTACACGAAGAAGAGGAAGTGGTGTACCAGGAACTGGCATTGTATAAGATTTCCACGAAGTCACTGGATACCGGTGATATCGAACGGCTGATCCGTGAAAATCAGGCACGTATCCTGACGATTACGGCAGACTATTTTGTGATCGAAAAAACCGGTCACCAGCAGGAGCTGACAGCCTTTATCAAAAAGCTGGAGCCCTATGGTCTGATAGAATATTCCAAAAGCGGAAGGGTGGCCATTGTGAAATGGAGCCGCCGTTTCCACGAGCACCTGAAAGAACTGCAGGCCTCATCGGAAGCGTAAGCGCCGGGAGCCTCAACAACAATAAGCCTTTATTCACATTTACTTAAAATTTACAGCTAATAGCTAATGGCTAGTAGCTAAAAGCTAAAAACACAAAACATGGCAACCATCAATTTTGGAGGTGTACTCGAAGAAGTAGTAACCAGGGAAGAATTCCCAATGGAAAAAGCAAGGGAAGTCCTGAAAAACGAAGTCATCGCTGTTATCGGCTATGGTGTACAAGGCCCCGGCCAGGCACTGAACCTGAAAGATAACGGCTTCAACGTTATCGTTGGTCAGCGTAAAAATTCCAAAACATGGGATAAAGCAGTCGCTGATGGCTGGGTTCCGGGCGAAACTTTATTCGATATCGAAGAAGCCGCTGCCAAAGGTACCATCATTCAGTTCCTGTTGTCCGACGCTGGTCAGATCACCCTGTGGCCTACCCTGAAACAACACCTGACTCCTGGTAAAGCACTGTATTTCTCCCATGGATTTGGTATCACCTATAAAGAACAGACTGGTATCATACCGCCTGCTGACGTAGACGTAATCCTGGTAGCCCCCAAAGGTTCCGGTACCTCTCTGCGCCGCCTGTTCCTCGCTGGTCAGGGCCTGAACTCCAGCTACGCTATCTTCCAGGATGCTACCGGCCGCGCTAAAGAACGCGTAGTAGCGCTGGGTATCGGCGTAGGCTCCGGTTACCTGTTCGAAACAGACTTCAAAAAAGAAGTATTCTCTGACCTCACCGGCGAACGTGGTTCACTGATGGGCTGTATCCAGGGTATCTTCGCCGCTCAATACGAAACACTGCGCAGAAACGGTCACTCTCCGTCTGAAGCATTCAACGAAACGGTAGAAGAGCTGACTCAGTCTCTCATGCCGCTCGTTGCTGAAAACGGTATGGACTGGATGTATGCTAACTGCTCTACTACCGCTCAGCGTGGTGCGCTCGACTGGTGGAAGAAATTTAAAGACGCTACCCAGCCTGTATTTGATGAGCTGTACGCCAGCGTAGCTGCCGGTAAAGAAGCTGCCCGTTCTATCGCTTCCAACAGCACTCCGGACTACCGTGAGAAACTGAACGAAGAACTGAAAGAACTGCGCGAAAGCGAAATGTGGCAGGCCGGTGCAGCTGTTCGTAAGCTCAGACCGAACGCATAATATTTTATGATTTGGTTATTTGATTATTGAGCTAAACTTAATAATCAAATAACCAAATCTTCAAATGATCTAATATGTCCTCTAATGTAATATCTGGCGTTAGCCCGCTCAATATCCTCGATGCGTCGGTGAAATTGAAGCCTGTGGTGAACCGCACTCCGTTGACTTATAGCGCTACGCTCTCCCGTCGCTATAACTGTGATGTATATCTGAAAAGAGAGGATATGCAGATTGTACGCTCCTACAAACTCCGCGGCGCCTACAATCTGATCAGCAGCCTGCCTGCCGATCTGCTGGCTAAAGGCGTTACCTGCGCCAGCGCCGGTAACCATGCACAGGGTTTTGCCTATGCCTGTAAAGCTATGAACATCAAAGGCGTGGTTTTCATGCCGATCATCACACCAAAGCAAAAAGTAAATCAGGTCAATATGTTCGGTGGCGATAACATCGAAATACGCCTCACCGGCGATACTTTCGATGACTGCTCCGCCGAAGCACAGGCCTTCACCGCCGCCAGCGGCATGACCTTCATTCCCCCCTTCGACAACGCTAAAATCGTAGAAGGACAAGGCACCGTGGCAGTAGAAATTCTGGAAGACCAGACCAACATCGATTATTTATTTGTACCCATAGGCGGTGGCGGCCTCGCCGCCGGCGTAGGCACCTACTTCAAAACCTACAGCCCTAAAACCCGCATCATCGGTGTAGAACCAGAAGGCGCTCCTTCCATGACACGCGCTTTCGAAAACGGTGGCCCTGTAACCCTCGATGAAATAGAACGTTTCGTGGACGGCGCCGCTGTGAAAAGAGTAGGGACCCTCAATTACGAGGTATGCCGCGAAGTATTGGATAAAATGCACCTCGTGCCGGAAGGCATGGTGTGCTCCACTATCCTCAAGCTGTATAATGAAGATGCCATCGTGGTGGAACCGGCCGGCGCACTCTCCATCACCGCCCTCCAGGACCACGCGGAAGAAATCAAAGGGAAAAAAGTTGTCTGCATCATCAGCGGCAGTAACAACGATATCGACCGCATGCAGGAAATAAAGGAACGCTCACTCCTCTACGAAGGACTGAAACACTACTTTATCGTTCGCTTTGCACAGCGTCCGGGCGCACTCAGGGAATTCCTGAATCATATCCTCGGACCTAACGACGATATCACCCGCTTTGAATTTATTCAGAAACATAACAAGGAAACAGGCCCGGCATTGGTTGGCATAGAGCTGAAGTGCAGGGAGGATTATGATATCCTCATCGCTAATTTCCGGAAATATAACTTTCAATTCACCGAATTGAATAAAGATGATAACCTGTTTGGTTATCTGGTTTAGAGTTTGACAAATAGTTGTTTTAAGAGTAATACAAGCCTGGTCATTTTTATGAGCGGGCTTTTTTATTGTTCCACCACTGCGTGCAAGGTGGCCAGGTAGTCGTCTTTCAGATAAGGATGCAGGTTTTCATCTTCCAGTTGGGCCTGGATTTTTTTGATAACCACCTGCTTCACCGCTAATGGCATAATATCATGTTTCTCCAGCTGCTGCCTTACTGTGTCGTAAAAAACAACAAAGGATTTTTTCCTGGGTGCAATATCCGGCACCGACAAAAGATATTCCCACTTCCTGTCCCACGTCTGGTACTGTGGGAAAACACGGATATGCAGCGCCACATAAAAGTTGACCTTCCTGTTATCAACGGTAGCTACCAGGTAGTCGAACATGGCATCTGTGGGCGTTAGTCCATACCGTAATACCATATTGCCTAATGCGGACACCACATTGACCTGTAGTTTGGTGTTTTCGGGGAACTGCCTGCCAATAGCCACCAATATGGCTCCCAGGTCATTGTTGGACAATACCGGGGTATAAAAGGTAGAGACTTCCGCACGCGGTATTTTTTCAAATTCCCGGACAGATGTTTCCAGCTCCGGTTCAGTAAGGTGCTGCCAGTTGAGCAATTTGTCTCTTAGAGCGTGTAACGCGTCAGTTTGTAATGCCATGGTTGGTGCTGTAATCTGCTTGTGTGAATCAGTTTGTTTTCCGGCCGGATAAGCGCCTCCGGCAAGCCATTGGCGTGCCAGCCCATATCACCGGCGTAGCGCTTGTTATCACTGTTTTGCCGACCATGTTTCCTTCGTCAGGGACAATTTTTTATGATTTTTCCCACTGTAAGTCCGGCGCCATTTCGCCGGTGGAATAATAAGTATCCAAAGCCTGAATGATTTCATCAGGGCTGCTGCTTACGTATTTCAACGGTTTTATATTCATTTGCCCGATGGGTATTTCCACCAGTTTATCCGGGTCAATGATATTATTGTTGACCAGGTAGTATTCGTCACCGTCTTTATAATAGGAGCAAACGTATTTATCACCGCCACCACCTACTAACATGAATTCGTCCATGTTGGGCTCCTCTTCTTTATACAAGCCAATATAGGTATGGTTTTGGCCGTTGAGCTGTTTAAACGAACTGATAATATCTTCCAGGCTGGGATCGGAGATGAAGTCATCACCGGTCGGCTGGTCGTCTATCATTAAAAGTTTGACTATCATTCACATTTAATTTTAGGTTTTTTATTGATGTCTTTTACACTGACAGGATCTTTACCTTTTTGGTGGATGATAAGATCGTCCAGTCCTAATTGTTTAACGACGCTGTTAATGTTAGACCGGCACCAGCCACAGACATCGGCATCAACATATAAATGTCCTACGCCGCCAGTCCTTGGGCCGCCATCTCTGAAAGCCTGTAGGAGTACATCCCCTTCGGCATGATTGGCAAAAATACTATGGGGCTTGTTTAATCCCGCGTCCTGGAAAGCTTTTGCCGCCGCGGCGTCACTGCTGGCCCAGGTATTGATACCATAGTACTGGCTGTCTCCAACATCCAGCCGGGTAAGCACACCGTCTTTCACTCTTTCCCCCGTATTGGGCATTCCCAGGTCGGACCGTAGCTGTGCCAGATCGTCAAACGGATCGGTTGGCGTCAGGCCAAATACGTCTACCTGTGTAGTTGGGTCAGGCACATAGCTGTACGCACTGATGCCTCCGCCAAGGCCAATAGGATCGGGGCTTATATATCGTCCTGCACCAGGATCGTAATACCGGAAGCGATTGTAGTAAAGTCCGGTTTCCTCATCTTCATACTGACCCTGGTACCGGAATGGTATAAATTCCTGTGCCCCTTGTAATAAACGTACTTTCCCGTAAATATCCAAATCAGCGGCCCATACGCTGTTGCCGCTTTCATCATAGGCCGCGCAGGGTGTACCAATATGATCCGTAATAACAGCATATCGTCCTTTAGCCGTAATCTTGGCAGACAACCGGAAGCTGCCCTCGTCAAACATCCAGGTGACTAAGTTTTCTGCAGGAACGGGTTCCGGATGGCTTTGGATGATATCGCCGTTCTCACCTACCAATTTCCGCGGCCGGTCGTTTTCGGGATAGGTCCATTCGTGAAGGGGACGGTTACCATCCCAAACAAAACGGGTGATCCGCCCTTTTGTATTTTTTTCAGTCCTTCGTCCAAGTGCGTCATACTGAAAGCTGGTCACATTATTATCCGGTGAGACGACCTCTTTGAGCATTCCGTTGGTGTACCAGCGGTATTCCCAGGTGGCAGGGGAGGCAGATGTGGTAACTACCTTTTTAGAGAGATTTCCGGCTTCATCGTAATGAAAGCGGGCTTCGCCTGATTCAATTAGTTGGCCGCCTTCGTTGTATTTGCGGTCGTTCCGCGTGACAGACCGGTAAAGGTTGCCCGCTTTGTCCCGGGTCCTGTAAACTGTTTCCCCGTTTTCATATTGTGCCCAGGAGAGTTTGTCAGCAGCATCGTAGCCGAATTTCGTCAACTTGCGACTCAGCAGGTCGCTGATTTGTTTCAGCTGGTTTTTACCATCCCATAAATACTGGCAGCTCCGGATAGTATGACCGCTACGTGTTACCTGTTGGGAAACGGGCAATCCATTGCTTTCCGTTACCGGCTGGTATTGCCAGGACTGCCGCAGATCACCGGGGAGGTAGCGTTCAATTTCACGCCCGGCCAGGTCACGCTCGATATGCGCTTTCCAGTCGTCCGGCTTGTCTTCTGTTTGGGCGTTGATTCCTGTCAGTTGCCCTGCCTGGTCCCAGTCAAACCGGAATTGAGCGCCCAGGCTGCTGTTAACGTTACTGCGGAGACCGTCTGTGTTATAAACACTTGAGACCAGGTGGCCGTTTTGCCATTCTGCCGTTACCCGGCCCAGCAAATCACGCTGGAATTTAATGGTGGTATGCTGGTTGGCCGCTTCAATGAGATAGCCGCCACGGTTATAACTGAACGCTTCCCAGGTACCATCGTCATATTCCCTGCGGATGATCTGTCCGTTGCTATCATATTCAAGGACGATCCACCGGTTCGCCGGTAGTTGCACCCTGACGATTTTTCCGGCCGAGTCGTATTGGAAACTGCGTGTGATGCCGGAGAATGTAGTTTCACTGATAATATCGCCATTGGTGTTACGTTCCAGGCGAAAGCGCTTTCCATGTTCGTTGACAACGCCCGTCAACTCTTCCTGGCGATTGTAACTATAGTGGATTTTGGCGCCGTTTTCATCCCGTAGCCGCACATTTCCCAGGGGGGTATAATCAAAGCGTATATCATGGTTCCCGTCTTTTAACCATGTTATTTTATTATAGGCGTTGTATGCTAATTGAATGTGATGTCCGTTGGGTTGCCGGATATCTGTAATCCTCCCCAGAGGATCATAGCTGAATTCCCTTGTTTCCTGCTCAGGATTAACCTGTGACAGGCATTGCCCCCAGGCGTCATACTCCCAGTGCGAGATTTGACCCTTCTTTGATTGCACGCTGCGGATATTATAGTCACCGTCATACCGGAGAACGACTTTATCTTCGTTTTCTGTCTCTACAACAGATAGCAGGTTTTGTTCGTTATACCGGCGGATGCTGATACAGCCGTTGGCGTCTGTGATGGTATGGAGTAAACCGGTAGTTTTATAATAGATGTAGGTACGGCTATTCCCTGCGGGGTCCTCTTCGTGAATCATCCTGCCCTGGTCGTCAAACAGGAAAGTATAAGCTGCGCCGTCCGGTAATACGACACTGGTCCGGTTGCCACTGTCATCATACGTATAGCCGGTCACGTTACCTTCAGCATCTATTTCACGATACACTTCCATTTCGTCTGTATACTCGTAAAACCTGGAGTGGCCCAGTGAGTTTTTAATCTGTGTTACCACAAAATCCGGCCTGTAGTAATAAGTTGTTGTGCCCCTGCTATCTGAAATCAGGTTATAACCTTTGTCAGGATGGTATTCCAGCCAGCCTTCCAGTAACCGGTTGTCCCCTGTTGTATGGACACACCGGTGTTTTTCGTCATAAGACCAGTAAAATGAATGACCGTTCCGGTCAGTTTTTTTGACCATCAGGTGGTCCTGGTAGGTAAGATAAGTCGTTGCTCCCAGCGGATCGGTAATCTCGTTAAGATCACCGGCGTCGTTATAGGAATAACTTATCATTTCACGCGTTTTACCCTGATGGTGGGCGGTCACCCGGGTAAGACGGCCGGCTTCGTCATGTGCCGTAACCAGGTGTCTGCCGGCGCTGTCAATGATCCGCAGCAGATGTCCGGCGTTGTTGTAATGAAAGCTGATCATAAACCCTCTTTCGTCGGAGATACTGATCAGGCGGTATTGCTTTTCTGCCGGCTGTAGTTGCCGGAAAGTATAGGTGTACCTGTTTTCATAGTTGAACAGCGTATATTCTTCCGTGTTAGTACGGGTCAGTAACAGCCGCTCATGCCGGTTATAATCAGTGTTGCCTGAATAGGGCAGTGCGTCGAACACGGCACTGCGGCCATCTCCCAGTAATACAACAGTAGCGGCTTCAGTAGGAAATTCCTGGAGCCGCATGTCATAACATAAGTGCGTGCCATGCCCCAGCAGTCCTTCAAAAGTACTGTCACTGTTCCAGGAGCGCTCCCATTTTAGCGGGATAGGGCCGGGGAGCTCGAAATCAACACCATCGTAAATGACAATGCCCTGTACAAGGTCTACCGGCTCAAAGCCCATCTTACAAAGGGTTTTGCTCAATTTGTTACTGCCAATTTTCCCTTTCAGCGCATGATTGAATTTGGTCAGCGCTTTTTTACCCGCCTTGCCCAATCCTTTCATCAGGGAGCCAAAACCAAAGGACATAATCAGGTTCAGCAGTACACCCGCCCAGTCAGGAACATAAGGGCCGCCTACATTCACCGGTTTGCCGAATGATAGCGGGATAGAGTAGGAGGTAGGCAGGAACAGGCTCGGAATAGGTTTGAATTTTTTTCCGGGAGTGAGGGATAACGGTAAGCCAATGTCGTTGCACGTCATAAGCATATGTCCTGATGGCGTCATCAGGTTGCCTTCCACCGTTACTTTTTTGCTGCCGAAAAAATTGACGGATTCATGGCCTATCATGGGCGCCAGCAGGAACGGGCCTCCCATGGGAATATGAAACAGGAATATCAGCATGCCGCTGGTGTCGCTTTTACCGCGGGGCACATGGTTAATGTGGGTAGTGGCGCCAATGAAGGGGACGTAGTCCATCGGATCGATCACCAATCCAATAAATGGATGGGGGAGAGGCACAGGAAATCCTAAAAGGATAACGATGTGGATGTCCAGTCCGATAACCGGGGTGAAGTGTTTGCTGCTGATAAGCATTTGATATGGTTTTCAAAGCCTGGGGGCCGGGTATTAACAATAGGAAATAATAAATAAATATAGGGAGAATGTGGGGTTGAAAAAAAATTAAAAATGATCTTGTCATGTTGACTGGTAGCGCTGTCAGGACGCATTGCATCAGCGTTTTAAGATCTCTGCAGTATGTTGGCAGTCCGATCCATTATGCGGTCCTATAAAACAATAAAAGGCAGGTGAATACCTGCCTTTTACAAGATTGTTTTGATGCCCAATTATTTCTTCAGACTGGCGATATCAATCACAAAACGGTATTTCACATCGCCTTTCATCATACGGTCATAGGCGGTGTTGATATCTTTGATGTCAATAACTTCCACATCACTGACAATATTATGCTCAGCGCAGTAATCCAGCATCTCCTGTGTTTCCCGGATGCCGCCTATCAATGAACCGGCAATACTGCGGCGCCCCATGATAAGATCGAAAGCGGGTACTGCGGACGGCTCCGGTGGTACGCCCAGGCAGATCATCACACCGTTGAGCGTCAGCAGCTGCAGGAACTGGTGATAGTCGTGAGGAGCAGACACGGTATTGATGATGAAGTCAAAGGTATTGCGCAGGCTTTTCATCTGAGCCTTGTCTTTGATCAGGGCGAAGTGATGTGCCCCCAGCTTTTTGGCGTCTGCCTCTTTGGAGGGAGAGGTGCTGAGCATGGTCACTTCGGCGCCCATGGAGTTGGCCAGTTTAACCGCCATATGCCCGAGGCCGCCCAGTCCCAGTACCCCTACTTTATGCCCCTTGCCCACCTTCCAGTGACGCAGCGGCGAGTAGGTGGTGATACCGGCGCACAGCAGTGGTGCTACGCCTTCGAGGGGCAGCTTGTCGGATATTTTCAGCGTATATTTTTCATCCGTCACGATCTGCGTGGAGTAGCCGCCGTAAGTCAGCGTTTTACGGTCCATCTCCGTACCGTTGTAGGTGCTGGCATTGCCTTTTTCACAGTATTGCTCTTCTCCGGCCCGGCAGGGGGTACATTCCCGGCAGGAGTCCACAAAACAGCCGATGCCGGCCAGGTCGCCCACCTTGAATTTGGTGACATGGTCGCCGACTTTTACGATACGGCCCACAATCTCATGGCCGGGTACCATCGGGTACACAGAACCGCCCCATTCATCCCGTACCTGGTGGATATCCGAATGGCATACACCACAATAGAGGATTTCAATCTGCACGTCGTGGGGGCCGACTTCTCTCCGCTGAAAGTTCCACGGACCGAGAGGGGAAGTAGCATTTTGTGCTGCGTAAGCTTGGGTATCAATCATGGTCGTTGATTTTGGATTCCGAAACTACTGATTTTTAAACAGTTTTACGCTGACCGCGATCCTGTTGTCAATTGTTTAACTTAGTAGGATGTTAAGCTATTGGGAGAAACAAAGTCTGCTTCAGTACGACTATATCATCGCCGGAAGTGGCATCGTAGGCCTTTCTGCGGCCATCAGCCTGCGGGAGCGGGAGCCTGGCGCCCGGGTGCTGGTACTGGAAAGGGAAGTGCTGCCTACCGGCGCCAGCACCAAAAATGCGGGTTTCGCCTGCATCGGCAGCCTCACGGAGATACTGGCCGACCTGCAAACCATGCCGGCCGAAACGGTACTGGAGCTGGTAGCGATGCGGCGGGCCGGCCTGCAGCTGCTCCGCCGGCGCCTCGGCGATGACCGGATCGGCTACCGGGAAAACGGCAGCTATGAACTGATCGGTGCCCGGGAAGAGTGGGCCCTGCATCAGCTGGACGAGGTCAACCGTATGCTGGCCGGCGTACTCGGCCCAACGCCTGCATTCTCCCTGGCCACTGATAAACTATCGTCTTTTGGCTTCGCGCCGGACCATGTAAAGGCCATGGTCAGCAACCACTATGAAGGGGAGCTGCATACCGGCCAAATGATGCGTGCGCTCATCGATAAAACGATCGCCATGGGGGTGGAGATAAAAACCGGTTGCCCAGTCACCCGCATGGAAGACCTGCGCTCCGGGGTGAATGTGGTGGTCACCCATCAGCTCCTGAAAGAAGAGGTGGTGTTCCGTGCCCGGAAACTGCTGGTATGCACCAATGCCTTTACCCGTCAGCTGCTACCCGGACTGGAAGTCACCCCGGGAAGAGGACAGGTGCTCATCACGGAGCCGGTCCCCGGCCTGCCTTTTAAAGGCGTTTTCCACCTGGAAGAAGGTTATTTCTATTTCCGTGAGCTTGAGGGCCGCGTACTGCTGGGCGGTGGGCGCCAACTGGATTTTTCCGGGGAAACCTCCACGGAGTTCCGCTACAATGACCGTATCCAGCACGAACTGGAGGAAATGCTGCGCCACCTGATACTCCCCGGACGGCCCTTTACCATCGCCGACCGGTGGACCGGCATCATGGCCTTCGGCAGCACCAAACAACCAATCGTGAAGGCCTATTCCGATAATATTATCCTCGGCGTGCGCATGGGCGGCATGGGCGTAGCGATAGGGTCGCTTATAGGAGATAAAATAGCGGTGATGGCGCTGGCCTGATATTGCCGGATAGCCCCCGGTTGTGGCTGAACAACGCCCGGCCCCCGTCCGGCAATTCCCGATGTCCCAGGCAACGATCCGACAGCCTGCCGGACATCGCTTCACTACGCCCGGCCCCCCGTCCGGCGGCCTTCCCGCCGGCCGCCAGACCATAACGCCAACGGCTCTCCGGTTTTTTGTTAAAGTGCTTTGATAGCAATTTTAAATGTATAGATTTGACCTCCCGGGAAAACCGCAGTAACGCTGCGGTTTTTAGTTTTAGCTTTTTTATGGTGCATAAGTGTATTTGATACATTTATTTCACTATATTGATCCGCCAAATTTATTATACAAACCACGTTTGAACATTTATGCAACCAAACTTACTTCACTACGTCGATTACCTGGTATTCCTGGTATATTTTGTAATAGTGGCCGGCTACGGGTATTATATCTACCAGAAAAAAAAGAAGGCGACAACAGATTCCAAGGACTTTTTCCTGGCGGAAGGCTCGCTGACCTGGTGGGCGATCGGCGCTTCCCTCATTGCCTCCAATATCTCGGCAGAACAGTTTATCGGCATGTCCGGCTCCGGTTTCTCTATGGGCCTGGCTATCTCCACCTATGAATGGATGGCGGCAGCCACACTGATTGTGGTAGCGGTCTTTTTCCTTCCCATTTACCTGAAAAACAAGATCTATACAATGCCCCAGTTCCTGGAACGCCGGTACAACCAAACGGTGAGTACTATTATGGCGGTGTTCTGGCTGCTGCTGTACGTGGTGGTAAACCTCACGTCCATCCTGTACCTGGGCGCATTGGCGATTAATAAAATTTCCGGGATCGACTTCTACGTCTGCATGGTGGCGCTGTCTTTCTTTGCGGTGCTCATCACCCTCGGCGGTATGAAAGTGATCGGTTATACAGACGTTATCCAGGTGTTCTTCCTCATCCTGGGCGGCCTGGCTACTACTTACCTGGCGCTGGACCTTGTGGCGCAGCACTTCGGCGAGAGCGGTGTGATGAAAGGTTTCAGCCTCCTGCATCAGCATGCGGACGACCATTTCCATATGATCTTCAAAAAAGAGGACGCCCACTACCTCGACCTGCCGGGGTTAAGTATACTGGTAGGGGGTATGTGGATCGTGAACCTCAACTACTGGGGATGCAATCAGTACATCACGCAACGTGCGCTGGGCGCCGACCTGAAAACCGCCCGCAGCGGCCTGCTGTTCGCCGGTTTCCTGAAACTGCTCATGCCTATCATCGTGGTGCTGCCGGGTATCGCTGCCTATGTGCTGTACCAGCAGGGCCAGTTCCACACAGAGATGATGCAGGGCGGCTCCCTGAACCCTGACAACGCTTATCCGGTGTTGCTCAACCTGCTGCCCAGCGGACTGAAAGGCCTGGCCTTTGCAGCGCTCACCGCTGCCGTGGTAGCCTCGCTGGCGGGTAAAGCCAACAGTATTTCCACCATTTTTACTTTGGATATTTATAAGAAGATATATCATAAAGAGGCCGATGAACAAAAAGTGGTGAGAGTAGGCCGCGTGACGGTGATCGTCGCCATGGTGCTCGCCATCATCCTGTCCAACTTCCTGGGCATCGACAAAAAAGGCGGTTTCCAGTTTATCCAGGAATACACAGGCTTTGTGTCTCCGGGCGTATTTGCCATGTTCATCATGGGCTTCTTCTGGAAACGGACCACTTCCAATGCCGCGCTCTTTGCGATGATCGTTGGCTTGCTGATGTCTTTTGTGCTGAAATTCCTGCCCAACTGGGTGGACCTGCAGCCGCTCTATCAGTTTGGCTGGGCCGCCCCCAATGCGTCAGGCGTTTATGAAATGGCCTTCATCGACCGTATGGGCATCGTGTTCGTGATCTGTGTGGTAGGTATGATCATCATCTCCCTGGCCGATCCTTCCAGCAAGAACAATCCGAAAGGACTGGAAATCGACAGCAGCATGTTTAAAACTGCGATGCCGTTTACGATCGGCGCATTGTTCATCATCGGTATCCTCATTGCACTGTATACCGTTTATTGGTAATCGTTATTCACAACAGATATGTATTTTATTGGCTACGATATCGGCTCATCTTCTATTAAAGCCGCACTGCTGGACGCAGACACCGGCCGTTGCCTGGCAACGGCCACCAGCCCGTCCCGCGAGATGCCCATTTTAGTGCCGCGGCCAGACTGGGCGGAGCAGGACCCGGAAAGCTGGTGGCAGGAGGTGGTGAACGCCACCGCGCTCCTGCGCCGGCAGCACGCCTTTGATCCGGCCATGGTAAAAGGGATCGGCATCGCCTACCAGATGCACGGCCTCGTGTGCGTGGACAAAGACATGCAGGTGCTGCGCCCTGCTATTATCTGGTGCGACAGCCGTGCGGTAGCAACAGGGCGTCAGGCCTTCTCCGCACTGGGAGAGTCCTATTGCCTCTCACACCTGCTGAATTCCCCCGGTAATTTTACCGCTTCCAAACTGCGATGGATACACGAAAACGAACCGCAGGTGTACGAACGGATCCATAAAGTAATGCTCCCCGGCGATTTCATTGCCCTGAAGCTCACCGGAGAAGCCACCACTACGGTGTCCGGCCTCTCCGAAGGTACTTTCTGGGACTTCCCGGGCAATGCTGTCAGCAACCAGCTGCTGGAGTACTATCAGATCAGCCCGCAGCTGTTGTCGGCCATCGTGCCTACCTTCGGCATACAGGGCCAGCTCACCGCCGCGGCAGCCGCAGCGTTACAACTGGCGCCCGGCACACCGGTCACCTACCGCGCCGGCGATCAGCCCAACAACGCTTTTTCGCTCAACGTGCTCGAACCCGGCGAAGCGGCCACCACGGCCGGTACCTCCGGAGTGGTATATGCTGTGCACGACCAACATACCTTCGACCGTGAAAGCCGCGTTAATACGTTTGTACATGTGAACAACGACGCGCAGCATACGCGCGACGGCGTGCTCATGTGCCTCAATGGCACCGGCATCGCCAACTCCTGGCTGCGCAATATGATCGGCGATATCAGTTACGCTGATATGAATGAGATCGCCGCCCAGGCCCCGGCAGGAGCCGACGGCCTGCTGGTATTCCCCTTCGGTAATGGCGCAGAGAGAATACTGGGCAACAAAAGTACAGGCGCTACTGTCAGCGGTCTCGACTTCAACCGGCACCAACGGGCGCACATGCTGAGGGCGGTACAGGAAGGCATCGTATTCGGACTGAATTACGGCCTCGACATCATGACGGACATGGGCCTCGGCATACACCGTATGCGGGCCGGCCACGCCAATATGTTCCTCAGCCCCCTTTTCCGGGAAGCTTTTGCGAATACGGCCAATGTGGTCATCGAACTATATAATACAGACGGAGCGCAGGGCGCGGCCAGAGGTGCCGCCGTCGGCGCCGGTTACCTGTCTGTCAAAGAAGCCTTCAGAGGCATGGAATGTCTCGCGGTAATAGAACCGGATAACCGGCTCCGCGATCACTATACAGAAGCATACAGCCACTGGCTGTCAGGCCTGCATACATTGCTGGCTAACGATTAATGATATACGTCGATATACGACATTTTAAAATCCACTTTTATGAGTATTACACTAGGAAATCACGAGTATTTTAAAGGCATTGGGCAGATCCGCTATGAAGGACCGGAATCAGACAACCCGCTGGCCTACCGCTGGTATGATGAAAACCGTCTCATCGCCGGCAAATCCATGAAAGAACTGTTCCGCTTCGCCGTAAGCTACTGGCATACCTTCTGCGGCACCGGCGGCGACCCCTTCGGACCAGGCACCAAACACTTCCCCTGGCTGGTATCCGCAGACCCGGTACAAAGCGCAAAGGATAAAATGGACGCTGCCTTCGAATTTATCACCAAACTGGGCCTGCCTTATTATTGTTTCCACGACATAGACCTGGTGGATGAAGGCGCTACCATCGCCGAATACGAAAGCAGGATGCAGCAGATCGTAGACTACGCCAAACAGAAACAGGATGTCAGCGGTGTGAAACTGCTCTGGGGTACGGCCAACGTGTTCAGTAATCCCCGTTACATGAACGGAGCGGCCACCAATCCCGATTTCGCCGCACTGGCTTATGCCGGCACACAAGTGAAAAATGCACTCGATGCCACCATCGCACTGAAAGGAGAGAACTACGTTTTCTGGGGCGGCCGCGAAGGTTATATGACCCTGCTCAACACAAATATGAAAAGGGAACAGGAACACCTGGCGCAATTCCTGTCCATCGCCCGCGACTACGCCCGTAAACAAGGCTTCAAAGGCACTTTCTTTATCGAACCGAAACCCTGTGAGCCTACCAAACACCAGTATGACTACGACAGCGCCACGGTTATCGGTTTTCTGCGTCATTACGGACTGGACAAAGATTTTAAACTGAATATAGAGGTGAACCACGCCACCCTGGCCGGCCATACCTTCCAGCACGAACTGCAGGTAGCCGCTGATGCCGGCATGCTGGGCAGCATCGACGCTAACCGCGGCGATTATCAGAATGGCTGGGACACCGATCAGTTCCCCACCCATCTCAACGAACTGGTGGAAAGCATGCTCATTATCCTCGAAGCGGGCGGCTTCGCCGGTGGCGGTGTGAACTTCGACGCTAAAACCCGTCGTAACTCCACCGACCTGGAAGATATCTTCCACGCACACATCGGTGGTATCGACGCCTTCGCCAGGGCAGCAGTCATCGCCGAAAAAGTACTGACAAAAACAGCCTATAAAAAATTCCGGGCAGACCGCTACGCCTCCTTCGATTCCGGCAACGGAAAAGCTTTCGAAGAGGGCAAGCTCACCCTGGAAGACCTGCGCAATATCGCCGCCTCCAACGGAGAACCCGCGCAGATCAGCGGTAAGCAGGAATGGCTCGAAAATATGATCAACAACTGTATTTAATCATGCAAAGCATACAAAGTGAGCAAAGAAGCAAAGGATGTGGTCTATTTCTTTGCGCTCTTTGCTTACTTTGCTCTCTTTGCGAGAAAACAATGAACAATGACAATCAACACTTTTCATGAGGCGGGATTTGATGTCATCGCCCTCACTGACGAACAAAGCGGCACACAGGTGGAGATCGTGCCAGCCCATGGTGCATTGCTGCACGCGTTTAAAGTGCGCCGCCAGGGTAAACTGATCAACCTCATAGACAGCTACAGCAGCCTCGAAGATCTCCGGGAAAACCTGCATGGCAGTTTTAAAAGCGTAAAACTCAGTCCTTTTGCCTGCCGTATCAAAGACGCAGCCTACGAATGGCAGGGCAATACCTATAGCATCGAAAAAACAATAGCGCCCGGAAACGCTATCCATGGCCTGTTGTATGATGCAAAATTCACAGTGACCGCACAGGAAGCTACTGCTCAGGAAGCGGCCGTGACACTGTCCTACAGTTTTCACGGAGAAGATAGCGGTTATCCTTTCAGCTACGATTGCCACGCTACTTACACACTGCGTCCGGGCAATGAGCTGCAGGTGACCACCAAAATTGTCAACAACAGCCAGACCTCCATCCCGGTGATGGACGGATGGCATCCTTATTTCTCCACCGGTACACCAGTAGATGAGCTGGTGCTCACCTTCGCCTCCAAAGAAATCGTGGAGTTTGACGTCAAACTGATACCTACAGGAAAAGTATTGCCCTACACAGAATTTGTAAAAGGTAAAAAACTGGCAGGCGTGGAACTGGACAACTCTTTTGTGCTGGACTTTTCCCAGGCACAACCGCTCGCCTCCCTGCTGGACCCGGTGAAAAATATCCAGATCGATTTTTTCCCCGGCGACCACTATCCTGTTTTACAGGTGTACATACCTCCACACCGCAACAGTATCGCTGTGGAAAACCTGAGCGGAGCGCCCAACGCCTTTAATAATGGAATTGGCCTGGTAACTTTGGCCGCCGGTGAAAACCGCACATTCGACACGAAAATAAAAATCTCAGCATAGCCCCGCTGTGCTACAGCTATAAACGTCCTCCGGTCACCCGCCGGAGGATTTGTTTTTTAACAACCGCCTCAATTTATTTAAATTGTGGGCTGGAATGGATATGAACAATACACGCACAGTATTGGTTGTTCAGGGAGAGGAAGGATAGTCAGGATTAAAAACACACACAATTTATGAGGGCTCACATGCGTATGCTGTTGCTGGGCTGCTTCGCCGGGATATTGTTCCCTTTTGTAGCAAAAGCACAGGTCATCGTAACCGGACAGATTTCAGACAGCAACAAACTGGTGCTGCCTTATGCCACTATTACCAACCTCACCACAGGCAAACATTCCCTGTCAGATCAGGGTGGTTTTTACAAAATCGACGCCACCCGGAATGACAAGATCGTTTTCACTTTTGTGGGCTACCTGCCGGACACCGTGAAGGTGACACAGACGACCGGTACACAAACGATCAATGTAAAGCTGGTAGTGGCCAGCCGTTTTCTGAAAGGCGTGGAGATTTCTTCGCAGTATACCCCTTATCAGCTGGACTCTATTGAGCGCCGCCGGCAGTACGGCTATCTGCTGGACCTGCCCAATAAGCCGCTGGCCGGTGGCAGTACGCCGCAGGGAGCCGGTATCGTCTTCAGTCCGTTTACCCGCTATTCCAAGAGCGAAAAACAAAAAAGACAGTTTAAGAAGAATTACGAGGAGATGGAGAAAGAGAAATATATTGATTCCCGCTTTACGCCGGTGCTTGTCAGCCAGGTGACCGGGCTCAAAGGGGACTCTCTTCAGCTGTTCATGCGGGACAATTATCCGGATTACGAAACAATGCGCACCATCGGTCATAACGACCTGCTGTATTGGATTACAGACAAATACAAAGCCTGGATCAAAAAGTAAAGACATAGAAAAAGGGTGAAGAACAAGCCGAAGTCTTCACCCTTTTGATTTATAGGCTATTGTGTTCAAAACTTAGTTATAGACCTTCACCATATATACAAACTCTTCCAGTTTCTTGATCTGATCTATTCTGTTGACTCCTTCCAGGTGGCTTTTGTTACGGGCCATTTCTTTTTTCATGCCTTTGTCTTTCGGCATTTCATCCAGCAAACGTTTCAGGTGAGCTGACTTCACTGCAAAAGCGATGCCGTCTGAAGTGGTTTGTTTGCCGGTAACGATACCTACCACATCACCCTGGTTGTCTAACAGGGGAGCGCCGCTGTTGCCGGGATTGACAGGGATGGACACCTGGTAGGCGGTCGTATCGCCGTTGAAGCCGGTTTTAGCGCTGATGTAGCCTTTCCCGTAAACGATCTCATCGCGGGGGAAACCCATGGTGAAAACTTCTTCGCCCAGTCTGGCATTTTGTGGCTTCAGTGCGTAGGGCAGAGGTTGGCTCTTAAAGGTGGAGTCGGCAATTTTAAGTACCGCCAGATCGCTGGAGATGTCTTCAAAAACGCTGACAGCCTTAAAAGCTTCTCCTTTATTATTCTGGACATATACGGAATCTGCGCCGGCCACTACATGATAGTTGGTAACGATGTAACCGTTGCCGGATACTGCGAAACCGGTGCCACCATAAGTGCCGGGATTCACCGGTGCCCTGTTTTTATTGTTAATATCGTTGATGAGTGCGTTCTGGGAGCGCTGGATATTGTTCAGCACTCTTCTGACGTCCTCGTATTGGGCGGTAGATTTGTTTTTGGCTGCGTTCTGCAGGACAGCGATGGTAGACAGGGATGTTACCAGGGCGATACAGGCAGCGGCTGCCAGGTTGGTGATGGTGCGGCGGCGGATGGATACCCTTTTGGCGGCCAGGTTTTCTTCCTGGGCCTGTTTGCGGAGGGTAGGCATGTCCAGCTGCCGGTGAAGGTGGTCCATTTTGGCTTTCAGCGACTGCCGCTGGCCAAAATGTTGCAGCTGCTGCAGGAAAAATGCCTGCTCCTCTACCTGGCGGTTGATTTGCGGATTGTTTTTGCGCAGTTCCTCAAAAACGGCTTTTTCCTGTCCGCTCATTTCCCCTTCCAGGTAACGTTCAATTTCACGTAATAAATTCATGTCATCTTTCATGGCCGTTGCTGCTTATAAGGATGTATTATACTGATCAAAAAATAACTTCTTCAGACGCATCAGACACTTATACTTCTGATTTTTAGCATTTTCGGCATTGGTATAGCCAAATTTCTCCGCTATTTCCTGCATGGACCGCTTCTGTATATAATAGTCTTCCAGAATTGTCTTGCAGGGTTCGCCAATGCTGCCCATCGCACTTTCCATGATCCGGAACTGTTCGTCTTTGACGTTGTGCTCGTCTACCACTTCTGTGGCCGGGATCGTTTCTTCCATTTCCGGCGGGATAGCATAAAGCCCGTAGGTGCTTTGTACTTTTTTCAGCCACAGGTGGCGGCATACCGAATAGAGGAAAGTCTTTAAACGGCTGGTCAGGTTAAAACTACCCTCACAGGCCTTTTCATATAGAATGATGATCGCTTCCTGGAAAACATCCTTGGCGTCGTCTTCGCTGCCATTGTGTTGTAAAATCATGCGCAGCACTACCGGAAAATTCTCAGAATAGATGGTTTCCAATGACTTATCATCACTTCTTGCCAATCCCAGCAATAATTCCCTGTCTCTTGTTATGTCTTGATGTTGCTTCACTCTTAATACGATTATTAGGCATTTGGTAACCCAAAGTACCGAAAAAAAAATTTTTTAAAAGTTTGGGTTACCTTTTGGGTGATCCCGGTATAAAGGGTAAATCATTCAAAAAACACCTTAAATTATTTGTACGATGAAGAACGTAATTAAACTTGGTTTCCTGGCTCTGTCTTTCGGTCTGTTCGCTGTAGCTTGCGGCGGTGGTGAAAAACCTGCTACCGACTCTACTGCAACTAACGCTGGCGCTGTAATCGACTCTGCTGCTGCTAAAGTTGATTCTGCTGCTGCTAACACTGCTGCTGTTGTTGATTCTGCTGCTGCAAAAATCGACTCAGTTGCTGCTAAAGTTGACTCTGCTGCTGCTAAACACTAATTAGCAAACTCTGATTAAATTTATATGACCGCTATGGCTATCGCTGTAGCGGTCTTTTTTTATGCCCCTCCTTCCTGTTGATGAGTTGGCTACCTGCCTTTTTTAAAATGATGCCCCCGCTGCCGTTTAATACACGCGACTGATCCTCTTTTTCTGCAATTTTAGATTAATTTCAATAATTGCCCCTAATTATTTAAAAAAATGTATTTTTTACTTCAGACGCTTGGATAATTAAAACCGTGCCGTATTTTTGTAACACGTTCAAAAAGAGCATATGACTACACAAGCGACTTTCGGATTTTTTGGCTTCTATTATTTCTGGTACCAGGAATAGGGAGGTCGTTTGTAAGTAAAAAGATAAAAGAAACTACAAAAAGCCTCCCGCGAAAACGGGAGGCTTTTTAATTATCAAAATATTGTATATGTCAAACCGTCACTTTAACACTTATTATTTTTATTACTTCTTTTTTGCGAAGAAGCAGGGGACTCGTTTGCAATAAAATACTTTACATACAGGTAAAATAAAGCAAAGGGTCCCGGAGACGGGGCCCTTCTTGTTTCAAATAGCTAGTTGCTACAGCAACTATAAAACAATAAAAAATCAACTCCATACACATGAAAATTGCCATACAAGGGTTTGAAGGTGCTTTCCACCAGATCGCTGCGCAGAGTTTCTTCGGAAAACAGACCGATATTGAAGCCTGTGCCACCTTTTCCGAACTGGTGCGTAAGGTAAAACAGGACCCCGGCGTGGATGCGGGTATCATGGCCATCGAAAACTCCATCGCCGGCAGCATTTTACCGAACTACAGCCTCCTCAAAAACTCCGGCCTGCATGTGACCGGTGAAGTATACCTGCAGATCAACCAGCACCTCATGGTACTGCCCGGTCAGCAACTGGAAGATATCCGCGAGGTACATTCCCATCCCATGGCTCTTTTACAGTGTATCGACTTCCTCGAAAAACACCCGCACATCAAACTGGTAGAAACAGAGGATACCGCGCTCAGCGCCAAACACGTGCGTCAGAAGAAACTGAAGAGCGTGGCTGCCATCGCCGGCAAACTGGCCGCTGAAATTTATGAACTGGATATCATCGCGCCCAATATCCAGACCAACAAAAACAACTATACCCGCTTCCTGGCGCTGTCCCGTACCGCCGTGCCTGTCGCCCCGGACGCCAATAAAGCCTCTGTTTATTTTCATACCAGCCACGATAGGGGGACCCTCGCCAAAGTGCTGACGAAAATTGCAGACGCTGGTATCAACTTGTCCAAACTGCAGTCTTTTCCCATCCCGGCCAAAGAGTGGAACTATTACTTTCACGCCGATATGGAATTTGAAAATCCGGCACACTTCGAGAAAGCGCTCGGAAAAATAGCGCCGCTCACTGAAAACCTCAAGGTGCTGGGCATCTACAGAAAAGGCAAAACACATTAATCAGTATTCAGAAATCAGGCATATGCAGATACAGGTTGCTAAAAGATTACAGGGAACAGAAGAATACTATTTTTCCAAAAAACTGCGGGAAATAGACGAAATGAACCAAAACGGTCCCAAAGTGATTAATCTGGGTATCGGAAGCCCGGACCTGCCCCCGCACCCGTCCGTAGTGGAGGCGCTCCATGAACAGGCCGCCCTGCCCAACACACACGCTTACCAGGGCTACAAAGGTATCCCGGCGCTGCGTAAGGCCATGGCCGACTGGTACCAGCGCTACTATGCGGTAACGCTGCAGCCGGACACGGAAGTGCTGCCCCTCATCGGTTCCAAAGAAGGGATCATGCACATCTGTATGACCTACCTCCAGGCTGGCGATGAAGCGCTGATCCCCAATCCGGGTTACCCTACCTACCGCTCTGCGGTAAACCTGAGCGGCGCCACCGTGGTGGATTATGACCTGGTAGCAGAAAACGGCTGGCTCCCCGACCTGGACGCACTGGCAAAAAAAGACCTGAGCCGGGTAAAAATCATGTGGGTCAACTATCCCCATATGCCTACCGGCGCAAAGGTGAACAAGGAGTTTGCCGCTAAGCTGATCGCTTTCGCCAAACAGCATCATATCCTGATCTGCCATGACAACCCGTACAGCTTCATCCTCAACGAACAGCCCGAAAGCCTGTTACAGTTTGAAGGTGCACGCGATGTGGTACTGGAACTCAACTCCCTCAGCAAATCCTCCAACATGGCCGGCTGGCGCGTTGGCATGCTGGTGGGCAAAGCCGAATGGATCGCTGATGTGCTCCGCTTTAAAAGCAATATGGACTCCGGTATGTTCCAGCCCCTGCAGATGGCCGCTGTAAAAGCACTGCAACTGGGCCGCGAATGGTATGACGAGCTCAATAAAATATACCGCGCCCGCCGCGAAAAAGTATTCCAGCTGCTGGACCTGCTGCAATGCGTGTACGATAAAAACCAGGTAGGCATGTTCGTATGGGCACGTATCCCGGATACTATCGATAACGGCTATACGCTCAGCGATGAAGTGCTGCAGAAAGCACGCGTGTTCATTACACCCGGCGGTATTTTCGGAAGCAACGGTAACGGCTATATCCGCGTAAGCCTCTGTCAGGATGAAAAGGTTTTCCAGGATGCCATTGACCGCATAAAAACTGCGATAAAATGATTGTAACGATAATAGGAACAGGACTGATCGGCGGCTCGCTGGCTATCACCCTCCGGGAAAAAGGAGTGGCGGAGAAGATCATCGGCGTGGACCAGCAGGAAGAACATCTGCAAAAAGCCAAAGCCCTGAACATCATCGATGAAGGTATGCCGCTAAACGAAGCGCTGCAATGCTCCGACCTCGTGATACTCGCCATCCCCGTAGATGCGGTATTGCAGGTGCTGCCCACCCTGATGGACAAAGTACGCCCCCACCAGGTGATCATGGACGTAGGTTCTACCAAAGAAAAAATATTGCAACTCGTTGCCGGTCATCCCAACCGCGGCCGTTTTGTGGCGGCCCATCCGATGGCCGGCACCGAGTATTCCGGCCCCGATGCCGCTATACGCAACCTCTTCACCCACAAAACCATGGTGCTCTGCGACGTGAAAAACAGCGATGAAGACGCCCTCGAGGTAGTGGAAGACATGGTCGACAAACTGCAGATGCGCACCGTATATATGAATGGACAGGAGCATGACCTGCACACCGCCTACGTGTCGCATATATCCCACATCACCTCTTTTGCGCTGGCACTTACTGTACTCAAAAAAGAGAAAGAGTCCGGCCGCATCTTTGAACTGGCCAGCGGTGGTTTCGAATCTACCGTGCGCCTCGCCAAAAGCTCACCGGACATGTGGGTGCCCATCTTCAAACACAACCGCGGCAACGTGCTCGATGTGCTCGATGAACACATCCACCAGCTGCAACAGATGAAGTCACTGCTCGAAAACGAAGACTACGACACTTTCTACAAACTGATTCAGAAATCAAACAAAATCAGGAAAATCCTGAAATAAACATAAATTCTAACAATCTACTTAACTTCAATACTTATGGTACAGACAATGGAAGAAATATTATCCAAAACCAAATTCTCAGATCCTTCATCTGATAAAAAGCCGTTGATCATCTCCGGCCCCTGCAGCGCTGAAACAGAAGAGCAGGTTTTAGCTACCTCGCTGGCATTACAAAAAACCGGTAAAGTAGACGTATTGCGCGCCGGCATCTGGAAACCCCGTACCCGTCCGGGCTCTTTCGAAGGCATCGGCACCAAAGGCCTCGCATGGCTGCAGAAAGCCCGCGAACTGACCGGCCTGCCGCTCGCAGTGGAAGTGGCTACCGCTAAACAGGTGGAAGACGCGCTGCACTTTGGTGTGGATATCCTGTGGGTAGGAGCCCGAACCACAGTAAACCCCTTCTCTGTACAGGAAGTGGCAGACGCACTGAAAGGTGTGGACACCACCGTACTGATCAAAAACCCGATCAACCCGGACCTGGAACTGTGGATCGGCGCCGTGGAAAGAATCCAGAAAGCAGGCATCAGCAAAGTAGGCCTCATCCACCGCGGTTTCTCCAGCTACGGTAACACCCAATACCGCAATGCGCCCATGTGGCACCTCGCTATCGAGCTGAAACGCCGTATGCCCGAGCTGCCCATGATCTGCGACCCCAGCCACATCTCCGGCCGCCGCGATATCCTGCAGGAAGTTTCCCAGGAAGCGATCGACCTGGACTACGATGGCCTGATGCTCGAAACACACGTAGATCCGGACAACGCCTGGAGCGATGCCAAACAACAGGTAACCCCTGAAAAACTGGCTGAACTGCTCGACGGTATCGTTTGGAGAAGAGAACACACCGATAAAAAAGATTTCAACACCGCCCTCGAAAAACTGCGCGCGCAGATCAACCAGGTGGACGACGAAATCATGCTGCTGCTCGGCAACCGTATGAAAATCGCTGAGAAAATCGGTATGTACAAAAAAGAAAATAACATCACCATCCTGCAAACCAACCGCTGGAATGAAATCCTGGACCGCAACATCGCCAAAGGCGAGAAACTGGGCCTGACAAAAGAATTCATCCTGAAATACTTCGACGCGGTGCACCTGGAATCCATCAACCGCCAGAACAGGGTGATGAACGAAGAAAAATAAACAGCACCATCGGCTGATCGCTAAAATCAATGAATGAAAAAGCTAACCAATAATTTTCAGCAGCAGGCAACCACCTATTTCATGGGAGAAAGCCTGCTGCAGTTGGGAAATCATGTGGACCGGAACCGGTCTGTGCTCGTGATCGATGAAAATGTGGAAAGACTGCACGGACATCATCTGCACGACTGGAAAAAGATCGTGGTGCCTGCCGGCGAAGAAGTGAAAAACATGGCCACCGTGGAACTGGTCATCGACGGACTGGTAGCCCATGAGGCCGACCGCAAGACCACCCTCATCGGTATCGGCGGCGGTATGATCACCGACGTGGCAGGTTTCGCAGCCAGCATCTATATGAGAGGCATCCCCTTCGGGTTTGTTCCCTCCACGCTGCTGGCACAGGTAGATGCTTCCATCGGCGGCAAAAACGGCGTCAGTCATGGTAAACATAAAAACCTGTTAGGCACTATCCGTCAACCGGAATTCATCCTCTTCGATTACGCCCTGCCCCTCACCATGCCTGCAGAAGAGTGGCACAACGGCTTCGCAGAAATCATCAAATACGCCTGCATCATGGATGCGGAACTGTTTGATTACCTCGAAGTCAACCGCGAAAAGGCGCTGGCAAGGGATGTGGCCGTACTGGAATACCTGGTGGAAAAATCGGTGGCAGCCAAAACCAAAGTAGTACTGGAAGATGAGTTTGAAAACGGCCCGCGCCGCTGGCTCAATTTCGGTCACACGCTGGGACATGCCGTTGAGAAACTGGAGCATATCGCACACGGTAAGGCAGTGGCCATCGGTATGGTAGCTGCAGCGCGTTTCTCCGAACAACTGATGGGCTTCTCCAATGATCAGACCCTGCGGCTGATAAAACTAATCACGGATTATCAGCTGCCGGTAGCTTTCACCTCCGACAAAGCAGCCGTGTTTGATATCTTTAAGCTGGACAAAAAAAGGGAAAAAGACGCCATCCATTTTGTGCTGCTGGAGAAAATAGGAAAAGCCACCACCATGCCTGTTCCTATCACTGACCTGCAACTGCTGCTGCAGGCGTTGTAATTATTTTCTAAACATCTAAAGGCGGACGACACATATATATGCAAGTAACTGTATCACCCGGCATCGTTAAAGGCACCGTTACGGCCAATCCTTCCAAAAGCGCCATGCAACGCGCCGTAGCTGCTGCGCTGCTGGCCAATGGCACGACTATTATCCGTAATCCCGGCCTGAGCAACGATTGCCTGGCAGCGCTCGAGGTAGCTGAAAACCTCGGCGCCAGAATAAAAAGGGGAGATGATCATTTTGAAATCACCAGCCACGGCGTAAAACCATTTTACGATGAAATCAACTGCGGAGAATCCGGCCTCGGTATCCGTATGTTTACGCCTATCGCTGCACTGGCTTCCATTCCGATCACCATCGTTGGGCACGGCAGCCTCACTACCCGCCCCATGCACTTCTTCGAAGAAGTGCTGCCACAGCTGGACGTGAAATGCACCACCCAGGAGGGTAAACTGCCCCTGCATATACAGGGCCCGCTGCAACCGAAAAATATCACTATCGACGGCTCGCTCAGTTCCCAGTTCCTCACCGGCCTGCTGATGGCCTATGGCGCCGCGGCAGAAGAAGTGACCATCACCGTAAAAGATCTTAAAAGCAAACCCTACATCGCGTTGACCCTGCAACTGATGGAGCACTTCGGGGTAAAGGTGGAAGAAGAGAACTTCGAGCAGTTCCATTTCGGTAAAAAACAATCCTATAACGCTACCGACTATACGGTGGAAGGCGACTGGAGCGGAGCCGCATTCCTGCTGGTAGCCGCT
The DNA here is from genome assembly GCF_946479755.1 of uncultured Chitinophaga sp. The sequence continues at coordinate 26,142 of NZ_CAMLHC010000028.1, read as the reverse complement.
GCCGTAGCCGGTAATGCTGAAGTACAGCACCTCAATACCGCTTCCGCCCAATCGGACAAAGCGATCCTGGAAGCGCTGGAAAAAGCCGGTACCTACATCCTGCCGGGTGTCTTTACCGTGAATATTCAGAAAAACGGGCTCAATGCCTTCGAAATAGATGCAACGGACTGTCCGGACCTGTTCCCGCCACTCGTAGCGCTGGCAGCTAACTGCAACGGCATTACGAAAATAAAAGGTGTGAGCCGCCTGGCGCATAAAGAAAGCGACCGAGGCCTCACCTTGCAGGAAGAATTCGGCAAAATGGGTATCCGCATAGACCTCGAGGGAGACATCATGCTGGTGCATGGTGGTACCGGCATCAAAGGTGCACACGTACATTCCCATAACGACCACCGCATCGCTATGGCCTGCGCCGTAGCAGCCCTCACAGCAGATGGGCCGGTGACGATCGAAAACGCAGAAGCAGTGAACAAGTCGTATCCTGAATTCTACGACCACCTGCAGCTGCTGGGCGGTCAGGTAGCCGTAGCTGCCAACAGCTAACGGCATCCCTTTTTATTCAATCTTAAATCATCAGTGTGTGAACAGTTTTGGCAGATTATTCAGGGTGAATGTTTTCGGAGAATCCCACGGCGCCAGCGTAGGGGTCAACATCGACGGAGTACCGGCCGGTATTCCACTCAGACAGGAAGACTTCCTGCCCGACCTGGAACGGCGCAAAGGCGGTTCCAGGGGCACTACCCCCCGCAAGGAGGAAGACCTGCCCTTTATCAAGTCAGGCGTATTCAACGATCATACTACCGGCGCACCGGTCACCATCCTCTTTGAAAATAATAACACCCGCAGCACCGACTATGAGAAGCTGCGTGAATTCCCGCGCCCCGGTCATGCTGACTTTGTGGCCACCCATAAATTCGGCGGCTTCGAAGACTACCGCGGCGGAGGCCACTTCAGCGGCAGGCTTACGCTCAACCTCGTAGCGGCAGGCGTTATTGCCAAAAAGATCCTGGGCAACAGCATCCAGGTAAAAGCCACCATCACGGAAGTAGGCGGCTATACCAATCCGGAAGAAGGACTGGAAGCAGCCATCGCCGCCAAAGACTCTGTCGGCGGTATTGTGGAATGTGTGGTAGAAGGGCTGCCCATCGGTCTCGGTGAACCGTTCTTCGATTCGCTGGAGTCCAGCCTGGCCCATGCTGTATTTGCGATCCCCGCAGTAAAAGGAATTGAATTCGGCGCCGGCTTCGCCGCTGCTAAAATGAAAGGACTGGAACATAACGATCCTGTCCTGGACACTACCGGCAAAACGGCTACCAACAACGCCGGCGGCGTGGTAGGCGGTATCACCAACGGCAACCCGCTGGTGTTCCGTATCGCTGTCAAACCCACGTCCAGCACACCCAAAGAACAACAAACGCTGAACATCGCCAGCGGACAGGTGGAAACTTTCAGCGTGAAAGGCCGCCACGACCTCTGCATCGCACTGCGGGTACCGGTGGTACTGGAAGCGGTGACTGCCATGGTACTGGCCGACTTCATCCTGCTGGAGCAGATGCGCCCGCGGGTATATAAAGCATAGGGAATTACAAATTACGAATTACGAATTACGAATTGAGGGCTTTCATATAGAGCGGTTATCTTAGTAACCTTTCCATATGAAAGCCCTCAATTCGTAATTCGTAATTCGTAATTATTTTACGATGTCCAGCAGCTCCACATCAAACACCAGCGCACTGCCGGGGCCGATTTTAGGACCAGCGCCACGGTCGCCGTAGGCCAGGTCTGACGGGATGAAGAGGCGCCATTTGGAACCTACGGGCATCAGCTGCAAGGCTTCTGTCCAGCCTCTGATCACACCGCTCACCGGGAAGGAGATGGGCTCGCCTCTGTCTACAGAGCTGTCGAATACAGTACCATCAATGAGGGTACCATGATAGTGTGTTTTTACTTTATCGTTGATGGTAGGTTTGGGTCCGGTGCCTTCTTTCAGGATCTGGTACTGAAGACCGCTGGGAAGGGTTACCACACCCGGTTTGGCTTTATTTTCTGCCAGGAATTTGTCGCTGGCCTCGCGGTTTTTAGCCACTTTTTCCGCTTTCAGTTGCTGAAGGTAATTACTGATGCTCATCTCACTCTGGTCTTTTGATAATGTTAATGTTTTATTGGTCAGCATGTCCTGGATGGCTTTGGCCAGCAGGGTCGTGTTGACATTCGTTAATCCCTGTGCTTTCAGGTTCTCGGCGATATTGACGCCGATGCCATAACTCAGGGAGTCCATCCTGTTTTTTAGTAAAGCAGGTTTTGCAGCGGTATGGGACACCGGTTTGGCCTTGGGCACAGGTTTCTTCTGGCTGAAGCCCTGCAGGCCCAGCAAGCCCAATACACCGGTAAAAATGTATTTTTTGTACATAAATTTGTGGTTGTCAATAACTTTGATACAAATAAGGGTTTATTAAAGCCTTCGCAAGTTAAGGAATTAACTTTTTACAAGCGCTGTGCTCTGGTACAACAAAAGGGAGACTTGCTTTGTTGGCGTAAAAATAAAACCGCATGTTAACCGTTCAGACGTCTATGAAGTTCAGTATTCTAACAACAATGGCAGCGGCACTGCTGGCAGGCAGCCTGCAGGCACAGGATTCAACAGACTTATGGTCAAAGGCCAAAGCCAACCCCAACCTGGGCAGACAGAAATTTATAGAGCTAAAACTGCATACCGGCGGCCACCTGTATAATGGCGAAGAACTATCGAATGCACTGAAGCACGGATACGAGTCAGTGGAACTGCGAATGGCGTGGATGTCTACCGGCAAGCAGGAATGGCAGCGGGCGCTTAACTACCCCAGTTATGGTATCGGCTTCTATACCGGCAATATCGGTGATGCCACCGTCCTGGGCAACCCCAGCGGCATCTACGGGTTCTTTTACGCCCCTTTCCATCGCCGGAAAAGGCATCACTTTGAAGCAGGGCTGTCGCTCGGTTTCACCTACGATCTTAACCCCTACGACCAGGATAAAAATCCGCTCAATGATGCTATCAGCTCCAAGGTAGATGTCTATTTTAACGTGGGCGCCAGCGGTATATGGCGACTGTCTGAACTATTCGATTTTGTTTATGGGGTAGACCTCACGCATTTCTCCAATGGCCGTACCCATACGCCCAACCTGGGCCTCAATATGGCAGGACTCCATGCCGGCCTGCGGGTACATTATAACACGATCCGCAATATTGTACAGCAACAGATAGATCCGCACTATGTGGCGCGTATCAGGCCAACGTATATCGATAGTCCGTTGTCCAAATTGAAGCATAAGCAGGACTGGAGCCTCTATGGTGCCTTTGGGGTAGTACAGGCAGACAGCCGTTACGGTGTAAGGGCTTTTTATGGCACTGCTTCGGCGGTATTGGACTGGAGTTACCTGTACAGCCATGTATGTAGCTTTGGCGCCGGTCTCGACGGATTTTACGATGGTTCCCTCGGGTTGGTGTACGGGCAGAAATATGGTAAAGCATCCACCTTTGACAAAATGCTGCTGGGCGCGCATATAGGGCATACGCTTCATTTACAGCGCTTCGATATTGTAACGCAGGCAGGTACTTATCTTTGGCGGCGCGATAATGAAAAAGGCAACTGGTTCCTGCGGGTAGCGCTTCGTTACAACGTCAGCAAACATGGCTTCCTGCAGATAGGACTCAAAACACAGAACGGCGCGGCGGCAGACTGGATCGAGTGGGGCGGCGGCGGAAGACTGTAACGGCCATGATGAATCCTGCTGTACGAAGATGATACCGACATAAAAAGACACCCGCCTGATGTATGATCAGGCGGGTGTCTTTTTATGTCGGTGATAACAGGTTTACTGTGAAATAGGCAGTAATATCTTAGATGCGTGCGTGGCATCATGATAGATCCTGATATCTGCTTTTTTGAAATCTTTATCGGTGGCTTTGTAGATATCCATGAACTGCTGCGGGTTACGGTCTGCCAGCGGGAACCAGCTGCTTTGTATCTGGATCATGATACGATGGCCTTTTTGAAAGGTGTGGGCCACATCAGGCATGGTGAATTTCACCGGCGTAGGCTGACCCGGAACAAACGCTTCCGGTTTTTCGAAGCTGTTACGGAATTTGCCGCGCATGATCTCGCCACGTACCAGCATCTGGTAGCCTCCCATGGGATAGGTGGAAGAAGGAACACGACGGTGTTCTGAAGCGGCGTCTTCTTCATATTTGAAATCATTCGGGAACACGTCAATCAGCTTCACCACGAAATCGGCATCGGTACCGGTGGTGCTGGCCACGATGTCGGCGATTACCGGGCCGGCGAGGGTGATGTCTTTGTCCAGCACTTCGGATTCAAACACGACTACGTCCGGTCTGCGGGAAGCAAAGCGCTGGTCATCGGTCATATAGTTGATGGTGCGGCCGAAGTGTACATCCTCGGTATAAGGCACCGGTTTGGCCGGATCGCTGATGTATTCGCTGAAGCTGTTGCCTGCGCCAGGTTGCGTGAAAGCCAGTTTGCCGTCAGGCTGCAGGTAAATGGGTTGTTCCTTCATATCGGCCGGAGGCCATTGCGGCAGCCTTTTCCATTCGTTTTTACCGGTAAAGAAAATAGTAGCTTCTGCGATATCAGGCGCCTGCCCTTTGCCTTTCAGGTAATAGTTGAAGAAAGGAATTTCGATGTTGTTGGCATAATACTCGGAAGTATTGCTGCCAAAGCGGACATTACCGAGATGGGTACCGTCGTTGGAAGCCCATTGACCATGGTACCAGGGGCCCATCACTATACGGTTGTTGGTGTTGGGGCTTTGTGTTTCGATGCTCTTATACGTGTTCCAGGCGCCGAAGCAGTCTTCTGCGTCGAACACGCCGCCTACTACCAGCATGGTGGGTTTTACGTTTTTCAGGAAGTTGCGTACGTTACGCGCCTGCCAGTAGCTGTCGTAGGTAGGGTGGGCATACATTTCATGCCAGAAGGGAATGCTGTCGCCGATAATTTTGGAGAAATTAGGCAGCGCCCCGGTTTCGAGATAGTATTTGTAGTTGTCGCGGGTGTAGTATTCGATGCCCTTAGGTCCTACAGTCGTAGGTTTCGGATGCGGATGGTCAAATACGGTGTAGAAAGAAAATGCGTCCGTGAGCATGAAGGCACCGTTGTGGTGGAAGTCATCTCCCATGAACCAGTCCGTTACCGGCGCCTGGGGGCTAACGGCTTTAAGGGCGGGGTGATTGCTCAGCGCCGCCATGGTAGAGTAAAAGCCGGGATAGGAAATACCGAAGATGCCTACGTTGCCGTTATTGCCGGCAAGGTTTTTCACCAGCCAGTCGATGGTATCATAGGTGTCGCTGGCTTCATCGATCTCATTCTTGCCCTTTTTAGTGGTGTTAAAAGGACGTACGTTCACAAACTTACCTTCACTCATCCAGGTGCCTCTTACATCCTGGATTACCATAATATAACCTTCATGCAGGTATTGATTATAGTGGTTCCTGTACAGCGGGCGGAAGTTGCCTTCGCCGTAAGGCGCGCAGGAGTAAGGGGTGCGCGTCATCAGGATAGGGTGTTTCTCCGACTGGTCTTTGGGAAGATAGATGGAGGTAAACAGTTTGACCCCGTCCCGCATGGGGATATACACTTCTTTTTTAGTGTAGTGGGTATACATCCAGAGGGAATCCTGGTTAACAGCCTTTGTAACGACAGGAAAGACGAACAGCGCGGCGCAGGCCAGCAGCAGCCATTTTCTCATAAACGGTTTGTTTTAGACGGGGACTAAAGTAGCAAAAAAATTAGGTAATATGACCGCAGAAATGGGTGAGCGGTCAACCGGCCAGCTTTTCGCGCTCTTTTTTCGGCAAACTGGCCACCACAAGATCATAAGAGTTTTTGATCCACTGCAATATCAGTTTGTTGGGGATATTGGAGTGCATATCGACCGTATTCCAGTGTTTTTTGTTCATATGCCAGCCGGGGGTGACGCCCTCGTAGCGCTCCCGCAGCTCCACCGCTTCATCCGGATCACATTTCAGGTTTACGCTGCTGAACTCTTCAAGGTCGGTGAGGGCAAACATTTTGCCACAGACTTTATACACAAGGGTCTGTTCCCCGAAAGGAAATTCTTCCGTAACGCCCGGAAGGGAAATGCAGTATTGGCAGAATTGTTCGATGTCCATGTATGACAGGGTTTTATGGACGACAAAGATAAAAAAAAGTAAGGGCCGGTTATGGTTTAATGATCTTGTACCGGTAACTGATAACAGTATTGTCACCTATACGCTGGTCTTTCGCATAAGCCGAAGTGTCAAACGGTATATAGGTTACCGGCAGGGTCGTTGACGCACCGTTGACTTCTTCATACCGGATACTGGTGACGTAATGTTCGCTGGCAAGGTAAGGATAGCCTTTCCAGTTGTTTTGCAGATCGGCGGTGACAGCCTGGAGCAGCAGTGGATTTTTGGAGAGATAGCGATGCAAAGGATTTATCCGGCCATTGTAGGTCATGGTATACCGGTATCCTTCCAGCACAAGGGCGCCACCGATAATATTGACATAATTATGCGTGACGAATAGCGGGATATCCTGTTGCTGGTAGCTGTATTCCTTGAACTGGACCATATCTCCGAAAATGACGTTATCGAAAATGAAAGTATCCTTGGAGCCGGCCAGGGTGAACTGCCGGATGGCGTTCACCTGCAATGAGGTGGTGTCGTACCCGGAAATTTCTTCGCCAAGATTGCGGTACAGGGTACTGTAGATCATGAGCCTGCCGGGTGTCCAGGCCAGTGAATCGGTCTGGCTCAGGCTTTTGACCGTATTGTCATTTTCATTATAATAACGCGCTGTTTTCACATATCCGTCAGCGTTATAACCGAAGGCGATGTAGTTCTGCCATTGCCGGTAGGAGGGATTGTAGTCCCAGCGCTGCGTCAGCTGCAGCCGGTCGTTGTAGACAAAACTGTCTTTCGGGATGCCGTTGACGCGGATGGAGGTGACCAGGTAGGTGTCCTGTGGCAGGACCGGTGGCGACGGCGGGCCGACATGTTCTTTTTTACACTGACAGGAATGTGTCAGCAAAAGGAGTCCGGTGAGCAGGCACCAGCCATATTTTCTCAGGCAGGGCATGAAGGGTATCATGAAGGATCCTAAGATAAGGTTTAATGGGCATATTTACCTGGGGTATCGGCAGTAGATAAGTTGAAAAAATATACCGGTACGTCGGACAGCCAACGTACCGGTTTAAGGTGTAGGTTAAAGCTATTTTTTGTTGATGGCGATGATCACGCGGGAATAACGGGCATAAGTGATTTCCACTTCCTGGCCGGCGCGGTAGCCTTCGAGGGCGCCCCGCATCCAGTAAAACAGGCGTTTTTTCTGGTTATCCAGCTTTATCATAATGTTAGTCTGCGTATCGTTGTTCTCCAGGTATACCGCTTCCATAGGGGCCTGCAGGGTGGCTTTCTGTAAGGCTACCAGGTCTTTCTTCAGCGCCCAGTAACGGATATCGGTTACTTTGATCAGCGCAAACACAAGGGCTATCACAAAACTGATCATCCATACCCAAAACCAAATGTTTTTATAGGAGAATAAAGACTCATCCGCATCGCCCAGTGTATTATGCGTATACAGGTAAATCTGCGGTATAATAGCCGCTACTAATAATACAATAAAACCTATTAACGCAAATTTCCGTAACTGCTGTTTGTTCCGCTTCAGTGCTTGTTGTAGTAAAAAATTCTCCTCAGTTGTAATAAAGGTGTAGTCGGACATAGTTCGATGGTTTTTCAGTTGGCTAATATATAGATAAACAGTCAATTAATTAAATTTATATATATAATATTTTAATCGATGATTGTTATTTTGCTAATTTTTCAACAGGATGATATTTTTTTAGATAAAATATTATCATATATGTTGATCTGTACATTAACGTTTATATAATTCCCAACGCGGCCGGAAATGGAATAAGTTTTCTAATTTGCGCGTTTTTAACCCATCCTGTTATTACTCCCCAACCTAAGATCATATAACTAAAACAACGATCGTGAAGCGGATTTTCATTTTACTGGCGGCAGCAATTTTTATGGCAACCAGCCTGCAGGCGCAGGATACGGCACAACTGATGGTGGAAGGACGGAAAAACAGCGCCACCCAGCAGACAAAACCTTATCTGATCATGATCTCGATCGACGGGTTCCGCTATGATTACGCAGAGAAATACAACGCACAAAACCTGCTTCGTCTCTCCGGCCAGGGCGTAAGAGCCACCGCCATGAAACCTTCTTTTCCTACGCTGACATTTCCCAATCACTATACACTGGCCACCGGCATGTACCCTGCCCACCACGGGCTGGTAGATAACCACTTCTATGACCGTAAGCGGGACGCCATCTATAAAGTAGGTAACCGGGACGCTGTGGAAGACGGCACCTGGTATGGCGGCGTGCCCCTGTGGGTGCTGGCGGAAAAACAACAGATGGTCAGCGCCAGCTATTTCTGGGTAGGCTCTGAAAGCGCCATCCAGAACATACGGCCTACCTTTTATTTTAAGTACCAGGAAAAAACAGGCATCGACCAGCGTATCCAGACAGTAGTGAACTGGCTGCAGCTGCCGGTAGAACAACGTCCGCATTTAATCACCTTCTACTTCCCCGAAGTAGACCATATGGGGCACCGCTATGGCCCTGAAAGCGACAGCGTGAAAAACGCCGTACAGTTCGTAGACGCCGCCATCGGCCGCATGCAGGAAGCAGTGAGTAAACTGAATCTGCCCGTCAATTTTATCATCGTGTCCGACCACGGCATGCTGAAGGTAGATGCGGAGCACAGCATTACCCTGCCCGACAGTCCTGCGCTGACACCGCTCCGCAAGGTACCCACCGGCGAAAAAATAATGTTCTACGGCAATAATGAAACGGAGATCAAAGCAGCCTACGACTTCCTGAAGCAACATGAAAACCATTATACCGCTTACCTGAAAAAGGAAACGCCGGAAAGATGGTACTACGGACAGGAAGATGTGTATAGCCGTATCGGTGATATCGTTGTAGTAGCAGAAGCCAACTATGCCTTCGGGGACCCCGTTAAAAAAATGTACCCCGGTCACCATGGCTTCGATAACAATCTTACAGAGATGAATGCTATCTTCATGGGATGGGGACCAGCCTTCAGACCGAATACACGCATCGCCACCTTCGAAAACATACATGTGTACCCGTTAGTGGCCCGTATTCTCGGCCTGGATATCACCCAGCCGATAGATGGTAAACTGGAAGTGCTGGAACCGGTATTAAACCAATAGCCATGGACCAGCAAGACATGTACGGGCTGCTGTTGCAACACGTAGCCCGGCATATACAGCTTACACCGGAAGAACAACAATATTTCGTCAGCCTGCTGAAACCACGCCGCCTGCAACGGCGCCAGTGGTTGCTGCAGGCCGGCGACACCTGCCGCTATGAAAACTTCATCGTGGAAGGATGCCTGCGTTCCTATATCACCGACAGGAACGACGCTGAGCATGTCTTGCATTTTGCAGTGGAAGACTGGTGGATCACCGATCTGGAAAGCCTGCTCACACAAACACCGTCACAGGTGAGCATCGAAGCGCTGGAGCCCTCCCTGGTGTTACAGCTGGAGCGGGAGGCGCTGCAATCCCTTTATCAGCAGGTACCGGCATTTGAACGATTTTTCAGGATACTGCATCAAAATGCTTATCTGGCGCAGAACCGCCGGATCCTGCAGAATATCAGCCATACGGCGGCCGAACGGTACGAGGCTTTCCTTCAGCACTACCCGGCCATTGCCGCACGCGTACCCCAGAAATACCTCGCGTCCTATCTGGGCATGACGCCGGTGTTCCTCAGTCAGCTCCGGCAACAGAAAGCCGGAAAATTAAAGTAGTTGAACACCATTTATTAAAGTAGTTGAACATTTACCGGCAGCAGGCAAAATAGCTTTGCAGGTAAATAACAACGACATGAAAATATCCAACATTCAACTTCAGCCCGATCCGTATAAACCTTTCCATCTTTCACAAGGATACCGCGCGGGCGACCTGCTGTTTATCAGCGGTCAGACAGCCATCGGCGACGACGGGCAGTTACAGGGCATCGGCGACTTCGATGTACAGGCGGAGAAAGCCTTTCAGAACCTCGAAAAAGTGCTGAAGGCCGGCGGTTCCAGTCTGCCTAACGTCATTAAAGTGACCATCCTGCTGCGTGATATGGGCAACTTCAACAAGATCGTGGCCCTGCGTAAACGTTTCTTTACAGCGCCTTACCCGGCAGACACCATCGTGGAAGTATCTTCCCTTTATTCTCCCGATGCGCTGATAGAAATTGAAGCGGTGGCGGTGGCCGATGAAGCGGCAGAACGATAAACCAATGATACCGCATAAAAAAAGCTGCTCCGGGGACGGAGCAGCTTTTTTGGTTGTTATAATGAGCTGTTACGCTACAGATTCCTCATAAGCACTTACGGGTTCGCAGGTGCAGATCAGGTTTCTGTCGCCGTGAGTGTTGTTCACACGGCTTACGGAAGGCCAGAATTTATTGGCTTTCACATATTCCAGCGGGAAAGCTGCCTGCTGACGGCCGTAAGGACGGTTCCATTCATCGGCAGTGATCACGTGCTGGGTATGAGGCGCGTTTTTAAGTACGTTGTTTTGTTTGTCGGCAGTACCTTCTTCCACGGCGCGGATCTCTTCGCGGATCGCCAGCAGGGCGTCGCAGAAGCGGTCCAGCTCACCTTTGTCCTCACTTTCGGTTGGCTCGATCATGATGGTGCCCGGTACCGGGAAGCTCATGGTAGGAGCGTGGAAACCGTAGTCCATCAGGCGTTTGGCCACATCTTCGGCTTCAATGCCGGCAGATGCTTTAAACGGACGGAGGTCTACGATGAACTCGTGGGCGCAGGTGCCGTTCACGCCAGTGTACAGGATATCGTATGCTTTTTCCAGTCTTGCCTTCATGTAGTTGGCATTCAGGATAGCGTATTCGGAAGCCTGTTTCACACCGGTGCTGCCCAGCATGCGGATATAAGCGTAAGAAATAAGCAGGATGCTGGCAGAACCAAACGGTGCTGCGGATACAGCGTGGGATACTTTACCGTTGTTCAGTTCCACGTGACCTGGCAGGAACGGTGTCAGGTGTTTGGCCACGCAGATGGGGCCCATGCCGGGACCGCCGCCACCGTGAGGGATAGCGAAGGTTTTGTGCAGGTTCAGGTGGCATACGTCTGCGCCGATGATGCCCGGAGCAGTGAGGCCTACCTGTGCGTTCATATTGGCGCCGTCCATGTATACCTGGCCACCGTGTTCGTGGATGGTAGCACAGATTTCTTTCACTGACTCTTCATAAACACCGTAGGTGGAAGGATAAGTGATCATGATACCGGCGAGGTCTTTGGCATGTAAAGCGGCTTTGGCTTTCAGGTCGGTCACGTCGATGTAACCGTTTTCCAGCGCTTTTACCACTACTACCTTGAAGCCAGCCATTACTGCGGAAGCGGGGTTGGTACCGTGGGCACTGATAGGGATCAGCATCACATTACGGTGTCCTTCGCCCCTGCTTTCGTGGTATTGACGGATCACCAGCAGACCGGCGTATTCGCCCTGAGCGCCGCTGTTAGGCTGCAGGCTGCAGGCATCGAAACCGGTGATCTGGCTGAGGTATTCGCCCAGTTCGGAAGTCATTTGAAGGTAACCGCCAGCCTGTTCTTTCGGGGCAAACGGGTGCATTTTGCTCCAGTGGGCCCAGCTCAGCGGGATCATTTCGGAAGCTGCATTCAGCTTCATGGTGCAGGAACCGAGGGAGATCATAGACGTGTTCAGGGACAAGTCTTTGTTTTCCAGCATTTTCAGGTAACGCATCATCAGCGATTCGCTGTGGTAGCTGTTGAACACCGGGTGCTGCAGGTAAGCGGAGGTACGCTCCAGGCCGGCCGGGATAGCGGCTTTACCATTGGAAATACCGGCTGCGTCTACGCTACCGGCGCCGAATACACGGAGCACGTCGTTAACGTCGGCGATAGTGGCGGTTTCATCGAGAGAGATACCTACCTGTCCGTTGGCGAAGTAACGGAAGTTGATACCGGCTGCTTCAGCGGCTGCTTTCACATCGCCGGCGCCTTCTACCACGATGGTGTCGAAGAAGTTGCCTGCGGCCAGTTTCAGTCCTTTTGCCTGTAATTTCTCTGCCAGCGCAGCGGTGAGCAACGCTACACGGGTAGCGATGTTCTTCAGTCCCTCAGGGCCATGGTACACAGCGTACATAGCCGCCATGTTGGCCAGCAGGGCCTGTGCTGTACAGATATTGGAAGTGGCTTTTTCGCGTTTGATATGCTGTTCACGGGTCTGCAGCGCCATACGCAGGGCACGCTGGCCTTGCGCGTCGATGCTCACACCAATGATACGGCCGGGGATAGAACGTTTGAAGTCGTCTTTCACGGAGAAGAACGCCGCGTGAGGACCACCAAAGCCCAAAGGAACACCAAAACGTTGCGCAGAACCGAAGGCGGCATCTGCACCCAGTTCACCCGGAGAAGCCAGCAGCGTCAATGCCAGCAGGTCGGTGGCTACGCCAACGAAAGCGCCTACGGCATGTACTTTCTGGATAAACTCCTGGTAGTCTTCAACACCACCCACATTGTTGGGGTATTGAATCAGCGCGCCAAAATAGTCGGCGTCGAACGGTACGGTTTTGTAATCACCCACCACTACCTCAATGTTCAGCGGCGTAGCACGGGTCTGGATAACGTCCAGCGTTTGGGGATAAACGTTGGTATCTACAAAAAACTTAGGCCTGGTTACATGGTCATGGTCTTTGTTGAGGGCGTTGAAGAACATGGTCATTGCTTCTGCAGCAGCAGTGGCTTCATCCAGCAGTGACGCATTGGAGATCGGCAAACCTGTCAGATCGCTGACCATCGTCTGGTAGTTCAGCAGGCTTTCCAGTCTTCCCTGGGAAATCTCCGCCTGGTACGGCGTGTATTGCGTGTACCATCCCGGGTTCTCAAATACGTTGCGCAGGATCACGCTCGGCGTGATCGTGTCGAAATAACCCTGGCCAATGTAATTACGCATTACCTTGTTCTTCAGGGAGATCTCTTTCAGATGGCGTAGGTAGTCGCTCTCGCTCATCGCTGCCGGAACGGCCAGAGGGTGCTGCATGCGGATGGCGCCGGGAACAGTTTTGTTAATCAGCTCATCCAGGTTGGCGGTGCCAATGCTTTCCAGCATCTGGTTCTTCTCAGCTTCATTCGGACCAATGTGACGGTGCACGAATTCAATTTGTTGGATATCAAAAAGATTCATGATGTAAGCAGGTATTTGAAATAGAATGCGCAAAGCTATGCAGATTTTAAGCAACCGCCAAACAACGGGCCGGAGAGAAGGAAAACAGTGATAAATGATACCACCCCCCGGATGCCTTCTGTCATGATTTTGTCCACCGGGTATTTGCTTATCTTTGCGCCAATGAGCAAGATTTTAGAAGATTGGGAACAGAAGGCCAAAGACAAACAAAAGGCCAATAAACAATTCCTGCAGAAACTGCAGACACGCCGCGGCAAAGGAGTGGAAAAGCTGCTGCCGGACCTTCATGAGGAAGCCTTCAGCCATATCGACTGCATGGACTGCGCCCGCTGCTGCAAGTCCATCAGTCCCCGCTTCAAAGCGCCGGATATTAAAAGGATCTCCAAATACCTGGGCATGAAAGAAGGTGCCTTTATTGACACCTACCTGCGCATAGATAAAGATGAGGATTATGTGGTGAAATCAAGCCCCTGCCCGTTTTTAGGGGGAGACAACGGCTGCAGCATCTACGACGTGCGCCCGGGCGATTGCGCCAACTATCCATATACCGACAGTTACGATTTTTTCAAACGGCCCAATATTACCTACGAGAACAGCACCATCTGTCCCGCCGTGTTTTATATACTTGAAAAGTTGAAAGACGCTATGAAAATTTAGGAATTTTTTGATGTATGGATTTTCTGATGTCTGCGATTTTAATCCCCGGAATTCCAAAATCCGTAAATCAAAAAATTCCAATATCTGTTACGGTTTGAGATCCAGCTTACGCATGGCCGGACTGATAACATAGGTGGTGACCACCACGGCCAGCGTAACGCAACCGCCAAATACAACGGAGGTGACCAGCCCCAGCTTCCTGGCCATAAAGCCGCTCTCAAAAGCGCCCAGCTCATTGGAGGAACCCACGAACATGGAACTCACTGCAGCAACACGGCCGCGCATATCGTCCGGCGTCTTCAGCTGAAGAATCGTCTGGCGGATAATCACACTGATGCCATCCAGCGCCCCGCTGACCAGCAGCGCGGCCATCGATAACCAGAAGCTGGTAGACAGACCGAAAAGAATGATCGTCAGGCCAAATCCAAATACGGCGGCCAGCAGCTTAATACCAGGTTTGTTGACCAGTGGCCGGTGCGCTATGATGAACATGGTGATCAGCGCGCCCACCGCCGGTGCGGAACGTAACAGCCCATATCCCAGCGAGCCCACATGCAGCACATCCGTGGCGAAAGCCGGCAACATCGCCACCGCCCCGCCAAACAACACGGCAAACATATCCAGCGCCATCGCTCCCAGCACAACTTTGGTCCTCCACACAAAACGCATCCCGCTGGTAAGGCCCTGGAAGAAAGTTTCTCCCCGCTCCTGGTAGTAAATAGGTTTGGGTTTGATCTGTATCAGGCTGTAAAGCGGCGCCAGGAAAACAGCGACCACCAGCAACATCGACCAGTGAACGCCGAACCAGTAGATGCAAAGTCCGCCCAGTGCAGGCCCCAGCACGCCGCCGATCTGCCAGGCAGAGCTGCTCCAGGTAGAAGCATTGGCGTACAATGCGCGCGGCACCAGTAAAGACAGCAGGGAGAAATTAGACGGACTCACAAAAGCCCGCACCACGCCACCGGTAAATACCAGGAAATAGATCGATATCAATATCCAGTGGGTAGACATCCCAGCCACCGCTTTATCCCATGTGAGCAGAAACAAACCGGTACTGATAAAAAGATAGGCAATCACACATTTCAGCAACAGCCCGCGCTTCTCGCGCTTGTCTACCAGGTGGCCGGCAAAAGGTGCCAGCGTAACGGCAGGGATAACTTCAGACAATCCGATCAACCCCAGGGAGAACGGGTCGTGCGAGAGGGCATATACTTTCCATTCGATGATGGCGAACTGCATGGCCAGCGCAAATACCAGTGCAAAGCGGATGACCAGATAGTAGTTAAACTCCTTATAACGTAGCGAAGCGTATGGGTCGTTTCTGGGTGTAGAGGCCGTTGTGTCCAAGCGGGTGTAATTTCCTGCTAAGGTAAAAAGCAGCAGGGAAAAAGCAAAAAGTCATCAGTGAAGGAATAATAATCCGCTATTTTTAGTGCTTCTTAAATTCCGCACTACTATGAAAATACGAGGGTTGTTATGTGGGATCTTTATTCCCCTGCTAGTTACCCACGCTGCCTGCGCCGGAGAGCCGGACAAAGCGGCGCCTCCCGCCAGAAAAGCGAGACTGCAACTGGTTACAGACAAGTTTATTTCCCCGGTGAATATGGCAGTGCCACACGACGGCACAGGCCGGTTGTTTTTCTGCCAGAAGGAAGGAAAAGTATGGATCGTGGACAGGAAAGGCAACCAGCTGCAGGAGCCCTTCCTGGACGTAAGCGGGGATATGGTGAAGGTAAACCCTGCCTATGACGAAAGAGGGCTGCTGGGCATGGCTTTCCATCCCGACTTCAAAAAGAACCGCAAGTTCTACGTGTATTACAGCGCCCCGGTGCCTAACCCGGTCAAACGGGTGCTGGACCACAAAAGCCGCCTGGTGGAGTTTACCGTATCTGCCACCAATCCCAACATAGCCGATCCGGCATCCAAACGGGTGCTGATGGAGGTCAACCAGCCGGAGTCTAACCACAACGGCGGCCAGCTGGCCTTTGGCCGCGACGGTTACCTTTACATCGGCCTGGGCGACGGCGGTGGCGGCGGCGACAAACACGGCGCCAACGGCAATGGACAGGACCTCGGTACTGTGCTGGGAAAAATACTGCGTATAGACGTGAATGGTACCCCTTACAAGGTGCCGGCCGACAATCCGTTTGTAAAGACAGCCGGGGCAAAGCCGGAAATATGGGCCTATGGCCTGCGCAATCCCTGGCGCTTCTCTTTTGACAGGTCCACCGGTCAATTGTTTGCCGGCGATGTGGGACAAGCCAAATACGAAGAAGTGGATATCATCACCAAAGGCGGCAACTACGGCTGGCGCATCATGGAAGGATACCATGAATTCAATGTTCCCGCCGGCGCAGACGGCAACAAACTGCTGCCCCCCATACACGAATACGACCACGATCTGGGCATCAGCATCACCGGCGGTTATGTGTACAGGGGCAGCGCTATCCCTTCCCTGAAAGGGCTTTACATCTTCGGCGACTACAACGGGAAAGCGTTTGTGCTGGCGCAGAAAGGCAATAAATGGGAACGTGCCGACCTGGAGCTGTCCGGCCGCCCTGCTGATAACCCGTTCATTCTCAGCTGGGGAGAAGACGAGCAGGGAGAGATTTATATGCTTACCAGTATGTCCACCAAAGACGGCTTTAAAGGCGCGGTTTACAAGCTGGTAAAGGACTGACGGCAACGCGAAATGATCGCAGCGCCTGTGTCGAAGGAGCGGAGGTCCCAGGGCCTCCGCTCCTTCGTGTTAAAAAAATCCGTTGTGTCCTTTCCCGGCCCTGGCGGGCCTTTGCGCGGCTGTGCGGACCCTCTGCAGGCCCCTTCTTCCTGCGGCGCGACCGTTTGGCCCAATTTTTTGTTAAAAGGAAATAATTTCAAGTGGCAACGGACGATTTTATTTTATATTTGATCAGACAACGTTTACGTTAATAGAGATACATATGAGACTGAAAGTGATTATCCCGGTTGTGCTCCTCAGCATATCCGCCGGTGTGTTGGCTTTTAACAAGCTAGGCCATGCAGACGACCCCCCTGGCCGTTACGAAGTCATCATGAACCTGGTAGGCCAGATGCTGAAGGAAGGGCACTACCAACCCAAATCCATCGATGACGCCTTCTCCAAAGAAGTGTTCAATAAATATGTGCGCAGCCTGGACGTGGAAAAGAAATTTTTCCTTAAATCAGACATTACCCGTCTGGAACCGCTGGCCACCCATATTGACGACGAATTGAAAGGTGCGCCGGTAGAGTGTTTCCGCAATATCAACACCATCATCAAACAGCGGGTGGCAGAAGCGGCAGCCATTTACCCCGAACTGCTTTCCAAACCGTTCGACTTTACCGTGGACGAGAAAGTGACCCTCGACCCCGATAAGCTGGACTACCCGTCCGATGAGAACGCACGGAAGGAAGCCTGGCGTAAAGTGCTGAAATACCGTACGCTCGAAAAGCTGACGGACCTCCAGGAATTGAGAGAGAAAGCCAAAGACGGCGACAGCGCCAAATCCAAAACTGACGCCCAGCTGGAAAGCGAAGCCCGGGTGAAAGTAAAGCAGCTGTACGACCGCTACTTCGAGCGCCTGAAAAACAGGCAAAACGACAACGATCGCTTCAACTTATATGTGAATGCCATCACTACCACGATGGACCCGCATACCGACTACTTCCCGCCGGATGAGAAACGTGCATTCGAAGAACAGATGGCCGGTAAATTCTTCGGTATCGGCGCACAGCTGAAAGAAGAAGGTGACCGCATAAAGGTGATCAGCATCGTTACCGGTAGCCCCAGCTGGAAACAAGGCCAGCTCAAAGCGAATGACGTGATCCAGAAAGTGGCACAGGGCAACGCCGAACCAGTGGACATCACCGGCTACCCCGTAGAAGACGCCGTGAAACTGATCCGTGGTAAAAAAGGCACCCCGGTGAAACTCACCGTGAAAAGTGTGGACGGCACCATCAAAGACATTACCATCGTCCGCGATGAGATCGTAACAGAAGAGACCTTTGCGAAATCCGCCATCATCAATGGCCAGCATAAAATCGGCTATATCTACCTGCCGGAATTCTATGCCGACTTCAATGACCGCAACGGCGCCCGCAGCGCAGAAGACGTAGCCAAAGAAGTGGCCAAACTGAAAGCCGAAAAGGTAGAAGGTATCATCCTCGATCTGCGCTTCAACGGCGGCGGCTCCCTCCAGGACGTAGTACAGATGGCCGGCCTCTTCATTCCGGAAGGCCCTGTGGTACAGGTACGCTCCAGGGGCGGTGACGCAGTGGTACTGCGCGACCGCGATAAAAACGTACAATACGACGGCCCGCTGGCCATCATGGTCAACGAATACAGCGCCTCTGCTTCTGAAATCATGGCCGCTGCCATGCAGGACTATAAACGCGCCGTGATCATCGGTAGCGGACAAACCTTCGGTAAGGGTACGGTGCAACGCCTGTTCAACCTCGACGATTTCTACCCGGTAAAAGACGGCGGCAGCCTCGGCGCGCTGAAACTGACCCAGCAGAAATTCTACCGGGCCAACGGCGGCTCCACCCAGCTGAAAGGCGTAGCTTCCGATGTAGTACTGCCAGACCCATATTATGATGTGGCAGAACGTAAAGACAGCGACGCGCTGGCATGGGATGAAATTCCCCGCGCAGCCCTTACACCGTGGATCAACCCGGTGCCGACAGAAGCGCTGAAAAAGAACAGCGAGAAAAGAATGGCTAACAGCCAGGCTTTCAAACTGCTCAACGAAAACCTGAACACGCTGAAAAAACTGGAAAAGCAGGAGACCTATTCACTGAACCTGCAGACCTTTAAGTCTGAACAGAAAAGCAACAGCGCCGCTCTGAAAAAGTATGACGCTGTAAACGATAAGGTGAAAGAACTGAGCATCGTGAACATTAAATCAGACATGGAAAAACTCGGTAACGACTCCTCCAAGATCGCCCGTAACAAGGACTGGATCAAGGTAAGGACCAAAGACATCTACCTGGATGAAGCCGTGAATGTGATGAACGATCTGATTGCCATGTCACTGCCGAAGATGGAACGCAAGCCGAACCGCTAAGCTGGCAACCAGTTAAAAAGAGAATATATAAAAAGCGAATCGCCCATTGATACTGTATCAATGGGCGATTCGCTTTTATGCAATGCTGTTGGTTATTTCTGTTTGCTCAGTTCTTCCAGTGCTTTCTTCACTACAGGATCGGTAGCGTTGATGGTTTCGTAGAACCCTTCCGTGCGGTACAGCTGGCGGGCCAGCATGGCTTTCAGGCGGGTCCTGATTTCCGTGTCGTCATGAGCGCTGAGCTGCTGCAGACCGGGTACGCTGTCTTTCTGTGCGTAGGCTTTGAATGCTTCAAACAGGGCAGGAGTGGTCTGGAAGTTTTTCGTGAAATCTTCCGCGTCCTTGTATTGTTTGAAGGCTTCTTTGTTGCTGGTGTAGTACTGATAAGCGAAGTTGCTCAGCGTGTTACGTGTATAGATGGCCGTTAGCGCACGGGAGTAGCGGGAGGTATCGAACGGAACGAAGATGTCCGGGGTGATACCGCCGCCGCCGTATACACGGCGTCCGGCTGCTGTCTTGTAGGGAACGGTATCGGTGATTTTGATGCTGTCTTTGTTGACCAGTTCCCCGTGGTGGTAGCGTTCCATGATATCGTCGTCATAGGAGGTACCGTTGCCATATGGCTTCTGGATGCTTCTGCCGGAGGGGATATAGTACCGGGCCACGGTGAGGCGGAGGGCGCCGCCGTTGTCCAGATCGTATTGTTCCTGTACGAGGCCTTTACCGAAGGTACGGCGGCCAATAACGGCGCCGCGGTCCCAGTCCTGGATGGCGCCGGCGAGGATTTCACTGGCGGAGGCGGAGCCTTCATCGGTGAGGATGGCCAGTGCACCACGTTCGAACATGCCGGGGCGTTTGGTTTTGTAGTCGGTGCGGGGATAGTCTTTCCCTTTGGTATATACCACCAGTTTGTTGTCGGCCAGCAGTTCATCGGCGATGCGGATAGCTGCGTCCATGAACCCGCCAGGGTTCTGGCGTACGTCGATGATCAGTTTTTCCATGCCCTGCTGTTGCAGTTTACGCATGGCTTTCAGGAACTCGTCGAAAGTGGTGGCGGAAAACTTGTTGATTTTTATATAACCGATACCGGGAGCAGCCATGTAGCTGGCGTCGAGGCTGTAGATGGGAATAACGCCTCTTTTAATAGGCACCTGTATCTGTTTCTGCTGGCGCAGCAGGGTAGTGTTCACCAGGGAGCCTGCAGGGCCGCGCAGCAATTTACGGATTTTATCGGGAGTGATACCGTTGCCGGCCACCAGGCTGTCGTTGACCTTGAGGATCTTATCGCCGGTTTGTACGCCGGCCGCTTCTGAAGGGCCGCCGCTCAGTACGGATATTACATTTACGGTGTCGGCAGTGATATTGAACTCTACGCCGATGCCCTGAAAATTACCTTCCATATCTTCGTTGACTGCCTGCAGCGCGGAAGGGGGAATATAGATAGAGTGCGGATCGAGGTGGCTCAGCAGTCCTTCGATGGCTTCCTGTTGTACTTTATCGGCATCCAGTGTATCTACATATTTTGTTTTGATAAGGTCCATTACTTCCTGTAACGGTCCCCGGGTGGGTTTGGTGAAGAAGACGGTGGTACCGCCTGTGTTGGACCCGGGCATTTTATGGCCGAGGAACATCCCGATGGCCAGTACTACCGCAAAGAGAAGAGGTAAAAAAACATTCAGCTTCCTGTTTGACATAATTTGATTATTATCCCGCTAATTTATGACCAATCTAACCATGTAATATAAGCCGCAGGCGGAAGGAAATCTGCTGCGTGCATGCATCATCATAGCTTAAACTCGGGGGTGGCATTTGTTTTTATGAAACCCTTTTGTTTAAATTGTGACAAAAATAGCATAAATCAGGAGCAAACGCTTACGATTCTTTAATTTCATAAATTACAGGATGGCTGCAAGAACAAAGCTGATCGCTGACAGCGGATCTACAAAGACGGAATGGGCCTTGCTGGGAAACCACGAGCCCGGGATCTATCATACGCAGGGCGTAAGCCCGTATTTTCAGACGGCGGAACAGATCCGGCAGATCATGGAGGTGGAGCTGATCCCCCAGCTGCCGGCGGGTACGGCGGTAGACGAGGTCTATTTTTATGGTACCGGTCTTGCCCAGCAGAAGAACACACAGCTGGTGACCGACTGCCTGAAGGCTGTCTGGCCTGCTGCCGTGGTAGATGTGAACCACGACCTGATGGGAGCTGCCCGCGCCTTGTGCGGCCGCACGCCGGGCATCGCCAGTATCCTGGGTACCGGTTCCAACTCCTGCTATTTTGATGGCAACACCATCGTCAAAAACAATCCGGGCCTGGGCTATATCCTGGGCGACGAGGGCAGCGGCGCGTACCTCGGCAGGAAAGTGCTGCAGTACTATCTGTACAATACCTTCGATGAAGAACTGATGGCCCGTTTCGACCAGAAGTATAATACCAATAAAGACGAGATCCTCGAAAACGTGTACCGTAAGCCACTGGCTAACCGTTACCTGTCAACGTATTCCACGTTCCTCTCCGAAAACAGGGGGCACTTCCTGATTGAAAATATCCTGGAAGACGGCCTGAACGACTTTTTCTTCAACCATCTGTATAAATACCGGGAGAGCTGGACCACCTCCCTGCACTTTACCGGCGGCATCGCCTGGCATTTCCAGGATATCCTGAAAGAGTTGTGTGAACTGTATGAACTGCCGCTCGGTAAAATCCTGCGCACGCCTATGGAAGGGCTCATTGAATATCACCATCGTTAATCAATTCTACAACAGATCATATATGGCATTTGTAAAAGTAACTGAACAGACTTCAAATTATCGTCACCTCGAGAAGATGAGCCTGACGGAATTATTGACCAACATCAATAACGAAGACCGGTCAGTTCCCGTGGCCGTGGAAAAATCCATCCCACAGATTGAAAAACTCGTGGCAGCCATCGCAGACAAAATGCTGGCGGGCGGACGTTTGTTTTATATCGGCGCCGGTACCAGCGGCCGCCTCGGCATCGTGGATGCCTCCGAATGCCCGCCTACCTTCGGCGTACCGCAGGGACTGGTCATTGGCCTGATCGCCGGTGGCGACGCTGCCATCCGCAAAGCCGTGGAGTTTGCCGAAGATGACCGTGAACAGGGATGGAAAGACTTACAGGAATTCAATATCACCGATAAAGATGTGGTGGTAGGCATCGCTGCCAGCGGTACTACGCCCTATGTGATCGGTGCGCTCGATAAATGCCGCAGCAACGGTATCATTACCGGCAGCATCAGCTGCAACCCCGATTCTCCCGTGTCCGCTGCCGCTGATTTCCCGGTGGAAGTAGTGGTAGGTCCGGAGTTCGTGACCGGCAGCACCCGCATGAAAAGCGGTACCGCACAGAAACTGGTGCTCAATATGGTGTCTACTGCAGTTATGATCCAGTTGGGCAGGGTAGAAGATAACAAAATGGTAAACATGCAGCTGAGCAACGAAAAATTGGTGGACAGAGGCGTGAAAATGCTGATGGAGAAACTGTCTATCACCGATTACGAACAGGCACAGCAGCTGCTGCTGAAAGCCGGCAGCGTGAAAAAGGCGATGGACGATTTTGCCAAAGCCTGATTTAATCTGACATTTGTAGCCGGAAACTACGCATGCATACAATCGAACCATATTATAACTGGAGGCACCTGTACGCCGCTGAGGAAGACGAACTATCGCCCTTCTACGGGAGGGAATACAGTGAATTTGAATACTCCAATACGGTCTACAACTATTATGTTCACCCGCAGTGGGACGACTTCGGGTCCCGCAACCTGTACCTGAAAATCCTCTTCGCCGACTACCAGTACAACTTCGCCATCATAGAACTGCTGGGAGAATGGAACGATGCGATCGACAACGATATCATGACCCTCAAACGGGAAATCATCGATGTGCTCATCGCAGAAGGGATCTACAAGTTTATCCTTATCGCCGAAAATGTGATGAATTTCCACTCTTCTGACGACTGTTACTATGAAGAATGGTGGGATGATATCAAAGACGAAGGCGGATGGATCGTTGCCCTCAATATGCCTGAACAAACCAGGCAGGAGTTCGAAAAAGCACGCCTGCACCACTACGTCCACCTGCTGGATGACGACAAATGGCGAACATATCAACCACTGCATTTGTATAATATGATAGACAATATCATGCTAAAACGTTTGGAATAATTTATATTATATTTTCAGTACAAAATGAAAGATAATATGCATAAATTGATTGATTTTCAATAAAATTATGCATTATGAATTATTTTTACGTACCTAAAAACCTGATAAATATCATTTGGTTTTTATTTTTCCTGCGCTAAATTTGCCCGACATTTCAATCAACTTTTTATACAAGGAAGCTTAGAATTTTACTTATGAAGTGGTCACAGTTTTTTAATACATCTATCGGTAAGAAGTTATTGGTAGGTGCTACCGGTTTGTTTCTTTGCAGTTTTGTTATTGTGCATCTGGCGGGCAACTTCCAGCTGCTGTATAACGACGAAGGCAAGGCATTTAACGCATATGCCCAGTTCATGGGACATAACGGCCTGATTCAGTTCATCGCCTGGGGCCTTAAAGTGGTGATCATCATCCACGCACTGATCGCGCTGAAGCTCACTTTTTCCAACAGGGCTGCCCGTCCGGTGAAATATGCCATCAACCCGGGTAACCAGACATCTTCCTGGTTCAGCCGTCAGATGGCCATCATGGGAAGCATCCTCCTTATCTTTATTGTGATCCACCTGGCCAATTTCTGGGGCAAGTTTCACTACACAGAAATGCCTACCCGTACCTACGAAGGCATCCACGAACCACTGAAAGACCTCTATGCCCTCAGCTATGAGACCTTCCAGAACGTATGGCTCGTTATCCTCTATGTAGTGGGCATGATCGGTCTCTCTTTCCACCTGATCCACGGTTTTAAGAGCGCCTTCCAGACTTTCGGTCTGAATCACAAAAAATACAACGGTTTGATCAATTTCGTAGGCGTATGGATCTTCGGTATCCTGATCCCTATTGGCTTTGCCCTGATCCCGATTGTTATCTATTTAAAAAAATAATTCTGTAAAGTAAGGATATATGTTGAACGCAAAAATTCCAGCCGGCCCGTTAAATTCTAAATGGGAAGACTATAAAGGACATTGTAAACTGGTAAACCCTGCCAACAAGCGCAGCCTCGAAGTGATCGTGATTGGTACTGGTTTGGCCGGCGCTTCAGCAGCGGCTTCATTAGGTGAGTTGGGGTATAAGGTTAAAGCATTCTGCTTTCAGGATAGTCCGCGCCGCGCGCACAGTATTGCTGCCCAGGGTGGTATCAATGCGGCCAAAAACTACCAGAACGACGGTGACTCCGTGTACCGCCTGTTCTATGATACAGTAAAAGGTGGCGACTACCGCGCCCGCGAAGCCAACGTGCATCGCCTGGCGGAGGTGAGTGGCAACATTATAGATCAATGCGTGGCACAGGGTGTTCCCTTTGCCCGTGAATATGGTGGCCTGCTGAGCAACCGCTCTTTCGGCGGTACACAGGTACAACGTACTTTCTACGCTGCCGGTCAGACCGGTCAGCAGCTCCTGCTCGGTGCTTACTCCGCACTGGAGCGCCAGGTGGCACTGGGTAACGTGAAAATGTACTCCCGCCACGAAATGCTGGACATCGTAAAGATCGACGGCAAAGCCCGCGGCATCATCGCCCGCGATCTGATCACCGGTGAACTGGAACGCCACTTCGGCCATGCAGTACTGATCTGCAGCGGCGGCTACGGCAACGTGTTCTTCCTGTCCACTAACGCCATGGGTTCTAACGTAACTGCAGCCTGGAAAGCCACTAAAAACGGCGCTTACTTCGCCAACCCCTGCTTTACACAGATCCACCCTACCTGTATCCCGGTTTCCGGCGATCACCAGTCCAAACTGACCCTCATGTCAGAATCACTGCGTAACGACGGCCGTATCTGGGTACCCAAAAAACAAAACGATACCCGCAAAGCCAGCGATATCCCGGAAGAAGAAAGAGATTACTACCTGGAAAGAAGATACCCTGCCTTCGGTAACCTCGTTCCCCGCGACGTGGCCTCCCGCGCCGCCAAAGAAAGATGCGACGCCGGCTATGGCGTAGGTACCTCCAAACAGGCGGTATTCCTCGACTTCGCCGCAGCCATCGAACGTTACGGTAACATCGAAGCCGGTAAACGCCAGCTCAACAATCTCCCTAAAGCTGAGATCATTAAACTGGGTAAAGAAGTAGTAGCAGAAAAATATGGTAACCTGTTCGATATGTACGCCAAAATCACCGGCGAAAACCCCTACGAACAACCCATGCGTATCTATCCTGCCGTACACTATACCATGGGCGGCCTGTGGGTAGACTACGAACTGCAAACCACCGTTCCCGGCCTGTACTCCCTCGGCGAAGCCAACTTCTCCGACCACGGTGCTAACCGCCTCGGCGCCTCCGCACTGATGCAGGGCCTGGCCGACGGCTACTTCGTGATCCCTTACACCCTCGGTAACTACCTCGCTGATGAAATCCGCACCAAAGCTATCCCGGTAGACCACCCGGCCTTCACGGAAGCTGAAAACAGGGTGAAAGAAACCATCTCCAAACTGATGGGCATCAAAGGAAGCAAGTCTGTAGACCACTTCCATAAAAAGCTCGGTAAGATCATGTGGGACAAGTGCGGTATGGCCCGTAACGAAAAAGGACTGAAAGAAGCGATTGAAGAAATCAAAGCACTGCGCGCCGAATTCTGGAAAGAGGTTCGCGTACCGGGCAGTGAAAAAGAATTCAACCCCGAACTGGAGAAAGCCGGCCGTGTGGCTGACTTCCTGGAACTGGGCGAACTGATGTGCATCGACGCCCTCGAACGCCGCGAATCCTGCGGCGGCCACTTCCGCGAAGAGTCCCAGACTCCGGACGGCGAAGCACAACGTGAC
This sequence comes from uncultured Chitinophaga sp., assembly GCF_946479755.1. Next base: position 160 of record NZ_CAMLHC010000028.1, on the reverse strand, counting down.
GACGCAAACTTCAGCTACGTAGCAGCATGGGAATACAAAGGCCCCGGTCAGTTTGAACTGCACAAGGAAGCACTGGAATTCGTAGAATGTAAACCTACGCAACGTAGCTATAAATAAGGGTATTGGCCCGTTGCTTTACAACGGGCCAGGATTGTAAAAT
>NZ_CAMLHC010000027.1 GCF_946479755.1 uncultured Chitinophaga sp. | reverse complement strand
GTCTGTACGCCCATGCTGTAAAAGAAGAAGCCGCGGAGAAAACGTTTCAGTACCGGCATGGTTTTCACCTGGGCATATACTTTACGCAGTTCGTTGAACCCTTCGGTAAAAGCGCCGGCGTTGTTTTTGCCGGCCGGGGCTTTGGTGGCTGGCAGCCTGGCAAAAGTGATCTGGGCGAATCCCAGCCACCATACGCCTACCAGCAGGAAGGTACTTCTGACAGCCTGACCTTCGTCCAGCCCGAACGGCAGCAGCATCACGAGGGCGAAGCCCAGCAACTGCAGCAGCACGCTGCCGATATAGCCCATGCTGTAGCCGCGGGCGCTGATGCGGTCACGGTCTTCCGGTGCGGCTATCTCAGGCAGGTAGGAGTTGTAAAACACCAGTCCGCCACAATAGCCCATGGTGGCCAGCATAAACGCCAGCACGCCCAGCCAGAGGGTGCTTTTGGTAAAAAAGAAAAGGGTGGCGCAGGACAGCGAACCCAGGATCGTGAAAAATTTCAGGAAGTTCTTCTTATTGCCCCGGGTGTCGGAAATAGACGACAGTATGGGAGAAGCGATCGCTACCAGCAGGAAAGCCGCCGCCATGGTATAATTATACAAGGCAGAGTTGACAAAACGCATCCCCAGGAAGGACACATGTTCGTCGGTGACGGCGAGGAAATAAATGGGGAAGAAGGTAGTAGTGATAACGAGATTGTACACGGAGTTGGCCCAGTCATACATGGCCCAGCCGTTAAGGACTTTTTTGCCGGCAGTAATCATTCGCGAAGACGGTTAGTTGGCAACGAAGATAACAAAATCGCGATATGACCGCACTATTGTTTGTAGTCGGTGATGCGGATGTGGTGTTTGCACATGAAGTACTCCTGCTCGTCGTTGGAGCTGACGATGATGAGGCGGTTATGGCCGTACTGGTTGATCAGTCCCTGGTACAAAGCCACGCCGGCGGCGTCGAGGTTGGTACAGGGTTCATCCAGCAGTAATACGGGCACATCGCTGAGGATGGCCAGCGCCAGTTTGATCCGTTGCTTCATGCCGGAGGAGAAGTTGCGGAGCTGCTTGTCGGCCGCTTTTTCCAGTCCCACCATTTCCATGGCCATGGCGGGGGTAATGCCGGGCAGCAGGGATTTGAACTGGGTGTGGAAGGTGATGATCTCGGTGAGGGTAAATTCTTCTATGAGCTCGAGGTAGGGAGCTGCAATAGCACAGTACCGGAAAAACGCATCGGGAGCGATGGGTTTTTCCGGTGTGCTGTATTGTACGGTGCCTTCATTGTGTTGAACGGCGCCACTGATCACCTGTAGTAAAGTGGATTTTCCTGAACCGTTAGGCCCCAGAATCGCGTAGCGTTCTCCTTCCCGGAAGGTGAGGCTCACACCACGAAATATCCAGTCGTAGTTGAAACGTTTACCTGTTTGGTCAAGAGATATCGTCATTGGAATGGGAAGTATAACCTCTCATAATACCACGGCCGGACTCACGGATGAAGGACAGGATCTCGTCTCTTTCGTCTGTGGCGGGGAATTCAGCTTCGATGATGCTGATGGCCTTGGATAATTTATAGCCCTTCACAAAAATCACGCGGTAAATATCCAGGATATGATTGATTTTTTCCAGGGAGAAACCTCTTCTTTTCAGGCCCACCGAGTTGATACCCACATAGGAGAGGGGTTCACGGGCAGCTTTAACGTAAGGGGGTACATCTTTCCGCACGAGGGAGCCGCCGGTAACGAAGGCGTGGTCGCCTACTTTACAGAACTGCTGGATGGCCACCATGCCGGCCAGTACTACGTGGTCGCCCACGGTGATGTGCCCTGCGAGGGTGGTGTTGTTGGAGAAGATGCAGTGGTTGCCCACTTCGCAGTCATGCGCAATGTGGCCGTAAGCCATGATCAGGCAGTTATCGCCGATCTTGGTCCTCCACTTGTCGCGCGTGCCGCGGTTGATGGTCACGAATTCACGGATAGTAGTATTGTTGCCGATTTCCACAGTGGTTTCTTCACCCGCATATTTTAAGTCCTGAGGGATAGCAGAAATAACAGCGCCCGGGAAGATGCGGCAGTTTTTACCGATGCGGGCTCCTTCCATGATAGTTACGTTGGAGCCTATCCAGGTGCCGTCGCCGATTTCTACGTTTTTGTGGATGACGGTAAACGGATCAATTTTAACATTAGGCGCCACCTTGGCGTCCGGATGTATGTATGTAAGCGGGTGGATCATTGCTATTATTTGCCTTCTCTGGTTTTTACAATTTGTGCTATCATGTCGGCTTCGGTAGCAACCTTATTGCCAATGAAGACCGTTCCCCGCATTTCCACGAGCCCTCTTCTGATGGGGCTCAGCAGTTCCATTTTCAGGATCATGGTATCTCCTGGGAAGACTTTCTGTTTGAATTTACAGTTATCTATTTTCAGGAAGTAGGTGTCGTAGTTCTCCGGGTCCGGTACGCGGTTCAGTGCCAGGATACCGCCTACCTGGGCCAGTGCTTCGAGCTGTAAAACGCCCGGCATAACCGGGTTGCCCGGGAAGTGGCCCTGGAAGAAATGTTCGTTGAACGTAACGTTTTTGATACCGACTACTCTTTCTTCGCTCAGTTCGATGATCTTGTCTACCAGCAGCATCGGATAGCGGTGCGGCAGCGTTCTTTCAATACGGGGGGTATCGAAGATCGGTGGCTGGTTGGGGTCGTATACCGGAACGTCTTTATTGTGTTTGTTCTTTTTGATATAGGCCTTGATCTTACGGGCAAACTCCACGTTGGAAGCGTGACCGGGGCGGTTGGCGATGATATGCGCCTTGATAGGATAACCAATCAGGGCCAGGTCGCCCACTACGTCCAGCAGTTTGTGGCGTGCCGGCTCGTTGGGGAAACGCAGCTCAATGTTATTGAGGATGCCTTCGCGCTGTACTGACATCGTTTCGCGGTTAAAGGCTTTGGCGAGGCGGGTCATATCCTCCTCGTTTACGGCACGGTCTACCACTACGATGGCGTTGTTGATATCGCCGCCTTTGATCAGGTTGTTGCTCAGCAGGTACTCCAGTTCATGCAGGAAGCAGAAAGTGCGGGAAGAGGCGATCTCGTTCCGGAAGTTCTCAATGCTCTTCATTTTGGCGTGCTGGGTGCCCAGTACGGGAGAGTTGAAGTCGATCAGGCAGGTGATGCTGTAGTCCAGCGCCGGGAGGGCTACCATCTCTACTTTTTTCTGCTCGTCGTAATAGCTGATGTTGGTATCTATCGTATAATAGATTTTTTTGGCATCCTGGTCCTGTATCCCTGTTCTCTCGATGGCTTCGATGAAGGGGAGGGAACTGCCGTCCATGATAGGAATTTCCGGACCGTCCAGCTCAATCAGTACGTTGTCAACACCGGTACCTACCAGCGCAGCCAGCAGGTGCTCTATTGTGCTCACACGGGCGCCGTTATGTTCCAGCGTGGTGCCACGGGAGGTATCTACTACGTAGTCCACGTCCGCTTTTACAACGGGCTGGTTAGGCAGGTCTACACGTTGGAATTTGATGCCTGACCCCGGGGATGCCGGTTTCAGCGTCATGTTTACACTGGCTCCTGTATGCAAACCCACTCCCGAAATGCTGATATCGCCTTTCAGGGTATGCTGGTTCTGCAACTGTTGATTTTCCATCATATTAACTAATGTATAACTGTTTGATCTTCAGATTAATTAAACCCCTGCTTTTTCTTGTAACAGTTGTTTTACCATCTCCTCTAACTCTTTCACGCGTTTTTCAAGGTCCGGCAAATTTCTAAAAATTGCCTGACTTTTCAGCGAACTTTTATAATCGTAGGCCGGAGAGCCGGTGAGGGAGCTGTTGGGAACAGTGATGGACTTGGAAAGTCCGCTCTGGGCGTTGATCTTGGTGCCATCAGCGATATGGATATGACCTACCATGCCTACCTGGCCGCCGATCACGCAGTTCTGACCGATTTTGGTGCTGCCGGAAACGCCGGTCTGCGCAGCAATCACGGTGTTCAGCCCGATGTCCACGTTGTGGGCTACCTGGATCAGGTTGTCCAGTTTCACCCCCTGGCGGATGATGGTGGAACCCATCGTTGCCCGGTCAATAGTGGTATTGGCGCCAATTTCCACGTCGTCATGGATCACCACGTTGCCGATCTGCGGCACCTTTTTATAGGAGCCGTCCGGCTGCGGCGCGAAACCGAAACCGTCGCCACCGATCACGCAACCTGCATGCAGGATGGTGCGGCTGCCCACGATACAGTTGTCATATACTTTCACGCCGGGGTACAGTACCGCGTCGTCGTTTACAATGACGTTCTCGCCCAGGTATACCCCCGGATATATTTTTACGTTATTGCCCAGCACCACGTTTTCGCCCAGGTAGGCAAACGCGCCCACAAATACGTTCTGCCCCATCTTTACAGACTGGGGGATGTGGGAAGGCTGCTGGATGCCGGATTTATTGCCGGTCAGGTAACGGTATTTCTCCAATAACAGGGCAAAGCTGCTGTATGCATCTTTTACCCGGATCAGGGTGGAATGGATAGGTTGTTCTATCACCAGGCTTTCATTCACGATCAAAATAGATGCTTTCGTCGTATATATGAACTCTTCATACTTAGGATTGGCAATAAAACTGAGCATGCCCTCGCCTGCCTCTTCGATTTTGGCGATGTTGCTCACCTTCACGTCCGGATTTCCCTCCAGCTTACCATCTAACATGGTCGCTAACTGTAATGCGCTAAACTGCATAAATAATATTTGTAATGTTTTCCAGGCCTACTCCGGAATGTATGAAATTATTCTTTAATGTTTTAAAGCTTGTAAAACGTTGTTAGCCTAGATTTTTGGATGACAAATGTAGAATTTTTTTACCGGTATAGCCAGTGTGTGACTAATCAATGCGTTGTCTATCGAGGAAATGTCTTTTACAGTTCCGTCTTTGAACAGGATGTTGATCTTTTCATCGTTGACGTTATAGGCTCTCAGCGAGGCCACATCCGTGAAAACAAAATAATCAAGGTCACTGTCTGTGATCTGCCATTTTTGTGCCACCTGTTGGCGAAGCAGGTCCACCGCACTGTTGTCGAACGGTTCATTGGTCAATACCACTTTGAATAACTCCCTGTTAATAAGCCATTTACATAAAAGTGACAGTACTTTGTCCGGGTGCTCCGACCAGACTTTTATGGCTCCCATGATATCATAATCATCCAACATGCAGAACAATCGCAGACAATCAGGCTCCCGTTCGAAATTGTCTTTGCTGACCGTGTTATACAGGAAATAGGACAGGGCCGGCGAACAAAACAGCTGCTGGCCGTCCTGCGCCAGGGCTTTGGCCCGCTGCAGGATTTTTACCAGCATATTCTCCGCGCTCAGTACCGTTTTATGCAGGTATACCTGCCAGTACATGAGCCGGCGCGCCACGATGAACTTCTCAATGGAATAGATGCCTTTCTCTTCTACCATCAGTTCTCCCTGGTGCACGGTCAGCATCTTGATGATACGATCGTAGCCGATAGTGCCTTCGGCCACACCGGTAAAAAAGCTGTCGCGGTTCAGATAGTCCATCCTGTCTACGTCTAACTGGCTGGAAACCAGCTGGTGCAGGAATTTTTTATGATAACGGCCGTTAAATATATCGAGGGTAAGCGACAGTGCTCCGTCCATCTGGCGGTTGAGGTCTTCCATCAGCCACTGGGAAATGGCTTCGTGGGAAACATCTTCGATGATACCATTCTCCAGTGCATGGGAATAAGGCCCGTGGCCTATGTCATGCAGCAAAATGGCCATTTTGGCGGCCACCTCTTCTTCCGGCGAAATATCCGCTCCCTTGCTCTTCAGCTCCTGGAGGGCCATGGTCATCAGATGATAGGCGCCGAGACTGTGATGAAAACGTGTATGCATGGCCCCCGGGTATACCAAATGAGCAAGGGCCATCTGGTGTATCCGGCGTAAACGCTGGTAACAGGGGTGGGAAAGGAGGTTAAAAATCAACGGGTGATCTATGGTAATAAAGCCATACACCGGATCATTAACAATTTTTCGCTTGCGTTCGGTCATTGCATCAGATTATTCAATTTCAAATGCCTAAGCGCACCTGAAATCCATAGTGCCATTATGCAAAACTACACTATGAATTAATTATATGTATTTTTTTTACTTATAATGACGCTTTGAAGAGGGGAAACCCCTATTCACAGTAAAAACAATTGGTAGGTTACAGGTAGAAAATTGTTATACGCGAAGGTAACTAACTTTGAGGACCGACCCGCTTTTTCCATCCCGGTTTTTGCCCGCATGGCCCATTTTTAACATATAATTACGTGAAACGATGATCCGGGGAATGATTTTTGCCAAAAAATAGCGGTAATTTTCTGTTTTCCGCAACCATAAAACGAACTATGAGCCAGATCAACATACTATGGGTAGATGATGAGATAGAGTCCCTCAAGTCACAGATTATTTTTCTCGAAAGCAAAGGTTATAACGTATCCGCCCTCACCAACGGCTATGACGCGCTGGAATTTCTGAAAGACCAGGTGGTGGACGTGGTACTGCTCGACGAATCCATGCCCGGCCTCACCGGCCTGGAAACACTGGGAAAAATCAAAGAGATAGACCAGCAGATACCTGTGGTGATGATCACCAAAAACGAGGCGGAAAACGTGATGGACGACGCTATCGGCGCCCAGATCACAGACTACCTCATCAAACCGGTCAACCCCAACCAGGTGTTGTTATCACTCAAAAAAATCATCGACAATAAAAGACTGGTGGCCGAAAAAACCACCACCGCCTACCAACAGGAGTTCCGCTCCCTGTTTATGGCGCTCAATTCCAACCCGGACCACAACGAGTGGATGGACATCTACAAAAAACTGGTGTACTGGGAAATGGAGATGACCAAAGCCAACAGCCCGGAAATGCTGGAAGTGTTCAACACACAGAAAGCGGAAGCCAACACGGAATTTGCCAAATTCATCAGCCGCAATTATTCCAACTGGCTGCATCCCAAAGCCACAGAGGCGCCGGTGATGTCGCACACGCTCTTCTCCAAAAAGATCGTTCCCTTTATGGACCCCGATCTGCCGAATGTGTTCCTGCTGATAGATAACCTGCGGCTGGACCAGTTCAAGGCCATCCTCCCCATCTTCCAGGAATCTTTCAGGATGGTGGAAGAAGATACCTTCTACAGCATCCTGCCTACCAGCACCCAATACAGCCGCAACGCCATTTTCTCCGGACTGCTGCCGATAGACATCGAGCACAAGTTCCCCGAAGAATGGAAAAACGACGACGAAGAAGGCGGCAAAAACCTGTACGAGGAGAAGTTCTTCGCCGCCCAGTTACAGCGGCTGAAAATGGATGGCCGGTTTTCTTACACCAAGGTCACCAACCATACCGATGCGCAACATATGCTCAGCAACATCCACAACCTGCTGGACTACCCGCTGAGCATCATCGTATATAATTTCGTTGATATGCTCAGCCATGCCCGCACAGAAATGGAAGTGCTCAAGGAACTGGCAAGCGATGAAACATCCTACCGCTCCCTTACCGCCAGCTGGTTTGAACACAGCCCGCTGCACCAGGCGCTCAAACGGATCGGCGATAAAAAAATCAATCTCATCATCGCTACCGACCACGGCAGCGTGCGGGTGAAAACGCCGGTAAAAGTGATCGGTGATAAACAAACCACCACCAACCTGCGCTATAAACACGGCCGTAACCTCAACTACGACCCGAAGGAAGTACTGGCTTTCCGCGATCCCAGGGATGCCGGTCTGCCCAAGCCCAATGTCAATTCCTCTTATATTTTTGCCCGTGGCGATGGCTACCTGTGCTATCCCAACAACTACAATTATTTTGTGAACTATTACCGCAATACCTTCCAGCATGGAGGTATTTCACTGGAGGAGATGATCGTTCCCGTGGTGAGAATGGTATCCAAGTAATTGTTTAAATTTGTAGCATGAATATTAAGATCACACCTAATAACCTGACCAAGCTGGAGAAGATTTTTGAAGATGCCAAATACCTGTTGCGTTTTGAAAAAGGTTCTTTCACTTCCGGTTATTGTATCCTTGAAGACAAAAAGGTTGTGGTGATCAATAAATTCCTGAACCTGGAAGGACGTATTAACACGCTGCTGGATATTTTATCCACGTTGCCGCTGGACGAGGAGCTGCTCACCGCAGAGTCGCATAAGCTCTACAGGCAGATCCTGAACAGTAAGCCCGTGCAGGATGCCGGTGAGGCAGCCGGCGGCGGGGAACAGGCATCAGAAAACTAACGCTACGGATGAAAGTTACATTTCTTGGAACAGGCACATCACAGGGGGTACCGGTCATCGCTTGCGGTTGCGAAGTATGCACCTCTTCCAATCCCAAAGACAACCGCCTGAGGAGCAGTATCTTTATTTCTTCGCCGGCAGGCAATATCGTGGTAGACACCACGCCCGACTTCCGTTACCAGATGTTGCGGGCGAAGGTAAAACACCTCGAAGCCGTACTGATCACGCACTCACATAAAGACCATATCGCCGGGATGGACGATATCCGGGCGTTCAACTATTTCCAGCAGGGCGCTATCGATATCTATGCGACCGATTTCTCACAGAACATCATCATGCGGGAATTCGCATATGCCTTTGCGGACTTCAAATACCCCGGCATCCCGGAAATCAACCTGAAAACCATTGACGACGCGCCGTTTGAGATTAACGGGCTCGCGATCACGCCTATACAGGTAATGCACTATAAAATGCCGGTGATGGGCTTCCGGATACATGACTTCACCTATATCACCGACGCCAATTTCATCGCCCCGGAGGAAAAGGAAAAGATCCGTGGCTCCAAAGTACTGGTGCTGAACGCCCTGCGGCGTGAAAAACACATCTCTCATTTTACCCTCGACGAAGCCATTGCGCTGGGCCGCGAGCTGGAGGTGCCCCAGGTGTATTTCACGCATATCAGCCACCAGATGGGCCTGCACGACGAGGTGATGAAAGAGCTGCCCGATGGCATGGCGCTCGCTTACGACGGCCTCACGCTGGAAATATAACGGCGTTTACTTCCTGTTAACATTTTCCTGGTAAGGGTGCATTAACTTGGGGAACAAGCGACGACCCCAACTATGCGCAAAACTCCCCTGAAAGAATTACTCCGCTTTTCCCGTAAAGAGCAGACAGGGATTGTCCTGTTGCTGCTACTGGTATGGCTGACCAGCCGTGCGCCGGCCCTTTGGTTTTATTTATATCCGGTACCGTTGCCGGATACCACCGGTTGCGCCGCCGCGTTGCGTTCGCTGGAAGCCGCGGCCGCAGCAGTACAGCGCCCGCCGGCTGAAGACAGTGTAGCCGCCGCCGTTGTGCCCCGCGCCTTGTTTTATTTCGATCCCAATACGCTGCCGGCAGAGGGGTGGCAACGGCTGGGCGTCAGCGCCCGTACGGCTGCCACTATTGAGCGATACCGCCAGAAGGGCGGGCGGTTCCGCACAGCGGCCGACCTGGAACGGGTATACGGACTGGCGCCCGCGTTGTGCCGGCAGCTGCAGCCTTATGTGCGGATCACGCGTGCTGTGGCGGGGCGGGACAGTACCCGGCAGGCGGAACGCAGGGATACAGCGTATCATTACAGGGAGTATCACCGTAAGCCGCCGCCCCGGACGATTGATGTGAACACCGCCGATACGGCCGGCTGGCAGGCGTTGCCGGGCATAGGACCGGGCTTTGCCAGGCGCATCGTCGCCTTCCGGGAGAAGCTGGGCGGGTTCTACGACATTAGCCAGGTAAGCGAATGTTATGGTTTGCCGGATAGCACCTTTAAAAAAATTCAACCTTTTTTACAGATCAGTAATGGATCTCTAAAAAAAATAGACCTCAACCTCACAGATGAAAAATCTTTGGCTGCACATCCATACATACGTTATAAACTGGCCCGTCTGATCGTACAGTATCGTAGTGCCCACGGGGGTTTCAGGCGTGTTGAAGAGCTCCGGCAGCTGCCGTTGGTGGATGACGTTATTTATCGTAAAATTGAACATTACATTGTAATCACTTTTTAAACCCGCACGTTATGAATTTTGAGCCAACGGATATGCAGCAACAGATAGCGCAAATGATCCGGGATTTCGGAAAAACACATATTGTACCGCACGTGTTGGAGTGGGACGAAACACAGGAATTTCCTGTAACGTTATTCAAACAACTGGGCGAGCTGGGATTAATGGGAGTGCTGGTACCACAGGAATACGGTGGCAGCGGTATGGGATACCTGGAATATGTGACCGTTGTCAGCGAGATCGCCCGCTTCTGCGGCGCTATCGGCCTGAGTGTGGCGGCGCACAATTCACTTTGTACCGGCCATATCCTCCAGTTTGGCAATGAAGAGCAGAAAAAGAAGTACCTGCCCAAACTTGCTACTGCTGAATGGATCGGCGCCTGGGGCCTGACAGAGCCCAACACCGGCTCCGACGCCATGAACATGAAATGTGTGGCCAAAAAAGACGGCGACCACTGGGTGATCAACGGCACCAAATGCTGGATCACACACGGCAAAAGCTGTGATGTGGCCGTAGTGATAGCCCGTACCGGCGATGTGCGCGACAGCCACGGCATGACCGCCTTTGTGGTAGAGAAAGGCACGCCGGGCTTTAGCGGTGGCAAAAAAGAAAATAAGCTGGGCATGCGCGCTTCTGAAACAGCAGAAATGATTTTTGATAATTGCCGTATCCCGGCTGCCAATATGCTGGGAGCGGAAGGAGACGGCTTCATTCAGTCCATGAAAGTGCTGGACGGCGGCCGTATCTCCATTGCTGCCTTGTCGCTGGGCATCGCTATGGGCGCGCGGGATGCCGCTGTGAAATACGCGAAGGAAAGACACCAGTTTGACCAGCCCATCGCAGCGTTCCAGGGCGTTTCTTTTAAACTGGCAGATATGGCCACCGAGATAGAAGCCGCTACGCTGCTCACTTTGCAGGCGGCAGATATGAAAAACCGGGGCGTGAAAATGACGAAAGAAGCCGCCATGGCTAAGTATTACGCATCCGAAGTGGCTGTAAGGGTGGCCAATGACGCCGTACAGATTTTCGGTGGTTACGGCTATACGAAAGACTTCCCGGTGGAAAAATATTATCGTGATGCAAAATTATGCACCATTGGAGAGGGAACGTCCGAAATACAGAAGATTGTGATCGCCAGGGAGGCATTAAGATAACTACAGCGAATTATTTATTGATTTTGACAGGATTGAGATAAGCGAATTTTTTTAATTTAAAAAAAGATAAAGGGCAAACCATTTATCTTTTTTGACAATAAAATGAAATATTACCCCTTTAGTGTTATTTAATATTGCAAAAGGAACGTTAAATTTGGGTTAATTCATCACTCTTTACCGTTTATCAACCTTAACACAAAATCAAAGAAAGATTTGAAACACTTTTACGCACTGGAAAGCACCCTTTAAAACGGGTGCTTTCTTATACCGGAAAAGGCTCGTCTTCGTCTTGCTAATAGTATTACAACCTGTAATCCACGTTATGCTTTCTTACGTTAAAAGCACCCTTACCCCAAAAAATGAGTACTACTACTGATATCCGGCAAATTTCCCCGTTTTAATTTTACCGCCTGATTCCTAAACCAACAATTGTAAACATCATGTTCCCCAAAATCCTGAAGTGGACCGGCATTGTATTGCTGGGCCTCGCAACATTGTTGCTGATTGTTTTCGGTATTTTCTTTTACCTGTATGGTACACACGTTAATAAGCAGTATGCGGTAACGGTACGGCCTATTGAGGTCCCGCATGATTCGGCTGCTATTGCTGCCGGCGCGCATCTCTTTGCTATTAAAGGTTGCGGTGACTGTCACGGTGCGGACCTGGGCGGTAAAGTATTCCTTGATGATCCGGCGGTAGGCCGTTTGGTAGGTGCCAATCTAACGGGCGGGCAGGGCGGCCGTCCGGCGGGCTACACGGACCAGGACTGGCTGCGGGCCATGCGCCACGGTATCGGTACAGACAATAAGAGCCTGAAGCTGATGCCATCTTATGAGTATGCAAAGCTGTCCGACAATGACATGGCTGCGCTGATTGCTTACTGTAAGGCACAGCCGCCGGTAGACAGGAGCCTGCCGCCTACGAAGACCGGTCCGCTTGGTAAAGTACTGACCGTATTGGGCAAGTTGCCGCTGTTCCCGGCTGAAAAGATTGACCATGGTTATCAGCAACCCGCTGCTGTGGCGGTTTCCGTGACCAAAGGCTATGGCGAATACCTGTCGGTGTCCTGTTCGGGATGTCATAATCCGCATTTCACCGGTGGCGACAGTCCTATTCCCGGTGGTAAAAAGGTGGCTGATATTACGTCTAAAGGCAACCTGGGCAGGTGGACCGCTCAGGAGTTTATTACCGCGTTGCGCACGGGTAGTACGCCGGAAGGAGTGAAGCTGAAAAACGAGGAGATGCCCTGGCGTATGACCGCCCAATATTCTGATGAGGAGTTGCAGGCGTTGTTTTTGTATCTGAAAAGCCTGTAGGGCCCTGTATAAACGAAAAGCCCCATTGACACGGTCAATGGGGCTTTTCGTTTATATCTTCCGGTGGCTGGTTACGCCTGTTTCTTTTCTTTGTTGAAGAGGTCGGAGATTTTGTCTTTCGCATCTTCCGCCCAGTCTTCCGCTTTATCTTTCCAGTCTTCTGCTTTGTCTTTCACATCATCGAGGAAGTCGTTGGCTTTGTCCATGAAACCTTCTTTCTTTTCGCCGGGTTTGTCGGACATGTTGGCAAACCAGGTATCTACAGTACCCGCAATAAAGGGAGGAAGTTTGCCTTTCACATATTCTTTGATCACTTCAATCGACTGGGCAGCCTGTTCAGGGGTGAGGCCGGCTTTGGCCTGTAGTTGCTGAATAAGTTCCTGCATAATAGTGGGTTTTAAAGGTTATTACAAATTGCGAATTACGGGTTACGAATGGAGAATTCTCTTTCCGGCGGTTACTTAGGCAACCCGGGCAATTTAACGCCCAAATTCATCATTCGCAGCTCGTAATTCGCAATTGATTATGCTACTTTGAGCTTTGATAAGGTAGACTGTTCCAGTTTGGCCTGGGCATACTCTTTCGTCAGCGCAAAAGTGGTTTCGTTGGCAGATGGCAGTTCATACATAGCATCGCTCAGCACCACTTCGCAGATAGACCGGAGGCCGCGGGCGCCCAGTTTGTATTCCATGGCTTTGTCCACGATGTATTCGATCGCTTCGGCTTCCACCTGGAGTTCTATGTTTTCGATAGAGAACAGTTTCTTGTATTGTTTGATCAGCGCGTTCTTCGGCTCGGTGAGGATCGCTTTCAGGGTGTCGCGGTCCAGCGAGTTGAGGTAGGTCACTACCGGCAGACGTCCGAGTAATTCGGGGATCAGGCCGAAAGATTTCAGGTCCTGGGAATTTACATACCGGAGGATCTGTTTTCTGTTCTCTTCTTCTTTGTCTTTGTTGACAGTGAAGCCGATGGAGTGGGTTTGTACTCTTCTGCTGATGATGCGGTCAATACCGTCAAAAGCGCCGCCGCAGATGAACAGGATGTTGCTGGTGTTCAGCTTGATCAGTTTCTGTTCCGGGTGTTTACGGCCGCCTTGTGGGGGTACCAGTACTTCGGCGCCTTCCAGCAGTTTGAGCAGGCCCTGTTGTACGCCTTCGCCGCTTACATCACGGGTGATGGAAGGGTTATCGTTTTTACGGGCGATTTTATCGATTTCATCGATGTATACGATGCCACGTTCCGCCGCTTCCACGTCGTAGTTGCATACCTGCAGCAGGCGGCTGAGGATACTTTCCACGTCTTCCCCTACATAGCCGGCTTCCGTGAACACGGTGGCGTCTACGATGGTGAAAGGTACGTTGAGCTGTTTGGCGATGGATTTGGCCAGCAGGGTTTTACCGGTACCGGTTTCACCGACCATGATGATGTTGGATTTTTCAATTTCCACTTCATCGTCTCCTATCTGCTGGTTGAGCCTTTTGTAGTGGTTGTATACCGCTACGGCCAGTATTTTTTTAGCATCGTCCTGCCCGATCACGTATTCATCCAGGAACTTTTTCATGTCCATGGGCTTGGCTACTTTGGGCATAGCGCTGGCGGTGGTGGGTGCAGATTTTTTGCCGGGAGTGAAAAGCTCCGCGTCAATGATCTCCTGCGCGTTGGCCACACAGTTTTCACAGATATGTCCTTCTGCGCCCGCAATCAGTATCTGCACATCATCTTTGGAGCGGCTGCAGAAAGAACAACGAATTTTCGATTCTTTCATTTTCAGAATAAATTATTTTTCGACGAATCTCAAGTCCTGCAATCTCGTTACAGGGTTACAAATTTACACTAAAAATCCGGGTGGGCGGAAAATAAAACAGCCCCGCCTGAGGCGGGACTGTTAAAGTTATCTTAACCGGCCAGGGTGTTCCTGATCAGTCCGGATATTGTCGTTGTTACGGGATAAATCAAGCATTCTCAGGATTTAACAATTAGTAGTTATGCTATATCTGTTGTTTCTTGATGCCCGGTCACCGGATTACTGGGGAGTATCCAGTTGTTTTTTCGGATTTTTCTGAAGAACGTCGTCAATGATGCCGTATTCTTTGGCTTCATCAGCGGTCATCCAGTAGTCACGGTCAGAGTCTTTTTCCACTTTTTTCACGGGTTGACCGCAGTGGCCGGCAATGATTTCGTTCAGCTCTTTTTTCAGCTTAACGAACTCACGCGCAGTGATTTCGATGTCAGAAGTCTGACCTTCAGCACCGCCATGAGGCTGGTGGATCATTACGCGGGCGTGTTTCAGGGCAGTACGTTTGCCTTTGGAACCGGCTACCAGCAGTACAGCGCCGAAGGAGGCGGCCATACCGGTACAGATAGTGGCTACGTCAGGAGAAATGATCTGCATGGTGTCATAAATGCCCAGGCCTGCGTATACGCTGCCACCGGGGCTATTGATGTACATCTGAATATCACGGTTGCGGTCGGAAGACTCGAGGAACAGTAACTGTGCGGTGATAACGTTCGCCACATAGTCATTTACCGGGTCGCCGAGGAAAATGATACGATCAGCCATCAGCCTGGAGAATACGTCCATCTGCGTCATATTCATCTGGCGTTCTTCCAGGATGTAGGGAGTCAGGCTGTTGATAGAGTGGCTCTTGGCATAGCTGTCTACTACCAGGCTGCTGATTCCGCGGTGTTTAATGGCATATCTTCTGAATTCGTCGTTATTAATGTTCATGATGGTGATGTTTATGAGGTAAATTAACAAATTCTTCTGCTTTGATTTCCTCTTCTTTCACGTTCACCTTGGTCTCAGCCCAGTCAAACAACTTGGCGGTGATCATTTCGCGGTAAGTCTGGTCAACAAATTTTTCGTCCTGCAGCAGGCGGTCCAGGTAGCTGTCCAGCCATTCAGCTCCATCGGCGGCAGCACCACCGTAGTAGCCCAGTACTTTTTGTTTGGCGTTCTCTCTCAGGTCTTCGAAAGAAACTTCCAGTTTATTATCACGAACCAGTTTATCGCTGATCAGCGTCCAGCGCAGTTGGTGGTCGAAACCCGGGAATTCTTTTTCAGCTTCTTCTGCGGTTTTAGGTTTTTCACCACCTACCTGCAGCCAGCGTTTCAGGAAATCCTTTGGTAATTCGATCGGCGTTTCGTGAACCAGCACTTCAAACAGGTCGTTGTGCATGTGGTTGCGGCTTTCTGAATCCCAGTATTTCGCGATCTCTTCTTTCAGTTTAGCGCGGAAAGCTTCTTCAGTGGTGATGCTGTCAGCAGGATAAACTTCTTTGAAGAACTCTTCGTTCAATTCTCTTTTTTCGATCAGGGTGATCTTGGTGATGGTCAGTTTGAAATGCTTTTTAGCGGCTTCTTTATCGCCGGTTTCAAAGCCCAGATCTTTCAGGATCCAGCCCAAACGTTGTTCATCGAAAGATTTGCCCAGTTCAATAACAATGCTGTCGTTGATTTTTTTGCCTTTCAGCTCAGCCTGAACAGCGTCAGTGAAGTATTTTACCAGCAGGCTGTTTTCTTTGGTGATGCCACCTTCTACTACGTTGCCTTTAGCGTCAGCTTCCTCGAAAGTAACATTGATGATGTCGTCTTCAGTGGAAACAGCTTCTGATTCAGAAGGTTTGCCGCCTTTCAGCTGTAAACGCTGTAATTCGTCGTTTACCATCTCGTCGGTTACGGCTACTTTGTAACGGGTAAGGGTGGTTTTGTTGCTTTCGAGCGGAGTTACCTCAAAAGTTGGTTTCAGGCCTACTTCGAACTCGAATGCATATTCTTCCGGATTAGCAAAATCGAGGTTTTTAGCAGTTTTTTCCAGAGAGAGCGGCTGACCGAAGATCTCCAGTTTCTCTGCCTGTACATAACCCATCAGCTCTTTTTCCACGGTTTTCAGCACTTCGTCGCCGAAAATGGCCGGACCGTGCATCTTCTTAACCATACCGGCAGGCACCATTCCTTTACGGAAGCCCGGGATGTTTGCATTCTTGCTGAATTGTTTTACTGCTTTGTCAAAATTAGGAAGGTAATCTTCCTGGCTCACTTTCACAGTGATCTTATCGTTCAATAAACCAATGTTTTCTCTGGTAACGGTTGCCATAATTGAATTGTATAAAAATGTTCTTTAAGAAGCAATAATGATTCCTTGTTTGATTTTCTGCCATGAAGTCACAAACGGCAAGCAGGAATGGCAGGAAACTAAAAAATAATAAAAGACAATTGATTAGGTGAGAGCGCGTCAGATAGGAACGCAGTGACAATGAAAGTGAAGGAAAGCATAGCATTATCACGTTGCCATATTGACACATTGCCACTTAATGTAAGTGTCCGGGTGGAGGGACTCGAACCCCCATGCCTTGCGGCACCAGATCCTAAGTCTGGCATGTCTACCAATTTCACCACACCCGGAACTGATAAAAATAAGAACTTTTGCTTTTCAGCCGTCAGCCCCGAGAGCCGCGTGAAAATAATAAAAAAAGCAGTCCTTTCTTACTCAAAAAGGACTGCAAAGGTATTATTTTCTATGAATTAAAAAAATTTGTGAACAGAATCCGGGAGAAAGGCCCCAGCAGCACCTCCTACAGCCAGCCCATAGCGGAAAAGCGGCTATTCAGCCTGCTGTCGGTTTCCAGCCAGCGGCCGGCTATAGTAGCATACAGGCTGCGGAAATCGGTCCGCACCGGCAAATGCCCTCCTGCCAGCGTACAAGGCTCAATTCCCCACTGCTTCAGCCGGCTGCCGAAAATATATACCTGCCCGGCCTCGCCGTGGTCCGTGCCCCGGCGCACATTCTCGCCTACACTGCGCCCAAACTCCGACCAGGTCACTACCAGCGTATTTTCCAGCTGCCCGCCCCGCTCCAGCTGCTGCAGAAAACGGCTAACACCCTGCGCATAAACGCCCAGCAGCCCGTCATGCTGCGCCCGCTGGAACTGGTGTGTGTCAAAACCGTCCAGCGCTACATGATAAACGCGGGTGGCATCTCCCTGCAGGATCCTGCGGGTAATATCTTCCAGGGAAACATCAAAATCCTGTTCTCCGTAATCTGCCACAGGCACCCCGGCGGGCAACCAGTGATTGGCTTCCAGCCCCTGGCAGCAGCCGGTGCGCCAGATTTCCCCGGAATGATAATGGGAAGGGTCGGTATCAGGATAACCCACCTGCTGCAACACGAGCAACTGCCGCCGCTCGTACAAGGGCAACAGCTCCTTCAGCGCCGGATGAAAACCCCAGCCATCGGCCGCCGGCAGTACTTCGTCCGCCGGAACAGCCAGCTGCGGCCGCTGTTCATAATAATGTGACTGTCCATACGGGACCACAGTGTTCAACCCGTCATTGCCGCCCTGCAGGCGGATAAATACCACCCTGCGCCCGGCCGCTGCCACCGGTGCTTTGCCCACGGCGGCCTGCATAAAAGCAGGTAATAACAACCTGCCGGATGCCAGGCCCGACTGCCTTAAAAAGTCTCTCCTTTTCATACTGGCTGTTTTGATGCTTTATACCCGTTGAGGCCATAAAACAGGATGTAGAGATAACAGATAACCGGTACCACGAAAGCGATCTGCCACGTGGCATGGTCTTTCAACAGGCCCTGGGCGTAGGAAATCACCGCCCCGCCACAAATGGCGGTGGACAGCAGTCCCGATGCCGCTGTAGTATGACGGCCTACGCCTTCTACCGAAAGCGAAAAAATAGTGGCAAACATCACGGCATTGCATAAGCCTACGGCGATCATGCTCCACACGGCCACCAGGCCGGTAGTGCTCACGGACAACAGGATCAGCGCCACCGCCGCCACGGCGCATACGGCCAGCACCCGCGCCGGCGGCAGCACGCGCAACAGACCAGCACCGGCCAGCCGTCCCACCAGCATGCCTCCCCAGTAAAAAGCCACGTAGTTGTTGGCCACATTCTCGGGAACGTCTAAAAGATCCGTGATATAGTTGGTCAGAAAAGTGCCGATAGACACCTCTGCACCGACGTACATGAATATCCCGATAATGCCGAAACGCAGGTTCCGATAAGAGAAAACGCCTTTGCCATCATCCTGGCCAGCCTTACCGGCGCCACCGGTGGTGCTGATAACGGGAAGGGACAAACGCGAAACGACAAAGGCGATCAATAGTAACAGCGCGGCAATGCCCAGGTAGGGATACCTGACCGCCTCGCTGGACGCATGTGATTCTTCCAGCTTTGCCAGGATAAAATGAGCGCCGAACAACGGCGCCACCGTCGTGCCGATAGACCCCACGCCCTGTATCATCGTCAGCCGTGCAGAAGCGGTATTGGCCGGCCCCAGCGCCGTAATATAAGGGTTGGCGGCCACCTGCAACAGTACAATGCCGATAGCGATCACAAACAACGCGGCGAGGAACAGCACATACTGATGATACACAGAAGCCGGGTAAAATAGCAGTCCCCCCACGGCGGCAACGGCAAAGCCCAGCACCATCCCCTTTTTGTAACCCGTGCGGCTCACGATCCTGCCGGCAGGCACGGACATAATGCCGTAAGTGAGGAAGAAATAAAACTGCACCAGCGACGACTGGGAATAACTCAGGGTGAACCCTTTCTTGAAAAAGGGCACCAGCGTATCATTCAGACAGGTAATGAACCCCATCATGAAATACAGTACGGCCAGCGAAATCAGCGCGGGCATGTAAGACTGCCGGCTGCCGGTGACCGTTGCGGACGACTGGTTGGTTGTGGATATTACCGCCATAATTATTTTGGTTGAGTAGATAATGTTTGTCTGGCTGCCAGCTGCTGCAGCGTGTTCCAGCTCTGGTAAAGCCCTCTTGGCACGTGGAAACAGCCTTTCCATTTACCGCCTTTGAGCGGAAGCAATGGTTGTCCCTGCCTGTTAAGATAACCAAACCATTCACCATTTTCAGGGTCCGGGAAATGTTTCCATGTGTAATCGTGTACTTTTTTAAACCATTCCCAGCATTTTTCATCGCCGGTATGCAGGTAACCTTTCAGCAGGCTGATGATGGTCTCTATATGCACCCACCATAGTTTCTGGTCCCATTCCAACTGCTGTGGGGGATATCCTTTTACATCCAGGAAATAGAAGATGCCTTCGTGTTCCTTGTCCCACCCATATTCCAGCAGGGTCAGCGCCGTGTCTTTGGCTTTGGTGATCAGCGCTGTATCGTTGGTGCGGGTGGCCAGGTCCATCACAAACCACATGGCTTCCAGGCCATGGCCGGGATTGATCAGCCGGCCCTCGAAGGAGTCGGAGAGCTGTGCTTCGGGCGTGATGTTTTCCATGATCAGCCCGGTGTCTGGCTGATAAAAGACTTCCATGACTGTGTGAATGCCTTTTTGAATGGTGTCTTCCACCAGCTGTTTGTCCAGCAGGGATTCCATCTCCAGCACCAGGTTACAGAGGATCATGGGCAGGGCGAAATTCTGCAGGGGACGGGTACCGGCGATGGCTTTGGAATAATGCCCTTTCGGGTTGTCCTGCCGGCGGAGAATATTGTGGAAGGTGCTGATGGCGATATGGCTGTAGTCCGGGTTGCCGGTGGCCTGGTACAGTTGTCCGAAGGCCATGGCGGCGAAGCAGTCGGAGAAAATGTTGTAGGGCGCTGTCAGCGGCTCACCGGTACGGGTCAGTGAAAAGTACCAGTTGCCTTCTTTATCGCGGCCGTGTTTCCGGAGAAATTCCGCGCCCTGGATGGCCATGTCCAGCCATTCCTGCTTTTGCTCCACCTTGTTGTACAGCATGGCGAAGCACCATACTTCCCGGCATTGCAGCCAGATGAACTTATCGGTGTCGAAGACTTTACCGTCCCTGTCGAGGCAGGTAAAGTAGCCGCCGTACTGCGTGTCGGGCGAATGTTGCATCCAGAAAGGGATGACATCATTCAGCAGGTTGTTGCGGTATAACGCGGCGTAATTCTGAAATTCCATTGTTCTGTTCATGCATCAGAGGGTTTTGAGGTATTCTTTATAGCGGTTATAGAGGTGCCCGGCCTGCAGGTAAGCGGACTGGGGACTCATGAAATGGGAAAATTCGAAGGTGATGGCTTTGTCGTAGCCAGCTTTGCGGGCGGCTTCCAGCTTCATGCGCAGCTTTTCGAACTTGATGGGCATGAATTTGATGGGCATATCGCGGTCGAAGGATTCGGCGTTGGTCCAGCATTGGATGCCGTAGCGGTCGGCCATTCTTTTGTTGACGGCAAAGAAATCGGGCAGTTCATGGAATTCGATATGGCCGTCCTGGAAGGCTACGGCGTCCACCACGTCTTTAATGCCATCGAATATTTCGCTCCACTCGCTTTCGTGTTGTTTCAGCGATACCGCGTCTTCCTTGGTGATGGTGGAGGAAGCGGCCATCACGGCTTTTTTACCGTCTATCCACGGGGAAATGAGCGTGGGCAGGTTGTTGGAGATGTCCTTGCAATGCTTGCCCAGCTTGGCGTAGAGGTCTATCACTTTACCGGTGCGGCGGCTTACTTCCTGTGTAAGGTACCAGCCCTGGAAGGATTTATGATGACCATAATTTTTCCATACTTCATCGATCACTTTCAGGTTGATGTCCACCTCTTTCTGAAAATCGCCTTTCCACCAGTATTTACCGGAGTCGTAAAGACCGAAGTAGAATTTCATATGGTGTTTGTCGGCCAGTTCGAGGAACATCTTCACCAGGTCTACCGGGGGCTCATAGCCGCCTTCTTCCTGCATGACCACTTTGGAAGGGTAGGTAAGCCAGCGTTGAAATCCGCTGCGGATGAGGAATACCGTGTCTATGCCAACGGCTTTCATATGGGAGAAGTCGGCGTCCCATTCTGCGCGGCCCCAGTTCTGGTGGGGGATATCGTGACTGATTTCGTCGAGGAAAGTGCCTGTTATTTTCATGATGTGGCTGTTTTATGGTTGAATTGCGCCGGTGAAGGACACGGGAATATCGAACGGGTGAAGGAAATGGTCGGTCAGTGCAGCGGTCATTTCGCGGTTGAGCGGCAGGTCGTTGCGCAGGGCAGTGCTGAACTGCAGCTGTTGCCAGGCGGTGGCCAGCTGGTCGGTAGTCACGCTGGCGCCGGCGGCCTGCAGTGCTTTCACCAGGAACGCCGGTGTGAGGTCTTGTCCGGTGGGAGCCAGTTTGCGGGCAGCCGGGTAATAGCTGAGCAGCCCCTGTGTGAATTCGTATTCGCTGAGGGGGCGCTGTGGATAAAACCAGGTTTGGTTGGCCCACGTGTAGGGGATGCCGGTGCCGCGAAGAATACCGGTAGCGCCTATACGCTGTATGGCATCGAAGTGCGGATGTTCTTTCGGCACGTCGATGTAAGGCATCAGGTATACGCCGGCTTTGAGCAGGGCTTTTTGCACCTGCCTGACGGCCACTTGCCGGGGTTGTATTTTTTGTTGCAGGGCAATGGCTGCCAACGCGCCGGCAGCCTGGCCCAGCTGCAGGACGACCGGTTGCAGGCGGGTGGCGCCGTTGACAATATTGGTGACGCTGATACTTTTCTCTGCTACGATCAGGCCTTCTGTAGTGGCGGGTATCAGCGATCCCAGCGGGATATTGTAGGAAGGTACTTTGGCTTTGGAGAAGTCTATTTTCGGTACGGCCGGATCTTTTTCCTGGTGGTGGTCGATCGGATAGTCTCCCACGGCAATGCCTGTACGATAGTAAGCTTCCGGCTGATCAAAGGGATGTGCCAGGTGGTTAAAGCCCAGCGTGGCGATGCCTTTGAGGCGGCGGGCTTCCCGGTAGTACGGGATCATGGGCAGTTTGTCGGCGGTGGGATATTCATCATCGGCGAGGCCGAGGTGTTTGTATCCCAGTTCCGTTTGCAGGAAATAGAGATAACGGAGCGTATGCAGTTTGGCCTGTTGCAGGGCTTTGGTACGGGCTTCACGGGTCATTTCGATGACGTTGAGCGGGTAGTCGTTGCCGCAGCCGGGCCAGTTGATCATGTATTTATGATTGGGCAGTTTGCCGTACTGCATCATGTGGTCGCAGTTCATTTTGCCGCCGCCGTTGCCGCTGTAAGGATCGTCGTTGGCGCAGCAGCAACGGAAGATGCCGGGATCATACCCAGCAGGGCGGGGGATGGTTTTATCGGCGCCGGTGCCATAATCTTTGAGGGTGGCCACGTAGGTGAGCACCTGGATGTAATCATTGGCCTGGAGTGGGGCTACGGCTTCGCCGGTTTCCCGGCGGCTGTCCATGCCGGTGCGGTAGCCGGTATGGGTGGCGGCCATGATGTCGCCCAGTTCGGTGGCGTCTATAACGATCGGCGCTTCGATGGTGCCGCGGCGTTTGTTACGGATGAAGTTCACCTGCCAGCGGCCATTTACTTTTTGGATACTTGTCCAGCTGGTGTTGAACAGCACCTGCAGCTGTTGCTCTTTGCCTGCCAGCTGTTGCAGGAGGCGGTTACCTACGGACGGCTCAAAGAGGGTGTTGCTCACCCAGCCGGTGGCGACAGCCTTAGGGCCGCCGTAGTGCTGGTGCAGCTGTTCCCGGAATTCACCCCAGAGGCCTGATGGCAGGGCGTTGTTGCCGTCGATGGCGGATACGCCGGCGGCGGTGAGCATGCCGCCGAGCCAGGCTGTTTCTTCCAGGATGGTGACCTTAACGCCCATGCGGGCCGCCTGTATGCCGGCGGTGGTGCCGCTGGCGCCCCCTCCGATGATCAGGAGGTCTGTCTGCAGTGACTGGGCGCTGAGCTGCCAGCTAAGCAAACAAAGAAGTTGGCTGATAAATATGCGTCTGATAGCAATCATAAAGAACCGGATAGACGGACTAAAATAAAAAATTTAATTACTAACTGGTAATACTAATTAATAAATTTTATTTATTCTTGCTAAATAATAAAATATTTTTTGAAATATTACAGGTTTCTGTAAATAATCGGTTTGATTACGCCCGCTTTTAATAATTATTAAGAATAACGTTATTAACTTGGACCCTCAATTAAGTAAAGCACACTATATATGGCTAAGACCTTTTTCGAAGAACTGAACAATGAAAATGTTACCGGGGTAGCCTATAAAAACATTCACCTGAAGAAAGCCGCCCTGGCCTACTTCGCCAACATCGGCAATGCCACCATTGCCGACATGTGCAAGCAGCTGAACCTCAGCGCCCCCAAAGTAACCACCCTGCTCAACGACCTGATCCAGGACGGCCTGGTAAAGGATTATGGAAAAGTAGAATCCACCGGCGGCCGTAAACCCAATCTGTACGGACTGGTGCCTGATTCCGCCTTTTTTATCGGAGTAGATGTCAAACAACATCATCTTAACCTGGGACTGTCTGACCTGCAGAAAAACCTGATCTGTACGGAAGAAAACATCCCTTATAAACTGGATAACAACAAAGCGTCCCTGGAAGAACTTTGTACGCTTATCAGCAACTTTATCAACGGGCTGCCTGTGCCACGGGAAAAAATACTGGGCATCGGCATCAACCTCTCCGGGCGCATCAACTACGCCACCGGCTATAGCTACAGCTTCTTTTATTTCGATGAGGAACCACTCAGTAAAATTATCGAGACCAAAATAGGCATCCGCGTTTTCCTGGAAAACGACTCCCGCGCCATGGCCTACGGCGAATTCTGCTCCGATGCAGTACACGGGGAACGCAACGTACTTTTCCTGAACCTCGACTATGGAATCGGTATGGGCGTGCTGATAGACGGCCAGCTGTACTACGGAAAATCGGGCTACAGCGGAGAAGTAGGCCATATCCCCCTGTTTGACAATGAGATCATCTGTCACTGCGGAAAAAAAGGCTGCCTCGAAACAGAAGCTTCCGGTTGGGCGCTCACCCGTATGTTCCAGGAGAAACTGCGCGAAGGTTCCTCGTCAATGCTCAGCCGCAGACCCGGCGCACCGGACAACATCCAGCTGGAAGATATCATCGACGCCGCCATTCACGACGATGTGCTGGCAATAGAGCTGATCGCGAAAATAGGGGAGAACCTCGGCCGCGGTATAGCCCTGCTGATTAATATTTTCAACCCTGAACTGGTGATCCTGGGCGGTAGCCTGGCTGCCACACAGGACTATATCCGGCTGCCCATCAAAAGCGCCGTGAATAAATATTCACTCAGCCTGGTGAACAACGATACCAAGCTGCGGATCTCCAGCCTCGGCGAAAAGTCGGGTATTATCGGCGCATGCCTGCTGGTGAGGAATAAAGTGCTGATTAACTAACGCCCGCAGGCTCGCGCTATTTACTCTTTTTTCTTCCTTAGAAAAGAAAACAGGCCCCCGTTATTTTTCAGTCCGGCTTTTTTGTTGACCGCCGGCTGGAAACCCGGGTCTTTTTCGAGAATACGGTCGATGGTTTTGCGGCAGGCGGCCAGGTCGCCTTTTCCTTCCTGTGCCAGCGCCAGGGAGTAATAAAACGCGGACGATTCTGCGTCCCAGCTCCAGTTCATCTCTTTATACGTTTGCACGCACTGATTGGCATACAACAGGGCGTTGTCATAATCCTGCAAGCCGAGGTAAGCTTCTGCCAGGAAGGCATACACGCCGCAGCGGTTGTTGGGGGAGTTATCCGATTCATCACCACGGGACATGATATCCAGGGTTTGCAGCATATCCTGGATAGCTGCGTCATAACGCTCCAGTCTGAGGGCTGCTTTTCCCCTGAAATAGTAGATTTTCATCTGCGACACCAGCGGCAGCTTAGCGATACCGCCAATGGATATACGATTATTGACAGCGCCGATGCAGTGTTCATACTGGCCGTTGTCATAATACAGGTACATCAGGTTGAAATAGGCGTCGCTGTCATCCGGTTTTTCCTCCAGGTGTTTTTCCAGCGCGAGGATCCTTTCGTGCAGGTCGTCCTGGCTGTCTGTCTTGATAAAGGCGCGACCGGTTTTGATGCGGTCTATGTTGTAGATGATAATGTCTCTTTCTTCTTCTTCCAGTTCATCCATATCGCCGGCGATCCATTCTTCGTACTCCGCCAGTATCTTGTTGTACAGTGCCATGGCTTCGTCATAACGTTCCAGCGCCGTAAGGTCTTCGATGATCCGTTCATGAATAGATACGTAGTATACCAGCGGCAGGGTGGAGATGAACGTGCTGAGGATCATCTGCCGGTCGGCCACGGCTTCGGCATATTTGCCCAGCTGGTGGAATGCATCTGCGCGGGATTCCAGCTGTTCCCAGAACGGAGACATATTGTAGCCTACGCTGTGGATGTGGATAGCCTCTTCGTATGCGCCCAGTTCAAACAGGGTGATGCCGTAGTTATTGCAGCACATGGCGAAATGGTGCGGGTGGCCGGCGTACGACGAACCCGTATTTTCATACCAGTACGGGTAATACCGGGCGTAGGCTTTCTGGTACAGGTATTTTTTCAGCTGCGTCAGTATCTGCCGGGTGGTGGCGTCCTCTTCATCCTGCAGCAGTTCATTACATACCACGCCGGCGGTGTACCAGTCGTACGCAATGGGATAATCGATATCGGTCCAGTTGTCCGGGAACTGCCCGTGTGTTTTATAGTGGGCATAATACCACCGGATAATGGTGGACGGGTAGGGCCGGAGGGCCATGGCTTTTTCGTAGTAGGGCAGCGATTCGCTGAAGCTGCCGATATTAAAGAGGGCCGTGGCGGTGAAGTGATAAAAGTAGCTTTCTTCCGGGTACAGCGCGATAAAGCGTTTGCCGGTGGAGATCTGTTCCAGTGTGCCTTCGGCTTCGTCTTCCCCGTAGAACTGGTGCCAGAAGTCGATGGTGCCCCAACAGAATTCCCTTGCCAGTGCCGGATGGCGCACGCCCTGGTCCAGCAGCGCTTTTACCTGGTGCAGGATTTTCAGCATGTCTTCCTCTTCCTGTTCACCGGAGGTGCTGGCGATATGCAGCATTTCCGCTGCAAAATCGTAGTCGGCCATTTCCAGGGCGAAATGCAGGGTAGAGAGCGTCCGGTTGTTGTAAACGGTGCATTGGAACGCCTGCCGGTAATAGTCCAGCGCGGTGGGTTTATGGTCGTTATGGTAGTATACGTCGCCGATGCGGGTTAAGCATTGGAACTTTGCTACATTGAGCTGCGGCAGATCATCATGATAGAGTGCCTGGTAGATCTCCAGGTTGCGCTGCATATCTGCCAGTGCCTTGTCTGTTTCGTTGAGCAACACCCATATCTGAAAACGGTACAGCAGTGCTTTGGTGATCAGTTCATCGTCGCCGTTATCGATGATCAGCTGGCAGTCCTCCAGCGTCTCCTCCACTTTGTCGTTGAGGACATTGGCGCCCATATAGGCGCGGTGTATCCTCGCCTGAACGTGTTGCGGATCGTGTTCCAGCGCTTTGGTGAATGCTTCGTATGCAGTTTGGTATGCAGTGATCATTTCCTCCCTGTCTTCCGCGGATTTGGCTATTTCCAGCCGGCATTTGCCCATCAGGTACCACGCCGCGGCTTCTGCGGGGTGCTCTTCCAGATATGTCTCCAGCTCAATCGTCGCTACCGTGTATGCCTGTTCCTGATATAGCCTTTCCAGTTCTTCCAGATTCATAATACCATTAGATTAGAACGTGCAATTTATTAAGTTTGAAGCAGGTTGTCCAGCTTCACAAACAATTTCTGAATATTAAAATCGTTTATATATATTTATTGAATTAACCGGGATGCTGTAAAATTTCACTACCTGCACAGGAAAGCCATGATGGGGGCGTATCTGGGGTGTAACTTTCCAAGTCCTGACAGGTCATCCGGCAACAAAAAAACGAATATCTTAACAATAATAAATATCCGGCCATGCAATTCCTTGCAAGGCCTTTTTTAATGCGGTATAGCTACAGGGAATATTGAATAGTATGCTCCAGTATGCCTTTTAGCAGCTGATTCAGTTCATGCAGGCTATTGGGCTTGGTAATAAAATAGGAGGCGCCCAGCGCGCGGGTTTCCTTTTTATCCGATTCATGGGACGATGTGGTATAGATAATAACCGGGATATGACGAAGATGTGCTATCTGCCGCAGCTCTGCGAGGAACTGCTTGCCGTCTACCCGCGGCATATTCAGGTCCAGGAAGATCAGATCCGGCACCAGACCCGCTTCCAGCTTGGCCAGGGCATCTTCACCGTTGATGGCTTCATTGTAAATAATATCCGGCACCAATTCCTTCAACACGTCGCCAAATATCATCCTGTCGTCAATATCATCATCAATTAAAAGTACAGAGGAATACTTACAGCTCACCATATGAGATTTAGAATAAAGACAAATTTATGATTTTGTTGTTATTTTCATAGCACCGGTTTATTCTTAGGTATACGGTTTGTGAAGCCATTTACCCGGTATTTATTTTTTCCTGATAAAAATTAAACGAGCTCAGGCGGATGAAGAAATTTTTTATGCAGCTGCCACTGCCCAGGAAGTTATTCCTGATTGCTATTGTTCCCTTGATATGCCTTATTTATCTGGGTATCCAGATATTCAACAAACAGAGTGAGGATATCCGCAGTATCGAAAACCTGCTACAGGACGTTAATACAGCCACCACGGTCATGAAAGTGGCCGATGAAATACATATGGAACGCCGTGCCAGTGTCAACTACGTGCTGGGTAACTATTCCATCAACGAGCTGCTGATGCAGCGGGCCAAAACAGACCTCTCCATCGATGCGGTGAAGTCCCGCCTGCTGGCGGCCGACAGCCGTTTCTTTACCTATTCGCTGCTCAACACGCTCCCGAAAAAAAGGAAAGAGATCGATAACAAGTCCATGCCGCAGCGGGAAGTGCTGGATTATTATTCCAACCTTATCTTCCGGCTCAACAACCTGGCACACGCCGGTACGCCCGATATTACGGTGCTGAAGGCCCTGCAGCAGGACCTCAACTCCCAGTATTTACTGGCGCAGATGGCGGCCTATCAGGGCCTGATCCGCATGGACATCTATTACTTCATCCTGAAAAAAGAAGTATGGCCGGACGATTTCTCCCGTGTCGAAAACAACAACGACATGTACACTTCCCTGCGGGCCGAATTCCTTGATAAATCCTCTCCGGCCTATGCCGCGGCGCTGCTGAAAGCAGAGAAAAGCAACGAGGCGGTCATCACATCAGATTTTATCAATAACACCATCAAAAACAGGAAAATCGATACGCTTTTTAATGCCGACTCCTGGTGGGATAACTCCAGCATGGCGGTGGACCAGCTGAAACAACTGCAACGCAGTATCGTAGAAAAGGTCAGCAGGGAAGCGCGTTCCATCTCCCAGAAAGAAAATGATCTCAAAACACGTTATCTCGTTTTGCTGGTACTTATCGTGGTGATCGTTATCGCCTTCGTTACCTACACCATCAAAACCATCACGGAAAGTTTGAACATACTTCGCTCGGCGGCCGATAAAATCGCTAAAGGCATAAGCGGGGAAGCGCCCGATATCCGCACTAAAGACGCCATCGGCAGCCTTGCCCAATCCTTGACCGCTATCGATGTTACCGGCCAGGAGCTGGCCATTGCGGCGGACAGCATCGGGAAAGGAGATTTTAATATCGATGTGAAGCCCCGCAGCAAAGAAGATACACTCGGCAATGCGATCGTGCAGATGGCTGCCGACCTTAAAGTGTTCCGCGAAGAAAACGAACAGGAGATATGGGTGCAGGCCGGGCTCAATAAAATGAGTGAAACCCTGCTGACAGAAAGGGATATGCATTCCCTCACCAACGACGCGCTGTCAGACCTGGTGAATTATACCGGCGCACAAACAGGTGTACTGTACATCCGGCAGAATGGCGATCTGCATTTCTCCGCAGGGCATGCCCTGTCAGACCAGTACCCGGCGCCCCCGGTGATCGCTGCCGGTAAAACCCTGATGGGACAAGCGTTGCAGCAACGGGGACTGATCCATCTCCGCGAAGCCCCCGATGATTTTCTGCATATCGCCGGCGGCACCGCCTCGTCTCAGCCGGGGCACGTACTCATTATGCCGCTGATACATGCCGGTATCGCAGAGGGCGTAGTGGAAATAGGATCGTTGTATCCCTTCTCTGAAAGCGCCCTGCAATATCTGAAACAGGCAGCCTACAGCATAGCAGTGGCTATACAAAGCACCCGCAGCCGCATCCGCCTGCAGGAGCTGCTGGAAGAAACACAGTCCCAGGCCGAAGAGCTGCAGGTGCAGCACAGCGAACTGGAAAGCCTCAACGCAGAACTGGAAGCGCAGACCCAGAAACTGCAGGTGTCAGAAGAAGAACTGAAAGTACAGCAGGAGGAACTGATGCAGTCCAATGCCGAGCTGGAAGAGAGAAGCCGCCTCTTGGAAGAGAAAAACCAGATCATCGTGGAACGTAACCTGGACATCCACAAAAAAGCAGAGGAGCTGGCACTAAGCACAAAATACAAATCCGAATTCCTCGCCAATATGTCGCACGAGCTGCGTACACCGCTCAACTCCATCCTGCTGCTGTCGCGGTTGTTGTCTGAAAACCACGACCACAACCTGAATGCGGACCAGGTGGAATATGCACAGGTGATCAACTCGTCCGGTAAAGGACTGCTGACGCTGATCGATGAAATACTGGACCTGTCGAAGATAGAATCCGGTAAGATGGAGCTGGAATACGGTCAGGTAACGATTGATAATATCTTCTCCAATATGCAGGCGCTGTTTGAGCCGATTGCGCGTGACAAAGGTCTGGCCCTGCAATTATCTGCCGCCCCCGGCGCGCCCACATCCATAGAAACAGACCAGACCAGGCTGGAACAGATACTGAAAAACCTGTTGTCCAATGCGCTGAAATTTACCGCCAAAGGTTCCGTTACCCTGTCGGTGCAGGCTGGTGAAATAGCCGGCACCATTCGTTTCGCCGTGAAAGATACCGGCATTGGTATCCCGGAAGAAAAGCAACAGGTGATCTTCGAAGCTTTCCAGCAGGCAGATGGCTCTACCCGCCGCAAATACGGCGGCACCGGGCTGGGACTGTCTATCAGCCGTGAACTGGCCAAACTGCTGGGCGGGCATATCTCCCTTGAAAGCAATGGGGAAGACGGTAGTGAATTCTCGGTAACGGTACCGGTAGTACGAAAAAATGAACGGACAGCTGCTGCTCCGGCATTTGCACCGGCCGCCATTAAAGAGCCCACCGTGGTAGACGAAGGGCTGTCTGCCAGGGAAGGGGTCTCTTACCTGGCGCCGCTGATACCTGCTGATATTCCCGATGACCGGGACCATATCCAGCCGGGCGACTCCACGGTGCTGATCGTGGAAGACGATACCTATTTTGCGAAAGCGCTGCTCGAGTTCACCCGCCAGCGGGGATATAAAGGCGTGGTGACTGTCAGAGGAGACATGGCCGGGGAACTGGCCCGCAAGTACAGGCCCGTCGGCATCCTGCTCGATATTCAGTTACCCGTGAAAGATGGCTGGCAGGTGATGGAGGAACTGAAAAACGATCCGGCCACCCGCCCGATACCTGTGCATATTATCTCATCGCTGGAAGCAAAAAAAGAAAGCCTGATGAAAGGCGCGGTGGATTTTGTGAGCAAGCCGGTCACCATGGAAAGCATGCAACACATTTTCGAGAAACTGGAATTTGTCCTGCAGCGCTCCACCAAAAAGGTGCTGATACTTGAGGAGAACGCCAAACACGCCAAGGCGCTGGCTTACTTCCTGGGCAACTACCAGGTGAATTCGGAGATCAGCAGCACGGTGGGCGATGGTGTACAGCTGCTGCAACAGAAAGATGTGGACTGTGTGATCCTGGACATGGGTATCCCGGACCAGCAGGCCTACGAAGCGCTGGAAACCGTTAAGGAGATCAAAGGGTTGGAAAACCTGCCTATCATCATCTTCACCGGTAAAAGCCTTTCCCGTGCGGAGGAACAACGGATACGGCAGTACGCTGATTCCATTGTGGTGAAAACGGCGCATTCGTATCAGCGTATGCTGGACGAAGTGTCGTTGTTCCTGCACCTTGTGTCGGAGAACAATGCCGCCGCGCAGAGCGGCAACGGTAAGATGTCGCTGCTCAACGAAGTGCTGAAAGGTAAAACAGTGCTCGTTGCCGACGACGATGTGCGGAATATCTTCTCGCTGACCAAGGCGCTGGAGATGCACCAGATGAAAGTCCTTTCCGCCGTAGACGGGAAAGAGGCGTTGCAGCAACTGAACGAACATACAGTGGATATTGTGCTGATGGACATGATGATGCCGGAAATGGATGGTTATGACGCCATTGCCGCAATAAGAAAACAACCTTCCATGGCGCAACTGCCGGTGATTGCCGTTACGGCCAAAGCCATGATGGGAGACCGCGAGAAATGTCTGAAAGCCGGTGCTTCGGATTATATTTCCAAACCCGTGGATGTAGACCAGTTAATATCGTTATTACGTGTATGGTTATACGACAAAGGCATGAAATAGCTATGGAGCAGAAAAAAGTATTGATTATAGACGATGATGCCCGCAACATTTTTGCGCTGAAGGCGGTGCTGCGTTCCAGGGGAATACCCTGTATATCCGCTTCCACAGGGGCTGAAGGCCTGGCGCTGCTGGATGGTGCACATGAAGTAGGCGTAGTGCTGATGGATATTATGATGCCGGACATGGACGGCTATGAAACCATTGCGGCCCTGCGGGCCAAAGAAGGGGAGTCACATCTGCCAATTATCGCCGTCACGGCCAAAGCCATGGTGGGCGACCGGGAGAAATGCCTCGAAGCCGGTGCGGACAATTATATTTCAAAACCTGTTGATGTAGATGTGTTGCTGTCGCAGCTACAACAATACTTATTCGTGTAGCCGGTGAATAGGAATCATATCAGTGAACAGGAAGTAAGCATGTTGCTCAACGATGTGCTGGAAAAATACGGATACGACTTTACCGAGTACGCGCACGCGTCTATTAACAGGCGGGTGAACCATCTTTTCCAGGCAGACCGTTTCCCGAGCTTTGCCGAATTCCGCTATCGTATTATTTCGGATGCGGGCTATGCCCTGCGTTTTGTGGAGGAGATCACGGTGAATGTAACGGAGATGTTCCGTGATCCGCAGTTTTATTATGCGCTTCGTCAGCAGGTGTTGCCGGTGCTGGCCACTTATCCGCTGATACGGATATGGCACGCCGGCTGTTCTACCGGGGAAGAAGTGTACTCTTTTGCTATCCTGCTGAAAGAAGCGGGCCTGTTGCACAAGTCGGTGATTTATGCAACGGATATCAATACCAGTGTGCTGGAGAAAGGGCGAACCGGTATTTTTCCGCTTTCACAGATGCAGCAGTATTCGCGCAACTATATGGAAGCCGGCGGCCTGCAGGATTTCTCTTCGTACTATACTGCCAACTACGAGTACGCCAAATTCAGGCAGGACCTCGGCGGGAAGATCATCTTTTCTCCTCATAACCTGGTGACGGATGGTTCGTTTAATGAATTTCAGCTGATCATCTGCCGGAATGTGCTGATCTATTTTAACAAAACGCTGCAGGACAAGGTGCTGCGGCTGTTTTGTGACAGCCTGGAGCCATTGGGTTTCCTGGCATTGGGGAGTAAGGAATCGCTTAACTTTACCAGTGTGTCGGGGCAGTTCAGGCAGCTGGACGGCAGAGAGAAAATCTGGCGTAAACATCATCTGTAATCAACAAAATAATGCCCTTATGTCTATGGCTACAGCTTCCCGCGTGGTGCTGATCGGCGGTTCCGCCGGTGGTTTACAGGCTATCCTGACATTGTTGCCCGGCTTGTCGTCCCGGCTGAATGCCGCAGTGATCATTGTGCTGCACCGGCAAAACAGCGCGGACTCCGTGCTGGCGGAGCTGCTGGCGGCAAAAACCACGCTGCCCGTGCACGAGGCGGAAGAAAAAGAGCCACTCCTGCCGGGCGTGATCTACATTGCGCCGGGTGATTATCACCTGCTGGTGGAAACAGATCACACCCTGAGCCTCGACTATTCCGAAAAAATACACTTCAGCCGGCCCAGTATCGATGTTACCTTCAGTGCAGCTGCCGATGTATTTGGCGCAGACACCCTGGCGATACTGTTATCCGGCGCCAACAGCGACGGCGTAGAGGGGTTGGCAGAAGTGCACGAAGCCGGCGGCCTCACCATTGTGCAGGATCCTGAGACGGCCACTGTGGATTTTATGCCCCGTCATGCTTTACAGGCAGTACCCGTGGACCATGTGCTGGCGGCCGATGTAATGGCCTCTTTTATTAATAACTTTGCCGGCGTGATGGCTGGTTGAGGTATGGTTATTGAAAATGTTTTTTTTGTATGATTCTGATTGTTGATGATAAGCCAGAGAATATTTTATCCATCCGGAAAACGCTTGAGCTCTACCAGTTTGAAGTGGATACAGCCCTGTCCGGCGAAGAGGCGCTGAAGAAAATACTCCGGCACAGCTACACACTGATCATCCTGGACGTACAGATGCCCAGTATGGACGGCTTCGAGGTGGCAGAAGCCATCTCCGGCTACAGCAAAGCGAAAGACATCCCCATCATATTCCTGTCTGCCGTTAATAAAGAGAAACGTTTTATTGTAAAAGGCTACGATTCCGGCGGCATCGACTATCTCACCAAACCGGTAGATCCCGACGTATTGCTGATGAAAGTGAAAACTTTTTCACGCCTCTATCAGCAATCGCAGGAGCTGAAGCAGATGCACCAGTCGCTGCAGGAAGAAGTGGAAGTCCGCAAGCTGGCGCAGAGCGCGCTCAGTGAGAAAGTCAATGAACTGCATACCATGCTGGAAGTGCTGCCGCAGATAGCCTTCACTGTTACCCCGGACGGCCAGATAGAATATGCCAACCGCAACTGGTTCAAGTATGCAGACAGCCTGCAGCAGTTGCCCGAAACGTTGCCGATGGACAAGAGCCTGCGGCAATGCCTCGATGATACCCTGCATGCCGGCCTGCCGCTGGAAAAGGAAGTGTACCTGAAAGATCGGACAGATAACAGCTTCCGCTGCCACCTGCTGCGTATCATCCCGGTCCGGGAGAGCGCCGGTATCAGCAAATGGATCGGCACCTTCACCGATATCGCTCATCAGAAACAAGCCAACGAAATACTGGAACAGAAAGTACGGGAACGCACCGAGGAACTGGTGGAGATCAACAAGTCCCTCGAAGCCAGTAACCACGATCTGCAGCAGTTTGCTTCCGTGGCCTCGCATGACCTCAAGGAGCCGCTGCGTAAAATACAGCTGTTTGGCGCCATCGTGCGCGACCGCTTCCTGAAAACCGATCCCGGCGCCATGTCCTACATGGAAAGGATCGTAGGCTCGTCAGAAAGAATGGCCCGGCTTATCAACGATCTGTTGAACTACTCCCGTCTGTCGGCAGCAAGTATATACGAAATTACCGACCTCAATGTCGTGGTACAGGAAATCATCAGCGACCTCGAATTGACCATCACCGAGAAAAATGCTGTGGTGTGTGTGGAAAAACTGCCACAAATTGAAGCGGTTCCTGGGCAGATCCGGCAAGTGTTCCAGAATATTATCAGCAACGCACTGAAATTTTCCCGGAAAGATCAGGCACCGGAAATTCATATTTCCGCCGAAATGATAAAGGATGGTGGTATTGACAACCCTTCAGAGGTCAATGCCGACTTTTGCCGTATCGTTATCCGGGATAACGGTATCGGGTTTAATGAAAAATACCTCTCTAAAATATTCACCATTTTTCAGCGCCTGCATAACGCTGACCACTACGAGGGCACTGGTATAGGACTGGCTATCGCCAAAAAAGTAATCGATAAACACCAGGGCACTATTACCGCTACCAGTGTGGAAGGAGAGGGCACCTCCTTCATTATGGTATTGCCTGTGAAGCAGGCGAAAGTGCCGGTGACATGATAATAATGCGGTACTTTTTTTGCTGACCTATGATCAACTAAAATCACTAATTTAGGAGTCCTGCCAGGGGTATCCCGGTAATGCAGGCTGTGAAAAACCTCATAACAGTTTATTACGTAAATAGACTATCGCTATCACGTTTGAAAATCCTGAATAACCATTTCTTAAATCGCTTTGATCATGGGCCTCGCAATTGTTAACACAATCTTTGCATTGGGTACTGCATCCGCTGATGTCAAACAGAAACGAAGCATTCTGATTGTCAACAGAATGGCCGTTATCCCCGCTATCCTTGCCTTTCTCCTCGCCCCGTTCCTGTATTATGTTTCCGGTATCAGGCAGATGTTGTACATGCCCATATTGGAGGGCTTGCTGATGTTGTGCATCCCGCTGCTGAACAGGCTGGGATATCACTTCACAGCTGCCACTGGCA
This sequence comes from uncultured Chitinophaga sp., assembly GCF_946479755.1. The sequence goes on along the minus strand of NZ_CAMLHC010000027.1, from coordinate 67,037 downwards.
TGGTAGCCATCCACTGCGCCAGCACCTTTTATTTTGGTGCTATCATGGGAGAGCTGGCAGCAGTAGAGTTTATCGCCGTATACCTGTTCCTGGTGGCTTTCCTGATTTATAAAGACCGGGCCAGGAGGGCGGTGCTGCTTAGTTTGATCATTCTGACGCTGGTAGCACTGAAGCTCAATTACCTCTTTCCCTTGCTGAAAACGCTGCCTTTCCCGGCAGAGAGCGTGGCAGTGGCACGGGTAGCCATACAGTGCGCGGTTGTTTTCCTGGTGGGCTATACGATTTCTTTCTATGTAAAGATGGCGGATGACCGGCTGTCTGTGGAAAGGGTGAAATCAGCCATGCAGGAAAAGCAGATCGAACGGCTGAATGAAACAAAAACGGAGATCGTGCGGAATGCAAAAGTGGCCGCCCATGAAATAAGAAACTATTTGTCCAGTGTTACCTGTTTCTCTGAGAAGTTCATCCGGCTGGGACAGCGGGCCACTTTCAGCGTGCCGGTCAACAAAGGAGAGATACACGGCATGAAGGTATGCAGCGATGTGATGAAAGACATTGTGGATACCATGTTGTGCAAAGACCTTTCCGTGCCTTGTATTGACAGGAACTGCGCGTCCGCGTTCTCATGGAGAAGCTGGGCCGAAAATATTTTGTGTATGTACCTGCTGACCGCAGAAGGTATGAAGAAAACATTGTTTTATAAAATCGCTGACGCTGATTTTCATGTCATCAGGGCCAACAAATACCTGCTGACGAAAGTTTTTTCCAACAGTATCATCAATGCCCTGAAGTACTGTCGCAAGCAGGTGCATGTAGAGGTAAGCCTTTCAGCCGCACATGTTTTAACATTGGTGATCGCCAATGACGGCGATGGGCTGAGCCCTGATGTTCGTAAAAGGATTGAGAGCGGATGGGCCGAAGACCTGGCCGAAGTAAAGGGGGGCAACGGGTTTGGTATCCCTACCGTGATAAGGGCCGTCCAGAAATTGGGGGGAAAGTTGCTGGTGGACGAAACAAAAAAATGGGCTACCGTGTTTATGTATGAGATACCCACGGAGCTGGTAGAAGATAGTGTTGAAGCTTTGTCTGAAGCGGTAACCGTACCGGCGGCAGATCATCTGCAAAACCTGAAAATACTGCTGGTGGAAGATGATTACATGAGCACTTCTCCCTTCAGGAGCTGGGCCCGCACAAACGGGTTCACGTTGTGGCTGACAGACAACCTGCCGGAAACCACTGAGATCATCCGGTATGAACGGCCTGATGTTGTTTTCCTGGATGCGCACATAGCCGACATTCCTATGGAGGAAATGCTTCGCCAGATCAGGATCGCTGATGCGGACATCCCGGTGGTGGTGATCTCAGGAGATGCCACCGTAGCTGAATATGCGCGGGTGAAAGAACCTGATATAGCAGGGGTGTTGCTGAAACCATTTACAGAAAATGAATTTTTTAAAGTCATAAAACCCATTTGTCCGCAAGAAACAGGAATCTGATCCAAAGGATGCAAAAATGATTGTTCGCCCTGAACCCCAAAGTATCCCTTTCCGACAGTGCCTCTCCCGTTTCCCCGGAGAAGGGAATAGCTAAAGATGCTTGTAAATAGCGACAGTAGCGGCTTGTAACTGGTGCGCATAACCATGCAGGTTGACTGCTGCCATTTTGCCGGCTAAATAATTATTTTGTGAATACACAGCATTGTCAATGGATGACCTGATAATTCCACCACTTTATTGTCCATTCCGCCCTTTTATAAGTACGCACTTCCGGGCTGTCCGCAGGCATACGGATTCGTGGATCGCCGGCTACCAGCTGCTTTCCGAAGACGAATATAAAAGGTACGACAAGGACAATTTCGCTGCGATGACCTGCCGGTTTTACGAAGGGAGTGCAGAACGGCTGGCTATTGCCAACGATCTCCTGACGTTGTTCTTCCGGCTCGATGATCTGGCGGACCATGCTGACAAAGGTGTTTCTGATTTTTTCCTGAGAGAGTTCCTGGTGGTGCTGCACGACGGTCATTACTACGGGGCCGTGCCTTTCTTCCGTGCATTGGGAGACGTGTGGGAGCGGCTGGTGAAGCACAGCGCTGTATCGCTGCAACAGCGGATTACCGCAGACATCCGGTCGTTGTTTAACGGTATTGCCTGGGAGCAGCGCAATGCAGCAGCGGGGCGCTGGCCTACGCTGGATGAATATTTCAAAATGCGGCCGGCCGCCGGCGGGGCTGCGTTAGCGGGCACGCTGGTAATGTTTGTGAGTAATATCAAACTACCGGCTAAATTCCTTGAGAGTAAGGAGTTTATGGCCCTGAACGCCTTATGCGGCCGCCTGGGCTGTGTGGGAAACGATATTCTCAGTGTAAAAAAGGAACTTGCTCATAACGATTATCACAACCTGATTATGCTGATGCAGCAGATGTTTGGATTTTCCCTGCAGGAAGCCATCAACCAGGCAGTACGGCTGCATAACCAGCATATGGAGCTTTTTTCCCGGATCATCGCGGGTATCTCCCGGCGGGAGTGGGGGCCTGCGGTGCAGCAGTACATTGACGGGTTGATTGGTATTGTTCGGGGTAACCTGGACTGGAGCCTGAAAGACTCGGAGCGGTACGGGTACCGGGGTGTTAATACAGATGGTTATGTGGTGGATGATATTGATGACATCCTGGAGAAATTAAATATCGGGGAGGGATAGCCTTGCGCTTTGCGTTATAATGGTAAAGGGTACCATTTGTCTCTCCGTTATATCTTTATCATATGTCCTATTACGTTACAAATCCTGCTTTGCTGAAAAAAATTTTATGGGCTGATTTTGCGCTGGGCTCCGGCACGGCGGTTATCGGCCTTGCGGCATATCCTGTGCTGGCGCCTTTTCTGGGCCTGCCGGTATCGCTGGTGGTGTTGGTGTCGGCGGTAACCTTGCTTTATGCGCTGGTCGCTTTGTGGCTGGCAACGAGGCGCAGTCCCGCTGTGGGACGGGTACGGCTGCTGATGTACGCCAATGTTTTCTGGACGTTGGTCAGTATCGGGCTGGTGATCGGTTATATCACGGGCGCTACTGTTTTCGGTGCTGTTTTCCTGGTATTGCAGGTGGTGGTGGTAGGAGGACTTGCACTGCTGGAAAGCCGGTGTATCAGCAGGAAGGAAGAGGTAGTTGCGACAGGAAATCCATGAAGGGGATATAAACAGAAAACCCGCGCCAGGCGCGGGTTTTAGAGAATTTTGGTGGAGGATAGCGGGCTCGAACCGCTCACCTCAAACATGCCATGCTTGCGCTCTACCAGATGAGCTAATCCCCCATATTTTCCCTTTCGGGAATGCAAAAATAGATAATTTTCTGAATCCGCCAACTTTTTACACAAAATCTTTAAAAATTCCTTCCACGGTCTCCTTCAGTTCCTTTAGGAGCAAGGGTTTGCGAAGTAGTTTGATGACGAGCGGATTAGCGTTGGTGCGGGTGATATCGCCGTAATCAAGTGAAGAGGATACCATTACGATATGGCATTGCGACTTGATTTTCTGGGGATAAGTATCGAACGCCTGCAGGAATTCGAAGCCATCCATTTCGGGCATCTGGATGTCCAGTAGGATGATCGTCGGAGGGATTTTGGGCAGGGCGATGTTGGACGATAAAAACTCCAGGGCTTTGTTGGCGTTGGCGAATGAAATCACCGTTCTGCTGATTTGTTGAAATGTAATCAACTTCTCATGCAGCAATAAATCAATCTCATTGTCATCTATCAATATGACGCGCAGGTCAGGTATCGAATTCATTTCTGTTCGGGATGGTAATTTCAAATTGGGTGCCCTCGCCGTATTTGGACTCAACATTTATAGTGCCGCCAATTTTGCTGAGGGCTTCTTTTACGATATACAGGCCAATGCCACTTCCTGGCTTATTGTTGTTTTTGGAGCGAAAGAACATTTTAAAGATATTGTTCAAATGCTCGCTCAGGATGCCGATACCATTGTCCCGGATGCAAATGGTAGCTTTATGCGGTTCCGCTTTTACCGACAAATTGACCATCGGTTCGGGTTCTTCCGGTTTTTGGTACTTAACAGCGTTGGAAATAAGATTGTTTAAAATAACGCTGATCCGGAAGGTATCGCCCCGGAATTCGGCTACCTGGTCTACGTGGGTATGGAAACGGATGGCCGTATTCTGTGGCTGAAAAGCGGTGATACAATCATTCAGCAGGTTGTTGAAGTCGATCTTCTCATACTCCACTTCCAGCCGGGAATTACGGTAATATTCGATAATTTTCTGGATAAATCCATCCAGCTTCAGCACACAGGATTCCACCATGTTCATATAGCCGTTGGGGTCTACCACAGAATTGTCGAGCCGCGAGAGGTTAATAATGCCCAGTACAGACATCAGCGGGGAGCGCAGGTCATGCGAGGTGGAATAGATAAAGCGGTTGAGCTCATCATTGGTTTTTTCCAGTTCTACGATCTTTTCCTTGAGCTGCTTACGGGTAGAATAGATCTCATAGGCATTGTTGATCGTTTTGTGCAGCTCATGCTCGTCCCAGGGTTTCTTGATATAGGAAAAGATATGCCCCTTGTTGATGGCGTCAATGATATCCTCCACATCGGTATAACCGGTCAGCAAAATGCGCATCGGATCGGGGAGGGTGTCTTTTATTTCGTTAAAAAACTCCACCCCGGTAGAAACAGGCATTTTCTGGTCCGCTATGATGATATGGACCATAATCTCCTTCAGCAGTTGTTTGCCTTCCTGCGCAGAGTTAGCGGTGTAGATCTCGTAACTCCTGCGAAAGCTGGCCTTGAAGGCATTCAGATTATGGATCTCATCATCGATATATAATATTCTAATGCGGTTTTCTTTCATTAAAGGGTCTTATGGTTAAGATTGATGATTCGTGATGTTGAGCGGTAAATATATAATAAATTCCGCTCCTTCCCCGGGGGTGGAATTTACGATGATCTTACCTCTGTGTTTCTCTATGATGCTGAATACGATAGAAAGTCCGAGCCCTGTTCCTTCCCCCACATCCTTGGTGGTGAAGAAGGGATCGAATATCTTCTGTTGCACCTCTTCCGACATGCCGATACCGGTATCTTTGATCCGGATAATGACGGTCTGGTCTTCCTTCCGGGTGCTGATGGTAATGGACTCATCATGGTGCTCCTTTTTGCTTTTGATCGCATTCAGGGCGTTGGAGAAGATGTTCATGAACACCTGGTTGATCTTGCCGGCGTAACATTCCACTTTGGGCAGTTCCGCGTAATCCTTGATGATGTTCACATTGGGCGGGATAGCATTGCGCAACAGTACCAGTGTGGAGTCCAGCCCTTCGTGGATGTCGATGGATTTCACGTCGCTTTCATCCAGGCGGCTGAAGGTACGCAGCCCTTTTACGATCTCTGCAGTACGGGCGGCGCCGTCCTCAATGCCTTTGATCAGGGACGAGATTTCTTCGTGGATATAGTCGATATCAATTTCCCGCTTGAACTGTTCGATGGACTTCAGTTCGCTCTGTATATCGGCTTTACCGGCCAGCCCGTCGTAGCGGTTGAGCAGGTCCTGGAGGTCGGCGATATCCAGTTTCAGGGGTTTGATATTGGAGGTGACGAAGTTGATCGGGTTGTTGATCTCATGGGCGATGCCGGCGGTCAGCTGACCGAGGGACGCCATTTTTTCCTTTTCTACCAGCCTTGTCTGGGTGTCTTTCAGGTTGGTCAGCGCCACGTTCAGGTCCCGGTTACTGTTCTGCAGTTCTTCGGTGCGTTCCTGTACTTTGGCTTCCAGTATGATATTTTGCTCTCTTACCAGCTGTTCGTTTTCTTTGGAGATCTCCAGGGCGATGGCCTGTGAGGCTTCTTTTTCCGCCTTAAAGGTGTTGATCTTGTCGGCCAGTGCGAAAGACAGGAGGATGACCTCTATCGCCGATCCTATCACAATAATGTGGCTGGTAAAGATATTGTAGGGGATAATGCCTACATCTTTCAGCACAAAACAGATGATGGCCAGGATAAATATAGTCCATGCCAGTACGAATATTTTGGCGGTGCGGGAGTGTTTTACGGCCTGCATGATGGCGAACAGCAGGATGAAGCTCACACCGGTGATGGCAAGGAAATCGATCAGCGCATAGGCGATCGAGAAGTATCCCAGCAGCGATAAGACGATGGTGCTGGAATAAACGATCACAAAGAGCGTCATGATCCGGTAGGCCCAGGGGGCTTTTTCCCGTACATGAAGGAAACTCTGCACAAACAACAGCACGGAAATGCCGGAAAGGGCGCCACCCCAGAGCACAGCCTGTTCGGTAATATACAGATTTTCATGCCAGAATAAGCGGTACCCGAAGCCATGGAGGCAGATTTGGGCCAGCCCTACGCAGGCAATATAGATGATGTAATAGAAGTAGCTCCAGTCCCTTACAGAAAAGAAAATGAAGGTATTGTAGAAGATCATCACGAGGATGATGCCGATGTAGATAGACAACAGCAGGTCGTCGTTGTACAGCTTACTGTATATCTCCCGGGAGGTCCCGATATAGATCGGTACCAGGATGGTTTCCCGGCTTTGTATGCGTACATAAAAAGTTTGGGCGGTGCCGTTAGGAATACTGATGTTATATACGAAGTTCTGGTGAACGACCGGCCGCTTTTTAAAAGGCCGCAGCTCGCCGCCGGGAATCACTTCGTAGCGGTTGTCGGGGCCGGGGTAGTACAGGTCTATCAGGTCCAGGATGGGATAGGTGATATTAAACATCAGCTCCGGCTGCTGCGTATTGTTTTTGACGGTAAAGCGGAGCCAGATGGCGTCTTCGGTAAGACCGAAATTCGGGATCTGCTTCTGTAGCTTCTGGAAGCCGGAGGAATGTTCCACTTCCGCAAAAGTGAGGTGGCCGGCCGGGTCCAGCAGGTATTCCAGCTGACCGTATTCGGCCAGTTGGATCGGGTAGTTGGGGGAGATGTTGATCGTATCTGCCCAGGCGGGTATCCATCGGACTGTTACTAACAGCAACAGACATACGAACCTGTAAAATGCCGGTCTGATCAGAAGTCGCATGGCTTGTTTCGGATCATTTATCGTGATTAAAAATCTGTTCCAGGTCTACGTAGTAACGGCCGGAGGCTATTGCGCTGTTCAGCCCCACTTCCCGGCATACATGGGCGATAGCGGCGCCTCCCAGCATCACGGCCGAAGCCAGTTGGGGCCAGGTGGTAATCGTTTTACCGATCTCCGCGAGGGAGGCTTGCATTTTGGTTGACATGGCATTGAAATTAACGATACGGTCTACCAGTTGCATCCTTTCCGGTCCCTGCATGTTTCGGATCTGGGCGGCGGTGATGTCTTCCGGTATACGTCCATGCAATATAGGTAAATCATGCTGGAGATCAAACCGCTCTACATCCACCATGCCCCGGTCGCTGGTATCCATGACGACCGGTATATGCATGGCTCTGGCGCGCTGGCGGGCCAGTACCTTGATATCCAGGCCGTCGCATTCTTCCACCAGGATGTCCAGCCGGCCCCCGTCGGTCAGAAAAGCGTCAATATTATCTTCAGAAATACCATTATCATAACAGCGGACCCGCAGAAAAGGATCAATTTCTGCAATTTCCCGGGCGACTAAAACCGTTTTGAGGATGCCTACATGGTGAACGCCTGTCCGGATGCGGTTCATGTTACTGAGATCGAGCTTGTCAAAGTCGGCTATACGAAGTTCTCCGCACAGTCTTTCTATGGCGAGTGCCAGCGCTACGGACTGTCCTACGGAGAGGCCGATGACGCCTATTTTTTTGGTTTGCAGGATGTTTCGCTCTGCTTCCGTGATTTTATGCTGATTGCGGCTGGTGCGGAGCTGTATGAATTCAGTTTCGTCGAGGATATGCACTACGCGGCCGGACCAGGGGTAATACACCCATACGCCATAGGCGGCCGGTGGCGTGTTGCCCAGGTGGGCGGCTATTTTTTCGGCGACGGCTGTTTCGGATAATCTTTCTGTTGGATGCTGAAGGCGGATAAGCTCTGCCAGTTGAGGTTGTATTTCGTCGAAGACCCGGATACCGGGCTGCTGGGCTATCAGCTGGGTAAGGGCTTCCAGCTGTGCGGGGTCCTGTAACCTGAAAAACCTTACTTCCCTTTCTGATGATTGTTGTTGGCTCGTTGCTATGGCATCTACTAGTACGTTGTTCATTGTTAAGTTATTTATTGCTACCGGGATAGCGGCAGGTCACTCGTGGCTGCCGACATGATCCTCAGGTCATAGTCGACCTGCATCTCTCCCTTAGGCCCTTTTTCTACAATCGTTTGCACCGGATTGTTGCGTAAACTCATCATTCTTTCCCGGTCCTCCGGGTGAGCGCTCTTCAGTTCCAGGGGGTCGTTCAGTATGAGGGCAGTGGCGATCAGGTCTTCCTTGGGGTAATAAAAGGTGCCCTGGTTGCCGATATTGGTCATAATCTGGTACCCGGTACGAATACTGTTACGGAAAGTGGTCTGTGCACAGAAGCCCAGAAAAGTGGTGACGGGCAATTGGTTCAATACGGCGTTCACCACCCTGAAAAGGACGATGCTGCCAATTCCCCAGCCGGCTACCTCCCTGGAATTCCACAGGCCGCAGAATTCCCCGGTGCCGCCCGTTGCGGCCAGCTCCTTTACGATATCGTATATCCTGGGGTCCATACTGTTGATCGCGCTTTCAATGGGAAGCGGAACGCTTCCGCCGGCCAGTTGTATCCGGCAGCCCCCATACGTTTTGGTATAGTCGTCATTGCTCACGGTGATAATGTAAGTATAAGGTTCGTACATCCAGTCCACGTTGGCAGAGGTAACTTTCGTAACACCATATGCCTCCAGCACTTTCCGATGTCCTGCAATATATTGCAAACATTCTTCGGGATATTCGATCGCCTTGAATACTCTTACCTTGAGCATGTATGGGAATGCTTTAAATTTTTTTTTAGTTTAGTTAGCCAGGGTCGGGTGGCCCTTAAAAAAATATTCGGTGTTTATATAAGCATTATGTCAGCAAAAAAGCTACCGCTTTCTCACTACGCTGTTACAATGGCGGGTGTAAGCAGCATAGTATCGTTGGCCATTATAGCAGGGATTGCATCTCTATCTCCGCAGTTAGCATCTCCCGGGATAAATAGTTCCATTTGTCGAAAAAGATTAAAAAGCTCTACATCTTCACATGAAGGTAATGGTAAAATAGTATTATTTCCAGAATAATCCATAAAGAAAGTCCCGTTTTTTGAATAAATGCTAAACACCCCGGATGTCGGGTACTGGTATTCAATAGTATAAGTATCTGTAAATATTTTAAGGGTGACAACCGCCACTTTCATTGGTGTAAATTTTGCTGCATTGAATTCCCTTTACAATTAGATTTGTATCTGTGTTATTTCTATAAACAAATTTCAATTCTTTTAATATGAACAAAAGAGAATTCATAAAGCTGACCAGCCTGGCTGGCGTAGCGGCGCTCAGCGGCCCTCTCAGCAGTCTGGCCATGCCCGCTACTTCCGTGAAAACCAGCTCCGAAGATCCGAAGGCCCCTTTTGTGGTACCACCACTGCCTTATGCTTATGACGCCCTGGAACCTTACATCGATAAAATGACGATGGAAATACATCACGACAAACACCACGGCGCCTATGTAAAAAATCTCAACGACGCGATAAAAGGTACCGCCTTCGCCTCGCTGTCGCTCGAAGAAATACTGCGTAAGGTAACGGATAAAGATAAAGCCATCCGTAACAACGGCGGCGGCCATTACAACCACTCCCTGTTCTGGACCGTGCTCTCCCCTAAAAAAACAACGCCGTCCGATAAATTTAAATCGGCCATCAATACCCATTTCGGCTCTTTTGAGAAATTCCAGGAGAAATTCAACGACGCGGGGAAAACACAGTTTGGCTCCGGCTGGGCATGGCTGATCGTTGGCCCGGGCAAAAAGCTGTCCGTCATCAACACGCCTAACCAGGACAACCCGCTCATGCATAACATCGTAAAGGAAAAAGGTACGCCCATCCTCGCACTCGACGTGTGGGAGCACGCCTACTACCTGAAATACCAGAACAAACGTCCGGACTATATCAACGCATTCTGGAACGTGGTGAACTGGGAGGAAGTGGAAAAACGCTACAACAACGCGTAGTTTCACGCAAAGCTTTCATAAGAGAGCAAAGGAGCAAAGATTTTTTTAAGTTTAAATAAGAAAACAAAGGAGCGAAGATCAGTTCGATTTGATCTTCGCTCCTTTGTTTTTACTATATATTTTCTTTGTGCCTTTGCTCTCTTATGAAAGCTTTGCGTGAACTATTTGCGTTTCAGGAATACAAATCCGTTCTTTTCTCCAATCACTTCAAGGTTGGGATGATGAACGTATGCTTCGCTGTCTGTGATCCGGCAGATGAAATAAGCAGGCTTGTCAATGGCGCCGTTCAGCAGCCAGTCGGTATCATAGTAGTTTTTATTGCTGTGGGGCTGTTCCCGGGAATAGTAATGCTGCGCATAGCTGTGGTAGCCAAGCGCTTTTACATACACATCCTTGCCCTGCAGCGATATAAAGAAGTCGATAGCCGCCCCCTGGGAATAACGCTCCACTTTGGGCACAAAATGCACTACCGTTACCTGTATGATCAGGATGGTGCTGAGAAACAGGCATAGCAGTCCGTTGGTGATTTTCTGACGGGACAGCAACACGGCGCTGACGATCACCAGGATAATATAGGCGATACCGTAACCGGCTTCTGTTACCGACCAGGATACCTGGGCCTGCAGGTTGGCTACTGCGAATTTGTCGCCGATATAAGGAATCAGTTTGTCCTTGTACACGCCCACCAGCGGCAACGCGGCAATCGCAATGCCCAGCACAACCCCGATCACGCATAGCAGCGCAATGTTCCAGCCGCGCAGGCGCAGCTTGCCGTTGGACAGTTTATATACCTGGTATGCTGCCAGGTAAGACAGCGGGAAGTAACACAGGGAAGAATAATGCACGATCTTGGTTTTCACGACGGAAAACAGGATCAGCACCACCCAGAACAATACCCACATCCATACCTTGAAATCTTTTTGTTCCGTAGCTGCGGGTTGTCCGTAGATCGTTTTTTTGCGACCACGGATATACGAAAACAGGAAGATACTGGCCGGAAAACAACCAATCAGGAGTACTATCCAGTGGTAGAAGAACGGGCCGCCGTGACCGGCATCTTCGGTGGTGAGCAGGCGGATCTGGTAAGCCACAAATTCATTGACAAACCACCAGCCGTGGGCAATGATTTCATAGCCAAACCAAAGCAGGGTGGTGATAGACGCAAAAAGGGCAATAAGGCCCAGATGCGCCAGTTTAATACCAATGCGGAATTTATTCCAGAGCCAGTACACCAGGAGGGTGAGCATAGACACGAGGATGGCCACAGGTCCTTTGGTCAGTACTGCCAGGCCGAGGAAAAAGCCGCTCAGCATGGCCATACGGTAAGATTTTTCGCTGTAGGCGATCCGGTACGCGAAATAAATAGCAAGGAAAATGAAGTAGTTGAAAGTAGGGTCGATAATACCTGACTTAAAATAGAAGTGGGGGAGCCAGGAGCCGGCATATACCAGGGCCCACCAGATGCCCATTTTCTCGTCCACCAGTTTTTTACCAATAGCGTAAAGGCTCAGCAGGGTAGCGATACCGATGATTGCATTCGGAAGACGGGCCGCGAAGTCATTAACGCCAAAGAGCAGCATGCTGCCGGCCTGCATCCAGATAAACAGGGGCGGTTTTTCCCAGAAAGGCCGGAAATCGATTTGTACCTGACTGTAGTTATGGCTTACAATCATCTCCCGGGCTGCTTCTGCAAAGTTTATCTCGTCCCAGTCAAAAAGGTGTACAGCCCCCAGAAAAGGTATAAATAACAGGGCTGCCACAAGGGCAATCAACAGGTATTTCATTATAACGTTTTATAAAAAATAAGCATTACGGCTCGCTAAAAAAGCAAAGGAGCAAAATCCGCAAAGGTGCTTTGCGAACTTTGCTCCTTTGAAAAATTTGCGGGATTTACGCCGCATTGGCGTTCATAACGGCTTCCGCACATACTTCCGGAGAAGTGGCGGAGTCCCGGAACCTGAAGAACCCACATACAATAACAGTGCTCAGGGTTCCTACGATGCTGCCTACGTATACGTCAGCGAAAAAGTGTTGTGCCAGGTAAATGCGGGAATAGCCTGCTGTCAGTGCTAATACAATAAACAGCAATCCCAGCTTTTTATTGCGCAGCCATACCGACAGGAAACTGAACATGGCAAAAGCCCCTGCAGAGTGTCCGGAAGGGAAACTGCAGCTGCTATGCACGGTGACCCACTTTACCGTATGTACCAGCGTGGCGGCTTCATCACCAAAGTAGCTGATGGGCCTGGGCGCATTAAAATAATGTTTAGCTACCTGTACTACAATGACTGCCAGCAGAAATACTGCCAGACCGATGAAAAATACCCTGAACTTCTGCATGAGCAGCATCAGCAGCAGGATTAAGCTAAACATAATACCATCCCCGAGATAAGTGATCCCGGTGACCAACACATCTCCAACCGTTGAGTGTTCCCCGTTGATACCAAGAAATAACTCACGTTGACTGTAGGTTGCCAGCATTACTCCCCCTACTATAAGCCATAGCAGGAAGGGCAGAAAGAAATATGCATTCTTTCTGAACAGTGTAAACAGCGTTTTCAAATCTGTAGGTTTTAAATTGTAGGTTGCTTTTTAAACTTGTTACGTCTAAACTTTTGTAAGAACTTTTTTATTTTTTGATATATGCGAAAATAAAATTCTTTATTGAATAAGTTGGAATCATTCATGGCTTTATAAATTAAAAAGCCGGCGATCGGTACCAGGACAATGTTCGACAGCCACATGCCCGACCAGGTGAACATCACGCCGCTGCGGGCCATCTTTTCCCCGATCATGAAAAATATATTGAAGATCACGAAGAAGATCACGGCAAACACCAGCGGGGTGCCCAGGCCTCCTTTACGGATAATAGAGCCCAGCGGGGCGCCGATCAGGAACATCACCACACAGGCTGCGGCGAGGGTAAACTTACGCTGCCATTCCACTTTATGCATTAATATAACGCTGTGCTTGTCAGAATATTCTTTGGTAGGCGCCTCAAGGGAGCTTAATGTTTCCCGTACGCTCTGTTCGGCCCTGTCCAGCACGTTGCGGCGGCTTTTTTCCGGGACGATTTCTTCAAAATCCTTCACTTTCAGCGGCGGGGCGGTAGCTGCCCAGGCAGAATCTTTCCATCTGAAGAAGGGAAAACGCACGGTCACGTAGGCGTTGACAGTCCGTGCGAAAACATTTTGGGATTTCTGCAGGGAGTCGATGGCCAGGTCCAGCTGCCGGATATTGAGCATCTGCTGGTTGGAGGCAAACAGGTCCGTGTTCAGGCGGTTAAAGGCAAAAGAGCTCAGGTCAAAGGCCTTGGAGTATTTTTTAAAGCTGAAGCGGATCATGTCGCCGGGAACGGAATAGCCACTGTTCCCTTTTTCCTCGTACCTCCAGCCATTTTCGAGAATGAAGTAGAGGAAACGTTTGTTGGCGGTGAGCACCATCTGGCCTTTTTCAGCGAGGATGATCTTGTCGCCGCCGCCACCGCCGGTGGAGTGATCGAAGATCATTACCTGGTGGATGGTCTGGTTGTCTTTATCTTTCTGGGCCACCTTGATGGTATAGCCGGGGATATCGCGGTAAAATACACCCGCCTTGATGTTGAAGGCCGGTTTGGAGTAGGTGATGTCGTACAGCAGGGATTTGGCCTGCAGATTGGCTACGGGGATCACGTAATTGGCAAACAGGAATGCCAGCACCCCGATGATGCTGCACACCACCATGAGGGGCCGGATGAAACGCAGCAGGGAGATACCGGCTGATTTCAGGGCTACCAGTTCAAAGCTCTCTCCGAGGTTGCCGAAAGTCATGATAGACGACAGCAGCACCGCCAGGGGGAGGGCGAGTGTTACCAGCGTGGCGCTGGTGTAAGCGATCAGTTGCACGATCACCATTGTGTCCAGTCCTTTTCCTACCAGGTCGTCCACATATTTCCAGAGAAACTGCATTACCAGCACAAAAAGCGTCACAAAGAAGGTCGCCACGAAGGGGCCCAGGAATGTTCTAATAATTAATTTATCGAGTTTCTTCACTGATAATGCCTGATTTTTTTCTCGCAAAGAGGCAAAGTAAGCAAATGTCAATTTCTTAGCGTTCTTTGCTTACTTTGCCGCTTTGCGAGCAAAGGTAGTACGATTTCACAAAGGAGTGTTAAAGCATCCCTGAAAATACCGTTAAATTATATGGAAAATTTTTATCTGACAGCAGAAGAGGCAGCCGTTGTATTTACACCGCGGGTCATAGAGCTGAAAAACAGCGCGATAGAGAAGGTGATGTTGTTAATGGGACAGTTACAGGAAGCGCTGGCAACATGGGATGCGGCCTCCGGTTTTGCTTTTGACCCGGTATGGCTGCAACAGGGACCGAAGATCTCGAAAGGAGAGCAGTACAAGTCACTGCCATGGGTAATACTGGATTATCCGCGGTATTTCAGTAAAACCGACGTGTTTGCTTTCCGCAGTATGTTCTGGTGGGGGCATTATTTCAGCTGCACCCTGCACCTGGCGGGGATGGTTAAAAAGCAGTTTGAGGCCTCGCTGCTGACGGCTTATGAGCCACTGGCGGCGGCCGGATTTCAGGTGTACCTGCCGGACGATCCCTGGGAACATGACTTTGAAAACGGAAATTACCGGTTCATAGGTGATATGAGTTTAGCAGACTGGAAAAGGCTGGTTGGCCGGAAAAATTTCATTAAACTGGCGAAACCGTTTGCATTGGAACGCTGGGGAGAAATAATTACTGATATAGTGGAGGCTTATGCGACCCTACTCAATGAATTGACGGTGAAAAGGCCGTGATTAGTTTCCTATCCGATGGAACAGATCTTTTACCTGGGATTCCCAAAGCTGGCTCTGGTCTTTAATCTCTCTCTTGTCAGCGAAGTCTTTTACAACCAAAATGGTCATATTGGTGACTTCTGAAATTTGAATGCGGAATTCAAAGAATTCCTCCTTCGGGGCATGGAGCCAGTGGAACCGGATAAATTCGTCTTCCTCCTGTTCCAGAATTTCTGCTTCTTCAGAACTGCCATTCCAGGAAAAGGAAAATACATTGTCCCTGAAGTCTACCCTGTCTGCGAACCATTCCTGCAAACCAGCGGGGGTTGACAGGAATTCGTATAGGATACCGGGGGAGCACCTAACCGGGAATTCCAACTCGTAAAGCACTTTCTTAGACATCTCTCAAATAATTAGTAAATCAATATCATCAGGTTGCAATTATAGAAAATATTTTATTCTGTCAAAATAATTTACGGTTTTTTTTTAATTAATCTGAAGAATGTATGAACACCTTATAGATTTTACAAATATTATAATATTTTACTATTTGTAAATACCCTGTCAGTGATGATTACAGCCGATGCCGTATCGGGAGCGGGTTTAGCGGGAAAATAATAAGCTCTTAAAGATCAATCGATTTTATTTGGAAATGATTTAAAAACGACAGATTTTTTTTGGTCGGCTTCTAAAAAAAGTTATTTTTGTCAGGCATTCATCAAATCTTAACTTTTTCTTAACCTGTAACTGTTCCGACTCTATGTCAATGCGCCAACTTAAAATCACTAAATCCATTACCAACAGGGAATCTCAGTCCCTCGAGAAGTACTTGCAGGAGATTGGGAAGGTGGATTTAATTACGCCGGAAGAAGAGGTAAACCTCGCTATCCGCATCAAGCAGGGCGATCAGAGAGCGTTGGAAAAGCTGACTAAAGCTAATCTCCGCTTTGTGGTATCCGTTGCCAAACAGTATCAGAACCAGGGTCTGTCGCTCAGCGACCTGATCAACGAGGGCAACCTGGGGTTAATTAAAGCTGCTCAACGTTTTGATGAAACACGCGGTTTTAAATTCATTTCCTACGCCGTATGGTGGATCCGTCAGTCCATCCTCCAGGCACTGGCCGAACAGTCCAGGATCGTAAGGCTGCCACTCAACAAAGTGGGCCTCAGCAACAAGATCAGCAAGGCATATTCCCAGCTGGAACAGGAATTTGAAAGGGAGCCGTCACCCGACGAGCTGGCCACCATCCTCGAAATCAATACCGATGAAGTGGAAGCCACTCTTGGCGTAGCCGCCCGCCACGTTTCTATGGACGCGCCGTTTATCGACGGGGAAGACAACTCCCTGCTGGACGTGCTCGAAAATCCAAACGCCGTCAGCGCCGACGAGGAACTGGACCACCACGATTCCCTTCGCCGGGAAATTGAAAGGTCCCTGTCTACCCTCACAGACCGCCAGAAAGATGTGATCATGCTGTATTTCGGTATTGCTGTGGAACATCCCATGTCACTCGAAGATATCGGGGAAAAATTCGGCCTCACCCGCGAAAGGGTACGCCAGATCAAAGACAAGGCTATCACCAAGCTGAGGACCACCTCCAGAAGCAAACTGCTCCGGAACTACCTGGGATAGTCGATTTCAATTACGAATTACGAATATTGAGAGGCTGGATATGTTGCGAAAATGCCTGCTGATGTCAGGCAGGGGAGTTTTATTAGAATTATATTGAATTTGTTGGATAATAAACGCTTTGGGCGGAGATAATGGGGGAGGCTCCATCATCTCCGCTTTTTTTGCGCCCTGTCTGTGGTATGCCGTCCGTGGCGCCCGGCCAATGGAACCCTGTCGAGGCGTGCCGCCATCTCCGCTTTTTGGAGTCCCTGCCGCCCATCCCGGGCGCATTCCGACTTATAAAGGGCTCTAATTCGTCATTCGTCATTCGCAATTCGTAATTGAAAAGCTGTATTCTCACCCAAAAACAATAATTTTGCTGTCCGTTTAAAATATCAACAATGTTTGAATCATTATCAGAGAGATTAGATTCCGCGTTTAAGCAGCTTAAAGGGGAAGGCCGTATTTCGGAAATCAATATCGCCAGTACCGTGAAGGAAATCCGCCGTGCACTGGTGGATGCGGACGTGAACTACAAAATAGCCAAGGAATTTACTGATAAAGTAAAGGATAAAGCCATGGGAGAAAAGGTGCTGACCGCCATCTCTCCCGGACAGCTCATGGTAAAGATCGTGAAAGACGAGCTGGCCGAGCTGATGGGCGGCACCGAAGCGGAAATTGATATCAAAACATCTCCCTCGATTATACTCATCGCTGGTTTGCAGGGTTCCGGTAAAACCACTTTCTCCGGTAAACTGGCCAACTTCCTCAAAACCAAGAAGAGCAAGAAACCTTTGCTGGTGGCGGCAGATATCTACCGTCCGGCGGCGATCGACCAGCTGAAAGTGCTGGGCGAGCAGATCGGGGTGGAAGTGTATAGCGAGCCTGAAAATAAAAATGCCGTGCAGATCGCGGAAAATGCGGTCAAACACGCCAAAGCCAATGGCAATAACATTATCATCATCGATACCGCCGGCCGCCTGGCTGTGGATGAGGTGATGATGACCGAAGTGGCCAACGTGAAAAACGCCGTGAAGCCACAGGAAGTCCTGTTCGTGGTAGACTCCATGACCGGCCAGGATGCGGTGAACACCGCCAAGGCGTTTAACGACCGGCTGGACTTTACCGGCGTGGTACTCACCAAACTTGACGGTGATACCCGCGGCGGTGCGGCCCTGACCATCCGTTACACTGTCACCAAGCCGATCAAGTTCGTGAGCATGGGCGAAAAGATGGACACCCTCGACGTGTTCTATCCTGAGCGTATGGCACAGCGTATCCTCGGCATGGGTGATATCACCACCCTCGTGGAACGTGCCCAGGCGCAGTTCAACGAAGAGCAGGCCAAAAAACTGGAGAAAAAGATCCGCCAGAACCAGTTCGATTTCGACGATTTCCGGGAACAACTCCAGCAGATCAAGAAAATGGGTAACCTGAAGGACCTGATGGGCATGATCCCCGGTGTGGGCAAAGCCGTAAAGGACCTTGATATCAGCGACGACGCCTTCAAAGGCATCGAAGCCATGATCAACTCCATGACGCCCGATGAACGCGGTAATCCCGACCTCATCGACGGCAGCCGCCGCAAACGCATCGCCAAAGGCAGCGGTAAAAACATCCAGGACGTGAACCAGTTCATGAAACAGTTCGAGCAGATGCGCCAGATGATGAAAATGATGAACAAGTTTGGCGCTGGTGGCAAGGGTCTGAGAGGACTGGTGAAATAAAATATTTCGCTCCGTAAACTTTTTTTTGCAAATACCAATTAGAAGGTTACATTTGCATCCCTAATTAAACAATATTTCCTAACTCGCAAAAAATAACTCGACTTATTTATGCCAGTAAAAATCAGACTGCAGAGACATGGCGCAAAGAAGAGGCCTTTCTATTTTATCGTAGTAGCCGACGCTCGCGCTCCCAGAGATGGTAAATTCATCCAGAAAATTGGTACTTACAATCCATTAACAGTTCCGGCTTCCATCAACATCGATACTGAAAAAGCATTGCGTTGGTTGCAGAAAGGCGCTCAGCCTACCGACACTGTTAGACGGATCCTGTCTTTCAAAGGTGTATTGTATTTGAAACACCTGTTAAGAGGTGTTACCCTGAACCTGTTCGACGAGCCTACTGCATACCAGAAATTTGCACAATGGCAAGCTGAACACGAACAGAAAGTATCTGCCCGTCGCGACGGTCACAGAAAAGCAAGAGTAGCTGCTCCTATCGTAAGAAAGGTTGAAGACACTCCTGCTGCTCCATCCGCACCCGCAGAAGGAGAAGGTACAGAAGCATAAAACGGCAACGTTTTAACAATACCTGAAAAAGGAAATGTTTGCATTCGCAAATATTTCCTTTTTTAATTTCATGGCAGGGCACGCTCAATATGATGAATAATTATTTCAGTATAGGAAAACTGGTGTCTGCGCACGGATTACAGGGCGAATTGCTGGTGAGGCACAGCCTCGGCAAAAGATCTGCCCTCAAAGGCGTTACCGCTATTTTCCTGGAAGAAAGGAAAAACAGCTTTATCCCTTATTTCCTGCAGCAGGCAACGGTAAAAGACGCAGAGCATATCTACATCCGCCTTGAAGGCGTGGATTCCAAGGAAGCGGCGCAGAAGCTGCTGCCCGGACAGATATACCTCCAGGAAGACGATTTTAAGGCACAGACAGCCTCCTCTTCCCCGCTGGCCCTGCTGGGCTTCACGGTGGAAGACGCTCACCATGGTTTGCTGGGCACCGTGGAGGAAGTGATCGAAATGCCGATGCAGGTGCTGATAAAGGTGCAGATCCAGGGAAAAGAAGCCCTGTTGCCCGTCAATGACCAGTCCCTCGTGAAAGTGGACCGCAAAAAGCAGGTGGTACACCTCGATTTGCCGGAAGGGCTGGTGGAATTATATACGAACCCATAAGTCAGCCTCCGGAACGACGGGGCTGATGTGGAGAACAAATACGCCAAAACGGAGGCTATGGTCCTGCGCTTTGGGATAACCCAGGGTTTCGGCCCCGGGGAAAAAGCAATCATTTATGCGGATAGATATCATTACAGTACTGCCGGAGCTCCTCGAAAGCCCGCTGTCCCATTCCATCATGAAGCGGGCGCAGGCGAAAGGCATGCTGGAGGTACATGTACACCCGTTGAGGGCCTATTCCAGCCTGAAACATAACCAGGTAGACGATTACCAGTTTGGCGGAGGGGCCGGCATGGTCATGATGCTGGAACCGATCGTCAACGCCATAGAATCGCTGCAGGCTAAAGTGAAGTATGATGAGATCATCTATCTGACGCCTGACGGGGAAACGCTGAACCAGCAGATGGCCAACCAGCTGTCGCTCAAAGGCAACCTGCTGATGCTGTGCGGGCACTACAAAGGCATTGACCAGCGTATCCGGGACCATTTCATCACGAAGGAGATCTCTATCGGCGACTATGTGCTGTCCGGCGGGGAACTGGGCGCGGCAGTGCTCGTGGATGCCATCGGGCGGTTGCTCCCCGGGGTGCTCAACGACGAAACCAGTGCCTTGTTCGACTCGTTCCAGGACAATCTGCTGGCGCCGCCGGTATACACCCGGCCCGTAGAATTCCGCGGCTGGAAAGTGCCCGACGTGCTGCTGAGCGGCGACCATAAAAAAATCGAAGAATGGCGGCACCAGCAGGCAGTGGAAAGGACCCAGGCCCGCCGACCTGACTTGTTGTAAATTAACTACTTAAAAAATAACAGAATTGACCATGTCTGTGTTTTCCACAGGCAAATCCGGAAAAAAGGTGGATAATCCTAAGATTTATTCGCGATTTAATTTGGTAAATGCCAATTCTTGTTTTACTTTTGCACTCCCATAAATATTTGAAAGATGAACGCAATTTCGTTTGTTCACGAACAACTGACAGCTAAAAAACAGTACCCTAAGTTTAAAGCAGGCGACAACGTCACTGTCAATTATAAAATCGTGGAAGGTAATAAAGAAAGGATTCAGTCCTTTAAAGGTGATGTGGTGAAAATCCAGGGTACAGGGTTTACTGCGTCTTTCACTGTTAGAAAGATTTCTGACGGTATTGGTGTGGAAAGACTGTTTCCGCTTTACTCTCCTCATATCGATGCTATCGTATTGAACAAGGTAGGTAAAGTAAGAAGAGCGAAACTTTATTACCTGCGTGAACGTGCTGGTAAGAAAGCCCGTATCAAAGAAAAAAGGGTTTAGTATAAAATACAGGGAAATTAGTTACAGGCGGGGCCGCATGGCTCCGCTTTTTTCGTGTTCTTAAAATGCTATTAAATCTGTGTTTTTAACAATACCAACGGGTGAAAAAGCGGATTTTATAAGCTATCTTTGTTGACTTAGATAACTTAAACAAACATTTGAGAAGATGACTGCTGTTTTTGTAAAATCATCATTTTTGATTCTCCAGGATATTGGCATGTCTGAACTGCTGTTGATTGCCGTTGTGGTATTACTGCTGTTCGGTGGCAAAAAAATCCCTGAACTGATGCGGGGATTAGGTAAAGGTATCCGTGAGTTTAATGACGCCAAAAACAATGTGCGCCAGGAAATTGAAGAAGGTATGAGGGAAAAGCCTGTGCAGCCCGCTACTACCGACACTAAGCCAACTGATGCTCAACACAACGCATAATCCGGCGTAACATAACTGTCCCTGATTTTAATATTTTAACTGATTTAGCTTTGACTGAATTCAGCAGTATTGCTTCTTTCCATAAAGCATTATACGCCGGCAGTACAAGCTGTACGGAGCAGGTACGTGCGTATCTCGACCGGATAGCGCAGTTAAAACATTTGAATGCCTTCCTGGAAGTGTATGAGGAGGAAGCCCTGGAAAAAGCGCGGGAGCTGGATGAACGGATCAAGAACGGTCAACCGGCAGGCGCGCTGGCAGGAGTGGTGGTAGGTATTAAAGATGTGATCTGCTATAAAGGCCATCATGTAGGTGCCGCTTCCAGGATACTGGAAGGGTTTACCTCCATCTATTCGGCCACAGCCGTGGAAAGGCTGCTGGCTGCAGACGCTATTATCATTGGCAATCTCAACTGCGATGAATTCGCCATGGGGTCTACCAATGAAAATTCGGCTTACGGGCCCACCCTGAATGCGTTGGACAATACCCGGGTACCGGGTGGCTCCTCAGGAGGCTCTGCCGTAGCGGTGCAGGCGGACCTTTGCCTGGTAAGTTTGGGCAGTGACACCGGCGGATCAGTTCGCCAACCGGCGGATTTCTGCGGTATCATCGGGCTCAAGCCTACTTACGGCCGTATCTCCCGCCATGGCTTGCTCGCCTATGCGTCATCTTTTGATCAGATAGGCATTTTCGGCAAGGAAATTGTTGATGTGGCGGCGGTTCTGCAGGTGATCGCAGGACCGGATGAGTTTGATAGTACAGCAGCCCAGCGGGAAGTCCCTGATTACCAGCAACACCTGTCACACAATAAAAGTTACAGATTTGCGTATTTAAGAGATGCCCAGTACCATGAAGGCCTGGATGCTGAAATGAAGGATGGCTATATAGACCTCTTTGAAAGCCTTGTAGCAGCAGGACATACCGTCACCGGTAAAGGTTTTGACTACCTTGACTACGTTGTTCCCGCCTATTATGTGCTGACAACAGCTGAAGCATCCTCCAACCTCTCCCGTTACGACGGGGTCAGGTTCGGGCACCGGACCAGGGAGAAAAACCTTGAACTGGTCGATTTTTACAAAAAAAACAGGTCAGAAGGGTTTGGTATAGAAGTAAAACGTCGTATATTACTCGGGACTTTTGTATTGAGTGCAGGTTATTACGACGCTTACTATACAAAGGCACAACAGGTAAGAAGAATAGTTACAGACAAGCTGAACGAGATACTGGAAGAATTCGACGCCATTTTAATGCCAACGGTGCCGTCGACAGCTTTTAAATTAGGAGAGAAGACAGAAGACCCGATCGCCATGTACCTGGCTGATATATACACGGTACTGGCAAATCTGGCAGGGGTCCCGGCCATTTCAGTGCCGATGGGCCGGCATTCAAACGGAATGCCATACGGTGTACAGATCATCACAAAGAAGTTTGACGAAGCGGCCTTGTTACAAATTGCTCATCGGCTGATGGCAACTGACAGGGCATCGATTGTTTAAAATAAATTGTATGAGAAAAATCTTTTTACTATTGCTGTTGCCAGCATTGAGTTTAGGAAGTGTGGAGGTAATGGGTAGCAACAGCGTACCTAAAGAGACGGCGTTACCCTGGGTCTCGCCCGACACTACAGTGAAATTCCGCAAAGTACATTTGCCGAAGGACTCTGTAGCGCCTACTCCCACTACTATGGCAGTGAAGAAAGCTGCCCAGAGCCTGCCGAACACCATTCGCAGCGCTAAAGTATACGAACAGATCAACAACAACCTGGTAGCCGGTTATGTAAACAACTACGCTACCCGGTACAGCCAGCATCTGCAGATCATGGTGGAAAAAGGGCAGCCTTATTTCGCCATGGTAGAGAAAATCTTCCGCGAACACGGTATCCCGGAAGAGATGAAATATCTCGCTGTGATCGAATCCAGCTTTAATACCAACGCACGTTCCAGGGTAGGAGCCGTAGGCGCCTGGCAGTTTATGGCCGGTACCGCCCGCATCTTCGGTCTGAACGTCGGTAAAAAAGTAGACGAACGTAAAGACTTTTACAAATCCACCATGGCTGCGGCCCAGTACCTGAACAAACTGTACGAACAGTTTGACGACTGGTTGCTGGTAGTAGCAGCTTACAACTGCGGTCCCGGCGGCGTACAACGCGCCATGAAGGCCAGCGGTCGTGAAGATTTCTGGGGCATGCAATATTTCCTGCCAGCAGAATCCCGTAACCACGTTTATAAATTCATTGCTACCGGTTATATCCTCGACCGATTCAACAACTTCTTCGGTGTGAGCGATGAACCCGGCATGCCCGTAGCGGAAAATACCGCTGCTCCTGCAGCTGCTACCGCTGCTGTGGCAAGAGGCCCGCTGACAGAAGATGAGATCTTCAGTAGCGTGGAAATCAACGTGACCGGCAAATATCGCCTGGAAGCCATCGCCAAAAAACTGGAGATGTCTGTCGCTGAACTGGACCGCTATAACCCGGGCTTTGCCAAAGCAATGGCCAGCGCTGAAAATAATTACGATCTGCGCATCCCGAAAGAAAAAATGAAGCTGTTCCTCGCCGAAAAAGACGAGATGCTGAAAGAGTCTGTTCAGATGACGCTGGATGATAAGGCAGTGGGAGTGGACAAATCCAAGTTCCCGCCTCCGGCTAAAATGCCTGCAGCGAAAACGGCGCCTGCCAAGAAAGCGACTACCGCTACCAGCGCCAGAAAACACAGCAGCGCCAAAAAATACACTGCTGCCAAAAAACACACCACCAAAAAGAAGACCACTACCCGCAAAAAGTAGTCCTTCTGCTGATAAAAGAAAATAAGAAACCCGTGCAGGTAAAACTGCACGGGTTTTTTTATGACTTGCCGGACCGATATAAACACGTATAACCGGCAACGTTATAACCAGCGGGACTATGCTGCCAGCAGGCCTTTCTTTCTTTCGCTGAAAGCCACGAGGTCCAGCAACGGGCCGGTCATAAAAGTGGTGGCCAGCGCCATCAGCACCATCATAGCGAATATTTCGGGAGAAAGGATACCGAGATCGTACCCGATATTGAGCACAACCAGCTCCATCAGGCCGCGGGTATTCATCAGTGCGCCGATAGACACAGACTGGCGCCATGATTGTCCCATCAGCCGGGCGGTAAGGGTGCTGCCTCCGAATTTGCCGGCTACGGCCACCAGCATGATCATACCACATACCACCCAGAGGTGGCTTTCATTCAGCAGGCCGATCTGGGTACGCAAACCGGTGAACACAAAAAATATCGGTAACAGCAGCAGCACGCTTACATCTTCCAGTTTATCTGTCAGCAGTTGTTTGATACCTGCTTCCTGTGGCATGATCACGCCTGCCAGGAAGGCGCCGAAGAGGGCGTGTATGCCGATCACTTCGGCAGCAAGGGCAGAGAGCAGCATGGTGAGAAAGACCGCAGCAATGGCCGCTTTCTGGCGATTGCGGGACATGTGGCGGTTCACCGTGCGGGCCAGCCAGGGCCTTACCAGCGTCAGCATCGCCGCTACAAAAACAACGGCCAGCACAATAGTGATCAGCGCGCTGACCAGTCCTCCTGCTTTTACGATCGCTACCACTACCGCCAATATGCACCAGGCGGTCACATCATCCGCAGCGGCGCAGGTGATGGCCATGGTGCCCAGTGGCGTGCCGGTGAGCTTTCTTTCCTGTACAATACGGGCCAGCACCGGGAAGGCCGTAATGCTCATGGCGATGCCCATAAACAGCGCAAAAGCGAGGAAGCTGACGCCTGCCGGCGCGAAGGCGGTAAACAGGTAATAAGCCAGCCATACGCCCAGGAAAAAGGGCACGACGATGCTTGCATGGCTGATCATAACGGCGTCGTGCGCTTTGTTCCGGATTTTGCTGATATCCAGCTCCATGCCTACGATGAACATAAAGAAGGCGAGACCTATCTGGCTGAGGAACTGAAGTGTTTTTAACGATTCTGCCGGGAAGAGGAAGGCGGAAAAGGAGGGCATGGTCCATCCGAGGAGGGAGGGGCCGAGCAATACGCCTGCGATGATTTCCCCTACTACTGCCGGCTGTTTTATTTTATTGGCCAGTATGCCAAACAGGCGGGCTACCAGCATGATAGCGACGATCTGTAACAGCAGTAGGGCCAGCGGGTGTTTCAGGTTATCGAAGTATTGCCACCAGCTGCTGGCGGCGGCAGGTGCGGCCGGCGGGGCGGGGGTAACGGGCAGGAGCTGTTTTACCGGCAGCAGCCTTCCCTGTTCGAGGATCACCCATATCAGTATACCGAACACGCCGATGATGGCAGGGTAGAGGAGGAGGCGTTTTTTCATAAGGTGCTTTGTAAAAGTAAATACGGATTTGCAGGGTATGTGGAACCTTTTCCCTGCAAATCCGTAATGCTGTTATGTTTGATCGCTATTATAATCAGATGGCCGCGATGCCGGGCAGTACTTTGCCTTCGAAGAACTCCAGCATGGCGCCGCCGCCGGTGGACACGTAGCTTACTTTGTCGGCCAGTCCGAACTGGTTGACCGCCGCTACTGAGTCGCCGCCGCCTACGAGGGAGAACGCTCCCTGGGCGGTAGATTGCACGATGGCGTCTGCCACGCCTTTGGTGCCTTTCTGGAACGCTTCCATTTCGAAAACGCCCATAGGACCGTTCCAGAGGATGGTTTTGGAAGCCAGGATCGTTTCGCTGAAGAGCGCTACGGAAGCAGGTCCGATATCGAGGCCCATCCATCCGGCGGGGATGTTATCGTTGGACACCACCTGTGTGGCAGCGTCGGCAGCGAATTTATCCGCAGCAACGGAATCTACCGGCAGGATCAGTTGAACGCCTTTGGTGCGGGCTTTGTCCAGCAGTTCATTAGCGAGGTCCAGTTTATCATTTTCACAGAGGGAGTTGCCTATTTCCTTGCCTTGTGCTTTGAGGAAAGTATAAGCCATGCCGCCGCCGATGATGATGTTATTGGCGCGGTCCATCAGTGTTTCGATGATCAGTATTTTGTCGCTCACCTTAGCGCCGCCGAGGATGGCAGTGAAGGGGGCGGTGGCGTTGTTCAGTACTTTCTCCGCGTTGGACACTTCCGCTTCCATGAGGAGGCCGAACATACGGTCCGGTTGGGCGAAGAACTGTGCGATCACCGCTGTGGAGGCGTGGGCGCGGTGGGCGGTGCCGAAGGCATCGTTGACATATACGTTGCCCAGTTTGGCCAGCTGTTCCGCGAAAGCAGCGTCGCCTTTCTCTTCTGCTTTGTGGAAACGCAGGTTTTCCAGCAGGAGCACTTCACCCATTTGCAGGTCGGCAGCGGCCTTTTCGGCTACGGGGCCTGTGCAGTCTTCTGCAAATTTAACGGTGGCGCCGTCCAGCAGGGAGATAAGGTGATATACGAGGTGTTTCAAAGAGTATTTATCGGTAGGACCATCTTTCGGGCGGCCGAGGTGGGACATCAGGATGACAGCGCCGCCATCTTTGAGGATTTTTTTGATGGTGGGAACGGCAGCGCGCATGCGGGTGTCGTCCGTAATTTCGAACTTATCGTTCAGGGGAACGTTGAAATCCACGCGGACAAGGGCTTTACGGCCGTTGAAATGATAGTCGGAGAATTTGCTCATATGTAGCGATTTAAGAGAAAGGTTTTAGCCATAAAAAAACCGCGGGCCAACAGCACAAAGCGAGTTTCAACCAAAATGATCTGGCCTGGCTGCTGCTATGGTGTAGTTGTTCCGCGGAATGTAAAAAGTATCCCGGCAGTGACTGCCGGGGATACGATCTGGTTATTTGCTGATCAGGCCGGCGAAGTACTTCACAGTACGAACCAGCTGAGATACGTAGCTCATTTCGTTGTCGTACCAGGACACAGTTTTAACCAGCTGGTGATCACCAACGGTCATTACTTTTGTCTGGGTAGCGTCGAACAGGGAACCGTAGTGGATACCGATGATGTCGGAGCTTACGATTTCGTCTTCAGTGTAACCGAAAGATTCGTTGGAAGCTGCTTTCATCGCTGCATTCACTTCTTCTGCGGTTACTTTTTTGCCGAGGATGGTAGTCAGCTCGGTGAGAGAGCCGGTGATGGTGGGTACACGCTGTGCGTTACCGTCCAGTTTGCCTTTCAGTTCAGGCAGTACCAGGCCGATTGCTTTCGCAGCACCGGTGCTGTTCGGAACGATGTTGGCGGCAGCAGCGCGGGCACGGCGCAGGTCACCTTTCGGATGCGGAGCATCGAGGGTGTTCTGGTCGTTGGTGTAAGCGTGAACGGTAGTCATCAGACCGGTAACGATGCCGTATTTGTCCTGCAGTACTTTGGCCATAGGAGCCAGGCAGTTGGTGGTGCAGGAAGCGCAGGAGATAACGGTTTCGCTGCCATCCAGCAGTTCGTGGTTTACGTTGAACACGATGGTTTTCAGATCACCGGTAGCAGGAGCGGAAATTACGACTCTTTTAGCGCCAGCGGTGATGTGCGCAGCAGCTTTGTCTTTATCAGCAAAGAAGCCGGTGCACTCGATCACTACGTCAATGTCGTGCTCTTTCCAGGGAATTTGAGACGGGTCTCTTTGTGCATATATCTTCACATCTTCGCCGTTCACATTAATTGCGTTCTCGGAATGTTTAACTTCTGCATCAAACCTACCCTGCGCTGAATCATATTTCAGCAAATGCGCCAGCACGGTTGGGCTGGTAAGGTCATTGATAGCTACCACATCAATGCCGGGCATTTTGTAAATCTGGCGGTATACCAAACGACCAATACGGCCGAATCCATTAATACCAATTTTGAGAGTAGTTCCCATTTTTTGTCGTGATTTGAGTATGAAAAAATCGAGAGCGAATTTACAATCAATGCGTTTATTAATCAATATAAATTTGAGTTATCAAAAATTATTTTGGAAATATAAAACAATAATGTACTTTTGCAATCCCAAAACGATACGCCGCGTTGGTCAAGGGGTTAAGACGCCTCCCTTTCACGGAGGAATCACGGGTTCGATTCCCGTACGTGGTACAAATAAAAAACCGGTCTCAATGACCGGTTTTTTATTTTATATCAGTTCGATATACATGTCTTTCCTTTTGGATGCTTGAGTGCTGCGGTATTTTTTCAGCGGGCCGTCCAACCCCGGTTTCCGCGATCGGTCATCTCCCGGACAAAGGTTTTTTTAAGATCCCTGCTGCAATGAAACCAGATAATTCTCTTATTTTTTTTGAACAGATAAAGGCCGAAACGGAGGCAAAATGGGCAGAAATCGAACCCAATAATCCTTTTGCCGCTGCCGCTCCGGGCGCCAAATGGTTACCCGGCCTTTCGGAAGAAACGTTGAAAGCCTTTGAAACAGCGATCGGATTTTCGTTTCCGGTACCATTGCGTAATTTTTACCGTACCATGAATGGTTTGGACAGACCCTATATTGTCACAGATGGAGAGGGAGACAGGCAGGAGTATCACTGGTACTATTCCTATCCCCGGGACCTTGACCGTATTCGCGATACCATCAAGCGGGTTTACGATAGTTGCCATATAACATCTGCCATGGGAAAAGCATGGGGTATTTCCCGGATCTTTCCTGTATGGGGTCATCGTTTTATGATGATAGATGAGCCCGGGCACCCGATATTATCCATGTGCGGAGACGATATCGTTTTTTTTGCCTTCACACTGGCGGAGCTTTGTAAGACGGAGCTTTTGGCTACACATCAACTACGGCGACATGGAGAACCAACGGTCCGTTTCTGGTATCCTGGCTGGCGAAAAAATCCTGTAATGCCGAAACGCCGGCGCCGCATTGGTGTAATGACCAAATGGCTGTGCGTGATGAAGAAGCAGGTGTTATTGCAACATTGCGCGATGGGATAACGGCTGATAAAATACTGCACTATAAATCTTATTTTTAATAGCACATACCTCAAATCCGCAATTCTTATGGCAAAACGGAGAAAGCTCAAAGATGTCATCCGTCTCTATCCTTTACAGCGCAGTATGATCAGCCTGGGACTGACAGCGTTCGTGTGGATGATCCTGGAAATGTGTCATGTCCCCATCAGTCCATTGGTGCTTTCCGTGCTTTTATGGGACGTTTTCGCGCTTTCCTATATCAGCATCGCCTGGCTGGTGTTTGTGTGGCGGAAGGTACCTGAAATTCGCGCCTGGGCCCGGGAGGATGACGGCGGACGAACTTTCGTGACCATCTTTCTCCTGGTGTCTTCTTTTGCCAGTATGATCATCGTTGCATTGCTGATGGTGTCTGACGAGCCGGAGAAACCGGGTATTTACCTGCCGGTGGCTATTGTCGGTATCCTGTCGTCCTGGGCGCTGGTACATACCACCTACAGCTTTCACTACGCGCATTTGTTTTATGACGATGATGTGAATGACAGCAGCCGTCATGCCGGCGGACTGGATTTTCCGCAGGAGAAATATCCCGACTATGTGGACTTCGCTTATTTCTCTTTTGTGATCGGTATGACTTTCCAGGTATCGGACGTGGAGATCGGCAGCCGCGCCATCAGGCGCACCGTGCTGATACATGGCTTGTTGTCTTATCTGCTCAATACGTTTGTGATGGCGTTGACGATCAACCTGATTGCGGGACTGATACACCGGTGAAGTGTTCCGGAAAAAAGCAGCTATTTATCATGTCAAACATCTCCCGAAAAATAAATTGAAAAAAATTTTTGTGATGTAAAACTATTCCCTATCTTTGCAATCCCAAAACGGAAATGCCGCGTTGGTCAAGGGGTTAAGACGCCTCCCTTTCACGGAGGAATCACGGGTTCGATTCCCGTACGTGGTACAAGAGCTAAAGGCTCCTCATAACGAGGAGCCTTTTTCTTTACACCTTTTTCCTTTGCTGCCCCTCTTCTCTTCCTGTCTTTGAAACCCTCCGTACGCGCCGGGTTTCCATTGTTACTGCAAATCGTGTGCAGGATGTCAGTGTACATTTATCGTTCATTAAACAATCCTGTTATGAAAAAGAAAAACATTGACCTGCAGAAAAAAGTCAGCCTGAAAAAAGTAGCCCTGGCTCATTTGAATGTTGAACAACAAAACGATGTTCGCGGTGGTATCATTGGTGGTCCTTTCGACACCAAGTGCCAGGGATGTGACAGTTACGATCCTTCCTGCCCGACCAGACCTCACCGCACCGTGGTATGTATGTAATCAACACTTTTTTAGTTTAATTTGTAAGCCGGAATTAACACGGCCTATCATCTTCTGACTGCAGCCCTTTTATTAAGATAGTAGTGGCAGACGCATGGAAGAGCTGTCACTACTATCCACATAAATACTGGCGCTGGTGAAAGATCGGCACCTCGTCAAAGATGAAATCGCGATCCTTGAAAACATACATGAAACACTGGAATTAAGTTGATCAATCCTTCTCCGGGCTCCTGATGATCTTCTTCCGGTGTGCTTTTCCCCATTTGATCATCTCCAGGATGATATCTCCAAAGGTGCGGCAATATCCGGTAGCGGTATATTCCACGGTTACCGGGACGGTTGGTGTCACCGTTCTTTTGATCAGCTGATTGGCTTCCATCTCCTTCAGCTCCCTCGACAACATCCGCGTGGTGATACCAGGGATGCTGCGCTCTATCTCCCTGAAACGGTTGTTGCCGTTGCAGATAGAATTGATAATGGGCAGCCGCCATTTTCCGCCAATCACATAAATTGTGTCCTGTAACGCCTGCAACTCATCCTTCTGACTGCGCGGATTACTCAGCACTTCGGCTATTTCTTTCCCTCTTTTTTTATCTGTCATACTGGTATACTCTGTTATACTGGTTACAAAGTTATACCAATTCCCTCATACCTTTGCCATGAATGACTAAATCATACGCATCATGGAAACACTGAAAGGAAAAATAGCGGTCGTAACCGGCGGCAACAGCGGCATCGGGTATGCCACAGCAAAGGAATTAAAACACCAGGGAGCGACCGTCATCATCACCGGCCGCCGTAAAGAAGCGATCGATACCGCTGCCGCGGAGCTGGGTGTTACCGGCCTCGTGGCCGACCAGGGTAATCTCGCTGCCATCGAAAGCCTCGCGGATACTGTCAAAGCGACGTTTGGGAAAGTGGACATCCTTTTCATTAACGCCGGCGTACTGGGCGGAGCAGCCATTGAACAGGCCACTGAAGCGGTATTTGACCAGGTGATAGACATTAACTTTAAAGGCGCTTACTTTACCCTGAGCCGCTTTATTCCTCTCCTGAATGACGGCGCTTCGGTGACCTTCCTCTCGTCCAACACGGCCAGCATGAACGTTGCCAACTCCTCCATCTATTCCTCCAGCAAAGCGGCTTTAAATGCAGTAATGAAAATCGCGGCCCTCGAACTGGCGCCGCGGAAAATAAGGGTGAATGCCGTCAGTCCCGGACCGATTGAAACAGCGATCCTGCATAAACAAGGCTACGACGACGCCCAGCTCGATGGCCTGAAAGCATGGATGCTGGACCGCATTCCGCTGCAACACATGGGGAAAGCCGGTGACGTAGGAAAGATGGTGGCGCATTTATCCGGCGATGCAGCATCTTTCATCACCGGCGCGGAACTGGTCATGGACGGTGGCATGAGCCTGTAACTACCGCTGGTCCCACTTTCCGCTGACAGAAAGTTGAAAGTTTTCTCCTTCTACTTCCATCTCCAGCGGGAAAATAATTTTGTAGTCACGCATATTCATGCGGGCGGACCCGATCAGGCCGGTGGAATCTCCCCACAGCTCAATAAAACAGGGCTGCCTGTATAACTTCAGTTTAAAGGCAGGATTCACATTTAGTTTTACAGGAAGCGGCAGCGAAGCAGGGTAGCCGTCGGTAGTGCCCAGTACATGCCCTGTATGCTCCGCGTCGAGAAAACGGACACGCAGCTTTTCATCCGGATATTTCGTAGGATGGTAGCTGCTGAGGGTTACTGCTTTGACCCTGAAATCCTGGCTATCCTTGTTGCAACTGCATAACAGCCACAGGGAGATTAATATCAAAGTATATTTCATTACATGTTTTTTTGCATGATATGCATCACGCAGGTACAATCCTGCGTGACCTCAGGTACACCACTGTCCGGTTCAAGGAAGGAAAGATGGCGATGAGTAACAGGGTGGCGATCAGCATAAGGGCCATTATTTCGTAGTAGTCCATGGCGAAACGGATCTGGCCCTGTTTGTTGATAGCGTCCACCAGTAATTTATGCGCTCCTTTGGCAGCTTGCTGATGTGCCAGCCCTTTGGAAAGCAGCTGATGAGAACGTAATGCCAGGCCCTGTAATGCCATAGGATCTGTTTGCGTTAGATGGTCCTGGAAAGCATTATAGTGCCTGCTTTTGCAGTAAAGATCGCAGTAATTCGTAATGGCAGCATTGGCGCAGAAACCGATATAACCAATAGCCAGGCAGACAGAAGACGCGGAAGCGCCGATGATCACCGGCACAGAAGATACGGCATACACGATGGTAGGCACCATGATCATCCCCACGCCCAGCCCCTGTACAAACAGGGGAATATAAAAGTTGTTTTCGTTGGCTTCGTTGCTGAAAATAAAAAACATACTGAAGTGAAAGGCCAGCAGTAACAGAAAACCAGGCAGCCAGATGTAGCGGATATTCTTTTTCTGAAGGATCATGGCGCCGGAAACAATCACCCCGATAATCAGTCCCATGAGGTTCATCACGTTGACGTAACTCACGTGTATAGGGTCCAGCCGTAACACCGTCGTAAAAAAGTTATTGGTAACGTTAACGGCAAAACGACAGATGTACAGGATGAAGATCAGGAAGATGCCCATCCTGAAATTCTGAAAACGGAAGATGGCCAGATGGAGATAAGGATGTTTCATTGCATGCTGCCTGACCAGGTACAACGCTGTGGCAGCTACCATGCCGATGACACTGTAGCGTATCCTCAAATCGTCCAGCCAGTAATATTCCTGGCCGTAAATGGTGATATAGCCCAGTAACGTCAGCACAATACTCCAGTAAACAAAGCTCTGCCAGTCCAGCCGCGCCAGCGGGAATTTCACGTTCAGCCGCACATGGTTCATGGTTAGCATGATCAGGCATAAACAGGGGAGGTAGGAAAACAGCGCTCCCTTGTAAACGATGTTGAAGTCGTAGGCATCTATCAGGTCGGCGGTCACGAGATTGTTGAACGGTATAACACAGATCAGCATGCCGAAGAACACAGAGAAACTGATCTCCCGGGCCCGCTCCGTCCGCAGCCGGGTAAACATCAGCGACAGCGAGAGGTTGACGGTACTGGAGAAAAGCATTCCCTGGAAAAAACGCATTGGGAAAAGCACGTATAGGGCATCGGTATGATAACATACCAGCGTGGTCACCACCTCCAGCATCGTAAAAATGATGAAGTACTCTTTCGCCGCGAGGTAGTTAAAGAAGCGCCTTTCCAGGCTGTAGAAAGCTACATAGCCGGAATAAAACAGCGCTACGGAAAACTGGATGTCTGCCGGCTCACTGCCGTAAAAACCCGCCGCGGCATTGATGTTGGCAAAAGGCAGGAAAAATAGCACGAGGGTGGGAAGGATCAGCGAAAAAAGGATGATCTTGACGGCCCATCCGGGTACCCAACGTTTGAAAATGGGCATGCTGTTAGCCATGATGCTGTTGTTTTTTAGGCGTGTATACGTTCACGTTCATCCCTGCTTTCAGGATGTCTATGTCCGTGCGTTTCCCGTCTACACGGATACGGACAGGCACACGCTGCACAATTTTCACATAGTTGCCGGTGGAGTTGTCCGGCGGCAGCAGCGAAAAGCTGGAACCGGTAGCGGGAGACAGGGAGATGATGGTACCTTTGAAAGTCCTGTCGGGGAAGGCATCTACCTGTAGTTTCACGGTATCGCCTATATGCATATGGTGTACCTGTGTTTCTTTGTAGTTGGCCACCACCCATTTGTCTGTTTCGTTGTTAACGATGTATGCCAGCACCTCACCGGCGTCGATCATTTGTCCGACTTCGATGCTTCGCCGGCCCATCCTGCCGTTGTACGAGGCGGTGATAACGGTGTAGCTCACATCCAGCTCATTGCGCTTCAGCAACGCTTTCAGCCGGGCAATGTCTGCCTGCACCACCGCTTTTTCTGTTCTGATATCTTCTATTCTGGAAGTGGCTGCGTTGAAACTTTCGACGGAAGACTGATAGTCGTTGCTGTTGACATCAAGTGCGGCCTGCATGTCTTCCAGTTTTTGTTTGGTGGCGGATTCCTCTTTATACAATTCAGCGTAGCGGTCATAGTCGAGCTGTTGTTTCCATAGTTTGGCCGCATTGGCTTTGGTCTGCGCTTTAACGGCGCCGGCATTGCGTTCCAGGGTATGGATATTGCTTTCCAATACTGTCAGCTGGGCTTCCGCCTTTTGGATGGCCGCCGCCGTCTGTGCTACCTGCAGGGTGTATTCCCGGTTGTCTATCACAAGGAGAGTATCTCCTTTTTTAACGGGCTGGTTTTCCTCGAACCTTACGGCCACGATAAAGCCACCCGCCCGCGAAATAACAGGGTTGACATACTCTTGCACCTGCGCGTCGTTGGTGGTTTCATACACGCGATATTCCCATAAGGTGCAGATGCCCCAAATGGCTAAACCGAGAATAGTGATGCCGGCTATCCATCCGGTGATAGTGGTAACGAGGCGGTCGGAGACCGTATACTTTTTTTTCATCTTATAAAACGCCGATTATATTTTGCAGTAAGTAGAATTTCTGTTCCGCCGCAATGCGGGCGGACGCCAGTTCAAAGCGGGTCCTGAGCAGCTGCACGTCTGCGTCGAGCAGATCGGTGATCAGCGCGGTTTGTTTGAAGTAGGTGTTTTTAATGATGCGGGCATTTTCCGTGGCCTGCGCTACGTTGTCCGTCGAAACGCCGATCTGTACCAGCGATTCCTGGTAGCGGTGATACGCTTCCCATACCTGCTGCCGCACTTTATCTTCCATATCATGATGGGCTTCTTCTTCTTTCTCCAGTTCCAGTTTGGCGGCACGTACCTTATGAATGTTATGGTATAGGGAGGAAACAGGCCAGGCAAGTTTGACACCGGTCACGCCCAGTGAGTACCAGGCGGGGTTGTAGGGAAAGAGGAAGATCTGCGGATTGGAATACCAGTAGTCTCCGTATAACCCGATCTTAGGCATGACGTTCGACTTCACCTGTTGCAGGTTGGTTTTGCTGAGCGCTGTTTTTTTCTCCGAGATATGATAAGGGAAAGAGTGTTCCAGCGCCTGTTCGAGGTAGTGGTCGTATGCGTAAGGCTGTTTATCCGTTTCGTGGAACACTGCCGGCAGAATAGCGCGGGCGTCCGGCTCACCGATGAGGATATTCAGTTTCTGGGTAGCGATGCGGATATCGTTTTCGATCGTCACCTGCGTCATCTTGCGGCGGGAAAGGTCCAGCTCCACGCGGAGCACATCGCTTTTCAGGACGGTACCGTTGCGGTGGAAAGCTTTGATTTCTTCCAGCTGTTTTTCCTGGTCGGCAATATCCTCCAGTATCAGCTCGCGGAAGAGGAAGGACTTCTGCAGATCGAGGTACAGTACGGCCGATTGGTAGCGGACCGCAGATAAGGTCTCTTCTTTTTTGATGCCGGCGATCTGCTGCAACAGCTTGTTTTCCGTTATTTTCAGATGGAGCTTACTGCCGTGGTAGAGGTTGAGGTAAAAGTCGGCGCCCACTTTATAGAGGTTGTGGATCACTTCATGTTGTTCGGTCGGCCGGGCGAAGATGCCGTTTTCGTAGATGGCCAGGTTGGAAGCTACTTCGGCGCTGCCGGTGATGCCGACTTCGGGGAGTCTCTCCAGCCGGGTGTCTTTTACTTCTTCGCTGGCGATGTCTGCCGCTTCCCGGGTAATTTTAACCTGACGGCTGTGTGCTTCTGCTTTCTGCCAGATCTCCTGCAAGGAGGTCCTGAGCGTGTCTGTGGCTTGCCCGGTGGCCGTTTGCACCATTAGAAGGGCGACAGCCACGAGGAGTGTATTGCTGCTGTTCATAATTTCCGGGCGCAAAATTAGGCTACCGGAAAACATGTAATTTCGGAGAAATTGCCATTCTTTTCTTTATTCCTGCCAATGTTATAATTTTGCCTCACAGAATTATATACCATGGGTTTGATTGCCTCCTTGCCGGAGATTGATAAACAAGCGGATGCTGTTTTTGTGATGCATGAGAAGTCGGAGAAACTGATTCCTTTTCACACCCATACCAAGGGCCAGCTAAGTTATGTAGAGGGTGGTATGGCCTACATCGCCACACAAAATAAAAACTATGTAGTACCTGCCCGCCACTACTTCTGGATACCACAGGGTTGGGTCCACGAACTGGAAATCGGTAGCTGGGCCACCGTCTTACGCTCCCTGTATTTTTACGCCACAGACGATGACACACATCCTTTTTACAGCCAGCTGGGCATCTATCCGGCCAGCGAGCTGCTGATACAGATGATCAACCACACCGAATGCTGGGATGGCAGGCATGTTGGGCCGCAGGACCACCATTTCGAGTTCCTGGTAGCCATGAAGAAGCTGTTGCCTACGCTTAACAAGACATCGCTTCCCATTATGCTGCCCCGCACCAACCACCCACTGCTGCTGCAGATCATGCAGTACCTGGAAGAGAACATCGGCAGCAAACTGGTGATCGCTGACGTGAGTAAACGGTTCGCCCTCAGCGAACGCTCTTTCTCCCGCCTGTTCCAGTCTACCATTCATATGAGTTTTCTTCAGTATGTAAAAACGTTGCGGATGATCCGCGCCATGGAACTGATCTTAAAAACACAGATGCCTATCTCGGAGATAGCCTATACCGTGGGTTATTCAGGCGTAGGGCCCTTCAGCGACGCTTTTTACGATTTTACGCTTTCCCGTCCCACAGATTTTCGTCAACATTAAGCGGGACCGATTTTTGAAATATCAAGGCAAACATTTAGTACATTTATCTTACAGCCACATTTTCCTGAACACCATGATCGAACAGATTATCTGGTCAATCGCCCCATTACGGTATCGCACAACGAGGTATCTCTTCTCGTTGTTGTGCTGCCTTTTTGTAATGTTTACTGCCAGCGCGCAGCAGGAAAACATTTCTTATCATTTCCGGCATCTTGATATCAGCAACGGCCTTGCCAGCAACCACGTATCCGCTATCCTGCAGGACCGTAAAGGGTTTATCTGGATCGCCAGCACCGCCCTGCAACGGTACGATGGTACCAACCTCGTTACCATGGCCAACTTCGACCGGGTGCCGGGTTCCATCTACTACGATGATATCTGCCTCTGTGAAGATAACCGCGGCCGCATCTGGATGGGCACCCCGGACAATATTCGTGTATACGATCCGGTGACGATGCTCATCAAAACCCTGAAAGTAGCAGACAGGGCGGAACTGCCGGAAGGGCTGCAATGCAGTAACATCATACAGGACCACAGCGGCGTTATATGGGCCACCACCCGCGACGGCCTCATGCAGTTCGACGAACACTCTTTCAGCTTCCATAAGGCTTCCATGGTGCCCGAAGCAGACCGTCTGCAAATGCAGGACGGCATTATGGAAGACGAATCCGGAAACCTCTGGCTCAGCGGAGAAGAACATCTGTATATTCTTGACCGCCACCGGAAGCAGCTGTTCTCTCCCCGTCACAATCCCGGACACTTGCCGGTACTGGATATACGCAACAGCTTTAAAAAGATTTATACCGATAAACGCCACCGCATATGGCTGGCAGGGCGAAAAGGTATCCTCTACGAATACACGCCCACTGCCAATACACTGCGGGAGCACCGCTTCAATACCCCTGAAGCCGATCATATTTTTGATGTCATGACAGACGGAAACCAGCAACTCTGGGTGGCTACGGAAAAAGGTGGCATCTTCCGGCTGAACGACTCCCTGCAACGGTTCGATTTCAACATCACCAGCGATAACGCGGATGAAAGAGGATTTCATTACGACTACGAAGCCAACTGTATGCTGAGCGACCGGGAAGGCCACCTCTGGATAGGCACCGACCGGGGCGTGAACATCCTCAGTATTCACAACACTTCTTTCCGTATGCTCGACCACCGCACCGTCTTTGACAAAACCACAGAACGGCTGCCGGCAGCGGAAGTGACAGGTATTTACCAGGCTACTAACGGCGACGTATATGTGGGGTACTGGGGAAAAGGCTTCAGCCGGTTGTCTTCCCGGCTGGAATTGCTGGGCAACTACTTTCATGGCGACGATACTACAACGACCATCCCGGAGCAACGGGGACTGGTATGGACTTTCGGGGAACTGAAAAACGGAACTATCCTCGTAGGGCAGGAAAACGGTAACCTGTCGCTTTTCAATCCCGCTACGGGACGGTTTATCCGGCATCTCACGTCCCCGGCGCTCCATGAACAGACGTTACTGCGCCTGCTGGTGCAAGGGGATACCGTAGTGTGGATCGGTCTTTATAAGCGTGGCCTGGCCAGCTGGGACCCGCGCACCAACCAGTTTACCTATTACCATGAAATCACGGATTCGCTGAAACGTCCTTTGTCGGTGCTGCAGATCGTGACAGAGCAGGATTCGCTGCTATGGCTGGCTTCCAGCGGCGGCGGGTTGATCCTCTTTGACCCGCATAAACGAAAGATCGTTACCCGGCAGAATTTTGAATGGCTCCAGCACAGTTATAACAATGTTACCTCCCTCGTGAGATATAATGACAGCACGCTACTGGCGGGCACTGATCACGGACTGTGGATGTACAAGACCCGGCAGGATACCTACATACCCGTCAGGATTGACGGGCAGCTCTTTGACGAATGGGTGCTGAATATCCGGGAAGATGCCCGTGAGAAATTCTGGTTCATCACGCCTTATGGGTTTTACCGCTACACCATCCCCGGCGGCAAGCTGGAGACATTTACGCAGAACGACGATATCATTGATAACTCCCGCAAGGTACGCCGCCGCATTTCCTGGCTGAAAGACGGCAGGCTGCTGGTAGGAGCGTCAGACCATTTCGTGGTATTTGAACCCGATAAGCTGGAAGTGGCGCCACCTCCGCCCGATGTGACTATCGTCAATATGAAAGCGTTGGACAGTATTGTGCTGATAGAAGAAGCGCTGCGCGGCAATAAGCCTGTTGAGCTGAATCACCGCCAGAATATCATCAGCATAGAATTTAAAAGCCTGTCGTATCACCAGGAGAAGATCCGTTACTTCTATCAGCTGGAGGGGCTGGACGAAGACTGGGTGAGCGCGGAAAACATACTGGTGGCCAAGTATACCAACCTGGCACCGGGGAGTTATACTTTCCGGGTAAGAGCGGTTAATTCTGCCGGCACTACCTCGCTGCATATCAGCGAACTGAAAATATTTATCCGGCCGGCATTCTGGCAAACGCCCTGGTTCCGTGTACTGTGCGTGCTGCTGGCGGCGGGACTGATATACCTTTATATCAGGCTGCGTATTTCCTCGGTAAAGAAAGAGGCGCGTGAGCGGGCCGCTATTCAGCAACAGATGGCCCAGCTGGAAATGAAAGCCCTGCGGGCACAAATGAACCCGCACTTTATTTTCAATGCGCTGAATTCTATCCAGACATTTATGATGAAGAGTGAAACGGAGCAGGCGCTTGCCTACCTGGCGCGGTTTGCACGGCTTATCCGTAATGTGCTGGACAACTCGCAACTGAATAACATTCCTGTGTCCAAAGAGGTGAATATGCTCACTAACTACCTCGAGCTGGAAAAGCTGCGCTTCGCAGATGCCTTTGAGTATGAGTTCATCGTAGATCCTGAACTGGAACCGGATTTCGTGGAGATACCCACCATGATCCTGCAACCATTCGTGGAGAACGCTATCTGGCATGGTATCCTGCATATCCCTGATAAAGGAAAAATCAGGATCATGTTCGCCCGTATAGGCGACAGGGTATTATGCACCATCGAAGATAACGGTATCGGCAGGGCCAGATCGGCAGCGCTCCGCAAAGGGGACGGTCAGCACTACTCCCGCGGGCTTCAGATCACGCGCGACAGGTTACAGCTGTACAACAGCCGTTTTAATATGGATGCCAGCTTTGATATCGAAGATTTGAATGACGGCGCCGGAAACGCCACGGGGACAAGGGTTAATATCTGGTTTCCTTATGTACATGAATAACGGATTACAGCGGATCTGTAACCCGTTATTCATGGCCGGTTATCTCAAACCAATTTCATAATGTCTTTCCGGGATTTCTATATCGAGGAAGCCTTTTTTGAACAGCCAGTTTTTGAAGATCGTTTGTACGTCGTATTCACCGTGCACGAGGAATAGTTTCTTTATGTCGCCGGGGTGCTGGCAGGCGAGCCACTGGCTGAGATCTTCATAGTCGCCATGTGCGCTCATGGAGCGGATAACGCCTACTTCCGCTTTCACTGCGTAACGGGTACCATAGATCGATACTTCTTTGGCACCGCGCATTAACCGTCCGCCCAGCGATTGTGGTTCGCAATAGCCTACGATGAGGATAGTGTTGCGTTCTTCGTCGATGTTGTTGGCGATATGATGTTTCACACGGCCGGCTTCCGCCATTCCGGAGGCGGAGATGATCACGCAGGGCTCCCTGCGGAAGTTCAGCCCTTTAGATTCATCTACCGATTTTACGTAATGCAGTCCCGGGAAATCGAACGGATCGTTGTCCCGTTTCAGCAGGTCAGACACTTCCCGGTTAAATACTTCCGGATGCGCTTTGGTAACGGCCGTAGCTTCGGTAGACAGCGGGCTGTCCACGAAGATGTCCACCCTGGGGAGGGTGCCGTTGATCTGTGCTTTGTTCAGGGCATACAGCAGCTCCTGTGTACGGCCTACGCTGAATGCCGGGATGATCAGCTTCCCTCTTTTTTCCACGCAGGTTTCCTTGATATACCGCAGCAGTTCC
Source organism: uncultured Chitinophaga sp. (assembly GCF_946479755.1). Next base: position 26,005 of record NZ_CAMLHC010000027.1, on the reverse strand, counting down.
GCATCGGCGGGAGCTGCGTCAGCATGCAGGGTGCTGCCGTAGGTGGACTCAATGAGGATGTAGTCTGCCTGGGGAAAGGTAGCGGGTGATTTGAGGATGGCGTCATTATACCGGCCGATATCGCCACTGAAAGAGATCTGTTCTGTTTTACCGTTTTCCGTGATGCGCAGGTGCACGGAGGCGGCGCCTACGATATGGCCGGCATCGGTAAACATCACCTGTATGTCCGGATCAATATCGATCCAGGTGTTGTACTTGCCGACTGGTTTCAGTGACCGGATCGCCTTTTTGGCGTCTTCTACGGTGTACAGGGGCAGCACATATGGTTTGCCTTCGTTCGCTCTTTTTTTGTTGGTGAACTTCACATCATCTTCCTGTATTTCTGCGGAGTCGAGCAGCAGTATCTCGGTGAGGTCGCGGGTACCGGGCGTGCAGTAGATATCGCCGCTGTAGCCCATTTTCACCAGGCGGGGAATCAGGCCGGAGTGGTCGATATGGGCGTGGGAGAGGATCATATACCTGACTTCAGCCGGGTCAAAGCCAAAGTCTCTGTTCAGTTCATCGGTTTCTGCGCCCATGCCTTGAAACATGCCGCAGTCCAGCAGGATCTTTTTTCCGTTCTTCAGTGTGATCAGGTGCTTGGAGCCGGTAACGGTGCGGGCCGCACCATGGAATGCTATTTTCATTATCCTTGATTTAGGGTGATGACCACCATTTATGATTTTCCTTTAAAAGACCAGGTGACAGCGAACGAGGCAATTAGCGTGCCTTGTTTGTCCCGGCCTTCGCTGCGCATGGTAACGGTGACTGCCTCCTCCTGGTTCATGGCTTTGCTCATAGCGGCTTTCATGGCGGGGAGGTCGTTGCAGGTGAAGTACGTGATGCCTGTGGCTTTTTTGACGAAGGTGGATTCCAGCCCGGTAACAAGCATGGATATACGTTTGGGTGCACTCTGAACATACATCATGGCGGGTAGGCCGGTGCTCATCTCTGCGGCCATAGCGAGGCAGGCGAAGTAAGTGGAACGGAACGGGTTCTGCGACAGCCACCGGTAGGGTACAGCGGTGGTGCAGGCATCTTCCCCGATAGCCTGTACCCGTACGCCGGCCAGCCAGGCTGCCGGCAGCTTCCAGAAGAGGTAAGCCCTGAATTTAAACGGATGCTGCGCAAACTTTATAAAAGTATGCACAGCATCCGTATTGAAAGTAGTTATGCCGTTGTTCATGGCAATATTATTCGTTGACGTAATTGGAAGGCAGCAAAGCGGCTGGCGACCATTGTCTGAAAAACTCCATCAGTTTCTTTTTGTCATAGGAGTCGGCAGATTCCAGCAGGCCTGTGTTCTGCGTATGCAGCCGGTTGCCTTTGCCGTCCAGCACTACCAGTACCGGGAAGCCGAAGCGTTGCGGAAATCCCAGCTCTTTCAGGATGGGCAGGTTTTTGTTTTCTTTGCTGTAGTTGAGGTGATATACCACATAGTCTTTGTTCATGGCGGCTTTCAGCTCAGCGTCGTCTTCCACGAATTTATACAGCCGTTTGCACCAGATGCACCAGTTGCCGCCTATCTGTATCAGCACATGTTTTTTCTCCTGGGCAGCCTTTTTAACGGCGGCGGCTATATCAGCCTTCGCATCGGCGGCCGGGTTGTAAATGTGTTCCAGGTCATGTGTCTGCGCCTGTACGTCCATCGCCGGCAAGGCAAAGAACAGTCCAAGGAGTAACGCCCATACCATCTTCTTCATAATACTCAATTTATTCATCGTATCTAATTTACACTATATTTTGCACATAAGCCTGTATGGCTTGCTGCGCCTGGTGACCGTCGGCCAGTTGAAGCGCCACGATGTCTTTCAGCTGCTGCCGGAGGGCGGCGTCATATACGGGCACGCATACTTCAATGCGGCGGTGCAGGTTCCGGTTCATCCAGTCGGCAGAGCCCATATATACTTCTTCCTGCCCGTTGTTATGGAAAATAAACACCCGCGCATGTTCGAGGTAACGATCCACAATACGCACCACGCGGATACCATTGCTTTCGGGGATACCGGTCTGCAGGCAGTTGATGCTGCGCACCACCAGTTCCACCGTTACGCCGGCCTGACTGGCTTCATACAGTTTCGCGATCATGGATTTCTCCTGGAGATTATTGATTTTGACGGTGATCTTCGCCGGCAGTCCTTTTTGTACGTTGGCGATCTCCCGGTCTATCATTTCCGTGAAGCGGGTGAGCATATTGAACTGGGCTACCAGCAGGTGTTCAAATTGCAGGAAATGATAAGCCATGGGCTGCTCCCTGCTTTGCAGGTAGAGAAACAGCAATTCCATTTCCCGGGTGATGCCTGCATGGGAAGTGAACAACACATGGTCTGTATAAAACCGGGCGGTGCTTTCATTGAAGTTGCCGGTGGCGATCAGGCCGGAGTAATCCCAGCGGTAGCCGCGCCGGCGCTTTACCAGCGCTGTTTTGGCATGTACTTTCATGCCGGGGATGCTATAGATCAGTTTTACGCCGGCTTCTTTCATTTTCTTGGACCAACGGATATTATTGGCTTCATCGAAGCGTGCTTTGAGTTCTACGAAGACCGTCACCGCCTTGCCGTTTTGTGCGGCGCTGATCAATGCTTGGGCTATCTGTGAGCCGGAAGCGATGCGGTAAAGCGTTACGTATATCTCTTCCACGTCGGGATCTACGGCTGCCTCGCTGAAGAAGCGCAGCACGGCATCGTATTGCGCATAGGGGAGATGCAGCAGCAGGTCGCGGCGTTGTATCAGGTCCAGCAGGTAGTCGGCGGCGGCAGCTTCAGGCTGCGCTACCGGTTTTGCTTTGGGATATAAGGCGCCTGGCAGGCCTGCCGGCATGGGCAGGTCTGCCAGGTCTTTCAGGTTGTGATAACGGCCCCCGGGCACCATTTCATTATCGGCCGCCTCAAACAGGCCAGCCAGGAAATTACGGAGCGACAACGGCATGGAGGCATCGTACAGGAAGCGGGTAGGCACGCCCAGCTCACGCTTACGGATCATGGTTTCTACTTCTTCCAGCACGTCGCCTTTCATTTCATCCATATCTATTTCGGCGTTGCGCGTAAGTTTGATGCCATAGCTCTGATGGATGATATATCCCCGGAAGAGGTAAGGCAGGTGGGCGCGGATGATATCGTCGAGCAGCGCGATGTGAAACTGTCCGTCGGGAGCGTCCAGTGTCATGAAACGTTTCAGTCCTGAAGGAATGTTCACCAGCACGATCTCCTGGCTATCGGGCGTCGCCTGCGGGCTGAGGGTGACCACCAGGTACAGGGCGTTGTTCTCCGGGAAAAACTTTTTATGCCGTTGGCTGAGCCATACGGGTTGCAGCCAGGCTTGTACGGTAGCCTGGAAATAGGACCTCGTGCGGGCGGCCAGTTCAGGTGCGGGGTCAGGCCCGTAGAAGAGGGTGACGCCTTTTTCCTTCAGTGCCGGCAGCACCATGCCGGCAAATATCTTCCCGTATTCTTCCTGGTGGCGGTTGATGGTGTCCATCACTTCCTGTAAGGTCTCCGGTGCAGGCGATTCTTCGCCGGCAGCGTCGGGGTCCCGTTCCAGCACTTTGTTGATTGCCAGGATGGCGGGCATACGCACCCGGAAAAACTCATCGAGGTTAGAAGAGAAAATGGACAGGAATTTAATGCGTTCGTATAGCGGTACCTGTGGATCGGCTGCCATCTGCAACACCCGGTGGTTGAAGGACAACCAGCTGAGGTCGCGGTTATATAAAGGAATAGCCATGAATACTTATGCTTTTACCGGGAAAAAGATGGCGGCGATCATGAAGGCCAGCACAGAGGCGATCAGGCCAAACATAAAAACGTTATAGGATATACGGAGCAGTTTGTATTTATGCGCCAGTACCACGCCCAGGTGGTATACGTCTTTGGTCATGCTGCCGTAAAGGAAATCGGCGTCGTCCATCATCTTCCGCATGCCCCACTCGTATTCATCCAGTTTCATCTTATAAAAATTACCAAAGAACAGCAGGTTGGCGTTTTTGTTGTTGATATCATCGGCGGTAAAAGTACCGCTGGTGACGTTGGGCCGGGTGGCCAGCACCGCAAAGATAACGGTGGTGACAGAGGTGACCAGGAAGATGACCGCCGGGAGCACCATATTGGGATAGTCTTCCAGCCGCCGTACCAGTACGGTGAGCATAAAGGAAATGATAATGGAGTTGACCGATATCATGATGTGCGCCTTGCTGTCGGCCATGGAACTCAAACGGATATGATTGGTGGAAGTGATGCGGAACATCGTTTCCACGCCACGGTCGGGCTTTTTATCCTTGTCTTTCTTTTTGTTTTTCTCCAGCAGCTTCGCATCGGCGGTGGTGGCGTTGTCTGCGACGGCGGCTACCGGTGTGGCAGCTGCTTCTTCTGCGGCTTCGGCCGTTTTCTTCTCCATTTTTTTATACAGCTTCTGCAGGTTTTCTTCTTTTTGTTGTTTGGTATAGGTCTGTGCGTAGTCCGTCCAGTAATGGTGGGCGGTGAGGAATTTGATATTGCTCGCCAGCCAGGTGCTGCCGGAGATCTCCTGCTGTGTTCTCAGCTCCACTTCTTTGCGCAGCAGCTTGTTCCGGTCGGCATAGTCTTTAGATCCCAGGTGAAACAGGTCGGCGTCGCACACGATCTGTTCTACGAGATTGTGGGGCGACTGAGGCATTTTAGTGGCGAGGATAGCGCCTTTGACCATAGCCTGTATATGCTCGGGCGCCTGTTGGCTTTGCAGGAATTTAACTGCTTCTGCGGCGCCGTTTTCCTCGTGTTTGCCGGCTTCTCCCAGCAGATAGCCTGCATCATGGAACCAGGCAGCTACGTAAACGGCCTGCAGTTCTTCGTCCTGAAGGCGGTAGTGGGCGGCAATCTGTGCGGCCGCTTTTACCACCTGCAGCGTATGTTCCAGGTTGTGATATACCAGGTCAGGATGCGGATGTTGCTGGTACTGGGCCATTACAAAGTCTCTGGCGGCATCAATGAGTGAGCTGTTCTGCATATTCTTAGTTTTGTCAGGCATTGGGAGAAAGCGGTACTTTTGCATGCATTCCCCGATTTGCGCCTTTGCGTGAGGGAAGTTACTGCATTTTTGAGTTAAATTTATGGTACAAAGCTGACGTATGAACCGAACAACCCTGTTGATAATCATGTTAGCGTTCCTTTCCTGTAATAACAGCAGCGATCAGGAACAGAAGGTATTTGCATCCCCGGCAGGCTACGACCTGAAAGTGCCGGTACGTTACAGGGTCAGGGAGTCGATGCAGGAAATCTCCGGCATAGAAGCTTTCCCCGACGAAACCAATATGATAGCGGTCAATGACGAAGAAGGAAGGGTGCACCAGATCGACGTGCATACCACCAAAGCCTATCCTACCTGGAAATTCGCCAAAAACGGAGACTACGAAGATATATGCCGTACGGACAGCGGCTGGTTTGTGCTCAAAAGCAACGGCTCCTTATACGAAGTACATGGCCTCTTCACCGACAGCGCCTCCAGCACACACTACAAGTTTCCCAAACAAGGCAAGCGCGAATTTGAAACCACTTATTTCGACAGTGTCCGCAACGCGATCATACTGATCTCCAAAAATGCAGCGGATGATAAAAAGGCAGGGATGACCAGCGCCTTCCGTTTCGACCTGGCCTCCCGCACGTTCGATACAGTGCCTGTCTTCCAGCTGAACAACCAGGAGATCGCCAAACTGGCTGGTACGGACATGCGCTTCTTTAAGCCGTCCGCAGCGGCGATACACCCCGTGGAAAAACGGCTGTATATCGTAGCGTCGGTCAACGGCCTGCTGGTGATCACCGATCTGCAAGGCCATGTACAGGAAGCCTATAACCTCAAACACCGGCTCTTCCGGCAACCGGAAGGACTTACCTTTGCGGCCAACGGCGATCTGTATATCTCCAATGAAGGCGGTGACGACGGCTCCGCCAATATTCTTAAATTCACTTACCATCGCAAATGAGCAACAGAGCCATTATCCTTGTCACACTCGCTTTTCTGACCTGCGGCCGCATATTTGCGCAAGCCCCCGCCGTCGTTAAAAGGATCATCCTCATCGGCGACGCCGGCGAACTGCACGAAAACGGGCGTAATCCTGTGGTAGATGCGGTAAGACAAAAATACGACCTGCAGGAAAATATCAACACCGTTCTCTTCCTCGGTGATAACGTATACCCGAGAGGGTTACCCGACCCTTCACAGAAATCCTACCCCATAGCCAAAGAGATACTCGATTACCAGGTAGGACTGGTAAAAGGTACCCGCGCCAGGGGCATCTTCGTGCCCGGCAATCATGACTGGGACAAAAGTAAACCCGATGGATGGCAGGTGGTCCGGAATCAACAGGAATATATCGACTCGCTGCACCTCGATAATGTAGACTTCCAGCCGAAAGACGGTTGCCCCGGCCCCGTGGAAGTAAAGCTGGCAGATAATATCACGCTCATCATTATGGACAGTGAATGGTGGGTGTTCCCCTATGAAAAGCCCGGCGCCGAATCGTCCTGCGATTGCAAAGACAAAGAAGAAGTGGTGGACAGGCTGGCGGACATTGTGGCCAATAACCGGAACAAACTGCTCATTTTTGCCACGCACCACCCGTTCCGCAGCTACGGCCCCCATGGGGGTTACTACACCATCAAACAGCATATTTTCCCGCTTACAGACCTGCGGCCCTGGCTCTATGTGCCTTTGCCGGTGATCGGATCTATCTATCCGCTGGCACGCGGCGTATTCGGTACACCGGAAGATATCCCCAACCCAAAGTACCAGCACATGATCAAAGGGGTGGAAGAAGCCTTTAAGCCCCATGGCCCGGTAGTGTTTGTCTCTGGTCACGATCATACCCTGCAGCTCATCAAAGACAAGCCCAACACGTACATCGTGAGCGGCAGCGGCGCTAAAAACAACCGAGTTAAAAAAGGTAGCAAATCGTTGTACGCCACATCGGAAAACGGTTTCAGCGCACTCGAAGTAATGTCCGACGGTACCGTGCGGGCACAGTACTTCCTGGCTAAAGACCTGTCAACACCGGCTTATAGTGATACCGTGTTAAAGATCCAGGATATCCGCAGCCAGGGGCTGGCGTTCCGCGAGCCGGCCAACCTGCCTGAATTCGTGAAAGTCGCCGCAGATACCCAATACGCCCGTGTGAATAAGTTTCACCGTTTCCTGCTGGGCGATAACTACCGCAGCGTATGGAACACGCCCATGCATTTCCCGGTGATAGACCTGCAAAAAGAAGGGCTGACCATCTTACAGCGGGGCGGCGGTAAACAAACCCACTCGTTACGGCTGGCAGACAGCACCGGCAAAGAGTACGCTATGCGCTCCCTGAAGAAGTTCCCGCTGGCGGCCATCCCCGAGATGCTGCGCGAAACCATCGCCCGTGAAGTGGTACAGGACCAGATCTCTGCTGCCAACCCCTATGCACCGCTGGCCGTCAGCGTGCTGGCAGAAGCGGAAGGCATACCTCATACCCATCCTTCTTTTGTGTACCTGCCCCTTGATACATCGCTCGGTACCTATGCTCATGTCTTCGGCAACGAAGTGTTCCTGCTGGAAGAGAGAGAACCCGTTACCGGCGATAAGGATAAAACCTATAATACGCCCAAAGTACTGGCCAAGATACAGGGCGATAATGATATTCATGTAGACCAGAAAGCGGTGCTGCGCGCCCGTATCTTCGATACCTACATTATGGACTTCGACCGTCATGACGACCAGTGGCGCTGGTACCGGGAAAAACACAAAGGCCAGGAATACTACTATCCGGTGCCCCGTGACCGTGACCAGGCTTTCTTTGTCAACGAAGGACTGCTGCCCCGGTTGATAGCCAAACCATGGCTGCTGCCAGGTATCCAGGGCTTCCGCGACCGTATCCCGGATGTGAACGGGTTCCAGTTCAGCGCCCGCTATTTTGACCGCTCTTTCATGAATGAGCTGGAGAAAAAAGACTGGGAAAAACAAACCGATAAGTTCCTCGGTAAAATGACGGACAGCGTCATACAGGCTGCTGTCAATGCTTTCCCGGACACTATCCGGTCCCAGGTCGGACCAATGATGCTGCACCGGCTCTCTGTCCGCCGGAATATCCTCAAAGACAACATGCTCAAATACTACCGTTTCCTCGCAAAAGGGGTAGACGTGCCTGCCACACAGAAAAAAGAGCTGATACAGGTGGAGAAGAAGGAAGGAGGCGCTGTTGCCCTGAATATGTTCAAAATCAGCAAAAAGGGCGAGGTGGAGCAAAACATCTATTCCCGCACCTTCGATCCTAAAGAGACCAAAGAGGTGAACGTATATGGCCTGGGCGGCAACGACCGTTTTGAGATCAAAGGTAACCACGGCACCCCTATCCGGATACGGCTGATAGGAGGTAAAGAGGCAGACACTTATATTGACAGCTCCACTTCCGGTGCGGGCAAACGGATACGTATATACGACCAGCGCACCGGCAAAGATACCTTCCTGCTGGATGGCCATACCCAGCGCCGCCTGTCAGACGATCCGGAGAATATCCGCTATAACCGTAACGCTTTCCAGTACAACAAAACGTTCCCTATGCTAGCAGCCGGCTATAACCGGGACGATGGTATACAACTGGGGGTAGCGCTGCAAATGATCCGGCATTCGTTCCGTAAAGAACCTTATGCGGCCAAGCATATCTTTACGGCTACCCATGCACTTGCCACAAGAGCCTGGAACTTCCGCTACGAAGGCGAGTTCACCGATGTTATCGGTAAGTCGGACCTGTTGCTGATGGCAAGAGCCAAAGCGCCGAATAATACCATCAACTTCTTTGGGCTGGGCAATGAAACTGTTTTTGATAAAAGCGGTGGGAAAAAGATCACCTATTACCGCGCGCGGTTTAACCTGTACACGCTGGAAGCGTTGCTGCGCACCAAATTAAGCAATCATTTCAGTGTGTCCTATGGCCCTTCGCTGAACCACTATGCTTTCGATAAAGACGAAAACAACAACCGGTTTATTACCAACTTCGCGAAGAACGGGCTGGACTCCGCCAGTGTATTCACCAATAAATACTATGCAGGGCTCAGGCTGATGGCCCAGGTAGATACCCGTAACAATACGCTGGCGCCCACAAGAGGCATCTTATGGACTACCTCCTGGACGGGCAACAAAGGACTCAGCGGCGACAGCAAAAACTATATGCAGCTGCAGTCCGACCTGAGCCTGTATATGAGTTTCCGCATACCGGCCAATTTTGTGATCGTCAGCCGTTTCGGCGGCAGCAAGATCTGGGGCGACTATGAGTTTTTCCAGGCAGCTACCATCGGTGGCACACAAAACCTGCGCGGTTTCCGCAACTACCGTTTTGCCGGCGGTGCTTCCGCGTATAACAATACAGAGATACGCGTGAAGCTGTTTGACCTGAAGACGTATGTATTGCCGGCAACCGTTGGCCTGCTGGCGTTTAACGATGTAGGCCGCGTGTGGAAAGATAACGAGCATTCACATGTATGGCACGACGGGTACGGCGGAGGCCTGTATCTCGCGCCGGTGAATGCGTTGATTATTACGGCAGTGGTAGGGCATTCGAGTGAAGAAACGATTCCCTATGTAACATTAGGCTTTAAATTCTAAAAGGATGCCCGGGGTTTTTAAGTGATGTCACTTAAAAGCTCCCGGGCATCGTTCCCTATTGTAACCCAGGGCGTTAGTCCTGGGTTTCGTGTTCCATGTTTACCCGCACACGCAGGGCTTTGAGGCCGCTGACACCCTGGAGTTCTTCCAGGTCCAGCATTTCGATATCCGGCAGCAGGATATTCTTTGCCTGCAGGAAAGAAATATATTTTCTCAGCTCTTCCATCTCCCGTACATAGGAATACACCATGGCGATGGTGCCTGGTTGGGTAAGGCGTTCGCCGGTATCTTTCACGTGTACTTTATCGATTCTCTTTTTGATGATCTCGTAGCGGATGTTATAGGCGCCTTCCACGTCGAAGCGGCGTTCGTCGCTGCGGAAACTGATGGTGATAGGCGCGCTGTGCATGAGGATCATCTGTGTGGTTTGCAGCGGTATTTTCAGCTGCGGAGATATTTTATTGGTCAGCCGGGCAATCCGTGCCATAGACGAAAGCTGCCACAGGCGGAGGTTACGCAGGTACAGCTGGTCAAATTTCTTTTCCTGCGCAATAGACTGTCCAATGTAGATGGTGTATTCGATACCGTCTGTACGGTATTTTTCGAAGTAGCAGGGGAAGGACTGCTGGATGTACAGCCGTTCTTTTTCCAGGTACTGGCTGATGGCCCTGTTGATAACAGAGAGGCTTTCTTCATATTCGCGGCGGTGGCGGAACACGTGGCCCTGTTCTTTATCAATTTTATTGAAATAATTGTTCAGCACCGGTTTCAGCGTTTCGCTGCCTTCGCACAGGTGTTCGAGTATGGGTTGGATTTCCTGTTCCATGAACTCGTTGACCTTCATGTCCTGGCCGGCAGTGAGGTTGTCGCTGAGACCCTGCAGGAGGTCTTCTGTTTTAAACATCAGCTCTTCCAGCAGCGGAAGGTGTACTTCCTGCGCTATCTGTTGCAGGGTGAATTTGATCAGCTCCAGCTGTTCCTGCAGGTCTTCCCGCAGGGCGTTGCCCTGTTGTACGGAGGAGTTGCGGATATCGATGGCGCCATAGAGCGGGTATACTTCTTCAAAGGAGATATTTTCGATGTCTTTGCGTTCTTCCGGCGGTGTCAGCAGGTAGTTCCATGCAGCTTCTGTGAATTTCCATTCCACGGAGGGCTGCAGGGCGGTGAACTGGTCTTTCAGCACTTCGTTGAGGCGGTTGTCGAGGATGCTCATGCTCCGGCTGAGCATCATCACGATCAGCGGGTAGGTGCTTTCCAGTTTCCACAGCGGTTCAGCGGATAGTGCATTGGGCGTGGAGGATGCCAGTTCCAGTACACCCAGTATTTCCTTTTTATGGGTGATGGGGAAGAGGATGAAGCTCTGGATATTTTTGATGGGCAGGTACTTCAGGAACGGGTATTGGGTGATGCTGGCGTCGGTGACCGTCGGCAGTATCAGTGGAGTGGGTTGTTTGGCCCCATGGTCCAGCAGCAACTGGAAGAAATGCTGTTGTTGTTTTTTGTTGCCCACGCCGAGGATGGGATCGGCGTTGGAGAACTGTTCTTCCAGCACGTTTTTGCCATTTACTTTCGGGAAGGGGACGATATGCGCCGTGATCCCTTTGCCGCCCATGATGGTGGGGATCATTTTTTCCAGCGTACGGTAGCTTTCGGCTTCGTTGCTGGCTTTCATGTTCATCACCAGTCCTTTGATATTGTTCAGTATTTCTGTCTGGGTGACGTCTTCCACGGTCCAGATCACAAAACCTTCCAGCGTGAAGTTATCCGGGGGGATAATATCGTTCAGTGCATCGGGGCACATCTGGTAGGTGCAGTAATTGGTGTAATCCAGCGGCGGCGGGTTGTCGCCTTTCACTTTCACATCTACGAAACGCGGGTCTATGTTGACTTTCACGTATCTCTTGGTGCCGTCGGGCAGTTCCATATGATGGATGATCTCGTTCTGGTAGTTCACCGGGAAGTGATATACCCTTTCCAGGATGAGCTTATAGAGCCAGGTCAGTTTGTCCTTTTTTACTTTGCTGACCGAGATGCCCTGCGGTACTACCACCAGGCCGGACCCGTTGTCGGTAAACATCTGGCGGAACAGGTCGGAGTAGTAGAAGATGGCGAATTTAAACGGTACGCCAATGCCGTAGATATCGCGAGTGGTATCGGTAGTGACAGGGAATATGGCGGCTGTCAGCAGGTCGAGGTATTCTTTGTATTCCGTAAGGTCGGCAGATGGCGGAATGGGTTGGAGGATTTCGGGATGGCCTTCAAATTTCCGTATGATCATTCGATAAAAAGCGGAGCGTGGATCGTCTTCATTCTTCGCTTTTTCCTTGAGGAAGCGGACGAAGGGGACGAAAGATATATTGGAATCAATTACCTGTTCATCTTGTATTACACTGGAGTGTGCAGTTAAAATCTTCATATAAACGGTATAAAATTATCACCAAAGGCTGTTCATTTGTGCGCCAGCAAAAAAATTCTTCTTACAATTTACAGTAAAACAGTGTGCAGGAGTAATGAGGGGAGATAGTATGCAGACGTAAAGGTAGGACCAATATTTTAAAATTTTCGGATTTTGATATTTCTTGATTTTTGTTTGTTGATAGATAATTGATAATAAATAAAAGGATTATTCAATAACTAAACATCAAATCAGGAAATACCAAAATCCGAAAACAGCGGTATGTGTTAAGCGAGTTCGATCTGGTTTTTCAGCAGGTCTTCGAGGGTATCGCGCTTGCGGATCAGGAAGGGCTTGCCGTCTTTCACCATCACTTCTGCCGGTTTCAGGCGGGAGTTGAAGTTGGAAGACATTTCGAAGCCGTAGGCGCCTGCGTTATAGAACACGAGGTAGTCGCCTTCGCGCACTTCATTGATTTTGCGGTCCCAGCCGAAGGTATCGGTTTCGCAGATGTTACCTACCACGGTATAAATGCGTTCGGTGCCTTTCGGGTTGGATATATTGCGGATCAGGTGGAAGGCGTCGTAGAACATGGGCCTGATCAGGTGGTTAAAGCCGGAGTTAACGCCTACGAACACGTTGGCAGTGGTTTGTTTGATCACGTTGGCTTTTACCACGAAGTACCCGCACTGGCTTACCAGGTATTTTCCTGGCTCGAACCAGAGCTGGAGTGGTTTCTCGTAGTTTTTGGCGAAGTTGTTGAAGGCGTCGCTCAGTTTTTTGCCCAGCAGGTCGATATCTGTTTCAGGATCGCCCTGTTGGTAGGCTACTTTAAATCCGCTGCCCAGGTCGATGGATTCGAGGTCCGGGAAGTGCTGGGTCATTTCGAACATGATTTCCACGCCGCGGAGGAAAACGTCCACGTCTTTGATTTCGGAGCCGGTATGCATGTGCAGGCCGGTCACTTTCAGTTTGGTGGATTTTACGATCCTTTCGATGTGGCGCATCTGGTGGATGGAGATACCAAATTTGCTGTCGATATGCCCGGTGGAGATTTTAAAGTTACCGCCCGCCATGATGTGCGGATTGAGCCGGATGCTAATGGGATAGCTGCCGCCGAATTTGTTACCAAATTGTTCCAGGATGGAGAGGTTATCGATGTTGATAATCACGCCGAGGTCTTTGGCCGCAATAATTTCCTGCAGATCAACGCAGTTGGGGGTAAAGATGATATTTTTCGGATCGAAGCCGGCTTTGAGGCCCAACTGTACTTCCTGTATGGATACCGTGTCCAGTCCGCAACCAAGGGAGTTGATGTACTTCAGGATGTTGATATTGGTCAATGCCTTACAGGCGTAGAAAAAGCGGGTATTGGCCTTATGAAAGGCTTTCTGAAGCTTTTCGTACTGGGTTTTGATCTTTTCTGCGTGGTATATATATACCGGGGTACCAAATTCATCTGCTATTTTCACGAGGAAGTCGGTAGCAAGAACGTCGCTTTGTTTAGGCATTGATTTACTCCTTGATTTAAGAATGAGGAGGCAAAATTACTACGCAAAACTGAAATATTATAATAGGGCCGGTGAAATCACTCTTCGCCGGCATCGCCCTCCATAAATCCTTCGATGCTTCTCCGGTCTTTTTTGGTGGGACGGCCTATTTTGCTTTGTCTTTTGCCGGTATGGAATACGGCGGCCACGGGTTTGGGAGCGGTTTTGTCCTCTTCCGGGGTATTGTCCACGTAATATTTGACAGCTTCACTGTAGGCTACCCGGTTGGCCAGCAGGCCGGTTACCTGTATCACCCATTTGCGGCCTTCTGTCTTGATTTCGAAGTTGTCGCCGATAGCCACGGGTTTGGCTGCTTTCACGTTGTTGCCGTTCAGCTTCACCTTCCCGCCGTCGCAGGCTTCTGACGCCTGGCTGCGGGTCTTGAACACGCGGATGGACCAGAGGTATTTATCTACCCGTAATTTTTCGGTGTTACTCATAGTCAATTACGAATTTGGGATTACGAATTACAAATTATGACTTACGGGACAGGGCGCTGTGGAGGCGGTAATTTTGAACCGGCCTTATAATAGCCCCCCAATTCGTAATTCGTAATTTGTAATTCGTAATTGATTGATTACTTACTCATCTCGGCAAAGTACTGGTGGAAATACGGGATGGTTTCAATGCCTTTGTAGTAGTTGGCCACGCCATATTTCTCGTTGGGGGAGTGGAGGTTATCGCTGTCCAGTCCGAATCCCATGAGTACCGTTTTGAGTCCGAGGGTTTTTTCAAAGAGGGCTACGATCGGAATGCTGCCGCCACCGCGAACGGGGATAGGCTCTTTGCCGAAAGTGGCTTCTATCGCTTTGTGGGCTGCTTTGTAGGCCACAGAGTCGGTAGGTGTTACGTAAGGGCTGCCGCCATGGTGTTTGTTCACTTTTACGGTCACGCTCTTCGGTGCGATGGCTTCAAAGTGTTTGGCAAACAGGTCGGAGATCTCGTGCCAGTCCTGGTTGGGAACGAGGCGCATGGAGATCTTCGCGAAGGCTTTGGAGGGGAGAACGGTTTTGGAGCCTTCGCCGGTGTAGCCGCCCCAGATACCGTTTACCTCGAGGGTAGGACGGATGCCGGTCCGCTCGATGGTGGAATATCCTTTTTCGCCCCATACATCGTTGATGCCCAGGTCTTTTTTGTATTCTTCTTCGTCGAACGGAGCGGCGTTGAGGGCTGCTCTTTCTTCAGCGGTCAGTTCCTGTACTTTATCGTAAAAGCCGGGGATGGTGATGTGGTTGTTTTCATCGTGCAGGGAGGCGATCATTTTGGCGAGGATGGTAGCCGGGTTGGCTACGGCGCCGCCATAAACGCCGCTGTGCAGGTCGCGGTTAGGGCCGGTCACTTCCACTTCCATATAGGCGAGGCCGCGGAGGCCTGTGTCGATGGAGGGGTTGTCGAGGCTGATCATGGAGGTGTCGGAGATCAGCACCACGTCGGCTTTCAGTTTCTCCTTGTTTTGTTCCAGGAAGATGCCGAGGTTGGCGGAACCTACTTCTTCTTCCCCTTCGATCATAAATTTGATATTGCAGGGGATGGTGTTGGTGCGGTGCATGGTTTCAAAGGCTTTTACATGCATGTAAAACTGTCCTTTGTCGTCCGCGCTGCCGCGGGCATAAATGTTACCGTCTTTAATCACCGGTTCAAACGGGCCGCTGTGCCATAGTTCCAGCGGATCTGCGGGCTGTACGTCGTAGTGGCCGTAAACCAGTACGGTAGGCAAAGAAGGATCTATGATCTTTTCTCCGTAAACGATGGGATGTCCTGCGGTCGGGCATACTTCTACATTATCCGCGCCGGCTTCCTGCAGGCGTTGCTTTACAGCTTCTGCACATTTTTGTACGTCTCCGTTAAAGCGGGAGTCAGCACTCACTGACGGAATGCGCAGCAATTCCAGTAATTCTTCCAGGAATCGGGCCTGGTGTTGGGCCTGGTAATCTTTCCAAACTTGCATGATTCAGAAAATTAAGTTCACAATGGGGTGCAAGTTAACGGAAAATCAACATTCGGGAATTTGGGATCCGGAGATTACTGTGGAAGCAGGGGTAAATATTTAAATGATAAAATATCTAAATATCTAAGTGTTAGGAGATCAATTTTTGCCGTACGAGGAATTCCAGTTTTTCATTGACGTCCAGCAGCTTGGCGGTCAATTCCTTGTTTTCCTTGCGCAGGGAGTACACTTCATAGGCTTTTTCGATGTTATGCCTGAGCTCCTCTTCGTTCCAGGGTTTGGAGAAGTATTTATATACCTGTCCCTTGTTGATGGCGTCTACCACGGCGTTGATATCGGCGTAACCGGTAAGCAGCATACGGATAGGTTCAGGGTATTTTTCCAGTATGGACTCGAAAAACTCGATTCCGGTCATTTTGGGCATGCGCTGATCGGAAATAATGATGTGAAATTCCTGTTCTTCCAGCAGTTTCACCGCTTCTTCTGCCGACGTGGCGGTAGATACGTTGTAAAGTCTCCTGAATGAAGCTTTAAAGGCATTCAGGTTGTGTATTTCATCATCAATATAGAGTATATGGATGTGTTGTGCACTCATTTAAGCAGACTTAGTTCCAAGTTAGTAATAATAAATGAGTTAGAAACAATGAAACCAGTTATATCGATTTAGTATTAATCCTGCCCCATTCACTTTTTTGGCATTTATCGGCAAATACGGCTAACGATAAACGTTACTATAAAGGTACATATAAACATACTGTATTAGTGTGAATTTTTCAAGTATGGATGAACTTTTTTTAAAATTCATCGTTTCCCTAAGCAATAGCGATTTAGTGCATTAGTTTCCATATTTTCGTGTAGGGATGAAAAACGTGCGTTTACCGCGTTTTTTATAGCATTCACCGTGAAAACAACTACTTACACCGGCAGGCCGTGAAACAGGAACATCTTTTGCTTCATGGCAGGCACAAAAACTTTAAATTCTTATTCATGAAAAAAGGGATCATTGTAATCATTGTTATTGTATTACTGGGATTGTTAGGTTGCAACAAGTACAATGGATTGGTTAAACAGGACGAAAATGTGAAGAATAAATGGGGTGTAGTACAGAGTAGCTATCAGCGCAGGGCCGACCTTATTCCTAACCTGGTAAGTACAGTGAAAGGCGCCGCCAACTTTGAAACCACCACGCTCACGCAGGTAATGGAAGCCCGCGCCAGCGCCACACAGATCAAAGTGGACGTAAATGACCTCAGCCCCGAGAAAATTCAGCAATACCAGGCTGCACAAGGTCAGCTGAGCCAGGCGCTCGGCCGCTTGCTGGCTGTTTCTGAAAGCTACCCTGAACTGAAAGCCAACCAGAACTTCCTCAACCTGCAGGCGCAGCTGGAAGGTACGGAGAACAGGATCAACGTAGCCCGTAATGATTTCAACGATGCTGTTAAAACCTACAACGGCGACGTGCGTTCCTTCCCCGGCAATATTATCGCTGGTATCGGCGGCTTCAAACAGAAAGGTTATTTCGAAGCAGCAGCCGGCTCCGACAAAGCGCCGGAAGTGAAATTCTAATATTTTCAAATTTTACCATCTGGTTATTGCCCCCCGCCCGGTCTTCCGGCAGCGGCAATAACCAGATCATCAAATAATTCAATAACCCAATCGCATGCGTCTGTTCCCTTTCAACAAAAAGAGAGAGATTTTTTCCGAAGCGGATAAAAACAAATTGGTGCAGGCTATCCGGGTAGCCGAAAGGCTCACATCCGGTGAGATCCGGTTATTTGTAGAAAACCATTGCAGTTATGTAGATCCCATGGACCGGGCCCGCCAGGCATTTGTATCGCTCGGTATGGAGAAAACAAAACAACACAATGGCGTATTGGTATATGTGGCCCTGAAAGACCATCAGTTTGCCATTCTCGGCGACCAGGGAATCCATGAGAAAGTAGGCGACGACTTCTGGCAGAAAGAAGCCATGCTCCTGAAAACACATTTTCAGGCCGACCGTATCATCGAAGGGATCGAAGCATGTATCCGTGAAATCGGAGAATCCCTCCGTACCCACTTCCCGCACGAGACCGGCGACGCCAACGAGCTACCGGACGATATTGTCTTCAGTATCTAGCGGCCACTATTTTAAACGACTTTTAGCATAGATGAACATGAGGATATTACGCTGGTTTTTACCTGTATTATTGTTGTTGACGGGATTGCTGGCGAAAGCACAGAATATTCCGCCAAGGCCCAATCCTCCCACTTTAGTGAATGACTTCGCCGGCATCCTCCTGAAAGATGAAGATGAAAGGCTGGAACAAAAGCTGGTAGCCTATGACGACAGTACCTCCACACAAATAGCGATCGTTACCCTTAAATCTATCGGCTCCTACGATATCAGCCAGGTATCGCTGAAAATTTTAAGAGATTGGGGGATTGGCAGAAAAGGAAAGAACAATGGTATCCTTATTCTTGTTTCCATGGAAGACAGGAAGATAAGGATCGAAACAGGTTATGGCATGGAAGGTGCTGTACCTGATGCAATAGCCAATGAAATTATAGCACAGGTTATTAAGCCCGCTTTCCGCGATGGACAATACTACCAGGGCCTCGACAAGGCGGTAGATGCCATCATCAAGGCAGCGGCCGGCGAATACAAAGGAGACCCACGGCGAAGCGAACCCGGTATCAGCCCGGGCGCTATCTTCCTCCTGATCCTGGTGATCGTGATCATCATATCCATCATCAGCCGCGGTGGCGGCGGTGGTGGCGGCACCACCTATAACAGGCGCGGTGGCTGGATATGGCCGGTGATCGGCAGCATGGGCGGCTTCGGACGCGGCGGCGGAGGTGGCTGGTCAGGCGGCGGTGGAGGCGGAGGCTTCGGCGGTTTTGGCGGTGGTTCCGGCGGCGGCGGAGGCGCCAGCGGCAGCTGGTAATACTTTGAAAACCTTTTGAAAAATAACGCTATGTCATTCATGTATGTGTTAAACGGAGATGCTACATTGTCCCTGCTGCGGCAAAGCAAGCTAAGAGGCGGTGTAGTAGTGTGCCGGGAAATGATGAGCGAAGGCAAAGTGAAAATCACCAAAGACGCGGCAGCGTTTTTTGAAAGCCGCGCCAAACACCTGGAATTTCACTACGGAATCGATAAACAAACCTATTTTACCAATGTGGTACATGAGCTGGAGAAATTAAAAAACTCCGGCTCATTTGATGAAATCGTACTCTGGTTTGAAGCCGACCTCTTCTGCCAGATCAACCTCCTCTTCATTATCCACTACCTTAAAATCAATCTCAGTACACTGCCTCCCATCAGCCTGGTAGACCTGCCCCATCATCGCGAAGCGGCCGATTTCCCCAGACTGCTGGAGGAAAGAGTCCTGCTGCAGCCGGCAGACATCCAACACGCCCTCGACGCCTGGGATGCCTATTGTGCTGATACCCCGCAGGCGCTGGAAACAATCGGCCGCATGCCTGCAGGAAACCTCAAACACCTGCCTGCCGCCATCCATGCCCATCTGCAACGGTTCCCCGAAATAAACGGCGGACTCAGTGCCATCGAAAAATTTTTCCTGCAGAAACTGTCCCTCGGCCGCTACCGGAAATACGACCTCTACATCGCTTTCTGGGACGAGCTCTGGATCTATGGCTTCGGCGATTTTCAGCTGGACCTGTTCATGCAGCGTATGCAGCGTGCCGGCGTCATCGAAGAAGATGCACAGATGGTGGGTATCACCAGTCTGGGGCGGGAAATACTGAATAATGAGGAAAATTATCTCGATTATGTCCCCCTGGAGCACCGATGGCTGGGCGGAGTAAGAATGGCCAGGTCATCCTGGTGGTGGGATCCGGTAAAAGGGAGCATCGTAAAAAAAGCATAAAAGCAAAGAGCGAAGACCATCCGGTCTTCGCTCTTTGCTTTTATAGCCTACAGATATACTATTCTTTGATGGCTGTCCGGATAGCATCGGACGCCTTACGCATGTAAGCGGCCTGCTCACGCAGACTATCGCTGTCTTTGCCGGTAACGGCGGTTGCGTCGCCGTCTTTCTTCCGGGCGATCTCCTGTAACCAGTTGCTGATATAGGTGTTCACCTGGCCGTTCTTGAACTGCTCCGTCATCGCCTTTACCTGGTCCACACCATGCTGTACAGCGGCGGTGTTGTTGATCTTGGAAAGGAAACCGAGATAGTCGAACGCGGCGTTCAGCTTGTCCTGGCCGGAAGTCTCGTCAAATTTAGCAGCCACGAAAGCCACATCTTCAGGATTGCCCTGACGGGCATATATTCCTGCAATAGCGCTCACCAGTTTGCCTTTGGTGTCTTTTTCCAGTTGTTTGGCGATAGCATACGCTTGGCTGAGGTCCAGGTCTGACAAGGCCTCCAGCGCAGCGGCTTCCACCCCGTAGGATTTGTCTTTGGTGGCGGCTTCAAACAGCGCGCTGTACTGTGTGTCTTTCAGATCACCCAGTTTCTTGATCGCGGCAGCTTTGGTCAGCGCGCTCGGGTCTTGTTTGGCCAGCTCCATCAATGCCGGTACCGCAGCGGCTTTTACGGCCGGCAGTTTCAGGTTGAGCGAAGAAACGGCCAGCGTACGCAGCCCGTGATATTTGTCTTTCAGCGCCTGCACCAGCAGCTTCACGGCCTCAGGGTTGCGGCCCTGTTCTTCCACGGCAGCCTCAATAGCGGCCCGGCGGTCCAGGTAATGGGGCGCATGCGCGTATTGGTAGGCATAAGTGGAGAAGTCACGGTGGTCATCTTTCTTGGAAAGGATCACCTTATCGGCGTCTACATTCACCAGGTCTGGTTGGGTGGTATAGGCAAACGTGAAGGAATCTGCGCGGTTGGCCACCGTTACCTGGTGGCGCTCTTTTTTACCACCGCTGTAAATATCGATGGCCATCGGCAGCTGCCATACCTTGTCGTCTTTCTGGATCTGTTGGATCAGCACCGTCACCTTGTTATTATTGTATTTGTAGCTGATGTCCAGTTCAGGGAAGCCCTGGCCAAAATACCACTGGTTGAAGAACCAGTTCATATCGCGGCCGGTCACCTCTTCAAAGGCGAGGCGCAGCTGGTGGGCTTCGGTGGCTTTAAATGCGTTGCTCTTCAGGTACAGGTTCAGCGATTTGAAGAAAGCGGAATCTCCTACGATATTACGCAGCATATGCAGGATACGGCCGCCTTTCTGGTAGGTGATCTGGTCAAACATATCTTCCTTGTCGTGATAGTGGAAACGGACGAGGTGTTTGTCACCGGAGTACTGCACCATTGAAAGAT
Source organism: uncultured Chitinophaga sp. (assembly GCF_946479755.1). Next base: position 5,206 of record NZ_CAMLHC010000027.1, on the reverse strand, counting down.
AAGACATGGCGGCGTCGTAGCTGTGTTCATCGGCGGCGTCTTTACCGTATTTATGTTCCAGCCAGAGATATTCGCTGTAGTCGGCGAAAGACTCGTTGACGGTCAGGTTGCTCCAGGATTCGGCGGTGGCCAGGTCGCCAAACCAGTGGTGGAACAGCTCGTGCGCAATCACGCATTCGTTGTAGTTGTTGTTGTCGAGCAGTTCGCGGTCTGTTTTCTGCAGGAATTCGCCGTGCAGGGTGGCGGTAGTGTTTTCCATGGCGCCGGACACGTAGTCGCGGCCGGTGATTTGGGAATATTTCACCCAGGGATATTCGTATCCCAGGATATTGGAGTAAAAGGTGAGCATCTCGGGGGTGTTACCAAAGATGTTCTTAGCGTATTGCTCGTATGGTTTTTCGAGATAATAGCTGACTTCCTTGCCTTTCCATTTATCTCTTACAACGGCATAGTCGCCTACGGCCATCATAAACAGGTAGGGGGAGTGGGGGAGGTCCATCTTCCAGGTATCGGTACGGGTGCCGTCGGTATTGTTTTTCTGGCTGACCAGTTTACCGTTGGAGAGGGTCACATACTTTTTAGGGACGGTCATGCTGAGTTCCTGTGTGCACTTCTGATTGGTTTTATCAATCGTGGGGAACCATACAGAGGAGCTTTCTGTTTCGCCCTGCGTCCATATCTGGGTGGGCTTGTTGGGCTCCGTGCCGTCGGGGTTAATGAAATACAGGCCTTTGGCATCGGAGATGGCGGCGCTGCCTTTCACTTTCAGCTCATTGGGCTTGCTGGTATAATTTATATAGACGATATAAGACTCTTTGGCAGAATAGTCCTTATCCAGTTTGATATGCAGCTGGAGGCTGTCGTAGCTGTAACGCAGCGGCGTATTTTTCCCGCCTTTTACGATGGCCACTTCATGGATATCCATGCCTTTGGCATCGAGCGTGAGCGAATCGGCGGTGTAAAAGTGGGGTTTCAGGGTAATCCAGGCTTTGCCATAGAGGTACCTTTTGGGGTAATCAAACCGTACGTCCAGTTTGGTGTGTACCAGGTCGTTGACCTTGGTGGCTGCCGCTCTGTAGATTTTCAGGGCCGGGTCATCGGAGGCTGTTTTCCCGGATTGGGCCATCAGGGAAGTAGTGGCGCCCAGGCCGGCCATCCCGCCCATCAATACACCCAGCAGGGACCGCTTCAAGAGTTGATTCATGTAAAAACTGTTTTGATTAAATATATCAGCTTCTGATTATATAAAGCGTCAAATTTAAACAAATGGCCTTATAATGAGCCAAGTGGTTAAAAATGCTATTTTTGTTAGACCAAGAGGCTAATAAATACAGCAAATTATGATCAAAGCAACAGTTAACGGCAAGTCTGCGTTCAGCATCACCCAGGATTCAACCATTACCTGCAACGGGCAGGCGGTGGACTGGTCAGCGGTACAGGTACCATCAGGTGACTACAGCATCATTATGGACGGTAACAGCTATCAGGCCCAAGTGCTGAAGGTGGACAAAGAGAGCAAAACGGTGACTTTGCAGATCGATCAGCAGCAGTATGAGGTAGCTATTGAAGAACCGATAGATCAGCTGCTGGCGTCGATGGGTATTAAAGACGCCATGGCCAAAAAAGTAAATGATATCAAAGCCCCGATGCCGGGACTGGTGCTCAAGGTGCTGGTGACGCCCGGACAGGTGATCCACAAGGGAGACCCGGTATTGATCCTCGAAGCCATGAAAATGGAGAATGTATTTAAGGCCGCCTCAGATGCCGTGGTCAAGGAAATCAAAGTTACAGAGCGCACCGCCGTGGAAAAAGGGGAGGTGTTGATCGTACTGGAATAATATTTGCGTAAGGACAGTTTTATACCAATTTTTAGTATGCTTCTCAAATACAGGACAGTATTATACTTACTGGCATGCTTGTTTTTTTGTGGCCAGGCATGGGCACAGGGCCAGCAGCATTATGTATATATACAAAGTGAAAAAGGCCAGCCCTTTTATGTAAAGGTGAACGGCCAGGTGCTGAGTTCCACCGAAAGGGGATATATTATCCTTCCCAGGCTGGACGCCGGTACCATACCGATGTCTATCGGCTATGCCCAGAGCGAAGGCCCTGCACAGGAGCAAAAGTTCTATGTGCGGATCGGCAAAAATGACCAGGGCTTCCTGCTGAAGAAAGGTGCGTTGTACAACCTGCAGACATTCAGGGAAACCAAAGCCGACAATGGCGACGGCAGCGCTGCCACAGCGGCGGCTGAGGAACCGGCCCTTGAAACCGTGGCTGCCAATGCCCCGGAAGACACCACCCGCAAAGAGATGATGGGCAACCTCCAGAAAGACCTGGAGACTACCTTCGCCCAGAAAGCAACGGTGACCGGTCCCGGTAAGCCATCCTCTCCCAAGGCCGGTAATGCGTTTTCCTCTGCCCTCGATAAGGTAGTGGTGTCCGGCGATGACCGCGACGAACCGGTAGCAGTGGTGGCTCCCGACAAACCGGCGGGCACTGCGGCCCCTGCCGAAGAACCCGAAGTAAAAAAGCCCCGCGGCAAAAAGCATAAGGCTGAACGGGAACCGCTGACAGAAGAAGAACAGGATATATTGAAGTCTGTGATGGCGGAAGAAAGCAAAACCGCCGCCAGCGAGGCTGCTACGGACGATCAGCCTAAACAGGCCGTGGAAGAGCAGCCAGCGCCCAAAAAACAGAAGAAACACAGGAAAAGAGAGGGCGAGCCTGATTTCATAGAATTCCAGGACGAAGCCAAACCTGCGGCTACGGCTCCGGCAGCAGTGGCGGCCGCCCCGGTGGAAGCCGTTGCGCCGGCAGTAGATCTGCCTGCTACGGAAGAAGCGCCGGTACGCAAGAAGAAAAAGCGGAAGCTGTTTGACGATACCGAGCATCCGAACAATGTTATTACTGATTCCAGCGGTTACGGCCTGGCGATGGAAGCAGCGCCTTCCCGGAAAAAGAAGAAGAATGAGGAGGCGGCAGAAACGGTAGAAAAGAAAGACGCCGGTACCCGTTTGATCAACACCGATTGTGGTAATATCATGGACGAAGCCACCTTCCGTAAGGTGCTGCGCAAGTTTGTGAGTGCCAAATCAGATGACAGCATGATCGATATCTTCCGTAAGTCAACCCGCAACTACTGCCTGGAGACCCAGCAGATCAAATCACTGGCATTGTTGATGAACAGTGACGAGGCCCGTTACCGGTTGCTGGACATGGCTTATGCCAAAACGTACGATACCGAGAAATACGGTTCCCTGGAGTCGTTGCTGACCGAAAGCTATTACAAAGGTCGTTTTAACGCGATGTTACATAAATAGTAATACGATAAGCTATTGGCCTTCGGCCGATGAATGAGCGGAGATGACCATCTTCGCTCATTTTTTTTAATTGTATTATTTTCGCCCCCGATGAACAGATATTTTATAGAGGTAGCTTATAAAGGCGCGCAGTACAGCGGATTCCAGGTGCAGGAGAATGCCCATACCGTGCAGGCCGAGGTGGACAGGGCGCTGAGCCTGTTGCTCAGGGAGAAAGTGGAAAGCACCGGGTCCAGCAGGACAGACGCAGGGGTGAACGCCCGGCAGAACTTCCTGCATTTTGATACGGCGCTGCCGCTGCATCCGCAGTTCCTGTATAAGATCAATGCTATCCTTCCGCCCGATGTGGTGCTGAAGGGGGTGTACCGGGTGCCGGAAGATGCCAACAGCCGTTTTGCAGCGCTGGGGCGTTCCTATGAATATACTTTGTATACCCGTAAGGACCCGTTTATGCAGGACCGTGGGTATTTCTTCCCTTATAAGCTGGATGTGGACGCGTTGCAGGAGGCGGCCGGTATCATTCGGGAATACAGTGATTTTACTACTTTCTCCAAGCGCAATACGCAGGTCAGGACCTTTATCTGTGCTATCGAGCAGTCCTACTGGACCGTATCAGGAGAGCGTATAATCTATAACGTTAGTGCCAACCGTTTCCTGCGGGGGATGGTCCGCGGGCTGGTGGGTACCATGCTGCGGGTAGGGCGCGGTAAGCTGACCATACCGGAGTTCAGGGCGGCTATTGAGAGCAGGGATTGTACCCGGGCGGACTTTGCTGTTCCGCCGCAGGGGTTGTTCCTGATGGAAGTCCGTTATCCCGCAGGGTTGCTGGAGCCGGTGTCTTTTATCCGGTAGATGCTGAAGATATTCAGGAGAAAGGGATTGATCTGTACGGTCAGTCCCTTTGTTTTTTGGGCCGACGGCGCCGGGATAAAAGGGAAGTAAGATGACAGCGTATTCCATCCGGCAGGTATGCCGGAACGGGCATAAAGCGATGCGCCGGATTCATTTGCTGCGCTGTTGTGCCTGGCAGGCTGCATCATAGCTACACGAGCAAATCCGGCGTTTATTGTTATGGGGCTGAAGTGAAACGCTTCGGAAGAGCTGTGCTAAGATGCTGCGCTGCACAAATACCTGCCTTGCTGATGTGTACGGAATCCGGAGCTTTATTAGCGGTGTCGCTGAAGCATCGGGCGGTGATGATATACTGCATCTATACCTGCATGCTTCCGCAGCCTGCATTGCCGATGCATACAGGATCCGGAGTTTTGCTGACGGTGTTGCTGAAGCACGGGCACTGCATCCATACACATGTTCCCTGTAAAGGGAATTGAATAATATTGTGGCCCTGGGATTCCGTGATGCCACAAGGCAATTTTCCGGTAAATAGCACGATCAGGGGCATCATTGCCATGTATCCGGATAAAATTTTTTAAGGCTGAAAGTATTTATGGTAAAGGGTTTGGCGAGGTCGCTAAAAAATAGTTCAGCAAAAAAGTTGGAAGTAATAAAAATCCGCCTACCTTTGCGCTCCGCTTTGATAGAAAGCACGCATACAAAAGCTCTTCACATACTTCATTTTTACACTCGCCGGATGAACAACGTATCGTTGCAGATGATGGATGACAGTGCATTTGCGCTGACGCTTCTCCGAAAAGAAAAAATAAAAAATCTTGAAAAAAGATTTGGTAGAAATGAAAAGTTGCTTACCTTTGCAACCCCAACGATAACGGGGCAACGAACGGAAAGCGAAGTTGCGAAATTGAAATGATAAGATGTACGGCCAAACGGGCCACAGAGATCGGATCTCAGACATCAACTAACGATCAGTAGTGATCGGAAGTTCTTTGAAAGAATGGAAACAACAGCACGAATCAAATTAGTGA
>NZ_CAMLHC010000026.1 GCF_946479755.1 uncultured Chitinophaga sp. | reverse complement strand
CATTGTTCAGAACCTTTTTAGAAATGAAACTACTTCAATTTAAAATTGGCGACGTAGTGGACTGTCCGCTACAAGATGATGCCACCGTCATGTTCGTTCGTGATATCAATGCAGAGAAGGACGAACTCTTATTGTCTGACGCTCCCGAAGGAGGTCGTACCACCTGGATGCACCTGAAAGAGGTTGGAGGCGTGCCGATAACGCCGAGGATCTTACAGTTGGCCGGTTTTAAGCCCGTCATCGGTAAGAACGGGCTGTACGAAGCCGGCAACGGTCTGCGGCTGCAACGGCTCGGTAACGGCTATTACATCGAAGATGTGTATGACGACCACTCCGATCCCCTGGTGATGGAATCGTTGCACGAGCTGCAACATTATTATGACCTGTTGCTGGAACAACCACTGCGGATCAATGGCATCCACCGGCCCATGCCCATGGCGGAACTATGTCCGGACCACCGGCCGGCACAGTATTACTGGTTCAGCTACCAACGCAGCGATGGTCACCTTGCAGAAGACGTGTCTACGCAGCATCCGCTCACTACCGTCAGCGCCCTGCGCTTACTGGAAGACAGCGGTATCGTGCTGCTCAACTGGCACGTCATCTCCCAGGATCTGTACCTGAGCTTCGACAAGCCGTGGCCATCACGTTAACGTATTTATCGACTCAACAAGCTCCGGCGGGGAGTTCTCTCCCTGCCCTTTTCTTTGTAACCCTTGCTGCGAGCATAATGCAGCCGGTTTCGGTTGCTTAAAAAACTTTCAGTTTCTATTGAAAATCCGGCAAAATTGTCCTAACTTTTAATTGCGATTGCAACTTTAGAGTAAAACGTATATCGCATGATACATTGCCAATACCCTCATAACCATCAATTGATGAAACTGACAAAGTTCCAAGAGAAAGCTATTATTAAGACCAAAGCATTCATCGACGAACAGCCCCCAAAAAGAATAGATATACAGCACCTGGTCCACTTCTCCGGTCTTAGTGAAAGCAAACTAACAAAAGGTTTTAAAATGCTCTACCACGTAACTATTTATCAGTATCAGCTTGAACGCGCGATGAACTACGCCAAAGAACTCCTGCAGCAGGATCACCAGGTAAAAGAGGTGGCTATTACCTTAGGGTATAGTACCTCGGGGAGTTTTGCACGGGCGTTTCACCGGGTGTTCCAGGAGACGCCGGGAGAGGTGAAGTGGCAGTGAGGCACACATTTATCACATCACTTAATTGCTCCTTTGCGTATTAGGAACAAATGTTTAAATTTTTTGCCATGAAAAAGTTAATGTCTTGCTTTTTGCTGCGATTAATATTGCGGTAGTTTCAGGCATTCTCGCAGCCAAAGCAAGAGCGAACAATGTTGTCTATATACATTCACCTTTACAATAGCTACATTAAATTAGACTCTTGCAAGGATGCTGCGGAATTCAAAGTTATTATCCTGTATCTTGTTGAAGCAGACTTGTATTTGAATTATCTAGTCGTTTAATTTTAAAAACCAGCGAAGTTATGAGAAAAACAATTTTTTTCTTTACGTCTCTGGTAATTGTTGGTATCTCCTCGGCTTTTTAGCTTTAAGTGCCCGCAATAACAATGTTATTTATGTACGGAGTTTAGCCAATAGCCTCTGTGATATCAAAGTTAGTGGAAAGGCTATATTGAATGCTACTGCCTTTGGGTTCTTGGTAACTAATGTACCGGGATCTTGTGATCTGGTGCTTACCACTAATGTAGTTAATTAGCAGTAAAATTGGATGATTGGTCTTATGGTCAACTTTGTTTTGGATATAAATTTGTAATCTCTGTCCAAAATTTAATAGTGAAATTGGCGTAATCTAGTAACGGTATTATGAAATAGCAAGCTGATATTGTTTATTGTATAATTTTTCAGATATGAAAAAGGTTAGAGTTTTATTGTTGATATGCGTCGCTGCTACAGCGATATGTGCAGGTGTTGTGGCGTCAAACGCTAGAGTGAGACACACAATTTATACTCCGGATCCTATTCAAACTGATAAGTGCATTGTACCACTATCAGGAAGAGGGTTTGCTGAGAATCCATTTGGGACATACTTTGCGACGACGTTGTCAGGAGCCCCGTGTGCACGTGGTGGAACTTTTGATCTCGAAAACTAATCTGTGTTATCAATTGTATATTGAAAGATCTAACAAGGTTTATTTAATTTTGTTGTTGGTTTTAAACGGCGTTTTGTACGATTTTTGTTGCTAGATTGTGGTTTCGGTTTTCTGTTAGTTCTTGCTTGGATTCAGTCTCTTATGTAACTTACATCTATAATCGAGTGCCATTTCATACGTGTAGAATTTTTAGTCTACAATTGATAATGGCCCTATTATTTTCTTCTACTGGTTGTTTTTGTAAAACCCTTTTTATCTATGCCTCATTCTACAAATCTAATAGTTGTAAACAAGTTGGGTTTTAGTTTTGTCTAACGTTTTTTTTGTTGGTAGTTGCCCAGCTACGTTTTATTTGGTATTAATTCTTGTTTGAAAATGATATAAACCATATGGCAGATTTGTTTTATAATTCTCCCGGGTATGAAGATGGTTCTCCATTGCTCTTTAGAGATTTTGTATTTAAAAGCCGATTTTATAGGCTTTTGATCGGGCTGAGTGTAATAAGCATGGTTGTGCAATTGGCTATATTTAAATATTATTATCCCAATGCTGCGTTTATCAATGGCGATTCATACAAATATATAGGTAGCGCGTTTTATAACTTAGATATAGATATTTATCCTGTTGGATATTCTAAGTTTTTAAGAATTTTTAGCACATTTTCCAGAAGTGATGTTAGTTTGGTGGTGTTTCAATATTTTTCGCTTCAGATTAGTACGTTTTGGCTGCTGCTGACACTATTTTATTTTTTTAACATAAAAAGGGGGATTCAAATAATTTTATTTGTGTGTGTTACCATTAGTCCTGTAATGCTATATTTGGCAAATTATGTATCTAGTGATAGCATTTTTATAGCGCTAAGTATATGTTGGTTTACTACATTGGTTTGGGTAATGTTTGATCCTAATTGGAAACTGGTCTGTTTGCATTCAGTTATTGTATTGTTAGCCTTTATGGTTAGATATAATGCATTGTATTATCCCGTCATATCTTCAATCGCTTTTTTCCTAAATAAGGGTCACCTTAGGCTGAAGTTTATAGGAGTGATATTGATGTTTTTAGGTGTTGGGATTTTTATCAATGATACTGCATTGCATTACAAAAAGCTAACTGGGCTATATCAGTTTTCACCTTTTTCTGGCTGGCAAATGGCCAATAATGCTATATATGCCTATCAGTATGTCGATTCTTCAAGACGTAAGAATCTTCCTGAAAAATTTTCGGGCATAGATTACATGGTACGACACTATTTAGATACAACAAGGGTCTCAACACTTAGGTATCCAGAAGAGATGCTGGACGTTAGTGCAGTTTATATGTGGCTTCCTTATTCACCATTAAGAATATATATGCATAAGCTCTTTGAGAAAGATACGACAGCATCTGACCTGAAAAAATGGGCGCAAGTTGCTCCTTTATATAAAGAATATGGCGCCGCCATTATCAAAGCATATCCTATTGATTTCGTAAAAATGTATCTATGGCCAAATTTTTTGAAGTATTATGCTCCCCCAGTTGAATTTTTGGCGAATTATGGATTTCGTGCAGATACAATATCTCCTATTGCTAGGGCATGGTTTGGATATGATAAAGATAAAAGGAAGTTAACTACACGATTTAAAAGTAATTCAGTATCGACACTAGACTATTATCCAATTATTTGTGCGGTAATGAATGCTGTTTACATTATGATGAGTATATCATTCTTAATTTTGAAAGGAAGACAAAAAAATCCCAGGCTTTTTCAGCTGTGGATATTGTTCACTTGCTTCTGGATTTTTAATTTGTGCTTCAGTGTATTTGCGTCACCTGTAGCATTGAGATTTCAGATTTTCCCTCTATTGTTGTGCCTGTCTTCAAATTTTTTGTTACTTGATTATGTATTGCTCCAAGGAAGGGAAAAGGAAGGCCCTTTGCCATCAGTTAGCTATTAGAGTTTTACAATCCTTAAATAAAAAAGTATGAAAATTTTTTGTCTTACTTTTGTGTGTTCTATATTATTGATTGTATTTTTTTTACTTGGATGTAAACGTGATGTGCCTGGGAAGACAGATAGAGAGGGTGAGCTAATTCCCCCAATTGATATGTTGCTTATTGATAGTGTCTCTATCTTTAATGTCAATGCGTTTCCTAAGTCAGATAAAACTGTTTTAATTTTTTTTGAACCCTACTGTCAGCATTGTCGAGCTGAAACAGAGAGTATTGTAAAAAATATTAAGAAATTTGAGAATACCAATATTTGTTTTTTAAGTGTAGCTCCAATGAGCGATGTTAGAAATTTTAATAAACATTTTGGACTTGAGAAGTATCCACATGTTAGGGTTGGTATTGATACAGGTGCGCTTTATATGAGACATTTTGAAATAAAAGGCGTTCCTCATACCAGTGTATATCCTAAAAATAAGAGGTTGCTGAGGGTGTTTCCTTTTGAGGTTGATGCTAAGCAGTTACTAATGGCCCTCGATTTAGAAGGAGGGGAATAGTTTTTTGAGATATAGTGGAAGGTGAAAGTGACTAGATTATTGACTTAAAGAAATTGCGCAATGATACTGAGTGTTTATGCGGAGCGGTACCCTCGGCTTTGTACTCAGAAAAGGGGGAAGCTGAAAACCCTTATAACAGAGTAGGCTATTTTTAATTCCTTCAAAATTACAATCATGAAAAAGGTTAAAGTTTTGCTGTCAGCAGCAGCAGTTGTTGCTATCGTTGCAGGTACTCTGGCTTCTAGCGCTCGTACCAATAATAAAATTTACACTCCTGGTGATGGAGGTCTTTGCACAGTTGAAGTACAGCTGAGAAAATTCCAACAGAATCCGCTTTCTCCAGTTTTAGCTACTACTCAATTTGGTGCTCCTTGCGTACATGGAGATATTATTGTAACTAATGTTGATTAATTAATCAGCAGAAAAAAGGGAGCACTAGCTCCCTTTTTTTGATTTTTTTTGATTTTGAATTTTGGGAAACAGACCAGATTGGGTGTTTCCTTTTTTTAATTTATATAAATGCTTTCCTACTACTTTATTTTCCTCAGTTTGTATCTATTTAGGTACAAAACAATGTATTAATTGGATAAAATTTTTTTTGTATGAAATATATTTTTATTTTAATATTTTCTCTTAGCTTTACTCATCTGTCTGCTCAGAAACCTCCTATTGATATAGATGCGTTTGAAAATTGGTCGACAGCAGTTAGTCCTAAGATTACAAATGACGGAAAATATGTTTCATATTATGTACTGAATAAGCCAGAGCGTCAGAAAGTGAGTTTAGTAATACAAGGAGTTCAAAAGCAGTGGAAGAGGGAGTTGGTAGGATGTGGGTATCCCAGTTTTTTGGACAACGGGAGGAGGATAGCATATATTCAAAATCCCGATATTCTTACATTATTAACGTTGGGTAGCTCGGTACAAAAATCTATACCTAATGTGAAAATTTATACATCGTTTAAAAATAATGGGAAGCAGTATTTAGCATACTTAAGGAAAGATAATACATTTACTATTTTGGGCCCAAATGATAGAGACTCAATTTGTTACGAAAATGTTGATAATTATATAGTTAGTGAGGAAGGAGGAGTAGTAATCTTAAAGTGCAAAATTGACAGTGTTAAATACACATTAAAAAAAATTAGCCTTCAAGATCGTCACATTAATGAGATTTATAATGGATATGAGCCTAAAAATTTGCTTCTCAACAAAAATGGGACTAAACTGGTTTTTATCACCCATGAGAAATCTGAGAGTGATATGAATGGAAAATTGTTGTGGTGCTATGATCATGGTTTTGATCCCAAGGCGAAAAGTAGATTTCCTATCGTGGAGATTAGTGCTGGATCGGAACTTTCTCACCTTAGTAGGTTTAGTGATGATGGAACCTATATACTTTGCGAAATTCGAAAAAATAGTAGTGTCAAAAGAGAAAGTAGTGCAGAGCCTGTTATTTGGACTTATGCTGACAGTAATTTGAAAAGTCGGAATTTTGATTCTGAAACCGGGGGCTACGGATCTCTTGGAGTTTGGAATTTGAAAGATAATAGGCTTTTCCAGGTTCAACAGAATGGAGAAACTTTTGTTTTCAAAAATGGTATATTTCCCAAAGAAGATAACAATTTTCGTCTTGTTTATAAGTCTGTTGGTCACAGGGGGGAATGGAATTGGAATGAAAAATCCATTCCTGTACGCATATTGCTAAACTTGTCAAATGGATCGAGGAGGCAAGTTACAGAACCTGATGATAGGGATGGTGATTCGTATGTGTTATCTCCTACGGGGAAGTGGATAATCTATTTTAATTCTGAGCTCCAAGATTACTTTTGCTATAATGTAAGAACCGGGGAAAGGAAAAATATTACCTCTGGAATTTCTACTACGTGGACAACTTATACAGATGATGATATACCTTTTTCAAAGTACCTTAACATCGGTGTAGCTGGATTCTCAAAGGACGATAACATTGTCTATCTATATGATCAGAATGATATTTTTGAGATTGATTTAGTGACGAGTAGATCACCGATTAATTTGACTCAAGGGCGAGGAAAAATTGATGATCTCGTTTTTCGTTTTGTATTTTCTCCAAGTACTTGGACAGGTGAGGAAGTTTTGTTAAGTGCCTTTTCTAAGAAAACTAAACAAGATGGTTTTTATAAGCTGAGACATAATGGTGTGGGGAGACCTGAAAAATTGGTAATGGAGAATGCTATGTTCGTTGGACCTGATGAGAGTTCTTATTTTGGACGCTATATTCCTATTAAAGCTGAGGATGCCCCTGTGTATTTGGTGCAAAAGATGAGCGCTGAGAGCTCTCCTAATTTTTACATAACGTACGATTTTACTAAGTTTAAACAAATAAGCTATGTACATCCAGAGAGCGGGTATAATTGGCTGAAAACGCAACTTGTCGAGTTTAAGACACGTGATGGGAAGCAATCTCAAGGCATTTTATATAAACCGGAAAACTTCAACCCACAAAATAAATACCCTATTATATTTTACTATTATGAGAAGATTAGTGAATCTCTTAATGGGTTTATTCGTCCAGAGCCTGCCGCGGGCCCTATGAACATTCCTTATTTCGTTAGTAATGGATATTTGGTTTTTACTCCGGATATTCACTTTGAAATTGGATATCCTGGTCGTAGCTCCTTTAATACGATCATGGGCGCCGCTGATACGTTAAGTAGATTGCCGTATGTTGACTCTACTAAGATGGGATTGCAAGGGCATAGTTTTGGAGGGTTTCAAACAAACTATATTATTACTCATACAAATCGATTTGCAGCGGCCTGTTCAGCTGCTGGGTTTACAAATTTTGTAAGTGCTTATGGATCTATTATTGGCTCAGGGTACTCTAGGCAGGGACAATACGAGTTGTTTCGCGATAGGATAGGTGCCACCCTATGGGAAAAACCTGATCTGTATTTGGAAAACTCACCTGTTTTTAGAATTAATAAGATTACTACTCCGATACTTGTTATGCATAATAATAAGGATGATGATGTTCTGGTTGGCCAAGGAATTGAGTTTTTTACCGGCTTACGACGATTGGGGAAGATCTCTTATTTTCTACAGTACAGAGGGGCTGGACATATGGTTGGTGGGGACGCAGCTGTTGACTATTCCCGTAGAATGTTGGACTTTTTTAATTATTATCTCAAAGGTGAGAAATTGCCGAGTTGGATGTTGAATGAACCCCCAAAGGTATTGGAACTTTCATTAGATAAAAGCCATAAGTGAGTTGACATATGTGACTTTGTAAGCTTCCCCTAAAACTAAGCCAGTCAGGATTAGAGCTTTTCATGCAATAGTCCTTGATAAAATCGTTCGGCGTATTTGCCAGGAGATAGATAACCAAGGGCTTTATGAGGTGTAATAGTTCCGATTTGATCTAACAGTCGGGTAAAAATATCAGGCAGCTGGCGGTATATCGTCCAGCTGTTTTTCTTTGGCCAAAGATAGTGTTTCCTCAAAAGTCTGTAATGGTGTCCTTCCGAAGCAATATTTACCGGTGTGTGTTCTGTTTGTATTGTATTCGTTTAGCCAGATATCGAGATCTTCCTGCAACTGTTCGAGCGTAGTGTAGATTTTCTTGCGGAAAGCAATGGCATAGAACTCATCCTGGATAGTTCGGTTTAATCGTTCGCAGATACCATTTGTCTGAGGACTTCTGGCTTTGGTCCGGCTGTGGTCAATGTCTTCGAGGGCCAGATAAAGCTGGTATTCATGGTATTCCCTGGCACCACAGTATTCTGTACCCCGATCAGTGAGGATGCGTAACAGGCGAACCCCATATTCTTCATAGAAGGGAAGAACACGATCATTGAGCATATCCGCAGCCACAAGGGCATTCTTCCGGTCATAGACCTTGGCAAAAGCAACCTTGGTGTATGTATCAATGAACGTTTGTTGGTAGATCCTGCCGACACCTTTGATAGTACCCACGTAGTAGGTGTCCTGTGCGCCCAGATAGCCAGGATGATGTGTCTCTATTTCGCCATGGGCAGTCTTTTCTTCTTTGGCACGTTCCAGTGCTATAACCTGGGCTTCGGTAAGTACCATGCCTTCCCCTATAGATCTGGCTTCAAGCGCCTTAAGACGCTTCTTAAAGGTTTCCAGATCATGCCGTAGCCAGACACATCGTACACCCGCTGGTGAAATGAAAACACCCTGTTTCCGAAGCTCATTACTAGCTCGGAGCTGGCCAAATGCAGGATTTAAGGTTGCCATTTCAACAACGGCCGTTTCTATTTCAGGTTCTATCCGATTTTTTAATATGGGCTTCTTTCTGCTAATTTCCTGAAGGGCGGCTTCTCCTCCTGCTTCAAATAGCTCCCTGTATCTGTAAAAACTATCACGGCTGTAGCCGAAGATTTTGCATGCCTGTGATACATTTCCTAATTCTTCGGCCAATCTGAGCAGGCCTACTTTGTTTTTGATTAACTTAGCTGCTACATTCATTTCTGGCAGTTTTAAAGGGTTGATTGAAAGTGTGGTTACTTAAAATTAACCCTAACTGTCAGATTAAATCGTAGCTATTTCATATGAGGTCTTTCGGTATTGTAGTCTATTCTCCATTCTTCCGCCATAAGCCGAACTTCTGCAAGACTGTTGAATAGATAGGCATTTAACAGCCCCCTGCGGAGCGTTCCGTTTTTTCGCTCTATAAACGCATTCTGTGTTGGTTTCCCCGGCTGGATATAAGCCAGCTTGATTTCTCTGCTTTCACACCATTCCTGGAGCTTGTGGCTTATAAACTCAGGGCCGTTATCTGTCCGGATACAGCGTGGTTGCCCGCGGCCCTCTATGATCCTTTCTAATACCCTGATTACCCGCAAAGAGGGCAATGATGTATCTACTTCAATAGCTAATGATTCCCGATTGAAGTCGTCTATTACATTTAACAGCCGGAACTTCCTGCCATCCACCAGTGCGTCACACATAAAGTCAATACTCCAGACCTCGTTGGGAGTTTCAGGTATCAGCAATGCCTCTTTGATCCGTGAAGGGAGACGACGCTTAACCCGCCGACGAATATTCAGTTTCAGGTCGGTATATACGCGATAGACTTTTTTATGATTCCAGGTATATCCTTTGTTTCTTAACCGATAATAGGACTGCCAGAAGCCAATATCCACATGTTTTTCAACCAAAGCTGATAAGGCTTCCTGAATCGCAGTATCATTCCTGCGGATGGCTCTGTATTCGTACGTACTACGTGGGATAGCTGCTATTTTACACGCCTTGCGGATACTCAGTTGTTCTTCCTTTACCAGGTATTCAACTGCATCCCGTTTTTCCTGGGGCGTTACAGCTTTTTTTCGATAAGGTTCTTCATGGCCCGGTTTTCAATGCATAACTCTGCGTACATTTTCTTCAGCTCTGCATGTTCGGCTTCAAGGTCCTTAAGACGCTTTACGTCACTGGCCTCCATGCCGCCATACTTTGCCTTCCAGTTGTAGAAGGTTGCTTCACTTATACCCAGGTCGCGGGCAATGTCTTTAACGGTGATACCGCCTTCCTGCTGCTTCAGGGCGGATACGATTTGGCTTTCTGTGAAATTTTTTCTTTTCATGGTCAAGATTAAAGTTAATGAATCAATTCATAACTCTAATTCTTATGGCCGAAGTTCGGGGAAGTCTACACAAGCTCAGGGGGAGTAATACATTCAAGAAAAATAGCCCCCAAAAAATGTTTATCGGTTTGGGGGCTATGTCATTTATAACTAATTGATTTTAATCTACGCTGTTAGAGATCTCCATTGATTACTCCGGGAGAACATTTGTACCTTCTATCATGCTAGATATTTTTTTCTTATAAAGTAAAATAGCTTCAGTTATATTAAGTTTTTGAGCTGTAATTAGCGCTGTTTTCTCAGTCTCTATGGCTTTGTTAATTTGTCCATCTTTATATAGGATACTTGCATAAGTATCTATAGCTTCATGATTGTCAGGGTATTTATGTGTAATTCTGGCCATGTAATAACAAGCCTTTTTTAGTATTACAGGATCTTTGGAGTGTTTATAGATAATATTCCATACAAAGTTGTTAGTGTTAACAGCATGCCAAGCAGTGAGATCCGGCCCTTCTTGATCAATTTTTTTGATTTGATATTTTATTAGGCTATCCCACTTTTTGTTAGCCTCATACCAGTTGACTTTACTACCTAGGACGGCATGGCTTGCAAGTTCGTGATTCCATTCTTTTTTTATCTGATTCTCTATGTTGTTCCAGTTAGGCTCAAGAGACCCATATCCTTCAATTTTTGGGTTTATAACGTCGCGCATTAAGAAAAATTCAACTAAGTATTGGGTGAATCCCACTTGTTTGAAAAGGCTGTCTAATTTTCTCTTGTGCGTATATAGATCTTTGACCATACTGTCGGTTGTTGTATATAAATTGGGATAATTTTGTATTAATGAGATTAATTCCCGATTTATAAACCGATCGGATTTGATATGGCTAGATGTCTGTTTCTTGAATTTTTCGGCTACAATGAGTCCTATGGAATCATCGTGCAACCGCTTCAAGTTGTTTGCTAAATCTACTAGTTCATCAATTGAAAGTTTGTTTCTTTCGAATCGAGATAGTTTGGAGGCATAGTTTTTGGTGGTATCTTGAGCTATTTTGAGAACTGATAACAACGAATCGGGGCTCAAATATCCTACCTCCTTGTGTAGAAGGTTGCCATTATAGTCGATAAATAGAAATGATGGAACACCATAGATATTATATTTAGCCTTGAGGCTCTTAGCTAGAGCATATCTTTTTTGGGTTAATGTATCATCAGCAGTATTTTCATCAATTTGTATTTTTGTAAAAATAAAATTTTGATTGATGAAAGAGATAATTGAGTCCTTAGTGAAGGATTCGTAGTCCATCTTTTTACAAGGTGCGCACCATGTGGCTGAAACCTCTAGAAACATTGGCTTTTCCTCCTGTCTTGACCTGATTTTAAGACTTTCCCAATTTAGAGAGTCGTTTTTAATTAGTTTTTTTTCTTGCCCATGTGCGCAAGGGATGGCTCCAAGAATTAACAGAATAAGAATTTTTGTTTTCATTGTGGTGCTTGTTGTTTTTAGTATCCCGGATTTTGTCTGAGATTTTTATTTTTGAGTATTTCGGTATTCGGTATTGGATAGATTTCTTTGTAAGAACTCCAGGTGCTACCCTTAAATACAGCTGCATTTTGCATGACTGCGTCCATTGTGCCAGTACGCTTAATGTCAAACCAACGATGACCCCATTCAGTGAATAACTCTACCCTACGTTCATGCAAAATTTCGTTAAGTATTTCTGTTGTCGTAGCTGCAGTTGATGGAGGAAGGCTGGCTCGGATTCTTATTTTGTTGAGGTCTAAGAGGGCTCCTTGTATATTGTTTAAGTGTGCTCTTGCCTCAGATCGAATTAAGAATTGTTCTGCGAGTCGAAATACTACACAGTATTCGGTCACATCCCCACTATTTATATCCGCTTTGTATTTTGCAGCAAATGGATAGGAGTTACTACTGGTTACTAGATTTCCGATCCATTTCTGTAATCTATTATCACCGGCGTCGAAGCTTGATATTAATGAGTTGGATAAATAGTAGAATTTAGGTCCGATAGCGCCCGGTACATCAGTTAAAAGAAACGTCGCTGCTTCGTCGGTATTGTATCCTGTTTTTACCGGTTGTAGTGACCATATTGTTTCCTTACTATTTTTCTTAAAAACAGAATCAAGTCCTATAATGTCGTAGATTTCTTTTTTGTTGATTACCTCTGTTGAAATAGATTCGGCTCCGCTATAGTTCCCCGTATATAGATAGACTCTCGATAACAAAGATTGAGCTGTCGCGAGATTGGGGCGAACTCTTTCGTTTGTGTTTTTGGAGATACTTGCATCAACATAATTGTCATCTAGGAATGAGATCGATTTTTTTAGATCTTCTATAATTTGTTGATAGGTTTCAGATACGGAAGAACGAGATATGCTTGCATTCTTTGTATAGTCGGTTGTTAAAACCAGAGGAGTTTCACCGAACAGATTGACAATGTAGAAATAATAAAATGATCTTAAAAAGTAAGCTTCTCCTAAGAGCCGATTTTTGATGGATGGTGTGAGCGTTCTACTTTGTGCAATTCCTTCAATGGCGGCATTTATGATGTATATTTTCGGATAGAAATTATTTATGAAATTATTGAATCCTCCGGTGTCAGAGTAATCTGGGGTAAAAGAATTTCTCCACCAGTTATTTAAGCCCTGACTTAGCAGGTTGTTGAGTACTAGATTGTCGGCTGCCATCTCTTGAAGGAGAGATAGAGAAGTGATTCCACCTGAGTTGAAATCGTTCATCATTTGTGTGTAAAGACCCGTTAGTACCGCACTTGCGGTGTAATCGTTTTTATAGACATTTTCTTGGTTGATACTAGTGCTTGGGGCTCCAACTTCGAGGAATTTTTTGCAACTGATTACAGATGAAGAAAAAAATAGTGCAGTGAAGCAAAATACTTTATGGAGGGTAGTTTTTTTCATGGTTGCAAGGTTGTAGTTACATGTTTAAATGAATACCTGCGGTGATCATGCGTAAAGGAGGTAATACAGATATGTATCCTGATTCCGGAGATATGCCGAAGAAGTTTGTTATTGTGAAAATGTTCTGTCCTTGAACATAAACTCGCGCTGAATTTATTTTCGCTTTCTTTAACCAGGTTTTTGGTAGCGTGTACGATATACTTACGTTTCGTAATTTTATATAGGAGGCATCTTCATATGCTGCTTCGCTGAAATTTAGAGCATTGTACGCTATGATTGTTGGTATGTTTTGAGCTGTTGCTTTTTGGTATGTAGCGATGTCTCCAGGAGAACGCCATCTGTCATTTGTAACTTCGGGGAAACTTTTAATTGAACCTGGTACACCAAATGTCATCCTATTAGTAAGGCTTGTTTTCTTTACGAATTGAAAAAGGAAATCCAGCGTCAATCCTTTGTAACTTAATGAATTAGTGATGCCTCCATAGTACTTCGGGTTGGGGTCTATAATTGCAGTGCGATCTTTAATATAACTAGGAGATGATGTTTGTTTTCCGTCAAATGTTCTATATTCATATAGACCGGTTTGAGAATTTACCCCCAAAAAAGGATAGACTCTAACGCTATTTATTGGTTTCCCAACGATATAGGTTTGTGCAAATGTCGTTTTATCGAGTTCTGTGAATTTAGTTAGTTTATTTTCGGGGATACTAATATTGAAAGATACATTCCAATTTACCTTTTGGGATTTTAGGGGATTTGCGTCTATTTGAAATTCGAAGCCTCGGTTTTGTATGGTTGCATCTAAATTTCGATTTACGCCTGAAAATCCAGTGATGTATCCAAGAGGATAACTAAGTAGCTGATTTGAAGATCTGTTTAGGTAGAAGTTTCCAGAGAATAGTATTTGGTTGTTCAATATACCTAAGTCTAATCCAATATTGAATTTTTTGGTCAGTTCCCATTGTAAGTATGGGTTAGATAGCCCTGTCGGCTGGATTCCAATTGTCTGTTGGTATGGTACGGCTATCGGAATGTTGTTGTAGAGCGTTAGATACAGGTAGTCTTGTATTTGATCGTTTCCTGTTGTGCCAAAAGATGCTCTTATTTTTCCAAGACTTAAAAAACTCATAGTATTCTTTGCAAACATCTCTTCACTAAATAACCAAGCACCGGCAACAGAATAAAAGTTTGTGAATCTATTTTCATAGCCAAATCGGCTGGTCCCGTCTCTTCTGCCCGCCAGCGTTAGTATGTATTTTTCTCTATGGTTTAAGATTAGCCGGCTTAATATTCCTGCGTACCTATAGTTAATCTGTTGAGGTTGAACCATGAGGTTTGGTGCGTTGGCGATATTTTCAAGTTGTGCATCGTCAAGGAATCCGCTGCCTTGAACGGACATTACAGCATCTTTTTTTTGCTGAAAGGATGCTCCAGCAAGAAATTCTATATGGGTGTTTTTGATGTTCTTTTTGTATCTTATTTTTGGTTCTATAATCCAAGATGTTGAGGATTTATTTGAATATGTCGAAAATCTTAAATTTATTGGCATGGCGGGATTAAACGAAGCTTGAGGATTTACGCTAGATTCTGTGGTCTGCAGTTTATTATACCCGAGAGTGATATTAAGGTCTAATCCAGTAAACAGTGTATATCCGACTTCAGCGTTACCTATTAAATTATTAGTGCTACCTTTATATTTTTTTACTAAGTAGGCAAGTGGATTGTCGAAGCTATATACATCTGTTCCAGGTACTCGCCCCCAGTTTAATGTTCCATCGGAGTTGTAAAGTGTTGGTGCGTTTGGCGGCGTGCTTACTGCTGCACTCATTAGATCTGTTGTAATAAGGTTGTTATCGTCTTGTAAGTAAGTTCCACTGAAATTTAGGCTGAATTTGCGATTGGGAGACCTATGATTTAGATTTGTATGAATGTTTTCTTTGGTGTCCCCGAGATCTCCAGGATAAACAGTGGTCTCGCGTAAATATCCAGCTCCAACATAAAATTGAGTGTTTTCGGAGCCCCCTGAGATTGAAGATTGTACATTTGTAAATCTTGAAGTACCTCCAACTAGAACTTTTTGCCAGTTTGTATTACGCGTGCTGTCCCAGACGCCATTTATATCATAGTCGTTTACAGGTGAAATTGGAGCATCGTCATTTTTTTTTCCCTCTTTTCGAAGAGCTATATAATCTTTGGTGCTTAGCATTTTAATCTGACGTGGAACTTTGCCCCATCCTGTCTGAAAGTCGACATCTACACGTGTGTTACCAGATTTTCCTTTTTTAGTAGTTATTAAAATTGCTCCATTGGCTGCTCTTGACCCATATATGGCTGTGGCGTCAGCATCTTTAAGAACCGTTATGCTTTCAATATCACTAGGGTTTATAAACGTTAGAGTGCTTCCTCCTGACCCATATATGGCTGATCCCATTAGATTTGGGTCTAGGTTGATCGGAGGATACGGTACGCCATCAACAACAAAAAATGGCGAAGTACCTTGCTTTAGGCTGTTAAGGCCTTGAATTGTTGTATTAATATTACCTGCTGATATTCCAGACGTCTGTTCTAGGAACAATCCCGGCACCCTTCCCTGCAGCGCCAACAACGGATTCGACACCGGTTGCCTTTCTATCACCTCCGCACCTACCGTCGCAATATTCCCCGTACTAAACCGCTTCGTCGTCGTTCCATACGCTATCACCTGTACCTGGTCCAGTGCCGTATTCAGCTGTTTCAGCACCACGTCTATCTCTCCCTGCTGGGCTTTGATCTCCCGGGAGAGATACCCGATATAGCTAAAGATCAACGTTGCTGCGGCATTTGTTTTCAGCGTGTAGGTGCCGTCGGGCTTTGTGACGGTACCGGTACCGCTGCCTTTTACCCGAACGCTCACGCCTACCAGTGGTTGACCTTTATCATCCCGGACGCTGCCCTGGACGTAGACGACTTTGGTGGAGTCCGGGGCGCCTGAATCGAACGTGAGAAAATCAGCTCCTGAGAGATTGGTACGTTCTTTACGCGTAACAACAATGACGTTATTCTGGATAGTATAGGTGAAAGGCTGATTCTCGAAGATCTTGTCGAGGGCTTCGGGCACGGAGTTGTCCCAGAGGTGTAGGTTGACGGGCTTGGAATCGCGGAGGTTGTCGGACTCCACGAAGAAGGAGTAGCCACTTTGTTTCCTGACGGACTGAAGTACGTCCCGCAGCGGTGTGTTACTGGCGGTAAGGGATATCCGTTGTGAATAAACGCTGGCAGTTACCTGCAGGTTGAATAAAAATAACAATGCGATTAATTTCATGGCCACAATGATTATGAGCGTGTGACGGCCCTGCGGGGAGGGGATTTTCCGCAAAGAAAATTCCGTTCCCACCTTGGTGGGTACATTATATTCCATATCTTTGTCTGGTTGAAAATTGTGAAAAATTGTTAGCGCAGTTTTTTTGCGAAATTCAATCCTGCCGGGAGTGTTGGTCGCACTTCCGGTTTCGTTTTAGTAAGTGTTTTTTTGTTTTTTTGATGTTTGGCTGATGCTAATGAACGTTGACTTTTCTTCCGTCTAGTTTAAATGTTAGTTTTGTTCCCATTTCGATAATGTTAATGACCTGCTGAAGATTCAGATTCCTGGAGATTTCTGCGTCAAATCGTTTGTTCAGAGGAAGGGTGCTGTTGTAGGTGAACTCAACATCGTACCATCTGCCAATTTGTTGTAGAACTTCTTTTAAAGGGGTGTCATTAAATACAAACAATCCGTCTTTCCATGCTATGACGTCTTCGGCTTTGACTGACTTTATTTCAAAGTCGTTACCAATCAGGGTAGCTTGCTGACCAGGCTTAAGAGAGTGGGTCGTGGATGAAGAGAGGGGCGTGATGTCCACGCTGCCTTCCGCAAGCGTGGTAATATCAGGCTGGTGGAGATAACAGCATACATTGAAATGTGTGCCGGTCACCTTGATGCTTTGTTGCAGGCTAGAGACTATAAAAGGTTGCTGTTGATGCTTCGCTACTTCAAAATAGGCTTCTCCAACTAAATGAACCCGGCGTTCCTTGCCGTCGAAAGGTACAGGATAAGTGATGCTGGATTCGGCATTTAACACCACCTTACTGCCATCAGGAAGCACGACCTGGTACTGACCGGCTCGGGGGGTAGTGATCGTATTGTACACAGGCCGCTCTCCCGATAGTTTTAATGGTTGCCTGGAGGTGGAAAAATAATTTAAGATGCCCGTGTTGTTTTGTGCCATCATCCCCGGTGCGGCAGCTATGCTGTCCTGCGCATCGCCGAGGGGGACCTGCCGGCCGTCGGACAAGGTGAGCATGGCCTTGTTGCCACCCGGGCGGATCGCCGCCATCATCTTGTCCTGCACCGGACCGGTTTTGTTGTTTGTCTTGATATATAAGGTATAGGATAATACAGATACAAATGCTACTGCAGCGGCCATCAGATACCATGCGCCGGACGATCCATGCCTCCCGATCCTCAACCTGGTCCAGATCTCCCGTTTGATTCTGGCGTAGTCCACATTATATGCCACCGGTTCCTGCTGCCGGCAGAGATCAAGGTACCAGTCTTCTACCAGCGCCTTCTCTTCCGGTGTGCAATCACCTCGCTCCACACGGTCCAATAAATCTTTGGTTTCCTGGTCGCTCATACTTAATTTAAGTTAGATGGTATACATTCACAATGATGGTTCATGGGGTAGGGATCGGACAATCGTTCACCGCTCTCACTGATATAATAACGCACTGAAAAAAGAACGGTAGGAGAGAGGTTATGAAATTTTTAACTTTTTGTAAACAATGCATTTCGTTTTTACAAATCGTTTAGAAATCGGGACGGCTAAAAGTAGCTCAACTTCGTCCGCAAAATCCGGATCGCATTGTGGATCTGCTTACGCACCGTCTCGGTAGACGTACTGGTACGCTCCGCAATCGTCTTGTAATCACAATGCTGCTTGCGGCTCAGCTCAAACGTCAGCCGCATCCGCTCAGGCAACCGCGAAATCTCCATCTCTATCTGCCGCTGCAGCTCCCGCTCCCGCACCTGTATCTCCGTACATTCCGACGCACTCACATAATGCCTTAAAGTGGCCAGGTACTTCTCCCGCACCTTCTCCCGCCGGTAATCATTGATGATCCGGTTACGCACCGTCGTATACAACAATAACCGCAGGGGAATGGCATCCTGTATGCTGCCATGACGGATCAGGGAATGAAACGTCTCCTGTACCACATCCTGCGACGCATACTCGTCACGAAGCATCCGCAACGCATGCCGGTACAGAATAGCCCAATAACGGTTGTAAATTTCTGTGAAACATTCAACGATGCCCTCATTATAACCGGCAACCAGATCACTATCACTTAATGCATGGTAGGTCATATTATAAATAACAGGTTTCAGTGGCAGGGGAATAAATTAAATGGAGCCACTTATACCCAAGGAACGATGTCAAAAAAGACACGGTTGTAAGTCAAATGTTAATACAAAAATGTATGGAGAGTAGTTTAATGGGGTGAAAAGGGGCTGTAAAAAAGACAAAACCAGCCATGGCGGCTGGTTTTGTGTAATAGTGCTTTTTAGTCTAATATGACGTCGTACCCGTTTTTGTTAACAATATACCTGAACCAGACAACCCCCGAACGAAACGTCTGCATCTGCTGCATAAACATCTGCACCCTGTCAGCCCCTCCGGGAAACAACGGCATCCCCCGCCCCAACACCACCGGATGCACCCACAGATGAAACTCGTCCACCAGCCCCAGATCCGTCAACGCTCCCACCAGCTGCCCGCTGCCATATACCATAATGTTCTTCTCCGGACCAGGACGCGGCTGCTTCAACGCCGCCACCACCCGCCGCAGATCACCCTTCGCCTGCCGGCTGTTACTCCAGGGCAACGTACTGATGGTCTGCGAATACACCACCTTCTGCGTGGTATTCATCATCACGGCATAAGCAATGTCATCCCGCGGGAAAAACGAATCTATCTCCACCCGCTGCCAGTAAGCGGCCATCGCCTCATAAGTATTACGGCCCAGCAGCAACGTGTCTGCCTGGTTCAAATCCCGGGTCAGCCGCTCACTCATATCATTGCCCCAGCTGGCGAAATGCCAGTCCAGCTCCCGGTGCTGGCCGGACATAAATCCGTCCAGCGAAATGTTCATGGATACAATCACTTTTCTCATACTACAGTCAGCGGATTACTTTGCTTGCGATGACGGGCGTAATAGATCTGCCGGCCCAACAAAGCACTGGGAATAGACAAGGCCGCCCCCAGCAAAGAATACCAGGCTGGTCCGGCATCTTTCATGGTGATCAGGCCCACAATCCACATCACCACCCCGATGATCCCCATGGTCCACGTGGCGGCAGAAGCACGCGACCGCGCAATACTCGCTGCGAGCCAGCAGCCCAGCACCTGGTACACAAAACGATAGGCGCTGGCAAGTAATAACAACCCGGCATCAAACATCGGTTGCCCGTACGGAGGATATACATGCGTGATGTGGAAGATATGATCGGTGCCGACGGATAACAGCGTGATCACCACCATACCGGTAATAATGGCTAAAATAAGGCGTAACATAAAGCTGTATTTAACTTGAGTGAACGATTATTTGCCGTCAAAAGCATCCTGGAGTTGCTGCATATCCAGCTTGTTCATACCCATCATGGCCTGCATGGCGCGGCCCGCTTTTTGCCGGTCCTCCGCCCCCAGCAACCGCCCCAGGAGGGTAGGCACCACCTGCCAGGATACGCCAAAAGGATCTTTCAGCCAGCCGCACCGGCCTTCCTTACCGCCGTTGGCGATAAGACCGTTCCAGTAGTGGTCCACTTCTTCCTGCGTCTCACAGGAAATCACAAAAGAAACCGCTTCGTTAAAGGTGAAAAGAGGACCTCCGTTCAGCGCAATAAAGGTCAGGTCCTTCAGTCGGAAAGTTGCTGTCATCAGTGTGCCTTCAGGCAGCGGCGCGCCGGCGCCATACCGGCTGATGCCACAGACTTCAACTTTCGGGAAAATACCCTGGTAAAACTGGATCGCTGTTTCTGCATTGTCATTAAACCACAGAAAAGGGGTAATTTGTTGTTCGTTTTTCATAATTGTTGCATTTTTGAAACTTTCTGATCCAAAGGTACCCCGCTGTCCGCTAGAAGAAGGGGTGGTGTAAAGACATTTACAGGGTTGTTTGCGACTTTTTACATCCTTAACTTTATATAAATTCCTCCCGGTTATTATGAAACACGTATCCATCCTTGTGCTCAATGACGCCGTGATGGCAAGTATTGTAGATCCCCACATGATGCTCGCCGGCGTGAATGGCTTTCTCGAAGATGCCGGAAAACTACCGGCCTTTAAACTACAGCTGTTAGGGCTTACCCCTATGGTAAAACAGTACAACGGCCTGTTCAGCGTACATACGGATAAAATGCTGAAAGAGGTGAAACGCACAGACCTGGTGATCATCCCCGCTATCGCCGGCGATTTTGAAGCTACCTTGTACAAAAACAGGGAATTCATCCCCTGGATTATCCGCCAATATAAAGAAAATGGCGCAGATGTAGCCAGCCTCTGTTCCGGCGCTTTTGTCCTGGCCGCCACCGGCCTGCTCGACGGCCTCGAATGCTCCAGCCACTGGGCATCGGCCAACCTGTTCCGGCAACTGTTCCCCGACGTGGTGCTGGTCAACGGCCGCATCGTCACGGAACAACAAGGCCTCTACTCCAGCGGCGGCGCCAATTCCTACTGGAATCTGCTGCTGCACCTGGTAGAGAAATACACCGACCGGGAAACAGCCATCATGGCCTCTAAAGTGTACGCGCTGGACATCGATCGCACCAGCCAGTCGCCCTTCGCCATGTTCAGCGGGCAAAAGAAACATGAAGACGCGCCCATCCGCCTCGCACAGGAATACATCGAAGCCAATATCCACCAGCGTATCTCCGTAGAGGAACTGTCGGACCGCTTCGCCATCGGCCGCCGCCACTTCGTGCGACGCTTTAAAAAAGCCACCGACAACACCCCGCTGGAATACATCCAGCGCGTACGCATGGAAGCTGCCAAAAAGAAACTGGAAAGCAGCCGGATGAACGTCAACGAAGTGATGTATGAGGTCGGCTATTCGGACAGTAAAGCTTTTCGTGCTATCTTTAAAAAAATGACAGGCATGCTGCCGGTAGACTACCGCCTGAAATATAATAAAGAAGCGGCAGTGGAAACCAGCAGACGCTAATCCTACGGTATTATCATGGAACAACTGGGCAGCGGTACCTTTCTGGGTATAAACAAGGTCAATTACCACCTTTCCGGCATCATCCTGTCGGAAACGGTATACCATGCAGCAGTGTCGGAAGGCTGGCACCACCACGCCAATCCTCATTGCTCGCTCGCGTTGGAAGGCGGTAACCTCGAACACCGCCGCTACCACCAGCAGGAAGTGCTGCCTGGAAAACTGGTCCGCTACGCCTCCTTTGAAGAACACCGCAACTCGCAAACGCTACACCCCTCGCGTAACCTGAACCTCGAAGTGGAACCGGCTTTTTTCGAGGCCTACGGCCTGTCGGAAATCACCTGGGAGAGCCTTCCGGAACACGCGCTGCAGCTGGCTATCCTGCAGCTCTATAAAGAGCGTGACCTGCTGCCGGAACAGGATACGCTGGCCCATTCCATCCTGCTGCAGCATTGGGGCCCTCCGGCAAAGGCCGGCAAAGGCACGCCGGCATGGGTACACCGGCTGCGCCAACTGTTGCACGACCGCTGGGATATCCCCCTGTCGCTCGACGCCCTGGCCGACGAAATGGACATGCACCCGGTATCGCTCTCCAAATATTTCCCGCTCTATTTTCAGGGTACCATCGGGGAGTACCTCCGCAAAATAAAAGTAGGGAGATCGCTGGCGCTGGTACGCGATAAAAAACAATCCCTCACCGGCATCGCCCTGCAATGCGGCTTCTTCGACCAGAGCCATTTCATCCGCAATTTCAAACAATACACCGGCTACCTGCCGGGCGCTTTCCGTAAACTGTAATTTTTCCCGGATACTAATTCTGTACAATTCTGACACCCCGCCGGAGGGTAGCTTTGTGCCATTAATCCATGTCAACATGAAAAAATGGTATAGCCTCCTGGCTGCCTGCCTGTGCCTGTCAACGGTCTGCGGGCAAACGGTCACTTCCGCCGAAAAACAGGCGATCATCCGCCAGTCTGCACAGCTGCTGGAACAACACTACGTGTACCCCGACAAAGGCAAGCTGCTGGCAGCCGCGCTGCTGCAAAAAGAAAAAGACCTGACCAAAGGCACTGATAGTGTCAACGTTTTCGCGAAGGCGGTCACCGGCTTACTGCGGCAAACGGTCAAAGACGGGCACATATACCTGCGCTTTGATCCCCAAACCGTCGCGAAGCTGAAAGCCCCGCGGCAACGGACCGACAGCGCGCAGGACCCGTTTCATTACGATGAAAGGGCCGCACGGATGAACTACGGTTTTATGGAGGTGAAAGTGCTGCCAGGCACGGTAGGGTATATCCGCCTGTCGGAAATCAACTTCTCACCCAAAAGCGTAGACCTGCTAAAGGCCGCCATGACACTGGTGCAACATACACAAGCGCTGGTCCTGGACCTGCGCGACAACGGCGGTGGCGGCAGTGCCATCGGCCTGGTGCTGGAAGGCTATTTTGTAAAAGCAGGCACGCCTTTGCTGGAAGTGAAAAACAGGAAGGGGGACAGTGAGTTGATGAAAGCTGAACCGCTGAGTGGTATACAACCTTATGACAAGCCACTGTACATACTGGTCAATAACCGGACAGCGTCTGCGGCGGAAGCCATCGCTTTCGAACTGCAACACCTGAAGCGGGCAACGATCGTAGGTGAGCGCACCGCAGGCGGCGCACATATGAATGAACTGTTCCCGGCGGGCGACCGCTTCTGTTTGTCGGTGTCCTGCGCAGCGCCGGTGTTTCCGGGCACGGACCGCAGCTGGGAACTGACAGGCATACAACCGGACATTGTCACCGCCAGCAGGGAAGAAGACTTACCGGTGGTACTGGGGCTTATAAAAAAGGACCACGATACCGCACGGAAATGAAGTAGCACTGATCAGTTTTAAGGATAACTGCTGTTCCAGCTGATGGAAAACAGGCAGCCCTTCACCGATGGCTACCGGGTTTACGAACAGGTAATATTCATCGATGAGTTGTTCCTGTATGAGGCTGGCCGCCAGGGTACTGCCCCCGTAGGTGATGATATCCCCTCCGGGGGATTTTTTCAGACGGGCTGCTTCTTCGGGCAACGCTTCGTTGACGAGCATTGTGTTCTGCCAGCCATGTTCGGTCTGTGTCCGGGAGAAGACCACTTTAGGGAGGTCATTCATTCGATGCGTGTATACGTCGGCGATATCGGGATCGCCGGCGCGGGCTGTCCACGCAGGAATGAAGGTGTCTGCCAGTTTGCGTCCTATCAGGATGAGATCTACGGGTTTGGTAAGGGCCAGTACATAATCTTTCAGTTGCTGGTCCCAGTCGTGGACGAGCCAGTCTGTCCCGCCCTGCGCATCGGCTACAAAGCCATCTACACTTACCTGCATCTGAAGTATCAGCTTTCTCATGGGATATTTTTGAGGGTGCTGATACAAACTTACAGGTTAATTACATTTTTGACCGGGTGTGAATCCGTCAACCTTTAGAAGAGAATATATTTTGCGTGGTAGTTATTGAACGGCACCAGCGTGTCCATCACCGGCAGCGGCCGGATGGGGATCACGGTATCGGTATGAAACGTTTCCCGCTCTTCTCCGTCGTATGGCTCGCCGGAGCGTGTGTAGCGGCCGGTAGAGAGATTGTATTCTTCGCTGATGATCATCCCCTGACCATCGGATTCGGTACGGCTGTAACCGATCAGTTCAAAATGCTGGTGCTGATAGCGGTAGAGATATTCCGCTGTTCCCCGCAATAACGATATTCTTACGGTGAGCACTCCCTTGCTTACCAGCACGGAATCGAGGTTGATGGCGTCATGGGCGCCTTCGCCGCCATCAGGCAGTATAGCCGTTTCAGAGGTCGCCGCCAGCTGATATTGGCCATCGGGCCGGCCAAAAAGCACCTGGAGGCGATAAGGCTTTTCGGCGGAGGTGCTGTCGTGCATCACCACCACGGAATCACTGATATTGTCTTTGTTGAGATCGCCATTGGCGGCACAGATAAAGACGTTATACAGGGAGGACGGCCCGCTGGGTGGCGGCGCTGCAGGCTCGGTGTCTGCCGGCGTGGCGGTAATCGTCGTTTGTGCGGTATCGTTAGTCACGGTACTTTGGGGCCGGTTGTTACAACCGGTGGAGATCAGCAGGTATATGGCGGGTAACCAAACAACCAGGGCAATGTATCGCTTCATCTTATCAGGATAATGATTGATTCCCGCCAAACTACTGAAAATAATGGTGACGGCAAAGTTACTGGTACACCTTCACCCAGTCCACGATCATCTGCACCGGCAGGTCATCCGGGTTCACCTTGCCTACCCAGTTGCCACCCAGCTGCTGATCTATCAGGAGATAGAAAGGCTGGTCGTACGGCCATTGTGAAGGATCTGCACCTTCCACCCGCGGATAGGTGAATGTTTCTTTCCCGTTGACCAGGAACACGATCTTGTCCGGGTACCAGGAGATACCGAAAACATTGAACTCGCCGTTGCGCAGGGCGGCTGTCCCGGAATGCGGCGGTTTCGTTGTCTGTTTCAGGTCCAGGGTATAGTAGGAGTGGGTGGTCTGATAAATGATGCTGTCATAGTTCAGGTGCTCCATGATGTCGATTTCTCCGTTGCGGGGGTAGGCGCCGTATTTATTGTTTTCTGCCAGCATCCAGATGGCGGGCCAGGCGCCCTGTGCACATTCCAGTTTGGCGCGGATCTCTATTTTCCCGTACTGAAAAGCGAATTTCCCTTTGCTGTAGATACCACCGGTGAGGAAAGGCCTGGGGTCTTTGGTGGTATCGGGATTGTTGATGCCGCGGAGATACAGTTTCCCTTCTTTCAGGTCGTAGCAGCGGTCGTCGCTGGTCATGTGTTTGCCCCAGTCGGCGTTGTTGCGCGGGATGCGGGTCCATTTGGTGGTGTCCAGCGTAGAGCCGTTGAAGTTATCCTCCCATACGAGCTTCCAGGGCTGTTGGGAACGGCCTTCAGACTGAATGTAAAGATGTTGTTGTGCGCCCGTGGCAGGCCTGCTGGTGTTGCATGCCGACAAACCAGCCAGCAGTGCGGAGCATAAAAGGATGTATTTCATGGTTCACATTTGACGGGGCATTAATTTTTTGTTATGCGCCCCCGGTTTTTGTAAAAGTATAGTTTTTGTTAACCAAATAATCAGTATTTTTAGAAAGAGATAGATGGATACCCGTTTTTACCGTCTGTGGCAGTGAGCAATTTTTGGGAAAGTATACATATTTTAAACCTGTAGTTTTTATTACCCTATTTCCATAAAACCCAAATTCTCGTAACAATGAAAAAAAATCTGCCAGGCATTTCCCTGTCCTTACTGGCCATGGTATTGGCCTCCGCGTGCACCAAAAACATGCGGGACGACCTGCAAAACACCGCCAACGGTAAACTTTCTAACGGCGTTGTGGCTGCCGCACTGGCCACAGACACTGCCAACATCACCCTGAATTGGGGCACCACCTATCAGCGCATAGAAGGCTTCGGCGCTTTTGCCGGCCGCGCCACGCCCTTTTTTGAGTCGCCCAAACGTGACAGCATCATGAAACAACTCTGGGGCGCCGATGGACTGCAGCTGAACATCGTCCGCGGGGAAGTGATGTATCACTATCCGTTCGACAAAACTACCGGCACCGTGACGGTCCAGCCGGCAGGTACCAGCATCGACATGGACGTGACCAGCGCGGCTTACCAGGCGCTCAGCAGCAACCAGAAAGCACAACTGGCACAACTGTGGATCCTGAAGAAACTGAAAGAACGTCACCAGGTGCCCATCATGGTGGCCAGCACCTGGACACCGCCGCTGTACATGAAGACCAACACCTCCCAGGAGAGCGCCAAAAACTTCAACGGTCTTAATTACAACTGCTGCTCCACAGACTTCGCCAACTACGTAGCCGGCTTCACCAAAGCCTATCAGAACGAAGGTATTAACTTCTACGCGGTGTCGCCCAGCAATGAGCCGGAAAACGTATTCTCCGACTGGGCCGCTTCCTATTGGACAGCTTCCCACCTGGGACAGTTTATCTCCAACAATCTCCGTCCTGCTTTAAACGCCAAAGGACTGAACACCGTGAAAATCATCTCTTCCGAAAACGCCGCCTGGGGCACGGCCAACAGCTTCCTGTCCGGCATGGACAAAAGTAATGTGGACATCCTCGCAGGTCACGGCTATGTGGAAATCGGTGACCTGATCCTCGGCAAGCGAGGGCTGAACCAGGACCCTAAAACATGGAACTACGCCACCGGCAACCGTCCTGTCTGGATGACGGAAGCTTCTGACGACAGCGGCGTGTATGATAACACCATGACCGGCGGTCTGAAGCTCGCCATCAACATGCACAAGTTTCTCGCGGAATGTAACGTGAACGCCTATGTGTACTGGTTAGGTATGCTGGCTATCCGTAACAATGAATCGCTGATCTGCACCAACGGCGACGGCTCCCTCGACTATCCCAAAACGTACGATGTAATGGGACAGTATTCCCGGTTTGTGCACGCCGGCTATTACCGTTTTAATTCCGCACTGGCCAACAACACTACTCTGAAAGTATCTGCCTGGAAAGATCCTGCTACCGGCAAATTCAGCGTGGTGATAGTTAATCCCGGCGGCGCTGAAACCCGCACCCGGTTGAAGCTTTCCGGTTTTTCCAGCAGCCAGGTCACTTCCTATCTGACCGCTGACAATACCACTGCGCACTGGCAGCAAAGCGCTCCGCTGGCGCCGCAGGCTGATGGCAGCTTTGTAGTGGTAGTACCGCCCACCAGCGTAATTACCTTTACGGGAACAGCACAATAACAGATATTAACATAATCCCGGGATAGAATGTCCCGGGATTATGTTAATATCTGCTCATAAGTCATCAATTTCAGGGCACCCTGTTAACCCATACGCTATTAAATTCGTGAAGTTGTAGTATGTTAGAGCACAAATCTATGAACCTGTGATATCAACCAAGTAAGAATCGAAACTGCTCTTGTTTTGCCTATGCCCGGCTCTCACCGGTATTGCCGGGTTGCGCTATCCTGATTGGCCATTATGAACCCATAAAAAACCACTGTATGAAATAGAATTCTTCCCTCTTCAGCGACACCCTGTGTCTGCCCGTATCCTGCTGCCTTGCGCGGCTATTACTACTATTACACATGCTGCCGTAGCACGCTGCTACGGATAGTACTCCTGTGTCCACTTCTTTAAACCAATTATATGTCACCTTTATCACGAAAGATAATAACGCTATTGTTATGTCTGTCGGCGAGCCATTGGACCATTGCACAGCAGAAGTCCCCGTTGCCGCCGCTTCCCGATCACTGTTCCTCTTCCAAAGCGATGGAGGACCTGTATAAAAAAAATCCCGCTTCCCGGCAGGCCGCTATCCGCCAGGAAGCGCAGATCAAAAAAATCATTGCCACTATGCGGCAGCAGAGAGCCGCGCTGGCCGGCCCGGTACAGTATACCATCCCGGTGGTGTTCCACGTCAACGACCCCGTGGATCCTTACAAGGTAACGCTGGAACAGGTCCGCTCCGCGATCGATATCCTTAACCAGGATTATAATCTCCTGAATGCAGATTATTCAACGATCGATCCGCGCTTCATTGGCAATGCGGCTAACCTGCACATCACCTTCCGGTTAGCGGATATTGACCCGCTGGGAAACCCTACCAACGGGGTAACCTACCACTACAATGACCTGGACGGCCGCGCGCCGGACGGTACCGGTTCAGCCGTGAAAAGCATTTCTTACTGGCCGGGCAACAAATACCTCAACATCTGGATTGTGAGCGAAGTGGAAGAGAAAGGTGTGTACAACAACTCCGGATGGTCTTACCTGCCGGACGACTGGGTAGCCAACAACCACCTGGACGGTATCGTCTACAACTGGCGCTACCTGGGGGCTCCCGGGGTGGGCAGCTCAGAAAATGGCCAGGTCCACATGAAAAGGGTACTGACGCACGAAGTAGGGCATTTCCTCAATCTGCAGCATACCTTCCAGAACGGTTGTACCGCTCCCGGTGATGAGGTAGACGATACGCCGCCTACACAGTCCAACTACGGCGGTTGCAACGTCAACGCCAACTGGTGCGGTTCCGTGGCCAATGTAGAGAACTACATGGACTACTCCAATTGCGCTAAAATGTTTACCACCGGGCAGCGCGACCGTATGCTGGCCGCCCTTACCGGCAACGTGGCGCAGCGCAGCAACCTGTGGAGCGCCGCCAACCTGGCCGCTACCTTGTTGCCCGACAGCGTTAAACGACTGGTGCCCGCCTTCACCCTCTTCAATGAAAGCGACGTTAACAACGGCGTGGTAACGGGAACGGATACACTGAAACTGCTGGGCGGCGCGCAGTTTGCCGTTAGCAGCGGCACGCTCACCGCAGGCACTCATTTTACTGTCCAGAACGTTCCTGCCGGCCTGACAGTGCAGATACAGGTGGTGAACAATAAAACCGCCGTGCTGACTTTCACCGGCACTGCCAGCCAGCATACAGCCGCCAATAATGCCGACAGCGTAAAAGTCACTTTCCTGAATGCAGCCGTTCAGGGAGGCACAGGCTCGCTGTACCGCAACTATCTCGTGTTCGCCATCCACTTCATCAATCCGTATAGAATTGTATATACAGACATGTCCGATGTGACGATCAACAGCGGCAATCCCTGGTTGTTTATCCGCTTCGGCGCCGGCGACGCGGAATACGGCGGCTGGTTCGACAATAACAAGCTCCGTTTTGAAACCTATGAGAAAGCGGCGGTCAGTGAAGGCACTACCCGCAATATCACACCGCTGGCGGCGAATACGCGGATCAGCGATACCTCCAACTTTGTGGCGGGTGGTAAGTATCCCAACGAGCATGATATTTACAGCAGCGCCTATACGAAGTGGGCCGGTAAAACTGCTTACATCGGCGTGAAGTTTACGCTGAACGGCAAGCCCCGTTACGGGTGGGTACGTATCAGCGTATCCGCTGATGGTACTAATTTTATCATCAGGGACTATGCCTGGAACGAAGCGCCCAACGGCGCCATCAGGACAGGAGATGCCGGGGGCACGACGCTGGCCTGGTCGAAGACATCCTTCCGTGAACCGTTGGTCAACGATGGCAGCATCCCTGATACCGTTGAAGCAGGTATACTGGGCAGCAACACTTTCGCGCTCAGTTCAGGTAATTTCACAGCCAATACACATTATACCATCAGCAACCTGCCGGCGGGCCTGACCGCAAAAATCACCGCGGTAAATAATACGACGGCACGTTTAACCTTTACCGGTAAAGCCACCAGTCATGCTGCGGCCAACAGCGCTACGGCGACCGTCAGCTTCCTGCCGGCAGCCTTCAGCAATACGCCGTCGCCCGACAGCAGCCAGAAACAACTGAGCTTCAGCTTCCGCGATCCGTTCCAGATCAGGTATGTGGATGTGGACGACGCCACCTATACCATCAACGCCACCAATAACTGGTACTATTTCCTGGTGGATAACAACGAAGATGCAGCTTATGGTCTGTGGTCCGACAGTGGTAAACTGCGGCTGGAGACCTATAAGAAACCCATCGTGTCTGTAGGTACTACCAGGAACATCAGTATGCTGGCAGCCAACACCGTGATCAGCGGCAGCTCCAACTTCGTGGCAGGTGGTGATTACCCGAATGAACATGACCTGACGAACACGGCGTATACCGTCTGGAAAGGCCAGACCGCCTATGCAGGGTTTACTTTCTCCTCCGGCGGCGAAAACTTCTATGGCTGGTTCCGTTTCAAAGTGAATGCTAACGGCAGCAGTTATACGCTGATGGACTACGCTTACAATACAATGCCCGGCGGCAGTATCAAAACGGGACAAACATCGTCCACACCGCCGCAGGATACTGGCTTCAGGGTACAGGACTATTGCACTGCCAGCACGGCGCTGAACTACAATACCATTACCCGCGTGCGCTTCGCCAACGTGGACAACAGTTCACAGTGGGACGGTTACAAAGACTTCACCGCGCTGACGGCCAACGTAACGGCCGGCCAGTCTTACCAGTTGCAGGTTAATCTGGGTGTTGAATACTGGCCGGACATCTCCGTAGCGGTATGGATAGACTGGAACGGCGACAAACAGCTGAACGATACGACAGAGAAAGTCTACGTGAAACGCGGCAGCGGTCCGTTTAGCCAAACCATTACGGTGCCTGCCAATGCGAAGAACGGAGAAACGCTGATGAGGGTACGCATGGGATATGGCAGCAATGTGAAGCCCTGTGGCGTGGACAATTACCAGGGAGAAGTAGAGGATTACCGGATCAAAGTGGCCGGTGGTTCCGCCCTGATGATGAAAGCGATCGTTGACAAACCGGTGCTTACCGCTACCAGTCCGTTTAACGACCGTATACAGCTGTATTTCCAGTCCAACTACCACGGGCCGGTGATCGTGCGGTTATATGGTCTGGATGGTCATATCGTGAAAGAGCAGCGCGAGCAGGTGATCAAAGGCATGAACCGAATACAGGTAAACAGTCTTTCCACCTTACCATCCGGTATCTACCTGGTAGATATCTCCCATGGTTTTGAACGCATCAGCGTGAAAGTGGTGAAGTAGTTCCTGACTGGCCAACCAATACCGGGCGTCTCATCTCTGGATGAGGCGCCTTTTTTATGAGGCGGATTCGAGGTGTTCCACACAATTGAACAGCGGGCATTCCCATTTACCTTCTATCAGTTCCAGGTGGGTGATGGAAGTATTTTTCATGGGCGGCGGCGGTGGCAGGTGGGGCAGGAGGTGCGCCAGCATCTGCCGGATAAAGCTGCCATGGGTGACGATCAGGATCTGTTTACCTTTTTCGGTGGCAACGAGTTCATCGAGGAAAGACATGCCTCTTGCGAGGACAGACGCGTTGGGTTCCATGCCGAGGTCTTGCAGCTTCCAGTCGGGGCCCCATTTTTCGAGGCGTTCCGTTTCGGTAGTGCCTTCTATCAGTCCGCCGCCGGCTTCCCCGATGCGCTGGTCCTGCCAGATGGTATCGATGCCCAGTTGTTCGGCGATAACGGCCGCTGTCTGCCGGGCGCGGATCAGGTGGCTGGAGCAGATGATGTCCCATGGCTGGCCGGCGAGGCGCAATCCCAGTTTATGGGCCTGTTCCAGACCTTCCTCATCGAGGGGAATATCGGAATAGCCTTGCAGGCGGCCTGCTTTGTTCCAGGAAGTAGTACCATGACGAATAATTGCAATACGGGTCACCATAAATGTCTGCTCGTTTTTTCGGGTAGCAAAGATAAATAACCGCAGTCGTAAATTCAGGTTAATTAGACGGAAAGCGCAGGGATATTCCATATTTTTGCTATATGGAATCAATGATTATACCCGCAGAGAACAGCCCGAGGCCTGAGCAGACAGAAACACAGCCGGTAGAGCCGGCCATTATTCACGATGGCTCCGGCGGCGCATTTGAAGGCACGGAAACCGTATCAGAGGAGCGGGAAGAAGGACCGGAGCGGGAGAAGCCCCGGCCTTACTAAAAAATATCAGTCACGATCGTTTTTAATGATCGTAGATAACAGGTTGTTGTGTACCGGTAGCCAGCCCAGTTGGTGGGCAGCCACCGAAGAGACGATACTGTTGGACCCCAGTCCGAAGTGTGCGCCTTCCATACCCCAGCGGCGTATGGCCTCTTCTATGGTGATGGAAGCGGTTTTTCCGCCGAAGCCCAGCGATTTGCTGATCGCCACCGCGATCTCTTTCAGCGAAAGGATACCATTCTCTGCATAGTAGAAACTGCCGGAGGGCGCCTGTTCCAGCACCAGCAGGTACAGGTTGGCCAGGTCCTCGATGTGTACGTTGGACCAGCGGTTTTCACCGGCGCCGATGTGTACGCCGTGACCGGCTTCCCGGGCGGCTTCCGTCAGCATCGGTACTTGTGCGGAGTCCTTCTTGATACCGGTGCCGGTGCCGTAAATCATGGTAGGGCATATCACGCAGTAATGGCCTTCGGCCGCCAGTACGGCCCTGTCTATCGCTACGCGCGCTGCTTTTTCCAGTCGCGGGTTTTTTGGAATAAACGTATAAGGTTCGGTGGCCGCGTAGGCGCCCCGCGCTTTATCTCCGGCGATGCTGGAACCGGAGGTGTGGATGAATTTTTTACCGGTGCCTGTCAGCGCCTCGAGGATAGTGGCCACCACATACGGATTGTCTGCAGATGCGGTGTTGATCACGGCATCAGCGGCAGCGGCTTCCCTGGCGATGACCGCTTCGTCTTCCAGCGAGCCTGCAACAGGCTGAATACCCACGGCCGTCAGCGCCGCAAAGTCTTTTTCATTTCTTGCCAATCCGTTTACCTGGTATCCTGCTTTCAGCAGCCGTGCTGCCACGGAGCCGCCGATATAACCGGTTACACCCGTCATAAATACTGTTTTCATCTGTTGTTTACTTTAAAAGATGGATGATCAAATATGGTAGAAGCGAGTGTCCGACAGAATTTTCCTGGCGATATTTTTGTGCGGGATTAAATCCTTACTTTTAATCTAACCAAAAAAAGATTCTGTTATGTTATCCTTGGAAAAAATCAGTGAGTTGCTGGGTAAAGATAGCGATATACTTTTACAACACGAAAGCAAGACCATCTCCAAAGACATGCTGCATCTGCCCGGACCGGATACGATAGACCGCATCTATCAGCCTACCAGCCGTAACCCGCAGGTACTGCGGAGCCTGGGACAGTTGTTTAACACCGGGCGGCTGGCACGCACCGGCTATATGTCCATCCTCCCGGTGGACCAGGGCGTGGAACACAGCGCCGGCGCCTCTTTTGCTAAGAATCCTGCTTATTTTGATCCCGAGAATATTGTGAAGCTGGCCATAGAAGGTGGTTGTAATGCCGTGGCCTCCACCTTCGGGGTACTGGCATCGGTGTCGCGCCGTTATGCCCACCGCATTCCCTTCATTGTAAAGATCAATCATAACGAGCTGCTTACCTATCCCAACAAGGCAGACCAGGTGATGTACGGCACCGTGCAGGAAGCCTGGAACCTTGGCGCCGCGGCAGTAGGCGCTACCATCTACTTCGGTTCCGACAATGCCGACCGGCAGCTGGTGGAAGTGGCACAGGCCTTTGAACTGGCTCATGAGCTGGGCATGGCCACCATCCTGTGGTGTTATCTCCGCAACGACGCTTTCAAAAAAGATGTGGACTACCACCTGGCGGCAGACCTCACCGGTCAGGCCAACCATCTCGGCGTGACCATCCAGGCCGATATCATCAAACAGAAACTGCCGGAAGTGAACGGCGGCTACAAAGCCCTCAACACCGGCGCTTCTTCCTACGGTAAACTGGACGAACGTATCTATACAGAACTGACCTCCGCTAACCCGATCGATCTTTGCCGCTACCAGGTAGCCAACTGCTACATGGGCCGCATGGGACTGATCAACTCCGGTGGCGCCTCACAAGGCGATGCCGATATGGCCGATGCCGTAAGAACAGCGGTGATCAACAAAAGAGCCGGCGGGGTAGGACTGATCTCCGGCCGTAAAGCTTTCCAGCGCCCGATGAAAGACGGCGCCGCGTTGCTGAATGCTATCCAGGACGTATACCTGAACCAGGAAGTAACGATCGCATAACGCTTTAAAACAATAAAACCATGACGCCGGAATGTGCCGCCACCATTTTCTCTGTCAGCAATGTAGCATCCGCTATAAAATACTATGTCGATACCCTTGGCTTCTCCGTTGATTTCGAATATGGGCCTGTCGTGGGACTGAAATACGGCAAGGTGCTGTTGCAGCTGTCCGGCCCGGATTTAATCGGGAACAGGAACGCCACCGGGGAAGGGAACATGTATATCTTTTGTGATGAAGTTGATGAATACTTCCGGGAGATCGTCGCCAAAGGCGCGCTGGTGATCGTAGCACCGGCAGACCGGGATTACGGAATGCGTGATTTTGCCGTTAAAGATGCGGATGGAAATATTCTGGCGTTTGCGACGGAAATTGCTGTTAAATAAAACTATCAAATCTGAAAATAACGAGGGTGTCTCCTATCGGGAGACACCCTCGTTTTATTTGAATAGTCTTTGTATTATTCTCTCACCTGCCCGCTTCCATACACAAACCATTTCTCTGTCACCAGTTTCTCCAGTGCAAAAGGTCCGCGTGCATGTAACTTCTGTGTGGAGATGCCTATCTCTGCGCCGAGGCCAAACACGCCGCCATCGGTAAAACGGGTGGAGGCGTTGACGTATACGGCCGCAGCATCCACGGTATTCAGGAACTGTTCACTCACGACGGGATCGCGGGAGATGATGGCTTCCGAGTGGCGGGAGGAAAACGCCTGTATATGCGCCAGTGCGGCCTTTGTGTCGGGCACTATTTTGATGGAGCATTTGAGCGAGAGGAATTCGCGTCCGAAATCTTCAGGCGCGGCGGTATGCAACTGCGGATAATGTTGTGCTTCCAGCAGGGCATAGGCCGTAGGCTCGGCGTAGATGTCTACCTGATGGGCGGCCAGTTGCGGCGCCAGCAAAGCGATGAAGTCGGAAGCGATGGGTTCATCTACCAGTACGGTGTCGAGCGCGTTACAGACCGAGGGACGGGACACTTTGGCGTTGGTCACGATAGCGGCGGCCTGTTCCAGGTTGGCGGAGCGTTCCACATAGGTGTGGCATACGCCGGCGCCGGTCTCTATCACCGGCACACGGGAGTGCTGCCGTACGAAGTCGATCAGCTGCTGGGAACCGCGAGGGATGATGATATCGATGTATTGGGCGGCGGTCAGCATTTCCGTGACCAGTGCGCGGTCGACAGGCAGCAGTTGTACCGCGTTTTCGTCGGTGCGGAAAGCGCGCAACGTGTCCTGTATCAGGGATACGAGGAGGGTGTTGGTATGGATGGCATCGGAGCCGCCGCGCAGCACGCATACGTTGCCGGAGCGGATGCAGAGGGCGGCCACATCTACGGTCACGTTGGGGCGTGACTCATAGATAACGCCTACCACGCCGAGGGGCACTGTTTTTTTCTGTATCAGCAATCCGTTGTCGAGTTGGTTTTCCAGCAGCAGCTGATTGGCAGGGTCGGGGAGCCGTGCGATGTCCAGCAGGCTGGCAGCGAGGCTGCGGATACGCGGGGTATTGAGCAGCAGCCGGTCTTTTTTGGGATCATCGTCCGGCATAGCGTCCAGGTCCTTCTGGTTCTCCGCCATGATAGCGGGGATATTGTCAGTAAGGGTACGGGACAGTGCCTGCAGGAGCGCCTGTTTCTGTGCATCGGGCAGCGTACGGATAGATGCCGTGGCCTGCCGGGCCTTCTCTAAAAGGGGTTGAATCGTCATGATACAATTACATTTATAACAGCACAATATCATCGGCGTGTGCCACTTCCGTGTTTTGTGCTTTTTGATTTGTTTCCAGTATGTCGGAGGATATCTTTGCCCTGCCTACGGCAATGGCTATATTTTCTTCGTTGACAATTTCTATCACCTCGCCGCATTCAAATTTCTCCAGCACTTCCTTCACGCCTACGGCGAGCAGGCTGTGACGCTTCTCCAGCGCCTGTTGCGCGCCGGCGTCGATCTGTATCCTGCCGGTAACGAGGCTGCCGCTGGCCAGCCATTTTCTGCGGGCCGGCATGCTGCAGGGCTGCGGCAGGCAGAGCGTACCCGTTTTGCCGGCGATGGCGTTGAGGATGCCGTCGTGCGTGCGGATACCGAAGATCACCACACGGATGCCCATGCGGGTAGCCAGCC
Organism: uncultured Chitinophaga sp.; assembly: GCF_946479755.1. Next base: position 77,716 of record NZ_CAMLHC010000026.1, on the reverse strand, counting down.
GGGCGAAAGTCAGCTTGGACACCATGCCGCCCAGTCCCAGCGCGGACTTCTCCTTGTCGGCCAGCGAGAGGGCTGTTTTGTCGATCACATCGATCTGCGGCACCACCTTGCCTTCGCGGTCCAGTACGCCGGCTACGCTGGTGCTGAACAGCAGGAGGGAGGCGCCGAAACCAACAGCGATCAGCGTGGCCAGTTCATCGTTGTCCGAGAACTTCAGCTCAAGGCTGCTCACCACGTCGTTTTCGTTGGCGATGGGAATGATATTGCTGGCCCACAGCTCTTCATACGTACGTTTCAGCTGCAGGAACTGGTCCCTGTTGGAGAAATGCTGCCGCTCGCACAGGCTCTGCGCCACCGCGATATTATACGGCGCAAAATAGCGGCTGTATTTACTCAGCAGCAGCGGATTGCCAATGGCGGCAGCGGCCTTGCGCTGGCTGATAGTGCCCTCATAGGCTTTCAGGTATTGTTTGCCGGCGGCCACCGCACCGGAAGAGACCAGCACGATATGGTACTGCTCATGCAGCTCCGCCACCTGCCGCGCCACACCGGCGATGACGGTTTCGTCCAGGTCGCCGTTGGCATGCGTGATAGAGGCCGTACCGAATTTTATGACTAGTATTGGTTTGCTCAAAGCCTTTCGTTTTAAAGGCTAAAATTAATATCTGATCACGGAAATTCTAAATGCAAAATGAAAACAGGCGCCGGAAAATACAAACGGCCGATAAATAACAACATAATCAGTGTGATACGACAGCGGTATTTCTATATATTTGCCACTCCTGATCATTTCAATATCATTTTATGTTAATGCGCCCCTTGTACGGCCTGGCCCTGGTGCTGCTATGCCCATTTGTAACGGTTGCTCAACAAAAAGTCAGCCTCTCCCAACAATTTGAAACCATCGCCAAAGCCGCCAAAGGCACGGTAGGCGTGTCGGCGCTCGTACTGGAAACAGGTGAAACGGCAGGTCTCAACAGTAAGATGCGTTTCCCCATGCAGAGCGTTTATAAATTCCCCATCGCCATGGCGGTACTGCAACAGGTGGATAAGGGGAAGCTGAAGCTGGAGCAGCCTGTCCGCGTGCTGCCGTCTGACTATATCCCCAAACAGGGCCACAGCCCCCTGCGGGACAAGTATCCCGCCGGTAATGTAGACATAACGGTAGCGGAACTGCTGCGCTACAACGTAGCGGAAAGCGATGGTTCGGCCTGCGATGTGCTGCTGCGCATCATCGGCGGCACCGCCGTGGCCGACAAATACGTCCGCGATCTCGGTATCAGGAATATTCATATCGCATTGACGGAACAGGTGCAGGTGCCCAATGAACTGATGCAATACCAGAACTGGTCCACCCCCGAAGCCATGACGGCGTTGTTTAAGAAATTTTATACCGGCCATGTTCTGTCCGATAGCAGTTATCATTTCCTGCTGGACCTCCTGGAGAACTCCGGCCCCGGTGCGCGCCGCCTGAAAGCACAGCTGCCGAAGGGTACGGTGGTAGCCCATAAGACAGGTACTTCCGGCACCGCAGACGGACTTACCCGCGCCACCAACGATGCCGGTATCATCACGCTGCCGGATGGCCATCATCTCATCATCACCGTGTTCGTGAAAGATGCCTATGCCGACCAGGAAACCCGCGAGAAGACCATCGCCAACACCGCCAAAGCGGCGTGGGACCATTTTGTGCATCAAGAAAGAAAAAATGGATAGCTTTGACTTTTCTGCATCATGAAGATTTTAGTCATAGAAGATGAAGAACGCGTAGGAGCACTGATCCGGCGCGGACTGGAAGAGCAAGGCTATACCGTTACGCTGGCATGGGACGGGGAGGCAGGACTGAAGCTGGCGCTGGGCGGCGGTTTCGATCTTGTGATTACCGATATCGTGTTGCCGCGCATCAACGGCCTTGAGCTGAGCCGCGCCATACGGGCAGCGCTGCCGGCCGTTCCCATTCTCATGCTGACAGCACTGGGCACCACCGATGATAAAGTGGAAGGTTTCGATGCTGGCGCCGACGACTATCTCGTAAAACCTTTCGACCTGCGGGAGCTGCTGGTACGTATCCGTGCCCTGCTGAAACGCCGGAACGCACCGGTAGCGCCGCAGCCTGCGCTGCTCCGGTACGCAGACCTGGAAATGGATCTGCAGACCAAAAACGTTACCCGCAACGGTCAGGAGATCCACCTCACCCCCAAAGAATTCCGCCTCCTGGAGTTTATGCTGCAAAACAAAGAAAGAGTGCTTTCCCGCACGGAAATCGCAGAAAAAGTATGGGAAACCCACTTCGATACCGGCACCAATTTTATCGATGTGTATATCAACTACCTGCGCAAAAAGGTAGATAAAGCGTTCGAAGTAAAACTGATCCACACCAAACCCGGTATGGGATTCATTTTTAAAGCAGGCTGACCATGAAGCTCCGTAACAGGCTTACCTTATTGTTCACCGGTATGATCGCAGCGCTGCTGTTGCTGTTCGCCGGCGTGGTATACCTCTCTTACTCGCATGACCGGGAAGAAGACTACTACAAAACACTGCAACAACAAGCCGTTACAAAAGCGAATCTCCTGCTGGACGCCAAAGTAAGTCCTGAAGTATTGCAACTCATCTATAAAAACGCCGCCGGCTCCCGCTCTCAGGAAGAAGTAGCGGTGTATGACACCGCTTTTAACCTCCTGTACCACGATGCGGTCAATATCGATAAGGTAAAGGAGACCCGGCAGATGATCCGGGAGATCGTGCAACACAAAGAGATCACTTTCCGGGAAGGCCATCTCCAGGTGGTAGGGTTTCTTTATCCGCATAACGGTACCGACTATATCGTTACTGCCGCCGCAGAAGATGAATATGGGCTAAGGCAGCTGCAACTGCTGTTCCGTACGCTGCTCATCACCTTCCTGGTGGCGGTGGTGCTGGTGTTCCTGGTGGCGCAGTTTTTCTCACAGCAGGCGCTGAAACCGGTGTCCGATATGGTGGACAAGGTAGAAGAAATTACCGCCACCAACCTGGACCTGCGGCTTGCCGGTGCAGCCGGCAAAGATGAGATGGCCGAACTGGCGCAGACGTTCAACCGGATGCTGGACCGGCTGGAACAATCTTTTGATGCACAGAAACAGTTTGTTTCCAATATCTCCCATGAGCTGCGTACGCCGCTCACCGCCATGATGGCGGAACTGGAGATCACCGCCTCGCGTGACCGGCCTGCGGAAGAATACCGGCAGTCCATGCGTCACGCCATCGCAGACGCGCAGCGGCTGGTGAAACTGTCCAACAGCCTGCTCGACCTGGCCAAAGCCAGCTACGACCCTTCGGAGATCAATTTCCGGGAAATAAGGCTGGACGAGGTGCTGATGGACGCACGCAGCGCTGTGCTGCAGGCGCATCCCGAATATAAAATCAACGTGGTGTTCGAAGAAGCGGATGATGACGATGACATGGTGTCCGTTAATGGTAACGAGTACCTGCTGAAAGTTGCTTTTATGAACCTGCTGGAAAACGGCTGTAAATTCTCCACACCGCCGGAGACCACGGTGACGGTCACCTGGTTCAAAGCCCATACTATATTACGTTTTGCGGATGAAGGGATTGGCATGACGAAAGAAGACCTGCCCCATATTTTTACCCCCTTCTACCGGGGAGATAACCGGCCTTATGCTGATGGTAACGGCATCGGCCTTTCGCTGGCCCTTAAAATTGTGCGCCTGCACAATGGCAATATCAGCGTGGTGTCCAAATCAGGGCATGGCACTACGTTTACGGTGGAGCTGCCGCATATTTAAAAGCCGCTCTAATCAATTTCTAATAACATTCTAAACCATCTCTAACGGCTGCCTCCACCCGCGGACAGTACTTTTGCGGCGCTTACTGTAACAGATACACGAAAAACAGATCGTCATGAAAAGGTTTACTGCAGCTTGCGGCGCGGTGTTGATCGCTGCGTCCTGTCATCATCCGGAGAAAGAAAAAGAAACAGTCACATGGGAGGGCAGGGGAGATACGATAATAGTGCCCGCCAATACGCCTTTATTGGCCAGGCTTCAGTTGCTGACGGTGGCCGAAAAGCCTTACCAGCTGCAGCTGCTGTCGGCCGGTATCGTCAAGGCTATCCCTAATAACTATGCAGCAATAGCTGCGCCCTTTGCCGGCAGGGTGGTGAAATCGTATGTGCGTCTGGGTGAGAGGGTCAGCGCCGGTACGCCGTTGTTCGCTATTTCCTCGCCCGATTTTTATGCTGCGCAGAAAGCCTGGTTCCAGGCCAGTCAGTTGTGCCAGCAGGCCGTGCTGGCGCAGCGCCGGCAACAGGACCTACACCTGCACGGCGTAGGGGCCGGGCGGGACCTGGAGGAGGCGAACACTAACCTGGCCGTACAACGGCAGGAGCTGGAGAACGCAGCCGCTGCGCTGAAGGTGTTTAATGTCAACCCGCAACAACAGGTGCTGGGGGAGCCGCTGATCGTCCGGTCGCCGATCGCCGGAGAAGTGATCAGCAACAACCTGGTAAACGGACAGTTTCTGAAGGGAGAAGACGGGCCGGTGGCCGTGGTGGCGCAATTGTCGCAGGTATGGATCGCCGGGCAGGTGAAGGAAAAAGACCTGCGGTTTATACACGAAGGCGATGGGGTACAGATGCAGGTGGCGGCATTGCCGGACACCATTTTTACAGGAAACGTTTTCCACGTGGGGCGCACAATCGATGAAAACACCCGTGCGGCCGACGTACTGATATTGTGTTCTAACCCGGCACTCCGGTTAAAGCCGGGTATGTATGCGGGCGTCAGTTTTAAAGACGCACCGGAAAAGGTGATCACCATCCCCGCCAGGGCCGTGCTGCAGGAGAACGACTACAGTTATGTGTTGCTGGAAGTGCAGGCGGGTATTTATGTGCGGCGTAAAGTCGTTACCGGCGAAACGGTTGACCAGCAGGTGGTGGTCCGCAGCGGTCTTCACGCCGGCGATAAAATTATAGGCGATGGCGCCTTCTATCTCTCAGCAGTAAAATAAGCGACCGATGAAACAACTGATCGATACAGCTATACAGAAACGTTGGCTGATGGCGACACTATTTGCCTTACTGGCCGCAGGTGGCTGGTACAGCTGGCGGCAGCTGGCAGTGGAGGCCTACCCCGACATTGCGGATGTTACCTCGCAGGTGGTGACGCAGGTACCAGGGCTGGCCGCAGAAGAAGTGGAACAACAAATCACTATCCCGCTGGAGCGGGCGCTGAACGGTATGCCAGGTATGCATGTGATGCGTTCGCGCTCCACCTTCGGCCTCTCTATGATCACCATCGTATTTGAAGACGGCGTGGATGACTACTGGGCGCGGCAGCGCATCAAAGAAAGGCTGGGAGACGTGACGCTGCCTTATGGCGCACAGCCGGGGCTGGACCCGCTGACATCGCCCATCGGCGAGATATACCGCTACATCATCGAAAGTGACCAGGTGGACCTGCGTACACTGACGGACCTGCAAAACTGGGTGATCATTCCCCGTATCAAGCAGGTGACGGGCGTGGCAGACGTGACCAACTTCGGCGGCATTACCACGCAATACCAGGTGGAGCTGGACCCGCAGAAGCTGGAACAGTACCATCTGCCGCTGCGTACCGTAACGGATGCTATCAATAACAACAACAGCAACAGCGGCGGCAGCGTGCTGGAACGCGGAGACCTGGGCTATGTGGTGCGGGGCATCGGCCTGATGAAATCGCTGGACGATATCGGGAAAACTGTGGTCCAGTCGCCGCAGGGCGTGCCGCTGTTTTTGCAGGATATCGGCCGGCTGCGTTACGGCAACCTGGAACGCAAAGGTGTGCTGGGTTTTACCGATCATCAGCGGCACTACAGCGAAAGCATTGAAGGCATTGTATTGCTTTTGAAAGGGGAGAACCCTTCCACCGTGCTGGATGGCGTGCATAAGGCAGTGGAGGAGCTGAACAACGGCGGATTGCCGCCGGGCGTGAAGATCCACCCTTTCCTCGACCGGACGGCGTTGGTAGACACCACGCTGCAGACAGTATCGCATACTCTGCTGGAAGGGATGGCGCTGGTGGTGCTGGTGCTCATCATTTTCCTCGGTAGCTGGCGGGCGGCGTTGCTGGTGGCGGTGACCATCCCGCTGAGTTTATTGTTCGCCTTTATCGGGATGTATTTCACGCACATACCGGCCAACCTGTTGTCATTGGGGGCGGTGGACTTTGGCATCATCGTGGACGGCGCTATTGTGATGACCGAAACCATGCTGCGGCAGCGGGAAGACCATCCTTCGGAGATGCTGGAGGAAAGCAGCTTTGCGCGGAAGGCGCGTTCTGTGGCGCGACCGGTGTTTTTCGCTACGCTGATCATCATCACCGCTTACCTGCCTTTGTTTGCGTTTGAACGGGTAGAAAAGAAACTTTTCACGCCGATGGCATTCACGGTAGGCTATGCGCTGCTCGGCGCGCTGGCTGTAGCGTTGCTGCTGATCCCGGGTATGGCGTATATGCTTTACCGTAAGCCGCAGCAGGTATATCATAACCGCTGGCTGGAGAAGCTGACAAATACTTATCAGCGGCGGATGGAGCGGATCATGGAGCGTCCGCGGCGGGTATGGGCGCCGCTGGCGCTGATACTGGGCGCTGCCGCGGTGCTGAGTATTACGGTAGGTAAAGATTTTCTGCCGCCGCTGGACGAGGGCTCTCTTTGGCTGCAGGTACAGCTGCCGCCCGGCGTGTCGCTGGCCAAAGCCCGTGAAATGGCTGATACGCTGCGGCAAAGGACCCTGCAGCATCCGGAGGTGACGTACATGATGACACAGACCGGCCGCAACGACGATGGTACGGACCCTTTTACCCCTTCTCATTATGAATGTTCCATCGGCCTGCTGCCTTACAAAGACTGGCCTGCCGGTAAAACAAAACAGGACCTGGTCCGCGAGCTGGCAGCGGAATACGCCGGGATGCCGGATTATTCGGTGGGCTTCAGTCAGCCGATGATCGACGGTGTGATGGACAAGATCGCCGGGGCGCACAGTGAGTTGGTGGTGAAAGTATACGGCAGGGATTTCCGCGAAACGCGGCGTACAGCCGAGGCCGTGATGTCTGCACTGGCCACGGTGCCGGGCGCTGCTGACCTGGCCATCGACCAGGAGCCGCCGCTGCCGCAGCTGCAGATACAGGCCGACAGGGCCGCTATCGCACGATACGGACTCAATATCAACGATGTGGCGGAGCTGATTGAAGTCGCCATTGGCGGCAAGGCCGTCGCGCAGGTGTTTACCGGCGACCGGGTGTATGACATCAGCTGCCGCTACCAGGAAGATGCCCGCAATACGCCCGAAAAGATCGGTAACCTGATGCTCACCAACGGAGAAGGAGTGAAGATCCCTTTGTCACAGGTAGCCAGGATACAGCTGGCGACCGGCGAGAGCACCATTACCCGGGAGATGGGGCGCCGCCACCTGACGGTGCGGCTGAACCTGCGCGGTACCGATCTGACTACTTTCCTGCGCGCCGCGCAGCAACGGATAGAGCAACAGGTAAAATATGATAAGGACCATATCACCATTGCCTGGGGCGGCCAATTTGAGAACCGTAACCGTGCCTACAGCCGGCTGGCGATAATTGTGCCGGTGGCGCTGGGACTGATGTTTATCTGGCTGTATGCTGCTTTTGGCGTGGCCCGGCAGGCGGCGCTCATTCTCTCCGTAGTGCCGTTGGCGTTGTTTGGCGGTATGCTGGCGCTGAACATCCGCGGCATGACGCTCAACGTATCCTCCGCCGTAGGGTTTATCGCCTTGTTTGGCGTAGCGATCCAGAACGGCGTGCTGATGGTGTCGCAGATGAACCAGTTGCGTGGCACGCTGCTCTCGCTGAAGGAAGCGGTGATACAGGCTGCCAGGGACCGTTTCCGGCCGGTGCTGATGACTGCCACCGTGGCCATGCTGGGGCTGTTGCCCGCATCGCTGGCCACCGGCATCGGCTCCGATGTGCAAAGGCCGCTGGCTACGGTGATCGTATACGGACTGTTATGCTCCACGGTGATCACGCTGTTTGCCCTGCCGGCGCTGTATTACCTGACCGAGCGAAAAGGTGTTAACGAAACAAATTGATTTTATGAAGACAAGATGGCTGTTGCCTTTAGGGCTTTTATATAGCGGCATCATTGCCGCACAGGAAAAGCAGCTGGACTTTACCACATACCTGTCCGGCGTGAGACAGCACAACCTGGGCTATGCCGCGGAGAAATTCAATATGGACGTGGCAGCCGCCAATGTGCTGATGGCGAAAGTTTTTCCGGACCCGGAAATCAGCGCCGGCGTGTTTGACAACGGTCAGCGCCGGATGCAGCAGGGGTATGGTTTCAGTAGCAGTATCGGGTACACGCTGGAGCTGGGCGGCAAAAGACGCGCCCGTATAGGGCTGGCTAAAAGTGAGCAGGAAGTGACGCGTTACCTGCTGGAAGACTATTTCCGCAACCTGCGGGCAGATGCTACGCTGGCGTTTCTGACGGCCATGCAACAGCAACGGTTATACGATATGAAGATGGAAGCGTATCGTTATATGTGGCAGCTGTCGCAGGCCGACAGCATCCGTTACCGTGCCGGCCTGGTACCGGAAGCCGATGCGCGGCAGTCACGCGTGGAAGCGGGCATGTTGCTCAACGAGGCCATCGGCGCCGGGGCCGACCTGAAAGCGGCGCAGGTGCAACTGCAGCAGCTGATGGGCGCCTGGCACGGTGATACGCTCGTGCAGCCGGCTGGTGACATCGACCGCTTCGAACGCAGTTTCCGGTTGCAGGAACTGGTCACCCATGCGCAGGAGGAGCGGGCGGACCTGCTGGCCGCCCTGCGGCAGAAAGACGTGTCTGTAAAAACGCTGCAGCTCGCGAAAGCAGCGAGGATGATAGACCTCGGGCTTACCCTCGGCGTCAACAACGCGACGGTGGTGACTAACGTGGTAGCCCCTACGCCGTCTATGAACACGGTGTCGGCCGGTATCAGCCTGCCACTGAAGTTCTCCGGCCGCAACAGGGGTGATCTGCTGGCGGCCAATGCCGGCATACAGCAACAGGACGCGGTATACAGGCAAACATTACTGCAGGTGCAGACGGAAGTCACCGCGGCCTGGTTCACCTATCTCGGCGCCGGCCGGCAGCGGCAGCAGTTCGATAACGGACTGCTGCAGGAAGCCAAAAGTGTGCTGGAAGGCCGCCGCTACAGCTATCAGCGGGGCGAGACTTCCCTGCTGGAAGTGCTCAATGCACAACGGACTTACAACGATGTACAGCAACAATATTATGAAACCATTTATCGTCACGCGGCAGCGCTGGTGGAGCTGGAAAGGGCCGCAGCCATGTGGGATATTCAATTCTGATTGTATGAAAATAACAGCATGTATTTTTTTACTGCTAGCCGTCGCATCGGGCGTGGCGGCACAGGAAACGCCAGGCTTTTCTATGCAGGTAAAAGCCGGTGTGCTACTGCCACGGCTATACGGTGCTGAAAGCGAACGAATAACGGACGTGCCGGGGGCCGGATGGGTAGCGGGCGTAGGCGCCCTGTCCCCGCTGGGTAAGTCTGTAGCGCTGAAACACGAGGTGCTCCTGGCAGTTCTGAAAAACGAATCCCGGCTGGACCTGTTCCCCGTGAGCGTCGCCTACCGGAAATATGGCCTGGAAGTGTTTGGCGGCCCGTATATGGGGATATTGCTGCGTTCCGGCAACTATGGCGACGGCACGGCGCAGCGTAGTTACGCGGCCAAAAACGATATCGGTATTACTATCGGGGCCGGCTATACGTTTAAACGACGGATTAACGCAGAGGTACGGTATGTGCGGGGATGGGTACCGTTGGAGGAGAACGCCGGTGTTAAGGAGCAGCTGAAGGCGTACCGGCAGTATGTGTCGTTTACGCTGGGGTATGTGCTTTTTTAAATAAACGCGAAGGTCCGGTGGTTAAAACCTGCCGGACTTTCTGAATTCCAGCGGAGAGAGCTGCATCTTCGTTTTGAACAATTTGGAAAACGACTGCGGGTATTCAAAGCCCAGTTCAAAGGCGATTTCATTGACGGACAGATCGGTCATCATCAGCTTTTCTTTGGCTTTTTCTATGATTTTCTCCTGGATGTGTTGCTGGGTGCTGTTGCCCGTCAGTGTTTTGAGCAGCGTGCTCAGGTAATTGGGAGAGATATTCAGCCTGGCGGAGATGTCTTTTACCGTGGGGACGCCGTGCTCCTTCAGCGCTTTCGGAGAAAAAGCTTCTTCCAGCAACGTTTCCAGCTGGCTGACGATACCGTGATGCGTGATTTCCCGGGTAATGAACTGGCGCTGGTAAAAACGTTCCGAATATCCGAGCAGTGATTCGATGAGAGAGATGATGATTCCCTGGCTGAATTTGTCGATATTATTGTTGTATTCCTGTTCTATATGCTGAAACAGGCCGTTGATGATTTTCTCTTCGCCGTCAGAAAGGAAGAGGGATTCATTGACGGCATAGTCAAAGAATTCGTATTGTTTTATTTTCTGCGCAAGGGGATGGTTCCAGAGGAAATCCGGATGGAGCAGCAGCAGCCATCCGGACAATGTTATTTCTTCCGCCTGGTCGGCATTGAAACTAAATACGCGGCCCGGCGCGATGAATTTCATCATCCCTTTGTCAAAGTCATACGCCTGCTGGCCGTATTTCATTTTCAGGCAGGCCTGTGTGGATGGGCTGATGCCTATAAAATACAGGTCTGTGGTCACCGACAGGTCCACCGGTTTCGGTGGATGGGGTAATGCTGCAATGTTGATGATGCTGACCAGCGGATGTTTGGTGTCCGGCAGGCCTCTCAGCTGCAGCAGTTCCTGTATGCTCTTTATTTTCAGGGGAAGATTTCCTGCCATGGTATTAGTTTTGATGATACCAGACCGCATATTCGCTGGCGAAGTCCTGCAGTTTTCGTTTGCCCGTAACCGGTTGGTGAAGGGCATAGTCCTGCTGCGCTTTTCCGTTGTGCATATTTTCCTGCATTTCTACCATTAACCCCGCTACAGCCGGAGATGCGCCGTGAGCCTGGAGCCCTTGTCTTACCTGTTCTCCGGAGGCGACGGTCCACTGAAGACCGGGGATGCCGATTGCAACTCCTATGATCTGGGCCGCCTGGGTGCAGGTCAGTTCATCGCTGACCACGTACAAGGCTTTATGTCCTGTCATCGCCGGTTTGCCAATTTCTTCCGCGATAGCGGCGGCAATATCTTCGGGGGCGACAAAAGCCACCAGGTCGTCTCCGCCATAATTGGAGGTGATCACGCCCTGGTAGCGGATCATCCCCGCAAGGTGGTAAAAGTTGGTGTAAAACGGTCCTGGTCTTACAAAAGTAACAGATACATCATTCAGCGCCTCAAATTTTTTCTCCGGGTGGAGGTCCTGCAGCAGATGGGCTACCCATCCGCTGAGTACGATGGCACGTTTTACGCCGGTGGCTTTGATGGCCTGGCTGTAGCGGTCCATATTTTCGTCCCATTCGTAGATGTTTTGCGTAGCGAAATCCAGCGGGTTCATGCAGTAAACTACATCGGCGCCGGTAAATGTTTCAATGAGGAAGGGCAGGTCGCGGATGCTGCCGATGGCCGGTTGTGCGCCCAGCGCCTGTATCTTATCTTTTTTGTGCGGGTCTGTGCTGATAACGGTCACCTGGTGACCTTCTTTCACCAGTATTTCCGTAAGTGGTTTGCTGATATTCCCGAGGGAACCTGTAACTACAATTTTCATGTTTAATCATTTGATAGATGCAAAATTCCCCCGGAATGCCGGGGGAAAAGTGTTCATATCTCAGAAGATTGTATGAAAATGTATACATCAGGGGATTACTTTTCCATATTCGCTCTCGATGTCCGTGATGTCGATATTGGTCACTTTATTACCGTCGAACAGGAACACTTCCCAGGTATATTGCGGGTCGTCGAGGTTGATGACGGTAGTGCCGCCGTTCCGGTGGCGGAACGTGATTTTGCCGCCATCGGCGGTGATGGTTTTGAATGCTTTGTTCTGGAGGAAATCCTGGCAGTCGCTGATGCAGTTCTCGCTGTCGCTGGCCAGGGCGTAGAAACTTTCCTCTCCGTTTTCCTCTTTCAGCTTTTCCAGTTTATGCGCGCTGGGTGCGTAGACGACGGCGCAGGGTTCTGTGATAACGCTGACCGCTGCGTGTGCGGGAGGTGCGGCATCAGTACTTTCGGGAGTGTCTGGCGTTTGGTGGCAGGCCATCAGCGCGAGCAAGGCAACGGGCAACAGGCAACGATTTTTCAAGCGATACATGGGCGGTTATTTGTTTGGCATACAGGCTTGCGCCGACCGTTACCGGCAAACGCAAACCTTAAAGATAAACAAAAAATGCCGGTTTAGCCAGTCACGCAGGTGGACAGGCAGGGGTAATCGATGAGGCCAGTGGCGCCGCCTTCATAGAAAGTAGCTTTATCTGCCGGTGCAAAGGGCTGCTGCTGCGCGATGCGGGCCACCAGGTCGGGATTGGAAATAAAGGGCCTGCCGAAGGCGATGAGGTCCGCATTGAACTGTTGCAAGGCTTCGTGGGCGGTGCCGGTGTTGTAGCCGCCGGCCAGGATGAGCCACTGCCGGAACTGTTGGCGCAGCAGCGTGGTGAATGCCGGCGGTATCGGCGGATGGCCGTTGGTGGACTGGTCCGACAGATGGATGTAGCGGATCTTCATCTTATCGAGTTTGGCGGCGAGGTAAAGATGCGTGGCGGTTTCCTCTTCGTAGGGAGAGAGGCCGTTCAGCGAGGCGAAGGGAGAGAAGCGCACGCCTACACGGTCGGCGCCGGCGATGGCCACCATACCTTCCAGTATACGGAGCGGGAGCCGGCTGCGGTTTTCGATACTGCCACCGTATTCGTCGGTACGTTGATTGGCGGCAGGATGGATGAACTGTTCCATCAGGTAGCCGTGGGCCGCATGAAGCTCTACCCCATCGAAGCCCGCCGCCAGTGCGTGGCGGGTGGCCTGCATATGTAATGTGTACATGGCTTCAATAGCTTCGGCAGATAACGCTTCCGGTACGGGCAACGGCAGGCTGCCGGCAGGCGTGTTGATGGTGCCAGCGGCTGCGATGGCGGAAGGCGCCACGGGAGCGGTACCGCCGGGTATGTTGAGTGCATGGCCGATACGGCCGGAATGCACCAGTTGCACGAATATTTTACCGCCCCGTTGATGTACCGCATCGGTGACTTTCTTCCAGCCGGCTACCTGCTCTTGGCTGTAGATGCCGGGCAGCAGGGAGATGCCCATGCCATCGCGGCTGACAACGGTGCTCTCCGCGATGATCAGGCCGGCGCTGGCGCGCTGTGCGTAGTAGCGCGCCAGCAGTTCGCTGGGGACGCCTTCGTTTTCCACCCTTCTTCTGCTCATGGGGGCCATCACGATCCGGTTGGCCAGTGACAGGCCGGGCGTGGCAATTGGTTCCAGTAGTTTCATGATTTTTTACTTTGCTGTTGCAAAAGTAGCGGCGTGCCGGACGGGCCCGCAGGTACAATCCGGGGATTCTGTTGTAATTTTGGAGGATGGGAGAGAGAAACCTGCATATGCCTTTTGAATTGTTTGAGGCGGATATGAGCGAGTGGGAGTCACGCCCGCTGGTGTATTATTTTTTCGAGATCATACATATATGGGAAGGCGAGGGTACCCGTGTGGTGAACCAGAACCGCTTCCCGTATAAACCGGGCAGCGTGATCCTGTTTACGCCCCGCGATTGCAGGGGCTTTGAGGTAACGAAGCCCACCCGTTTTACGTCGGTGCGGTTTTCAGGAAGTTTCCTGGAGAAGCAGCATTCCGGCGAAGAGCGCCGGCGCATCTGCGAGTGGCTGAAACAGCTGGAGTACGTTTTCTTTCAGCACAACCGCCATGAGCCGGTGCTGATTAAACATACCGATGACTGTAAGATGATCACGTCCCTGATCCGGAATATGGTGCAGGAATACCAGCAGCGGCCGCCGTATTATGAAACTAACCTGCAGTTGTATGTGGCGCTGTTGCTCAACATCATTGCCCGTAATGTAGCGGAAGAGGTGGACATGGCGGAGCCGGAAGGTGAGGGGCCGCTGATCGGAAGGATGATCTCCCATATCCGTCAGCATATTTATTATCCCGAGCAGCTGAAGCTGGAGGTGCTGGCGGCGAAATTTAATTTATCCGTGAATTACATCGGTGAGTTTTTCAAGAAAAGAACAGGGGAGAGCATCCAGCAGTTTATGATCAATTATAAGCTGAAGCTGGTGCAGCTGAGGATGGAGAACAGCGGCCTTACCATCGGGGAGATCGCTGATGAACTGGGTTTTACTGACGAAAGTCATCTGAGCCGGCTGTTCCGGAAATACTATGGCGTCAGCCCTGCAGCGTACCGTCGGCATAAGCTCGCGGAAAAAGCAGGCACGACCGCATAATCATCTCCCGGAAAAAAAATTCATTGAAAAATTTCAATGTTTCAAAAAAAGTATTACTTTTGTATCATGGATGTGGGAATTATAGAAAAAGCAGCAAACGCCATAGCCGATAAACACAGATTATCAATTATTATGGAAATCGCCCAAAAGGGGAGCATAGTATGTGGTGATGTTTGTTGTCTTTGTTCCTTGTCCCAGCCTACCGTTTCGCATCACGTGAAAATTTTGGTGGACAGTGGGGTGTTGAACTCGGTGAAGAACGGACGTATTGTGGAGTTGACGATCAACAAGGAGATGATGAAACAGTTATCATTGTTCTTTTTACAGTTAAGCTGATCCTTCAGCTTTTTTTATCGGTCAAAACATTGATAGTTTTAAATAAATAAATATCCGGTAGAATGATATAGAGACGGGCATCTCTATTTTTTTGCCGGCAAACATTGATACTTTTAAATAAATCAAAACAATTACAAGAATCACCAGCATGGACCAGCTTAGGAACAAGACCGCTATTATCACGGGAGGTAACAGTGGTATCGGATATGCAACGGCGACAGAATTTTTGGCGAAAGGAGCAAGGGTATTGATAACCGGTCGGAATCCGGGTGCGGTGCAACGGGCCGTACACGCACTCGGTTTTCCGGCGGAGGGATTAACAGCAGACCAATCTAAGCTGGAGGACACAAAGAAACTGGCAGAGTATGTGCGTAGTCGTTATGGCAAGATAGACATCCTGTTTATCAACGCCGGCATCGCGAAGTTCGCTCCTTTCGAGGGGGTAACGACGGAGATGTTTGACGAAATCATCGACATTAATTTCAAAGGGGCCTTTTTTACTGCGCAACAGTTACTCCCCTTATTGAACGATGGTGGCAGTATTGTCTTTTTATCCGCCATTAACGCCTACGCAGGCATGCCGGGCACCACGGTGCTGGCAGCGAGTAAAGCGGCGCTCAACGCTACGGCCAGAACGCTGGCCAGGGAACTGGCGCCGCGCAAGATAAGAGTCAATGTTGTAAATGCGGGGCCGATTGATACGCCCCTGATTGAAAAAATTGGTGTCAGCCATGAAGAGGCGGGCGCTATCAGAAGTAAAATGACGGCCAGTGTTCCGCTGGGAAGATTGGGAGAGGCAACAGAAGTGGCCAGTCTGGTGTCCTTCCTCGTATCTGACGAAGCAAGGTTTATAACCGGCGGAGAATATACCATAGACGGCGGGCTTATGGTCCACCCGGGACTCCAGGATTAAACTGTCGACAACTACCGGTTGCCGCCGGTTTAATCCTGAAAAATCCAGCAACGTGTTTTAGTTCTATATCAGATATTTTGATTTTACAGTTGATTAAGTTACAAGGTTGCCATTGAATGTATAATTCCCAAATATTTTGCTTGCCGGATGCTGGTTGTGTTTAGTGTTTCACGCCGGTGTCCGGCAGCATTTTTTTTAGCCCTACTGCATTTTATGGATCAGTTTACCGATCGTCTTCAATCCGTCTTCCACCTGCTTGCTCCACGGATTGCCATAGCTGATACGCAGGCAGTTGTTGTACCGGTTCTGTAAAGAGAAGAGGCGGCCGGGACAGAAAGCTATCTTGTGTTTCAGCGTTTGCTGGAACAATTCAAACGTGTTGATATGGTCTTCCAGTTCCACCCATAACACACAACCGCCCTGTGGGCGTGTTACGCGGGCGCTTTCAGGGAAATATTCGCAGATGGCCTGTGCATAACGAAGGCTCTGGGTGTGCAGCATCTTGCGCAGGTTGCGCAGGTGGAAATCATAACGGCCTATTTCCAGGAAGTGGCCGGCAGCAGCGTGGGTGAGGGAGGTGCAGGAAATAGCATGGTGATGTTTCAGTTTCAGCACTTTCTCTTTGTATTTGCCCGGCATGGTCCAGCCTACGCGATAGCCCGGCGCCACGGACTTTGACAGGGAATTGCACAGCAGCACGTTGCCCTGCGTGTCGAAAGTTTTGCAGGTCAGGGGCCGTTGTTTGCCAAAATAAAGATCGCCGTAGATATCATCTTCAATCAGCGCGATGTCGTATTTCTCCACAATTTTTACCAGTTCCTGTTTGTGTTTGTCGGGCATGCAGCAACCGAGGGGGTTGTTGAAGTTGGTCACAAACAGGCAGGCTTTTATTTTATGCCGCGGAATGGCTTTATCGAGATAGTCGAGGTCAACGCCGGTGATGGGATTGGTGGGCACTTCCAGCACTTTGAGGCCCAGTCCCTCCGCCAGCTGCAGTGCGCCATAGTAAGAGGGGCTTTCCAGCGCGATGGTATCGCCGGGTTGCGTGGTGGCGGTGAGGCAGAGGGTGAGTGCGTCCATGCAGCCGTGGGTGGTCACCACATCGTCGGCGGTATATACTTCGCCCCATCCGAGCGACAGCCGGGCGATCTGGTTGCGGAGCAGTTCGTTGCCCTGCAACGGTTCATAGCCGATGCCGCCGGGGCCCTGGTCGCGCATGGTATGGATCACCGCCTTGGCCATTTTGGCGGCGGGCAGCACGCTGACCGGCAGCGTGGCTACGGAGAATTTCAGGATGTTGTCGTTGGTGATATGGCTGAACACTTCCATCACCATATCGCTCACCGTCACATCGCTGACCGGTTTCCGTACCGGCAGGCAGGTGCCGGGCATCGGCGCCATGCGGCGGGTATTACGGCAGATATAATAGCCTGATTTGGGGCGGGACTCTATGAGGCCTTTCCCTTCCAGGTGATAATAGGCCTGGAAGGCGGTCGTCAGGCTGATGCCCTGCTGTTTGCTGAGCATGCGCACGGAGGGCAGTTTTTCCCCCATTTTCATGACGTCTTTTTCTATCATCTGTTCTATTTTATCTGCTACCTGCAGATACAGATGGTCGGCTGTTTTGATCATAACCCTGAAATCTGATATGGTTCAAATGTACAAAATATGATCTGATATTTATCTGCGGCCATCCAGTTGCTGGCGGATCAGTTTACCGATGGTTTGTATGGCCCACTGCTGGTCGTCGTCGAAAGGATTGGCATTGCTCAGGCGCAGGCAGTTATTGTACTGTTGCTGGCTGGTGAACAGGTTGCCGGGCGTAAACGCGATTTGCTGCTGCAGCGCTTTGCGGTGCAGCTCCCAGGCGTCTGCTTTCGGCGGCAGCACCACCCACAGGCTAAGGCCGCCTTCGGGGCGTGTAAGTCGTGTGTCGGCGGGGAAATACTGTTGAATGGCGCGGCTGATCTGTGCCTGCTGGGTGCGGAGCGCCTGCCGCAGGGGTTTCAGGTGCAGGTCCATGCGCTGGTGGTCCAGGAAGCGCGTCAGCACCAGTTGCGCTAAGAACCCGGTGCTGGCGGAAGACATGAACTTCAGCCGGGTGAGGGGTTCGTGGTAGCGCCGGCTGATGAGCCATCCGATGCGCATACCGGCGGCGATGCTTTTGGAGAAAGAGGAGCAGTAGAGCACCAGGTCGGAGCGGTCATAACTTTTGATGGTGCGGGGCCGTTCAGGGTTGAAATGCAGATCGCCGTAGGCATCGTCTTCGATGAGCGGTACCTGGTATTTGTCTATCAGCTGCGCCAGCTGTTGTTTGTGGCTGTCGGGCATACAACTGCCCAGCGGATTATTGTAGTTGCTGACGATGAGGCAGGCTGCCACTTTCTTTTTGCGGAAGGCTGTTTCCAATTCATCGAGGCAGATGCCTGTCACCGGGTCTGTGGGCATTTCGAGGGCTTTCATGCCCAGGTTCTCGATGGCCTGCAGCAGTCCCGCGAAAGTAGGCGATTCAATAGCGATGGTATCACCGGCTTTGGCGACGGCCCGCAGGCAGAGGGTGGCCGCCTCGATGGCGCCGTTGGTGACGAGGATGTCTTCCACCGCCACGCTGCCGCCCCATGCCAGCGACAGCCGGGCGATATGCCGGCGTAGCGGCAGGTGCCCGTCGATATCACCGTAAGGGATATACGCACTTTTTTCTTCCCGTGCTGCCTGCCGTAATGCTTTGTTCAGTTTGTCCACCGGCAGCAGGCTGATGTGGGGCTGGGCGCCTATCAGTGACACAACGCCTTTGCGGGTGACGGTGTGGCGGACCAGTGATACACGCTCGCTGACTTTTACCAGCGCTGCCGTGCGGGAGGGCGCTGAGATATCCGGTAGCTGCGGCAGCTGCTGCCGGGAATAGCTGACGTAGTATCCCGATTTTTCGCGTGCTTCCACCCAGCCTTTTCTTTCGAGGTGCACGTATACCTGCAGCGCGGTACTGATGCTGATACCATGTTTGGCATGCAGGCTGCGTACCGACGGCAGCTTGTCGCCGATGCTATAGCTGCCGTTGATGATCATGGTCTCGATCTTGTCAGCCAGCTGCTGGTATAAAAAATCTTTCCTGTTATTCATCTCCCGAAAATAAAATCTGTTATGGTCAAAAGTAAGTAATTCTGTGTCTGTTCTGGCGTCTGTTTTTGTGATTACTTTGTAATAATCAATGTATATGAATAGCACGATCCACGCATTAGCACAACAGCTGGTAGCGCTTTGCAGGGAATGGAAATTCCTCGAGGCGCAGTCCACCCTGTTGCATGAAGACTGTCTCAATATCGAGGCCGACGGCCGGGTGATCCGTGGCCGCGACGCCATCATGGCCAAAGAACAGGCGTTTCTTGACAATATCGAAACTATCCATCTGCTGGAGATATCCGATCCGGTGGTGGCCGACGGGTACTTTGCGGTGCAGTTTCATTCGGAGCTGACGATAAAAGGTATTGGCCGCCGCACGCGCAACGAAATTATCCTATATGAGGTACGGCAGGGTCAGATCATCCGTGAACAATTTTTTTATCATGCTTAAAAACTAACGGAACATGGAACCGAGAATGGACATTTCGAAGCTTTTCCCTGCGGGCTTCCAGGCGATGCTGGGCATGGAAGAGGTGATGAAGAAAAGCGATATCGATAAAACATTGTACGCGCTCATCAAGATAAGGGCATCGCAGATCAACAGCTGTGCGTATTGTATCAACATGCACACGCGGGATGCACGGGCTGCGGGGGAAACAGAGCAGCGTATTTACAGTCTCAATGCATGGCGGGAAGCGCCTTTCTTCACGGAGAAAGAGCGGGCGGCGCTGGCGCTCACGGAGTCCGTGACGCTGCTGGCCGACACCCATGTGCCGGATGACGTGTACGCAGCGGCCACCGCTGTTTTTACCAGGGAGGAGGTGGCGGTGATCACTTTAGCCATTGTAGTGATCAACGCCTGGAACCGTATTGTGGTTACCTCCCGCACCCGTATCATTTAGGAATTTTTTGATTTATGGATTTTGGAATTTAGGGGAGATGTCACCATTTGCAAGCTGTTAACGGTTAAATAAATTCCAAAATCCGTAAATCAAAAAATTCCAAAATGACAAGATTCGGGTGGTGCCTTTTACTGGTTTCAGTAATTTTGTATATGATCAGGCAAAAGATAAAGATACCGGTGAATGACCCTGCCAACTTTTCTTTTCAGGAATGCCTGCATTTCCTGGGCAGGTCGGACAAAGAGTGTTTACATTATATCGTTGACGGAAAGCTGCGCAGGATGCTGCTGGCAGGAGGAGAGCCGGTAGTGGTGGAGATAGCGCCCGGCGATGACGCCGCTTATCTCGAAGCGACCGTGCTGGCGCCTGCCGGCGTGTTGTTTCCCGAAAAAGACATACAGGATTTTGTGACCCGTTGGCTCCACCTGGATGCCGACCTGCGTGATTTTTATGCTTATACGCAGACAGATCCTTTGCTGCGCGGCCTCGCTGCCGAATACCGCGGCCTGCGGCTGGTGGGCATGCCCGATTTGTTTGAAGCCGTTACCTGGCCTATTATCGGTCAGCAGATCAATCTCTCTTTCGCCTATACGCTGCGGCAACGTTTTATTCAGCATTTCGGTTATCACCAGCAGGTGGACGGAACGGATTATTACCTGTACCCGCATCCTGCTGTCATCGCCTCCCTGTCGCCAGACGTGCTCACTCCTATGCAGTTTTCCCGCAGCAAGGCACAGTACCTGGTGGAAACAGCTAAGGTGATGGCCAGCGGGCAGTTGTCGGAGCAGGTGCTGGCGCCGCTGGACTACGCCGCTGCGCGCGATCGCCTGGTGGCCCTGAAAGGCATCGGCAACTGGTCGGCCAATTATACGCTGATGAAATACAGCCGTTTCCCGCAGGCCGTGCTGCTGGAGGATGTAGGGCTGCAAAACGCTATCCGGCAACGCTTACAGCTGCCGGCCAAGCCGTCTATGGCAGCGCTGCTGGAATATACCCGGCCATGGCAGCAACATGCGGCTTACGCTGTTTTCTACCTGTGGCGCTCTTTATTATCCCCATTAAATGTTTGACATGGAACTCGCTCATCTTCGTATAGATACTCCCGTAGGACCGCTGCTGATCAGTGGCACCGATGAATATATACAGGCCGTTAATTTCACGGAGGAACCGGAAATTACTTTCCCTCAACCGCCGCACCTGCTGCTCGAATGTGCGCAGCAGTTGCATGAATACTTTGCCGGCGACCGCAAGGTATTTGAACTGCCTATCCAACAACCCGGCACCGATTTCCAGCAAACGGTATGGGAGCAGCTGACGCGCATCCCTTTTGGTCAGACCATCTCCTATCTGCAGCTGGCCCACCGTATCGGCAACCCGAAAAGTATCCGGGCGGTAGGCACCACCAATGGTAAAAACCAGCTGGCCATTATTGTGCCCTGTCACCGCGTTATCGGCGCCAACGGCATGCTGGTAGGCTATGCCGGCGGGTTGTGGCGTAAAAGGTGGCTGCTGGAACATGAACGGCTGGATTTGTTTTCGGGGTTAATTTGAGTATAAAAGGACCATAAAAAAGAAAAAGGCGGTTTATCATCTGATATGCTTAAAAAACACAAAACTGAATCTGTTTTAAGATTTATTTTATGTGCAATTTTGAGGCTTGAAAACAATGAACCTATCCATTCCCGATTAAACCGCCACATGATGAAGCTCCAGGAAGATTTAAAACATACGGACCGCCTGCTACAGTTGACAAAAGAATTCAGCAGTAAATTTTTATCCTCTCTCGACAGGCTGGCGGCAGACAAAATAATTGACATGCCTGTCCGGCAGACGTTGCCGGCAGAGGGAGTGGGCGGCGTGGCTGCGCTGGAGCTGTTCCGGCAACAGTATGGCAACGCCGTCACGGCGTCTGCAGGTCCGCGCTACTGGGGCTTTGTGACGGGAGGGGTGACGCCGGCCGCGCTGATGGGCGACTGGCTTGCGGCCACCATGGATTTGAACGCATCTGATAAAGGTTCTGCTGCTTTTGCCATAGAAACGGAAACCATTGCTTTATTGAAACAGCTGTTCGGGTTGCCGGAAGCATTCCTCGGCTGTTTCGTTACCGGCGCCACCATGGCCAATTTTACTGGTCTGGCGCTGGGCCGGCAATGGCTGGGGCAGCAGCGGGGAATAGATATCGGCAAACAGGGCATGGCCGGATTGCAGGACCTGCAGGTGGTTTCCTGTGTGCCGCATTCCAGCATCACCAAGTCCATGGCCATGCTGGGACTGGGCCGCGACAATGTGGTGAAGATACCGGCGCTGCCGGGAAGGGAGAGCGTAGACATCAATGCACTGTGTGCTTCCCTGGAATCCAGGAAGGGGCAACCGGTTATTTATGTGGCCAACGCCGGCACGGTGAATACCGTGGATTTTGATGATATCGCCGCCATCGTGGAACTGAAAAAGCAATATTCTTTCTGGTTACATATCGATGCCGCTTTCGGCGGATTTGCCGCCTGCAGCGAGCATTACCGGCACCTGCTGAACGGCTGGGAACAGGCAGACTCCATCACCATCGACGCACACAAATGGTTGAACGTGCCTTATGATGCGGCGATGATTTTCTCCCGGCATCCGGGACTGCAGGTGGAGGTGTTTCAGAATGCGGGCGCCGCTTACCTGGGCGATCCGGCAGAGAATTTCAACTACATCCATTACGTACCGGAGAACTCACGCCGTCTGCGTGCTTTACCGGCCTGGTTCACACTGATGGCCTATGGTAAGGATGGCTACCGGCACATCGTAGAGGAAAATGTGGCGCTGGCACAGCGGCTGGGCGATCTGCTGGAGAAAGATCCTGCTTTTCGTTTATTGGCGCCCGTGAGGATGTGCGTGGCGTGTTTCACGCTGAACGTGCCGGAAGCGGAACAGGAGGTGGCGGTAGACCGGTTCCTGGAGGCGCTGAACGCCTCCGGCGTGGTGTGCATGACGCGCACCGTTTATGCCGGTCAGCCCGGCATCCGCGCGGCGCTGGTGAACTGGCGCACGACGGCCAACGATATACAGCTGGCCTATCAGACCATGAAAGAAGTTGCAGTTACCGTCCTGAATCAACAAACATATGCGTAAACCAAGCACCAACGCGTATATCGCCCTGGCTATCGTAAGTATCTTTTGGGGAACCACCTACCTGGCTTCACGCATTGGCGTGAGACATATTCACGGGATTATGCTGGCCGGCATCAGGCAGAGTACTGCCGGATTATTGCTCACCGGTTTTTTTCTCCTGAGGGGATATAAGTTGCCCGAAAAGATCGTCTTGTCCAAACTCTTTGTGATGGGCCTGTTGATGCTGGTAGGCAGCAACGGCCTGATGACATGGGCTATGCAGTATATTCCCAGCGGACTGGGAGCGGTGATCAGCGCCACCGTGCCGATCTGGATCACCATCTTCAGTTATTTCCTGGTGAAGAAAACGCGTATCAGCATACAGTTGCTGGTGGGCATGCTGTTAGGGTTTGCAGGCGTGGCAGGCATCTTCTATAATTATTTGTCAAGCCTCATGAACCCGGACTTCCGCTTCGGTATCATGTTGTCCATCTTCGCCTGTATTTTCTGGGCGCTGGGTTCTGTGTTAACTGCCAAGTGGGCGCTGGGGGTGAACTATCTCTTCGGCGCAGGCTTTCAGATGTTGTTCAGCGGCATTGTGATGTTACTGATCGCAACACTGTTCATGGGGCAGGAGCTGAACGCCGGCAGCTTCACTGCGGAATTGTGGGAAAGCTTGTTATACCTCATCCTGGTAGGATCTGTGCTCAGTTACTCCGCGTATGTGTTTACACTGAACAACCTGCCGCCATCACTGGCTTCGGTGTATGCCTACATCAATCCCATTGTGGCCGTATTGCTGGGCTGGGTGCTGTTGAAAGAGAACCTGACATGGCTCATGGGGCTGTGCAGCCTGGTGACCGTTGGGGGGGTGTACCTGGTAAATGATGCTGTGAATAAAAACAAACAGAAACAGTTGCAATAAATATTTAAGGTAGAAGTTAAGAGTCCGATGCTCGCCCCGGTTTTTACCGGATGAGCATCTTTTTTTTGTACGTTGAAATACGCTAAATTTAAGGGAGGTTATCCCGCAAACATAAATTACATCTTATGGAAGTCGTTCAGGCATCAGCCATGCACACCAACGAAGTAGCCGTATTATTCGATGCATACCGCAGTTATTTTGATCAGGCGCCGGATTTCAAAGGAGCGCTGGCTTTTATCAGTGAAAGGATCAAACAACAGGACAGCGTGATTTACATTGCTTTTGACAAAGATGAGATGGTGGGCTTTGCCCAGCTGTATCCCCTGTTTACTTCGCTGGGCATGAAGCGGGGATGGTTGCTCAACGACGTATATGTGCTGGATGGCCACCGGGGCAAAGGCGCCGGCGGTGCGCTGGTAGATGCCGCCGTGGAACACGGCCGGAAAACAGATGCCGCCTGGGTGATGTTACAGACGTACGTGGCTAATACCGGCGCCCAGAAACTGTACCAGTCCAAAGGTTTCCGCAAAGACACCAACTCCTTCTACTTTTACCTGGCGCTCTAGTAAGGGATTTTCCTTTTCTTTGCAGGATGGACACAACAAAGAATCCCTGGACAATACATTCCAGCGAGGTAAGATATGATAACAAATGGATACAGGTGGTCCATCACGAGGGATTAAACCCTGCCGGTGGTCCAGGTATCTACGGCGTGGTACATTTCAAAAACCTGGCTATCGGTATTATTGCGCTGGATGCTCAGCAGAATACCTATCTCGTGGGGCAATACCGTTTCCCGCTGAAGAAGTTCAGCTGGGAGATACCGGAAGGTGGTGGGCCGCTCGGAGAAGTGCCGCTGGATACCGCCAAAAGGGAGCTGCTGGAAGAGACAGGGCTGGTGGCCAATCGCTGGGATGTGATCTGTGAGCTGGCAGTATCCAATTCCGTGACGGATGAAACCGGCGTGATATTCCTTGCACGGGAGCTGGAACAGCGGGCCGCGGAACCGGAAGACACGGAAGAACTGTTCGTGAAAAAAGTACCTTTTGAGGAAGTATATCAGATGGTTAAAAACTATGATATTACGGATTCCATCTCCGTTGTCGCCATCCAGAAAATAAAGCTGATGATGCTGGAAGGGGAGCTGGATTGACAGAAAAAGCGTTTCTTTGCAGCAAATGGAAAGAAAATTTAACGCTTTCAAAGGTGAAAGAAGATCAGGCGGTCCCAAAAGGCCCGCCAGCCCGCGTCCGAAGCAGTCATCCCTGATTATCGGCCGGCAACCGGTGATGGAAGCCCTCAACAGCGGCAAACCGATAGAACGTATCTACATGCTGCGTTCCGCCACCGGCGATATTATCCCCCAGATCAAAGAAAAAGCGGCGCTCGGTAATATTCCTATCAACGTAGTGCCGGTAGAAAAGCTCAACGGTCTCACCCAGGCCAACCACCAGGGCGTTATCGCTCTCACCGGCCAGGTTTCCTATCTCGATTTACAGGACGTGATCTCCCATGTGATTGATCAGGGAGAAACACCGCTCTTTCTTATACTCGACGGTATTACGGACGTCCGCAATATCGGCGCCATCGCCCGCAGCGCGGTATGTTGCGGCGCTCAGGCCATCATCATCCCCGACAAAGGCATTGCGGCCCTCAATGAGGAAGCCATGAAATCTTCCGCCGGCGCGCTCGAAAAAATAGCGATCTGCCGTGTCAACAGCCTCCTGAAAGCGATCGATACCCTGCATCTCAACGGTATCAAAGTCCTCTCCAGTGAAATGGAAACAGAGATCAAGCTCTACGACTGCGACCTCCGGGAACCGGTGGCCGTGATCATGGGTTCTGAAGATAAAGGCGTATATCCTGCGTTGGTAAAAGCGTCCGATGTGCTGTTCCGCATCCCTATGGCCGGCAATTTCGAATCTTTCAACGTATCGGTGGCCGCAGGCATCATCCTCTACGAGGCAATGAAACAGCGGACGGTATAACCGGTTGCGGACAACGGATTTCGCTTGGCGTAAAATTCGTAATTTGTAGCAGGTAACCGCTAATGACTATGAAACTAATCGAATGTCCGCGTGATGCCATGCAGGGATGGCACAGGATGATCAGCACGGAAGAAAAGGTAAACTACCTGCAAGCTTTGCTCAAAGTGGGTTTCGACACCCTCGACTTTGGCAGTTTCGTCTCCCCCAAAGCTATTCCGCAGATGGCAGACACCCGCGAGGTGTTGTCCCGGCTGGACCTCTCCGCCAGTCGCAGTAAAATGCTGGCCATCGTAGCGAATGTAAGGGGCGCAGAAGAAGCTGTCATCCATGAGGAAATCAACTATCTCGGTTTCCCGTTCTCCGTGTCCGAAACCTTTCAGCTCAGAAATACCAACAAAACCATCGCCGAATCGCTGGAGCAGGTGCAGACCATGCAGGAACTCTGCCTCAAAAACGGCAAGGAGCTGGTCGTGTACATCTCCATGGGCTTTGGCAATCCCTACGAGGACCCTTACAGCCCGGAGATCGTATTACGCTGGGTAGATGAACTGGCAAGAATGGAGATCACCACCATCTCACTGGCCGACACCGTAGGTGTGGCTACGCCGGACGTGATCACCAGCCTGTTCCGCCACCTGATACCGGCTTATCCGCGGGTGGAGTTTGGCGCCCATTTTCATTCCGCCCCCCACAACTGGGAGGAGAAAGTACAGTCCGCATGGGAGCAGGGATGCCGGCGTTTCGACAGTGCTATCAAAGGCATTGGCGGATGCCCGATGGCAAAAGATGAACTGGTGGGCAACCTGGCTACCGAAAACCTGATCTGGTTCTGTCAGCAGCGCCAGGCGCCGTTAAACCTCGATATGACCGCCCTGCATGCCGCCCAGCAGCTGGCAGACGTGGTGTTTAAAGACTAATACATGCAATTTCACCTGAGTTTCCCGGTAGATACTATCGAACCGGGTATTCAATATACCGATAAGGTCATGCTCATGGGCTCCTGTTTCGCAGAAGAAATAGGGGCTAAACTGCAGGAGCATCGTTTTAATACCTTACTCAATCCTCACGGTATCCTCTTTAATCCGCTGAGCCTCACCCGGGCGCTGACCACCTACCTGGACGGGAAAATGTATACCCGGGAAGACCTCTTCCAGCACCAGGATACGTGGCACAGCTGGGACCACCACAGCCGTTTCTCCGGTACTTCGCCGGAAGCGGTGCTGGAACAGATCAACGCTTCGCAGCAGGCAGCCATACAGACGCTGGAGCAGGCCGACTGGCTCGTGCTGACGCTGGGCTCTGCCCATGCTTATTTTCTCAAGGAAGGAAGTCACCTGGTAGGCAACTGTCATAAAGTGCCGGCAGCCGGCTTTTACAAAAGACTGCTGACCGTAGAAGAGATAGTGACTGCGCTGGACAACATGATGCACCGGCTGTTTTTCCGTAACCGGAAAGTGAATATCCTTTTTACCGTCAGCCCGGTGCGGTATGTGCGTGACGGCGTGGTGGAAAATAACCTCAGCAAAGCAGTGCTGCTGCAGGCGGTGCATCATATGGTCAACAAATTTTCCCGCCTCTGGTATTTTCCCGCTTATGAACTGGTGATAGATGACCTGCGCGATTACCGTTTTTATAAGGAAGACATGGTGCATCCTAACGAAACGGCTGTCAATTATGTGTGGGACCATGTAGTGAAAGCCGCCATCCACAGCGGCAGCCAGCCGCTATTGCATACCATTGCCGATATCAACAGGGCGGCGCAGCACCGGCCGTTTAACCCGGAGAGCGGCCAGCACCAGCAGTTCCGTCGCACCTACGCCGCGAAAGTGAAACAGCTGATGCAGGCGCACCCGCAACTGGTATGGGATGATCTTCTTTCTCATTTTGAAGAGCAGCCGCTATAATTCCGAACCTTTATTGTCTTTAATGTACACCAGCCCTATCAGGAAGCAGATAACGGCCACGGCTATAGGATAAATCAGTCCTGCCAGGTGGTTCCCTGTTTTGGTAACGAGGATGGTGGAGATCGTGGGTAATAACCCGCCGAAAACGCCGTTGCCGATATGGTAGGGTAACGACATGGAGGTATACCGTATCCTGGTGGGGAACATCTCCACGAGGAAAGCCGCGATGGGCGCATATACCATGGTCACGAACACCACCTGCACAAAAATGAGGAGCACCAGCATGATCATCCGGGTATTGTCTACCGTAAGTTCTGATTTGCCTTCGCTGACGCGCAGTATGCTGCCGTCGCTATAGGTATGTACTTTGGTGGTCTGCTGCGTAAACTGGCCGGCATCATTTTTCGACTGGTTGCTTTCGATCTTATACAGTTCCGTCAGTTCCGTTTTCTGTTTCACGTCGCCGATGGTGTCCATGGCTTTATAGATGGGATAATAAGCCAGGGCGGCGATCAGCATGCCTGCCAGCATGATTTTCTTGCGGCCGATGCGGTCAGACAGCGATCCGAAGTAAATAAACAGCGGTGTGCCCAGCAGCAGTGCCAGTGCAATGATGATATTAGACTGCACAAATTCGATGTTCATCGTTTTCTGCAGGAAAGACAGGGCATAAAACTGCCCGGTATACCACACCACGCCCTGGCCCATGGCTGCGCCGAAGAGGGCTATCAGCACCAGTTTCAGGTTTTCTTTGTTGCCAAAGCTTTCTTTGATGGGGTTAGCCGATGTTTTACCCTCTTTTTTCATCTGGATGAACAGCGGGGATTCCTGCAGGCGGATGCGGATATAGTAAGACATGATCACCAGCAATACCGAGAGCAGGAAGGGGATACGCCAGCCGTAGTTGTTGAAATCGGCGGGTGTCATCACGGAGCGGGTGATCAGGATCACGGCCAGGGACACGAACAGGCCGAGGGTAGCGGTGGTTTGAATAAAGCTGGTATAGTAGCCGCGGCGGTTGTTGGGCGAGTGTTCCGCTACATAGGTGGCTGCGCCGCCGTATTCGCCGCCGAGGGCCAGCCCCTGTAACAGGCGTAGGATCAACACCAGCATAGGCGCCAGTACCCCGATGGTATGGTAGCTGGGTATGAGGCCGATGGCGAAAGTAGAGCCGCCCATGATCAGCAGGGTAAGGAGAAAAGTGTATTTACGGCCTACCAGGTCGCCCAGCCGTCCGAAAACGATGGCGCCAAAAGGCCTTACGATGAAGCCGACAGCAAAAGTGGCGAGGGTGGCGATATACGCCAGTTCCGGATTGCTGGGCGGAAAGAATTTCTCGGAAATGATGGCCGACAGGCTGCCGAAGATGTAGAAGTCATACCATTCTATCAGCGTACCGGCAGAAGAGGCCATGATCACCTGCCAGATGGTTTTAGTCCCGGTTTGTTGCATTAGCTAGTTTTTAAGCGATGGGTTTTGGTTGTGCGTTGAAGCAAAAAAGATAGTAAATAAATATTATGGGTGCAAGTTTGGAGACAGGAATCTTGAATGGAATAAAGCCTTATCTTTAATAACAGCTGCAATAAACTATGATGAACCAGGGACAGTTACTACATTTCGGCAGACTAATTTTCGTATCGTTATTCAGTCAGTTATTTTTCTGTATGGGCGTACAGGCGCAGCAGCCTGCCCCTGACAGGCCTAAGATCGGGCTTACCCTCAGCGGTGGTGGCGCCCGCGGGCTCGCGCATATTGGTATCCTCGAAGCCATTGACAGCGCGGGGCTCAAAATCGATTATCTCACGGGAACGAGTATGGGTAGTATTGTGGGAGCGCTATACGCCATGGGGTACTCCGGTGATTCCATTGAAGCGGTGGCCCGCCGGCTGGACTGGAACAGTCTTTTCACCAATCAGCCGGTGCTGACCGATATTTCTTACGAAGAGAAGGCGGAGTACAACAAATATATTATCGAGATACCGTTTGAATACGGCAGGCCGAAGCTGGCCTCCGGTGTTATCTCCGGGGAGGCGCTGTGGCTGGAGCTGGCCAAACTCAGCTGGCCGGTGAAGGACAAAAAGAATTTCACCACTTTCGATATTCCCTTCAAGTGCATCGCCACTGACGTGGCCACAGGCCAGATCGTGACGCTGGATTCGGGCGAGATCGTGACGAGTATGCGTGCCAGTATGGCCATCCCTTCTATCTTCACCGCAGTGAAAATAGGGGACCGCAAACTGGTGGATGGCGGTGTGGTCCGTAATTTTCCCGTCATCACCGCCAAAGAAATGGGCGCCGATATCGTGATCGGCTCCAATGTGAGCGGTGGCCTGCGCAAGGCCGATCAGCTGGTCACCCCTTTTGATATCCTGTATCAGCTGGGATTTTATAAAGATGCCGCCGATTTTGAGAAAGCCCGCAAACAGTGCGATATCTATATCCCGATCAATGAAGAGCTGGAGAGTTATTCTGCTGCTGCTTTTGGCAGTGTGGACTCTATCATCGAGATCGGAAAGCGGAAAGGGAGGGCCATGTACCCCGTGTTTAAACATCTGGCGGACTCGCTGAACGCCCACCTGGAGAGTGTGGGCCGCATGCCTTTCGCTGCCGATGTGGAACTGAGCAGCGTGCATGTGTCCGGGCTGATACATTCCGATGAGAAGTTTTTCCTGCAGCGGTTGCACCTGAAGCCCGGCGGCTGTTATACCAATGCACAGCTGCGCGAAGGCATCCAGCGGGTGTATGGGACCCGCTTCTATAAGCTAATCACCTATAACCTGCATCCCGAAGGGTATGGTAAATACCGGATGGAGATCGCGGCGGAAGAGAACCCGTTGACCTATGTGAAGTTTGCGCTCAACTATAACACGCTGACCGGCGCCAGCGCCATTCTCAACCTGACGCAGCGGAACTTCATCGTGCCCAACTCGCGTTCGTTTGTGAGTGTGGCTATCAGCGAGAACCCGCGGCTGGAGGCGCAGTACTTCAAATACCTGGGACGCAGTCGTAATTTCGGTTTTGGCCTGGGGGCGTATTATGAAAATACGGGTCTGACGTTCTATGATGAGGACCTGACGAAGATGCAGCCGTACCGTAATAAATATGCGAACGTAGACATCAACCTGCAGTATTCTCCTGGTGGTAATGTGGCATTTGGTGCCGGTACCCGGTGGGAGTATATCAAATACAAACCGCAGTTTTCCCCGTTTGTGGAAGTGAGGGGCAGCACCAATCAGCTGAACACCTATGCCTTTCTGGGCGTGAATTCGCTCAACCGGAAGATGTATCCTACCAGCGGGGTGTTGCTGAATATAGAGGGGGGATATATCTACAACCAGCATTCCGGTATTACGGTGAATAGTGGAGGGGTGCCGCTGAACCTTGACAGTGCGGGCATCCGGTTTAATAACTATCAGCGGCTGGTCGTTAATGCCAAATACTATGTGCCGCTGGGGGTGAAATCGGCCTTGGAGTTTGATGGTAACCTGGGTTGGAATTTTAATTACAATGAGTCAGTGGTAAGTGGTTATGTCATGGGTGGCATGAACAAGATGATCCGCAACCAGGTGCCGTTTGTGGGGGTGTTCGAGGGAGAGGTGATTTCCTCGAAAGTGGCGGCGGTGCAGGCGGCGTGGCAGTGGGAAGTGGTACGTAATATTTATGCGATACCGCGGGTAGGGGCAGCTTTGTACAACGGTAGCCAGCTGGGTGCTGAGAACAAATACAGCGGATTGACAGGATATGGGCTGGGAGGCGGTTACAGCAGCCGGTTGGGGCCTATAGAAGCTACGATGATGTACAGTGACCAGTCCGGCCAGCTGAAGTTCTATGTGAATTTAGGATTCAACTTTTAGATGTTCGATTTTTCGATTTTCGGATTTTGAGATTTAGCGGATAATAGCTCACATCGCCAGCCCTCCCTGCAATCTCAAAATCCGGAAATCAAAAAATCCCAAAATATCAATGCATGCGGTCACCCCGCACTTCAATGTTTTTCAGGATTTCGGCTTCCATTTTCAGCCACTCTTCCCATCTTTTGCGCACTTTTTCTTCCGGGAAATATTCGTTGGCCAGATCGATAAACAGGCGGTAGTGGCCGGCTTCGGAGATCATGAAGCGGCGGTAGAATTCGCGCAGGTATTCGTCTTCCAGTCCTTCGCTGAGGAGGCGGAAGCGTTCGCAGCTGCGGGCTTCGATGAGGGCGAAGATGAGGAGGGCGTCGAGGAAGGCGTCGTCGGCATGGCCGCCTTTAACGCGGTTGTCCATGAGGGCGTTGACATAATCGTCTTTCCGTTGTTTTCCCAGGGGGAGACCTCTTTTCTTCATCTCGGCCAGTACCTGCCGGAAGTGTCCCCATTCTTCCGTGACGATGGGCGCCAGTTCCTGCACCAGTCTTTCCCTTTCCGGATTGCGCTGGATGAGGGAGATGGCGGAGGAGGCAGCTTTTTGTTCACAGTAGGCATGGTCCGTGAGGATATCCTGCAGCGAGATCGCTGCCAGGTTTACCCAGCGGGGGTCGGTAGGTAATTTTAATCCGAGTATGGATACTTTGCTCATGTTTTCGCTTTCTGGTATTGATTATTTTTGTTGTGCGAAGATAGTATTGAATCTGTTAATTTGCTAAAAGCCCATATATGCACAGGAGTCCAGAGTCTTTTTTACTGCAGCCATTGCTGCAACGGCGCGAGCAGCATTCTTTCCGGGAGTTGCGCTTACCGGGTACCCTTGTTGATTTCTGTTCCAATGATTACCTGGGACTGGCGCGTGGTTCGGCCTTACAGGAGAAGGTGCGGGAGCTGCAGCAGGAGCGGCCGGTGTCGCATGGCAGTACCGGTTCACGGTTGCTGGCGGGCAACTATCAATGGATTAATGACGTGGAGGCCGATTTAGCTGCTTTTCACCGGGCGGATGCCGCGCTGATCTATAATTCCGGTTACGATGCCAATCTGGGCCTGTTTTCGTGTGTGCCGCAGAAAGGGGATACGGTGGTGTATGACCAGCTGATACATGCTTCTATCCGTGATGGTATGCGGTTGTCTCATGCGCAGACTTTTTCTTTCCGGCATAATGACATGGAGGACCTCCGTAAAAAAATCAATAATGCCGGCGGCAACTGTTTTGTGGCGGTGGAGTCGGTGTATTCCATGGATGGTGATATGGCGCCGTTGCAGGCTATTGTTTCGTTGTGTAATGAATATGGGGCATACCTGATCGTGGACGAGGCGCATGCCACGGGGGTGGCGGGACCGGGAGGAGCGGGGCTGGTGCAGGCGCTGGGACTGGAAGACGCGTGTTTTGCCCGGGTACATACTTTCGGGAAAGCAGTGGGCTGTCATGGTGCGGTGGTGCTGGGTTCTGCTACGCTGCGGGACTACCTGATCAACTTCTCGAGATCGCTTATCTATACCACCGCGCTGCCATCGTCGGCCATTGCCGCTATCCAGGCGAGCTACAGTCTTTTTCCTTATATGGACGAGGCGCGGGCGCACTTGTCGGCTTTGATCCGGCAGTTTCGTGACGGCGTACAGTCGTTGGCGTTATTGCCCGGCGAAACACCGGTACAGGCTGTGCTGACGAAGGGCAATGAGAACACCCGCACCATTGCAGCAATGTTACAGTCTGCCGGCCTGGACGTGCGGGCCATCCTGCATCCTACGGTGGCGAAAGGGGAGGAGCGGCTGCGGATTGTGCTGCACAGTTTCAACACTGCCGACGAAACAGACCTGTTGATAAAAGTCTTGCTGCATTAGCTCGTTTGATGCAAAAATGATGTATTTTACATATATACATCCGAGCTACTATTTATTATGAGAATCATCCCAGCAGTTATCACCGCAGCAATTACCCTGTCGCTCACTTATGCGCTCAGCACCAAGATAGGTCAGGTTCCCCCAATGGGTAAGTTGTTAAGCCCCCAGAGCGGTTTCTGGCAGAATGCCGAGGTGATCGGCGAGCGGCCGCATGAAAATATGGTATTACCCGGTTTGACCGGAAAAGTGGAGGTATGGTACGATGATCGTGCCGTGCCGCATATCTTCGCTGAGAATGAAGCTGATGCTTTTTATGTACAAGGTTATGTCACCGCGCGTGACCGTCTCTGGCAGATGGAGCTGCAGACATATGCTGCTGCCGGCCGGCTGTCGGAGATACTGGGGCCCGGGCTGGTCGGGTATGACCGGTCCAAGCGCCGCGACGGTATGATATATGGCGCGGAGCGGTCTGTAGCCATGATGGAAACGGACCCGGCCACCAGGACGGCCATCCATTCCTACGCTGACGGCGTGAACGCCTTCATCGCCCAGCTGACGCCTGCCTCGCTGCCGGTAGAGTACAAGATCCTCGATTATAAGCCGGAGAAATGGGACGTGATCAAATCCGCCCTGTTGCTCAAGTATATGTCCGCCGACCTGGCCGGGTTCTGTAATGACCTCGAGAACACCAACGCCCGCCGGTTGTTTTCCATGGAGGACTTCAACCTTTTATATCCCGATTTCCAGGATACTTTAGATCCCATTATTCCGAAAGGGACGGCTTTTGCCGCTGCTTCGGCCAAAGCCGTGGCGCCGCCGGACAGCGTGCTGGCTATTGATGCGGCTTACATGAAGTTCAAACAGGACAAGCCCGACCCTGCCAATGGCAGTAACAACTGGGCCGTTGCCGGCAGCAAAACGCGTTCCGGCGCGCCGATCCTCTGCAGCGATCCGCACCTGGGCCTCAGCCTGCCGTCTCTCTGGTATGAAGTGCAGATCCATACGCCGGGCATGAACGTATACGGCGCTTCGCTGCCAGGGGCACCGGGCGTCATCATCGGCTTCAACGATCATATTGCCTGGGGCGTTACCAACGGTGAAGAAGACGTGAAAGACTATTACCGGATGCAGTTCCGCAACGGTAAAAAAGAATACCTGTTCAACGGCAGCTACCGTCCGGCAGAACTGCGGGTAGAAGCGATCAAGGTACGTGGCGGCGCTACTGTGTACGATACCGTGGCTTATACCGTTTTCGGTCCCGTTGCTTATGACAACACTTTCCCGGAGAAAATCGCCGGGCAGTCTTTCCTCGCCATGCGCTGGAAAGCGCTGGACTCGTCCAACGAGCTGCGTACTTTCTACCGCCTCAATAAAGCCCGTAATTACGATGAATACGTCGATGCGCTGCGCACGTTCACCTGTCCGGCCCAGAACTTCGTATTCGCCGATAAAGCCGGCGATATCGCTATCTGGCACAACGGCCAGTACCCGCTCCGCTGGAAGGACCAGGGCAAATGGATCATGCCGGGCAGCGACAGCACTTACGCCTGGCAGGGATATATTCCACATGCCGAGCTGCCGCATATCAAAAATCCGGAGCGCGGCTTTGTCAGCTCCGCCAACCAGCGGGCTACCGACAACACCTATCCTTATGTGCTCTACAGCGCAGAGTATGACCTCTTCCGCGGCGAACGCATCAACCACCGCCTCGGTGAGATGAACGGCATCACGCCACAGGATATGATGACGCTGCAGAACGATAATAAAAACCTGTTCGCCTCCACCGCCATGCCGCTGATCCGCAGGCATATCGATACCGCCGCCCTCACCGACGCACAACGTCCTTACTGGCAGCTGTTATCGCAGTGGGACTGCGTCGCCTCTGCCGACAGTAAAGCCGCCACCATCTTCAATAACTTCTGGGAGCAGCTGACAGACACCATCTTCCGCGATGAACTGGAACCAAAAGATTCTACCGTCCTGGCCATGCCGCAGCCCACCACCGCGCTGCTGATGCTGCTGCGCGACAGCTCCGTACACTTCGTCGATAATATAAACACGCCACAGAAAGAAACGCTGTCAGCCCTCGTACAAGGCGCTTTTGCGGCTATCATCCCCAGAATGGCGGACCTGAACAAAGCCGGCAGGCTGGAGCTGGGCAAAGCCCGCGGTACCAGTATCCGTCACCTTTCCCGGGCCATCCCCGCTTTCAGCGCCATGAACCTCAGCACCGGCGGCGGACGGCATATCGTCAACGCCACCAAAGCGACCCATGGCCCTTCGTGGCGTATGATCGTACAGCTGTCAGATAAAACAGAAGCGTATGGCATCTATCCCGGCGGACAAAGCGGTAACCCCGGTAGTCCATTCTATGACAACGCCGTGAATGACTGGGTAGCCGGTAAATATTACCTGCTGCACGTGTTTGACGAACAGGAAAAAGATGACCCGCTCATCCGCTACAAAGTGGTGTTTACAGGCAAATAGGAAAATTTTTTAGAAAAGAATTTGGAAGGAAGGTAAATATTCCTATCTTTGCAGTCCCTTAGAAAAAGGGAATGATTCCGTAGCTCAGTTGGTAGAGCAATACACTTTTAATGTATGGGCCCTGGGTTCGAGTCCCAGCGGGATCACAGACAAATTACAAACCTCGCGCTAGTCGCGAGGTTTTGTTTTTTAGTTGAGCGTTTAGTCGACTTCCTTTTGTATAACCCCGATTTCTTTCCCGTACTTTATTTAGGTTAATCAGCTTTTACTATGATACAGAATATTCAACTGAAAATTTGAGGAGGGCCTCAGTTATTTCAGGTTGCCAAACCTATTATTTACGACTAGATTGAACAGGGCAAACTAAAGCCGTACAAAATCTGGTCGAGGGTTTATTTTTCTTTGGAATGACATTTAACATCTATTGCAGCACGGGGAACAGCCGAAAGGATGACAAACGGCGTTGCTACCTGTCACGGAGATCATACGGCACCGCTTCACGCAGGTTCCCGCTGGCGAAGATCGAACGGGTCGCCTGTGACATTCCGCTCATGGATATGTGACAGACTTCACTCTGTTGCAAATGGTATAAACTACTGCTTCTTTTTAATGAAATAATCACCGGTATCCACTTCTACAGAAGTGGTGGTGATGACAACACCATTAAGGAATTGGTATTTATTCATCTCCCATTTATCTGAAAGAGAACCATCTTCAAACTGATACAAATCAAATATGCTCCCCTTGGACGATAGAGTCAGCCGATCCTTTGGGCCTTCGCAGGCGAATGTGACAGGTAGTATCCCTATGGAGCCATCATTGCCAGGTGCTTTAGCTACAAACAAACCCCAGTTAATGTCCAGTTTTTCTAGTCTCCCGGACATACCCTGAAGCGATTCCGGAGTTGATTTTGATAAGATAATCTTCTTAACCTTCCTGTTTTTATCAAAAAACAATTTGATGTTAATTAGATAGGTGCACTCAGGGCAGGCCTCTTTTCTAAGTAATAACCTTTCGTTGGCAAAGAATTTCAGTAACTTCTGAAACTCTTTGTTTTTGAGGGTGTCCGTTCTTTGAGCAAAAGTCGTTACCGATAAAATCAGCAGGGCGAAAGAAAACAAATACTTGGTCATGTTTAAATAAAATTTTAATAGCTGGAAATAAAGTACCGTCATTTGCAACCAGATGCGGTCCCTGAATTTCCATCCTGATGATTAGCGATATTCTGTAGCCTCGCGGCTGCACCATTAGCTAGCGCTACCGGATCTTTCGCCAGTTCAGCCGTTTTGTCCCTTAACATTTGTGAAGTCCATTGTAATGTCTCCTGAAGACCGGCCCAACTCAGATCACTTCTGTCTTTAGCCGAAATCGACGGGAATATTACATTCAATGCTGCGGCTATTCTGTCTGTATAGGCTGATGCCATTTTCTCGTGCTGATTTACCAATGGATTTGAAAATGACATTCCCTGTACTCTCATAATGGCGTGTAACGATTCGTGAAGAAGCGTTGTGACAATAAACTCTTTCGAAGCTTTGGGTAGTAGATCTGCATTCAGATTGATATACAAAACCCCTCCACCATTGGAACCATCGATACCGGAACCTGTATGTGAATCCACAACGTCATATTCTCCCATTTTTCCTGCCATCTCGCTTCCCGATTTTTCCCTAAATATGATATCGTAGTTTGACTTACCACCAAACATATCTTGAATGGTCTCAAACATCCACCCTGATAATTTTACATTTAACGTGGATTTAAAAGCTGCTTGAAGACAAGAGTTTTTGAGCTCGCTTTTGATAGCCTGGATCTTTTCTGGTTGTGGATCAGGCGCGGGAGGATCCAACTCTTCGTGTTCTTCAGGAGGTCCTGAATGTCCGCTTCCGTTTCCGGGAGTGCCACCACCAATGCCTTCCTCCCAAGGCGGCGTAATACCTCCGCCAGAACTAACTGGGTCGTCATCTTCACATAATGAGTATCCATAAACAGTAAATACGCCATCTGCATCTACATAGGTGTCTTGGAGGAATTTACATACCCGTTCTGTTTGGGCCCTACGATCATACACATACTTACTGGCGAAGGATTCAAAATCAGCCTTGTATTTCGGGACACCCTGTTCGTAATAGTATCCATACTGAAACCTCATGTTCAGGTCGTACCTGCCTGAAATTCCTGAAAAGTCAGCCGCTTTAAAGGTTGTATTTTGCACACCGTATTGAGGGGTGGTGATGATTACCAAAAGATAGCCCTTAAACCCCGATTTAGTTCGGGTTATTACAACTTTACGGATGCTCCTGCCTCCTTTGCTCAACTTATATTTGAACGGCGCTGGTATGGAAATACTGGTATCTGTCAATACTTGGGCCTTGTCCCAGTTTAGTTCACCTGTAACCTTTGATGTGGCACCATACCATTTTCTGGCATCAGCTAAAAGCTGATCTTTTGGGGAGGATAGAGCCTCCTTATTGTCCTTCGAGCAGGATACTACCAGTAAAAGGAATAACAGGATAAGCTGGGATAATAACCATCTGTGGGGAATATTTAACATCGCGGGCTAAAATTATAGGTTAACCAATATAGTTTCATTGAAATATAACAGGTAAGGCCTGCCGGACAAACACAAATTACATGACAAGTAACGCCTACTGTTTAGTGCTATGTTGATGTAATTATCAGGGTATTATATTATTTATATAATAAAAAACTAAATTGAGTATTCAAATATAGATAATAGTCGGATAATTATTAATATACTAGTATATTTTTTGTTGTTTGTGATTATATTATATCGTTTGAGACGGTCTTTTGCTCCATACGAACTTCTCCCCTGTTTGGGCAATCATTTAGAGGTGGTAAAATAGTTTTTGGATATGGGGAAGTCAATTTCGTACATTTATAGACATTGTTATATTCTTACCTAATAAAATTCGAGGATATGAGAAGTTTGAACATGAAGCAATTGAAATCCTTTTTCACCTTTGACCTCCCCGTTAATTACAGTTACATCTATTCCCGCTTTCGCGGAACCCATAAGGGCCAGCGTGACGTTTACGCTAGCTGGCCGGCAGAGGCAACACGCCACCGGCTGATTAGCGACTATTGGAGTAATGTGCTTTGGCATTATTTCCTTTTGGTTGTTTTAGCCGCTGTTAGTGTCTGGTTTTACAATGGTCAGCTGAATGGCATGTATATGCTTGTCTACATCACAGTGGGAATGGCCGCATATCTGCCGTTATATTTCCTCCTTTACCGACCCATCTTTATTAGTGATTTCCTGCCCAAGCTGGAAACGGCGATAGCAGCGTATGAAGGCCGTGAACGTGCATGGTTAGAAAAGTGTAAACGTGACCAGCTAACCAACCGTGCTTTGGTGTTTTTTTTGTACGCATTTGACAAAGCCAGCAATGCCAACTACCTGACAGCTTCCGATAAATGCGCAAATTTGTTACACAAAATTTTCGGGTCAAGTCCTGATGGTATCAAAAAAGCCTTGGAGTTGGCCTTTAAGAGTGAGAAACGGGACAAATTAGAATATCGTCATCGTGTAGAGGTGGGCAAGAGTTTTGAAGAAGCCTATGCCATCTTGGAAGAAATGCGGTTTGATGAAGGCATCCGAGAGCTAAAGTACCTGGAGCAAAAATTTCAAAGGCCCTGATATTATTCAAAACATACGGCCAAACCCTTCTTTTTTCTGCCAAACAAGTATACTTAGCCTGTTTTCTTTTTCCTTAGCAACCATATTTGCCGTCTAAATCGGTATAATTATGGAAAAGAGAGAAAGAACTGTGCAGACAGCTGCGCCAATACTGTTCCCAATTGAGCCGGAACAGTTTTGGCAGATGCTGCATGTATTGGTGGGTGAAGAAGTTAGCCAACTGAAAAGGCTAAAATATGCCTTTATCCAGGATAATTTACCCCCCTAAAATACTTGATTATTCCCTGAAAATATGCCTATAATGAATTGAGTATGATTTTATTGTATTTGATCTTGCATTAGTGTTTGAGAAAGACGTTTTGTCATGATTTGTATTAAATCTATCACAATGGCTGATCTGTTATCTGATTTAAAGAAAATTACCCTTTATACCACAAAACAAAGCCTAACTGAGTATTGCTGGGAGCTGTTTAGCATTGTTTTGTCAAGTTCAGAGGCGGACGGGTGGGGCATGCGCCAAAGGAATCAGGCCATACTATTTTGCCGGTTCTTCGTGAACACAATTAATGCGGCCTTTTCTATAAAAGAAGCCCTAATGCGGGATAACATGAGGTGTCTCACCAGTTTACTGTGCGATGAATTGAAGGAACATTTAGCTAATATGGGAGAATACCAATCGGAGGTTGATGTTGATGAGGTAGAGCAATTCTTTGATGGATATGCAGAAATCCTCTTTAAACAGGAAGAATGTCTGTTTGACGGCCTATCGCGTAAAATCAGTTTAAGCTATTTCAAAGATTTTTTTATTCGTCTGAGGTTAATTGATTTAACTTTTTAAATAATATATAATGAAATATGTTTATGTAAATGAAGCTGAATTAGAGCCTAACCCTCTGAGAATTTTGTACTGTGTGTTTTTTAATGCGAGCGCCATGTTCAGGGCGCATATGTGTCGTGAATGTAATTTTAGTGAACCGACATTTTATCGTAAGATGCGGGAAGTGCATGAGAGAAATGGGCGTATCCGTGTTTTGCCTTTAAGTGGCGCGGAAAAGGACAAAGCTTGCCAAATCGCTGCATTAGTCAGTAAAAACTTGGTACAGGAAGTGGAAAGCCTTGTTATCTCGTTGCAGGTTGAGTGAGCTTGTTGAGTCTTTAAAGGGGGGGCAAATTTATTGACCCCTCCTTTTTTTACCAGTATCCTAAATTTACCAATGTTATAGCCGTGATACCAATATCGCCCCGTTTTTCCCATATTTCCCTGATCTTCCGGCCTGCTTCCTCCGGCGTAATTCTGATGTACCGGTAAAAATCGCGTAGGCTTTTATGGCCGCTGATCTTCATTGTCAGCTCTACGGGTGTCGCCAGTTGTGCTACTTCTTTGATATGTCGGTTAAATTCGGGGTTACTGACCGCGGGAATCTGGCGGTTAAAGCGTTTCAGCAATATTTTCTCCGCCGCGTCCCTCAATGGCACCACAACCCAATGATCAGATTTTTCCTGTTTCTTATATAATGACCCTTTCCGCACGTACTCCGGTTGGATAGACGAAAAATCGGAAAACCTTAACCCTGTCAGGCAACCGAGTACAAACAAGTCCCGATACTTTGTCAGTGTATTAGAAGAAAATAAGCAGTTGTTTGCATCAAAGTATCGGCTGGCCCCGCAAATATTCCCCCGAACACCGCAAATATCGATCGCCCTCACTCAAATATCCATCCCGCCCCAATGGTGTAATTCCTTCGGCTACTTTTACATCATCATTAAAAACTACATCACATGAAAAAGTTACAAAAACTGGTTGCCAAAGAGGTAACATCCCCTGAAACCCTGAAAGGTGGCAGATTAATGCAGATGGAAGCTTTCACCGACGGTGGTGACAAAACTACTTACAACACCGCGAGCTGGAATGGCAGACACTATGTTACTGACGTAAACCAGGACCCCGGAAATTAATCGTACCCCGGAAAAATGTTAACCTGTTAAATTGGAAAAACGATGAAAAAGAAATTGTCAAAACTGAATGCAAAGAAGGTGGAAGCGCCTGCTGCCATTAAAGGTGGCCTGTTACAAATGGTCTCCGATACTTCAGGTGGCGACTGTTACTTCACCACCGCTTTTTGCACCCAAAGAGGGGATCAGTTCTCCTGTGATCACAAAACAGATTGTTAATTAATTACCCGGAAAACAACGTTTAACCTTTAAATTAAAAACCATGGACAAGAAACTGTCAAAACTGAATGCAAAAAAAGTAGAGAACTCCGAAGCAGTGAAAGGCGGCCTGATGGCGCTGGCCAGCATGGAAATGGATGGTGGTGTTACTACCCACTCTGCTACCCAAAGAGGTGATCAGTACTTCTGCGATCACAAACAAGACAACTAATCAATCTTCATTTATTCATTTATTCAATATTACAACACATGAAAAAGTTAGAAAAACTGGTCCCCAAAGCGGTAACATCTCCTGAAACACTGAAAGGCGGCTTAATGCAGCTGCAATGCATGGAAGACGGCGACAAAACCACCAGCAACAGCGCTTCCTGGAATGGCAGACATTATGTTACTGATACGAAAGCGGACTAAGTACACCCCCAAAAAAAGTAGTTAACCTAATAAATTAAAAATAATATGAAAAAGAAATTGTCAAAACTGAGTGCAAAAAAAGTTGAAACCCCTGAAGTAATTAAAGGTGGCCTGATGGCACTGGCCAGCATGGAAATGGACGGCGGTGTTACTACTCACTCTGCTACGCAGAGAGGTGATCAGTACTTCTGCGATCACAAACAAGATAACTAATCATTGCTCCCTCCGCATCATGATGAGGGAAATCAAGGAACTGCCAGCTATTGCTGGCAGTTCTTTCCAAAAAAAAATCAATATCCGGTCATGTCTAAAAAGATACTCATATTAAGTCAGTCCTACCTGGAAAGTACTACAGACCAGG
Organism: uncultured Chitinophaga sp.; assembly: GCF_946479755.1. Next base: position 35,276 of record NZ_CAMLHC010000026.1, on the reverse strand, counting down.
TTTGCCAATGGATGGACTATTTGAAAATACCTTACCGGCGGTTGAATGGTGAAGACTTCTTCCGGTTTCAACAGCTTAGTGATCTGCCGGATAATACAGAAACTGCCGTGGTTTGGTACCGCAGGAAAATCGCTCACTTTCCCGCGGAGTTTAGCCTGAAGCAACCGGACTTTAACAGCCAGTACACCCTGAAACGTTTCCTGGTAGACGAATTCAACGGCCTGCACTCTTTTCTGTTTCATTCCATTGACCCCCAAAAATGGCTGAACGATCCCCTGTCAGAGAAAAATCTGAATAAACTGCAGGTATTACAGCTGGCCCGCCGGTTAAACATTCCCACGCCTTTTACGGAAGTGGTGACTACCAAGACAAAAATTATGGCTTTGCTGGAACAATACCCCGCATTGATTGTAAAACCTCTCAGCGAATGTATTTTACTGGAGGATACCGAGCACCGGGCTTACAAAATGCTGACCAGCACCATCGATCAAAAGAGCCTGGGGGCAGTGCCGGAAACATTTTTTCCCTCCCTGGTACAGGAAAGGATTGTCAAAAAATTTGAGATCAGGACCTTTTACCTGGATGGTGTATGTTATTCCATGGCCATCTTCTCCCAAAACAACCGGAAAACAACCGATGATTTCCGGAATTATGATAACCATCGGCCCAACAGGACCGTCCCCTATAAATTGCCCGCTGACCTGGAACATAAACTGGACCAGCTCATGAAAATACTGCGCTTCCGCACGGGATCCATCGACCTGATGGTGGACATGCAGGGGAACTATCATTTCCTCGAAATCAACCCGGAAGGCCAGTTCGGTATGGTGTCCCATCCCTGCAACTATTACCTGGAAAAAAAATTCGCACGGTTACTTCATCAATCTGTTCTCCATGAAAAAGAAATACATCAGCAACCTGAAAATAAAGAAAATGCTGCCCCTGCCACTGTATTTTCTGAAGCAGAGTGAATCCGTTGCCTCCCTGCCCATCACCAAGTTTGAGAAGGCCTCAGGGGTTAACGCGGAAGGATTCGAACTGTATAATTTCTATAAACCGATCTCCAAATTCTGATTTTCTGTTATGGAATATCTAAATATATACGCGAACTGTCAACTGGTAAAAGGGGCTAATATGTCGCTGCTCTGCGATCTGCAAATGCGCCGGTTTTATCACCTGCCGAATGATACTGCTGAAGTATTGTTGTTCCTGCAACAACATTCCATCGACGAATGTATCGCGCATTATGGAGAAGATAACCGGGAAGCTATCACCGGTTATGTGGACTTCTTCGTCAGCCGTGAGCTGGGATTCATCGATGACCATATCCTGCCGGAGCTTACCGCAATGGAGCTCACCTGGGACCGCTTTGCGGATATTACCAATGTTGTTATTGAATACCAGGAAACCATCGACTATACCGGGTCGTTTTTCCGGGAGCTGCTAGCCCAGCACCTGGAAGGGCTGGAGATCAGGTTTTATCAGCCGGTGGCCCTGCCTGAACTGAAGAAATTACTGGCATTGTTCAGCGATTCCACGTTGCGGCATATCAAACTGGTACTGCCCTACGAGAAAAGCCTGAATACAGTCACACTGGACGAACTGGTGAAAAAACACCAGCGGGTAAAATCCCTGCTACTACATAGTTCACCGGAGGAAAAGCTTGAGAAAGTATTCTCGGATTCTGTACCGGTATACCATTTCACCGGAGAAATCAATTCCTGCATGGCCTGCGGCGAAATACGTGCCCACCACTTTACGGTAAACACGGAACTATTCACCGAAAGCCTGCGTTTTAATAGCTGCCTGAATCGTAAGCTGAGCATAGACCAGCAGGGATATATCAAAAACTGTCCTTCTATGAGGGAGAATTATGGCCATGTGGCAGATACCTCCCTCAAGGAAGTGCTGGACAACAAAATGTTTAACCGTTACAGTCATATCCGTAAAGATGATATCGCTGTTTGTAAAGACTGTGAATTCCGGCATGTATGTACGGACTGCCGCGCTTATATAGAAAATCCGCAGGACATCTATTCAAAACCCCTGAAATGCGGGTACAACCCATACACCAACAACTGGGAAGAATGGGCGCAACACCCGATGAAACAAGCCGCTATAGAGTGGTATGGAATGGCAGAGATAATCAAATGATATGAAGCTGAAAAAATTTCCTTTTTATAAGCAGCCGGACGGGAAGGATTGTGGTCCTACCTGTATCAAGATCATCAGCAAGCATTATGGCAGGCTGACAGATATACAGGCGATCCGTACCCTCGCGGAAACAACGCGGGAGGGCAGCTCCTTAGCGGGATTGTCTGCGGCTGCAGAAGGATTGGGTTTTAAGTCACTGGCGGTGAAAATAGATTTTCCCACGCTGGTGGAAGAGGCGCCACTGCCTTGTATTTGCCACTGGGGGCAACAACATTTTGTTGTCGTTTATAACATCAAAAAATCAGGTGGACGTACCCTCGTTCACGTGTCCGATCCGGCCTATGGCCTGATCACCTACACCCGGCAGGAATTCATTGACGGTTGGATGGGCAAGGGGAAAAAGGAAAATGATGAAGAAGGAATTGCCCTGCTGCTGGAAACAACGCCCGAATTTTATGAATCAGCAACCGATACACCTGCTAAGAGGAAAGATATCTCTTTCCTCTTTAGCTATTTTTTCCGGTACAAAAAACTGATTACCCAGCTCACCCTCGGCCTGCTGGCCGGTAGCGTGCTGTCACTGATCTTCCCCTTTCTCACCCAGAGTATTGTAGACATCGGCATACAGAACCATGACCTGAATTTTATCTACCTGGTACTACTGGCGCAGGTGATGTTGTTTGTGGGCAGGACCGGGATAGAAGTGATACGCAGCTGGATCTTGCTACACCTGTCCAGCAGGATCAATATCTCCATTGTATCGAACTTTTTTATTAAACTGATGAAATTACCCATCAGTTATTTTGATACCCGCATGACGGGAGACATCATGCAGCGTATCAATGATCACCAGCGCATAGAACAGCTGATGACCAATTCGTCGCTGAATACGCTTTTCTCCATGGTGAACCTGCTGATCTTCAGTATTGTATTGCTGCTGTATGATTACCGGCTTTTCCTGATCTATTTGCTGGGTGGGGCGTTGTCTATTGCATGGATCTCTTTCTTTCTCAAAAAAAGACGAGACCTGGACTATAAACGTTTCTCCCAGGTAGCGGAGGAACAAAGCAAGGTGATGGAACTGGTAAATGGGATGCAGGAAATCAAGATCTACAACGCTGAAAGGCAGATGCGCTGGGGCTGGGAGTTTATGCAGGTAAAACTGTTTAAGATCCATATCAGTGCCCTGTCCCTGGAGCAATGGCAAACCGTTGGTTCCAATTTCATCAACCAGATGAAAGACATCTTTGTCAGTTTCCTGGCAGCCAAACTGGTACTCGACGGTAACCTGACATTGGGTATGATGCTGGCAGTACAGTATATCATCGGTCAGCTGAATGGTCCGCTGGTGCAGCTGATGGATTTCGTAAAGCAGGTACAGGACGCGAAGATCTCCCTGGAAAGGTTGAGCGAGATCCACGAAAAGGAAGACGAAGAACGCAGTGATATACAAACGGTGATGGATATACCGGAACAGGATATCGTATTGGATAATGTTTCTTTCCGTTATGTAGGCGCTGGTTCCCCTGTATTTGAAAACCTGAGCCTGCGTATCCCGCATCGTAAAACCACTGCCATTGTCGGCGCAAGCGGTAGTGGCAAAACTACACTGCTGAAGTTGCTCATGAAGTTTTATGACCCGGTGGAGGGAGAAATAAAGATTGGCCATGCGCCCCTGAAACATGTTTCGCCGCGCTACTGGCGTGATCAATGTGGCGTGGTGATGCAGGAAGGGTATGTGTTCAATGATACTATTGCTAAAAATATAGCCGTAGGCATTGATGATATTGACCGGCCGCAGTTGCGCAAAGCAGTAGAGGTGGCGTGCATCAAGGATTTTATTGAAAGCCTGCCCCTGAATTACAATTCAAAGATCGGCAACGAGGGTATCGGTATCAGCGGTGGCCAGAAACAACGCCTCTTTATTGCCCGGGCTGTCTATAAAGCGCCGGAGTACATCTTCTTCGATGAAGCGACCAGCGCGCTGGATGCCAACACGGAAAAGGCTATCATGGGCAACCTGGAACAGTTTCTCAAAGGGAAAACAGCGGTGATCATCGCTCACCGCCTGTCAACCGTGAAAAATGCAGATAAAATCATCGTATTGGATAAAGGAAGGGTAGTAGAAGAAGGTAGTCACGACGAACTGGTGTCGCTCAAAAAAGAATATTACAGGCTGGTAAAAAATCAATTGGAACTTGGAAACTAAAAAAGATATACTGGACACGGTGCAACTGCATTCGGAAGGGGTGCAGGATATTCTGACGCTGCCTCCGCACTGGATGATACGTTGGGGCAACACCGTTATTATGGTGATCCTGCTGCTTATTTTACTGATGAGCTATGTGATCAAATACCCCGAGTTTGTACCTTCCAAGGTGATCATCTCTTCCAGCAATCCTCCGGAGAAGCTGGAAGCGCGCACCAATAGCAAAGTGGAAGAAATCTTTGTGGAAGACCACCAAAAGGTGACGAAGAACCAGCTCTTGCTGGTGTTGCAGTCCACCGCAGACTACCGGGACGTGATCCGCCTGCGTAATATCATGGATTCGCTGGATAGCAAGGCATTGCCCCATTTCCCCCTGGCGGAAGTAGCCCGGTTTAAGCTCGGGGAGGTGCAGGCTGACTATAACGCTTTTGCCAAAGCGCTCACGGATGAACAGCTGTATGCCCGCTTGCAGCCCTATTCTCCGGACTTCGCTGCGGCAGAAAGAAGCCTCACGGAGTCACGTAACCGCATCCGTACCCTTCAGCAGCAAAAAGAACTGGAGCAAAAAAAGTATGAAGTCTCCAAACGGGAGTTCGACAGGTACCAGGAACTGTTTAAGGAAAAAGTGGTGTCTGCGGCGGAGATGGGCCAGGAGAAAATCAAATTCCTGCAGGCAGAACAAAATCTTGAAAATCTCAATGTTACGATTTCTCAGTTGCAGGAGAGTATACTGGGTATAGAAAAAACGAGAAGCGGTGTGGCTATCAACGCGCAAAAAGACCAGATCAACCTGAGCTCACAGACCACCCAGCTGTTTGAACAATTGCGGCGGTCTGTTAAATCCTGGGAGCAAAACTACCTGTTCACCTCTTCCGTAGATGGCGTGGTAGGCTTTCAGCAGTTCCTGGGTAAAAATCAGTTTGTAAAGTCAGGGGACATACTCGTTGCCGTTATGCCGGAAGATAAAAATATGCTGATTGGCCGCCTGCAGGTACCAGCCACCAACTCCGGCAAAGTGAAGGAAGGGCAGAAGGTACTGCTGAAATTGGACAACTATCCTTACCAGGAATTTGGCTCAGTACGGGGCAAGGTAAAAAGTATTGCCAATACCCCCGATAAAGATGGTAACTACTACGTGAATGTGATCCTCCCGGATGGCCTGAAAACCTCTTTCCACAAAACACTTGCCTCCGATAAAGAACTGAAAGGCAATGCAGAGATTGTTACACAGGACCTACGGCTGATAGAACGTTTCTTTTATCAGCTACGAAAATTACTTCGGTTTGAGTAGGGCCTGAGAAAATTAATTGTATTATAAGACGTTTGAAATCAATGATATATTAAGAATAAATAAAATTATATAGCTTTTCCTGGCATCTGTAATCCCATCGGGATCAAAGATGTCAGGAAAACCACGGGTCATAGCGCAGTGAATCCTTTACCGGGCGATAAACATTATCACTGCTTTTACCCGTGTATCCATTAACAGTAATTTTGATCTCTCTTTTTTTTTCTGATTAAAGGGGTGATATTTTTTTTATATGCCGGTCAAGATACGGTGTACAAAAAAAATTGGATTGATGTGACCCCCGGAATGCAGGAGACCAGCGAAAAGGTGTAAATTTATTACAGATGACCTTCCAATCCCGGCAGGATCTGCTGAATGTGGCTGTCCTGGCGCTGGTTAACCCAATCTCAAAATGAAACGATCGTATGAAATACACCTTTTTTCCGTCACTGTTGGTGAGGACTCCGGCCTTTAGTTTTCAGGATTACGCAGCTGCTGATTATACCGTATTGTTGAAGAACGAATTTTTTAAGCTGGCTTTGTGTCTTGCCAGTAAGGATTTTTACAGTGAACTGGAAAAACGGGAATTTGATTATAATAAGTTAACGGAGGCGCAACAACGCACATTGCAGAAATATTATAACCGTGCCTGTTACCGGCCTACCCCTTTCGGGGCCTTTTCTGTGGTGGCGTCAGCCGGCTGGAGCGGGGAGGCTGACCAGCTGTTGCACGAAGAAGCGGCGGTGAATGTTCATTTTAAGCTCGATTACCTGCCGGAACTGGACTTATGTGAAAAGCTGATGGCGGAAGACGGGGCGGCAGTAATGCGGTACAGGGCCAATGCCAGCCTGTACAAGGTGTCGAGACATTTGCGTTATATCAGGTATGATACGGAAAAGCAGTCTTTCAAAAGGTCGTTTTCCATTGTTTCCCTGGTATATAATAAAATCGTTGGTGATACCATTCGCTACTGCGCAACAGGGCGCACCATAGCGGATATTGTGGCGTTTGTGCGCGAGAAAACGAATTATGACCCGGCAGTGCTGAGTTATTTTCTGACACAGCTAGTCCGTGAACAGATCCTGTTGCCGCAGTGGGGTATAAATATTACAGGCGATGACAGCCTGGAGGCGCTGCTGCAATTCCTGCGGAGTAAGCAGGTGCAGTCCGAACAGCTGGACAGGGCAGCGACACTGCTCCATGATCTGCAACAGCGGGGCATGAAGAGTATGCCGCTGCTGGAAAGCTACCGGCAACAACTTGCGGCGCTGTTGCCGGATACAGGAAGCTACCGGCAACCGTTTTACGTGGTCAGTGAAGAAGAGCGGCTGAAAGGAGGTATCAGCACCCGGTACCAGGAAACCATCCGCGAAGCGTTGTATTGTCTGGATAAGTTGACCGCCTACAATGGAAACGAAGACCTGGAAAATTTCAAACGCAGGTTTGCCGCCAGGTTTGAAAACAGGGAAATACCACTACTATCAGCGCTGGACCCCGAAATAGGGATAGGATATGAAAACCTCGGAGATGTCATCTTCCGGGAAGATTCCCTGGTAAAAGACATTCCCTTTGATGAAGTAAAACAGGAAACCAAATTTATAAAGTGGACAGCCGTACATGCCCTGCTGCTGAATAAACTCCAGCGGCGGGGCCATACCGATACTAACCGTATCGTATTGTCCAGGGAAGACCTGGAAGGGATTTTCCCTGAAAATGATAACTACCGGATGCCGCCCAGCATTTCTGTCGTGTTCAGGATACATAACGGGGCCGTATATATTGAAAGTGCAGGTGGGATATCGGGAACTTCGCTTATAGGCCGGTTCTCTGCCTTCAATGACCAGGTCCTGGACATGGCGACAGCCATTGCGGATAAAGAGCAGGAAGTTAACCAGCAGGTAATATTCGCTGAAATTGCACATGTATGCGATATGCACGCAGCAAATATCAATCGCCGCCGGCATATCCGGAAGTATGAAATACCGGTGTTGGTGATGTCCACGCTGCCGGAAGAGAACCAGATCGCTTTGTCGGACCTTTACATATCCGTGTCGGGCAACGGGGTGGTGATGCGCTCCAGGAAGCACAATGCTATTGTGGTTCCCCGGCTCAGCTCCGCATTTAACTATGTGAACAGTGATTTGTCGGTATTCCGGTTCCTCTGTGATTTGCAGTACCAGGGATTTAAAACCGGTTTTCAGTTTTCGCTGGAGAATTTTTTTCCGGGCCTGAAATTTTATCCGAGAGTGGAGTATCAGACAACTATCCTGGGCCTGGCCACCTGGCGCCTGACGGCGGGCGACTTTGCTTTTATTAAAACGGTAAAACCGGAACGTTACTACGAAAAGTTCAATGCGCTGGCGGCTGAACTGGAACTACCCCGGTTTTTTGCACTGACGCACTATGATAACCAACTGGTATTTGACCGGGAAAGCAACGCCGACGTACTGTTGTTCCTGGATACGGTGAAAAACACAGCCAATATCACGATTACGGAGTACCTCATGAACGAGCAACAGGCATCGTCACTGCAAAACAGGGCGGGGAAACCTTTTATAGCACAGTACATCACCTCCTTATACCTGGAGGAACCCGTGTTTGATGGCGGAGCAGGGCAGGTCCCCGAAGAGAAAAGAGGGACTACACGAAGCTTTGCACCGGGAACGGAATGGCTGTACTTCAAAATATACTGTCACCCGGTGTGGGCAAATGAGCTGTTGTGCAGTATCCTGTTGCCCTTGCTGAACCGCGTTTACAGGAAAAAGACGATTGACAAATGGTTCTTTATCCGCTACAATGACCCGGACAATCATATTCGTTTGCGCCTGCATGTGGTCAACGGCGGGTCAGACGCGCTGATTACTGCCTTCAGCAGGAAGTTGAAAACCCTGCTGGATGAGCATAAAATTGAGAAATACTATATCGATACCTATGTAAGGGAGCTGGAAAGGTATGCACCTGCGGCCATTGAAGACATCGAAGCCTTCTTTTTCAGCAGCAGCGTATATGTACTGCAGTACTTTTCCCTGCAGCAGCAGGAGGAAGGCGCGTTTCCCAACAACCTGGATTATATCCTGCTGTCGATGGAAACTATTTGCAATGCTTTCGGACTTACTATACAACAGAAAACCGCTTTTTTCGAAGGATTATATCACAGCTTTTATAAAGAATTCGGGACGCATAAAAATTTAAAGAAAGGCCTGGAGAAGAAGTATTATGACCTGCGCGGGGACATGAATGAAATTGCAGCCAATATGAACCTGGTGGATGAAAAGCTGTCGGCATACCGGCAACGGCTTTATGAAGATTCGCGCCGCATCGCCATAAAGGCCAGGGAAAAGCAACCCGACGGCACACCGAAAGTGATTGCTGACCTGGTTCATATGCACCTCAACCGCCTCTTTGTACAAAATCAGCGGCAACATGAACTCATTACCTATTATCTTTTATATAAGCACTACAATACAATCATGTATAAAAGTCAACCAGGCAGTGATAAAATAAAGCTGCCGGAAGATTAACCGGGAGATCTTTTTGTTTTGATGATTTTTTCGTTGAGGTGCTGGAAAAAAGCTTCTTTGTAACCGGACCCAATGGTCAGCTCCATCTTGTCTTTCAGTTGAATACAGCTGCCATCAATGCCGACCACTTTGGTAAGGTTGACAATAAAGGACTTGTGCACGCGCATAAACAGTGTAGTGGGCAGGCTTTCCTCCATTTCCTTCATTGTCAGGTAGGTAATATATTTGGCCTGCAGCGTGTGTACGATCACGTAATTTTTGAGTGCCTGTACATAGATGACATCGTTGTACTCAATCTTTACGATTTTTCCTTTCATCTCATACTGAATGTAAAAATGGTCGCGTATACCTTTTTCATTGGGAGTGGCAGCCTTTACTTCCTTACTGTTAAGTTTGTTGATGCATTTGAGGAATCGCTCGTAGGAAATAGGCTTCAGGATATAGTCAAATGCATTTTTTTCAAACGCCTGCAGTGCATATTTATCGTATGCAGTGGCAAATACAATGGATGTTTCTCCCTGCAGCAGCTCAGACAACTCCATGCCGGAGATCTGCGGCATATCGATGTCCACGAAAGTAATATCGGCATGTCCGTTTTCCCTGAATATCTGGAGGGCCTCCAGGGGATTTTCTGAACTGCCTGCCAGCAGCAGGCCCGGGGTTTGCTCTATGTATTTGGCCAGGACTTGTATGGCATGGAGTTCGTCGTCAATAATATAGCAACTAATCATTGGGATCGGTATTTAACTTAATCACTAGATGTAAATAAAAATCGTCATCTTCATTTTTAACATTCAATGTATAATTTTTCCTGTAAAGATTATCGAGCCTTTTGATGGCATTAGCCATGCCAATGCCATGGCTGTAAGCCTTTGATCTTTTTTTCTTGCGGTTGAGGGTTACCATCTCCACAAATTCACTGTTGGAGTTAATGGAAATTCTACCAGGATTGTCTTTGTTGGTCAGATCTGCGTGCTTGAATACATTTTCTATAAAAGGAATGAGCCCCATTGGCAGGATCCTGGTGTCTTTGAAGTCTTCGTTGAAATCTACGTCCAGGTAAAGTTTGTTATTGAAACGGATCTGGTTGATCCGGATAATGTTCTTGATTTGTTCCACCTCTTTTTCCAGTTTCACCTTCCCGTCGGGCTCCAGTTCCTGCAGGGTATAGTTCATGAGCTCTGACAGCAGTATAATGGCATCGGAGGCTTCCCGGGAAACCTGTTGCACGTTGTTGTACACGAAGTTTAATGTATTAAACAGCAGGTGGGGGTTGATCTGGGCCTGCAGGTAGGCATTCTGCATTTCAACCAGGCTTTTTTCGAGGTTGTTTTTCTCTACCTGGTTCTGCATTTCCCTTTTTTCCATCATCAGCACTTTCTTGTGGGACTCGATGCTTTTGATGGCAAACCAGTAAGCGGAGCTGAGGCCCATAAAGTAGAGACCGCGCCATAACTGCAGTAATAGCGGGGTGAGTGCTGCTTTTGTCCACTGGGCAGGAAAATGGAAGTGGGTCCCATCCGCAATGACATTGATCAGGGCAATGAGGGAGAGATAAAGCGCCAGTTCAGCCAGGGTTAGCAACAGGAACAGAAACGGCCGCTTCCCGGAACCGAACGACAGCGACAGGGTGATATGGGCATGGGTATAGAACAGTCCTATGTTGATAATGTAGGGGAACAGGTAGTCGATAAAAATGCTTCGGTTTTTGGTGGTTCCCACCAGCCAGGCAACAAATGAAACTTCGTATAGGATAAACAGCCCCCATCCCACCAGATGGTAAAAGGGCACTTTACTGTAAAGTCGGGCTACAATGGGATGTCGGTATACAAGCATGTCTCTAAAATAGCAAATAATATCTCCCGAAAACAGGTTTTGGTGTAATAATTTCCAATGGCGCCTGCTGAACTTCTAAATTGCCTGTAAATCATAAAACATAGTAAAATGAAGAACACGATTAACCCGCAGCCGATACTCATCCAGGTAAAACCCCTTTTCAGATATGAAAGAGGCAACGCCCGTGCCGATGGTAAAATCGACACTACGGTGTCCACCATTACCCTGACTTCCACCGTTTTGGGCCCCGTTTTTAAAGGAAGTACCCAGGGAGCGCAGAGTGCAGGTCCCAGTATTGCCTGACTTAGCCCCCGATAACCCCGTACCGAGCCAACAAATGTTAACTGTCGTAACCGCCAATCGCCATGGGAGCAGGAAATATTGAATTACAATGGTATGTTTTATATACCAGGCCAAAATTTGAGAAAAAGATCTGTAGGGAGATAGCGTATCTGAAATGTGAGCATTACTGTCCGCAACGGGTGGTAGCCCGTCAGTGGAGCGATCGTATAAAAAAAGTGGAAGAACCCTTGTTTTCCGGGTATGTTTTTGTGAAAGCTGATGCCAGGGCAAGGTATGATATGCTGAAAATCCCCGGAGTGGTGAAATTTGTTTCAAACGAAGGGACACATGCCACCATTTCCGTCAGCGAGATAAACCGGATCCGGCTGATAGAAACCTGCCCGGGTCATGTCCAGAGGGAAGATTACTACACCCCGGGTGACCTGGTAATGGTAAGGAATGGCGTTTTTGAAGGGATGAAAGGAATACTCGTCCGTCTCCTTGGCGGGGAGTCCCGCTTCCTCATCCGTTTGCCTATCCTGAAACAGGCTATTTCGGTTGAAATTGATGCCGCAGACCTGGTGAAATGCAACGAAGTAACGACCGGCAGGGGAGAACTCATCGCCTAACCCCTCAGACTACATAATTTTCCCCCGCGGGGACTTTTACACCGTCAGCCTCTGACATTATTACTCCATTTCTTTTTTACGACTACGATTGATAAATAATCAGCCCTGTGAGTTGAATTAGCGAAGCTCTGTCAGTTAACGAAAGCATTGATTTATGTGGAAAAATAATAGAACAACAGTCTTTGGGTGATGAAATCACGTAAACAGATATGGACAAGAAAATTTTTATATCGTTTTTGCAGGCGTCCCGGCGGTATCCGGACGACACCGGTCCGGATACACCTTTCCTGCTTTCCCGCGCACAACAACGGCTGTGGCGGATTAATGAAGAACAGTCCGACAGATTCAGGTATAACATGTCCTTTTGGGCACAACTGGACGGTCCCCTGGATGCGGTACTGCTTGAAAAAGCCATCAACGCTGTAGCCGGCCGTCATGCTACCCTGCGTACCGTATTTCTGGCCACAGCTACCCTGCAGATGCAGCAAACTATACCGGCGGCGCATTTTCACCTGCGGTTGCACCATATAGACATCAGCAACTATGGGGAAAAAGAAATGCTGCAACAGGAAATTATTGATGAAGAACACACATTCCTGTTCAACCTGCAGGACGGACCGTTGCTCCGGGCAGTACTGGTTCGGCATTCCGCTACCAGGCACCTGTTTATGTTGTCCATGCATCCGCTGATCGCCGATAGCCGTTCACTGGAAATTGTGGCAGGGGAGATATTTACCTGCTACCAGGCCGGCAGCAGGGAACAGTCGCCACTGTCGGCGCCGGATATCCGATACAGCGATTTTGTGGCGTGGCAAAACCGTTTGTTGCAAGACGATACCCTGGCGGAAATGGAGTCCTTCTGGATGAACCACCTTTCCGACAGCTCTCTGCCAGCAACTTTTCCTCCTGATTTTCCTGATAATAACCTGATTTTTCATGATGAAGGACTGATCGAATCTGAGTGGCCGGCAACCCTGGTCGCACCGCTGCATAAAATGGCGGCTGCCGCCGGGGTCGATATGTCCATCGCGTTTGTATCCCTTGTTTGTATGTTGCTCAACAAGCTGACTGGTACAGACGATATTACCATCGGTACCGTATTCTCGCCCAGAAAGTATGAAGGCCTGGAACACCAGGTAGGATTATACGACGATGTACTGCCCGTAAGAATCCTCCTTGATGCCGCCGGAGAAAATTATGCCACGCTGCTGGAAAAAGTGAGGAGTAGTCTTTCAGGAGCTGCCGACCATGGTCTTTATCCTTACGAAATGCTGGAAAAGAGGCTTTTCCCCGCCAGTAAGCCAGGAACCGCTCCTATAATAAAAATACTGGTCCAGTCGCAACATTTCCGGCAACCCGGAATGCCCGCCGAACTGGTATCTTCCTGCCATCATTGCCTGCGGGAAAATATTATCAGCCAGGCCGATATGGCATTCCATTTCCGGCATAACGGAGATCATGGAAAAGTAAGTATAGAATACAACACAGCATTATACAAGCGGGCCACGGTGAACCGGATCGCCGAAAGCCTCGGGTACCTGGCAGCTGAAATTGCCAACGATCGCCAACGGCCTATACAGGATTTCCTACCCGGAGAAATATAAATAAAGTTCCCTCATACACTTTTCAGATCAACATATGCCTCTGCTGGCATATGTTGATCTTTTGTGCCAATACCTCAAGCTATTTTATTCCCAACAATTGAATGCTTTTACCAGATGAAAAAGATATCCCCTGTTCAGGAAACAATTTGGTTGACACAAAATATTTATACCCAATCATCCATCTACAACGTAGGCGGATATGCGCTTGTTGAAGGACCGCTGCAGGAAACGGTTTTAACCAGGGCGATAGAAATATTGCTGAAAGATGCAGATGTGCTCGTGACCGGTTATTATGCGTTCAATGATGTATTCATGCAGGATAACCCGGCTTTCGCCCTGTATGATATTGAAGTCATAGACTTCTCTGCTTCCGCCGATGCTTCCGGGGATTGCGAGGCATGGATGCTGGCCGACATGCAGCTCCCCTTCCTTGTACAGGAAAACCTGCTGAAGGTATGTGTGCTGAAAGCAAACGATAACAGGTACTACTGGTATACAAAAGTACATCACCTGGTGTTCGACGGGTATTCTATGGCGCTGTTTTTCAATAAGGTTTCCGTGCTATACGAATCCCTGCTCCGTGGCGCTACCCCCGATATTTCAACTGGGATATTTCCTTATGCGGATTTTATTGCCGATGGAGACGCCTACCGGCATTCGGATGATTTTAAAACGGACAGCAGCTTCTGGATTAGCCGGCTTCAGCAGCAGCCCGGTGCAAACGGCTTTGAATCGTTGGTGAGCGCAGCGAATAGCCCGGCACTAACCTCCGCCCGTAAAGACATAGTCGTTTCCCGTGAGTTGTATGATCAGATTACCGCTTTCTGTCGTGAATATCAATGCTCTGTTTTTCAGTATTTTATAACATCCCTCTTAGTCCTTAACCATCGTTATAATAATAAGATACCCTGTATCGGTATTCCTGTTTTTAACAGGAAGAATAAAAAATTCAAAAACACCCTGGGTACGTTTGTGAACATGTTGCCCTTTACCACTACGTTTACCGGCAGTCAGACATTTGCCGCCGTGCTGGCACAGGTGAAAAATGACTTAAAAGAAGTGTACAAACATCAGGGTTTCCCTTTGTTCGACATGCTGCAGGAGCTTGACGGAGAGGGAAATATCTACAACCTGTCCTTTTCCTATCAGAAAAACACCTATGAGCAGACCCTCGGCGATGCTGCGGTGACCATCCAATATTTATCCGGAGGTGAACAACAGGAAGCCCTGGCCTTTCACCTGCTCGAATACGGAGAAACGGCAGACCTGACGCTGGGGGTAGACTACCGCACAGCGCTTTTCACCGCCGAATCCATTGACACATTGATGCAACATTTCAGTGGTTTGCTGCATTCGCTGTTGAAGGCGCCGGACCGCTGTATAGATCAGATACCATTTTTGTCGCCTGCTGAGGAAGCATTGCTATTGGCAGACTTCAACAACACTGCGGCAAGTTTCCGTGACAACGTAACACTGACAAGCTTATTTGAGGAGCAGGCAGCCCGTACGCCGGAAAGCACCGCGCTGGTATTTGAAGGCCGTCACTACACCTATCGTGTACTCAATGAGCAAGCCAACCGGTTGGCCCATTACCTGAGAGCGGCACATGCTATTGTGCCGGACGACCGGATCGGTATTCAGCTTCACCGCAGCGAACGCATGATAGTGGCGCTGCTGGGCACATTAAAATCCGGTGGTGCCTATGTACCCATAGATCCTGCTTATCCGCAGGAGCGTATCGCCTACCTGCTGGAAGACAGCCAGTGCAAGGTGTTGATCGACGAGCAGTTTTTTGCAGCTTTTGAAGAAACGGCCGCTGATTACAGCATCGTTGATCCGCAGGCGGTGAATACCCCATCTGACCTGGCATACGTGATTTATACTTCCGGTTCTACAGGACAGCCTAAAGGCTGTATGCTGGAGCATCGTGGTGTAGTGAACCGTATTGCCTGGATGTGGCAGCACTATGGCTTTACCACCGCGGACATCATTTTGCAGAAAACCACTTTTACATTTGACGTATCGGTTTGGGAGTTGTTTATGCCGTTGTGCTGGGGCGCCCGCATGGTGCTGTGCCATAAAGATGATGTGGGTTCCCCCGGGCGTTTGCTGACCCTCATTGAAAATGAAAAGGTGACCTGCCTGCATTTTGTACCCAGTATGTTCAGCGCTTTCATCGCCACACTGGACGATCAGCCGTCATTGTCCCGGCGGCTGTCTTCCCTGCGTGGGGTAATGACCAGCGGCGAGGCCTTGCCTGCCGAAACGGTGAATGCCTGGTATCAACATGTGCCGGTACCGGTACATAACCTGTACGGACCTACGGAAGCATCTGTTGACGTTACTTACTATACCACGGCGCCCGGCGATACGAAAGTGCCCATTGGACGCCCTATCTGGAATACTGCTATCCATGTACTTGGCGCCGCAGGACAGCTGTTGCCCTGTGGTGTGACCGGGGAGATCTGTATCGGTGGCATCGGTTTATCCCGCGGCTATCTCAGTAAGCCGGCACTTACCGCCGAGAAATTTGTGGCAAACCCTTTCCTGGCCGGCGGCCGTCTGTATAAAACCGGCGACCTGGGCCGCTGGCTGCCCGATGGTAATATCGAATACCTGGGCCGTAAAGACGACCAGGTGAAGGTCCGTGGCTATCGTATTGAACCGGGAGAAATAGAAGCCGCCCTGCTGAAACATCCGTCTGTCATGCAGGTGGCGGTAGTGGCAAAAACTGCGGTGGATGGCGATATTGACCTGGTGGCCTACCTGGTAGGCAGCGAAGCGCTGTCTGAGGCCAGCCTGAAAACACACCTGGAAAAAACATTGCCGGCCTATATGGTCCCCGCATACTATGTTCCCATGAGCGAGTTCCCGTTGACTGCCAACGGTAAACTGGACAGGAAAAAATTACCGGACCCGGAAGGGTTGGGGATGGGCCGTGTAGTGGAATATGTGGCTCCATCCAATCCAACAGAGGAAAAACTGGTGGTCATCTGGCAGGAAATCCTGAAAAGGGAAGACATTGGCGTCAGGGATAATTTCTTTGACCTGGGAGGGCATAGCCTGAAAGCTACCCGCCTGTTGAGCCGTATCCGGCAGGAGTTTGATGTAAACATCCCGTTGAAGGATTTGTTTGCCAATGCCAGCATTGAAGCACAGGCCCTGCAGGTAGCACAGTCGCTGAAAAACATATCTGCCGGTGTTACCCAAACAGCGGTAAGAGCATTTTATCCGCTGTCCCCGGCGCAACGCCGTTTGTGGGTGTTAAGCCAGATGGAAGACGGCAACGTGGCTTACAACATGCCCGGCGCTTACCTGTTTGAAGGTATTCTGGACGTAGAAGCGTTGACACATGCATTCACACTGCTGATCGCCCGCCATGAAAGTCTACGCACTGTTTTCAGGGAAGATGGTAACGGAAGTGCGTGCCAGCTGATCCTGACACCAGCGGCGATGAATTTCAGCATTACGGAAGAAGACCTGAAGTCCGCTTCCCCGAAGGTACTGCGGGAACGGCTGGCCGCCGCCGCCGCTACGCCGTTTGTCCTGTCTGAAGGCCCGTTGCTGCGTGCTACCCTGTACCAGGTGGCAGACAACCAATGGGTATTTTCTTTTATCATGCACCATATCATCAGCGATGGCTGGTCTATGAATATACTGGTGAAAGAGCTGTTGCTGGTATATCAGCAGCATGTCAGGGGAGAGGCTGCCGAACTGCAGCCGTTACGTATACAGTACAAGGATTACGCCGGCTGGCAGGAGCAACAGCTGGCCAGCGGAGCAATGGCAGCGCATAAAAACTGGTGGCTGTCACAATTTGAAGGGCCTTTGCCTGTATTGGAACTGCCCGCTGATAAAGTACGCCCGGCCGTGAAAACCTACCGCGGCAATACCATTCATACCACTATTGGAAAAGACCTGGCAAAAGCGCTGAAACTATTTGCCCGTAAAGAAGAAGGAACATTGTTCATGAGCTTGCTGGCAGGCGTAAACACGCTGTTGTACCGCTATACTCATCAGGCGGATATTATCATCGGCAGCCCGGTGGCCGGAAGGGACCGGGCAGAGCTGGAAGACCAGATCGGTTTGTATATCAATACGCTGGCGCTGCGTACCCGGTTCAACGGTGAATATACCTACACGGATTTGTTCAGACAGGTAAAAGAAACCACGCTGGGAGCTTATGAACACCAGGTGTTCCCGTTAGATGAAATCGTAGCGGCGCTGCCGTTGAAACGGGACAGAAGCCGCAGTGCATTGTTTGATGTAATGGTGGTACTACAGAACAATGAAAGCACCTATTTGCAACAATATCGTATAGGCGACCTCGTTATCAATGAATATGCAGCGGAAGAGCGCCGGGACAGTAAGTTTGACCTCCTGTTTCATTTTGAGGAGCGGGGAGAAGAGATTATGGTGAAACTCACTTATAACAGTGATATTTATTTCCGCAACACCATTATCCGCCTTGGCAACCACCTGTTACAACTGCTCGAAGCGCTCATGGCGCAGCCTCATCAGCCGCTGCAGCAGCTGGATTATTTGACCGCTGCGGAAAAGCAACAGCTGCTGGTATCCTTTAATAAAAATACATCTGCCCCTGCAGGCGACAAGACGCTTACCATGATGTTCGAAGATCGTGTGGCTGCCATCCCCGGCCACACAGCGATCATGTTTGAAGGGAACATCATTACCTACCAGGCGTTGAATGAGAAAGCTAACCAGCTGGCTCACTACCTGCGTGCGCATTTTGCGCCGGCGCCGGGTGAACGGATAGCCGTGAGGTTGGAACGCAGTGAATGGATGATCATTGCCATCCTGGGAGTGTTAAAGGCGGGAGCGGCGTATGTGCCGGTAGATATAGGGCATCCGCAACAGCGCATTGATTATATCCTGGCCGACAGCCAATGTAAAGCGGTGATAGACGAACAACAGATGGCGCTGTTCCGCCGGGACATGACGCTTTATGATACTACCAACCCGGAGCCAACCAGCAATGCGAAGCATCTTGCCTATGTTATTTACACCTCGGGATCGACCGGGCAGCCCAAGGGCGTTATGATCCGCCACGCCGCTATCGTTAATTACCTGCACGCCATAACCCGTACCTACGGTATGGATGCCAGCGACCGGGTGCTGCAAATATCCAATGTGGCCTTCGATGCTTCGGTGGAACAGATAATGGGCGGCCTTTTGTCGGGCGCCGCCCTCTATATTGCCCCACAGGCAACCATCACCGATACAGAGGCACTAAGTAATTATATTGTTACCCATAAAATTACGCACCTTCATACTGTTCCGGTATTGCTGGACAAACTGAAGCTGGATGGTCATGCTTTAAAACGAATGATATCGGCGGGCGATAATTGCCCGATAACACTGGCGGAAAAATATCGCCATACCTTGGCATTTTACAATAAATACGGACCCACAGAGGCCACTGTTTCCGCTACTATTTATCACGTAACACCACAAGCTGTTTTAAACAGCGTGATTCCCATCGGTAAGCCGGTGGCCAATAACGTTATCTATATATTGGATGAACAGGAGGCTGTTTTGCCGATAGGCGTTTTCGGTGAAATATGCATTGGTGGCGCCGGACTGGCGGAGGGATACCTTCATCAGCCCGAAATGACTGCCGCAAAATTTGTAACGCATCCTTTCCTGGCGGGTGAACGGATCTATAAAACAGGCGATATTGGCAGGTGGCTGCCCGACGGAAACATCGAGTACCTGGGCCGTAAAGATGACCAGGTAAAAGTCCGTGGTTATCGTATAGAATTGGGAGAAATAGAGAACCGGCTGGCTTCCTGTCCGGGCATCAGTGCAGTGGCTGTTGTCGCTAAAACAAATGCTGCCGGAGAGAAAGACCTCGTGGCATATGTAGTGGGTCAGCCGGATTTGCAGGTAACTACGCTGAAAAGTCATCTGGCTAAAACACTGCCGGCCTATATGGTGCCGGCACACTACGTTTTGCTGGAAGCACTGCCTTTAAACGCCAATGGTAAAGTGGACCGGCGGCAGCTGCCGGACCCGGAAGGCCTGGGCATGGAAAGCGCGGTAGCGTATGTGGCTGCCCGTAATAGTACAGAAGAAAAGCTGGTAGCTATCTGGCAGGAGATTTTAGGGAAAGAAAAAATCAGTACGAAAGATAATTTCTTCGACCTGGGAGGGCATAGCCTCAAGGCTACACGGCTGGTAAGTCTTGTCCACCGGGCCTTTGATGTGAAGCTGCGCTTAAAGGACTTATTCACTGCCGCTACGCTGGAAGAACAGGCGTTGCTGATCAGCGGGTCAGGAGAAGATGCCTTTACCGCCATCGCGCTTGCCGAAACACGGGACAGCTATCCGTTGTCTGCAGCACAGCGGCGTTTGTGGGTGCTCAGCCAGTTTGAAGAGGGCAGCATGGCGTACAATATGCCGGGAGTGTGCCGCTTTGAGGGCAACTTTAACCGGGCCTCGCTGGTATATGCATTTGAGCAACTGGTAGCGCGTCATGAAAGCCTGCGGACCATCTTCCGGGAAGATGAGGACGGCAGCGTTGCGCAGGTGGTGCTTACCGCTGAAGCGTTACGTTTCCGCATAAGGGAACAGGATCTCCGCCATGCACCGGCAGGACTGCTGGAAGAATGCATCGAAGAAACGGCGCTGACGCCTTTTAACCTGGGCACCGGCCCGCTGCTGCGAGCCTCCCTGTACCAGGTGGCCGACGCCAGCTGGGTGTTTGTTTATGCGATGCATCATATTATCAGCGATGGCTGGTCCATGAATGTCTTGCGGCGGGAACTGTTGCAGTATTATTATGCGCACAGCCGGGGTGAAGCGTTGCAGCGGGAGCCGCTGCGTATCCAGTATAAAGACTACGCCAGCTGGCAGCAGTCACAGTTAAACGGAGAGGGGCTGCAGGCGCATAAAGCGTGGTGGCTGTCCCAGTTTGCGGGAGAACTGCCGGTATTGGAACTGCCGGCAGACCAGCTACGCCCAGCGGTGAAGACCTATAACGGCGGCGTAGTGCATGCCAGCATCGGAGCTGCGGCCACAGCGGGCTTGCGGGTGCTGGTGCAGGAAGAGGGCGGCACCCTTTTTATGGGGCTGCTGGCAGCAGTGAATGCCTTGTTGTACCGTTATACCAGTCAGCCGGATATTATCATCGGCAGCCCGGTGGCCGGCAGGGAACATGCGGACCTGGAAGACCAGATTGGTTTTTATATCAACACGCTGGCGTTGCGTACACATATCGACGGTGACCGGAGCTTCCGGGAGCTGCTCCGGCAGGTGAAAACGACCACGCTGGGAGCTTATGAGCACCAGCTGTATCCTTTCGACGAACTGGTGGATGCGCTGGAACTGCAGCGAGACATGAGCCGCAGCGCGCTGTTCGATGTGATGGTGGTATTGCAGAACAACGAGCAGACAGCAGTCGCCGCTCCGCAGGAGGGTGATATGGCTGTAAAAGAGTTTAACCGTGAAGGCCGCCAGCTGAGTAAATTCGACCTGCTGTTCGATTTTTCCGAACAGGCGGACAGCATCCGTTTGTCGCTGACCTACAACAGCGATATCTACGCACATGCTACCATCAGCCGTTTGAGCGGCCACCTGCAGCAACTGCTGGCGGCCATTGCAGCGGAGCCTGCGCAGGCACTGAAAGAGCTGGATTATTTAAGTGCGGCAGAGAAACATCAGCTGCTGACTGTTTTTAATGATACGGCCTCCGGCAAACCGGCGAGCCAAACCCTGTCGCAGCTGTTCGAAGCACAGGTGCGCCGCACACCGCAACAGGTGGCAGTAGAAGCAGCCGGCGGCAGCTTTACCTATGCTGCACTACACGGGGAATCGAACCGGTTCGGGCATTATCTGCGCGATAAGTACAATATCCGGCGTGGAGAACTGATAGGGGTAAAGCTGGACCGCAGCGAATGGCTGATAGCTGTACTGCTGGGCATATTAAAATCCGGTGGCGCTTATGTGCCAATTGACCCGGCTTACCCACAGGAACGTATCGACTACCTGCTGGCAGACAGTAACTGCCGGGTGGTAGTGGACGGGCCTGAGCTGGCCGCTTTCCTGCGGGAGTCCGCACATTACCGTACCACCGACCTGTCGCCGGTGACCGATGCGTCCGACCTTGCCTATGTGATCTACACCTCCGGCTCTACAGGCCACCCGAAAGGCGTGATGATAGAACACCGTAATGCCCACGCGTTCATCAACTGGTGCGAAGAGGAATTTGCAGCGTCCTGTTTTGACATAGTGCTGGCTGTTACGTCCATCTGTTTTGACCTGTCGGTATTTGAAATATTTTATACGCTGAGCACCGGTAAAAAGATCCGCCTGCTGGACAGTGCGTTGTCTATAACAGCGAACCTGCACCAGGGTGAAAAAGTGCTGCTCAATACCGTTCCCAGCGTGGTAAACACGTTGCTGAACGAAGGGGCCGACCTGGGAGCGGTTACCGTGCTGAATATGGCGGGAGAACCTATCCCGGCCAAAGTGGTGGCGGGACTGGATACGGAAAGGATGGAAGTGCGCAACCTGTATGGCCCTTCAGAAGAT
Organism: uncultured Chitinophaga sp.; assembly: GCF_946479755.1. The sequence continues at coordinate 13,200 of NZ_CAMLHC010000026.1, read as the reverse complement.
ACCACCTATAGTACGATCTATCGTATTAAGAACGGCGGACCCATTCTGATCGGTAAGCCTATTGCAGATACGCAGGTATATATCGTTAACGACCACGGACGCCTGCAACCCTGTGGTGTTGCCGGTGAGATTTGTATCAGCGGCAGCGGCTTGTCACGCGGTTACCTGAACAAGCCGGAACTGACCAGCGGGAAGTTTATACCGCATCCGTTCATTGCGGGTGCACGGCTGTATAAGACGGGTGACCTGGGACGTTGGCTGCCGGACGGCAACATCGATTACCTTGGCCGCAAAGACGACCAGGTAAAGATACGTGGTCACCGTATAGAGCTGGGCGAAATAGAAAGCGCCCTGCTGAAACATGCAGCTATTGAAGCGGCGGTGGTGATCGCCAAAGTAAATACCGATGGAGAGAAAGAGCTGGTGGCTTACGTCGTAGGCAAAAGCGAAGACGTGCCGGTAACAGGTTTAAAAGCCTTCCTGGGCCATACCCTTCCTGGTTATATGCTGCCCGCCTATTATATTCCGCTGGCAGCGCTGCCGTTAACGGCCAACGGAAAGCTGGATAAAAAGCAGCTTCCCGACCCGTCCGGCCAGCATAGCGAGGTGGAATACGTAGCGGCAGGTACAGATACAGAAGAAAAACTGGTGCGTATCTGGCAGGAGATACTAGGGAAGGACCGCATAGGCGTTAGAGACAACTTCTTCGATCTCGGCGGCCATAGCCTCAAGGCCACCCGTCTGGCCAGCCAGGTGCACCGCATTTTTAATGTAAAGCTGACGTTAAAAGACCTTTTTGCCAATGCTACGTTGGAACAGCAGGCCGTGCTGTTGTCACAGTCAAAGAAAAGCACATTTTCCCTGATAGCACCGGCGCCGGTGCAGGAAGCATACGCACTGTCTTCCGCACAACGCCGCTTATGGGTGCTGAGCCAGTTTGAAGGAGGCAGCGTGGCTTATAATATGCCTGGCGTATACTGCTTTGAAGGTGAATTGAATGTTGCTTCCCTGGCATACGCTTTTGAACAGGTGATCGCCCGCCATGAAAGTTTACGTACCGTTTTCCGTGAAAATGAGTCCGGCGATGTTTGCCAGTGGGTCCTCGCTCCGGAAATGTTACCTTTTAACCTGGTGACAGATGACCTGCAACATGCCACAGCGGAGATGTTGCAAGAGCGTATCAGCGCGGCGGTTGGAGCTCCTTTTGATTTGACTTCGGGGCCTCTGCTGCGGGCAGCCCTCTACCAGGTAGCAGGCAACAAATGGGTATTTGCCTATGCCATGCATCATATCATCAGCGATGGCTGGTCCCTGAATATTTTCCTGAAAGAATTATTGCAGTATTATCATGCACATAGCCGTGGTGAAACGCTGCAAGTTGAACCGCTACGCATTCAATATAAGGACTATGCCAACTGGCAGTATGGACTACTGAATGGAAAAGGGATTGAAGAACACCGTAACTGGTGGCTGTCGCAATTTGCAGGTGAAATTCCGGTGTTGGAGCTGCCGGGAGAGAAAATGCGTCCCGCCATAAAAACTTACCATGGCGGGGTCGTGTATCACACGATCGGCGCCGCTGCCACCGCAGGGCTTCGTGCCATGGTACACCAGGAAGGAGCCACCATGTTTATGGGATTACTGGCCGCGGTGAATGCCCTGATATACCGTTATACCCACCAGGCTGATATTATCATCGGCAGCCCGGTGGCAGGCAGGGAACATGCGGACCTGGAAGAACAGATCGGTTTTTATGTTAATACGCTGGCATTGCGGACGACATTTGACAGCAATAATAGTTTCCCGGAATTGTTACGGCTGGTGAAAGCCAATACTATGGAGGCATACGAGCATCAGCTGTATCCTTTTGATGAACTGGTGGATGCGCTGGATCTGAAAAGGGACATGAGCCGCAACGCCCTGTTCGATGTGATGCTGGTATTGCAAAACAATGAAGTTACTTACACAGGGGAACAACGCCAGTTGAACAACCTCGTAGTGACGCCTTTTCAGCGGAAAGAAAATACGAGCAAATTTGACCTGTTGTTCAACTGCGTTGAGCAGGAAGACGGTATCCGCATGAGCATTGCATATAATGCTGATATATACAGCGATGCCATGGTGACCCGCCTGGGTCATCACCTGGAGCAGTTGATCATGGCGGCAACAACGGCGCCACAGCTGCCCGTAGCGCAGCTGTCATACCTGACCGTTGCGGAACAGCGGCATCTGCTGCAGGATTTGAATGATACGGCTGCCGTTTACCCGGAACACAAGACCATCGTGGACCTGTTTAGTGAACAGGTAGTTAAAACACCGGATCATATTGCTGTTTGCTATAACGGAAAAAATACTACCTACAGGGAGCTGAATGAAAGGTCCGACCGCCTGGCGCAATACCTTAAAATTAAATATGCGGTATATCCCGATGACCTGATCGCCATCAAACTGGAAAGGAGCGAAGCGTTCGTAGTTACCATACTGGGTATTCTGAAATCAGGCGCCGCCTATTTACCGATAGACCCGGATTATCCGCCGGAAAGGGCCCGCTATATGGAGCAGGACAGCAAATGCCTGGTTTCCATTGATGCGGCATTCTATGAAAGGTTCCTGCTACAGGAAGCGGAGTATGCTGCCCTGCCGGTATATGCTTCCTTACATCCGGAGCATCTTGTATATGTGATTTACACGTCCGGATCTACCGGCAACCCGAAGGGGATTATGATGAAACACCGGGCTATGGTTAACCTCATGAATTACCATATCGGCCTGTTCCCGGAAGGTGAGGTGAAGTCGGTGTTGCAGTTTGCCAGCGTAAGTTTTGATGTGTCTTTCCAGGAAATATTTACTACCCTGTTAAGAGGCGCCACTTTATACCCGATAGCGGAAGATAAAAAGAAAGACGTCACAGCACTGGTGGATTTTATTGTTCAGCACCAGCTGGACACTATTTTCCTGCCTACCGCTTATTTTAAACTATTAATGGAGGAAGCGTACTTCCTTTCTCATATAGCCGGTGTCGTTAGACATATTATCGTAGCCGGCGAGCAGCTGATATTAGGCGCTTCGTTTATTGATCTGCTGCATAACAGCGACCTGGTGCTGCATAACCACTACGGGCCGGCAGAAACCCATGTGGTGACCACCATCATGCTGGAAAAGAACAATGCCGCCGCACTGAAGAAAATTCCGTCTATCGGAAAACCTATTCACAACAGCAGTATTTATATACTCGATAACCGCCAGGCACTCACTGCTTTTGGCGTGCCGGGTGAAATATGCATTGGCGGCACCGGTATGGCCAGGGGATACCTGCACCGGCCGGACCTTACCGCTGAAAAGTTTATCCCCCATCCATTCATGGACGGACAGGTATTGTACCGCACCGGAGATCTTGGCCGCTGGTTGCCGGATGGCAACATAGAATACATCGGCAGGAAGGATGAGCAGGTCAAGGTCCGCGGTTACCGCATAGAACCGGGAGAAATAGAGACCGCCCTGGCCGCTTGTCCCGGCGTAAATGGTGCTGCTGTTGTGGCTAAAACAAACCCGCGTGGCGAAAAAGACCTGGTGGCTTATGTGGTATGTCAGCCTGATTTGCAGATGGCGGTACTAAAAAGTCATCTCAGCAAAATACTGCCCGCTTATATGGTCCCTTCCTGCTATGTGCCACTGGAAGCTTTGCCCATTACCAGCAACGGGAAACTGGACCGGCGGCAGCTGCCGGACCCGGAAGGGCTGGGCATGGAAAGCACGGTAGCGTATGTGGCTGCCCGTAATAGTACAGAAGAAAAGCTGGTAGCTATCTGGCAGGAGATTTTAGGGAAAGAAAAAATCAGTACGAAAGATAATTTCTTCGACCTGGGAGGGCATAGCCTCAAGGCTACACGGCTGGTAAGTCTTGTCCACCGGGCCTTTGATGTGAAGCTGCGCTTAAAGGACTTATTCACTGCCGCTACGCTGGAAGAACAGGCGTTGCTGATCAGCGGGTCAGGAGAAGATGCCTTTACCGCCATCGCGCTTGCCGAAACACGGGACAGCTATCCGTTGTCTGCAGCACAGCGGCGTTTGTGGGTGCTCAGCCAGTTTGAAGAGGGCAGCATGGCGTACAATATGCCGGGAGTGTGCCGCTTTGAGGGCAACTTTAACCGGGCCTCGCTGGTATATGCATTTGAGCAACTGGTAGCGCGTCATGAAAGCCTGCGGACCATCTTCCGGGAAGATGAGGACGGCAGCGTTGCGCAGGTGGTGCTTACCGCTGAAGCGTTACGTTTCCGCATAAGGGAACAGGATCTCCGCCATGCACCGGCAGGACTGCTGGAAGAATGCATCGAAGAAACGGCGCTGACGCCTTTTAACCTGGGCACCGGCCCGCTGCTGCGAGCCTCCCTGTACCAGGTGGCCGACGCCAGCTGGGTGTTTGTTTATGCGATGCATCATATTATCAGCGATGGCTGGTCCATGAATGTCTTGCGGCGGGAACTGTTGCAGTATTATTATGCGCACAGCCGGGGTGAAGCGTTGCAGCGGGAGCCGCTGCGTATCCAGTATAAAGACTACGCCAGCTGGCAGCAGTCACAGTTAAACGGAGAGGGGCTGCAGGCGCATAAAGCGTGGTGGCTGTCCCAGTTTGCGGGAGAACTGCCGGTATTGGAACTGCCGGCAGACCAGCTACGCCCAGCGGTGAAGACCTATAACGGCGGCGTAGTGCATGCCAGCATCGGAGCTGCGGCCACAGCGGGCTTGCGGGTGCTGGTGCAGGAAGAGGGCGGCACCCTTTTTATGGGGCTGCTGGCAGCAGTGAATGCCTTGTTGTACCGTTATACCAGTCAGCCGGATATTATCATCGGCAGCCCGGTGGCCGGCAGGGAACATGCGGACCTGGAAGACCAGATTGGTTTTTATATCAACACGCTGGCGTTGCGTACACATATCGACGGTGACCGGAGCTTCCGGGAGCTGCTCCGGCAGGTGAAAACGACCACGCTGGGAGCTTATGAGCACCAGCTGTATCCTTTCGACGAACTGGTGGATGCGCTGGAACTGCAGCGAGACATGAGCCGCAGCGCGCTGTTCGATGTGATGGTGGTATTGCAGAACAACGAGCAGACAGCAGTCGCCGCTCCGCAGGAGGGTGATATGGCTGTAAAAGAGTTTAACCGTGAAGGCCGCCAGCTGAGTAAATTCGACCTGCTGTTCGATTTTTCCGAACAGGCGGACAGCATCCGTTTGTCGCTGACCTACAACAGCGATATCTACGCACATGCTACCATCAGCCGTTTGAGCGGCCACCTGCAGCAACTGCTGGCGGCCATTGCAGCGGAGCCTGCGCAGGCACTGAAAGAGCTGGATTATTTAAGTGCGGCAGAGAAACATCAGCTGCTGACTGTTTTTAATGATACGGCCTCCGGCAAACCGGCGAGCCAAACCCTGTCGCAGCTGTTCGAAGCACAGGTGCGCCGCACACCGCAACAGGTGGCAGTAGAAGCAGCCGGCGGCAGCTTTACCTATGCTGCACTACACGGGGAATCGAACCGGTTCGGGCATTATCTGCGCGATAAGTACAATATCCGGCGTGGAGAACTGATAGGGGTAAAGCTGGACCGCAGCGAATGGCTGATAGCTGTACTGCTGGGCATATTAAAATCCGGTGGCGCTTATGTGCCAATTGACCCGGCTTACCCACAGGAACGTATCGACTACCTGCTGGCAGACAGTAACTGCCGGGTGGTAGTGGACGGGCCTGAGCTGGCCGCTTTCCTGCGGGAGTCCGCACATTACCGTACCACCGACCTGTCGCCGGTGACCGATGCGTCCGACCTTGCCTATGTGATCTACACCTCCGGCTCTACAGGCCACCCGAAAGGCGTGATGATAGAACACCGTAATGCCCACGCGTTCATCAACTGGTGCGAAGAGGAATTTGCAGCGTCCTGTTTTGACATAGTGCTGGCTGTTACGTCCATCTGTTTTGACCTGTCGGTATTTGAAATATTTTATACGCTGAGCACCGGTAAAAAGATCCGCCTGCTGGACAGTGCGTTGTCTATAACAGCGAACCTGCACCAGGGTGAAAAAGTGCTGCTCAATACCGTTCCCAGCGTGGTAAACACGTTGCTGAACGAAGGGGCCGACCTGGGAGCGGTTACCGTGCTGAATATGGCGGGAGAACCTATCCCGGCCAAAGTGGTGGCGGGACTGGATACGGAAAGGATGGAAGTGCGCAACCTGTATGGCCCTTCAGAAGATACCACCTATAGTACGATCTATCGTATTAAGAACGGCGGACCCATTCTGATCGGTAAGCCTATTGCAGATACGCAGGTATATATCGTTAACGACCACGGACGCCTGCAACCCTGTGGTGTTGCCGGTGAGATTTGTATCAGCGGCAGCGGCTTGTCACGCGGTTACCTGAACAAGCCGGAACTGACCAGCGGGAAGTTTATACCGCATCCGTTCATTGCGGGTGCACGGCTGTATAAGACGGGTGACCTGGGACGTTGGCTGCCGGACGGCAACATCGATTACCTTGGCCGCAAAGACGACCAGGTAAAGATACGTGGTCACCGTATAGAGCTGGGCGAAATAGAAAGCGCCCTGCTGAAACATGCAGCTATTGAAGCGGCGGTGGTGATCGCCAAAGTAAATACCGATGGAGAGAAAGAGCTGGTGGCTTACGTCGTAGGCAAAAGCGAAGACGTGCCGGTAACAGGTTTAAAAGCCTTCCTGGGCCATACCCTTCCTGGTTATATGCTGCCCGCCTATTATATTCCGCTGGCAGCGCTGCCGTTAACGGCCAACGGAAAGCTGGATAAAAAGCAGCTTCCCGACCCGTCCGGCCAGCATAGCGAGGTGGAATACGTAGCGGCAGGTACAGATACAGAAGAAAAACTGGTGCGTATCTGGCAGGAGATACTAGGGAAGGACCGCATAGGCGTTAGAGACAACTTCTTCGATCTCGGCGGCCATAGCCTCAAGGCCACCCGTCTGGCCAGCAGGATACACCAGGTATTTGATGTGAAGCTGTCTTTAAAAGATTTGTTCAGCCATGCTGAATTACAGGCACAGGCGGCCCTGTTGTCTAATACGCAGAAGCAGGCCTTTGTCGCTATTGAGCCGGTGCCCGTGCAGGCTGACTACCCGGTGTCATTTTCCCAACATCTGTTATGGGTTGCCTGCCAGTTTGAGGAGAGCAACGTTGCCTATAATATCCCGGGCGTTTATATTTTCGATGGGCCGCTGGACTGCGCTGCGTTGGAGCTGGCATTCACGGCGCTGATCAGCCGTCACGAAAGCCTGCGCACCGTGTTTGCCACCAATGAAAAAGGAGTGGTGAGACAGCGTATTCTTCTCCCGGAACAATCAGGGTTCCGCATCACTTATCACGATCTGACATCCGCGGTGCAACAGAAAGCGACCGTACATGAACGCATACAGGAAGATGTATTGAAACCATTCGACCTGAAGACCGGGCCATTGCTGCGTGTTTCGCTTTATCAGCTGGAACAGGACAAGTGGGTCTTTAGCTATATCATGCATCATATTATCAGCGATGGCTGGTCGATGAATATTTTGCTGAAAGAGTTGATGTTGCTTTACAGATGGCAGGTAAACAAGGAGGCCGGCGGTATTTTAAATCCGCTGCGCATCCAATACAAGGACTACACAGTATGGCAGCAGAAATTAATGCAGGGTGCGGCGATGGAGCATCATAAGAACTGGTGGCTGCGGCAGTTTGAAGGTGAGCTGCCCGTATTGCAGTTGCCCATGTCCAACGCACGCCCCGCTGTTAAAACCCATCGCGGCGCCGTTGTCAGTAAGATCTTCAGCAAGCAGTTATACAATGAGGTGCTTTCCCTGGTACACGAACAGGGCAGTACATTGTTTACCGGTTTGCTGGCCGCAGTAAACACATTGTTGTACCGCTACAGCGACCAGGAAGATATTATCCTGGGTACGCCGGTAGCCGGCAGAGAGCATGTGGACCTGGAAGGACAGATAGGCTTCTATGTAAATACGCTCGCCATCAGGACCAGGCTCAGGGGAGAAGACAGTTTCCTGGAGCTGTTGCAGCAGGTTAAACAGGCTACTATGGGAGCGTTTGAACATCAGCATTATCCGTTTGAACATCTTACCAATGCATTGGAGCTGCAACGGGACAGAAGCAGAAGCCCCCTGTTTGATGTAAATATCATATTGCAGCGCGACAAAATAGGCATCGGAGAGGCGGAGCAGTCACTGGGCAACCTGAAGGTAAGCCCTTATGGCAGCACAGGAGCCACCCGGAGCAAATTCGACCTGACTTTCAGTTTCGCAGAGGTAGCAGACGCATTGCATCTTAGCATTATCTATAATGCAGATTTGTTTGATGCTGCCACCGTAGAAGGAATTATGGCCGACCTGGAGCGCCTTTTGAACAGTATTGTCAATAACCCTGCGACAGTGCTGTATTTGCTGGATTACCAGGATGCAGTAGAGAAACACCGCCTTTTATCCGCCTGGAATGAGCCCACTGACCTGTATCCGGAAGGTAAAACCGTTATCGCCCTGCTGGAAGAGGCAGCGGCCATCGCGCCGGATATGCCGGCAGCAGAGTTGGGACACAGCCGGCTCACCTGCCGCGAGGTGAATGAAATGGTCAATCGTATGGCCGTATTCCTGCAACAACAGCTGCAGGTAAAACCGGGGCAGGTGGTTTCCATTACACTGACAGAAGCACAATGGCACAGCATATGTGTGCTGGCAGCCTGGAAAGCCGGGGCCGTATGGTTGGTGACGGCTGCTGCGCAGACAGCGAAAAGCGATGTTGTCATTGATGATGATGTACTTGTGCTTTTTGTACAGCAGCGTAAGCGGTATCCGGCTGGCAATCTGGCCCACAATGATGATGCCGGTCAGACTGCCTTTGCGGTGCCGGCGCCGGCAGCTACGCATCTCCCGTTACTCTTTATTCCTCATTCATCACTGGTGACCTGTGTTGCCTGCGATGTGGCGGCCTATCAGCAGGGCGACGTGCCGCGATTTATCAGCCAACTGATGGACGTACAGGCACTCACGCCGGAAAGTATTTACACAAAAATGCTGGCACACCGGGCCGTTTCTTCCACATCCCATGCCATCTCTGCGTTATTCAGCGCCGAATTGAGCAATGAATTCTGAGCATTATCATATTCCGGTATCCCTAAAGCGTCATCTTATGTACAAAAAAAAGAAACTAGGTATTATTGGAGGTATGGGGTCCCGCGCAGGATCTTTTTTACTCAAAAAGATAATCGATTACTCGCCTGCGATAACAGACCAGGAGTTCCTGGAAATTATTTTTCATAATAACTCCATAACACCGGACCGCACCAGGGCCATCATCTACAACGAGCCGTCTCCTGTAAGCAGCCTGTTGAAATCGATCGATCTGTTTAATAACAATCAGGTAGAAGTGATTGCGATGGGTTGCATGACTGCCTACTATTATTTCGACCAGATTTTTCCGTATACCGGTGCCCGTATTATTAATCCTTTTCAGCTGATCGGTGAATATCTCCGTGATGAGCATCCGCGCGTAACAAGAGTTGGTTTGCTGGCCACTACGGGAACCGTAAAAACCGGCCTGTTTCATAAAGCGCTGAAAGATTGCGGCGTGGAGGTGGTGACACTTCCGCTGCGCAAACAGGAAGAATTGTTTATGCGTGCCGTGTATATGAAAAACGGGTTTAAGTCCGCCCATATTTCCGATGAGGCAAGAGTCCTGATGTTAACTGCTTTCCGGGAGTTGGGCGCATTGAACGTAGACCTCATTATCGGAGGCTGCACCGAAGTGTCTGTAGGCGTAGATGCCGCCAGCGTTGACTTCCCGTACCTGGATATGCTGGACCTGCTGGCCAGGGAAACGGTGGATTATTGTTATCACAGCGATTTTGTAAAGATTTAAAAGAATAGTTTAATGGACAAGAAAGTAATTCATTCCATTTTTGAGCATACCGTCGACACAAGATCTTCCCGGATTGCGATAGAGCATGATGGCGAAACGATCACTTTCGCTGCCCTGAATATACTGGCGAACCGTCTGGCCCACCTGTTACAGGCTGTAGGCGCTCATGGCCGAATTGTAAATGTAGTGATACCTGCTTCGGTTTCTCTCGTGGCCACCATACTGGGGGTGTTTAAAAGCGGGGGCATTTACCTGCCGGTAGATCTCACCTTCTCGGAGAAACGCCTCCGCCAGATTTTTGAAGAAACGTTCGATGGTATTGTTGTGCTGACGCCATCCACAAAAGATGCTTTCCTGCGTTTCCTGGAAACCACGAAGCTGCAGGTGGCGCACCTTATCCTGGTGGATGGGGACCGTATCAGGCTGTATAGCGTTGCGGACGGAACACCCGAAGAAGTACTGTTTGAAGAGATGCGCTCGTGGAGAGAGAACCCGGCACTGACCGTTACCGGCGACAGCAGCAATTATATTTTCTACACTTCCGGTTCTACCGGCGACGGGAAAGCTATTGAAGGAAAACACGCGGGCCTGAGCCATTTTATCCATTGGGAAATAAATGAGTTTGGCGTAGACGATACTTTCCGTTTCAGCCAGTTGGCCCAGGTCACGTTTGACGCATCGCTCCGGGATATTTTTATGGCCCTGATTTCCGGAGGGGTATTGTGTATCCCGCCGGCCAATATTAAAAACAATCCCCTGCAATTGTTGCAATGGCTGAAGCAGTCGGAAATCACTATGATGCACTGCGTGCCTTCTCTTTTCAGGGTACTCACCAGGGAACTGCAGCTAAATACGCAGGAAGCAGCTGGGCCGGACCATCTGCGTTACATACTGATGGCAGGAGAAATATTATATGCCAGGGATATTCAGCATTGGCGTGCAGCAGCCGGTGATCATGCAACGTTGGTAAACCTGTATGGGCCTACCGAAACCACCCTTGTCAAAACTTTTTACAGGATACCGGAACTACACGGCCATCCGTCTGGCATACTGCCGGTAGGCGGGCCTATCAGTAATACTATTATCGCCATCGTCAAAGACGGGCGTATCTGCAAAACGAATGAAAAAGGAGAGGTGTATATTAAAACACCTTTCATGACCAAAGGATACTACCGGAATGAGGCGCTGACCAGGGAGTATTTTGTTCCCAACCCTCTGGGCGGGAATGCAGGCGATATTGTGTATAAGACCGGTGATCTTGGCCGCTATTTACCTGACGGCACTATTGAGATTTGCGGCCGTCTGGATACACAGGTAAAAGTAAATGGTATCCGTGTGGAGCTGGGAGAGATAGAGCGTGCCCTCCTGGCATTGGAAGAGATCGGAGACGCTGTAGTAAAAACGCATCAGGCGGATGACAACCTGGTGAGCCTTGTAGCTTACTATACCGGTAAAAGCAGGAGCGCCGCCTGGTTCCGCGAAGCACTGCAGCAGGCGCTGAATCCGCAGCTCATCCCGTCTTATTTTATTCACCTGGACGCATTGCCGCTTAATCTCAACGGGAAGGTAGACCGTAAGGCGCTGCCGCTTCCTGAAGATGTTCTCATGGGCGGGGAAACGATGGCGTTACCGGTAGGACAGGTGGAAGAAACGCTGGCAGCATACTGGAAAGAAATACTTGGTTACAGAACAGTCAGCCGGAACATCTCTTTCTTCAGCATTGGCGGCAATTCATTGCGGGCAATACAACTGATTGCCCGCATACAACGGGAGTTCGGTGTGAGCCTCCGGGTCAGCGACATTTTCTCATGCGCTTCTATCCGGGAACAGGCGCAGCTGGTGGGCGATAGCCTTACCACAGACTATCGCTACATTGCCCCGGTTGCGGAGCAGGAAAACTACGCTTTGTCCTCTTCGCAGAAACGCCTCTGGACGATCAGCCAGCTGAGCAACGCGGGCGCGGCTTACAACATGTCCGGCGCATATGTGTTTGAAGGTTTGCTCAACACTCCCGCCCTGGAAAATGCCCTGAAAGCGCTCGTTGTCCGGCATGAGAGCCTGCGTACCATTTTTACAGAAGATGCCCGCCATGGCGTAAGACAATATATTTACCCTGCACACGAAGCTATTTGTCCGCTGGCGCAATGCGACCTGCGGAGAGAAAACGATCCTCTCAGCAAAGCAAAAGAACTGGTAGCCGCAGCGGCAGCCGAACCGTTTGATCTTGCGGAAGGGCCGCTGGTGCGGGCCGGGCTATACCAGGTAGCAGACAACAAGTGGATATTTGCCTATGTCATGCACCATATTATCAGCGATGGCTGGTCCATGAACGTGCTGGTTGCCGGTCTGCTCCGGTACTATCACGCGTTTGCCGGCGGTGCCGGTGATCCGTTGCCTCCCTTGCGCATCCAGTATAAAGATTATGCCGCCTGGCAACAGGAGCAGTTGAGCGGAGATACTTTGGAAGCACACAAAAACTACTGGCTTCAACAGTTTGCAGATGAGCTGCCCGTGCTGGAGCTCCCGGCAGACTACCCCCGTCCTGCGGTGAAGACCCACAATGGAGGCGTAGTGAATTACAGGATCAACAGCCGTCTTACACAAGCGCTGAAAACGCTGGTGGCAGAACAGGAATGCACTTTGTTTATGGGCCTGTTGGCTACGCTGAATGCATTGCTTTACCGTTATACCCATCAGCAGGATATTGTCATCGGCACGCCGGTGGCTGGCAGAGAACATGTGGACCTCGAAGACCAGATAGGTTTTTATGTCAATACGCTGGCGCTCCGTTCCCGTTTCAGCGGTGCCGGCAGTTTCCGCGAATTGCTGCAGGAAGTCAGAAAGAGTACGCTGACGGCTTATGAGCACCAGGTATATCCTTTCGATGACCTGGTCGACGCGCTGGAACTGCAAAGAGACAGGAGCCGCAGTCCGCTGATGGATGTCATGCTGGTTTTGCAGGATAACGGTTTGCGGCAGCAGCACACTGCTCCTGAATTGACCGGTCTGCACATCACCGAGTTCGCAGGGCAGGAAAATCCTACCAGCAAATTTGACCTCAATTTCAGGTTTATCGATGCCGGAGAAGCGCTCGTGATGAACGTGGTTTACAACAGCGATCTTTTTGAAAGGAACAGGATTGTCCGCCTCGCCGGACACCTGGAGGCGTTGCTGGAATCGGCGGTAGCAGCACCTGATACGACATTACAGGAACTGAATTATATAACTGCGGCAGAGAAAGCGCAACTGCTGGTGGCATTCAATGACACCGG
>NZ_CAMLHC010000025.1 GCF_946479755.1 uncultured Chitinophaga sp. | reverse complement strand
GGGCACGGTCTTTAACATTGCCACTTCCAATATGGCGGATGGCAGTATCCAGATCAGCCTGCTGGAAGGGAAAGTAGCGGTGAGCAAGCCCGATTCATTTAACGAAGTATTGTTGCCCGGCCAGATGTTGAACTATGCAGCCGGCGGGCAGCCGCAACTGATGAACTTTGAAAAGAACGATGTACTCGATTGGAAAAAAGGAAAAATTCATTTTAACCACACCCAGCTGGCGGATGCGTTAGCCCGGCTACAGCAGCGTTATGGCTGCCGGATAGCACTGGATGATCCGTCGTTGGGCAAAAAGAAAATTTCAGGTGAATTCAGCAGGGATATGTCCCTCGAAAAAATTCTGAGCACATTAGGTTATGTGCATGATATCTCATTCGTACGGATTAACGACACCACATACGAGACACACAGTAAATAGCTAACTACAATCCATTTAAAATAAAGAATACATTATGCAAAAATCTACCCACAGATTTTGTACAGGGGAAAGTATGTCATGTCGTGTGATGATCCTGTTGTTTTTTTTCATTCCACTAACGCCTATGCTGGTCCTGGCACAGGCTTACAAATCCCTTGCCGACAAGGTGCAGTTGCAGATGGGCAAGACTAACGCCGCCGCCGTTGTGAAAGCATTACAACAACAAACGCCTTATACTTTTATTTATGATCCGGAGTACCTGCAGCAGTGTACCGTTAATGAAGCGCACTTTCCGGGGACACCGCTGGGAGAAGTACTGAGCTATATTGACCAGCATACGCCGCTGGACATCGAACTGTCCGGCAGCCATGTGATAGCGTTGCGTAAAGGCAATGCACCCTTACCCGCTACCCAGACCCACGGCCGCATTCGCGGGAAAGTGGTGGATGCCAAAAATGAACCGTTGCCCGGCGTTACCGTAGCGGCGCAGGGCGGCCAGGGTACCATCACCAATGTAGACGGCAGCTACGAACTGGTGGTGACGCCTGGTGTGTACAGCCTCAGTTTCAGCTTTGTGTCCTATGAAACGAGGAAGGTGACAGAGATTGCTGTAAAGGAAAAAGAAATTGTACCACTGAACATAGTACTGAAAAACAGCGGTTCCCGCCTGAAAGAGGTGACCGTTACCGGCAACTACCGCAAAGCTTCCATTGAAGGGTTGTACGCCCTGCAAAAGAACAACGCAGCCATCACTGATGGTATCAGTGCAGAACAGATTGCCCGTACGCCGGATAAAAATATGGGCGAAGTATTGAAGCGTGTGAGCGGCCTCGCAACGATGGACAATAAATATGTGGTCGTACGCGGTTTGAGTGAACGCTACAACCAGGCGATGCTTAACGGGCAGATCATGCCCAGCACGGAGCTGAACAGGAAGAACTTCAGCTTCGATATCATCCCTTCCAATATCGTGGAGAACGTAACGGTGATAAAAACCATCACGCCCGACCGCAGTGCGGAGTTTGGCGGTGGCCTGGTAGATGTGAACACCCTCGACATTCCGGCGGAGAATTTTTTGAACCTGTCTGTCGGTGGCAGTTATAATGATAAAACGACCGGTAAAGATTTTTACTCTTTGCCGTTGAGTGGCAGTGAGTATCGTGGCAGTGCGGCTAAGCACCGGTATCTGTTTGGTACGCTGGATTGGAAAGATAAATATGACGTTGTAGACCACTACGAAAAGGAAGGGAAGAATTCTGCCCTGTTCAATAATAACTGGGCTATTACAAGGCTTAAGGCGCCGGTGTCTCCGAGCTTCCAGGCATCATTTGGCCGTGTGCTACGCAGTAATGCAGGTCAACAATTTGGCGTGGTGGCTGCTGTGAGCTATCGCAATACATTTTCCACACAGGATATTGTGTTGGGGAGAGAAGGATTTGCGGAGATAGAAGGTAATCAGGCTCAGCTTGATTTATTGTTCAAAGGCCAGCGTCACAGTTTTGTGACTAACCTGGGCGGTATGCTGGGGGTAGGATATCGTACAGAGAAAAGCAGAATTGGTTTTCAGTCCCTCTATCTGCGTACCCTGGACCAGCAGTTGATATTCGGTACTGGCCAGAACGGAAAATTCGGATCAGATCATACACTGGGTCTGTTTGATCTCGCCATGCAAACATCTTTGTGGCAGAATCAGTTGAAAGGCGAACATGCTATTGGCCGTAATGGTATCCGTTTGAAATGGAGCGGCAGTTACCTGAAACTGGACCGGCAGAAGCCTGATAATCATATGATGTTGGCTGACTTCAAACAAGCGGAAGGCGCAGGTAAGAATGAGTATAATATTTCTACAGTAGGCAGTAATTTTTCGGAAGGCGCACTGAGATGGTGGAGCCGCGCCCTTGAGAACAACTACAACTGGGATGCTTCTGTGTCAGTTCCTTTTAAATTCAATGCCGGGAACGTGAAATTTGACAATACTTTCAAAGGTGGTTATGCCGGATGGAGCAAAGACAGGCTGTTCTTTGTACTCAACACCAAATCAAGCTTTGAGAATAAAAATGCAAACTATATTCCACTGAATAAGGCATTTACACCTGAGAATAATGTAAACGTGGAAATGAGCTCTTTCGGTGATAATTTCAAACGTCGGTCTGCATCTTTACATGCGCTGTTTGCGATGTTTGATAATAGAATTGGAGACAAGTGGAGACTGGTATGGGGTTTAAGGGCTGAGTACTATAATTTGAATAAAGTAAACGATAACATTGACTCTATTTTCCGAAGATATAAGCGTGAGCCGGGTAAAGAGTATGATTATTCAGAATTGCTGAGCCGGGAACCTAACTGGCACTTCTTCCCTTCAGCCAATCTTACTTACGCACTCACCCCTTCGATGAATCTACGGTTGGCATATTCAGAAAGTATTATCCGTCCTGACCTGCGAGAGCTGTCTATCTTCCAGGAATATGATTTTGAGTTGGGAGGTGAGTATGGTTCTGGTTTGTTAAGGTCTACCACCATCAAACATATGGATTTCCGGTATGAATGGTATCCTGGGCCGGGTGAAATTCTTTCTGCCTCTTTTTTCTATAAAGATCTTGCTTACCCGATGGAGATCTACCAGAAGGATCTGCTCAACAGCTTTGAGCTGAACAATAGTAAATCGGCAAAGAATTATGGTGTGGAGCTGGAGGTGAGAAAATCGCTTGCTTTTACCCGGGTGCCTGTGTTGCGCAACATTACTCTTTATGGCAACTTCACCTATCTGGACGCAACCGTTAAACGGATGACACTGAATACCGGTTTGTTTGATGATGCGAATCCTATGAAGGTAAGTGTAAAGGAAACTATTGGAGAAGAAGAGAAAAGGCCGCAGATGGGGGCCAGCAATTTTATGGTGAATGCGGGAATCTATTATGACATGAATCCGGTGTCCATCAGCCTGGCTTATAATTCTGTTACCAACCGGGTATTTCTGCCAAACATTGTTTATGCCTATTCTTTGATGGAACGTCCTTTACAGTCGCTGGATGCACAGGTTGGCTTTCGTTTCCTGAAGCAGCGAGCTGAGTTAAAACTGAACGTAGGAAACCTGTTGAATAGTTACTCTGTCATCTACCGGAATCAGTTCCCGGAGGAGGAAGCGAGTGCTATCAAGGACGGAAAAGCACCGAATAAATCTGATATGAAATATACGCCAGGTAAGGATTGGGTTAACTTCAAATCCATGCCAGGTCGTACTTACAGTGCCACTTTTAGTTATAAATTTTAAACTTTTTGCGCGCATACACGCCAATATACCCTGATCAGGTATTCATCATTCATTCCTTATTCATTTGTTTAAACTTTAAAAAGTAAAAATCCCATGAACAAGAAACCCTTAGCGGTAACCCTCGTGTCTGCAGCAACCGTGCTGGGCATGCTGTTAGGTACATCCTGCAAGAAAGACAACAACGTAGTAAACAATGACCGTGCAGTAGTAGCCGGTGGTCCTTCCGGTGCTTCCGGCACCTGTGGTGACAGCACCATTACTGGTGTAATCACAGCTAACATCACCCTGAAAAGCTGCAAAATCTACAAATTGGATGGTCTGGTATATGTGGCCAACAACGCTGTAGTAACTGTTGAACCCGGAACAGTGATCAAAGGTATTAAAGGTGTTCCTCCGAGCGGTACCAACCCAGGTACTCCGGGTGGTGGCCTGATCGTTACCCGCGGTGCTAAACTGATTGCTGACGGTACTGTTACCGATCCGATCATCTTTACTTCCAATGAAGCTGTTCCTCAGTCCGGTGATTGGGGTGGTGTGGTACTGCTGGGTAAAGCGCCTACCAACCATGCTGCTGCTGTAACTGTAGAAGGTATCACTGGTACTCCTCCTGCTGATGCTACTTACGGTGGTCCTACCAACAACGTATCTGCCGACAACTCCGGTATCCTGCGTTATGTAAGAATCCAGTACGCTGGTTACGAACTGTCCACAGACAACGAACTGAACGGCCTGACACTGGCTGGTGTTGGTAGCGGTACTATCATCGACTACGTAGAAGTGTACAAATCCAAAGACGATGCTTTCGAATTCTTTGGTGGTACTGTAAATCCTTCTCACCTGCTGGCTATCGACGCACTGGATGATCTGATCGATACCGATAACGGTTTCTCCGGTACTGTTTCTTATGTACTGGGCGTATCTGATCCTAACCGTGCTGACAAAAGCCAGTCCAACGGTTTTGAAAGCGACAACAACGCTAACGGTGACGCGGTAACTCCGTACACTCACCCTACTTACAACTACATCACTATTATTGGTCAGCCTAACGCAACAGCTGCTTCCATCACTAACGGTCTGCCTTCCGGTACTGGTAAATATGGCCGCGCTGCTCACCTGAGAAGAAATGCTGAGTTTGCCATTAACAACTCTATCTTCCTGGGCTTCAACTATGGTATCTCCCTGGATACGCAGAAACCTGCTTCCGGTGCTAATACCAAAACCAAGTATGACGCTGGTACTTCTACCCTGACCAACAACTTCGTACACGCTTACGTGTATCCGTTCTCTACAGAGATCAACTTTACTTCCTTTGCTGCATTTACTCCGCTGGGTACTACCAACAAAGGTTATATCACTGCTGATCCGAACACAAACATCAAACTGACTGCTCCGTTTGCTGCAACCCGTGCCATCGGTAACTATGTTCCGCAGGCATTGTCTGTTGCCAAAGCTGCTGGTGCTTTCCCTACAGGAAACACTACATGGGCTAACGGCTGGACCATTCTGTAATCATTTTTATCCATCATCACGTATAGAGGGCTATCCTCTATACGTGATGATCATCTTTTTTCCGTTAATTTTTTGAATATGTATCTGTTTTTAAAGCGCCTGCCTTTTCTTTTAACCGTTATCGTTTTCCTGGCATCCTGCCGTAAAGGAGAAATGCCCGAAGAGCACTACTTCGGTAAGGTTAGCATTACCTTGTTAAACCTTCCCAATACGCCCAGAATTATGATGTATTTTGATGGTAAACAACTGGATACCATCAGGGTAAGCGGTGATGGAAGTCATTTTATCCTTCCCGCGGGGAAGCAGGGAAAACTGAGTGCCTATGACGCCGCTAAGCAGGAATTGCTGGCAGATACCATGATTAATATTACAGCTAACAGCACGCAGCAGTTCCGGTTTGCGTACAGTACAGAACTGGGACTCAAAGGATTTATCGGCAGCGGCGGCGGAGGTTCCGTACCTGTTGATTCGGTTGATTTCCAATTTTCCAATGGATTAAGTGCTTCCTTCTACCCCCTCGAAAAATATGACCTGGCTTTTATTTTTGCTGATCCCGATACCGGTGAAATCCTGGACTATCCGTTGGTATTAAAAGGATGGTCAAAAGGTAAGCTGTCGGCTGTTACAAGGCTGAGAGCTGTGAATGCTAACGGACATGTATATACGTATGCAGCTAAATTAATTGACCCCGCCACCGGGCAGCTGGTGCTGCAACCGGACGGGTCTGAGTTCTTTACCTTCGGTAGTGACAACCTGGGAGGTAAAACACAAATCATTCCTGTGACGAATGATGCTGCTGGTACTATTAGTGCTAACTATATTGAACTCTGATGATGTTTATGCATCCCGCCCATAAATACATAACCCGCTTTATGCCCTACCTCTGGTACGGGCTAAGCAGTTTATCTGTTATCACCACGGGTTGCAAAAAGAATGATGTAGTCAGTCCTGCTGCAACGCAGGAAATCAAAATGGAAATTATCCCTGTGTCGGATACGTTGCGGCAGGTAATTGCTTCTCATACTCTACTGACAGCCAACCATCCCTGGTATATCGATGGCTGGGTGTATGTGACAAATGAAGCAACCCTGCGGGTGGAAGCCGGCGCAGTGGTGAACATATTACCCACTGCGGTAAATAAACAAGATGGCCGCTACAGCGGTGGATTGGTTATTACGCGTGGGGCGCATATTATAGCAGAAGGTACAACGGCACTGCCCATCCGGATGCGGGTGGAAAAAGTGGCCGGTCATGGCCCCAGCGGCCTGCTGGTATTAGGCCGAGCACCTGTCAGAAAAGGTTTCTCTCCCTTTCGGGAGCTGACTTTTGGTGGTAACCTGCCGGAAGACAGCTCCGGCGTGATCAGGCACCTGCGCCTGGATTATTATCCGGCTGCCGGTAAAGGTTTCGGAGGCGGTGTATTGCTGCTGGGCGCAGGTAACAGAACTGTTACAGAAGCGGTGACTGCACACGCTTTGCCTGTGGACCGGTCTGACCTCAAAACCGAAAAGCTGCGGTAAGCCGTTTGTAAAATATTACGGAAAGCCCTGTTTTACTGAGTATTCATTAGGATGTATGTTTGTTAACCCCAATCTCTCCCCTCTTCCCTATCTTGGAATGATGACCATGCTTTTTCCTGCCGCCTGTTGCCCTGCGTCATAATAATGACGGGAGACAGGCGCGTTTTCTACAGATGCCCTGCCACCACCGTTGATAATAGCCAACGCTTTCGCTACCAACGGATCATTTACATCTCCCAGCGGTAACAGCGGTTGCCTGGACATTTCGTCGATCATATATTGCGGTACGATGCCCTGCGTGTAATTGCCGTTACCACTGGCGTTCGACAGCCGGTAGGTGATAGGCTGTATCACCCAGGGAATGCGGCGGGGACTGCGCATATCTTTTACGATGACTGCGCCTTTGTCTTTGCCGACCGTGGTTTCCCCTATCTGTACCACGTTCGTATAAGGTTTGAGGTTATTGACCAGTAGCTCCGCTGCGGATACGGTCTGACTGCCGGTCAGCAGAAATATGCGGGGAAGGCTGAGCCGCGCGGAGGCCAGTGCACTGAATGGGACCGGGTCGGCATTTTCCGGCACTGAAAGCGCTGTGGCAAAATCCAGTGTACGGGAACCAAGATGATGATTACCGCTGTACTGAACGAAAGTACTTTTCTCCGTGACATCAGGCGCTATCAGCGCCGTGAGCATGGCCGCAGCGGCGAGACTGCCACCGGTATTGTAGCGGATATCAATGATCAGCTCGGCGATACCCTGGCTTTTAAATTGCCGGAATACATTCAGCAGGTTGTTGTTGTACCCGTCGATGAATGCATTGTAGAAAATATAACCTGTTTTACGCGGGACAGAGGATACTAACGCGGACGAATAAACGGGGTTTTCCGTTACACGGTTGATTACCAGTGATACCGGGGCGCCTTCCGTGATGGCATCGCTGGTAATAGTGGCGGGGGTAAGGGTGCCGGTGGCTGCAGTCCTTAGTTGCTCACTGAGTGTGGCCGCATTGCCGGCGGTGAGACTGGTTTCATTGATGCGGGTAAAATAACTGCCTCTTTTAAGGCCTGCTGCCGCCGCGTAAGAGCCGGGCACTACCAGTTTAATAACGCCGATAACGCCTTCCGGCCTTTGCGGCCAGCTGATAACGCTGTAATCGATACCGTATTTACTGCGGATGTCGTTGGCGTAGGTGGCCGCGTCTTCCGGGTTGTACAGCAGGGAAAACCTGTCCGCCGTATTTTTGATGCTGGCAAAAAAAGCTGTGGTCTCCAGGTTGGCATTGGGGCTGGGCGGCAGCTGATCGTTCCACAGATAGAAATAACGCATGCTGTCTAGTACCCAGTTGTTGATTTCCTGTTGCGTGACGGGGCCGGATGGCACTGCGGGGGTATCATCTTTTTTACTGCAGGCGGTCATCAGTGCGATACTGCCAAGGAGAAAAGGACGGTAGGATAATCGCATGGCGGTGTTATTTTTCAGGATGAGGAGCTTGTCAACTGTGATGGCTGCCGAAATGGCTGGTCAGTTCTTTGCGGATATATTGCAGGGCGGCTGTCAGATGGTTCTTTACGGTAGCCGGAGAAATGGAGAGCTGTTCACCGATTTCGCGGTGGCTGTAGCCGTGGCTTCTGCTGAGCATATATACATTACGTCGTTGCTCCGGCATATTTTCTACCAGTTTGTGTATGTGAGTGCTGAACTCTTTTTGCAGGAGCAGTTTTTCGCCGCTGTTGGCTGTTTCGGCGGATTGGTTATCGGCCACTTTGGCCATCGCTTTTTTTTCGCGGTATAGTTTGCGTGTTTCGTCAATCACCAGGTTTTTGACATACACGAACAGCAAAGGAAATACGTCCTGCCCTTCCTTTAGCTGGTGCATGTTTTCCCAAAGGCGAACAAAGCATAACTGGGTGATTTCCTGCGCTCTGTTGGCATCGCCCGTCAACTTGAACGCAAACCGGTATACTTTTGAATTGTTCTCCTCAAAAATCTTCTCAAATTGTGCTTTAGGCGGGCTATCAGACATAGTTCGAGGTTCTTGCATTATCCGGATATAAATATAAGCCGGCTATGTTACAGGAATGTTAAGGCCCGGATATTTCTCACGCGGAGGCGCAAAGATTTTTGCCCGTATTTTAAGAAAATTTAAGAGCGCAAAGCGTGGAGAACAAAACGAAGATCTATTATAGTTTACAATAAATTAATCTTCTTTTGTATTCTTCGTGCTTTGCGCTCTTAAATTTTCTTAAAATACGGGCAAAAATCTTTGCGTCCCTGCGAGGAAGTTTACTGCAACAGGGAACCGTTTAACCGCTGCAGTTCTGTCTCAGCCAGTTTGGTGTTGTAACGGGCCTGTATCAGCCGGTAGTTGGAGTCTTCCAGGCTTTGCTGCGCCTGTTTTACTTCGATGGTGGTAGATACGCCCTGTTTGAAGCGTTCCAGCGCCACCATCATATTCTCTTCTGCCAGCTCGTTGTTTTCTTCTTCCAGTTCCAGCGCCTTCTTGTAATATTCATAATCTTTAAAGGCGTTGTTGAGTGACAGATCTACCTGCGATTTAAGATTGTCGAGCGTAATATTTTGATAATCAAAGTCGATCCTGGCGTTTTTTACCTGCCGTTTTACGTTGAAGCCATTGAAGATGGGAATGGCGGCTGTCAGTCCGTAGTTAAACACGCCGTTGCGGTTAAACCGGGGACTGAAGTTGTTGGACGCTGCATTGGAGGTGTTACGGTTGTAGTTATAACCGGAGTTAAAGGTCACTACCGGAAAATAATCTGCGCGGCGTTCTTTGATCGTCAGTGCGGAGATGTTGATGTTTTGTTGCTGTACCTTGATGGCGGTGTTATTGTTGGCAACATTCTGCTGCAGGGTCACAAAAGACAGCCCGGCGTTGATGGGAATGGAATCAGGCACGTCATAACCGGTGGCGCCGGCAGGTACGGCCATCAGCTGGTTCAGCAGTGCTTTGCTTTGTTCTATGAGCGTCAGCTGCCGCAGCATCAGTGCTTTTTGTGCGTTGTAGTCTACTTTGGACTGCAGCAGGTCAGTTTTAGGACCGAGGCCGGTGGTGAATTTGGCATCGGAGAGTTTTACCCTTTCTTCGGAGATAGACAGCTGTTCGCGGACGGCGATCAGTTGTTGTTTCTGCTGCACAATGTTATAATAACCGTTGATCACCGTAGCGATGGAGTTCTGTACCTGGTCTTTGATGGCCAGTTCACCGAGGCCTTTGATCGCTTCCAGCTTTTCGCGGGTGGCAAACATTTTCAGACCATCGAAGAGCGTCCAGCTGAGGGTAGCGTTGGCACTGATGTTATTGCCTTTGATGCCGCTGGTATCTCTTTTGGTGCCGTTGGCGAATTCCTGTTTGGTGGCGGTATTATTCCACGTGGTGCCTGCTGTGGCGTTGAGGCGGGGCACGAAGGCAAAATTCGCATAGGCGTAGTCGTTGGCCGACAGCTCTGCGGTATTTCTGGCCAGCCGGATAGAGAAATTGTTTTTAAGCGCCAGGTCTATGGCCTGCTCCAGCGTCAGTATCTGCTGCTGCGCGGAGGCAGCCAGCGTACTTGCCGCTATGAGGATAAAGAGGAGGCCGATGCCGGTGATATATTTCTTCATAATAAATTTAATAACGGTTTATGCATGAGCGGCAGCTACATCTTCTTCTTTGCCTTCCAGTCTTTCTTCTTCATCGCTGTCTTCTGATTTGTTACCGTGGCGGGAGAAGAAAGTATACATGGCCGGAATTACATACAAGGTGAGGACGAGGGAAAAGACGATACCACCCACGATCACAATACCCAGCGGGATACGGCTGGTAGCCGCGGCGCCGAGCGACATGGCGATCGGTAAGGCGCCAAGGGCCATGGCGAGGCTGGTCATCAGGATAGGACGCAGACGCATCGCGGAGGCGTGTACGGCGGCATCGGTTTTAGAGAGGCCGGCATCGCGCTGGTGGTTGGCGAATTCCACGATCAGGATACCGTTTTTGGTTACCAGGCCGATGAGCATGATCACCCCGATCTGTGAGAAGATATTCCATGTCTGATCAAACACCCACAGTGACAGCAGGGCGCCGGCGAAGGCGAGCGGCACGGTGAGCATGATGATCAGCGGATCTATCCAGCTTTCAAACTGTGCGGCGAGTACAAGATAGATCAGCACGAGTGCCAGGCCCAGCGCAAACATGGTGTTGGAGCCGCTTTCCGCATAGTCGCGGGAGGCGCCTGAGAGTGCGGTGGTGTAGGAGTCGTCGATGATTTTTTCGTTTTCCAGTTTATTATAGATACGGTACATCTCTTTTAAACCATCGCCGATGGTTTTGCCGGGCGCGAGGCCGGCGGAAATGGTAGCGGATTTATAACGGTTGAAGTGGTAGATGATCGGCGGACTGGTTTCTTCTTCGATGCTCACCACGTTGTCGAGCTGGATGGCTTCGCCGCGGGAGTTACGCACGTAGAGGTTCTGCAGGTCCATCGGATCGTCGCGGTCGGCGCGGAACACCTGCCCCATCACCTGGTACTGTTTACCGTTGCGGATGAAGTAGCCGTAGCGCAGGTTACTCAGTGCCAGCTGCAGGGTCTGGGAGATGTCCTGTACAGAAACGCCCAGCTGCGTAGCTTTGTCACGGTTGATGTGAATGCGCAGTTCCGGTTTATTGAACTTCAGGTCCACGTCAGTACCCTGGAAAACGGGGCTGCTGCCTACTTCGTCCATGAAGCGGGGCAGTACGCGGGTCAGTGAATCGAAGTTGATATGTTCGAGCACGAAAGATACGGGGAGGCCGCTGCGGCGTCCTACCTGTATGGTTTGTGTTTCGATGGCGAATACTTTCCCCTGGGGGTACCGGATCATGTTCCGGTTTACCATGTTCACGATTTCTTTCTGCGAACGCTGGCGTTCTGTAGGCTCTGTCAGCATAACGTTGGCGAAGGCGGAGTTGACCGCGCCGGCGCCGCTGAAGCCCGGGGAGGTAACGCTGAGGATGATTTTTTTCTCGGGGATGGAGTCTGCCAGGAACTTCGTGAGCTGGTCCACGTAATTGTCCATGTAGTCGAAGGAAGTACCTTCCGGCGTGGTAATGGACAGGCGGAACTGGCTGCGGTCTTCCAGCGGCGCCAGTTCGGCGGGAAGTGTTCTGAAGAGAAAGTAGATCATCACCAGGCAGCCGGCGATCACCAATCCTGCTACCCAACGGAAACGCATAAACGATTCCAGCGAATTTTTATAACCGTCTTCCATCCAGCGGAAGAAAGGTTCTGTTTTGGTATAGAACCAGGAGTGGGTATGTGTTTTGCGGCCCAGCTTTACGTTGAGCACGGGAGTGAGCGTCAGGGACACGAAAGCGGAAATTAGTACCGCGCCGGCTACCACGATGCCGAACTCACGGAACAGCTGTCCTACGAAGCCCTGCAGGAAGATGATGGGCAGGAATACGAAGGCCAGGGTGATGGAGGTGGCGATAACGGCGAAGAAAATTTCTTCGGACCCTTCGCGTGCTGCGCGCATACGGGGCATGCCGGCTTCTATCTTCTTATAGATGTTTTCCGTGACCACGATACCGTCGTCCACCACAAGACCGGTGGCCAGTACGATGGCCAGCAGGGTGAGGATGTTGATGGTAAAGCCGCAGACATACATGATAAAGAACGCGCCGATCAGGGACACGGGGATGTCTACCAGCGGGCGGAGGGCCATGAGCCAGTCGCGGAAGAAGAGGTACACGATAAGGATCACCAGGGTGAGGGCGATGATCAGGGTTTCTTCTACTTCCTCGATAGATTTTTTAATAAACCGGGTGTTGTCCATCGCGATGTTTACGGTGAAGTCTTCCGGGATGTCTTTTTTCAGTTGTTCAAACCTTTTATAGAACTCGTCCGCGATGGCTACGTAGTTGGAGCCGGGCTGCGGGATGAGGGCGAGGGCGATCATGGGGTTGCCGGATTCTTTGAGGATGGTTTCCTCGTTTTCCGGGCCCAGTACGGCCTGACCGATATCGCGGATACGTATTTCGCTGCCGTTGATGTTTTTGATGATGAGATTATTAAAATCATCTTCCGTGAAGAGGCGTCCGAAGGTACGCACGGTGAAGTCGGTGGCGTTACCGGCGATTTTACCGGAGGGCAGTTCCACGTTTTCGCGTTGCAGGGCGGCCTGTATATCGGATGGGGTGAGGCTGTAGGACGATAGTTTGGCGGGGTCCATCCAGATACGCATGGCGTATCTTTTTTCGCCCCATATCTGGATGGCGCTCACGCCGGGAATGGTCTGCAGTTTTTCGAGCAGCACGTTGGTGCCGTATTCGGTTACTTCCAGCTGGTTGCGGGTGTTGCTTTGCACCGTCATGGAGATGATGGCGTCTGAGTTGGCGTCCTGTTTGGACACTACCGGGGGCGCGTCAATATCGGGCGGAAGACTGCGGAGTGCCTGGGAGACTTTGTCGCGCACGTCGTTGGTGGCGCCTTCGAGGTCTTCTCCCAGTTCAAATTCCACGGTGATATTGCTGCTGCCCTGGCTGCTGCTGGAAGATATGTTTTTGATACCGGCTACCCCGTTGATGGATTTCTCCAGGGGTTCGGTGATCTGTGTTTCGATGATATCTGAGTTAGCGCCTGCGTAGGATGTACGGACGTTCACGATGGGCGGGTCGATAGCCGGGAAGTCTCGCACTCCAAGGAAGGTAAAGCCCACAAGACCGAATATCACGATGATGATATTCATCACAATTGCCAGAACAGGGCGTTTGAGTGATAATGAAGGTAGACTCATTTCAGTGATGTATTACGAATGACGAATCGTCATTGCTATTATTGTATTTTATTGAATTTCAACGGCATACCTGGTTTCAGCTGGAGGATGCCGGTGGTGACTACGGTATCTCCCGGTTTCAGGCCGCTGGTGATCTGTACGCTGCTTTCCGTGCGGATGCCTGTTTCCACGACTACGAATTTGGCTTTACCGCTGTCGGCCACGATAACTTTTTTATCACGGGTACCGGGGATGACTGCCTGGGAAGGTATCATCAGCGCTTCCGGCAGGTTGCGCAGGGTAATTTTCACCTTGGCGAAAGAGCCCGGGAACAGGACGCCGTGGTTATTGGGTATAATGGCCCTGAGTTTGACGGTGCGGGTGGTCAGGTCAATTTTCGGGTCAATGGCGTAGATGCTGCCTTTGTATTCGTTATTGTCGCCGGCCACGAGGAAATTGACCTGGTCGCCGTTTTTAATGACGTTGCGGTACTTTTCCGCCACGGCGAAGTCCATTTTAAGCGGATCTATCTGTTGCAGGGTGGTGATAATGGTGGCGGAGGAGACGATGGCGCCTTCGCTGACATTACGGAGTCCCAGTTTGCCGCTGAACGGAGCGCGGAGCTCGGTTTTCTGCAGCTGGGTCTGGGTATATTCGATATCCGCACCGAAGGCGCTGACCTGGTTGCGGGTCACATCTACGTCCTGGCGGCTGATACCGTTTATTTTGAGCAGGTTTTCCTGGCGTTCGAGGGTGGTTTTGGCCAGTTGCTGCTGTAATTTGAGTTTTTGCAGTTGAGCACGGAGGTCTTCATCGTACAGTTTTACGAGGAGATCTCCTTTTTTTACGTTGGTACCTTCTTTAAAATAGAGGTGTGTGATGCGGCCGTTGATTTCCGGCTTTACCTCCACTTCTTCGTTGCTTTGTAGCGTACCGCTTGCTTCTATGGCCTGGTCGAGGGTAGATGTTTTTACAATCCATGCGTCCGTCAGGGGCTGTCTGGCGCTGGCGCCTTTAGCGGCGGCGCCATTGGAGGCGGCGGCTGCTTCCTTTTTACCGGTTATTTTTTTATAAGCCAGGAAGAGCACGATACCGACAGCTACCAATATAATAATGGAGCGGACTGTTTTTTTGGTGTTGGGCATGTTAATGAGCCTTTTTGCGATTCGCTTTTTAATGATAAATGGTTGCAGGAGCCCCCATGGGCTATTTAATTATTTGGAAATTTGGTTATTGAAGAACCCCTGAAATGGTCAAATGTTTAAATAACCGAATAACCTGATAGTGGTGACTTCCCATAAGCCGGACAAATTTAATAAATGGCGATTGTGTATGTATGGTGCGACTGTTAAATAGCGTTAAGGCGTTAGATAAGTGGTGAAAAAGCGGGTTAAATGGACATTAAAATGGGCTGACTGCGGCGATAATTGAATATTTGGCGATTTCAGGACGGGGCCGTTGTCATTTTTCCGGGAGGAGAAGGGCATACCCGAATGGGTATACGGGAGGGGTGAAAAGGGGGGATATGAGGCTTCCAAAAGGGGGGTATGACAGAAAATCTTTAATTAACAAAGTGCAGAATATGTTTACTGTATTGGGTTTGGCGGGATTGCCCGAAGTGGCAGGGGGTTAAAATTCGGGCTATCTGTTGGCAATTCAATAAAAATTATATTTTTGCAGTCAAGTTTTAAACCAAAAACACTTAAAATTATGTCAGACATTGCATCAAGAGTTAAAAAGATCATCATTGACAAATTGGGCGTTGACGAAGCCGAGGTAACTCCTGAAGCCTCCTTCACCAACGACTTAGGCGCTGACTCTTTGGATACGGTAGAACTGATTATGGAATTCGAAAAAGAATTCAACATCTCCATTCCTGACGAACAAGCTGAAACTATTACTACTGTTGGCCAGGCAGTTGCTTACCTGGAAGAACATGTAAAATAATCCTACTAATCAGAATTGTTTTAATGCAACCAAGACGAGTTGTCGTTACAGGTTTAGGCGCTCTTACACCGCTCGGCAATTCCGTAGCTGAATTTTGGCACGGATTGGCGAACGGTGTATCCGGCGCGGATTACATCCGTCAATTTGACGCTTCCAAGTTCAAAACCCGTTTTGCTTGTGAACTGAAGAATTTCGACCCTACCAACTACCTGGATAAAAAGGAGGCCCGTAAGATGGACCCCTTTACACAGACAGCGGTGATATCCGCAGATCAGGCTATACAGGACGCCAATATCAGCAAAGACAAGATCAATCTGGATCGTGCCGGTGTGATATGGGGTACCGGTGTTGGTGGGATGATCAACTTCAGCCATGAGCTGAAAGAATTTCATACCGGAGACGGGACTCCCCGTTTCAGCCCGTTCCTGATCACCAGGCTTATCCTTGACATTGCTGCTGGTTCTATTTCTATCCGCCACGGCTTCAGGGGGCCTAATTTCTCTGTTGTATCTGCCTGTGCATCTGCTACCAATGCTATCATTGAGGCGATGTACAGCATCCGTTACGGTAAAACCGACCTCGTGGTTACCGGCGGTTCGGAGAATGTGATCAACGAGCCTTGTGTGGGCGGTTTCAACGCCATGAAGGCTTTGTCCGAAAGAAACGATGATCCTAAAACGGCTTCCCGGCCTTTCGACCTCGACCGTGATGGTTTTGTGATGGGAGAAGGTGCAGGCGCGCTGGTATTGGAATCATTGGACCATGCGTTGGAAAGAGGTGCAAAAATTTATGCAGAGCTGGCCGGCGGAGGCGCTACTGCGGATGCCCATCATATTACCGCCCCTCATCCGGAAGGACTGGGCGCGATGAACGTGATGCGGCAGGCATTGGCAGATTCCGGTTTACAGGCAACTGATATTGATTATATCAACGTACACGGTACTTCTACCCCACTTGGTGATATCGCGGAAGTAAAGGCTATTCAGAAAGTGTTTGGTGAACATGCTTATGACCTCAACATCAGCTCTACCAAATCCATGACTGGTCACCTGCTCGGTGCTGCCGGCGCTATTGAATCCATCGCCAGCATCATGTCTATCATCAATGGTATCGTACCACCCACGATTAACCATTTCACTGACGACCCTCAGCTAGACCCGAAATTAAATTTTACCTTTAACACCGCACAACACAGAGAAGTGAGAGCCGCATTGTCCAATACCTTTGGTTTTGGAGGTCATAATGCCTCTGTTATTTTCAAAAAATTTGTTCCTTGATCTTTTGATGGTGTGAAATTACTGCCAGGATTTTTATATCGACTCGTATCCAAGAAGCGGCACTTGTACAAAGAGCTCACCAGCCTGTTGGGATTCCCGCCAGGTAACTTTGCCCTGTATGAGATAGCCCTTAGCCACCGCTCGAGCAAAGAGAAGTTCCTCGAAAGCAATGAGCGGCTGGAATACCTTGGCGATGCCATCCTGGGAGCCATTGTAGGCGACTATCTCTTTAAAAAATATCCTTACAAAACAGAAGGATATCTCACCGAGATGCGCTCCAAAATTGTGAACCGCCAGCAACTCAACGATATCGCCATCAAAATGGGGCTGCGCAAACTCACCATCTACGACAAGTACAACAGCTTCCTGAAGATCAGCCAGATCTTCGGTAATACCCTCGAAGCACTCGTAGGTGCGGTATACCTCGACCGCGGCTATAACAAAACCCAGCAGTTTGTTCACAAACGTATCCTCATGCCGTATATCGATATGGAGATGCTGGAAAGCGTGGAAATGAACCACAAGAATAAACTGTACGGCTGGGCCAACAAAAACGGGAAAGTCCTCGAGTTTGAACTGCTCGATGAACAAATGGACAACGGCCGGCGCATTTTTACCGTAGGCGCTGTAGTAGACGGTGAACTGATTTGCACCGGTAAGGCCTTCAATAAAAAAGACGCCAGCCAGATTGCCGCCCAGCAGGCTATTCAGCAACTCGGTCTGTCAGACTGATATTTCTCCCCCCTTATTTTACAGGATGCCGCAGGATGGTCTTCAGCCGCTCCGGCGCCGTTTTCCTGAAATCAGACAGGTATATTTCATGATGCCTGCCATTCATCTGCAAACCATGCCCGTGCATGAAAGCATCCAGCTGCTGCAGTGACGCCGGTTCTTCGCTGAACGGCCCGATGTGCATCATTTGCACGGATTTCCCCTCTTCCATCGTTTTAAGGTCTACGTTCCTGAACAGGAGCGACTGCTTCTTTTTCTCTGCAGAGAGTACTGCGGCTGACAGCTGCTGCCGGGTAACGTAATCGGGCATACGAATAGCCAGCTCATACATCCATTCGCTGCGGGGTACCTGTAACGGATCTACGGAAGTATCTTTCACCCACCAGAAGCCTTCCAGTTTGCTGACGGTGAAATCGTCGCCGGCCTTTTTGCATTGGGCTTTGATACCATAGGCCACGGTATAAAGTGCGCCGGTATTTTCGGCAAAAGACTCCCCGTTGGGATCGCCCTGACCGTTGATGGTCAGGAACAATCCCTTTTCGATAACAGCCAGCTGCGGCTTGGTAGTGGCTGAATAATAGCTTTTGAAAGCTTTGGTGAGGTCCAGTTTAGTCATATCCGTTAGGTTGAGTGTATAATCAAGTTTAAATCCTGTCAGTAATAACAGTGCCCAGCCAAAGGCATTCCTGTATTTCATGTTATCAAGGTTTTATAACACCGATCTGCACGTTGGTGATATTCTGATCGGGCTGATTGAAGTCATATTGGAAATATTGCTCCCGGTTATAACCGCTCATCTGAATGCCCAGTACCTGCATGGCGCCTATCAGTTTCCCGTAGGTATCGCCCAGTTTGTCCCATCCGCCTTCATGCGTGGTGCTGATACAATCGAAGGCGGGCAGGGTGTCGCATTTGTAAGGGGCCGTTACCGGGGCGGTGGCCGTTACCGGCAGACCGATATCCAGGCGGAAAATGGTTTCGGGGTTGCCGTCAAACTGATGATAGTGCCATTGTACCGGGCCGGACACTTCCAGTCCTGCGCTGATGGCCTGCCGGTACATTTCCAGCGTGGCTGTCCGCACCAGGGGTAACATGCCGGCCATATTCACTTCGTAGCTGCGGTAAAAGAAAGGGAGTGGCGGTACATGGCTGAATTTCAGGGTAGCGCCGGCCGCGTCGAAGAAGCCGAACCAGAAAGCCAGCTCTTTTTTATCGAGCAGCCCGAGGGCGGTAAAGATCTCTTTGGTAAAAGGCACCATGGCGGTACCGGCAGCGGTGATCAGGTTGCCGCCGGTGACGGCAGGCTGATTTACATAATGGCCGGCGCCTTTATAGGCGGGGGCCATCATTTGCAGTACCTGTGCGTCGTTGCCGGTATGAGCTACCTGGTCCAGCAGGCCGTGGTTGCCAAGGAAAGCGGTGGCATCGCAGATGGCGGCCAGCAATCTTCCGCTTTCCAGCTGTTTACGGAGCAGGGGCAGCAGGGCTTGGTGTTCGCTGCTGCTGGCGATGGTGGTGCCGCCGGGGATGATCAGCAGGTCAATGTCAGCTGCTATGGCCTGTTCCAGGCTTTGCTGCGGCTGTACGGTTACATTACCGCCGGAGGTAACCGGCTGACCGTCCAGTGAGAACGGCACCACACGGATGTCGGTAAAGTTGTTCAGTCCGAAGATAGCCAGGGCCGGTTCCCAGTCGGAATAGCCGTTATACACATATACATAGCAGTTGCGTTGCGCTTTCATATTGTTCGTTTTTAATGACAATACAAAGCAACGCATGGGGTGTGACAACCCTATGTCAGGAGAAATCTTAAAATTATTTATTTAGTCATTTTTCTACTGTAAACGACTACAGGAGATAGTGGTCTTTGAGTTCGGTGACCAGCTCCCGCATCGTGTCTTTAAGCGCCTGTGGCTCCAGCACGGTTACGCCATTGCCGTACATCATGAGGTAGCGGCCGAGGTAATGCACGCCGGATGTCAGGAAAGTCAGTTCCACCTGTTCGTCCCTGGTCACTTCATCCATCAGGCCGAAGTAGTAAAGCTGGTTGCGCATATAGCGGCGGAGGTCTTTGTTGACCGAGATCTTCACCAGCAGCGTTTTCTCGGGGGCGGAGCTGCGGCGCTGCTCGAGGTATTCCTGCAGGGATATACGTTTATCTTTTTTATAATAGGTAGATGTCAGGCTGAGTTTACGGATGCGGTCTACCCGGAAGTCGCGGTAGCCCTGCCGGAGGCGGCACCAGGCGATCAGGTGCCAGTTGCTGCCGTCATGGAAGATGCCGATGGGCTCTGCTTCCCGCCGGGTGGCAACTTCTTCCTGGAAAGAAAAGTACTCCATGTTGACTACCTGTTGGTGTCCCAGTGCATGCTGCAGCTCAGACAGGAACCGGTTGGGGAAATTATTCTCTTCCACAGGGCCATAGCTCCGCTGTACCACGATGTTGTCATCGAGGGATTCCAGGAAGTCTTTTTCGGAGCCACGCAGCACCGACCTGATTTTTTCCATGGCGAAGCCGAACTGCTTTCTGCTGGAGTGGTCGCTGAACTGCTCCATGAGCTTGCCCCCTGTCAACAGCGCGCCGGCTTCCTCTTTGGAGAACATTACGGGCGGCAGGTGGTAGCCGTCTACAATATAATAGCCGGTGCCTGCTTCGGCCCCAATAGGCACGCCGGCCTCCTGTAAAGCTTTAACATCGCGGTATACAGTACGCAGACTGATGTTGAACCGCTCGGATATTTCGGCGGCCTTTACTATTTTTTTGCCCTGTAACTGGATCAGGATGGCAGTTAGCCTGTCGATACGGTTCATGAAATTGCCAGGTTGAGACCTCTAATTTCGGTCGCTGAAAATTATTTTTTATTTTTTTTTGTGCACCATTAAACTTTGGGGTGATTAAACTGTCTTTAATACGGACGAAATCTCTGGAAAATAGTTAAGTAGTTGATTTCGAGAGTTGTATGAATTTCCAGAGATACACAAACACGATGCTACAGTACAGAATATAGGTTAAATGGTAAGCCCCTGCAATTTCTTGCGGGGGCCTGTTTTTTTATCCGGTGTCCCAGGGGGAAGCCCTGATCCTTGCCTGTTGTTAATAACTCATATCCGTCAGTTTCACCTTGCCGCGGAAAGTCCAGAAAACGAAAGTGCTGTAGGCGATGACCAGCGGTGTTCCAACAGCCGCTATCAGCAACATGATCCGTAATGATTTATTGGAGGAGGCTGCCTGGTAAATACTGATGCTGTAAGCCGGGTCTGTGGTGGACAGTACAATGTTGGGATATAACCCCACCGCAAACAGGATCAGCAGGCAGGATGTGATAATACAGGAATAGAAGAACGCGGTAAAGTACTTCCGGGCGTCGATGTTCCGCTTGATGTTCAGCAGGATAAACACGGCTACCATCGGCAGCAGAAACAGCTGCGGATGGTTTTTAAACTGATGGGTCATGTGCGGAATGTATATCAGTGTAGCCATCGACGTTAGAATGAAGCACAGGATGAAAAATTTGCTGCAGTTGTTTACCATCACGGTGAGCTTGGCGTAGAGGCGGTTTTCGGTCTTCATCACCAGGTAAATGGCGCCGTGCAGCATGAACAGCGACAGGGTGGTGAAAGCGATCAGGATCGCATAAGGATTAAAGAACGTCCACAGGGTACCGGTAAATTCATGTTCTTTGTTGATGGGGAGCCCGTGGATAAGATTGCCCAGCACCAGTCCCAGTAGCAGTGTGATGGCCGTGCTCGACACGGTATAGGAGACGTCCCACATTTTACGCCACCACGGCCATGGCTCCTTGCTGCGGAATTCTATGGAGATAGCCCTGAAAATGAGCGCCACCAGGAACAGCATGAAAGGAATGTAGAAAGTAGAAAATATGACGCCGTATACCAGCGGAAAGCCTGCAAACAACGCGCCGCCGGCAATTACCAGCCATACTTCGTTACCGTCCCATACAGGCCCGATAGCGTTGAGCGCCAGTCGCCGGCTTTCTTCCTTATTAAAAAACAGGTGTAGTGCGCCGGCCCCGAGATCAAAGCCATCGAGCACACCGTAACCCGTGATCAGTCCGCCGATCACTAAAAACCACCAGGTGGGAAGGTCCAGTCCGAGAATTGTTTCCATGCAACTGTATTTTAAGAAGGAAGGTTTGCCAGATTATTGGGATAGTACTGATCGTGATCGTCGTCGTCCTTGCTGCCTGCTATGTCCGGTCCATGCTGTATCTTACGGTTCAGCAGGTACAGGAACAACGCAAAGAGCAACATATATACCAGCGTAAACAGTATCAGCGAAAACATCACCTGGTCTGCCGTTACTTTTTTGGAAAGGGCGTCAGACGTACGCAGCAGTTTATATACCACCCAAGGCTGCCGCCCCACTTCTGCGGCATACCAGCCCACCTGGTTAGCGATCTGCGGCAGTAACACCGCCCATGCGAATATGATCATCAGCCACCGCTGCTGAAACAGCTTTTTCCTCCATAGCAATATCAGCGCCAGCAGCGTCAGCCCGATCAAAGCCATCCCGATGGAGATCATTATATGATAGGTCTGGAAGACGAAGTTGACCGCGCCGGGCCTGTCCTGTGGCGGCGTGGCGCGCAGGCCTTCTACCGGTGCATGAAAGCTGCCATGCGTCAGGAAAGACAGTCCTCCCGGAATCTTGATGCCGGTGGTCTTCTGCTCTTTGTTATTGACCCAGCCGATGATGTACATATCTGCCACCGCCAGGCTATCATAGTGGCCTTCCATGGCAGCCAGCTTGGCCGGCTGGTATTTGCTGACATAATGCGCGGAACGGTGTCCCGTGAAAAGCTGTGCCAGTGCGGCAATTACAGCTACTGACAGGCCTACTTTGAACATGGCCTGCGCATGTTCCACAAAACGCTTTTTCAGGATATACCACGCACCTACGCTCATCACCAGGAAAGCACCTGCGAGGAAAGCGCCGATGATCACGTGGGCATAACGGTCCATACTGGAAGGGTTGTAGACCATCTCCCAAAAATCAGTCACCACAGCCCTTGCGCCAAGATCATGTCCTTCTATACGGTAACCTGCCGGTGTTTGCTGCCAGGAGTTGGCAATCACGATCCATAAGGCTGACAGGGCGGAACCTACGGCCACCATGATGGTGGAGAAATAATGCACGGCTTTGTGTACACGGTCCCATCCAAACAGCAGCACGCCCAGGAACGCGGATTCCATGGCAAACGCGAAGATCCCTTCCGCCGCCAGCGCGCTCCCGAAGATGTCGCCCACGTAATGCGAATAGGTAGCCCAGTTAGTACCGAACTCAAATTCCATCACAATACCGGTGGCGACGCCTATACCAAATATCAGCGCGAAGATCTTGATCCAGAACTTCGTGATTTCTTTATATAACAGTTTCCCTGTTTTCAGGTATAACCCCTCCATTATCACCAAACACAAGCCCAGCCCGATACTCAGCGGGGGATAGATGTAGTGGAATGCAATGGTAAAAGCAAACTGTATCCTGGATAATATTTCAACGGAAGGCATAATGCTCGATTATGGTCACAAAGTTAGGAGCTGCTTCAATCTGCCAAGCTGATGTTTATCATGTATGTATAAATATATAATATTTTCGGCACGCAGAGAATTATAAGAGAGCAAAGAAAACAAAGGGCGAAGATCAAATTTGATCTTCGCCCTTTGTTTTCTTTTTGTCTTAAAAAATCCTTTGCGTTCTTTGCTTTCTTATAATTCTTTGCGAGAAACTAAGCTTCCATCGTTTCGAACTCTTTCTTCCTTTCCCTGTATTCTTCCATAGTGAAGTTATACACCACAGAGTCGCGTTTGTTTTTGTTGGATACAAAGTGACAGGCATGAATATACGGTTCTGCGATATTCAGTTTGTCCAATGGTGTTACTACCAGCAGCTGGAGGTTTAGCTGGCCACAATATTCCATGAGGTAGTGGCTCTTTTCCGGGTCCAGTTTGCTGAAGGCCTCATCCACGGTGATAAAGCGCAGGCTGCGGTGCTGGCGGTTGGCCTCGTTGATACCGAACTGGTATGCGATGGCGGCGCCCAGGATGGTGTAGGTGAACTGGGCTTTTTCCCCACCGGAAAGGCTGGCGGTATCCTCATAGTATTTAAACGCCTTGTTATCGGCTACATAGTATTCTTTGGCGCCGAAGTCGAGCCAGTTGCGGACGTCCGTTACCTTACGGCGCCACGCTTCATTTTGCTGCAATTCGGTGATCAGTACTTTGATGTTTTCGAAGAGCTGCTCGCCGTAGGCTTCGTCTTTCTCCAGGTGGTACTTCATGGAGTCGGGCACGGCGCCACTTAGTTTCTCTTTGAAGTTGCGGATTTCCACGTCTTTCACATGGCGGCATTCCAGCTGAAGATAGGTGTCCGGGTTTTTGTTGAAGGTGATGTTACGGAGCGGTTCGTTGAGATCGTCCATTACCTCACGGATCAGGTCTTCCTGGCCGTATATCCATGCCCGGTAGTTGGTGATAGCGTTGAGCATGCTGGTGTCCATATATTTACGGAAACGTTCCTTGTGCTCGATAAGGCGCTGGTATTTGATGTTTTCATACAGCGATGTGAATTCGTCGAGGTATCTGACATGCGGCTGCAGGTCGCTGACATCACCGAGCCATTCGGGATAGGCGTCGTGAATGGCTTTGGATGGCATCACGAAGGCAGACAGCTGCCGGGTGATTTCAGCTTCTTTTTCGGCGGACTGGCGCATGGCGTCGTGCAGGGTGGCTTTGAGGTTATCGTCTGCCCGTTTGCGATAGGAGGCCAGTTCAGCGGTAGTTTCCGCCGGTTCGGTAAGAGACAGGTCAGAGAGGTATTCCAGCACATATTGCAGGGATACGTCATCCAGCTTATTCACTTTCAGCTGATTGAAATGCCGCAGCTTTTCGGCGGCTTTATCATCGATACGGCCTTTTTCCTGCAGGGCCCTTTCTTTCTCTTTCTCTTTGTCCTGTATCTGGGCGATAGCTTCGTCGAGCTGATCGCAGATCGCCTGGTATTTATCGCTGGTTTTCAGCAGCTGTGCTTTTTCCCGTGCAAAAGATTCAATCACGCCGGCATGTGTCTGCCAGTTGATTTCGCTGTAGTTGCGGAGCGAGAGAAAAGCATTCAGCAGGGTATTGACGGTGGTGATGGCCTTGCGGCTGTTTTCCAGCTGAGAGATGCTGTGCTGCAATGTTTCGATATTGGCGCCGCATTCGTCCTGTTCCGCTTTGAGTAACCGCAGTTTGTTTTTGTTGTTCCAGCCGAGCACATAGTTGTTCTGTTGTGAGCGGTTGGGGCGGTCATCTTTCTCGTGGCGTGTAGCCTGCCGCGTTAGTCCGTTGGAGGTAACGGCTTTGCGCGATTTGTTAAACACGGCCATGTCATCGGTACAGGTATAGTCAAACTGGTCCAGCAGCTGGTTTTGAAGCCATTCTTTGAAGATGGTGCCGGGTTTGATTTCTATCTTCTGCAGGAGGCTGTCCTTTTCGGTAGGCATCCTGAGCATGGTATAGTTTTCGTCTTCCACTTTGTGGTAGACGAGGCGTGTTTGCAGGTTGTTGGAGTTGATGTATTTGTTGATGTCCATGATGTACTCTTCCGGTACCAGCAGTCGCAGGCCGAAGTTGTGGAGTACTTTTTCGATGGCATTTTCCCAGCGGCTTTCGCTGTCTTTCACGCGTATCAGTTCACCTACGAAAGGCAGGTCGTCTTCCTGTACGTCCAGCATCTCTGCCAGTTGCTGGCGGATGCGCACCAACTCGTAGGGGATATTGTTTTTGCGGTTGAGGAAGGAGGCTATTTCTTCTTCCAGCCGTGTAACCTGTGCTCTTTCGGCGGTGAGGCTGCTCTTGTAGTGGAACATCTCTTCCTGGAGTGTTTCCAGTTGTTTATCGTGGGCGCTTTTTAGTTGTTCGGCGCCGGAGATGTTTTCGTGGAACTGCTGTTCATCCGGATTTGGGGCCAGTTCCAGGCGGTCGGCGAGCATGTTGTATTCCTCCATCTTGTTACGTTTGCCTTCGAGGGCTTTTTGTTCGTAATGGATGGATTTTTCGATGGAGCGCAGCTGTTCATCGACGCTGTTATTGGCTTTCTGGGCAATCAGTTCGTCTTTGCGCAGGTTCATGGTCTGCAGGTGCTCATTGATACCGGTGAGGATGGTAGTTGTTTTCTGCTGTTCTTTTTGCAGTGCTTCCAGTTCCTTTTCAAGGATATCTTTTTCCTGTTTGTTGAACCATGCCGGCAGGATGTCCTGGAGCATCTGCAGTTCGCGGTTGCGGTCCTGCAGTTCCTGCCAGGCGGTTTTATTGGCGATGATGGGTTCCAGCATTTTGAGCTGGGTTTCATCTTTCTGGATAGCGCGATGGCTGGACAGGAGGCTGTCGTAGTTTTCGCGCAGTTTCAGGAACTCGCCTTCTGCGTCGGTTTCTTCGAGCATCTGGCTGCGGATAAAGGTGTTGAGGTCGCCCAGTACCTTGATGCCGACGGTCTGGTTGAAGAGCGACAGCGCTTTTTCGCTGCGCAGGCCGAAGATATTGCTGAAGAGGGCGGCGTATTCCTTGAAGCTATCGGTAATTTCTGTTTTCGGGTATTCGAGGCGGAGTTTCTTTTTCCAGTCGCCTTTCATATCGAACTTACCTGCGCCAAAGTGGTCGTTGATATTGAGTTTGTGGGGGGAAACGATGAATTGTCTTTTCAGTTCCCCGGAATACCAGCGTACCTGCGCCAGCGTGATCTGGTGCATGGTGGCGGCGTTGTAGAAGTAGGCCAGCAGTACGGAGTACGGATTGTTTTCCTTGTGGCGGAGCTGTTCTGTTTTGGACTGCAGCGAGTCTTCGGAGAAGGTTTTGCCGTAGTATCCCCAGAAGTAGGATTCTTCGCCGCGGTCTTTGCGTTGGTCCGTTCCGGACGACTGGTTATAGAAGCGTTTACCGGCTGGCACGAGCAGTGTCAGCAGGGCGTCGATCAGTGTGGTTTTGCCGCTACCGTTGGCGCCGGTGAGCAGGGATGTTTGACCACTGGTATTGACGCGGTATATTTTATTGTGGAACGTGCCCCAGTTGTATATTTCAAGATATTGTAACCGGAACCCGCTTTCTTTGGAATCACTGTTGAACAGGGTTGACATGCAATTTCAGTTTTGATTTGATTTCTTCCAGTTTTTCGTTGTTGACCAGTGCTTTGATCACCCTTTTTACTTCGTACTGATGCAGTTCTTTATTGGCTGCATCTTCGCGGGTAGCTTTGAGGATACCGATGTTCAGCAGGCTGTTGATAGGTTTGTTCAGGTCTTTGAGCAGTTTGGATTTGTTGTTCCGCTCTTTGAAGAAGAGGGCGAGCCTTTCCTTGATTTCCTTTTGTGTCATGAACAGCCGGGTGCCGTTGCCTTTGATGTCAAATTCATCGAGGGCTTCGCGGAGCACGATGCAGAGCAGCGTAGCTTCGTAGGTGAGCCTGGTTTTACGCATCAGGCGCGGCAGTGGTTTATCGCCGGAGGTGTCGTCTGCTTCGGGTTGCAGGATACGGGCGAAGCCGTCGCTTTCGTTGATGATGAGTTGCAGTCCTACCTGGTTCAGGTATTTGCTGATTTCTGTCTGCCAGCCCAGCAGGTCTTTCCAGTAAGCTTTGTCTTCTTCGTACACGGGTCCCTGCATGAGTTTGAGGAACACGTGCGCAAAGGGAGAAATATTGTTATCGGCCATGTTTCGTTTTAGTTTTGAGAGTTTGTAAACAGCACCATCGGCATATTGATGACGCGGTTGCCCAGGGATACCGGATCAGGCGTTTCCAGTATGATGTGGCTGGATGACTGGCTGGCGATGGAGAAATAGGTAATGAGCTCTGTCAGTCCTTTCTCGGTGCCATAGATATCTACCAGTTCCTTCAAACTGATCTGTTTTTTGTTTTGTAATTGGGTGCTGATGCGGTCTTCGAGGAGGGCGCGGTCGATGTTGAAGTGATTGAACAGCGCGTCCATATCGGCATCAGAGAAGTCGTTGCCGCCGATGCCTTCGGGGAATTCCACGTCGGGGTGTGTTTTTTTATCGTCTGCCATCTCCCACCGGTCCAGCATATCTATTTCCGGGTCGCTTTCTATGTCGATATAAAATTCTTCTCCGGGTATGTTGTCCAGTGTCTGGAAGGCCAGCTGGCGGATATCGTTGATGAGTTCCATGGCTTTCCGGTGATCGGTGAGGTTTTTCTCACTGAGGACGCGGCTGAGTTTATCGCTCAGTTTTTTGTTGGCGTCGATCACTTTTTTGCCGGAGGCGTGGAGGAACTGTTTCAATTTTTTGAGGAAGCGGTCATTTTTGTAGTCGATGTTCCGTTCTTCGAGCAGGTTATAGAGCTTTTCGATGAGCGCCCGCATTTCTTCCTGTTTGGTTTCGTCCATGAGGAACTGCCAGAAGGAGTAAAAGCTTTTGCCCTGGTCTTTCTGGCGGAGGGCTTCAAAAGAGTCGAGGGTATAGGCCAGGAGGGCGCCTTTGGCGATATCGCGTTCGCTTTGTTTGCGGTATATCTCCTGGGTGATCTGTTCGAAGTTCTGTTCTACTTCCTTGAAATCGCTGAGGAGTTCTCTCGACATGCGGTTTACATCGTAGCACCGTTCTTTGATCTGGGTGTCGTCGAACACCTGTACTTTTCCGGAGATGGTGATGCTTTTGATCTCCTGTTCTATTTCGAATTTCTTTTTTTCCAGTTCCTGTATACGTTGTTTGGGGTCTTTGTTGCTTTGGTCCACCAGTTCCTTCAGTTTGGAAAAGATGTCCTTAAAGCGGCTTTCAGTGCCCACAAATTCCCTTTTCTGGAGGGTGGATACCCAGTGCATCACTTTTTCCATGTCGCTGCTGAGCTCATGGATGTCGTTGCCGTCGTCGTCGGGATACTTCCGGAGGAAGCCTTTATTGCTCCATTGTTCCACATATTTCCGGGCCCGTTCATCTTCATTGTCGAGCAGGCCGGTGGCGTCTATTTCGTCATCTGTGGCGCGATAGCCGGTAGCCACGAGGTAATCGGACAGACGGGTGACCAATTCCACATTGGGAATGGTGGTATGGTTTTTCTCCTTGAATGTTTGGTGAAAAAATGACAACATCATTGGCGCGCTACGTGCCCGGAGTATCTTTAGCGTGATCGACTGGGCATATAGATTACATAATTGATCATAAGTCATGCGGTAAAAATACGGAATTACCTGTTATGAATAATGATTTCCGGGGTTGTTATCCGGTATGCTGGTCCGGCGTGTCACTCGTTATTTTTACATAATATATAGCCCGTCTGCCTTGGGTTTGACGGGTTGGGGCACCGGTTCTTCGCCCATCAGTTCTATCAGGTTGATTTCGATGGTGCGGGCGATGCTGTCGAGGGGGATGCCCAGGGGGTGGTATTCGAAGGGGTTCATCAGGGTGATGCCGTTGAGATGGGTGACATGGAACACGAAGCCAAACACCCATCCGAAGAGGATGGACCAGGCGCCGATGGATTCGGTCATCATCAGGGTGTTCATGATCACGTAGAACCAGATGAACAGGCGGGTGAAAT
Source organism: uncultured Chitinophaga sp. (assembly GCF_946479755.1). The sequence goes on along the minus strand of NZ_CAMLHC010000025.1, from coordinate 86,689 downwards.
ATACGTAGCTGGGCGGGAAGACGGTATTTTTGATGCGTTCAGACTTGCCCATTTCGTCGCAGTGTTTGACCAGCATGTCGTTGAGCTCGAGGAAGGTGAAGCCGTCGATCGCGCCGGTGTTCCGGAGCTGCTGCAGGTCGGCCGACTGGAGGTTGAGCAGGGCGTTGGGGATATTCTGTTGTTGCTGAACGTAGTCAATTTCTTCTTTGGTGAGGTAGCGGGTGTAGTAGTCGTCTGGGAGTTTCCGGAGGTTGGTTTTCAGGGCGTATACGAAGGAGAGGTGGCGGTAGATCATATGGCGGACGAAGGTCTGTTGTTCCTGGTCACCGTCGGTCTGTGTGTAGTGGAGCAGACTTCTGGCCCAGGAACGGGAGTCGTTGACGAGGGCCCCCCAGATCATGCGGGCCTCCCACCACCGGTCGTAGGCCTGGTTGTTATTGAAGCCGATAAAGAAAGCGATGGCGGTACCCAGTACGGCAGATACGGCCACGGGGATGGCTATATGGGCAGACAGCCAGTATTTATCCACAAAAAAAACAATGGTACAACAAAGCAGCAGCATCAGGTCTACCTTCCAGGTGAAGGTGAAGATCTGTGCAAGAGAGAGACGATGTTTCAGCAGCATATGTCTGATTTATTTCTTCAGCAATTTATCCTTTAAAATGGTATTCATCACGCTGTCTTTGAGTCCCCTGGAAACCGGTACCGAGGCTTGTCCCATGAGGATCCTGTTGCCTTCGATGCTGGTAATTTTCCGGGTGTTGATGATATACGATTTGTGGGTTTGAACAAATTCCGGACCGGTTACGTTCTCCGCCACCGCTTTCAGGGTGGCATGTGTCAGGTACCGTCCGTGGGTGGTATGGATATACACGTAGTTTTCCATCGCCTCTATAAAGATAATGTCTTCCAGCAGTACGCGCACCAATTTTTCTCCGGTTTTGATATAGATGTCTCTTTCCGCCACAGGGGCTGGTATTGACGGGAAAAGCACCTCCCGGGCGCGGTTGGCGGCTTTGAGGAAACGTTCGAACGGGATGGGTTTCATCAGGTAATCGATGGCGTCCAGCTCGAAACCTTTGAGCGCGTATTGTTCATAGGCGGTGGTAAAGATCACTTTGGGCGGATGGGGCAGGCTTTCGAGCAGTTCCACCCCGTTGATGTAGGGCATTTCGATGTCGAGGAACAGCAGGTCGGCCGGCTGTTGGCGGAGGAGGTTGTTCAGCGACAGGGCGTCTTCGCAGACGCCTGCCAGGGAGAGGAAGTCTATTTTTTCCACGTATCCGGCCAGTCCTTTGCGGGCTACAGGTTCATCGTCGGTAATAATACAGCTGATTTTCATAAAGCTATTTTTAGGTCTGCCGAATAATGCTCTCCGCTGTTACAGAAGGCCAGGTCATGTTTCCCCGGGTAGAGCAGGGCCAGGCGCCGGCGCAGGTTCTCCAGCCCGATGCCGCCCTTTTTCTGTTTCATTTCAATGGCGGGAATGGCGTTGCTGACATGGAATACCAGCCAGCCATTTTGCAGGCTGGCGTTGATGTTGATCCAGTATTCGCCACCGGCGTATTTGAAAGCGTTTTCCACCAGGGGTAATAACAATAACGGGTATACGCTTTGTTTGTTCAGCCGGGGGTCAATTTCCACGGTCAGCCGCAGGTGTTCGTTCATACGGCTCCGTTGCAGGTCGATATACGATTGCAGGTACTGCAGCTCTTTTCCCACGGCCACGGTTTGCTGATGGTCGTACAGCTGGTAGCGCAGCAGTTCGGAGAGTTTTTCCACGGTATGTTTGGCGGTGCCTATGCTTTCATCCATCTGGAAATACACCGTATTGAGGGCGTTGAAGAGGAAATGCGGATGGAACTGGGCTTTGAGGAAGCGCAGCTCTGTCTGGAGCTGGTCGTTGCTGATTTTTTCCAGCAGCAGCTGTTGCTCGTAACTTTTCCGCAGCGAGGCGTTGGCGCGTTTGATCACGTAATACAGCAGGTAAAACAACGTGGGTATCAGGGTGAGATTGATCACGTCGTAGAGCTGGCATCCTCTTTCTCCGGTGAAGTGCTGGATCGGCAGGATGATACCGTCGGTGAAGGCGATGATCACCGCCGCCACCACCAGGTACTCCCGGATGACGGGGCCGGGCTTCGGCTGCCGTTGATAGTATTGCAGCAGGTAGTTCAGCATCCAGGCGTAGATATAGCCGGTGGAGAGCAGCACGCATTCGATCGCCGTTTCCTGCCAGGGCCGCTCCCAGAAACGGAAACCGGTGAGAACGGCATTGATCAGGCGCATGCTGACATAGATAACGAAGGCGTATAAAACGGGGAAAATGTATTTGCGCCAGAACTGTTCCATCCGGATCAAGTTAGTAAAAAAAGTCGGACTGCGGCATTGGCACCTTCACCACTTTGCCGGTGGTAACCGGTGGTGTGCCGGGTTTTACGCCGAAGAAAAAGCGGGTGATCACAAATGGTTTGATCAGCAGGTTAAAGACCAGGACGGCCGACAGCCAGGTGCTCAGTACCACGAAAAGATACGCGATGACCGGAGACAGGCGCTGGTCAGTGAGAAAGCCGGCGATGATGATAACCAGCGGTTGTTGCAGGAGATAAAAAGGCCAGGCGAAGAGGTTGGCGTATGTGCGCAGGCGGTGCTCCCGGTCGAGGTGTTTTTTGGCGTATCCGGTAAGGCAGAATACCCACAGGCCGGCATGGAAGGGTTCCACGAGCAGGGCCACCAGCGAGCCCGCCTGGTACCGGTGGCCGGCCATGACGAGGGCCACAGCGATCAGCAGCGCCAGGAGAGAGTAATGGCGGTTTCGTTCGAGACTGTCCATCAGTGCGGGTTGTAGCATACAAAAGAAGCCAATGACCAGCAGCAGCCACCAGTACAGGATAACGAGGACGTAGCCGGAGGTGCCCGTCAGCAGGCCAGTGACGAAGACGATGGCTACCGGCAGCAGGAGAAGATAAATCCGTTGACCGGGAACGAACCAGTACAGCGACTGTTGAAATTTGCGGGCCGGAGCGGTGCGCAGCCAGCGGAACAGCGGCGTCATCATTATCATGTAAAAGGCAAGGCATACCACTACCCAGAGATAGTGCCAGTTGGCAGGGTGTAATGCCCGCCTGATCGCTGTCATATAATAGGACATAAATCCTTCCCGGTGACCAGTTTCCGGTTGCTCGAGCCAGAGCAGCAACGGCAGCAGCAGGAACAGGCCGGTGAGCAGCGGCGCCAGCAGGCGGCGTATCCACAACAGTATCATCCGGCTATTATTGCGTTTCAGCGCCATATGCAGGGAGGTAGCGCCGGAGAGAAAGAACAACAGGGGAATAAAGCTGCTGTTCATCATATAGTCTATTTTATCTGAATGCGTGAAGGGGCGTGCTGCGGTAAAAAGGAAAATGCCCAGTATGGCGAGTGCGCGGAGCCAGTCGAGATAAGCCAGTCGGCAGGTCTTTGTTTGCATCTGAATGGTGTTTTGGCAAACCTAAGCGCTGTAAGGGCTTTAGGAGGTTGCGTTTTGACCACCTGCTGAAAAGCTTTGACGAATAGTAAAAGTGGGCAACCGATACCCGAGAAGTTATGTCCGGCGGGCGATATTTAGAACCACATTCAGCAATCGTCCCGTTGAGCTATCCTTAGCGTACCTTGATAGGCAATCGATTCCCGATACCCTCCATGCCTCGCATCTATGCTCGCAGTCTATCTCCCGTTGATCATCTCCCGTAGATCATTTCCCCGTTGATCATCTCCCGTTGATCATCTCCCCATCGGTCATTTCCCCGTTGATCATCTCCCGTTTGGTCATCTCCCAATCGGTCATCTCCCGTCGGTCATCTCCTATCAGGCATTCCCCGAAAAATTTCTATCTTACAATCCCCTAAAAACCAATCTATTATAATTTTAAATGCATTTAGTCTATAGATTTAGTAGGATAATAGATTTTTTCCCCTATCTTTGTTTCATTATTAAAACCAGCGTGATAAAACCCCTGCAACGGAACATTTTATCAGCCATTAAAAAAGAGCGAACATGTCTACCTTACACCGTTACGCAGATTACCTGCCAGCCCCGATCGCCGATCAGTTTCCCAGTCCGGTAAGGAACAGGGAACGTATCCGTCCGTTGACAGCCGGTCAGTTTTTTGCTGATTTTTACCTGGAAGAAGAAAATGTGATCAACGAGGGACCGTTGCTCAAAGCGGGCACCGGCGGTACTTCGCTGCATTTGCTGACAGCGCAGCCTTTGGTGGTGGCTTTTTATTCTGTTAACTGGAATGGTTACGGAGATGCGCTGATCGCTGAACTGATAGCCAAACATGCTGCCATAGAAGCTGCCGGAGCGCGTTTGCTGGTACTGTCCAGCGAGGGCAAAAAGCACTTCTCTCAATTCAACCGTCAGCCGCTGCCTTTCGACGTGGTGCGGGACGTACAACACCGCGTTGCCCGCAAGGCCGGTATCTACAAGGAATCTGATCCTATCTGGGGCCGTGTTGCCGGTGTAAACGCAGATGTGCCTGTTCCGGCAGTTTATCTGATTACGCCTTCGCTTGAAATTACGTACAGCTTTGCGGATGTAAACCTTGAGTACCAATTCTCTGCGGACGAGCTGTTGTCTGTGGTCGACAAACAGCTGGCCATCAGCGCGTAATATCATTACGTTTACCCGTTGCAGTTATCTTATACGCTTATACGAAAGTCCGTGTTCCGGAGGCGGTATAAGCCATCCGGAACTCTTTGGGCGTACAGTCTTTTTTCTTTTTGAAGATGCGGTTGAAATTGGAAATGTTGTTAAACCCGCATTTATAAGCTATTTCATTAACGGTATGCGTGGTTTCTATCAGCATCCGGGAGGCATGCCCCAGCCTTATTTCTATCAGTGTATCCACAAACGTTTTACCGATCCTTGCTTTAAAAAAACGGCTGAAAGCAACATCTGTCATAGCGGCCAGCTTAGCGGCCTCGTGCAGGGAGATATTCTTGTCGAAGTTACCGTTGAGGTAATGCATGACCTTTTCCACACGGCGGCTGTTATACGAAAATGTTTCCAGGTTGCGGAAGCTGGCGTCTGATAAGATGCGCATGTTCCTGCTGGTAGACAGGTCGTGCAGGATAGACATGAGTTCCAGCACGGAGTCGAAACCCTGCTTTTGCGGCAGGTGTACCAGCCGTGGCATGATCTGACGGGTGGTCTCCGTAGAAAACAGAATTCCGCGGAGCGACCGTTCGAACATGTTTTTAATGAAACTCATCTGATTGCGTTGCAGGAATTTTTCATCGAACAGGTCGCGGTGGAACTGGATCGTGATCTCCTTGATCACGCTGCCTTTATGTTTATGGGTGAACCAGCCGTGTTGCAGGTTAGGGCCTACCAGTACCAGTTCCAGGTCTTCAATATCTTCAATGTGGTCGCCGATGATGCGCCGGGCGCCGGTGGCGTGCTGGATGAAGTTGAGCTCAAATTCTTCATGATAGTGCAGGGGAAAGTCAAAAGCTGTTTTTTCCCGGGAGAACAGGGTGAAACAATCGCTTTGCGTTAGCGGGGTGATCTCGCGTAGTAGTTTGCTTTTCATGTACCATATTTTGGTGGACGTGGAATGTCTTGATTTTCTGCCTGTAGCATCAACAGGGATAAAAAAGCATCATTTTTTTTATTGTTCCTGTAATAAAACGTAAAGCCGTATGCCGGTATGTAATAATAAGGATAATCGCTGACTTTAACTACTGTTACCCGGGGAATTTGTGGGATATATTATGGGAGAAGATTATCAAAGTATAATTAAAAGATAATAAAGTATTACCTGCCTGTTGAAATAAAAATCATTTTTACAACAGGTAGCGGCCACATTGCGTTCGCCGGCTACGGAGGACCGGTTGCATTTTTGTATTCCACGAATTCCTGGTATGAGCGACTGCTAACAACGAAGCCTGTTTGCGCCGCAGGGAAAACTATGCGTGCAAACAGGTGGCTATAAATCCAACTAACGGTATCGCCCGGATTATCCGTTGTCCGCTGTTTTAGGCAGGCAGCCTGTCAGCTGAGCTGCTTCGTTCAGTTGCCGTTCTATTGTATTGCCATCTACCAGGGCACGATGTTCGATGATCCGTCCGTCTTTAATGGCGAAGGAGCGGAATCCACTGGTGACGGCGGTTTGTCCTGTTGCGGGGATGCCTCGCCATAAGCCGGTATGTTTTAGGTGCATGGAGATGCGGACCATGCAGTGACCAGGTTCGGCGAGGTGTTCCTCAATAACCGTCAGCGGTTCAAACGACTGATGTACCTGGTCTATCCATTGTTTCAGGCCGGTAGCGTCCGGCGGCATGCCTGCCGGTAGCGAAAAGTCTTTGAATGCCGGATGCAGGAAAGTATCGAGCTGGCTGGTGTTGCCATTGTTCCAGGCTTCGCTGATGAAGCGGACGATCAGGTCTTTTTGTTCGGAGAGATGCATAGCGTGACTGTTTTATGCAACAAAGGTAACGCCGGGATAGGGGCGCCAGTTGCGTCAAACGTCACAAAACGCGGCGGCGGATGCGGCTGAGTGTTTCACGGGAAATGCCGATATAGGAACTGAGTTGCGTAAGAGATACACGTTGTATCAGTTCCGGCTGATGGGTTAACAGGTACTGGTAGCGTTCTTCCGGGCTATGCGTCTTCAGCCAGTCGGCATGCGCTTCTCCCGCGATGGCCAGTAATTCCAGGCGCTCGCGGCCGAAGGCGGCGATAGCAGGAGATTGTTCATAGAGCGCGGCGAGCGTGTCCCTATGCCAGCGGAGGAGCACAGAACGCTCTGTGGTGGCCAGATGGTAGGCGGAGGGCTCATTGTTCCGCAGGCTTTTCATATTGGTGACAAAACTGTTTTCAAAGAAAAAGGCGGTGTTTACCTCCCGGTGATGATGATCGTAGAAGGCCCGGCAGGCGCCTTTTTCCAGGAGCCAGATATGCTGGCAGGTCTGCCCTGCCTGCAGTACATGGTCACCCTGTTTGACCAAGTGGACCTGTGCCGCATTCCACAGGAGCTCTTTGGAAACATTGTCCAGTCGCGACTTGTGGAGGATGGAGCTGTCGAAACAAACGATTGTTTTTTTCATGTAAGATGCTGCTAAAACAAGCTGGCAGGCTGTAAAAATACTCACTACTAGGTATTTTAACAATCCTTTCCATCACTTACCTTTGTTCCACGCAGATAATCACTGCTATCTGCTGACTGTCACACAAGGCTAATACTGTTCCAACAGATCATCATATTTTTACCCCCAAAAAAGGGTCATCTTCTACAGGAAGGGGACCCTTATCCGTTTTTTGTATACATTTGTTATCGAGAGCATTAATAAAACCTACGACATTTTACGGTTTATCCTATACACTATATAGCAGGGACATGGACATGAGTACGTATATCGTATTATCCGAGGCTGCCAGTCTTGAAGAAAAGCTGCAGGCCCTTCAGGCCATAGAGCGCGAACTGCCGGCCGTATTTATCGTGATGAACGTGGAGAGGGATTATGTAGAATATATGTCTGAGAACGGACGGCAGCAGCTGGACGTTTCGATGGATGACCTGAAAGCAATGGGTCTCCGGTACTTTGACACTTACTTTAATCCGCACGACGTGGCAGACTATCTGCCTAAAATCACCGCTATGCTTACCGCACCGGCGGAAAAAGACGCGAGCGTCACCTTCTTTCAGCAGGTGAGGCTGGCCCGTCATATGGACTGGTCGTGGCACCTGGGCACTACCCGGGTGTTTATGCGGAACGCCCTGGGGATACCGACGCATGTGATCACCTGCGCCATCCCTATCGATCCGCTGCATCACGTGACCAGCAAGGTGAACCGGCTGCTGGAAGAAAACAATTTCCTGCGCCGCAACCAGCACATCTTTGCCGCGCTGACCAAAAGGGAGAAAGAGATCCTGCGGCTGATGGCGCTGGGCCTCAGCGCCAGCGAGATAGCGGAAAAAGTACATATTTCAGAAAAAACAGCCGTCACCCATCGCCGGAATATCAAAAGCAAAATCGGCGCCCAGTCAGGGTACGACCTGACCAGCTTTGCGCAGGCCTTCGACCTGATCTGACGGGAAAAACATTTCCCGGAAATCGCGAAAATTTAAAGGGGGAATGCACGCCATATACGGATAAATCTGTATTTTCAGTGTGTATACCATATTTTTTCCCCTGTCTGCCTGTTTTGCAGCAGACTTGTTAACCGATTATTTATGTCTTTTAAAGCAGTTCTCAACATCGATGGCGAAGAGTTAAACGTACTGGAGTGCGATTTCACCTTCAGCCAGCACACTGACCACAATGGAAAGCCTGCAGCCCGCCCCAAAGGAGGCAGTATCAACCTGAAAATAGAATCTGCCGGCGAAACCCATCTTTTTGACTGGATGATCTCCAATACCCAGACTAAAAATGGCAGCATCACCTTCTTCCGCCGCGACTCTATGTCCCGGCTCAAGGAACTGCGGTTTACCGATGCCTACTGCGTAGGCTACACCGAGCAGTTCAACGCCGCCAACGATCAGCCCCTGCAGATACAGCTGTCACTTTCCGCCCGTGAGCTGAAGCTCAATAACTCTGTGTACCAGAACCCCTGGCCCATCTAGGCCTGCAAAGAATCACTTTCACGCAAGGCTGCCTTGTGCGCAGCGTGCTGCGGCCACGGGACCTCCCATGGCCCGGGTAATGCTTCGCGCGTGCATTGCGTTACACTTTCTGCTGTACCGCTCCCCGTCCGGGCGTGATTGCCCCCTCCTCCCCTGGTGCACATCGGTGTTGCCGGTTTCGGCAGCATGCAGGGAGGGCAGCGGTACTTTCTCCCTGTTTTTGCGTACGAAATGTGCGTACCTTTATACACTGCGGCAAAGCCGCAATGTGGACTATGGAAGACAAACAAGTCATCACCTACCCTAATGGCAATATCACCATGACGCGCTGGATGTGCGATGATATCCTCATCGGGCACGGCTTATCGTCGTTCCGGGAACTTTTCTCCTATCCGGCACATAGTGACAATGACGTGGTAAGGCTGCATTTCGGCCTGCGGGGTGACTACCTTTTTACCTACCAGCAACTGGGAAAGACCTACGACCTGATCGGCGGGCATCACAACTTCATGTATTCCCATCCTTTCGATATGGTGGTGGAGAACAAAACCCTGGAACTGGAGATCGTCGGGGTACAGTTTCCGCGGGAGAAATTCCTGAGCTTTACCCAACATGCCAGCGATCACCTTAAGCGTTTTGCAGAAAAAGTAGTGGCCGGTCAGCCGGTGATCTTCACAGACACCTGGGGCGCCCTGGACTCCCAGATGGAGCAGGTGATCGCCCAGGTCCGCTACAGCAAATACACCGGCGATTTTCAGCGGCTTTTCCTGCTGTCCAAAAGCCTGGAGCTGCTGGTGCTGTCTGCCGAATCCTGTACTGCGGCCGACGAACGCCAGAACATCTACCTGAAAAGCAAGCAGGACACCGAAAAAATCATCGCCGTACGCGACCTGCTCAACACAAGGCTGGACTCCCCGCCCAGCCTGACAGAGATTGCCCGCACAGTAGGACTCAACGAATACAAACTGAAACGGGGCTTTAAAGAGAAGTTCAACAATACGGTTTTCGGCTACCTGACCGACCAGCGGCTGCACCTGGCACACCAATACCTGCGCGACACCGGCAAAACTGCCGCCGAAATAGCCGCTGAACTGGGCTACGCCACCCCGCAGCATTTCAACAACGCCTTTAAAAAGAAATTCGGCTTCACTCCGTTTTCGGTTAGAAATAATCCGTAATGTGCAATCCGCCGAATCACCTTTCTTTTACTTTTGTGACATACCACAAAGACAAAATATTTATCTACCTATAAAACAACTATCGTATGGGCAACGCACTCATTGTGAGAAATGACATCACCATCAACGCACCCGCAGCAGTGGTGTGGGATACCCTGATCAATCCCGCCAAAACAAAACAGTATATGTTCAACTGCGAAACAGTGTCCGACTGGAAGCAGGGCAGCGAACTTCTTTGGAAAACAGTGTACGAAGGCCAGGAGATGATCGCCGTAAAAGGTATCATCGAAGAGATCATCCCTAACGAACGGCTGATTTATACCACCATCGATCCCAATTCCCCGATCGACGATACGTCTGATAACTACCTGAAAGTGACCTACCAGCTGACCGCTAAAGACGGGCAAACCTTGCTGGTGGTGACACAGGGCGACTACGCTACTGTGGCGGAAGGCGACCGGAGATACAAAGAAGCCGTGGATGCCGGTGGCTGGTCATCCATCCTCACTGATATTAAAAAAGTGGCTGAGGCCAACTAATAACCGGTAAAAAACGGGCTTTCACCGGAACCAGCCCTCCGTTTACCTAGTGACGGTTGATTCCCCGGGCGCTGTGTCACAATTTTGAGGAATAATCCTGTTTTATGACACAGCTCCCAACATCTTTTCATGTAGTGATCGCCGGTGGCGGTATCAGTGGCCTGGCACTGGCGTTGTTCCTGAACAAGGCAGGCATATCCTGCAGTATTTACGAAGCATACGGCTATAAAGCTACCATCGGCGCGGGTTTTAACATCGCGCCCAACGGCATGAACGTACTGGATGCCCTGGGGCTGGCGGAAAAGGTAACTGCCGCAGGAGCGGTGTCTGAAGAAGTTTGTATGCGTAACGGCAAAGGTAAAGTCATCGCCAGTTTACCGAACGGTTCCGTTGCAAAATATGGTCAGCCGGGCGTGAGCCTTTCCCGTGCCGCATTATACGACATACTGCTGCAGGAACTGAAAGAACAGGGCCTCACTGTACAATACCACAAAAGACTTTGCGATATCCGGCAAACGGAAGACAATGTAACGGCCATATTCACCGATGGTACACGGACTACCGGCGACGTGCTCATAGGCGCCGACGGTGTTCATTCCGCTACCCGGCAGCTGCTTTTCCCTGATGCACCCACGCCGGCTTTTACCGGCATGAAAAACTACGGCGGCTTCGCCCCCCTGTCAGCCCTTCCGGAAATGACAGCACAGGAAATCAACAGCCTCAACTTTACTTTTGGCAACGATGGTTTCATCGGTTACTGCGCCGCCGGCAACGGTATGGCCATGTGGTGGTCCAACCTGCCGTCTGACGTACCTTTTACCAAAGAAGAGCTGGACTCTACCACGGTAGAGGAAGTAAAATCGTTGATGCAGGACCGTTATAAAAATTATCATGCTCCCATCCCTGCGTTGATTTCGCACACAGAGAAGGTGTTGAAGGTGAATGTGTCTGACATTGCCTCTCTCCCTTCCTGGCATAAAGACCGGGTGTTGCTGATCGGCGACGCTGCCCACGCGGTAAGCCCCAGTGCCGGTCAGGGTGCCTCTATGGCCCTGGAAGATGCTATGTACCTCGGTATGTTGCTGCGCGATGCCGGTGTTGGTTCTTTTGCCGCCGCCTTCCGGAAGTTCGAAACCGACCGTAAGCCCAGAGTGGAGAAGATTGTGGCGGAAGGCAGGAGAAGGAGCCGGTCTAAAAGTATACTCCGCCCCTGGCAGGCTAAAATCCGGGACTGGATGATGGCTATTTTCATTCCGCTGTTTGCTCCTAAAAGTTTTGACTGGTTATACCGTTATAAATTGGACTGGCAGATGAAATACTAACGGGAAGGAGTATATTTAGGTATAAATCCCTGATACTATGTCATCCCCTAACGCTTTCCGGAAGTTTTTGCTGCCTTTTGTTATTGCTATCCCTGTCCTCTTTGGGCTGTTGGCCTATGGCCTGTCTACCAATAATATTGCGCCCGGTTTTTTTATAGTGATGAGTTTGTCGTTTCTGTTGTGCGTACCTTTTGTGATGGGAGCACTGACGGTTTACCTTTCTCCCCGGGAAAAGGTGAAAAAAATGGGCTACCAGATTATGATGCCCTGGGTGCCGGTCGGTATTTTTTTTGTGTTCACCCTGGCAATAGGCTGGGAAGGCTGGGCATGCTGGCTGATGGCTTTGCCGTTATTTATGGTGGCCGCCACGATAGGAGGACTAACTGCGGCCTATTATGTGCAAAGAGAAGGTGATAAAAACGATCGCATATACATCTCCCTGCTTGTTTTACTCCCGTTGATCGTCTCCCCCATAGAACAACTGATTGGTAAGATACCCGGGCAATACAAAGCCTATACTTACATCGATATTCATGCCGGTAAAGAAGCCATCTGGAAGAACGTTACCCGTGTGGGCGAAATTGCCGCGGCACAGGACAAAGGCTGGTTTACCCGGCTGTTGGGTTTTCCCCGTCCTATCAAGGCGGAACTGAACTATGAAGGTGTAGGCGCTTACCGCAAGGCCATCTTCGACAAAGGCCTGGTCTTCGATGAAAAGGTAACAGCGTATAACCATCAGCGTAGTATGAGCTTTACCATTCATGCAGATCCTTACAATATTCCTTCTACCACCATGGACGAACATATTGTGATAGGCGGTGAATTTTTTGATGTGCTGAACGGCACCTATGAGCTGGAACTGTTATCCAACGGTACTTACAGGCTGCATCTCTACAGCCATTTTAAGTTAAACACCACTTTTAATTTTTACGCCAGCTGGTGGGCATCCTGGATCATGAAAGACATCCAGAACAACATCCTGCAGGTGATCCGGCAGCGGGCCGAGTCGGGCTTACCAGAAGACCGTATATAACGCTGTCAGGATACCGACGATCAGGATGGAGCCTGCAATGAAGCCGGGCGTGGTGCGGAACATGGACTTGTCTATTTCCAATGCATGTGCTGTGGCTTCTTTCGTTGGGCGTGTGATGCTGATGATGATCATCAGGACAACGATCAGTACAAAGGTGATGGACATCCTGTCGAGGAACGGGTAGTCCGGGAAGGCGCCGTGTGTCCATGCGGGCAGAAATTTCAGTATTGTAGAGATGGGGATGGTGAGCAGGGCGCCGGTAAGCGCAGCGCCGGCAGTGGTCCGTTTCCAGAAGAAGCCCAGCAGGAAAATAGCCAGTACGCCCGGGGAGATGAAGCCCACATATTCCTGGATGAACTGGTAGGCCTGGTCCAGCGAGCGGAGTGACGGGGTGACAATAGCAGCCAGCAGCATGGCGATGATCACTGCCCAGCGGCCTACCCTCACCAGCTGTTTTTCGCTGGCTTCACGGTTAAAATATTTCTGATAGATATCCAGCGAGAAAATGGTGGAGATACTGTTGGCTTTACCGGCCAGCGAGGCTACGATGGCGGCTGTCAGCGCAGCGAAAGCAACGCCTTTCAGTCCGGGAGGCAACAGGTTCATCAGCGTGGGATAGGCATGGTCCGGTTTGATGACCCCGGCAGCATCCGTCATCTCCTGCTGGAACATACCGTTTTTGTGCAGCACGAACATCACAATGCCGGGAAGTACCGCGATGACCGGCACCAGCAGTTTCAGGAAAGCGGCAAACAAAATGCCTTTGCGTGCGGTCTGCAAGTTCGCACCCAGCGCGCGTTGCGTGATGTACTGGTTGCAGCCCCAGTAAGCGAGGTTGTTGATCCACATACCGCCTATCAGTACAGACAGTCCGGGAAGATCTTTGTAATAGGGATGATCGCTGTGAAAGATCATGTGGAAATGGGAAGGGGCTTCCTTCCGCAGTACCGACAAGCCTTTCAGGATATTGCTGCCGTAACCGAATTTTTCGGATAATAAAGTCAGTGCGAGGTAAGTGGTCACCAGTCCGCCGATGATGAGCACGGCCACCTGTACTACGTCGGTATAACCGATTACTTTCATGCCGCCCAGCGTAACGATGACAGAGAAGATGCAAAGGCCGGCGATGCACCATTCGAAGGGAATGGTGGAGATGGAGGCGATGGCCAGTGCGCCGAGGTAGATAATAGAGGTGAGGTTAACGAACACGTATACCAGCAGCCAGAACACCGCCATAACGGTACTGACCTTGTCGTTGTACCGTTTGGCCAGGAACTGTGGCATGGTGTAAATTTTATTTTTCAGATATAGCGGGATAAAGAATACGGCCACAATAATGAGTGTGGCGGCGGCCATCCATTCGTAGGTGGAGATGGCCAGTCCGAGGGCAAAGCCGGAGCCGGACATACCGATGAAGTGTTCCGCTGAAATATTGGAGGCGATCAGGGAAGCGCCGATAGCCCACCAGGTGAGGGAGCCTTCCGCGAGGAAGAAGTCTTTGGAGCTGGCAGCCGCTGATTTTTTACGATGATAAACGTAGTACCCGTAGGTGGCGATGGCGATGAAATAGATGAAAAAGACGATGTAATCCGCTTGCTGCAGCTTATTCATGTGGTGGATGTGTGGAATTTATAAAGTTGGTTGATAAGTTACATTAATTGCTGCGATCCCCCAAAAAGGGGGATCTGACCGGCATGCAGCAACAAACGGAGGTTTTTCAGAATAGTCAGAACTTCAAGGTGGCAGGGAGGTATTTTGCCACGAGATCTTCGTAGTAAGGACGAAGCTTATTCCAATCCGGCGGAACCGGGTTTTTGGAATAGAGGTCATACGGGTTGAAGAGTTTCACCCATTTGAGCATTTCGCGGTCATGATCATCCAGCAGATAATCATAGGCGCCTTCCCGGTGCCAGGCGTAAAAAGAGTGGTAGCGCAGCATGTACAGGCCGGATTCCGGCAGATGGTCTTTCATCATCTGGTACACGTATTCATCGTGTCCCCATGACATGTGCACATTGCGCAGGCCGCAACCCTGCTGATAAACGCCGGTACCTTCCTGGTACGCGGTATTTTGATAGTCCGGGTTGTTGCGGAAATATTCCGGATAAACGACTTTGTCGGAGTAAGGAGCGCCTACGGGGAAGGTATCGCCTACGACGGCCCATTGCGGCTCGCCGAAGAGGCAGAGCACTTTGCCCATATCGTGCATGAGGCCTGTGAGCACCATCCAGTCGGGATGACCGTCATTGCGGATGGCTTCCGATGTCTGCAGCAGGTGCTGGAACTGGTCCAGGTCGGTATCCGGATCAGAATCGTCCACCAGTTCGTTCAGGAAATTGAAGGCATCCCATACCGGCATTTCCTTTTTATTGAATTGCAGGAAGTCGGCCCTTTTCTGTTGCACAAAATCATAAGTCTGGTAGGTATGATTGAGACGGTAGAATTCACGGACGGTGTCCCGCTCAGGGGTATCGTAGTTCCGGTATTCGTCCACAGATTTGGAGGTGGCGATGCTTTCAGGGGTGGGATACCGTTCCAGGACGGCATCTTCCCATTGGTCGAGGCTTGTTAAAGGATTCACTTCTTTTTCAGTGAAGGAAGGCTGTTTGTTATCCATGGCAAGCTGTTTTAAGGCTGACTTAAATTTCGGCTATTTTGACAGGATTATTGGTATGGACGGGGAGTTTTATTTACGAAACCGGTTTCGTAGATTTATTGATCATGAAAAATGTGAATATCAGGGCGCTGGCCCGGGAGTTGAACCTTTCGTTGTCCACGGTGTCAAAGGCGCTGCGTGACAGCTACGAGATCAGTGCCGCCACCAAAGAAAGGGTGCGGGCGCTGGCGGCCGAATGGAACTATATCCCCAATGCCTATGCCAGCAGCCTGCGGGGGCGTAAGAGTAAAAATATAGCCGTTGTGCTGCCGGAGGTGGCGGACAGTTTTTTTTCGATCGCTATTAACGGTATCGAGGCGGCCGTGAAGCCGAAAGGATATCATGTGATCATCTACCTGACACATGAAAGTTATGCCGGAGAAGCGGCTATATTAAAAGATTTCCAGAGCGGCCGGGTAGACGGCGTGCTGTTGTCGGTATCACGTGAGACCACAGACACCGCCCATGTGCAGGAGCTGATGGACAAAGATGTGCCGGTAGTGTTCTTCGACCGGGTGCTGGAAACGCTGGCCGCACCGAAGATCGTCACCGACGACGCCGAAAGCGCCTATAAAGCCACTGTTCACCTGATAGAACAGGGGTGCCGCGAGATCGCCTACCTGGGCATCTCCGACAGCCTGTCTATCTGCCGCCAGCGGATGGCCGGGTACATACAGGCGCTGGGGGACCACCAGCTGCCCGTGCACCAGCGGAATATCCTCACCTGCACCACCGACAGTGCCCGTAATTTCCAGCAGGTGAAAAAGCTGTTGCAACGTTCACGGCGACCGGACGGCATGCTGGCCTCCGTAGAAAAACTGACGACCACCGTATACCAGGCCTGCCAGCAGCTGCAACTGCGCATGCCCGCGGAGGTAAAGCTGGTGTGTTTCTCTAACCTGGAGATCGCTACCATTCTGCAGCCGTCACTCACGACCATCACCCAGCCTGCTTTTGAGATGGGAAAAACCGCGGCGGAGGTGCTGGTGAAAATGCTGGAGAAGAAGCCGTTGTCGACAAAGGATATACGGATGGTGATCCCTTCGGAGCTGGTGGTGAGGGAGTCGAGCAGAAAAAAAAGGAAATAACTTTACCTTTTGATAATGAGTCGTTTGTATTCATTTTGAGATGTAAGCAAATTTGCTTATATTTGAAGTATGCAACAAGACTTATCCATATTAAAAGGGATACATCCCGGACTGGTCCTGGAAATGGAGCTGAAGCATAGAAAGCTTGCAAAGAGGCCTTTTGCATTGTCGATTAATGAACACCCTCAAACACTAGGCGCTATTACAAAAGGTAAGCGGAATATGAATACTGCATTGGCGCTGAAAATAGAGGACGCATTAGGGCTGGAGGAAGGCTATTTTATGATCTTGCAGGTTTACTTTGAAATTAAAGAGGAAAAACGGAAACAAAATACAGCTTTACATCCTGATCTTTCTAAATTTCGGCCAATACTATTTTGGGATACCAAGATGGAGACCATTGACTGGCAAAAGCAGAAGAGGGCGGTGATCCAACGGGTGTTCGAACGTGGGAATAAGGCAGAAAAAGACGAAATAACCCGATTCTACGGTAAGGAAGTTGTCGATAAATATCTTCAAACGAAAAATTGAAATGCCGTCTAAATTATATTGGAGGGCGCAAAAAAGACTTCTGGGATCTTCATGAAGTATGAAATTGCTCACTTTTTGATTTGAAGATCACCTGGTAGCGCACCGCCCACAATGAAAGCACTTCTCCACTCCCTGACGCCCTTTTCTGAAGATAACTGGCAGCAGCTGTTGCCTGCCCTCACTGTACAACAATTCCGAAAGGGCGAATTCCTGTTGCCAGCCGGCGAGGTGTGTAATGCCTTGTTTTTCATCAGCCATGGCTACTGCAGGGCGTTCTACGATAAAGACGGCGTGGATATAAACACCGACTTCTTTTTTGAGCGTGATATTGCTACCAATATCAACAGTTACGGACGGCGGGAGAAATCCGCTTTTGCGATACAGGCGTGCGAACCGCTGGAGGTGGTGCGGTTTGACCGCGAGTTGTTGCTGGCGGCTGCTGCCAAAGATCCACAGATAGAAACGCTGGGCCGGCTTTGTCTGCAACGTATAGCCGCACGGCAGGAAAAGCATGCGGCATTGTTCAAACTGATGAGTGCGCAGGAGCGATATGTTCACCTGGAACGAGAATATCCGGAGATGCTGCAGCGCATATCGCTTTCGCAGCTGTCTTCTTTCCTGGGTGTGGCCCGGGAAACGTTGAGCCGGATCCGTAGCCGGCGGTAGCTTTAACCTTTTGTGACGATCGTCACGGGGCGGATTCCAGCAGCGGCCCGACCTTTGCGTGCAGAATAAAAAAATGTAAATGATGACACACGCAGGAAAAACCGCAGCGCAGTTCCTCACTGCGCTGAACAACGAAGACATGGCGGCCGCCCGGGCATTGCTCACTTCCGATTTTAAGTTCGTAGGCGTATTGGGCTCCCGTGACGGGGCCGACGTATACATAGAAGACATGGGCCGTATGAAGATGAAATACACGGTCCACAAAATATTTGAAGACGGAGACGACGTATGTGTGCTGTGCGATTATATCATGGGAGATAAAACCGTCTTCGGGTGCAGCTGGTATCAGTTGAAGGAAGGCAAGCTCAGTTCCCTCCGGGTGGTATTTGATCCCCGGCCATTGCTATAAAAATAATAAGCGTGGCTTACCGCGCTTATTATTTTATCATCAGGTGATTAAACTTGATAATTTAATTTATATAAAAAATCTCTGAAAAAAGATCATTCAGCCGTAGGGTAAGGGGTCCATTCTGGTACTCCCTATCAGGCTATGGATAAAAATACCTTTCACGAACTTGTCAACCGTTACCTGGACGGCGCTGCCACCACCGCTGAGCAGGCGCTGGTAGACCGTTATTGTGAGCGGCTGGAAACTGCCGGGGAGACGGAACTGGAACCGGAGATCGAGGCATTGCTGCACCAGGTCATGTATGACCGCATCATGCGACGGATTCAGGCGCCCCGGAAACGTTCCTACCGGTGGACTTACGCCGCTGCGGCCGCAGCGGTGCTGGCACTGGTAGCCGCAGGAGGTGTTTTCTTTTACCCTCATAAGCAGCCCCCTGCCGTAGCCGTTAAAGAGAAATCTGTATTTCATAATGATATTAAGCCGGGCGGCAATAAAGCCACGTTGACGCTGGCCAACGGCAGTACTGTAGTGCTGGATGATATGGCAGCTGATACGCTGGCGCCACAGGGCAACAGCACCATTACCCGCACCGGCAACGGTCAGCTGGCGTACCAGGCACGGTCAGGCGCTTCTCTGCAGCCGGTATTTAATACCCTTACCACACCGGCAGGCGGCCAGTTCCGCCTTACCTTACCCGATGGCAGCAAAGTTTGGCTGAATGCCGCCTCCTCCATTACTTTCCCCACCGCTTTTACCGGCAAAGACCGCACAGTGGAACTAAAAGGCGAAGCTTATCTCGAAGTGAGCCAGAATCCCCGGCAACCATTTAAAGTAAAAGTCCGCGACATGGAAGTGTCTGTATTGGGCACCCATTTTAATATCAACGCCTATCCTGATGAAAAAGCGATCCGTACCACGTTGCTGGAAGGGTCCGTACGAGTGAACAAAGAAGAACAGTCATATATGCTGAAACCTGGTCAACAGGCGCAGCTGCAGTCCAACGGGCAATTTTCCCTGCATACGGTAGATACGGAAGACATCACCGCCTGGAAAGACGGGCAGTTTGCCTTCAACGACGCCGACATTCACACCGTAATGCGCCAGGTAGCACGCTGGTATGGCGCGGAAGTGATTTTTGAAGGGAATGTCAGTCACCATTTTATGGGGACCATCCCCCGGGATGTACCAGTATCACGGTTGCTGAAAATGCTGGAGCTGACAGGCCGGGTGTCGTTTATCGTGGATGGAAACAAAATTATCGTCAAACCTTAAAGCAAAAACCAATCAATAATCGCCTGAAAAAAATGGCCAGAGATATTCGCAGTATCCCTGGCCGGTGGGCAACATTAAAAAGTCCTGTTTAGAAATTTTATTCATCACCCAAAATCAAAAGTATGATTTTAAGAGCTTGGTTCCAAGCCCAGCGCGGTACCCTGTACCCGCCAGCTTATGAGCACTCCGGCAGGTGTCCGGCCCGGAGAAAAATCTGGAAGATTATGAAACTAACTGTCATGTTACTGCTGGCTGCCTTTATGCATGTGAGTGCGGGCACTTTTGCACAGACAGTAACGCTTTCTGTAAAGAAAGCACCGTTAACCAGGGTTTTTAGGGAGATGCAACAACAAACAGGATATTCTTTCCTGTATTCCAAGGAGGACCTGCAGCAGACGGACCATATCAGCCTGGACCTGAAGAACGTGCAGCTGTCGGCCGCGCTGAAGGAATGCTTCAAAGAGCAACCCCTTACCTTTACGATTGTAGACAAGGTGGTGATCATCAAACGGGAAAAAAATACGCTGGCAGCACCACCTGCGGCAGCAACCATTGCAGCGATACCTGTGACCGGTACCATTACCGACAGCTCCGGTACTGCGCTGCCGGGCGCTTCCGTAGTGATCAAAGGGACCACCCGCTCCGCCATCTCCGATGTGGACGGCCGGTTTAATATCGACGCCAAACCCGGCGATATACTCGTGATCCGCTATGTAGGCTTCAACACAAAAGAAGTGACTGTCGGTAAAAACACCAGCATACAAATCAAACTGGAACAGCTCTCCAGCCGACTGGCAGGCATTTCCGTGGTAAGCACCGGTTACCAGACCATCTCTAAAGAACGTGCTACAGGCTCTTATTCTACCATCTCCGCCGACGATATGGCCGGTAAAATGCAGACAGGGATACTGGACCGCCTCGAAGGGATGGCCGCCGGGATGACCTCCTACAAAGGCAAAATGCAAATCCGCGGGGTAACCACCCTGGGCACCCAGACTGCTCCCCTGTACGTAATTGACGGGATGCCCTTCGAAGGGGACAGCGCGGTGATCAACCCATCTGATATTGCTACCGTAACAGTTCTCAAAGACGCGACCGCTGCCTCTATTTACGGCGCCCGCGCCGCTAATGGTGTCATCGTAATGACAACCAAACAGGGCAAACCCGGCGCCATGAGAATCACCTATAACAACGCCATTAAGTTCACCCCGCTGCCATCCAGGGGCTATAGCAACCGGATGTCCAGTGCTGAACTGGTAGATTTTCAGCGGGACATGTTCAACTACCGCTCGGGCGATTATAACGCCATCGATCCCCGCAAAGCCATGAATGATGTGTATCGCCTGCTCTACGAACGGAAAGGCGGTAAAATCACGGAAGAGCAGCTGCAAAGCGCGTTGAACGTATTTCGTAATAACGACCGCTATGACCAGATGACAGATGAACTGCTGCGCAAGGCCATGGTGACCAACCAGCATAACCTGTCGCTCTCCGGTGGCAGCGAAAAATATCGCTACAGCCTCTCCGTCAACTACCTTGGTACGAATCCGTACGAAAAAGCCCAGCAGTCGCAACGTTTGGGTTATAACCTCCGCAACACCTTCAACTTCACCAAATGGATGCGTGTAGACGTAGGCGTTTTAGGAAGCAGCATCAAAGAAGATTATGATAACGGATTTCTGGGAATGAAAAATTTCAACACAGGGAAGGCTTCTTATTATATGCTGCGTGACCCGGACGGGCAGCCTACGCAATGGTACCTGAGCAAATCCCAGTATGAAATTGACCGCCTGAATGGCCTTGGCCTGCAGGACGAAACCTATCGTCCGCTGGAGGAGCTCAACAGGCAGCGCTACACCCGGAAAGGTAACTACCTGAACCTCAATGTTGGCGCTAATTTCAAGATCATCAACGGACTGTCCCTGGACGTACGTTACCAGGCTGAGCGCATGGATACGACCATACAGCAGTTGTACCGTAAGAACGCCAACGTGGTCACCACCATGCTCAACGACGCCACACCTATTTCCGCTGCCGCATCCCTGCTGCCCCTGGGTGGCCAGTTTAACGAAAACAGAAGCACCGTATCCACCAATATGCTGCGTTTGCAATTGAACTACGATAAACTGATCGGTAATGACCATGAAATCCAGGCATTGGCGGGCGCAGAACGGCGCCAGGTACGGAGCACCGCGACCGATATCCATAAATATGGATATGATGAGTATAGCCTCAACTATAAGCCGATTGATGAACTGATGCTGAACCAGAGCCTGAAAAATATGGAGTCTCTTTTTGGCCAGTTCAGACTGGATAGCAGAAATAAAGACAGAGAGAGAGGCTTCCGGGACGTCGAAGACCGGTTCGTGTCTTTCTATGGTAATGCCTCCTATACTTACAAACGTAAGCTCACCGCATCCGGTAGCATCAGGATAGATCAGTCTAACCTGTTCGGTACCGACCCCAAATATCAATATACACCCATGTGGTCAGCAGGTTTGATGTATGTGGTGACCGATGGCGGAGATATCAGCTGGCTGGACCGTCTGGCGGTACGTACTACCTACGGCGTGAATGGCAACATCCCGAAAGATGCAGGTCCTTACATGATCACCATGGACGACAATACCAACTACCTGACCAATGAATCACAAGCCTATGTATACAGCCCGCCTAACGCCGGATTACGTTGGGAAAAAACCAAGGTAGCCAATATCGGTGTTGACTTCAGCACCCTCTCCGGCAGACTGACGGGTTCTGTTGAATTTTATAATAAGAATACTTCCGACCTGCTGGGATACATGACCGCAGACCCTACCCTGGGCTGGCAGTCTTACATTGTTAACTACGGCAGCATGTATAACCGTGGTATAGACATTACTTTGACCAGCACGAATTTCAAGACCAGGGATTTCCGTTGGAACACTACGTTCAACTTCAACTATAACAAGAATGAGCTGACCCGCCTGGACGTGTCTGAGAATTCAGTATATGGCTATGTGTACCAGGCACAGCGCCGGAAAGGTATTCCGTTAGATGGTTTGTACAGCCTCCGGTATGCCGGCCTGGACGCCAACGGCCGTCCGCAGGCTTATACCAAAGACGGAAAAATTGTGAAATCCACGCAGAACCTGACTGTGGCCGATCTGGTATACAGTGGAACAACAGTACCGCCTTATTCTGCCTCTCTCCAGAATACCCTGCACTATAAAGACTTTGATCTGTTCTTTATGTTCATTTACTACGGTGGCCACGTTATGAGAGATGTGGTAGCGCCTTATCTGACCAAGTTCCCTGAGCTGAACTATACCAGTAATATGGACCGCCTGGCGCTGAATTATTGGAAAAAGCCCGGTGATGAACAAAACCCTGACCTCGCCCCGGCTTATTTCAGTGGCGCTTCTACCACCACCACTACACTGTGGGATGGTGCTGATAAACACATCAGTAAGGCGTCTTATATCAAACTGCGCGATGTAACGCTGAGCTACAACCTTCCGTCAACACTGCTGAAGAAAGCTTATATACAAAGCATGCGGCTGAGTTTCCAGGTACAGAACGTATGGCGCTGGTCTGCCAATAAACAGAACCTGGACCCGGAAGTATGGAATGGTACTATCATCAATGCCACCAGGGGATCGTTGGTGCCTCCCAGCTATACAATTGGTGTAAATGTTAATTTCTAAACGGAACAAACATGAAAAAAATATTCATACTGTTACTGGCAGGTGCATCCTTTGCAGCATTACCCGCATGTAACAAATACCTCGATATAAAACCGAAAGGATATACTATCCCCGAGTATTTTGATGACTATCAGAAGCTGATGAACCATATCAATCTTGTAGCTGCGGTGGGAGCTTATCCGGCCTATATTACAGATGATGTGGAAGGTGGCGAGGATAATGACGTAAACCAGTCGGCGTCTTATCCGTTCTACAGCGTGTATAAACGTAACCTGTATAGTTTCGCACCGGGGCAGATATTTGAACAGAACGATAACGACCCGCAATGGAACCCATCTTACGACAATATCTTTGTCTGCAACACGGTCATCAATAACGTGATGACGGTGAAAGATGCTTCTGAGCAGGAGAAAAAACGGTTGCGTGCCCAGGCACTGGTATCCCGTGCATTTGAATACCTTACATTGGTAAATATCTATGCCGAACAGTACGATCCTGCCAGCGCTGCTGCTGCCCTGGGAGTTCCGCTGGTGTTAACGGAAGACATCACTAAACCTTATGAAAGGAAAAGTGTAGCCGCTGTATATGCCCAAATCAAGCAGGACCTGGAAGAGGCATTGCCTAACCTGCCGGACAAAGTGCCTAACAGCCTGAAGCCAGGCAAGAGCGCCGCTTATGGTTTGTTGAGCCGTGTGAGCCTGTATATGGGAGATTATAAAACATCCCTGGAAAATGTCAACAAGGCGCTTAGTGCCAATAATGCGTTGATGAGCTATGCTGCTTATGACATCCGGAAAGGGACCTGGGGGCGTGTATGGAATCCGGTGGATTCAACTGT
The DNA here is from genome assembly GCF_946479755.1 of uncultured Chitinophaga sp. Next base: position 62,863 of record NZ_CAMLHC010000025.1, on the reverse strand, counting down.
TTTCCCTGATGGGCATCTCAACAGGGAGACCATCTGGTTCAGGAGAGGCACTGCCAGCTCCTCCAGCATATTTACAGAGGTATATGCGAACCCGGACCTGATCAGCGTATTTAAGAAGAACCTGCCGGCAGGTGCTGTAGATAAGCGTTTTAGCCTGTTCTATTGCGATGGTGAAGCACTGTTTGGACCGAATAAAATACTGTTTCCGGGTCGTGTATTATGGGCGGCCTATGTTGAGTTTAACTTAGGTGTAGGTACGCCGGAACTGTACCTGAATGCTGCTGAAGCGGAGGCCCGCACAGGCAGCAAAGACAGGGCAATGCAGCTGATCAATACCCTGCGCAACAGCCGTATTATCAATAATCAGCCACTGGTAGCGGCCAACAACGAAGAGGCGCTCCGCCTGGTGCTGGAAGAACGCAGAAGAGAACTGGCCCTGATGGGATACAGCCGCCTGGCCGACCTGAAGCGCCTGAACAAAGACGCCCGTTTTGCTAAAACCGTTACCCATAAGCACAATGGACAGACCTACACGCTGCCTGCTAATGACAAGCGTTATGTGTTCCCGATACCGCCAAAGGTATTAGCAATGAATCCTGACATTCCGCAGTACGAACGCTAAACCGTGTACCGCCCGGAGGTACCGCTCCTCCGGGCATAACCCTCGTTTTTATGAAGAAGATTTTATCAATACTCTGCCTGCTGGTAGCGCTGAACGCAAGGGCGCAGGAGGAAATAGCGTTTAACAACGCAGCCTGGCAAGCCACGCTGGAACAGGCCGCCAAAGAAAATAAACTGATATTCCTGGATTGTTATACCTCCTGGTGCGCTCCCTGCAAATGGATGGAGAAAAATGTGTTCAACGTCCCGGAAGTTTACAACTACTACAACCAGCATTTCATCAACACCAAACAGGATATGGAGAAGGGCGACGGTGTGGAGCTGAGAAAGAAATACAATGTACAGTCTTTCCCCACTTACCTTTTCATCAATGGTAAGGGAGAAGTGGTGCATCGTACCGGATCCCGCATGTCTGTGGAAGAGTTCCTGGAAGAAGGCCGTATGGCCACAGACCCGGACCGCAGCATGTCGTCCCTGTCTGCCCGCTACAATGCCGGCGAAAGAAGTGTGCCGTTCCTGTTGAACTATTACCTGGCGGTAGCACGTTCCGACCGTCGTACAGCAGAAAAAATCGGCGGAGAAATCAGCGAAAAAGTGGCAGCAGAAGATCTGAATTCGCCCTTAGGCTGGAAGATCATTAAAAATATCGCCCGTTCGGGAGAGGACCGGCTGGGTAAATACTACCTGTCCAACCAGGCGCAGTTTGCCTCCTATGCCGGTCAGCAGGAACGCGATGCGCTCACTGACCGCCTGATCTCCAGCACGCTGTACCCGAAAATCTACAACAAGGATGAGAAAGGCTTCTTTGAAGGATTACAGCATTTTAAGCAATCAACATCCCCGGACCGCCAGAAACAGGCAGTGATGCTGGAAGCCGAATGGTATCAACAGCAGGGCAACGCGAAAGCATATGTGCAATTGACGGACAGGGCCATGAAAGGTGTGCTGAAAGCAGATGCGGAAAAACTGAGCTTCCTGGCGCGCCGCCTCAACGGCAAACGTGAAGCGGACCCCCAAATGGCTGCTTTCCTGCCACAAGCCTACAAAATGTCGAAAAAGGCCGTCGCCCTGGAACCGGAAGAATATAGCATCCAGAGTACATTCGGATGGGTATGCCTCACCTTGAAGAAAAAGCAGGAGGGCCTGACCGCCGCCCGGAAAGCCAGAAAACTGGCAGACGCTGAAACGTCCAAAATCCAGAAACTGGCCCAGGAGCTGGTAGACGAGCTGGAAAAACTTTAACCAACGAACCATATCCCGTGAAAAAAAGGGTGCAGCTGCATGGCTGCACCCTTTCCTTTTGAAAAAGGACTTGCATTATTTCGCTGCTAGGGTTATCTTCGCCCTCACCAACCATTTTTGAATGGATACATCACTTGTTACTTCCTGTTTGTAGCCCGCAAACAACAGGTAGCGATTCATGTCGGATTACAACACATATACGGATGATCAGCTTTGGCGCCAGATAACGCTGGACGATCAGGATGCTTTTGCCACGGTCTACCACCGTTATTGGAAGGTATTATATCTCCGTGCCCGTAATATGTTGTCCGACAGCGACCTGGCGCAGGATATCGTACAGGAGGTGTTCATCTCCCTGTGGCATCGCCGGCAGGAAGTAGAAATACTACATCTCAAAGCCTACCTTTTCCAGGCGGTCCGTTTCCAGGAACTGAAAGCCCTGCGTAACCTCAAATCAGACACGAATTTTTACGAACGGCTGGCCCATATCTCCAAAGATCTCTTACAGCATGAGCCCATGGCTTTTAAGGAGCTGGACAGTGTGCTGCAGCGCGTGGTGGCGACTATTCCGGAAGACCAGCGCACCATTTTCAGCATGAGCCGCGATGAAGGTCTCACCTACCGGGAAATTGCTGACAGGATGGAAATCTCGGTCAAAACAGTGGAAAAGAAGATCTCCCAGGCGCTACGGACTATCCGCAAGGGAATGGACAGCGCTTTCCCCTTACTGTTAAGCGTGATGGCGGTGATGGAGAAAAATAACCACTATTAGTTGCCTGCCTGATATACCCCTCTGTCCATCTTTATTCCCAGTCGCCGATAAAATTCCGCCGGCTCAAACCCGGTCCGTTTGTATTCTTCCAGCACCTTCATTTTAGCATTGTCCAGGCTGTCTTTGTTTTTCCAGCTGGCCACGGTGACAACGGAAAACTGCCCGTCTTCTTCCTGGTGCCGGTATACCTGGTCGGTCACGAACCCTTCCAGTTGCCGGATGAAGCCCCGGTTGTAGTTCATTCGTTCGGTGAACTCAGCTATGGCCTGCGCGGGCACGGTGAATTTATCGATGAAGTACACCGCTTCCTGTATAGCCGCCGGCGTTACATCAGCAGGCAGTATGCCCAGTTGCTGCAGGAATCCCAGCCGGTCTGTCAGGATCTCATGGTGAATAAGTTTCCCGTTTTTAAAAGTATAGATGGCTGTTCCTTCGCTGGTCAGTGTTTTGTGGGTAGGCGTGCTTCCCAGGTAGGCCGTCTGATGGGTGCAGGTCATCTGTTGTTTGACGAAGACTTTGTCTCCTTCGGCAGCGATGCTGTTCAGCGTCCACCGGGCGTCCGGGAAAGTCTTTATCAGGGCTTGCACCTGTGTCATAAAGCCCTGCGGCCCTTTTTCTCCCTGAAGGTTGATATAATCTGCTGATACCAGTTGGTCGATATTTTCCAGCTGCCGGCGGTTCAGCGTTTGTTCGTAAAAATAAATGATAACGGCCTTGTTTTGTTGTACGGTATCCATGGTTAATTGTTTTGTAGAGTGAATGTTCTTGTTCTGTGGGTAAGCGGTAGCGCTGGTGAGCAACAGGGCGCACAACGTTAATCGTTTGATCATGTGATATTGTTTAGTACCACAAAATTGAGGAATAGGACACCCGTATCATTGTAAAAAATCAGTGATTTTACCAGAAGAGCGGCGCCTGGAAGAAAGCGGTAGGCGTAAGACCGGTAAACCGCCGGAAGCTACGGTTAAAATGTGCCTGGTCGAAGTAGCCCGCATCCAGTGCGAGGTGGGTTAAGCTTTTGCCGGCAGGCGTTTGTTGAAGGACGGACCGCATGCGGATGATGGAAGCCATTTGTTTGGGAGTGGTGCCAATGGCTTTCCGGAAACGTTTTTCGAAAGCGTCCTGGCTGAGATAGCTGGCGGCTGCCAAAGCTTTCATATTAATATCGCCGTTGACATGATGTATTTGCTGCAGGGCGCTCAGTACCAGCAGGTCTTGTTTGGGGAAACGCAGCTGCGACAGCAGGAAATTGTCCAGCAACGCGGCTCTTTGCGTGTCATTGGTGGCTGCTGACAGCCGCTCTTCAATGTCTGTTACCTGTTGCCGGCTAAAGAAATGGTCCAGTGAAATGCTGTGCTCAAACAGTTCATGAAGCGGTGTTTTGAAAAATGCCGCGGCGCCGGTGGCTTTGAACTGCACAATGATGGCGGCACTGTCAGGCTGATAGTTGATCAGCCTGACAGTACTTCTGAGGCCGGAGATAACGGAGGCCGGCAGTACAAGCGGTTGTTCACCAGCGAGGTAACGGACCTGCCCTTTAAACCGGAAGGCGATGGCGGGTGTCGTATCCGGCAATACACGGTTCACCTTCTCATCCTGGCTTTCGATGATTTTGTAAGCCTGGATGAAAGGCTGCAGCGGTGGTGATGGCAGATACGTTTTCATCAGAGATAAAGATAGTTATTTTAATACTTGACCGCCGGCCTCCATGATATTATCTCCACCCGCCGCCAAGGGCCCTGTATAACTGAATGATTCCGTGCATTTTCTGCATCTGGTCTTCGATGTGACTGGTTTGAGCGGCCAGCAGGTTGTTTTCGGATGTAAGCACGTCGGTATAGTTTGTTGATGAATTGTATTTTAATAGTTCTTTGGTAAAGGCTACCGATTGCTCCAGGAATTTAAGCTGAAGGGATCTTTCTGCCTGTTTTTCTTCGGCTGTTATGATGGCAAATAAGGCATTGGAAACTTCCTGACCTGCCTGTGCCATTACCTTTTGAAAGCTATGAAAGGCTATCTGCTGTTCCGCTTCCGCTATTTTTAGTCTCGCTTTGTTCTCTCCCTTAGCCAGGATGGGTTGGGCTATACCGCCGGCAATGTGGGCGAACAGGCTGGTTACGGAAAACCAGTTGCCGAAGTCGAAGCTGGAGAAGCCACTGCCACCTGTTATTGTAATAGTGGGATAAAAGAATGACCTGGCGACATTGGTATGTTCAAATGACGCTCTCAGTAATTGCTCCGCCTCTTTCACATCAGGCCTGTTTTCCAACAATGCCACAGGCACGCCTGCCTGTATGTCAACGGGCAGGTGAAGGCTGGAGAAGTCTCCCCTGTTTATTGGCCCCGGTGCTTTGTTCAGTAAAAAACAAATGGCATTTTCTGTTTCGCGGATTTGTTTTTGTACATCCGGGATGGCCGCTTTTGCGGCAGCGTGATTGGCCTTGCTTTGTACTACAGCGGCGCCGTTGACGATGTTGGAGGCGTTTAGCGCCTCCATCGTCTTCACGTCTTCCCACCGGTTTGCCACTGTCCGGTTAAGCAGCTTAAGTTGTTCATCCAGGGAAAGCAACAACACATAATTCGTTGCAATGTCTGCGATCAGCTGCGTCTGAACAGCTCTCTGTGCAGCTGCGGTGGCCATTAACCGGGCATAAGCCGCCCTTTTGGCGCTGCTTAATTTGCCCCAGATATCAGCTTCCCAGCTCGCAGCAATACCTACGTCATATTGAGTGGCTTCCTTCACAAATCCGAATGCTTGCGGAAAGGCGAGCTTGGATTGTTTGACGCCCGTGGTACCTGTTAGCTCGGGAAGAAATGCCTGCCGGCTTTTCCACAGGTTGGTTGCTGAAATAAATAATCGCTGCGAGGCTGTTTTCAGATCGGTATTGTTGTCAATACCTTCCTGGATGAGGCTTTGCAACACCGTGTCAGCAAAAAAGGAGTGCCACGGTATAGTAGCAATAGTGTTACTGTCAGTATTCAGCTGTTCTCTGTATTGGGCGGAAGGAGGAAGAGCTGGTGGCTGATATTTTTTGGTTACCTGACAGGAGGCTATTAAAACCACACCGGGCACTATCCATTTATATTGAATTTTCATGTTGTTCCTGAGTTTTGTGTGAGAGGATCAGATGACAGAGACGTCCGGCAACTTTTGATATTCAGGCGCCGGGGCACTGATTTTTTCCTGTATGCGCTGGCAGAAAATAAACAGGGTGGGGATGATAAGGATTCCGAAAACAGTTCCGAACAACATTCCTCCTACGGCGGCGGTGCCAATGGAACGGTTGCTCATAGCGCCTGCGCCCTGGGACAGCATGAGTGGAAACAACCCAAGGATAAACGCGAACGAAGTCATTAAAATAGGTCGCAACCGGGCGGTGGCTCCGCTAATGGCCGAACGGGCAAGGCTTTGTCCGCTCCTCCTGTGCTGTAGTGCGAATTCGACGATCAGAATGGCATTTTTAGCCAGCAGTCCAATGAGCATGATCAGGCTGATCTGCACAAAAATGTTGTTGTCAATGCCCAGGAGTTTCGCGAACAGAAAGGCGCCGGCCACGCCAACCGGCAGCGAAAGCAGCACCACAAATGGAAGGATATAACTTTCGTATTGCGCGCATAAGAGAAAGTAAACGAATATCAGGCATAACAGGAATATGATAATGACCTGGTTGCCGCTCTCCACCTCTTCCCTGGAAAGCCCGGAAAATTCATACGTATATTTCCTGGGCAGGGTTTGACTGGCTACCTCCCGGATAGCCCTGATGGCATCACCGGAACTGTATCCTGGTTTTTGTAAGCCGGTGACGGCGGCGGAATTAAATAAATTGAACCTGTTGATAAACTCCGATCCGTATGTTTTTTTCAGCGTCACAAACTCCGCAATGGGAGCCATCAATCCTTTACCGGTACGTACATAGATGCCGTTAAGGCTTGCCGGCGTTGTTCTTGACCGCTGGTCGCCCTGTACCATTACCCGGTATTGTTTGCCAAACCGGTTGAAGTCGGATGCGTATATACCACCATAATATCCCTGCATGGTCGTTAGCACGGTATTCAGTGCTACCCCTGCCTGTTCACATTTTTCTACGTTGATCTCCAGTTGGAACTGAGGGAAACTATTATTGAAGGACGTGGTGGCGTAAAGGATCTCCGGCCGCTGGTTCAGCGCACCCAGGAACTTATTGGTTACCTGGTTAAACTGGTTCATGTCGCCGTTGGTACGGTCCTGCAGGTTAAATTCGAAACCGGTGGTGTTGCCGAAGCCGAGTAAAGTAGGCGAAGGGAAGAATATAATTTGTGCTCCCTTTATATGTGCGGTTCGCCCGAATAGCTGGCCCACGATGCTTTGAACATCCTGTCCTTTATTTTTCCGTTCCGCCCATGGCTTCAGGCGTATAAACAGGGCTGCATATGATCCCCCGGCGCCACTGATCAGGTCCTGCCCGGCGAGCCGTGTCACGGTAGCTACTTCCGGAATGGAACGGACAATTTTCTCTACTTCGTCGGACAAGGCTGCGGTCCTTTCCAGTGAAGCAGAAGGTGGCAAAATGATATCGCTGAAAATGGCGCCTCCGTCTTCGTTGGGAACGAACCCGCTGGGCGTGGTTTTTATCAGCAACCAACAGAGTACGGAGAACGAAACCAGTACCGCTATGGCTATCCACTTTTTCCGGAGGAAGAATTTTACGGTCCTTTTGTATCGCAGGGCCGTGGATTCAAAAGTGTTGTTAAAACCTTTGCAGAACCAGTACCACCTTCCTTTTGGGGTAACGCCTTCATGATGATGGCGTTTCAGAAAGATGGCGCAGAGCGCAGGACTCAGCGTTAGTGCGTTAATGGCAGAGATAATAATCGCAATGGCCAGCGTAAGGCCAAATTGCCTGTAGAAAACGCCCGCGGAGCCATTGATAAAGGAAACGGGAATAAATACTGCCGCCATTACCAGGGTGATGGAGATAATAGCGCCACTGATTTCACGCATGGCATGGAGGGTAGCTTTTTTAGCGTTGCGTATTCCGTGGGACATTTTGGAATGCACGGCTTCCACCACCACGATGGCGTCATCTACCACGATGCCGATGGCCAGCACCAGTGCGAATAACGTCAGCATGTTGATACTGAACCCAAACAGCTTCAGAAAGAAGAAAGTGCCAATAATGGCCACCGGTACAGATATGGCAGGGATCAGCGTAGAGCGGAAGTCCTGCAGGAATATGAATACCACCAAAAATACGAGGATGAATGCTTCCAGCAGGGTATGCATCACTTTGTCAATGGACGCGTCCAGGAACTCATTGGCGTTTAGAAAAACTTTATAGTGTAATCCGTCCGGAAAGTCTTTGGCGCTTTCTTTCAGTATCTGTTCACACTGCTGTATCAGTTCGTGTGCGTTGGAACCTTCAGATTGGGTAATCGCTATGGTAGAAGTGGGATGGCCTCCGTCAGTAACGGCGCTGGTGGCATAGCTGAGTGCCCCCAGCTCCACTTTTGCCACATCTTTCAGGTATAGCGTGTTGCCTTTCCCGTTAGCGCGGATAACGATCTTGTCAAATTCACCTGCGGTTTTAAGCCGGCCTTTGTACTTCATGACATACTGGAAAGCCTGGTCTCCGTTTTCACCGAACTTGCCCGGAGCTGCTTCGATGTTCTGCTCTGTCAGTTTCTGAATAATGTCCTGCGGCATCAGTCCGTAGGTGGCCATTACCTCCGGCTTCAGCCAGATACGCATGGAGTAGTCGTGCGCACCGTAGATAAATGCATCTCCCACGCCCGTCACCCGCTTCAGTTGCGGCATGATGTTCAGGTTCACATAGTTTTGCAGGAAAGTCTCGTCGTATGACTTATGCGTGCTGTATACATCAAAAATATATACAAGGCTAGCTTGTCTTTTGCTGGTGGTAATACCTGATCTGATCACATCAGCGGGTAAAAGGCTGGTGGCCTTTGTTACCCTGTTCTGTACATTGATGGCCGCCAGGTCCGGATCGGTGCCCAGTTTGAAAAATATGGTGATAGTAGCCGTGCCGTCGTTGCCGGCGCTGGAAGTCATATAGGTCATATTTTCCACGCCGTTGATCTGTTCTTCCAGTGGTATGATGACGCTGTTCAGCACAACGTCCGCATTGGCTCCCTGGAAACTGGTTTTTACTTCCACCGTAGGCGGGGCTATGTCGGGGTATTGGGAGACAGGCAGGGTAAATAAACCCAGTAATCCCAATACAACAATGATGATGGATATAACTGTTGACCGGACTGGTTTTTCTATAAACGTTCGTAACATATATGCGCATATGATGACCACAGCACCCACAGGGTGCTGCCGCCTGGTGAAACAATTTTGTGCTTAGTATCGGGTAGCTGCGGCCATTTTAGACGGATCGGCCGGAATGATCTTCATGCTGTCTTTCAAATTTCCCATGCCCCCGGTGACGATTTTTTCGCCGGCTGCCAGCCCTGATTGAACGACATAGTTTCTGTCGCTGGAGACAGGGTGCACGAGAAGCTCCCGGCTGCTGACGATGCCTTCTTTACTAACGACGTAAACGAATTTTTTGTCCTGCATTTCGTAGGTAGCGCTTTGGGGAATAATGACGGCATGCTGCAGGAGCCTGTTGATACGTATAGTGGCACTTGATCCGCTTCTGATGGCGCCTGATGGGTTACCAAAGACCGCGCGGAAAGTGGCAGATCCGGTAGTGGTATTGATCAGTCCCCCGACGGTTTCCAATCGCCCTTTTTGAGCATATTCCCGACCATTGGCAAGGATCAGGCTTACCGGCGGAAAGCGTTTTATTTTATCATTTATCCCGTCGCCGGATGAAGCATCCGAAAATTCGAGAAACTGTTTTTCGTTCAGGGAAAAGTAGGCGTAAATCCTGCCGATGTCGGACACGGTGGTTAATGGCTGCGGAGAGGAGCTGCTGACGAGGCTTCCTGTTTTGAAAGGAATGGCGCCAATAACGCCATTAACGGGACTGACAATGGTGGTGTACCCGATATTTGTTTTTGCATTGGCCAGACTGGCGCTGGCTTGCGACAGTAGCGCCTCCTTCGCCTGCACATTATAACGCGCTTCTTCCACCTCAAACTTGTTGACAATACCTTTTTCCGCGAGGGGTATGGCTTTTTCCAGCTGGATTTTCGCGGTACTCAGGGCTGCTTCGGCGCTCCTGACGGCGGCCTGCGCTGTCCGTACTTCCTGTTCATACTGCGGGGCATGTATTTTAAAAAGAAGTGTACCTGCCTTTACTGTGGCGCCTTCATCGATATATATCTTTTCAATAAATCCGTCCACTTTCGGGCGGATTTCTACGTTCTGCTGTCCTTCCAGCACTGCGGGATAGTCTTCGTTTAAGACTGTGTTAGCGGCGGTGACGGTGATCACCGGAAATGGCTGAGGGGCGCCCGTGCCCCACTGCGGGTCGTTTTCCGTATTGTTGCCGCAGGAGCTTAGCAGGCATCCGGTAAGTGAAACAAGCAGGGCGTATCTTGTAATATGTTGCATAATTTGATGGTTTGATGTAGGTACATGACATAAGAAGCCATATCCGGCTATGTAGTATAACCGGTTCAACTAAAAATCAGTGCGCAATAGGGATCTGAACAACTTGTTTAGAAGAGCACGTTCCAGTAGGCCACCAGCATAAAAATGCGAATGGGCCTGGCTCCCGGAATTGCAGGTGGCACGGATTTCACCGTAAGTTTGTATATGTTTGTCTGTAATGTCATAAATGGTAGTTCCTGCGTAGGATGCTTCTCCCTGAGAACTGGTTTCGCGGACTTTCTGGCTTTTGGTTCTTCTCTGAAGGCTAATGACAATGCTAAGGTAAGAAAAATTTTGAAACAAACCGTATGGTCGGTATCTTTATGTTATGGAAAACGCGTACAAACGAAAAAAGGAACCGGAACTGAACAAGCAGCTGATTCTTGACGCTGCCACTGAAATAGGAGCTGCTGGAGACTGGCATGACGTGACCTTCCAGGCGATAGCTGATAAAACGGGCCTGAGCAAAGGAGGGATCATCCATCACTTTAAAAACAAGGACGAGCTGCTGGATGAGCTCATGAAACGCAGCCTTGCCGGACTCACGGAATGGATGCAGGTGTTCAATGAGGAAGTTGGTAACGGTGATAAAGCTTATGGGTACCTGAAATTTGTCATTGATAAAAGTAACGATGCGCAATATCAAAAATTAATGAGTATCGTTATCAAGTCTATCCTTGCCAGTCCACAGTACAGAAAATGGTGGGAGGAATGGTACCAGGCGAATATTATGCCGCCGGATGGCACCGACGTAAGCATCCATAGCCTTATCATGCTACTGGTGGCAGATGGTATCTGGTATTCTGAAGGTTTTGGTTTCTCTGTTGTTAATGACGAAACCAAACAGAAGATATTAAAACATCTGAAAAGGTAGTCAGCTTTTTTCCTGAAAAAATCATTGTTTATGACGAGATCAAACGGGCCGATAGTACATCAGCAGAAAACATTTACCGATGTGAACTATGCTGAAAAAAGACTGAAGAACAGGGAGTTCATACAATGCGAATTTATAGGGTGTGATTTTTCGAAGAGTGATTTACGGGGCAATGATTTTGTGGACTGCCACTTCAGGCAGTGCAATTTTTCAATGGCAATATTGAACAGTGCGGGTTTCAGGGATGCCAGCTTTACGGAGTGCAAGATGTTGGGCATTGACTTTACGCAGTGTAACCGCTTGATGTTTTCCTTCTCCTTTTATGCATGCATACTCGACTATTCCACTTTCCTGGGCACGAGGCTGCGGAAGACGCCCTTTTGGGAGTGCTCCCTAAAAGAGGTAGATTTTTCAGAAGCCGATTTAACGGCCGCTGATTTCAGAAATGCGGACCTGTCGGGCGCCAGGTTCTCCAATACGGTCCTGGAAAAAGCGGATTTCAGGACCGCCCTTAATTTCGGGATAGATCCGGATTTTAATAAGCTGAAGAAAGCCCGTTTTTCTGCGATGAACCTGACCGGGCTACTCTATAAATACAACCTGGATATTGAGTTTTAACATTAACATCTTATCTGCTTCTCCGGAAAGTGGCTACCAGGTGGCCTGTCAGCGTTTTGTAGTGAACAACCGGGACCGGCGGGGTGGCATTTCTGGCCAGTATTTCTAATTCTTCTGTGTAGTTCCTGCTATTGGCAATGTGAAAGTAGTAGTGATGCCCGCCAGCTTTAATATATACCTGGTCATTAGGAGTCCTTCCTTTACCGTAGTTATAACAGATGCCCATTTCGTCCATTTCGCCGAAAGGGATAGTCAGCGTACGGAAAGCTTTAAAGACATACAATACATTCTCTTTTACAAGGTAAGGAGGAATGATGCTGTTAGGGTTATAGCTTGATAAGCCATCCCGCAGCCTGCGCATGCGCTCAAAATCTTTTTCGGACATATCCCGGGCGATATGGGTGTAGCCGGTGATGAAATGCTGTGTCCATTTCCAGACGGCCAGGCACATCAGGCCACAGATAACGGCCACCGAACCTGTCGCCAGCCAGCTGTCGCGTATCCGGGAATGCAGTATTTCACCGCGCCAGAGTTCCTGCCCGGAGATGGGATCGACCGGGCACGTATAGGCAAACGGGTAAGTGTTCCAGAACACCAGCAACGCTGCAGCGAGGGGAAGCAACAGCAGGAAAATACCAAAGTAATACCTGCCTTTGTAGGCTTTTTGCAAAAAAATGATCTTATCCTGTTCCAATAGCTTTCCGGGTTAGATGATAGCTTAAAATTACAATTCTTCCGGAATGATGGGGGAGCGGATCTATATTCGCCGGGGATGAAACAATATCCGCCGGGGAACAATACTGCGATGTTATTTTGCAGGCTGACAAGGGATAAAATCCGCCTTTGGGCGATGCGGTGTTGGATGGCTGACTGTTGTGTGCATGCAGCTGATGGATTAAAATTAAAAATACCGATGGATCATTGACCAGTGTTTTTTGAACTTTCATAAAAAAGGAATCCAAACAATTTACGGTTGATGATATCGCCGGATTATTTCACTGCAGGCAGCAGGATTTTTTTTGCGTGAATTTTCTTCCTGTGATTTTTATATCGAAAAAAAGACATAGATTTAATCTACCTGTAAAATTCAAATACTCAAAATAATCATTACTGTTAAAAGGTCCAATAGCATTGGTTCTATGTACTATTACTATTCCACAACAAAAACCCAATTCCCCTGCAATGAAACTATCACTACACCCGTCTGTAGGTGTTGCTCGTTTGGGCAACAGCCCGGATCAGATTTGTTTATCCCCCCGCACCATTGGCGGTCTTCCTTTTGATGCAGATGTGCATGGAAACCCACTGGGGCCCATTACTAAGTTCAAAGATGGCGCTGGTCTGATAAAGCGCCAGGGACAACCTTTCATGCTTTATAATGAAGCGGGCGAAGAGATTACGCTGGATACGCCCAATGTAAAGTCTATCACCTGGACGGTACATCTGGCTAATAAAAAAGCGGCCTGGTACCAGTATTCAGAGCTGAAAGGTAACCTGATGTATGGTTTTGAAAACAGTTACACCAATCAGAAGGTACCCTGGCGTAATGCGGGGGTGGAAAGTCCGGCGGAGCGTCAAAAGCTTATTGTAGATCCGGGGCCGAGAACAGTCAGTGGCCGTCAGCAGAAAATTGCTTTTACAAAAGACCAGGCGCCTGCGAACTATCCTGTGCAATATCCGCCGGATAATGTGACTTATGGTACGCCGGTGACCACGTTGGGAGATCTGCTCACTGATGATAAAGGCAGGCTGGTGGTGCTGGGCGGGTACGGCCGTGCAGGCGGAGATGAGCCACTGATAAGCTATGGTGGCTCCGATACCTGGCATGACGATATTTCGGATGGTACCGTAGCATGTGTCGTTGAATTTGAGGATAGTACGCCGAAGGTGACACTGCATGCCTGGGTGATCGTCGGTTCACCTGACTTTGCACCGGAAATAGTAAACATCTCCACGCTCAGTGATACCATGTTCGATGTTGGGGTGCGCCGTCTGAAGATGGTACCCGCGATGTATGGTGATAACGGCTGGAACGAAAGCTATGTCGCTAATTTCAAACGCGATATTCTGCCAATCATCAGCCGCATCAGCAGATACCAATGGGTAGCCAATGTACCGTCTATGATGGCCTTTTGCTCTTATCAGTTCGATTATGGCGATCCTTCAGAAGCGAACAGGAAAAACAGGGAGCAGTATTTCTCTTACTTCCGCAGGCCTGATCCCATCCCTCCTACGGCCCCTCCGGAAGAGCAGTCGCAGCAGAAACTCTGGGCGCACAACGGCAACAGTAATTTCCCTGCCATGCCGCTGAATTCCGGGAGTAACTCGGTAAGTGAAGTGAACATCATGAAATTTCTCGCACTCGACGAAACGCAGTACTTCCTGATGTCGCAGTGGGCCAACGGAAAATTTGAGAATACGCCCGAACCTGCGGAGGGTTTCGTGCATCCGCTGGATGCCGCCAGTGTCGGCAATTGCGTAGGCCTGCCAATGTGCCCCGGTATTGAAGTGACATGGAGTATGCAGAACCAGCTGGTATATAAAGCGCCGTATGTCATCCACCGATATGAAGGGGATTACTACGCTACAGGGCTTTCTCCCGAAGTAGATGAATGCGCCAGCTTCCGCGGCTGTGAGCCGGGAGATCTCACCAAACGCATGGCTTGCCCGTGGCAGGCGGATTTCTTCCAGTGCACCATCCAGTATATCAACTTCACCAATCCTTCTGTTAATAAAGTCGACGGCAAACCACTTCCACCCACTTACTATTCTTACTGGTGGCCGCCGCAGAGCCCATGGGACGTGCTTACCGGGGAGATCACCGAAGAAGGTCAGGCAGCAGGACATGCGCCGGCAGGATTACAGGTCAACTATCAGCGGGGTATCAATAGCTTTGTGCAAATGGTAGAACACTGGTCCGCACTTGGCTTTATCAGGGACCAGAATGCCGGCGAAAAAGGTTTCCCCTACCTCGTGGAAACAGAACGGGTGAATGAATTGTTCACCTATGAAGATGTGCCGGTAGGACAGATCAGCGGTAACCCGAACGATGATGAGACGACTATTCCGGTCTACTTTATCCGGGAAGACAAAGAGGAGGTGAAACAGCTGAGCGCCCGCGGAGCCGCACTGGTAGAGCACCTGGAAACACTCGCATTCAAACCTATTGCTGTAGCGGCCGAAGGCCTTCCGCTGCCCCGCTCCGGCACCCGGAACAGATATTAAGTATATGCAGTCTATTTATACAGATGTCTTCATTACAGGCGGCGGACCGGCAGGTACCGCCGCCGCTTTATGCCTGCTTACGCACACCACCTGTAAGGTGGTGTTGGCGGAAGCCAGCGCCTATGATAATATTCGTGTAGGCGAGCACGTAGACGCCAGCATATTCCAGCTGCTGGAATACCTGGGTATCCCGCGTAATGCCTTTGACGAAACCGGTATACAGGAAGGTTATAATAGTGAGGCGGCATGGGGAAGCGACCGGCTTGTTTCCCGGCACAGTATCTATACCACCGAAGGCCGTAGCTACCAGCTGGACCGGCACCTCTTCGATCCTTTCCTGGCCACGCAGGTGGCCGCCCGTGGCGGACAGCTGTTTCCCCGCACCAGGGCATTGCAGTACCAGCAAAGTACTGATGGCCATTGGACCGTACTCCTGCAACATGAAACAAAAGGGCAATTCGAAGTGCATGCTAAATTCCTGGTAGACGCTACCGGCCGTCAGGCACAAGTTTGCCGGCACCTGGGCATTCCCGGAAAAAGATATGACCGGCTCACCGGCATTGGCGCCTATCTGCAGACAGATACATCGCATATGCCCGAACAGAAAATACTGCTGGAAACAACGCAGGATGGTTGGTGGTATTACGCTTCTATGCCCGGAAACAGGCTGGTAGCCACCTTCTTCACAGACAGCGACCTTGTTAAAAAATATCAGTGGCAACAACCCGGTAACTGGAACCGGTTACTGGCATCTACAAAACACCTGCTGCCATTAACAAGGGGAAGTCATGCCTATGGGAAACCCTGGGTGAAAAATGCTTTCACACAAATGACAGACACCAGTACCATAAAAAATTTCCTCGCCGCCGGAGATGCAGCCCTCTCTTTTGATCCTATCTCTTCTATGGGGATCGGTTTTGCGATCAGTTCGGCCTGTCATGCAGCGCTGGCTGCCGATCTTCAGCTGCGGCAAGACGCAGCCGGTATTGCCGCTTACCATAAAGATCTGCAGCAACATTTTCAACAATATCTTCAGATAAGAACATCTTTTTACAGCAGGGAGCAACGATGGAAAACGTCACCGTTCTGGATACGTAGAAATGAACGTGTAGCCGATACAGTTAGTAGTGTCCCGGGTGGTTAGAGCGTGCGTTTCCCGTTACTGTTTTTCGTAATGGAGCGCCACACATCCGGATTTAAAAACAATGGAGTCGACCAGCTTTAAATTAAAGTTTTCCTGCAGGCTGCCGGCATCTATCAGCGGTCTCCCTCTTCCTACGATGACGGGGTGGACCACCAGATTAAATTTATCGATAAGGCCTGCGGCGATCAGTTCAGGCAGCATGCTGACAGTATCTACAGAAATTTTTCCGCCGGGTTGTTGTTTTAGTTTCAGCAGTTCTGCTGCGGGATTGCTGCGAACGATCCGCGTGTTGTGCTGCGCGCTTTCCAACGTTCGCGAAACCACCACCTTTTCGATGGCCGTAAACCTTTCGGCAAATCTGTTCTCATCAGGCGTGCCGGATTGGTCCCGGGCCATATCAGACCAATAGGGAAACATGAGTTGATACATGACACGGCCGAAAAAAAGCAGGTCAACATCGCGCATCATATCGGTGAAGTAATCGTACAGTTCCTCACTGGGCGCAAAGGTGGTGTGATCACAATAGCCATCTAAGCTGATGTTCATACCAAAGGATACAGTTCTCATGTCGATGGGTTTTATTGTTTAAAAGATAGTTCAAAAATAGCAGAAGGCCACAAATAAGGTGGCGGGAATTCACGACAAAAAAAGTGGCTTTTATGACACCTGTTCAGGATTGACTTCAGGCCGCAGAGGAAAGCGCTATTTTACAATAGCGGAAACGTTGATACTATCATTCTTTTATTACAGACTCTCCGTTAACATTTCTTATTAAAAACCTAAAAAATATCACATGAAAAAAGTAGTACCAAAGAAAATGCGACTCTCTACCATTAGAATTGCGTCGCTGAGCAACCCAAAGCAATGGCAGATTAAAGTTACCGGAACCTCCACCCCGTGTACACTTCTTGATCACACCTATTGTGGATGTCCTCCGACAGCCATTTGTTAACAACCTTTGTAAATTAGAACACCAACCCGGCGAAATTATGACCTCCCCTCTGTCTATGATGGCAGTCTGTAGGAGATAACTGTATTCACCGGGTTTTTATTTTTACACCTGTATGCGGTCAGTGATCGTTCATCTTAATAAGGGAGCATAAAAACAGGGAGAGCATTCACCGAGACCCGGCTTAAAATAGAAAAACCCGCGGCTAGCGCGGGTTTCTTCGGTATTTGCGGAGAAGAAGGGATTCGAACCCTTGATAGGCTTTCACCTATACACACTTTCCAGGCGTGCCAGTTCAACCACTCCTGCACTTCTCCGTGATTATCTTTGAAACGTTACTGAAGGGGTTGAGTCTTCCGTTTCAGGGTTGCAAAGATAATCCTTTACTTTTATTTTCCAAGTTTTTTTTAGGCTTTGTCGTAGAGTTTCCAGATGAAGCCACCGATAAGACCGCCAATGATAGGGCCTACGATGAATATCCAGAGATGAGCCAGTGCGTCGCCGCCTGCGAAGAGGGCCGGTCCGATGCTACGGGCGGGGTTTACGGACACGCCGGTAATAGGAATGCCTACGATGTGGATCATGGTCAGCGAGAGACCGATAGCCACGCCGGCGAGGGCGCCGTTACCGTTGTTTTTGCTGGTAGCACCATGGATCACTACCAGGAAAATGGCGGTGAATACGATCTCGAAGATCAGCCCGCTGGTAACATTGTAGTGGTCCTGGTAGGCGTCGCCAATGCCGTTCTGCCCCAGCCCGTTAGCGGCAAGGGTGTATTCGGCTCTGCCGGAAGCCATGCAGTACAGGATACCTGCGGCGGCGATGGCGCCCAGTATCTGCGCTACAATGTAAGCGCCGGCGTCTTTACCGGAGATCTTGCCGGTAGCCAGCATGGAAATGGTGATGGCTGGGTTGATGTGACAACCGGAGATATGCCCGATGGCATATACCATGGTGAGCACAGACAGACCGAAGGCAAAAGAAATGCCGAGAAGACCTACGTGACTGCCGGCGATAACGGCGCTGCCGCAACCGATCAGCACCAGCACCAGCGTGCCGAAGAATTCTGCGATGAACTTTTGCGTTAACGAAACATTCATACTTTGGAGTTTTGTGGTGATAGAAAGCGCTAACCAGGTATGGGATGGAATAGGCTTGATAATTAAATATAATAAAATATTTGCAATAAAAAGCAGAAAGTATACTGTTTCAATACTTTCTGCTTTAATTCTCTTTTATATTCGTATTAATACACTTCTATAGGAGTCAGTTCGCCACGGAGCGATGTCTCGATCATCTTCCTGCTTTCTTCTTTGGAAAGTCCCTGCCCCAATACAAACATCAATTTGGTCACGGCTGCTTCAAAGGTCATATCATGGCCGCTCACCACGCCTGCTTCCACCAGGTGCTGGCTCGTTTCATATTTGCCCAGCTCTACGGAACCGCCGTCGCACTGCGTAATGTCCACCACGATGGCGCCGTTGTCGATCACTTTTTTAATGCTTTCGATAAACCAGGGCTGGGTGTTGGTATTGCCGCTGCCGAAGGTTTCCATGATCACGCCTTTCAGGCCGGGAACGCTGAGAATGGCTTCCACAGCACTGCGGGTGATGCCGGGGAACAGCTTCAGTACGGTGATGTTGGTCTCCAGCTCCTTGTGCACCTTCAGGGGCGCCGTCGGCGTTGGCAGAATGAATTGCTGTTTGTATTTGATGTCAATGCCCGCTTCTGCCAGCTGGGGGTAGTTCATGGTATAAAACGCTTCGAATTTTTCAGCGTTGTACTTTTTGGAACGGTTGCCGCGAAACAGCGAGAAGTCGAAGTAGATACATACTTCGGGTACCATCGAAGCCTGGCTGCCATTGTTGTGCCGCGAGCAGGCTATCTCCATAGCGGTGATAATATTCTCTTTGGCGTCGGTACGGATTTTACCGATGGGCAGCTGTGAGCCGGTAAGGATAACGGGTTTGGACAGGTTCTCCAGCATAAAGCTCAGGGCGGAGGCGGTAAATGCCATGGTGTCTGAGCCGTGGAGGATCACAAATCCATCGTAACGGTCATAGCGGTCTTCAATGATACTGGCCAGTTCTACCCATATTTCCGGCTGCATGTCGGAGGAGTCTATCGGCGGATTAAACGCATACACATAGAAATCGATCCCCATCCGGTATAGTTCCGGTAAATTGTTCCTTATTTCATTGAAGCCGATCGGGCGGAGCGCTTTGGTCTTGTCATCGTAGATCATGCCTACTGTGCCGCCCGTGTAGATTATCAGAATTTTACTCATTGTCTAACTGCCAGTTGCCTGCAAAGGTACCCTCTAAACAGTTAGAGCGTTTTGAATAATTTCCGGGCATTGCTGCTGGTAATAGCGGCTACTTCTTCTATTTTTAGATTTTTTATATCTGCCACCTTTTCGCCGATCAGCGGAATATAGGCGCTCTCATTCCGTTTGCCGCGGTAAGGTACCGGTGCAAGGTAAGGTGCGTCTGTTTCCAGTACAAGGTGCTCCAGGCCAATGTTTTCCACTATCTGGTCGAGGCCCGACTTTTTAAAAGTAACCACCCCGCCGATACCCAGGTAAAATCCCAGGTCAATGATCTCCTTCGCTTCTTCCAGCGTGCCGGAGAAACAGTGGAATACCCCGCTGAGATGGCCGTCCTGCAACTTTTTTACTTCGTTTATGCATTCCCGTGTGGCCTCCCGGCTGTGGATAGATACCGGCAGTTTGTACTGCCTGGCCAGCTGGAGCTGCTCTCTGAAAGCTATGTACTGCTGGTCCAGCAATGATTTGTCCCAGTAAAAATCCAGTCCTATCTCGCCGATAGCCCGGAAAGAACGGTGTATCAGCCAGTCTTTGACCAGCCGCAGCTGGTTTTCCACGTCCGGCTTTACATAACAGGGGTGCAACCCCATCATGGCAAAACAGTTTTTGGGATACGCCGCTTCCAGCTTCAGCATGGCGGTGATAGAGGATTCATCTATATTCGGGAGCAGCAGGGTCGTTACCCCCGCATCCAGGGCGCGCTTCACCATCTCCTGCTGGTCGGTCAGAAATTCATCCGAATACAAATGGGCGTGCGTATCGATCCAAGACATGATAAAAATATTTATTAAATTTTTATTTTTTATAATATTTAATAGGTACCTTAGTTACGCAAAGGTAAATCCTGAAAAACCTAATTTAAAAAAACTATACCATGAAAAGCTATTTCAGTACAAATCGTGTGCTGGCTGTTACCATCGCCGCTGTAGGCGTGGCAACCCTTTTCTTCGCCTGTAAAAAAGAAGTGACGACCGATACGGCGTCCAATAACGAAAACGATAACAACACCCTGGTAGTAGCTTCCCACGAAGCGCAGGCGCAGGGCATCTATGGCGATCTGTTTGAAACGGCCGCTATTGCGGCGGTGGACCAGAACGTGGCCGGCAACGTCCGTAAGGCGGACTATGAAGACTACGCCAACGTGACGGGGTGCCCCTCCATCCTCATCAGCAGCGCCGATCCCAACGTATGGCCTAAAAAGATCACCATCGACTACGGAGACGCCTGCCGCGATAACTATGGCATCACCCGCAGCGGTAAAATGTACATTACCCTGACCGGCCTGCTGTTTAATAATAACACGCATATCGACATCCAGCTTGACGGCTACAAATACAACGGCATCCCCGTAGCGGGTAAAAATTCCATTTCCGGCATCAACTACAATGCCACTACCGGTATACAATATACCACCGAGATCACGGGCGGCCGCGTAAGCTACAGCGACACCCTGATCGTGGGTTACACCAGCAAAAAAACGGTGAAACAAACCGCCGGCGCCGGTACCCCTACGCCAAATGACAACGTATACAGCATAGAAGGGAACGCTTCCATCAACTACGAAAAAGGCGGTCCTACCGGCAACGCTACCATCACCACACAGTCACCGCTCATCAAAGCCAACGCCTGCAAATGGGTAAGCCAGGGCAAAGTACTGGTGGCCTATAGCAGCCTCTCTGCCACGATCGACTATGGCAACGGCGTATGTGATGATAAAGCGACCATCACCATCAATGGGGATAAAGTAAGGGAAGTGACTTTAAAATAACAACGTTTCTGCAGTATATCGCAGCCCGGGGCCTCCAGCTCCGGGCTTTTTTGTCAATGGATGGCGGCCATCTGATACCCCTGCTTTTTGCAGAACTCCAGCACCCGCGGCAGCGCATAAGACATGCGGTCCCACGCTTTCGTGCTGTCATGAAACACTACAATAGATCCGGGTTTCATCTTAAACACGACGTTCTGCACACAGGCTTCACCGTCTATCGCCTGGTCAAAATCCGCACTCAGCACATCCCACATAATGATTTTGGTACCGGGAACGGTCCGCTGCAGCTGCTTCACCTGGAAAGGCGTTATCCTGCCGTAGGGCGGCCGGAACAACGGTGAGGCGATGTATTTCCGGGCTTCGAGGATATTCTCGATATACTTGTCGGTGCTCGTCTTCCAGCCGTTCACATGATTATGCGTATGATTGCCGGTACTATGCCCCGCTTCCAGGATCTGCTGGTAAATACCGGGATGCTCCACCACATTTTTTCCGATGCAGAAAAAAGTGCCCTTGGCATCGTATTTTTTCAGCTGCTCAAGGATAAACGGCGTGGCTTCCGGATGGGGCCCGTCGTCGAAGGTCAGATATACCGTGTTGTTTGCCGGAGAAAGGTCCCAGATGCAGCTTTTGTACAAAGCTTTCAGGATGCCGGGTGTTTTGGTAAGATAGAACAAGCGCTTTGACTTTTAGCGGTGAGCTGATGACCGCAAGATAGGTTAAAAAGCACTAAAGCGGATGGCAGCAATCTAAATGCTATTTCCTTACCTTTGCGATCTATGGATAATAAAAAAGTAAGAGTGCGTTTTGCCCCCAGTCCTACTGGTGGCCTACATCTCGGAGGTGTGCGCACTGTATTGTTCAACTATTTGTTTGCAAAGCAGCATAAAGGTGATTTTATCCTGCGTATTGAAGATACTGACCAGACCCGCTATGTGCCGGGTGCTGAAGAATATATTAACGAATGTCTGCGCTGGTGCGGCCTCACTCCCGACGAGAGCCCTGCAGTAGGCGGCCCTTATGCCCCTTACCGCCAGAGCGAGCGTAAACCGCTGTATCGCCAGTATGCCGAGCAACTGGTGAAATCCGGTCACGCCTACTACGCATTCGATACTCCGGAAGAACTGGAGAGCATGCGCGAAAGGATGAAAACGCCTGAGAACCCGCAGCCACAGTACAACCACAAGATCAGGGAAAAAATGCGCAACTCCTTCTCCCTTTCTGAAGCGGAAGTACAGGAGCTGCTGGCTAAAAACACACCGCACGTTATCCGTATTAAAATGCCTGCCGACCAGGAGCTGACTTTTACAGACCTGATCCGTGGAGAAGTGACCATCAATACCGGCCAGGTAGATGATAAAGTATTGCTGAAAGCGGATGGCATGCCTACCTACCACCTCGCCGTGGTGGTAGACGACTACCTGATGAAGATCACCCACGCTTTCCGCGGGGAAGAATGGCTGCCTTCCGCACCCGTTCACATCCTGCTGTGGAAAAATCTGGGCTGGGAAGCAGATATGCCGCAGTGGGCGCACCTGCCGCTGATCCTGAAGCCAGACGGCAACGGTAAGCTCAGCAAACGCGATGGCGACCGCCTCGGTTTCCCGGTGTATGCCATGAACTGGACAGACCCGCGTTCCAACGAATTCACCAAAGGCTTCCGCGAACTGGGTTTCCTGCCGGAAGCTTTCATCAATATGCTGGCCATGCTGGGCTGGAACGACGGTACCGAACAGGAGATCTTCTCCCTGGAAGAACTGGTCAACAAGTTCTCCATCGACCGCGTACACAAAGCCGGCGCTAAATTCGACTACGAAAAGGCGAAATGGTTCAACCACCAGTACCTGCATCATAAAGACAATGAAAGCCTGGCCCGCCTCTTTGAACCGGTGCTGGAAGAAAAAGGCGTAAAAGCCGCTCCTGAATATGTAGCCACTGTAGCCGGCCTGGTAAAGGAACGCTGCTACTTTGTCAACGACATTTGGGACCACGGTTTCTTCTTCTTTGAAGCACCCGCTGCTTACGATGAAGCTGCTGTAAAACCCAAGTGGAACGCCGACAAAGCCGCTTTCTTTGCGGAATGGTCCGCAAAGCTGGACGATGTTTCCGCTTTCACGGCGCCGGAACTGGAAGCCAGCTTTAAAGCGTTCGCTGCGGAAAAGAACATCAAGATGGGCGAACTGCAGCTGCCTTTCCGTATCATGCTCACCGGTGGCAAATTCGGCCCTCCCGTATTTGACATCGCGGCCACGCTGGGCCTCACAGAGACCCGCACCCGCATCGCCAAAGGCGTAGCGGCTTTTAACAGCTAATGAAGTAACAGCTATCATAAAAGAAAACGCCCCGTTGATATGACATCAACGGGGCGTTTCTTTTTATAAGGTTTGTTTTAGGCTTTTCCTTTTTCTTTAGCCCAGGCGTCTTTCAGGGTAACGGTCCTGTTGAACACCACCTTTTCCGGCGTGCTGTCAGGATCTACCGTGAAATAACCCTTACGCATAAACTGGAAACGGTCGCCGGCTTTGGCCTGTAACAGGCCCGGCTCTACGTACGCTTCTCTGATGACCTGCAGGGAGTCCGGGTTGAGGAATTCCTTGAAGTCGCCTTCTTCTGCAGAAGGGTTCTCCGATTTAAAGAGGCGGTCATACAGCCTTACCTCAGCGGTGGCGGCGTGTTCGGCGCTCACCCAGTGGATAGTACCTTTTACAGTCATGCCGCTGTGGTCTCCGCCGCTCTTGGTTTCGGGCAGATAACTGGCGTAGATGGTAGTGATATTACCGTCAGCGTCTTTCTCCACACTTTCCCCTTTGATGATGTAGGCGTTTTTCAGGCGCACATGCAGACCGGGGCCCAGCCGGAAGAACTTCTTCGGAGGTTCCTCCATAAAGTCTTCCCGCTCTATGTAAAGCGTTTTGCTGAAGTAAAGGGTACGGCTGCCGGCGGAAGCATCTTCCGGGTTGTTTTCGGCAGTCATTTCTTCCACCTGTCCGTCCGGGTAGTTGGTGATCACCAGCTTCACCGGGTCCAGCACAGCCATCACGCGGTTGGCGGTCTTATTCAGCTCCTCACGGATGCAGAACTCCAGCAGGCCGAGGTCGATCATCTGCTCGCGTTTCTGTACGCCCACCCTTTCGGAAAACTGGCGGATGCTGGCAGGGGTAAAGCCACGGCGGCGCAGGCCGCTGATCGTGGGCATGCGGGGATCATCCCAGCCGCTCACATATTTTTCTTCTACCAGCTGTTTCAGTTTTCGTTTACTCATCACCGTATAGGTTATGTTCAGACGGGAAAACTCATACTGATGGCTGGGGAATATCTCCAGTTCTTTAATAAACCAGTCGTACAGCGGACGGTGGGGAATGAACTCCAGCGTACACAGGGAATGGGTAATATTTTCGATACTGTCGCTCTGGCCGTGGGCGAAGTCGTACATCGGGTAGATGCACCATTTGTCGCCGGTACGGTGGTGATGCGCATGTTTGATCCGGTACATGAGGGGATCGCGCATGTGCATATTAGGGGAAGCCAGGTCTATCTTGGCACGGAGGGTTTTTTCACCGTCTTTAAATTCGCCGGCGCGCATCCGGGCAAACAGGTCAAGGTTTTCTTCCACAGACCTGCTTCTGGCAGGCGTAGGCTTACCAGGAGTGGTAGGCGTGCCTTTGCTGGCCGCTATTTCCTCGGCGGTAGCATCTTCTACGTAAGCCAGCCCTTTTTTGATCAGCTTTACTGCAAATTCATATATCTGCTCAAAATAGTCGGAAGCATACAGTTCTTTGTCCCACTCATAACCCAGCCAGCGGATGTCTGCCTTGATAGAATCCACGTATTCAGTGTCTTCTGTTACAGGGTTGGTATCGTCAAAGCGGAGATTGGTTTTGCCATTGAATTGCTGGGCCAGGCCAAAGTTCACGGCAATAGACTTGGCATGTCCTATATGGAGATAGCCGTTCGGTTCGGGCGGGAAACGTGTCAGCACACGTCCGCCGTTGACGCCATTAGCAATGTCGTCTGCTACGATCTGTTCTATAAAATTGAGTGGCCTTTCTTCGCTCATAAAAAAATTAAATATGTCTGCAAAGGTAGCAAAAATAGCGCTTAGCTTTTAGTTACGGCTAATCCTTATCTTTACGACCTTAATTTTTTTAAGCATGGTCAACCAGTTAAATCGCCCTGTTCGTGTGTTGGTAGCTAAAGTCGGCCTCGATGGCCACGACCGCGGTGCCAAAGTGATCGCTGCCGCCCTCCGGGACGCCGGGATGGAAGTTATATATACCGGGTTAAGACAAACCCCGGAAATGGTGGTCAACGCCGCCCTCCAGGAAGACGTGGACGCCATCGGCATCAGCATCCTTTCCGGTGCACATATGACTGTTTTTCCTAAAGTGATAGCACTTATGAAAGAAAAAGGCATGAATGACGTGCTGCTCACCGGCGGCGGTATCATCCCCGATGCAGACATGCAGCAGTTGCAGGACATGGGCGTCGGTAAACTGTTCCCCCCGGGCACCCATACCAAAGATATTTCCGACTACATCACCACCTGGGTGGCCGGTCACAGAAATTTTTAAAAAATTTTTCGTGTAGCCGTAACATTTCCACGGGCGGGTCGTCTTCTCGGTATAATCACCAGAAATCTAAGAAACCACAACCGCCATTTTATGAAGTACAAGTTATACCTGTCTCTGATACTGTTGCTCTTATGCACTGTAAGTGCCTTTGCCCAGGAAAACACAGATTCCACGGACCAGAAGAAGACTGCCGACAGCAGAATATCCATCTCCTTCGGACGATACCCCAAAAAGCGGGAGAAGAGCTATGTCACCTCCGGCCTGTCCGGCATGCTGTCCTTCGCAGACATGAAACAGAACGGGGAACATATCCGTAACATCCCCCGCTTCAGCTTCATTTTAAATTATCATGTTAATTACAACAAGGACTTTACCCGCCACTTCGGAGCTTTTACCGGCCTGGAATTCAAGAATATAGGACTGATCTCCAAGCCTACCGACTCCCTGAAGCTGAAACAAAGGGTGTATACACTGGGCGTACCCATCGGCTTTAAGATCGGTGACGTGACCGGAGGCGATTTTTTCTTCTTCGGCGGAGAACTGGACCTGGCCTTCAACTACAAGGAAAAACAATTTGTGGACGGCAAAAAAGTGCACAAATTCAACGAGTGGTTCAGCGACCGTACCCCCCTGATCATGCCATCGCTGTTTGCAGGCCTCCGGGTACATGGCTTCGGCGTGAAAGTACAGTACTATCCGCAGAACTTCTTTAACCGGGATTTCAGCTACGGCGCCGGTGTGAACAAAGTATATCCCTACAGGAATACAGATGCCAACCTGGTATTCGTCACCTTTGGTTATACTTTCAATGGCGTGAAATACTTTAAAGTGCCCAAGAAAAGACATTTTATGAAAATGAAAAGCGGAAAAGCGGAGATAGAGGTGAACTATTAAGCCCCTCAAACGTTATTCTTCATAATTCCCGTAGCAGGCCCCGGTTTGCTACGGGATTTTTTATGTGCAGCCATCAACCGAAAAAAACCTCAAACAAGGCTTTATGAAGAAACAACTACTCCTCTTTGCCACCTTTTTCCTGTTAACCCACGCAGTCCGGGCGCAGTTTGAAATCGGTGTTTCCGGCGGGTATGTCAACAACTACGTACATACCAATGCCGGCTATCGCGCTTTTACGCAGTATCACCAGTACAGCGGCTTTGTGGCCGGCCTGGTGCTGCAATACCGTTTCAACGACTGGCTGGCCATACAGGCAGACCCGTCGTATATCCGGAAAAGTTATGAGCTGCGGCGCGATCACTTTTTTAACGGTATTTACCAGTATAACCTCAACGGCTATCTGCAGTTACCGCTCATGGCGCATTTCTCTTTCGGCGGAGAAAAGCTGCGTGGCTTCATGAATGCAGGCGGCTACGGCGCCTACTGGATCAGCGGCCGCGTCAAAGGCGCTATGGCCAATGTGTTCAGCAGCAACCCTGATGTGCCGGACAACGAGCAGACCTCGGATTATTTCCGGTATAACACCGCTTACCATTACGACGAAAAATATGCTTTCGACAGCCGCCGCGACCGGCGGATGGAATGGGGCCTTGTTGCCGGCGGTGGCGTGGAATACTTGCTGCACAAGCGTTTCCGCTTCTTCGCAGAAGCCCGCTACTACTATTCGCTTACAGATCAACAGAAAAATTACATGATCAACCAGGTGCCCCGGTATAACGATACCTACGTACTGCAGGCCGGATGCCTGTTGAATCTCCGCCACCTGTTCCATGCCGATGCCGAATAATTGTTGCTCACCATTAATTTTTATGAAGATGAAATCTCCTGTCAGCTATATACTACCCCTGTTGATAATACTGTTGATGACCGCCGCCTGCCGGAAAGACCTGCCACAGCTCAATGAGCCGCAGGATTACGTCAACGCCAATTTCAACGAAGTGTTCGATGCCTTCTGGACCGGCATGAATAATAATTACGTTTTCTGGGATATTGATACGGTCGACTGGGACCGGGTGCACCGCACCTATAAGCCGCTCTTCGCCCAACTGAATATCAACGACTCCAACGATGTCCGTAAAGCCTATACGTACTTTAAGCAGATGACGGCCGGGCTGGTGGATTCCCATTACGATATTTCCTTTGCAGACACCTGGCTGGCAGACTCCAATTCCGTGAACCCTGCCTTCCAGCGGAAGCGGGCGAGCCCGGGTTATCATCCCCGTATCAGCATCTTCCACTTCTATGATACTATTCCTGCCCACTACCTCAATGCCGGCCGCCGCGGGTTTACCAATACGCCTGATGGCCGCCAGTATGTGGCTGTTTCAGGTACCATTAATCAGAACATCCTGTACCTGTTCTTCAGCGGGTTCAACCTTAAAACGCTTTTTAATACAGATACCATGAACGGGGTAAAAAGGGTGGAACAGTATTTCTTTGATAACCTGGCTCAGCGCAACGACCTGAAAGGCGTCATCATCGACGTGCGGGGCAACGGCGGCGGTAGCCTGGACGATCTGAACTTCCTGTTGGGAAAAATGGTGACCCAGCCGGTCCATTTCGGCTATACCCGCTCCAAGCTGGGCAACGGAAGGCTAGACTACAGCCCCTGGGCGCCGGCGTATGTGACGCCGCAGGCCGGGGCAAAAGCCATTACCGTACCCATCGTGATGCTGGCGGACGCCTGGTCGGTCAGCATGGCCGAAATGACCACTATGGCGGTAAAAGCCTTGCCCAACGGTCATTTTGTAGGAGAGCGCACCTGGGGCGCCAATGGGCCGCTGACGGGCAACAAATTCTATAACGGCGGCCAGTTCAGTACCGGGTGGCTCAACCTGGTATATACTTCATCCCTGGTGTTCAGGTACATCGACGGAAATGTGTATGAGGGAGTAGGATTTCCCCCCGACAGGACTGTGCCGTACAACCCGGCAGCGCTGAGGGCCGGCCGCGACCTGCAACTGGAGGCCGCCCTGAGCCTGATTCGTTAGTTATCGAATATTGCTTAATATTGATAAACTAAAAAAGAAGGCCCATGTACCAGACATTAGCTACACAGCTGGATAATAATATTCTGATCGTTACGATCAACCGCCCGGAAAAGATGAACGCCCTCAATCAACAGATGATGGGAGAACTGGGCCTGGTGATCGACGAAATTTACCGGAACAAAGACATCAAAGCGGCGGTGCTCACCGGCTCCGGCGAAAAAGCCTTTGTTGCCGGTGCTGACATCAGTGAATTCCTGACCCTCTCCCCTAAACAGGGTGAAGAGCTGGCCAAAAGCGGCCATGTGGTGTTTCAGCGGATAGAATACTCCCCCAAGCCTATCATCGCGGCTGTTAACGGCTTTGCGCTGGGCGGCGGCTGTGAGCTGGCTATGGCCTGCCATTTCCGTATCGCCAGTGAAAACGCGAAATTCGGTCAGCCGGAAGTGAACCTGGGCCTGATCCCCGGTTATGGCGGCACCCAGCGGCTTACACAGCTGATTGGCAAAGGAAAGGCCACAGAGCTGATGATGACGGGAGACATGCTCACCGCCGCAGAAGCACAGGCATGGGGACTGGTAAACCATGTGGTGAAGCTGGAAGAGCTGCTGCCCAAAGCCATCGCCATCCTGCAGAAAATACAGACCAAAGCCCCGCTGGCCGTGGCCCGCGTGGTAAAATGCGTAAACGCCGCACTGGATAAGGATGTAGACGGCTGGGAAACCGAAATACGGGAATTTGCCGCCTGTTTCGCTACCAAAGACCTGCAGGAGGGCGCCGAAGCTTTTATTCAGAAAAGACAGGCAAATTTTAAGGGCGAATAATAGCAGAACGCTTTACTTTTGCTGCATTAATTCATAAAAGCTTAAGCCATGGAATTTAGAATAGAGAAAGACACGATGGGTGAAGTACAGGTGCCTGTAAACGCCTATTACGGTGCTCAAACACAGCGCTCCATTGAGAATTTCAAGATCGCCCAGGACATCAACAGAATGCCTAAAGAAATCATCAGGGCATTTGCTTACCTGAAGAAAGCGGCAGCACTCACCAACCTGGACGCCGGCGTACTGCCCAAAGAGAAAAGTGATCTGATCGGCCAGGTGTGCGATGAAATACTGGAAGGTAAACTGGACAATGAGTTCCCGCTGGTGGTATGGCAAACAGGTTCCGGTACCCAGTCCAACATGAACGTGAACGAAGTGGTGGCTTACCGCGCGCACGTTATCCACGGTGGCCAGCTCACCGATAAAGACAAGTTCGTTCACCCGAACGACGACGTGAACAAATCACAATCCTCCAACGATACCTTCCCTACCGCCATGCACATCGCGGCGTATAAAATGCTGGTGGAAACAACCATCCCCGGTATTAAAAAACTGCGCGACACGCTGGCTAAAAAAGCAGAAGCTTTCAAACATGTGGTGAAAATAGGCCGTACCCACTTCATGGACGCTACGCCCCTCACCCTCGGACAGGAAATCAGCGGCTACGTGGCCCAGCTGGACCACGGCCTGAGAGCGATCAACAACTCACTGCCTCACCTCAGCGAACTGGCCCTCGGCGGTACTGCCGTAGGTACCGGTATCAATACCCCGAAAGGTTACTCCGAAAACGTAGCGGCGCATATCGCCAAACTGACCGGACTGCCTTTCGTGACCGCTCCCAACAAATTTGAAGCACTGGCGGCCCACGATGCTATCGTGGAAGCACACGGCGCCCTGAAAACAGTGGCAGTAAGCCTGATGAAAATCGCCAACGACGTGCGTATGCTGAGCTCCGGCCCCCGCGCAGGTATCGGCGAAATCCACATCCCGGACAACGAGCCCGGATCTTCCATCATGCCGGGCAAAGTAAACCCGACACAGTGCGAAGCCCTCACCATGATCGCTGCACAGGTAATGGGTAACGACGTGGCCATCTCCGTAGGCGGCGCCAACGGCCACTTTGAACTCAACGTGTTCAAACCGGTGATGATCTACAACTTCCTGCACTCCGCCCGCCTCATCGGCGAAGGCTGCGTAAGCTTCAACGATAAATGCGCTGAAGGCATCGAACCGATCGAAGCCAACATCCGCAAACACGTGGAAAACTCCCTGATGCTGGTAACTGCCCTCAATACCAAAATTGGTTATTATAAAGCGGCAGAAATCGCACAGAAAGCACATAAAGAAGGTACCACGCTGAAGGAAATGGCAGTGAAACTGGGTTATGTAACTCCCGAACAGTTCGACGAGTGGGTAGTGCCAGGAAACATGGTCGGCGACATCAAATAATCTACCGAGTAAATCATAAAGCGGATTTGTGTGGCCGAAAGCCCGCAAATCCGTATTTTTTTGACCCTGTCTTAACCGCACGCAGATGAACATCCTCTTTTTCAGTACCCAACCCTACGACATTACTTACTTCCATCAGGCTAACCCGGACAATGCCCACCAATTCCGCTTCCTGGAATATCCGCTCAACGAAGACAATACCGCGCTGATCAAAGACGAAACAGCCGTTTGCATTTTTGTAAACGATAAGGCCGATGCCGCTGTTATCCACCTGCTGAAAGAAAAAGGAATCCGCCTGATCGCACTCCGCTGTGCAGGATTTAACAACGTAGACCTCAAAGCCGCGGCAGAAGCGGGTATCAAGGTAGTACGCGTACCAGCCTATTCCCCGCACGCAGTGGCGGAACATGCCGTCACCCTGCTGCTGGCGCTGAACCGTAAAATCTATAAATCGTATAACCGTGTACGTGATAACAACTTCACGTTAAGCGGACTGGAAGGGTTTGATGTGTATGGAAAAACAGTGGGTGTCATCGGCACCGGTAACATCGGCGCGGTATTCTGCCGCATCATGCTGGGCTTCGGCTGTAAAGTGCTGGCACACGATGTGTACAACAATGAAGCACTGATGGAAGCCGGCGTGGCGTATGTATCACCGGAAACGATCATGGCGCAATCGGATATTATCTCCCTGCATTGTCCGCTGACGCAGGACACCAGGCATCTCGTCAACGCACATACGATTCACCAGATGAAGCGCGGCGTCATCCTGATCAATACCAGCCGCGGCGGTCTGATAGATACCAAAGCCGTGGTGGAGGCGCTGAAAAACGGCCATATAGGGGCACTCGGCATCGATGTGTATGAACAGGAAGAACAACTCTTCTTTCAGAACTTCTCCGGCACCATCATCCAGGACGATGTGCTTTCACGCCTCACTACTTTCCCCAACGTGCTGGTAACGGCGCATCAGGGGTTCTTTACCAGGGAGGCGCTCACGCAGATTGCGGAAACAACGCTGGCGAATATTACCGCCTTCGAAAAAAACGATATCCTTAAAAACGAAATAACCCAGGGCTAAGGCCCTGGGCTGTATTCCGGTTATCTGTAAGTCCGGGCATTAGCCCAGTAAACCCATAAGCGTACGAAGGCTCAGCAGGATGATTAACGTGCCCACCAGTATCATCAGGGGTTTACGTTTGATTTTACGTACCAGTAAAGCGGCAAAGGGCGATGCGATCACGCCGCCGGTTACCAGCCCGATGATCACCTGCCAGCTGCTGATGCCGGTGAAGAGCAGAAAAGTAATAGCGCTGGAGAGGGATATAAAAAACTCTGCGGCATTTACGGAGCCGATGGTATAGTGTACCGCGCGTCCTTTGCTGAGCAAGGTGGCGGTAACGATCGGTCCCCATCCGCCGCCGCCGATGGCATCCATAAACCCGCCGGCGAAGGCCAGTGGCGCCAGTCTTTTGGTCTTGGCTTTACGCTGATGACGCCGGAATGCTTTCCGGATAACGATAATGCCCAGTATCAGCAGGTACACGCTGATATAGGGTTTGATGAGATCTCCGTTGATCCGGTCGGCCAGCAGATAAGCACCGGTGATGGCGCCTGTCATACCGGGTATCAGCAAACACAGAAACAGTTTCCTGTTAACATTTCCCAGTTTAAAATGTGAAAAGCCGGATGCGCCGGTAGTGAAAACTTCCGCCACATGTACGCTGGCGCTGCTCACGGCAGGCGATACGCCCATCCCCAGTAATAAAGAAGAAGAAGTGGCGCCATAGGCCATGCCCAGTGCGCCATCCACCAACTGGGCGCACAGGCCGGCCGCGATATAGAAAAGTATTTCGGTAGTAAAAACAGTACCCAGGAAGTCATGCACTTTCACTTGTGTGGCTTCCGGCGCGAGATAAGGGAAAAGCAGCACCAGCAAGGAGATGGTAACGACTGCCGTTCCTGCGGTATGCCACCATTGCCATTTACGGCCCTGTTGCTTTACGGAAAGTGTACTGATCGATGTTTCCATGCTGGTGCTTTTAATGGTTAACTATTTTTTGAACACGTTGTCATACGTGATGGTGAGGTAGTACAAACCACGGATGGTGGGCCCGCCAACGTACTGGAAGTACGCGGTGTTCAGCAGGTTGGAGGCACCCAGTTTGAAAGATGTTTTGATCTTTGGTACCCGGTAGGTCACCTGTGCATCTACGGTGCTGTAAGCCGGCACGTCTGCATTACCGAAGAGGTTCTGCCAGTAGAAGGTGTCCTGCCAGTGCCAAACAACGTTGAAGCCTATATTTTTAAAGAGGTTGCGGTTGCCGATGCTGATATTGGTAAACCATTGCGGAGTATTGAAACCCGGTACCAGCGCGTCGTCTTTGGTTTTGTCCTGCGTCAGTTTGTTGAAGTTGACATTACCGCTGACGGTATAGTTCTTATAGATGTCGTAGGTGACAGCGGCGGCGAAACCGTAGTTATTGACCGTAGATTTACTGTTGGCCCATACACGGTAGCGGTTCTGCAGCGATTTGTCGAGCATCTGGTTCAGCACGGCAGCATCCGGTGAATTGACATTGCCGGTTTGCGGTACAACGGCTTCCACCTGACCGATAAAGTTTTTATAAGAGCTGTAATAACCATCGAGGTCGATGAATAGTTTGTTGTCCAGCAGCACGGCTTTATATCCCGCCTCGAAGGAGGTGATTTCTTCCGGCACGATGGGTTCCAGGTTGGCCACTTTCAGCACACCGGCGTTTTTGGCGGCGGCAGCTTCTTTACTGATATGTTCCGCATTGATGGTTTTGTTGACCGCTACGTTGAACGCATCTACGGAAGTGGTGAGGTAAGAATTTTTAAAGTAGCCCAGTCCTTCTTCGATGAAGGCGAGGCCGCCTACGCGGCGTACCTGTCCGTTGTTCACGAAAGAGAAGGCCTCAAACAGCGACGGGAAGCGGAAACCGTTCTGCCAGGATACGCGGAAGTTGTGTTTGTCTTTCACGGTGTATACAGCGGCGATACGGGGATTTACCTTACCGGCGAACTGTTCATTTTTATCGTAGCGCAGGGAGCCGGTCAGTTTCAGCGCATCATGGAAGAAGGATTTGCTGATCTGGGCGAAGCCACCCACTTTACCGTACCAGATATGTTTACCGCCTTCCTGGTTGCGTTTATCGAGCGGCAGGGAGAAATCTACGAAGTTGTTACCATCTGGGATGATCTCGTAGGTACGGTAGTCGGCGCCTACCAGCACATCCGCAAAATGGACGTATTTGCGCAGGTTCCAGGTACCTTCCGTATGATAGAAGCGGCTCATTTGCTTGAGGGCGGCGCCGCCACTGGTGTTTGCCGGATTTTTGGAAGTGGGGTAAATATCCCAGTCGTTGATGGATTTGATTTTATCGCGTTGCGCTTCAAAGGCGGCGGTGCCGGGTTCGAAGCGGCCGGCGTCTGCAAAGGCGCGGGCGGCTTTATGGGCGGCCACCAGGTCTGCACCTTGTGTCAGCGCGTTATTGAGGCCGGTGGTATAATCTTTCTGCCATGTTTTGTCTGACTTAAAGGATTTCTCCAGGTTGTCCGCCAGCGGGTTCATGTTGTAGGATTTACCGGTATTCTCGATGGAAATGTAAGAGCGTACGGTGAAATCGGGGTGTGTGATTTCCAGCTTGTGGTTGGAAACGGTCACGCCTCTGAGCCCGATGCGGTTGCCGCGCTGAAAGAAGCCGTCCATCTGTCCCCAGCGGGATGCAAGCGATATCTCTATTTTGTTCGGCAGCCGGAAATTGAGGGAGCCGTCTATTTTAGTGTTGCGAACGGTATAGTCGCCTACGAGGTCTTTTTCCCAGTAACCGGTACGGTGTACGGTGTAAGCACGGCCGTCTTTGTCGGTGATGGCGATGTTGCCCTGGTCGGCGTACTTGTTCCAGTTATCGGCGGCGATATTGTTTGCGCCGCTGAGCTGAGGAAAGTCGGGGTTGATCTTGCTTTGCGGGGTGAAGTCGTCGTGGCTGTCGGCATACCAGTCGGTGCCCTGCATGTAGCTGGCATTGATTTTCCAGGCGAACCATTTGGAGTATGCCTGCGCGTAGCGTATGGCCGTTTCCGTGAGTGGCTTGGGACTGCTGCCTTTGCCATCGAAATGGTTGAACGCTATTTTCTGGTATACGCTGACGCCCTGGTAATCGAACGGATTTTTAGTGACGAGGTTAGACATCCCGTTGATGGCGTTCATGCCGTACAGGGCCGAAGATGCGCCGGGGGTGACTTCCACGCTCTGGATGTCCAGCTCCGTAGGTCCGATAGCGTTACCGAGGGGTACGCCGAGGGTGGCCGCCTGGTTGTCTACACCGTCTACCAGCTGCATGAAGCGGAAGTTGTTGGGGACGTTAAAACCGCGGGTGTTGAACACTTTGAAGGTGAGGCCGGCGGTGGTCATCTGTACGCCTTTGAGGTTGCCCAGTGCGTCGTAGAAGGTAGACGAAGGCGTTTCCTTCAGGGCGCGGATATCGAGTTTTTCGATGGCCACCGGTGAGCGCAGCAGTTTTTCCTGTTGCCGGGAGGCGGATACCACTACTTCGTTGACCAGCAGCGACTGGGTGAACAGCTGTATGGCCACTTTGCTGTTACTGTTTTTCACCTCGAATTCCTGCGGTTGGTAACCGATCAGGCGGATCACCAGTTTCAGCGGGAAACGGGTGTTGGTCGTCAGTTGAAAACGGCCCGTGCTGTCGGTGGTAGTACCGAAGGAGGTGCCTTTTATCTGTACAGAAGCGCCAGGCAGGCCTGCGCTGTGATCGTCCGTGATTTTGCCCTCGATGACGTAAGAGCCGTTGAGTTGTGCCTTTAATAGGGTTGGACTGAATACCAGTGCCAAAATGAGGATTTTGGCCAGTATTGGTAAGAACTTTTGCATGATGTGGTAAAAGTTATAACATTTATGTAGATCCTGGATTTGTGATAAAAATGGTAGGGAGCGCCGGAAAGCCGCGATGTAAGTGCCTCAACATCGATGTAGCAACATGGTATGTACAGTTTTAAAAGCCATATAGTCTATAGAATTAGTAGACAAATATAGAGTGAGGATTGTTCATTTCAAAGCAGGGAAAAAAAATAAATTACAAGTGATTGATAATGAGAGGGTATAATTTCGAGATTTTGGAGTTTTTTGTACCTTTTACCGGAATGACTGCTGTATCTTTTATGGATGGATATTGGGGGGCGCGAATTGTTTTGGGGTAATGTGTTCAGCAAATTATAAGGAGCGAACGCTAAAAAAGGGAGGGATTTCCTGATCCGAAAATCAAAAAATCCCTCAAAAATATCTGAATGACAAAATATCTGAATAATTAAATCTCTGCGTGGCTGGCGGCTTTCTCCTGCTGGGCAGCGGTATGCCGGGCAAAGAACCGTTTCTGGAACAGCAGGATGGTGATCACGCCAACGGAGATAGCGGCATCGGCGATGTTAAATACCGGACGGAAGAACACGAAGTAATCGCCGCCTTTAAAGGGTACCCAGCTGGGCAGATAGCCTTCATAGATGGGGAAGTACAGCATATCTACCACACGGCCGTGCAGGAAACTGCCATAACCGCCGCCGGGAGGCATAAACTGCGCTACTTCATAGCCGATGCTGTCGTTGAAGATAAGCCCGTAGAACATGCTATCTATCAGGTTGCCGGCTGCGCCGGCCAGGATCAGGGAACCACAGATCAGTAAACCGGTGCTGTATTTTTCCCGGATAAGCTTTTTCATGTAGAAGAAGCCGGCTACTACCGCTACCAGCCGGAAGGTGGTGAGCAGGATCTTGCCGAAATCGCCGCCGAACTTGAGACCATAGGCCATCCCTTCATTTTCAATGAAATGGATACGGAACCAGTTGGGGAAAATGATAAACTCCTGCTGCATGAACATGTGCGTCTTGATCCAGAATTTCAGCGTCTGATCAATAACCAGGATAAGGATAACAATAAAAACTACGTGACGATATTTCAATTGATATTAAAATTTTATCAAAAATAACAGATTATTTCAAAGTCCGAAACCTGCAATATATCATTATTCCTGAAAATATACCCTTTTCACCCGCTGTGAAATTCCTGTTAATATTTCATAGGCGATGGTATCCGCCCAGTCGGCCAATTGCTGTACGGACAGGTCCTGGCCGAAAACAATCACCTCGTCTCCTTCCATGATGTCCGGGATATGCGTCACGTCCAGCATCAGCATGTCCATGGCCACTGCGCCGATAACGGGGGCGAGTTTGCCGCGGATAAGCATTTTGCCTACGCCGTTGCCCAGTCTGCGGGGATAACCGTCGGCATAACCGATACGAACGGTGGCGGTTACTGCCGGCGCCTTGGCGGTCCAGCGGGCGCCATAACCCACACTGTCGCCGATTTCGAGGTTTTTGAGCTGTGCCACGGTGGTTTTCAGGGTGCTCACATTCCGCAGCTGGTCCTGGATGCCGTTGCTGTAATCCAGGCCATACATGCCAATGCCCAGCCTTACCATGTCCAGATGGAGGTCCGGATGCCGGGTGATGGCGGAACTGTTGGAAATGTGACGGATCACGGTATAACTGAGCGCTTTCTGCAGTTCATGGCTCATTTCATAGAATAAGCGGCCCTGCTGCTGTGTCAGCGCATCTTTCTCGGGGTCTTCGCTGGCGGCGAGGTGGCTGAAAATAGACTGTACCTTCAGCAGCTCGTTGGCGGTCAGTGCCTGCGACAGTGCTGTCATATCTTTTTTCACGAAGCCGAGGCGGTGCATTCCCGTGTCCAGCTTGATATGGATAGGGAATTCGGTTTTGCCTGCAGCACTTACTTCTTCCATAAACTGCAACAGGATGCTCATGGAATAAATTTCCGGTTCGAGGTTCCAGTGCAGGATCGCGTCAAAGCTGGCCGGCTCGGGGTTCATCACCATGATAGGCATGGTAATGCCGGCACGGCGCAGTTCCACGCCTTCATCGGCATAGGCTACCGCGAGGTAGTCCACACCATGGAACTGCAGCAGGTTGGCAATTTCAAAGCTGCCGCTGCCATAAGAGAAAGCCTTTACCATGGCCATTAGCCTGGTGCCTGGCTTCAGCAGGGACTGGTACTGCTTCACATTGTGTGCAATAGCGCTCAGGTTGATCTCGAGGATGGTCTGATGTGCTTTTTGTTCCAGCAGTTTACCGATCCGTTCGAACTGGAAAACGCGGGAACCTTTCACCAGGATGGTTTCATTCTCGAAATCATCGGCGTTGAACTGCTGTACATATTCATCGGTGGTGCTGAAAAACTGTGTTTTTAAGCCTTCCACCTGCTGGAAACTTTTCTTTTCCCGGCCGATGTTTTTCCCGATAGCGATCAGTTTATTGATGCCCTTTTTCTGCAGCAGGTCGGCCACTTCTTCATATAGGGTGGCGTCGCTTTTACCACTTTGCAGGATATCGCTCAGGATCACGGTGCGGGTGGCATGCTGCTGTTGCTGCTGGAGGAAATCGAGCGCAATGGTCAGCGAGCCAAGATCGAGGTTGTACGCGTCGTTGATCACTGAGCTGTTATTGATGCCCTGTTTCAGTTCCAGCCGCATGGCGATGTTGCTGAGCAGGTCCATCCGTTGCTGGATCACTTCCTGTTCCTTGCCGAGATACAGCATGAGGGCCCAGCAGTGAATGGCGTTTTCAATGGAGCCTTCATCTACAAAAGGAATATTGATGTGCAGTGTTTCCTGTTTGTACAGTGCTTCAATACGGGTCTGGTTGTCGTTTTTCTCAATGGTAACGATGCGCAGGTCGGCGTCTGTTTTGCGCGACCAGGAGAAAAGCTCCGGACCACCGCCACCACCTTCCTGGTTTTCTTTCTTGCCTACCTGGTTGTGGAAAGACAATACGCACTCATTCAGGGCGAGATAGTCTTTGCAATAGATAAGAATATCGCTTTTGGCGAAGAGGACCAGCTTTTCGTTGATCTTCTGCCGGATGTTGAGAAATCCCTCACTGTGGGCTTCGCCGATATTGGTGAAGATACCGACGGTAGGACGGATGATCTTTTCAAGGTTCACCATCTCGCCTGGCTGGGAGATGCCGGCCTCAAAGATAGCCAGCTGGTGTTCCGGTTTCATCTGCCATACAGAGAGCGGCACGCCTATCTGTGAGTTGTAGCTCTTCGGGCTGCGCACAATGTTGTAATCCTTTTCCAGCAGCTGGTACAGCCATTCTTTAACGATGGTTTTACCGTTGCTGCCGGTGATACCGATGACAGGGATATGAAACTGCTGCCGGTGGAATGCCACCAGCGTATGCAGGGCCTGCAATGTATCTTTTACCAGGATGATGTTGGCTTTAGGATATTTTTCCAAAGGCACGGGCTCACTTACAATGAAATTGCTAACCCCTTTGCGGTACAGCTCTTCCATGTACTGATGAGCATTGCGCCGGGGGCTAACAAGGGGTATGAACAGGGATGTTTCCGGAAAACTCAGCTTCCGGCTGTCCAGTAACAGATGTTCAATTTCAGAAAATCCGGTCTCTTGCAACAATTCCCCTTTGAGTGTCTTGTTAATGCTTGCTGCGTTATACACTTTTATCAGATTTGAATAATCACTAACCACTGCTATGACTCCTATAGCAGCCGTTTTATTACTAGGCTTTTCTATTTCCGGTAACTCATTTTTTCTGATGACGGAGAGAGTACCAGATAGACCCTCCCAGACAAAGAACAATCACCAACAGCGATACATATACCGGTATATGGATAAAGTAATCTGCCAGCATTTTCAGTCCAATGTATATCAGTACGATGGCAATACCCTGGGGCAGATAATCGAATTTATCTACCGCTCCTCTCAACAAAAAGAACAGGGAACGTAATCCCAGTACCGCGAATATGTTGGAGGTGTATACCACAACCGGTTGTTGTGAGATGGCAAATACCGCAGGAATGGAATCCAGGGCAAAAATAATATCGGTCACGGCGAGCATCACGACTACTACAGATAACGTCGTCAGATACACCTTATTATTTTTGCGGACCACAAATTTTCCATGTGCCTCTTCATGCGTTACCCGCAGGTACTTGTTCATAAACCGGTAAGCCACGTTTTCCTCCGGTTTAAACTCATCATCCGCTTTCGCGGTAAACATTTTATAGCCGGTGTACAACAGGAATGCACCAAAAATGTACAATATCCAGTGAAACCGGGCAATCAGCACTACGCCCACACTGATGAAAATAGCCCGGAAGACCAACGCCATCAGGATACCTATCAATAATACACGCGAGTAGTGCTCTTCCTTTATTTTAAAGAAACTAAAAATGAGAATAAACACAAAAATATTGTCCATTGACAGTGATTTCTCCATGAGGTAGGCACTCATGAAGTTGATGGCTGTTTCTGCACCATCTTCAAACCACATAAATCCAAAGAACATAACGGCCAGGCCCACCCAGAAAATACTCTGCCATAGCGCAGTTCTTAACGTTGTTTTGGTGTTTTTTTTACTGAATAAGCCTAAATCAAAAACTAAAGCCAGGACTATCACAATACTAAAAATGAGATATGTCCACTGGATAGGTGTCATGAAACGCACGCTTTTTGTGAAGGGCAAAGATAGGTATTTCTACACGCAAAGGCGCATAAGCACGCAAAGAGCGCGAAGATATGCACGCAAAAGCGCCATGCCACCCGATACTAAAAATGCATATAAAAAAGTTAAAAACGGATGACGCTGGTCATCTGTTATATGTATGGGTTATTACTCTAATATTAAACCAGGTGTTTTTTTGTCATTCTTCTCCGCTTCTTTCTCCGCTCTTTTCTCCGCTTCTTAGCGCCCTTTGCTCGCTTTCTCCCTTTGCGTGCCTACTCTGCGAACTTACGCTGGCGCACAAACTGGAACACCATTGCAAAAAGCAACACCAGCCCTATCGGTACCAGGAAGCAGATCACCTGCCATTTTGTTTTTTCTTTTTTAATTTTTTCTGCGTCCAGCAAACGGAGGGTTAACTCCTTGTTCCGGCTTTCCATGATACCGCTTTTACCGCTCAGGTACTCAAGACAGTTGAGGAAAAACTCTTTATTGGCAAAGGCAAAGCCTGGGTTAAATTCATTGATGCCCATCTGCAAAGGTCCTTCCTTACGGGACACGGCGTTGGCGATAAGATCGCCGTCACTCACAACGATCATCTTATTGGCGGTATCAGCTGTTTCCCGGAAAGGCCTGCCGCCTGCCTGCTGAAGAGCCGCCATAGTGGCCTGGTCCAGCCGGTTGCGGAACAGCGAGGTGAAATGCCCTTCCAGCAATACGGCCGCAGGAATATTGTGCTCGCGGTACTCCCGGACATTGGGTTTTGTTTTTACAATATCCCAGCTCACCTGTGCGGGTATGCGCACACGGCGGCTGCTGCGGGAGCTGGTGAGCAGAATAGTTTTTTTCACGCCTTCCGCTTTTACCGTATCCAGTGAGCTGACAAAGCGGCTCAGCACCATATCCATATTTTTTACAATGGGATGTGCGCCCGTTGGCGTCAGCATGGGAAAATACGGGAACGGCACCGGCTGTATCTGCGGACGGTTGCCCACATTGCCTACTACCAGCGGCACAATATCACATTGCAGGTCCTGTACCAGGTCCTGGTTGATGCGCACACCGTAGCGGAACAACAGGTCTTCCAGGTTCAGCCCCCGGTCAAAAGCGAGAAACTCAGACCGCTGATGCAGGCTGTCCATGGCGGCGTTGGTTTCATCGAGGAACCAGAACACTTTTCCGCCGTTCATTACATACTGATCGATCTTTAATTTATCCTGATCGCTGAAAGCCGCTGCTGGCTTGGCAAACAGGATGATGTCAAAGTCATGCGGAATTACCGGAACAGATTGCAGCGTGAGCGTGTCCAGCCCGTAACCGGCTTGCAGCGTGGTGAGCGCGTCATACACTTCTGCGCCCAGCGATTCGCCATGGCCCAGCATATAACCTACCAGCGGCTTTTTCTCTTCCTGCAGTTTACTGATGGCATTGGCGAACTGGTACTCCAGCAAGGCTTCGGAGCTGTTCATGGTTTGCATAGGGTCCTGTCCGCCCTGATTTTTCAGCAGGTTGACGCCGATGGTTTTTCCCTTGTAATGCACCAGGGCGCCGGGAAAGATGAGTTTTTCGGAGTAACTGTCATTGGCGTCTTCCTGTACTTTCATGTTAAACGGCATGATGCCCTGTGCGGTGAGCTCGCCGAAAAATTTCATACGGGCGGAGTCCGAAAGGCCCTGGCCGGGATTGATGAAGGTAAAGCGGATGTTCTGTTTGCCATACTCGCGGAATTCCTCCAGCAGTTCCCGGGTGGACTGCGCCAGCTGTTTAAAGGAAGCAGGATAGTCCCCTTTGAGGAACACTTCTATGTCTACCGGGCTGTTGAGCTGCCGCAGCATCTGTTTGGTGCTGCCGGTGAGCGTATATCTTTTCTCCGCAGTCAGGTCCCATCTGCCGTGAAAGTAGGCCGCGGCAATGTTCATGCCAATCAGTACGAGGATAATAACCAGCGCCTGCTGTATATATTTTTTTCGTTTAGCCATACTGTTTATATTAACCGTTCTGCCAGAGTTTTCTTTGTAGGGATAATTTGGTGAGGTACAGCATCAGGCCGATAATGCTGATGAAGTAGATGATATCGCGGCTGTCGATGACCCCGCGGCTGACAGACGTATAGTGGAACCGGATACCGGCCATCTGCAGATAGTAGTCGGCCCCGCCGCTGAAAGCAGGGATTTTACTGAGCGCGTCGAAGCCATTGTAAAAGATATAGCTGGTGAAAACGGCGATCAGAAAGGCGATCATGGCGTTGGCAGTAAGCGAGGACGCCCACAGCCCGATAGCGGTGAAAACGGCGCCTAGCAGGAACAGGCCGGTATAAGCGCCCAGTATGCCGCCATTATCGAGCTGCTGCGGGTTTACGCTCAGTTGCCGCACGGCGATATAATAAACAACGGTGGGTATCAGGGAGATGCCCACAATCAGCAGGCTGCCCCAGAATTTACCCATCACGATCTGCCACCAGCTGAGTGGCTTGGTGCTCAACAGCTCCATGGTGCCGGTTTTGAATTCATCGGCAAAACAGCGCATGGTGATAGCGGGTATCAGTAACAGGTAGATCAGCGGGGCCAGGTCGAACAACGGGTCCAGGTTGGCGTAACCGGTGTCGAGCAGGCTGGTATCAGGGAATACGAAGAGGAACAGGCCGTTTGCCAGTAAAAACAGCACGATGGCCACATAACCGGTGACACTGCTGAAAAACTGGTTGATCTCTTTCTTAAAGATGGCAAGCATGGACAGTTTTGTAAGGATTAGGATACATAAAAATACAAATATATAAGATTATGGTTGCCGGCAAGAAAATCATGGATGAGCCCAGGAAGCGCTATCGGCGAGATGCCCTTCCCGGTACATTTCCCAGAGGGGGCTTTCGGCCCGTAACTGCTGAACGGTACTGGTAACGGTACGGATAGCATAATCGATCTGTTCATCCGTGGTAAACCGGCCCAAAGCGAAGCGCAGGGAGGCGTGGGCGAGGTCGTCGCCAATGCCGAGGGCTTTCAGCACGTAGCTGGGTTCCATGGAGGCCGCCGTACAGGCGGAGCCGGAGGAGAGTGCAATTGTTTTATTAAATCCCATCAGTAAGGTGGTGCCTTCTATATATTTAAAGGAAATATTCATCACATGCGGCAGCCGGTGTTCAACAGAACCATTCACATAAGCATGTTCTATTTGTAATAACGCTTCCTGCAGGCGGTTTCGCATGAGCGACAATCTTTTTGCGTCGGCGGCCATTTCCTGTTGCGCGATCTCGCAAGCCTTGCCCAGTCCCACGATGCCGGGCACATTGAGGGTACCGGAACGCATGCCTCTTTCATGACCGCCGCCGTCCATCTGCGCGGTGAGCTTCACCCGTGGATCACGGCGTCTTACGTAGAGGGCGCCTACGCCTTTGGGTCCGTACATTTTATGGGCGCTGAGCGTCAGCAGGTCGATGTGGTCGGCGAGTACATTGACCGGTATTTTACCCACGGCTTGGGAGGCATCACAGAGGTAGATGACACCGTGCTTTTTGGCGATAGCGCCTATGGCCTGCACCGGATGGACCACGCCGGTTTCATTATTGGCATACATAAACGCCAGGAGAATAGTCTGTGGGGTGATGGCAGCTTCCAGCGCGGTCAGGTCAGGAAGTCCGACACTATTTACCGGCAGGTACGTCACCACGGCCCCTTTTTTCTCCAGGTGTTTGCAGGTGTCGAGCACCGCTTTGTGTTCGGTCTGACAGGTGATAATATGATTGCCTTTGGCGGCATAGGTCTCGAAAACGCCTTTGATAGCGAGGTTGACGGCCTCTGTGGCGCCCGAGGTGAATACGATTTCCTGTGGTTGCGCCCCTATCAGGCGGGCCACCTGTTCGCGGGCCTGGTCTACCGCCGCTTCCGCCGCCCAGCCAAAAGCGTGGCTGCGGCTCGCCGCATTGCCAAACATGCCGCTGAAATAGGGCAGCATGGTCTCCAGCACCCGCGGGTCGCAGGGCGTGGTAGCGTTATTGTCCAGGTAAACAGGCAATTCTAACATATTCTCTTTATTTTTTATATCATCTCCCAAACAATC
The DNA here is from genome assembly GCF_946479755.1 of uncultured Chitinophaga sp. The sequence continues at coordinate 18,363 of NZ_CAMLHC010000025.1, read as the reverse complement.
CAAATCTACGACATAAGTTCTATTTTTACCGGGTTAGGCAAGACGCCATTCATCATACCGATAAAAGAATTTTTCATGTTAAAAGTAGAGCATATCGGGATTGCGGTAACATCCCTGGACGTGTCTGTTCCGTTATTTGAAAAACTATTGAACACGCCCTGTTATAAAAAGGAGGAAGTCGGCAGCGAACAGGTGCAGACGGCCTTTTTCCGGCAGGGTGAAACAAAAATAGAGCTACTGGAGGCTACCGGGCCGGACAGTGCCATTGCTAAATTTTTGGCTAAAAAGGGCGAAGGCATGCATCACATCGCTTTTGAAGTGGCGGATATCTACGCGGAGATGGACAGGTTGCAGCAGGAAGGGTTTGTTTTATTGCAGGAAACACCTAAAAAAGGGGCCGATAACAAGCTGATTTGCTTTCTGCACCCTAAAAATACCAACGGCGTTTTGATCGAAATTTGTCAAGAGATCAAATAACGAATTAGTTAGACATAATAAATTTTAATAATTAAATTTATTTTAATTTTTTTTCCATTTTAGCAATCCAAAGAGATCCTGTGATACGTAGATAAATAGAGTGACCTCGAAAGGGAACCCAAAAAACCAAAATCAGAGAGAATAATTGCCCAAAAATTTTTCAGTTTTTTTGAACAAATATATTTTCTGATATGTTATCTCAATAAAAGACAATCAAAAACAAAAAATAAAAAGACAGATCCTTATAAACACAAGATATTATAAAGCTTGGTTTTTATAGTTACTATAAACTTTAAGCTTTCACGATTACTCTAAAGTTGGCATAGGTTATGAACACCTGCGGGTTTTTTAGCTTGCAGGTCTTTTTTTTTAGCTAACTCCACACCTCTTCCACTTCGTTTCTTTCAGCATTTTGAAAAAAACAACACTTCAAAAAGGGCGGATAGTCTATAGGATGTCTAAGGTGGCAATAAAAGCAGCTGATAAGATCAGTTCGCATTAACTACATGTAATCATCACTGCATTACTGGTTTTTCTATCGTTGTTGCTGGTACCTGCTGCATTTAAAATTCAGTGTACCTATGGTCGCATATATGCGTTTAGGGTATTAAACGCATTTGTTTTCAAAATATTGTAGCTGTGATGACCATCACAGTTTTACAGTACTTTTTCCATACCCGTGCTGCGGGAACCTTTAATCAGTATGTGCGTGTCCTGGAACTGTTGCTGCTGCAGCCATTTGGCGGCTTCAGCGGAGTTGTCGAGGTAAATGTACGGATGATTGACCTTCTTAAAATCACCGCCTACCAATACCACTGCTTCCCAGTGGTGGCGTTGCAATTGTTCCACCAGTGCTTCATGTTCTTTAATGCTGTCAGTGCCGAGCTCCATCATAGCGCCGAGCATCAGTACTTTCTTCGGCGCTTCGATGCCGAGGAAGTTGTCGATGGCGGCTTTCATGCTGGAAGGATTGGCGTTATAAGCGTCCATGATAATGGTGTTGGTGCCTTGTTGTATCACCTGCGAGCGGTTGTTGGAAGGTATATAGGCAGCGATGGCGGGACCGATTTTTTCTGCCGGCACTTTAAAATGGCTGGCTACGGCCACGGCGGCCATCACGTTCGGGAAATTGTACACGCCGGTGAGTTTGGTCTGTATGAAGCCTATGTTATTGTTGTTGACCTGTACGCCCAACAAAGCCTTATCTGCCGCAGGAGTACCGGTATAGTCGGCCTCTTTGCTGCCATAGGTCACCACCTGCGCAATGCCCTTACTCATTTCGAGGAGATAAGGATAATCGTTGCAAACGAACACGGTGCCGTTGTTGTCGCGCAGATAATCGTACAGTTCCCCTTTGGCGATGCGCACGCCTTCCTCGCTGCCGAAGCCTTCGAGGTGGGCTTTACCGATATTGGTGATGATACCGTGGGTAGGCAACGCAATTTTGCAGTAGCCTGCAATTTCCTTCTGATGGTTGGCGCCCATTTCAATCACTGCTATTTCCACGTCCGGTTTGATAGACAGGATGGTCAGCGGTACGCCGATATGATTGTTGAGATTGCCGACGGTGGCGTATGTTTTGAAGCCGGCCGAGAGGGCGGCGTTCACCAGTTCTTTCGTAGTGGTTTTACCGTTAGTACCGGTAATGGCCAGAAAAGGAATATTTAATCGTTTCCGGTGCCACAGGGCCAGCGCCTGTAAAGTCTCTAACACGTTATCTACCAGTGCCATTTTATCCGGCTGCGTATAATAGGCTGCTTCGTCCACAACGGCGAAGGCGGCGCCCATCTCCAGTGCTTTAGCGGCAAATTCGTTGCCGTTGAAATTATCCCCTTTCAGGGCAAAGAAAATATCATTCGGTTGCAACTTGCGGGTGTCTGTCTGGATGCTAAAATGCTGCAGATAGATATGATAGATTTGTTCTATGGTCACGGGTAGCATATTTTCTGCAAAATAACAACTAAATCCAAATAGTATAACCCTGGCAACCCATTCCCTGCATCTTTCGTATCAGATACAGGTTAATAAGCTATTATGAAAAAGAAAACCCATCTTTTGTTAGCGGGATGTATCCTGCTGGCAGCCTGTAAAAATGAACAGGCGCCGGCGCCGGTGATCCCGAACGAGGGCCTTGACTGTAAAGTAGCCCGTATTGTCACCAGTTATGCCGATCAGGCCGTACAGGCCAACTGTACCTCCCGCGGATGCCATACCGGCAATATCCCGCGGGGCCGCGCTGACTTCTCTTCACCGGATAAGCTGAAGGCCTACATTACAGCTTCCCGGGCCGTTTTTGTGCAACGGGTTACCAGTGCGCAGGCAGATATGCCGCCCTCACGGTTCCCCGCATTGTCGAAAGGAATGAAGGACTCCATCGCTTGTTGGATAGAACATGGTATGCCTGATCAGTAAACCCAAATCTTTTTTGCTCATGAAAAACCTGTTCCTTCTTTTCTCCATGGTGATCATCACCAGTGCGGTATCAGCGCAGGATGTTTTCTCCTGTAAGAATACCCGGTTCTCTTTCTTCTCATCGGCGCCGCTGGAAGATATAGAGGCTAAAACCGACAAAGGCGTGTCTGCCATCAACGTAAAAACCGGCGCCATTTATTTTAAAGTGCCCATCGCTTCTTTCCAGTTCAGGAAAAAGCTGATGCAGGACCATTTCAACCAAAATTACCTGGAGAGCGACAAGTACCCGTTTGCCGAATTCAAAGGGAAAGTGCTGGAAAATGCAGACCTCAACCGTAACGGTACCTACCAGGTGACGGTCGAAGGTACGCTCAACCTGCACGGGGTGGACAAACCCTACCGCGAAAAAGGCACCATCACGGTGAAAGACGGCAGCATCATGGCCGGCTCCACTTTCAACATCCGTATTGCAGATCATCGTATCGATGTGCCCACCATGGTGGTGAAAAACATTGCCGAAGTGGTGGCAGTAACTGTTAACGCGGTGTATACCGTGGTAAACCGGTAATCATTGTAAACATCATTTAAACATACCCATGAAAATTATTGCTTTTCTGATGCTGTGTACCGGCATCAGCGTATATGCCCAGGCCCAGCAGGACCTGAGCCAGCTGTTCGACTCTACCGGTCCGGCACACCCTAAAGTACTGTACACCTACAAAGGCACCCGTATCATTATGGGGCATTCTACAGACATGTTGCGCAAACATGAGCTGGATGTCCGCGTAGATCACCGCTTTGGCGACCTGGGCGGCGAGTTCGGCGGTGCCAAAACATTTTACGGCATCGACAACTCCACCGATATCCGTATCGGGCTGGAATATGGCATCACCGACCGGCTGATGGCAGGTATCGGCCGCTCCAAAGGCTCCGGTGTGCAGCACCAGCTGCTGGACCTGCTCGTGAAATACAGGCTGGTGGAGCAAACGCAGGACAACCATGTGCCGGTGTCCGTGGCTGTACTGGGTACTGCAGTAATGTCGATGATGAGCTCAGAGGAAGACCCGCATCATGCGGCCTGGTTCGGCGATGCGTCCGACCGGTTGAGTTACGTGGCCCAGGGCATCGTGTCCCGTAAGTTCGGCGACAGGCTGGCTTTCTCCCTGTCTCCCACCTACGTGCACCGTAACCGCGTGGGGTATATGGACATGAACAACATGTTTGCCCTCGGCGTGGGCGGCCGGCTGAAGTTGTCCAAAAGGATAGGCATCGTGGCGGAGTATTTTTACCCGTTCCGCTCCCAGGCGAGCCGGGACTACTACAAATCGCAGGGCATCACCTTCTACAACCCGCTCGGCGTAGGGCTGGAGATAGAAACCGGCGGACACGTGTTCCATCTCAACTTCACCAACTCCAGCGCCATCCAGGAGAGCCAGTTTCTCCCCGAAACCACCACCTCGTGGTTGCAGGGCCAGTTCCGCTGGGGTTTCAATATTTCCCGTAGATTTACGTTATTCGGGAAAAAGGATTGGAAAAAATAAGATGCCGTATACACGTTGATTCAGGGCTGGCCCGCATTGCTGCAAAGGTGATGCGGGTGAAGGGAGTGGCCATGGTACTGGGGCGCACCATCCATCTGTATGGGGCGTCCCGGTTAGAGTTCCTGTCCAATACTGCCTGGGTCAGGCATGAGGCCTGCCATGTGAAGCAGTACAGGGAATACGGCATGATAGGTTTTCTGGCCCGGTATCTGTACTTGTGTGCCCGGCGGGGTTATTATGACAATCCGCTGGAAGTGGCCGCCAGAAAGGCGGAAGCAGACCCGGGCATCCTTGAAGGGATAGAAATTATTTAAAAAATCGTTAAAGTGTTGCGGAAAATATAATTTTTATACCCACTGGCTTTATTTTTCTTATTTTTACGTCAAAGGTTGATTTTATGGTTAAGAAGGTAACAGAGGGAATCACTATCAGCGTGGAAACATTCTACCAGCCGGATTATTCTAATCCCATTGGAAGCGAATTCATGTTTGCTTACCGTATCACCATTGAAAACAACAATACTTTCCCCATCAAATTGCTGCGCCGCCACTGGTATATCATCGATTCCAACGGCACCCACCGCGAAGTGGAGGGTGAAGGAGTTGTAGGCGTACAGCCATTACTGGCCCCCGGAGAGACTTATCAATACGTCTCGGGATCTAACCTCCGCACTGAAATAGGAAAGATGTACGGTACCTACCAGATGGAAAACCAGCTGGATAAGAAAATCTTCGAAGTGAGGATTCCTGAATTCCAGATGGTTGTTCCTTTCAAGCTCAACTAGCCTTACGGTCTGTACTTAGCCGCCTTAAATATTTCCAGCAGATTTTTCGACTCCATCAATTGCTGAACGCTTACGTCAGCATGTTTTTCCATGTATTTGTTCACGATCTCGTAGCCCACGAAGTAGCCGATTTTTCCGGGAGACCCTTCCGGCATGCCCTGGGTAGCCGGCGCATCGTTCATGAAGAGGTTGATCTGCTGCCAGTCCGTCGTATATAACAGGTTGTTCTGTACAAAAAACTGCCAGATCATTTTTTCATTTTCACGGCACCACTGCAGCTGCTCTTTCGTGTAGCCGAGACGGATAGAATCGGGCGTATGAGGAAGTACTTTGGATAGGAAATACTGTTGTTTGCCGGCCTCGATCATCTGCTCCAGCAGGCCGCCACCGTTGCGGGGCGCAGGATAGAGCTGTTGCTGCAGCACCTGCATACAGTTGGTGGTAATATACTCCGGCGCAAAACGGCGGACCATATAATCAGGATAGTCCGGGATCTGGGCGTAAGGCGGGAAATCAGCCCCCATATACATATCCAGTCCAATGCCTAAAATGGAGTCGATCGTAATGGCACCATAATTGGCAATACCGGAAGTGAAAGTAACTACTTTAGGCGCCCGGAAAGCGGGAAGGTAGTATTTGGTATAACGAAACGCCTCTTCCAGCTCTTTTTGCAGGGTACCGGCATTAGCATACTTTTGGGACACCGCCGTTTCCAGTTGCCGGAAATCGCGGTTGGTGAGGAAAAGCCGCAGCTGTTGCTGTATTTCCTTACTGCTGTCCGCAAAAGCGCCGAAGTTCATGATCTCCGAGATATAGATCGGCATGAAAAGCGGATAGGACTGATGCAGGCGGGTCATCCCCGGTTGTATATCATTGGTATCGATGGTAAACAGCGCCGAGTCGAACCGCTGGATACTAACGTTCATGGGTATATGACTCACATCCGGCGCTTTATTGCCGGTATTGCAGGCATAGAGAAACAGCGCCGCGAGGCAGCCGGTCAGCAGGGAATATGTGGGATTGTTTCGCATTCAGGTAAAATTATTGGAAAATTATGAATTACGAATTACGGTAAACGAATATATGGGAGATATTATTGCGGGGCCCTTATCGGCGCCAATGATGAATAAAGTATTTCAAATTCGTAATTTCATCGCTAAAATGAATCATATGAAGCGGTTTTTTTTGCTGGCATTAACATTAGGAATAGCTACAGCAGGGATGGCACAGAGCGGGTATGGTAATTTTACCCGCAAGGTACGCCTGGGTTTTAAGTTAGATCCGATGATCTCGATACTGAAACCACAGGAATCGGGCGTTAACCGCAACAGCGCCAAAGCGGGCCTGAATTTCGGGCTGATGGCCGATTTTAACCTGAACGAAGCCGGTAACTACGCCCTGGCATCGGGTTTTAACGTAGTGCTGGGCGGCAGTAAACTGAAATATGACGCGGACAAGGGCCTGAGCGACTTTAAAGCCAATCCCTCGGAGTATAATATGAAACTCACCTATATTGAGATACCGGTGGCGCTGAAACTGAAAACCACGTCGCCCGACGCGCTCAATTTCTGGGGGCAGTTCGGTACCTACTTCGCGTTCCCGGTCAGCGGAAGGGCGGATGTCATCTCCCTGAATCAAACGCATGACAGGGTCAACATACTGCCCGAAATGAACCGTATCAATATCGGCCTGCTCATCGGCGCCGGCGTGGAATATCCCCTGGGCGAAACGCTGACCGGTATTGTGGGCCTTACCTACCAGAACGGTTTTGTGGACGTGACCCGCAACGGTAAATGGAATGACGGTAAGGTAAATATGAATAGCTTTGCGCTGCGGCTGGGCGTATATTTTTAGAAACAGCCAATCTAAACTTTTTTCAAGGGTATGAAAATTATACTGGCACAACAGAACTATCATATAGGGAACTTCGAACACAATACGCAGAAGATCATCGAGGGCATAGCCGCTGCCAAAGCGCAGGGCGCAGACCTGGTGGTGTTTTCCGAGCTGTGCATCTGTGGTTATCCCCCGCGCGATTTCCTCGAGTTTGAAGATTTTATCCGGCAGTGTTATCACGCCATAGACGTGATCAAAGCCCATACACAGGAGATCGCCGTGCTGGTGGGCTGCCCCGCCCGTAACCCCCAGCGGGAAGGCAAAGACCTGTTCAACGCCGCATGGTTCCTCCATGAAGGCGAAGTAAAGCAGGTGGTACATAAAACCCTGCTTCCCACTTACGACGTTTTTGATGAATACCGTTACTTCGAGCCCTCCTATGAGTGGAACATCATTCCGTTTAAAGGAAAGAAGCTGGCGGTGACCATCTGCGAAGATATCTGGAACCTGGGCGACAACCCGCTGTACCGCGTGTGCCCCATGGACATGCTGATGGGCCAGGAGCCCGATGTGATGATCAACCTCTCCGCTTCTCCGTTTGACTATGACCATGACGAAGACCGCAAAGAGATCATCCGCGCCAACGTACTCAAATACCGGTTGCCTATGTACTACTGCAACACAGTAGGCTCTCAGACAGAGATTGTGTTTGACGGTGGCTCCCTCATTTACGACGCTGCCGGTAATGTAGCGAAAGTGCTGCCTTACTTTGAAGAAGCGATCGGCGGTATGGACCTGGAAGACCTCATGTCCAAAGGGGAAGCGCCTGCCGAAATGGTCGCCTTCACACCGCTCACGGAACTGGTATATGATCATAACATCAACCGGATATACGATGCGCTGGTGATGGGCATCCGTGATTACTTTGGTAAGATGGGCTTCAAAAAGGCCATCCTGGGCTCTTCCGGTGGTATTGACAGCGCGGTGACCCTCGCCATTGCCTGCGATGCGCTGGGCAGTGAGAACGTACGTGCCGTGCTGATGCCTTCTCCCTATTCTACCGAACACTCTGTAGATGATGCCGTAGCGTTGTCCAAAAACCTGGACAACCCCTACGACATTATCCGCATCAACAATATTTACGAAAGCTTCCTGGCCACGCTGGAGCCGTATTTCAAGGGACTGCCCTTCAATGTGGCAGAAGAAAATACTCAGTCCCGTATCCGTGGTAACCTGCTGATGGGACTCTCCAACAAATTCGGGTATATCCTGCTGAATACCTCCAATAAAAGTGAGCTGTCTACCGGCTACGGCACGCTTTACGGCGATATGGCCGGTGGCCTGTCCGTACTGGGCGACCTGTACAAAATGCAGGTATACGCCCTGGCACGGTATATCAACCGGGACAAAGAGATCATCCCGGTAAACATCATTGACAAAGCCCCTTCCGCAGAGCTGCGCCCCAATCAAAAGGACAGCGACAGCCTGCCGGACTACGCTGTGCTGGACAAACTGCTGTACCAGTACATCGAACGCCGCCAGGGACCTAAAGAAATTATTGCTCAGGGATTTGACTCCGCTTTGGTTTCGCGGGCCTTAAAGATGGTCAACACCAATGAATACAAAAGGAATCAATTCTGCCCTATCATCCGGGTATCGTCCAAGGCCTTTGGTGTGGGCCGCAGGATACCGATAGTAGGTAAATATCTCAGCTAAATGCTATTTTTCTATCTTTGAGCAAATTTTTTAATAATACAACATGTTACAAGTACCGTTTATACGTCAAAATAAAGAACTGGTATTAGAGCGCCTCGCCCTGAAAAACTTCAAAGAAACGGGCCTGGTAGACGAAGTGCTGGCACTGGACGACAAGCGTAAGCGCCTCACCCAGGAATACGATGAAACACAAGCGCAGGTCAACAGTCTCTCCAAAGAGATCGGTAAACTGATGGCACAGGGGAAAAAAGAGGAAGGCGAACAGCAGCGTGCTGCCGTGAACGCCCTGAAAGAGAAGCTGGGACCGGTGAACGAAGAGCTGAACGCCACTGAAAAAGCGTTGCACGATACCCTGGTAAAACTGCCTAACCTGCCTGCCGCCATCGTACCTCCCGGCCATACGCCGGAAGAGAACGTGGAAGTACGCCGTGGTGGCGATATCCCCACACTGGCTGCTGATGCAGTGCCCCACTGGGACCTCGCCAAAAAGTACCAGCTGATTGATTTTGAACTGGGTAATAAAATTACCGGCAGCGGATTCCCCGTTTTCCAGAAACAGGGCGCCCGCCTGCAACGCGCCATGATACAGTATTTCCTCGATTTTAACCTCGAGAATGGCTATACTGAGTATGCACCGCCTTACCTGGTCAACGAAACATCCGCTTTTGGTACCGGCCAGCTGCCCGATAAAGAAGGACAGATGTACCACGCCACGGAGGACAACTACTTCCTGATCCCCACGGCAGAAGTACCGCTGACCAACATCTACCGCGATGAAATCGTGAAAGATACCGATCTGCCGATCAGGATGACCGGTTATACCCCCTGTTTCCGCCGTGAAGCCGGCTCCTACGGTAAAGACGTACGTGGCCTCAATAGGGTACATCAGTTCGACAAAGTGGAGCTGGTACAGATCGTTCACCCGGAGAAATCCTACGAAGCGCTGGACGAAATGGTGGCGCATGTGGAAAAACTGCTCAACAGCCTCCAGCTGCCTTACCGCATCCTGCGGTTGTGTGGCGGCGATATGAGCTTTGCTTCTGCCATTACCTACGATTTTGAAGTATACAGCGCCGCACAGCAGAAATGGCTGGAAGTGAGCTCTGTATCTAACTTTGAGACCTACCAGACCAACCGCATGAAGATCCGTTTCAAAGAAGCCAATGGCAAGCCGCAGCTGACGCATTCCCTGAATGGCAGCTCTTTGGCGCTGCCCCGTATCATGGCTTGCGTGCTGGAAAACAACCAGACCGAAGCAGGTATCCAATTGCCGGCCGTACTGCACCGTTATTTCGGGGCAGACAAGATTGCATAAAACACGATCAGCTTTTGATGATAAAGAGCAGCCCTAAACCGGCTGCTTTTTTTTATTTTCGTACTATGAGACACTTTTTGCCTAACGGAGCAGAACTGATCATCCGGCCGCCTGTGATAGAAGACGCCCTCGGGCTGCTTCGCAATTTTCAGCGGATGACGCAGGAAACGGATTTCCTGTTGTTCACCCCCGGGGAAGCGCTTGAAATGAGCGAAAAGTCAGAAGAGGATTTTATCAAAACCTACCTGAAGAATCCCGACCAGCTGATGCTGGTGGCGATTGTCAACGACACGCTGGTAGGATCAATTACTGTCAACCACAGCGGATACCATAAAAGAGGCCATACCGCTGAAATGGGTATCGCCGTGGAGCGCGCCTGGAGCAGCCTGGGCATCGGCCGCCGGCTGATGACCGCTATGCTGCGATGGGCCGAGGAACATGAAAAAATACAGCTGATATACCTGCAGGTGTTTGCCAACAACGATAAGGCCATACATCTCTATCGTAACTTCGGTTTTCACGAATGTGGCCGACTGCCCTATGGCATACAGCAGAGAGACGGACAATTTACAGACCTGGTGACGATGTACCGCCGGGTGAAACCATGACCTTTAAAGAAGATTTGTTATGCAACGATATGACCGGCAGACAAGACTGGAAGGCTTCGGCCCGGAGAAACAACGTTTATTGCAGGCCGCTTCCGTACTGGTGATCGGTGCCGGCGGCCTCGGTGTTCCTGTATTACAGTATCTAACGGCGATGGGTATAGGAAAAATAGGTATCGTAGAGCACGACACCGTATCGGTGACCAACCTGCAACGGCAGGTACTGTACCATACGGCCGATCAGGGAAAGTCCAAGCTGGCACTGGCCGCTGCCCGCCTTCAGCAGCTCAACCCGGAAGTTACGATTGTACCGCACGATACGTGGCTTACGACAGACAACGCGCTGGAAATTGTTGGCGCTTACGACGTGGTGGTGGACTGCTCCGACAACTTTGGCACCCGCTACCTCGTGAACGACGCCTGCGTGATTGCCGGCAAACCGCTGGTATACGGCGCCATCTATAAATACGAAGGACAAGTGAGCGTGTTTAACTACCAGCAGGGCGCTACCTACCGTTGTATTTTCCCCGAAGCACCGGAATCCGGCGAAATGCTGAACTGCAGCGAGATAGGCGTGCTGGGCGTACTGCCTGGCATCATCGGCTGTTACCAGGCCAATGAAACGGTGAAGGTGATCACAGGTATTGGCACGCCGCTGAAAAACCAGTTGCTGACGATCGATACACTGACCAATACACACCTGACTTTTAATATTACACCGGTAGCAGCCAACCAACAGATAACACGTTTGGCCGATAACTACCAGCAAACTGTTTGTGAAGTGAATAATCTGCAATCCCTCTCGGTAGAGGAGCTACAGGAATGGCTGCAACAAGGGAAAGCCCTGCAGTTGCTGGATGTGAGAGAAGATGACGAATGGGAGATCTGCCATCTGCCGCAGGCCATTCATATTCCAATGGGACAGGTATTGGGCCGTGTGAGCGCCTTACAGCCGGAAGCGCCGCTGGCGGTGCTCTGTCATCATGGTATGCGCAGCCGCGCAGTGGGACAGCGTTTGGTGGAGATGGGCTTCCGGCAGGTGTATAATGTGGAAGGCGGTATTCATGCATGGGCTTGTACCATCGATGACCAGATGCAAACTTATTAAGGTGACTATAGAACTCTGTATCCTCTTTTTTGTGGTAGCGCTGGTATATTCAGCTGCCGGTTTCGGCGGTGGTTCCAGCTACCTCGCTATCCTGGCCCTGTGGGGCATCGATTTCCAGCTGATGAAGTCTACAGCGCTGCTGTGCAATGTGGCGGTGGTGGCCGGCGGCGTTTACCATTTCTATAAAAGCGGCCACCTGCCAATGAAGAAGGCGCTGTTGCTGTCATTTGTCAGCGTGCCGCTGGCTTTTGCGGGCAGCTATCTGCCGCTTAAACAGGAAACCTTTTTTCTGTTGCTGGGCATAGCCCTCACGCTGGCCGCGGTGTTTATGTGCTACCGGCTCTTTTTTGAGCGTAACCAGGAAACAGAGACGCAGCGGGAAGGCAATGGTGTGCTGTACGGCTGTATCGGCGGCGCTATCGGGTTGCTTTCCGGTATGACCGGCATCGGTGGCGGTATTTACCTGGCGCCGGTATTGCGGTTAGGAAAATATGATACCGCTAAGAACGTGGCGGGGCTGAGCAGCTTTTTTATCCTTGTTAATTCTATTGCCGGCCTGCTGGGGCAGGCCGCTAAAAAAGCCATTGTATTCGAACCTGCTTTCGCCGGGCCGCTGTTGCTGGCGGTGATCATCGGCGGACAAATCGGTGCACGGCTGAGCGCCCGTGTGCTGAAACCAAAGTGGGTGGCGGGTGCTACGGCAGTGCTGATTTTGTATGCAGGTGTGCGGATGCTGATAAAGTAATTTTAACCACCGATAACAGACATGCTTTCCAGTGCGGTAGTATGCAGCCGTTCTGCTTCAAACCCGTTGGCAGCGCGGTAGTGCAGCGCCTGTTGAATAGCTGGCAACAATTCTTCTCCCGACCGTATCAGGTCTTTTACGTTTAATACATCCCGGCCGTAGAGGCAGGTCTTCACGCTACCGGTAGCGGATATACGAAGTCTGTTGCAGGTGCCGCAGAAGGTACGGCTATAGGCTGGTATCACCCCGATGTTGCCCAGGTGGCCGGGGATACCGTAGTTGAGCGCAGTAGAATGGGGGGCGTCGGGTAATTTGTGCAGGGTGTATGCCTCCCGGAGCGTTTGTAGGATGGTCTCATAGTTCCAGCGGATACCTGAAAAACCATGTCCCTGGCCGTTAAACGGCATTTCCTCAATAAACCTTACGCCGATGGGCTGTTCCCGGGTGAGGGCAGCAAAATGCACCAGTTCATCTGTGTTTACCTGGTCCATCACGACCACGTTGAGTTTCACCTGCAGCTGATGCGCCAGCAGGCTGTTCAGCGTTTGCATGACGGCGGCAAACTGGTCGCGGCGGGTGATCTGCTGAAACCGTGCCGGCTGCAGGGTGTCGAGACTCAGATTAACATGGGTAATGCCGAGTGCTTTAAGCTCCGGAATGTGTTGGTGGGTGAGTACGCCGTTGGTGGTGATAGCGATCTGCTGTATGCCCGGAATGGCTTTGATCTTGGTCAGCAGCGGCATGAGCCCTGGACGGAGAAAGGGTTCTCCACCGGTGATCCTCACTTTGGAGACGCCGGCGGTGGCCAGCGTTTGGAGCAGTGTGATGATTTCTGTATCGGCGAGCAGGGCGGACGATTTCACAAAGCGCATCTGTTCCGGCATGCAGTAGGTGCAGCGGAGATTACAGCGGTCTGTGACAGACAGTCTAACGTAATCGATTATACGATGATGGGCGTCCGTCAGCATGATCAGCAGTTTTTGCCTGCGTTCGGGTTCTCGAAAGCCTGGCTGTCGTCTTCATTCCGGGGAGAAAGGCATTGGAAGTCTTTTTCCACCAGTATTTTCAGTTCGGAGCCGTCGGGATTGGGAAGTATCAGTTCAAACCCTACCTGGTCCGGCGCATACCAGCCCTGCAGCCGCTCAGCGGGCAGCAGCAGGTGCACGCCGTCGTGTTCCATTTTGATCACCGGGTCGGTGATGCTTTTGGAGCGCACGCAGAAATGAAGCACGCCGGCGCCGATGTGGGTGATAGACTCCACTTTGCCGGTCATTTCCAGCAGTTCCATATCCGTTTTGTCCAGCCGGTAACGGATGCTGTTCCCTCTTATCCTGATCTTCATAGAAAGTGATTTTCTCCGGTATTAAAAGTACTATTTTATCGCTGCTATATTGTAGTTTTAACCAACAAATTTCAAGTATGGGCCTTCTGCTTTTTGGTGTGGCAAAAGATATTGCCGGTGCGGCGCTGGTAGGTATCCCGGAAACGGTGACCAACGTGGCGGAATTGAAACAGTGGCTGTATGACCGTTACCCGGCCATGCGGCAGCTCAGTTCCCTGATGGTGGCGGTCAACCGCGAATATGCGGGCGATGCCCAGGCTATCGGTGCGGGCGACGAGGTGGCGGTAATACCGCCGGTGAGTGGAGGATAATTAAAAGACAACTATGGAGACATTAATAGCCATCAGAGATACTATCACGGTACAGGAGGCGCTGGACTTCATCCAGTCGCCGGAATGCGGCGGGGAGGTGATTTTCACCGGCACGGTAAGGAATGATACCCGTGGCCGCGGGGTGACGAAACTATTTTACGAATGTTACGAGGCGATGGCCCTCAGCGAAATGCAGAAAATAGCCGACAGGGTGCAGGCCCAATGGGACATCAAAAAGCTGGCGATGCTGCACGCTATCGGCGACAAATATCCCGGCGATATTGCGGTGGTGATCGCCGTGGCTTCCGCCCACAGGGGCATCGCCTTTGATGCCTGTGAGTTTACGATAGACACGCTGAAAGAAACGGTGCCAATCTGGAAGAAAGAATTTTTTACCGACGGAGGGATTGGTCAGTGACCTGTTGCATGGCCGCAGCCTTTTCTTCGGGGGTGTTGGCATTGTACTGTTCGGCTGCATAAGGGTTATGCAGCAACCGGATATTCGTATTGAGCAAGGTTTTACGCGGACAGTTTTTGCCTGCCGCCACATTTTCATACAAAGCTCGCAGCCCTGCGGGCTCCCAGATGGCTATCAGTGGTTCGGGAAGGTCGTTTACCGGGCTGATAAAAGCGGTGGCGGACTGTTGCGCGTCTCTTTCCTGTATTAGCAGCTCCAGGCTTTTTCGGCCAATCAGCGGCAGGTCGCAGGCCAGCACCAGCCAGGCGGCGCCCGGTTGCAGCTGGCTGGCACTCAGCAGTCCCGCTGAAGGTCCGCCGTAAGGCACGCTGTCAGGTATAAGCCGGGAATAACCATCAAAATCTGTTTGTTGATCCGTCCGGCAGGAGAGATAAGTCTCCAGCCCGCAAGCTGTTAACAGATCGGCCAGGTACTGCCACTGGGGCATACCATGATAATTGATCCTGCTTTTGTTTTCCTGCATCCGGGTACTTTGCCCGCCGCAGAGTACAAGCCCCTTCAACGGTGCATTGTTATTTTCCGTCATATTCTCCTTTTAACACCCATATTATCTTCGCGCTCTTTGCCTTCGCGCTCATTATTTCTTTGCGCTCTTTGCTGCTTCGCGCCTTTGCGTGCCCCTCCGCTCTGCTCTCCGCTCCTTTGCGTTCTTACGCCCACTTTGCCCCCTCTGCGAGATCGTGTTTCCCACCGGTTTTACTGATCAGCCGCGTCTGGCGGATGATCATTTCCTGGGTAAAGGCTTTGCACATATCGTAGATGGTGAGTGCCGCCACGCTGGCGCCGGTGAGGGCTTCCATTTCCACGCCTGTTTTGCCTGTTGTTTTCACGGTGCAGCGGATAATGGCCTCTTCTTCTTCGAGGTGTATCTGTACATCGCAACCGTCCAGCAGCAGGGTGTGACAGAGGGGGATGAGGTCCGGCGTTTTTTTCGCGGCCATGATACCGGCAATGATGGCGGTCTGGAATACGGCGCCCTTGCGGGTTTGAATGTCATTGCCGCGGAACTGTTCCCTTACCAGTGACGGTAAATACACACGGCTTTCGGCAACGGCTACACGATACGTGCTGCCTTTGCCGCTTACATCTACCATTGCCGGCTGACCGGAAGAATCGAGATGGGTAAAATCGCTGCTTGATGGATTGGCCATAATATCATAAATTTAATCATCTTCACCTGTACAAAAATAATACAAAATGATGCTGACTGTTGCTGCTGCGTATACTGCCGTATTACAGACCGTGCGGGACATGGGCACGGAAGTGTTGCCTTTTGAGGCCGCCAACGGCCGTGTGTTGCGTGAGCCTGTGAAGGCTGACAGGCCGTTCCCGCCTTTTGACCGGGTTACGATGGATGGCATTGCCATCCTGTACGACAGCTTTGCCCGCGGGCAACAGATTTTCGGCGTAGAAGATATCCAAGCAGCGGGCGCTCCGCGGCTGCAACTATCAAACACAGCCAATTGCATCGAAGTCATGACCGGTGCCATCCTGCCGGAACTGACAGATACCGTGATCCCGTACGAACAGCTGGAAGCCTCTGACCATGAGGGCTTCCGCCGTTTTGCCATCACCGGGGATGTAACAGCGGGGCAAAATGTGCATCGCAAAGGTTCAGATGTGGCGGAAGATACGGTACTGCTGTCACCCGGAACGCTGATCGGTCCTGCCGAAGCGGGTATTCTGGCCACTGTCGGTAAAACGCAGGTGCAGGTGGCGCGGCTGCCGCGCGTAGCCGTTATCGCTACCGGTGATGAACTGGTGCCTGTAGACGCCACGCCGGAAGAACACCAGGTGCGCATCTCCAATATATATAGCCTGATGGCATCGCTGCAACAGTGCGGTATTACCGCAGCTTACATACACCTGAGCGATGATGAGGTGGCCATGCGTGCACGGCTGGAACCATTATTGCAGGAGACAGACGTGTGGATCAGCTCGGGGGCTGTGTCTGCCGGGAAGTTCGATCATCTGCCGGCGGTACTGCAGCGGCTGGGCATGCAGCAGATTTTTCACAAGGTGCAGCAAAGACCGGGAAAGCCTTTCCTGTTCGGTACTTTCACCAATGGCCCTGTGGTATTTGCCCTGCCGGGCAACCCGGTGTCGGGCTTTATGTGTTTTTACCGTTACGTGCTGCCCTGGCTGAAAGCGGCCATGGGAGCGCAGGAATCAGCACCTGCCTATGCGGTGTTGCAGGAAAAAGTGACGTTTAACCCATCACTGGAATATTACCTTCCTGTTAAATTGCAGTCCATGCCGGATGGCACCACAGGCGCCGTTCCGCAGCCTTACCACGGCTCAGGAGACCTTGCCAGCCTGCTTTATGCCGACGCCTTTATGGCACTTCCGCAGGATAAACACGTCTTTGAAAAAGGCAGTTGTTATCCGGTCTGGAAATTTCGTTAAACCCCGGCGCCAAAACACAGTCTTACATTAAATTATTTACGTATGCCTGTAGTTGCCAAAAAACTGGAAATGCAACATCTCGCCTGGCGCGCCGGCTTCGGCGAAACCCTGCCCGTTATCTCCGACTGGGAAAAAAGACGGCGGAAAGAAATCGTGAATAAAGTGCTGAACGGTCCCAAACACGCAGCGCTGGAATCGGTAGACGTGATCAACGCCACCGACCTGCCAGATTACAAACGCGCGAAAGACATGACGGAAGAACAACGGAAAACCGTCCGGCAAATGAACACCCAGGGCATCAAAGACCTCAA
This sequence comes from uncultured Chitinophaga sp., assembly GCF_946479755.1. The sequence continues at coordinate 976 of NZ_CAMLHC010000025.1, read as the reverse complement.
CGTAGCCTGGATGAACATGATGCAGAAAAGCGAACACCCGCTGCGCGAGAAAATGAGCCTCTTCTGGCACGGCCACTTCGCCTGCCGCACACAGAACGTGTTATTCAACCAGCAACTGATCGGTGTGATCCGGGAAAACGCACTGGGCAACTTCGGCGACCTGCTGACGGCCGTGTCCAAATCCCCGGCCATGCTGCAGTTCCTCAATAATCAGCAAAACCGTAAACAACGTCCCAACGAAAACTTCGCCCGCGAAGTCATGGAACTGTTCACCATGGGCCGCGGGCATTATGCAGAAACAGATATCAAAGAAGCTGCCCGCGCCTTCACCGGATGGGGCTTCGATGAAAACGGCCAGTTCGTGTTCCGTGAAAAACAACACGACGACGGCGTCAAAAATATCTTCGGGAAAAGCGGCCGCTATAACGGTGACGACGTGCTGAAGTTATTACTGGAACAGAAACAGACCGCCACCTTTATCACCACTAAAATATTCCGGTATTTTGTAGATGATACCCCGGACGATACCCTGATCCTGTCACTCTCCGAAAAATTCTACCATTCCGGCTATGACATCAAAACACTGATGCGGGAGATCTTCATGGCTGACTGGTTTTACGACAGCAAATACATCGGCAACCGTATCAAATCACCGGTGGAACTGCTGGTAGGCATACGTCGCACCATTCCCATGGCCTTTGAGCAGGAAGAAACCATGCTGGTATTTCAGCGTATCCTGGGGCAGGTGCTGTTTTACCCGCCCAATGTGGCCGGCTGGCCCGGCGGCCGTAACTGGATAGACAGCTCCAGCCTGATGTTCCGGCTGCGGGTGCCGCAGGTGATCCTGTATTCACAGGTGCTGAACGTACGGCCTAAAGAACTGACGCCCGAAATGGGTGATGGCGGCAACTATAAGATGACACTGCAGATCAATGATTTCCTGGGCTTTATGCTGTGTGTAGGCTTTCGCTTTTTG
>NZ_CAMLHC010000024.1 GCF_946479755.1 uncultured Chitinophaga sp. | reverse complement strand
CTCCCACCATGTCACCCTCTTCGCTATAGGCATATTGAACCAGTATCTTTTCTTCCCCGCGATGACGGCCGGTAACACGGAGGATGCGTCCCCGGGGATCACTGGTGATCAGCAGATGGCGGCCGGCGCTGTCGGTCACGCGCAGCAGGTGTCCCGCCGCATTGTAATGGAAGCTTACCAGGAAACCCGATTCGGTGCTGATGCTCATCAGCCGGTACTGTTGGTCCTGCGGATGTACTTTGCGGAAAATACAGGTATAACGGTTGTCCTGCTGAAACAGCGCAAATTCATCATGATGGGTGCGGGTCAGCTGTAGTTTTTCATGCCGGTTGTAGTCGGTATTACCGGCAAAAGGCAACGCATCAAATACCGCCGTGCGGCCATCTCCCAGCAGTACTGCCGTCACGCCTTCCTGCGGCAGTTCTTCCAGCCGCATGTCGTATTTAAGATGATTGCCACGGCCCAGCAGCCCTTCAAAGGGACTGTCGCTGTTCCAGGAGCGCTCCCATTTGAGCGGAACAGGCCCGGGCAGTTCAAAGTCAGTATAATCGTAGATAACAATGCCCTGTACCAGATCCACCGGCTCCAGTCCTTTTTTACAGAGCATGCTGCTCAGTTTATTGCTGCCTATTTTCTTCTGTAGTTTGTGGTTGAATTTGGTGAGTGCTTTCTTTCCCAGTTTACCGGCGCCTTTCAGCAGCGCTCCGAACCCGTAGGACATAATAAGGTTCAGTAACACGCCGGCCCAGTCCGGTACGAAAGGCCCGCCGACCATCACCGGTTTACCGAAAGACAACGGGATGGAATACGATGTGGGCAGATACAGGCTGGGAATGGGAATAAATTTTTTTCCCGGCTGCAAAGACAACGGCATACCGATATCATTACAGGTCATCAGCATGTGTCCTGAAGGGCTCATCAAATTACCTTCCACTTTTACCTTTTTACTGCCGAAGAAATTCACCGAGTCATGCCCGATCATGGGCGCCAGCAGGAAGGGCCCACCCATCGGGATATGAAAAAGGAATACCAGCATGCCGCTGGTGTCGCTCTTGCCCCGTGGCACGTGGTTGATGCGGGTGGTAGCGCCCATGAAAGGAATATAGTCCATCGGATCTATCACCAGCCCGATATATGGATGTGGCAGGGGAATGGGAAAACCGAGGAGGATCACGATGTGAATATCCAGTCCCAGGACGGGTGTAAAATGTTTATTGGTTACCAGCATTGATATGGTTTGGGGGTCTTTCAGTTGACCGGATTGAACAAAATGGAATCTGACAGTTTATGGCATATAAATATAAGTATTCCTAACCAGGATCGGGCATCCTGGTATAAATTAATTATTTGTTGATATTGAACAGGATTATTTCGTTGCCTCCAGCGCCACAGCGTTGTTAAACCGTGTTTCCTCTTCCACCAGCCGGAACATTTTATCAGCAGCATCGTTGAACGTGCAACGGCGCACCTGCCGGAAGCCCGCCTTCTGCAGCTGATGGGCCAGCGAAATATGGTCCCACATATACAGGTGCTCCCTGTTACCGAAGGCTGACTGTACCAGCTGGCGTATGCCGCGTTGCCGCTGTAATCTTCCCAGCAGGGTTTCTTCCATGAACTTCACATTAGCCTCGCTGTCTTCACCGTGCAGGTTATCCAGGTACTTCCGCGCGGCCGTTTCCAGGTCCGGCAATACGCACCGGAAACGGCCGCCGGGCTTCAGCATGATGTAGGTATTACGGATAGCGGTCAGACAATCTTCATACGACAAATGTTCCAGCACATGAGAACAATAGACGCCATCACAGGAGTTTTCCGCGACACCCGGCAACCCTGAAAGAATATCTCCCTGCTGCACGTCCGGATGGAAAGTGACATGCATCCGCTTTTTCAGTAAAGAACCGATGAGCGGCAGCTGCTGCAGCCGCAGTGTAGGCGAAGCGTCAAAGTTCTTCCAGCCCGCAGGTGCGGAAAAAGGCCCGCTGCCATACTGTACATATAGTTTTCCTTCCATAAACTACGCAAGCGTATTTTCTAAGCAAAAAATAAGATAGGGACCTCAAAATGGTACAGCCTGCCTTCGTTGATCGGGATAGCGTCCATCCGGGCGTGAGGGTAATGGGCTTACCAGGGGCAAAACCCACCAGCAGTATAACATCAGACAAACGCAATTTGTTGGCTGGCCATCTATCCCTTGCCTGGACTACCATTATTTGTAAGAACTGTACCAGTTGGCCCGTCGGGATGCCCTGTACTTTTGTTTTGCAATCGTGCAATTACAAAAAAACTTTCAACTATGTCAAAAACGGAAGTAGCATCAGCAGCACAAAAACAATTCAGCTCAAAAGATTTTCACCAGACATTTGCCAGGCCCACCTACGTCAAGCCTTCTCATGTTATTCACAAGAATGTGGAGCGTGCCGGCGTACACAACCAGTTTTCCGCCGAAAGGAAACACCCGGTGTTCTTTGTAGACCTCCCGAGCAAAAACGTAAGCCTCACCATCGGTGGCTTACTCCCCGGCCAGCAAACCCATCGCCACCGCCATACCTACGAAACCCTGCTATATGTACTGGAAGGCAAAGGCTGGACACTGGTGGAAGATGAGCGCGTGGAATGGGAAGCCGGTGATGCCGTGTATATCCCCTCGTGGGCATGGCATCAGCATCAAAACCTGAGCGACAGCGAACCCGCGAAATACATTGCCTGCGAAAACGCCCCGCAGTTGCAGAACCTGGGCGTAGCCCTCCGCGAAGAAGAAGGCAGGGATTTTTAATGATTCATCCGGCGTCTTCACCCGAAGACGCTTTCTTTAAAACAAAACACCATGAATAATATACCATTTAAAGGGGTGATCGCGTATCCGGTCACGCCGTTCGACAAAGAGGAAAAGGTAGACATCCCCCTATTTAAAAAACAGGTAGAACGCCTGGTGGCAGCGGGCTGCCATGGCATCGCCCCACTGGGAAGTACCGGCGTCCTTCCCTATCTTACCGATGAAGAAAAAGAGGCGGTCACTATTGCGACCATAGAGCAGGTAGCGTACCGCGCTCCCACATTGGTAGGCGTCTCCAACCTCACCACGCAGAAAACCATTCACCATGCGCAGTTTGCAGAAAGGGCGGGTGCCACGGCTGTCATGATTATTCCTATGAGTTACTGGAAGTTGACCGACAACGAAATCATCAGGTATTATGATGCCGTTGCGTCGAAAATCTCCATCCCGATCATGGTTTACAACAACCCGGCGACCAGCGGTGTGGACATGTCGCCTGCGTTGCTGAAACAGTTGCTGGAGATACCGAACGTAACTATGATAAAAGAAAGTACCGGCGACGTGCAGCGCATGCATTTTTTAAGAAAAGCATTGGGGGAAGACGTAGCATTCTATAACGGCTCCAATCCTTTGGCGCTGGCTGCCTTTGCCGCCGGAGCGAACGGATGGTGCACCGCTGCCGCTAACCTGATCCCCGAACTGAATATCGCCTTGTATGACGCGGTGCAAAGCGGCGATCTGCACGAAGCTCAACGGCTGTTCTACCGGCAGGTCAATCTCCTGAAATTCATCGTCGCCAAAGGGCTGCCCAGGTCTATCAAAGCCGGACTGACACTGCTCGGCGTGGAAGGCGGCGAGTTCAGAAGTCCGCTGAAACCATTGTCACAGGAAGAAATAGCAGAACTCAGTCACATCCTCGACGAGGTAAAAGGCACCGTGACGGCTTAAAACAGGCGACCATGGATTTCGATACCCCGACAGACAAACCGGGCAACACAACAGTAACCGTAACATTAGGTGGCGTGACGCGCCAGTTGATATGGAACGAACAAATGCCACTGCTCGATGCCCTGCTCACTGCCGGAATACCCGTACCTTATTCCTGCTGCCGGGGACAGTGCGGCTCCTGTGTATGTCAACTGCAAGCGGGAGAAGTACACCTGAGAAGGAACTACGTGCTGTCTGCCCGTCATCTGCAAAGTGGTTTGATCTTAACCTGTGTGGCAAGCCCTCTAAGCAGTCATATCAAGATAAATTACGACACTTTGTAGCCGCCCTTTTCAGATTATTTAGGTATTTTTGTGCCGGTTCTTTTTAAAATCTGTTTAAAATCAGTTCCCGACAAAAAATATAATATATAAATAAATTTAAAAGAGAGACTTATGAATGTAAAAATTCATAAGTCTCTCTTTTTTAGACCGTGTCCTGCCCGGCAAAGGCAGGTAAAATTAAAAGAGGTTATGGCGCAACGTGTGAAAGTGGTTTTTGCTGTTTTATTCCTGTTCATCAGTATCCGCGGGTTTTCTCAAAGTCCTGCCGACACTGTTAAAGAAGCACAAAAGACGATTTATTTTTTCAGTGGCATCGGAGCAGATTCCACTGCCTTTATGAACCTGCAGCTGCCTGGTTATCGCAGGGTGTATATTTCCTGGATACCAGCCTTGCCCGACGAGACGATCGGGCAGTACGCAGGACGGCTCAAAAGCCAGATCACGGCTGAAAATCCCTATATCATCGGGCTGTCCTTCGGGGGCATCGTGGCGGTAGAGGTCTCCAAACAAATCAGGGTAGAAAAAATGGTCTTGATCTCCTCTGTCAGAACCAAAGACGAGTTGAACAAGTTCCAGTTTTTTTTCATGAAACTGGGCATGTACCGGATCATTCCGGCAGGGCTGTTAAGACGCACCAATTTCCTGACGAACAGTTACTTTGGCGCCAAAACCAAAGTGGATAAAAAAACATTAAAGAAACTGCTGCAGGCCACAGACGTTTCCTTCTTTCGCTGGGCACTTAAAAGCATCGCCTACTGGGATAACAAACAACTGCCGGAGAGAACGATCCAGATACACGGAACGGCCGACAGGGTGATCGCCAGCAGGCTGGTGCATCCCGATTACCGCATTAAAGGCGGCGGGCATATCATGGTTTTTAACAAAGCTGATACGATCAGTAAGATTGTCATGAAATACTTTAAGGAGTAACCTATTATTTCTCCAGCTCCGCTATCAGCATCTTCGCATTCGTATTGCCCGGGTCCAGCGCCAACGAACGCTTGTAGGCCGACAATGCCTTCTGCTTGTCCCCTTTTTTGTAGTAAGCCTCTCCCAGGCTATCGAAAACATTACCGGAAGCAGGAAACAGCCGGGTATTGTATTCGAAGATGGTGATGGCGTCTTCTGTCTTATTATGCCCGAGGTAATAATAACCGATGTTATTGAGCGGCGCTTCGCTGTCAAAATTGTACTGATCAATGTGTTGTGTTTTCAGCTGCTCATACAGTGCCAGGCACTGCTGTGCGTTGAGCGTGTCCAGCTTTCCTTTAAACAGCAGCTCGACAGATTTCTTCGGTTGTTGCCAGGGTTTTCCGTCGAGAATAGCCTGGATAGCGGCATTCAGCTCATACAGGTTCCCCTGTTTGTTGTTAGTCATCAGGATGACCGTACGGCCTTTAGGCGGATCGCTGACCAGTAACGCATTGAAGTGCAGGCTGGAACCATCGTGTATGTGCCGGACGATGTGATCGCCTTTCATCTCTCCCCCGCCGAGTCCCGCTTGTTTATTCGGCCCTACGGGATACAGGATGGTGCGTGTATCTTCCGGGGATAGCAGCCGGAAACCGTTGATGCTCTCCGACCATTTATAGAAATCATCCAGCGTAACGGCCGTCCATCCGGAGATGGGATAAAACAAAGCATCCGGCTTGTGGTCGTCATTAAAAGCGATGGCCACCAGGCTGTCTTTTTCTGTCGGGTCCATCAGCGAGGAAGTCATCCCGCAGGGTTGCAGCTGCTGCTTTTCCACGAACGTATTAAACGGCATACCGGTGACCTGCTCAATGATCCGCCGCTGCAGGAATACATTCGCATTGTTATAGGCATAGTTGCTCCCCGGCCGGAACATCAGCTGCGGCAGGCTTTTCAGGTCCTGCAGGATGTCTGCATCCGATTTCGCCGTTTTCCAGTTGATATCCGGCAGTCCGCTGGTATACTGCAACAGGTGCTGTATGGTGATACTATCCCCCCAGGAAGGCAGTCCCGGTACATACCGCGACACTTTATCCCCCAGGCTTAACTTCCTTTGCGCTTTCAGCATCATGATACCCACGGCATTAAATTCTTTTGCGATGGAGCCGATATGAAAACGGTGCTGTACCGTCAGCGGTACGCTGCCCGTGGCATCCGCCACGCCGATCGCCGTTTTGTACAGCACTTTGTGACGATCGGCCACCAGCACGTTGCCATTAAACACGCCGAGGCGGTGCGCCCTGCGGACCATAGAATCGATCAGGGCCATCTGCCGGGACTGGGCGGTGGCAACGCCGCATACGGCGGTGGTCAGCAGCACTAAAAAGGAGACAAGCTTCATATGGTGGAACAGGTTTACTTTATAACGGGAATCATGAAAGCTGCGGGGCAGCATAGGTTACATGAAGATAGTATTTTCCGGAGATTGTACCGCTTTTCCCTATCTTCGCCCCAAACCTATGTCATGAAAAAAGCATTCGACGCCTTGTAGCACCAAATGTGTTTACAAGTGAGCAAACTTAAAATCCTGAAAACAACTGACCATCGGAGAACGTACAATCTCGTAAGAAAAGAAATGTACGCCATGTGCCCACGTTGCAGGTGGCATTCTATCTTCTACAAAAACTGCTGCGAGAAATATTTTCCCGCCATGTGGTATGAAGAAGATGGAACAGACAAGCCCGAAAAGCTGAAATACAGGTTTCATCCCAACTGGAAAGTGGTTTCTAAAAACAAGAAACAGTGGATGAAAAAAAGATTCCTGACCCAACGGACTAACTACGGTGACAACACCTACTTCATCCGCTTCGGCTGGTAAAACTTTCAAGCCTTACAACTCCCCGTTGTAAGGCTTTTTTACGCACCCTGCCACCACGATAAGAAAATCAAAATAAAACCCGACATTTACAGCGCCGGAGCATGATTCCCAGTCCCACCTGCGGGCGGAAGGCATTTTTCTCCCGCCTGTCAACCATTTCCGATAGTAAACGATCACACATGAAACCACTCCTGTCGCTTTGTCTGTTATTATGCATGGCAGCCGGCGCCCGCGCCCAGTACAAGCTGGACAGCCTTATCCGCAATACCAAAACGGCCCGGCATGTGCGCATCCCCGGCACGCATCTGTATATGATACCGCCGGCGCAGTATACCATCGCCAAAAACTTTATCGGCCTTCATCACAAAGAACGAGGCATGATCAATGTATACGACCTGCCGGGCGGTAACTTCTATACCAACGCCGCCTCCTTCAGTAAAGCCGCCTTCGTGGAAAGAGGCGCCACTGTATACGACTACCAGGAACTCAACATCAACGGCTACCCCGCTAAGTTCGTGGCGGCACAGGGCGCTCCTACGCATATCACCCTCGGACTCGTTTTCGGAGACACTACCTTCTCCACTTCGGTGATGGCGGTATACCCTACGGGCAACGAGACCGCCCGGAAGGAAATGCTGGCCTGCCTGCGCAGCATCTGGTACGACCCGCAGCAGGCAATAGATCCGTTTGAAACAGCCAATTTCACCATGGACACCAAAGAAACGCCCTTCCGTTTCTTTAAATATGCCGCCAGCCTGTATATTTATACCGTCAACGGAGCAGACACCAAAGAAGATCCCGACGGCCCGTTTGTGATGGTGGCACAGTTCCCCAACGACAACACAGCCCCTCCTAAAGAAATTGCAGCGATGATGGTGGGCAAGTTCAGGGAATATGGCCTTACCGACCCTGAAACCAAACAGGAAAGCAGCGACCGTATCAATAACAACGAAGCCTACCAGGTGGAGATACAGGGACAGCTCAAAAACAAACCGGTGACCGCCTACTGCTGCGTCGTGGTAAAAGGAGACCAGGCCATTGTTTTACAGGCCATCAGTAAAAAGGATACCACCGGCGACCTTCAGCATTTTAAAAAAATGGCTTCCTCCATACAGGTTAAATAACTGCTTTCATTTATGTCGATGATCACCATTACACCACTCGACCACTACCCGCTGCCGGACAAACCACGCCGCATCATGCGGTATGTGCTGCTGTATTGCCATACCGGCTCGCTGGTAGTTTCCGTCGATCACCGCGACTTTCCCCTGCAGGCCGGCGACGTGATCACCATCACCTCCGGACAGATACATCATATCCGGGAAAACCACCAGGCTACAGGCTATCTGCTGGAATTCACCCTCGATTTTTTCTGTAAGGATGATAATGATATAGAACTGATTTTCCACAACGGCCTTTTCTGTCATTTTGCGATGAACGAAGTGATACCCGTCGGCAGTGGCGTGGCAGACAGGCAGCTGGCGCTGATACAGGAAGAAGTAGCCCAACAGCCCTATCAGTACCTGATCTCCGTACATAGCCGCATAACACTGATACTGGTGGCCATCAACCGGGCCAAGGTGCAGCGGGGCGATGAAATCTGGAAACCCGACGCCCTGTTCCTGCGATTCCTGGAAGCAGTGAGGAACAATTTCGAGCATAACTACACCCTGAAACAACTGGCCGTTATCCTCGGTACTACAGAAGCCAAACTCAACGAGCTGGCCCGCCTGCATGCCGGCAAAACCGCCCAGAACGTAATTTACAGCCTCGTCACCTCGGAAGCCAAGCGGCTGCTGACCTATGGCAGCCTTACGGTGAAAGAAGTCGCCTATAAACTGGGCTTCAACGACCCTTTCTATTTCTCCAACTTCTTTAAAAAACAGGCCCAACTATCTCCCAAACAGTATAAAGAACAGTACGCCCTGTAAATGTTACATGTTTTTTACAGGATTCTCTATTCTCTAACCCCTGCCGAAAAGCCAACTTTGTACTGTCAAAAACAAACAGTACATGAAATCATATCAGGACATCGCCGCGCTGCTGCTGCGGCTCTCACTGGGAGCCGGCTTCCTGTCGGCCGTAGCCAGCAGGTTAGGCTTATGGGGCCGCCATTCTTCCGGCTGGCAGAACTTTCTGCAATACACGGCACAGGTCAATTCCTTCGCCCCTTCCCGGATGATACCCGCTATCGCCATCGCGGCCACCATACTGGAAGCATCACTGGGTATCCTGCTGCTGGCGGGATATAAAACCCAGCTGGCCGCATGCATCGCCATGGCGCTTACCTTGCTCTTCGCCGCAGCCATGACTTATTCCTATGGCCTGAAAGAACCGCTGGACTATTCCGTGTTTGCCTTCAGCGCCGGCGCTTTTCTGCTGGCAACCCTTCCCTCCTATCGCTGGAGTATTGATCAATTATTAAATTCATAATCATGCATACAGACATCCAACACTACATCACACACAGCAACCAACAGGACTGGCAGCCACTGATCGAAAAAGGTATTCACTATAAAGGCATCTTTGTTAAATCGTTGCGGTATGACGAAGCCAGCCAGCGTTCGAAAACAATCCTGCTGAAATTTGAGCCGGGCGCTGTTTACCCGTACCACAATCACCCTGGCGGGGAAGAAATTTTTGTTTTAAGTGGGGAAGCGGTGCTGGAGCAGGTCACCTTGTCGGCCGGCGACTATCTGTATACCCCGCCGGGATTCAAACATTCCGTTAGCAGTCCTGCCGGATGTACACTCTTCTTTATGATCCCGGAAGAAGTGGAGATATTGGGTTAACATCATAGCGCCCTGGTGTTCTGCGCCGGGGCGTTCTACCTGTTATTAACAGCATCGAAAGCCGCTTTTGTATAGGGTGGCTCCATTTTAAAACGGTACACATGCACTACCTGCTCTTCTCCCGAAGAGAGATCGTACAATGTCATGGTATAAGCGCCTTTTTCGTCTGACCAGTCGTACTGCAACACTTGACGGATCAACGTCTCCACTTCCAGCGTGGAGTTACAAATTGCGGTATAGCGTATGGCTTGCTCAGGCCCACTGAAGTCAATCCTGTATTTCATGCTCTCCTATTGGAAGTTCTTATCTCTGCTTTTTCAACTATATTGCACAGATTGCTCCTTTAAAGATACGTAAATCTTTATTTACGGCACACACTGCTTATTCATTTTGTTCAATTCACTTCTACCCAGATTTTTTCATTCATTCAACTACTGTCATACTATTGCATTTTTTTTCTTGGTAACTTCCGTATCCTATGATTTGAAGCCCGTTATTGATTAACCTCTTAACCATCTTTCTATGGCGAAGACCCGTCCCCCTATTGTCCCGGCCTATTTCCACAGTCTGGATGCTTTCAGGGGCATCGCGGCTGTGATCGTTGTACTCTTCCACTGGCAAATGTTCTTTTATCCGAACGATGTATTTACGCTGGGAGGGGAACTAAATACAGCGCTGCCTTTTTATTCCGCTTTGTCTATGTTTTATACGCATGGCATGGTGTCGGTTGATATTTTCTTTCAGTTATCGGGCTTTATTTTTTTCTGGTTGTATGCTGATTCCGTTGCGACTGGCAAAACGGATTTCAGAAAATTCTGGGTGTACCGTATATCGAGGTTGTACCCGCTTCATATAGCCACGCTGGTGGTGGTAGCTATTTTACAGCCGATGGTGTTACAACGGCTGGGGCATTATTTTGTGATACAATATAATGACACCTATCACTTCTTTTTAAATCTCCTCTTTATGCAAAACTGGGGATTTGAAGTAGGGCCGTCTTTTAACGCACCCTCCTGGTCGGTATCGGTGGAGATGTTTCTCTACCTGCTCTTCTTCCTGATCTGCCGGATGAAGTGGCATACCAACAAAGCATTGCTGCTGCTGATGATTCCGGCGGGAGCTGTCATGCAACACTACGGTTTTCTCATTGGCAAAGGCGTGTTTTCCTTTTTTCTCGGAGCGCTTTTATACTATATCTACAACTACCTTCTCCGGCAGAGAAACATCCGGACCTACTTCCGGGTCATCAGCGCAGTAGCGGTTATCCTCTGGGGGGTGGTCATCGTGTCTTACTATTTTTACCCTGTCTTCGAACAGGCCTGGTACAGCTATATCGGCAGGCTCCGTCCTGAGCTCAGCGCAGAACAGTCCGCCAGCGCCTACGGCGTGGTCAGAAACCTGCTCTTCCGGGTTACAGTGGCCCCCTGCACCATCCTGTCCCTGGTATTGCTGGAAACCGTGATAGGCCCCTGGCACCGTCGCTGGTCTGTGTTGGGTAATTGCAGCTACGCAATCTACCTGCTGCATTTCCCTTTGCAGATTGCCACCGTACTGGTGATGCAACAGCTGCACCTGGACCGCCGGGTATTGCTCCATCCTCCGGTGATGATCGGCTTTATCAGCATGATTATCCTTCTGAGCGGGATCGTCTACTATTATTTTGAACAACCGGCGCAGGACAAAATCAGGCAGGCCACCCTGCCGCGGCGCAAAAGCGTATTGGCATCCTGAAGTTTATTTCGCCTCAGTGAAAAGCACTGAAGGGCTTCGATATATCAACTAACAATCCGTAGTTCTCATTAAAAAGCATCAGGTACCCGTATGCAGTCATTTCGTGTGACCTTGCTGGTCCTGTCCCTCTGGTTGGCAGGATGCACCGGCAGCAGGAAAATAACTTACTTCAACGACATTGCTGCCACTACCGGCTACGACCCTGTCGGGCGGTATCCACAGCTAAGAATCCAATCGGGCGACGTCTTACAGATCATCGTCAGCACCCCGGACAAGGATGTCACACAACTCTTCAACCCTAACCTCTCCGGTTCTCCCGGCCCGTCGGGAACAGGCGTAGATCAGGGATACCTGGTGGACAGCGCCGGGTTTATCCGGCTGCCCATCGCCGGAAAAATGTATGTCAGGAACAAAACCACGGCGGTGATCAATGAGGAAGTGACCACCGAATTATCCAAGACACTGAAGAACGTGTACGTGTCTACCCGCATGGTCAGCTTCAAAGTCTCGGTGCTCGGGGATGTGGCACGCCCCGGCTCCTTCAGGATAGGCGCCGAAAGGGCCTCTATCCTCGACGCGCTCAGTATGGCCGGAGACATGAACACTACGGCCGACAGGAAAGATGTTATGGTCATCCGTGAAGTAGACGGCGTCAGGCATTACACCTCGCTGAACCTGAACGATAGTAAGACGACCATGAACTCACCGTACTATTATCTGGCCAATAACGACGTGGTATACATCAAGCCCGGTCCGGGCAAACAGTTCCCCACGTCGCGGCTGGTGCAGCTGCTGCCGGCGATACTCAGCGCCATTTCGCTGGCTACCACCATCATTCTTCTCAGTAAATGAAAAAACATCCCATGGCACCGCTTAAAGCAATACACAACCGGCCTGCCGCCATCGATATAGGCGACCTTTTCAGGAAGATGCTCTTCCACTGGCCTTTATACCTGCTGGCCATCCTGCTGGCCGCCGCCGCAGGATGGGCTTACCTCCGGTACACACCACCCTCCTACATGTCGTCAGCACGCCTGTACCTCAAAGATGAAAAGAAAGGCAGCGGTGAAGAAGCGGATATGCTCAAATCCCTCTCCCTGTTCAACAGCGGCAAAAACATGGAGAACGAAATGGAAGTGCTGCACTCCCCCATCCTCCTGCAGCGGGTCATCAGCAGCAATCATTTCAACGTCCGGTATTTTACACCGCAGCACCTGCAGGATAAAGAATGGTATCCGAAGTCGCCCGTCGTGATACAGGTGCTGAGCGACAGCTCCCGCACGGGCAACTATGTCTTCGACGTTACCCGCGTCCGCCAGGACTTCGACGTGGAAGCACGCATGGGAAAAGGCAAAGAGAAACGCACCCTGCATTTTACCGTCGCCCCCAACACCCCCTTCTCCATCGGGAAAGATACCTTCGCCCTGCAAGCCGGCACCGTATCACTCGCGGAATCCGGCATCTGCCGCATAGAAGTGGATTCAGCGATAGAACTGGCCTACAAATCGGTAGATGATATCACCACCGCGCTGGTCAACCGCGACGCCACCGTGATCGTCATCACCTATAAAGACCCCATGGCCCAACGCAGCGCCGATTTCCTCAACGCACTGCTGGACGAATACAACGACTACACCCTCAGCGATAAAAACAAAGCCGGCGTTAAAACCATTCACTTCCTCAACACCCGCATCGACTCCCTCAAAGAAGAGCTGGGCCTGCTGGAACGCTCCGAAGAACAGTTTAAGGTACAACGCGGCATCACCGATATCGACGCCAGCTCCAAACTGGCGCTGGAACAGGTAAAAGACGCTGACATCAAACTGAACGAAGCCAATCTGCAGATGGCGGTAATGGACCAGGTGGAACAATACGTCAACAATCCGGACAACCGCACCCCGTTCACGCCGCTCACCGGCAGCGTGGACCAGACCCTTACCGGCATGATCAACCGCTATGAAGAAGCCCTCCGCGAACAAAGGAAACTGTCACTCGCCGTGCAGCCCTCCAGCTTTCTCATGGAAAACCTCAACGCACAGGTAAACGCCGCACGCGGCACCATCCGCGACTACATCAGCGGTTACCGCCGCAATGCCGGCGTGGCACAGCAGACCGTTCAGCGGAAAGTCAACGCCATACAGGGCAAGATAGCCAGTATCCCTTCCTACGCCCGGGAATATGTCAATATCAAAAGACAACAGAGCGTAAAGGAAAACCTCTATCTCTACCTCTTAAAGAAAAAGGAAGAAGCCTCCGTTACCTTCGCCAGCAACGTGATCGACAACAAAGTAATTGCCCCGGCCTTCGTACCGGAAAAACCCGTAACACCCAAAAAACCGATGATCTTCATCAGCTTTGTGGTATTGGCCGTCATCGCTGTCAGCATCTATGTATACATCAAATATTTCCTCAACCCGCGGATACTCAGCCGCAAGGAGATTGAACAGGTATTTAACCTGCCGGTGATCGCCGAGATCTTCCAGCAAACAGAAGGCGTGCGTGACTTCTCCCTCAATAATCACGAGGTGCTCACCGAACAGATTTTTAACCTGCGCACCAACCTCCGCTTCCTGCTGGCCGACCACAAAGGACCCGCCACCGTGATGCTCACCTCCAGCATCTCCGGAGAAGGCAAAACCTTCCTGTCGGCCCACCTCGCCAATTCGCTCACCGTCAACAACAAGAAAGTGGTGCTGCTGGAGATGGACCTGCGCAAACCCAAGCTGTCCAGCTTCCTCGGCATGGACTACAAAATCGGTATCACCAACTACCTCGTCGGCAACAAGTCCATGGACGAAATTATCCGGGAGGTGCCAGACGCCAATAACCTGTACCTCGTGTCTGCCGGCCCCATACCACCCAACCCGATAGAGCTGATAGAAAGCCCGCGCATGGTGGCTTTGCTGGCAGAACTTAAAAACAGGTTCGACTATATCATCATCGATACTTCACCGGTGGGCATCGTATCAGACGCCAAAAGCATGGCGCCGTACGTGGACTGTACCCTGTTCGCCATCCGGTACAACTATACTCACAAAGCAAGACTGGTAGCCATGGAAGAAAGCCTGAAAGAGACTTATTTCAGGAAGAAAGGACTCATTTTCAACGGTATTATCCAGGACACATTTTATCCGTACTACTATTATGGTAAGTATTCCTACGATGAAAGGAAAAACCGTAAGAGCAGCTGGATGACTATCTTCAAAAAAACAGCGAGACGAATTGCGTAAAGTATTTGAAAACAGCAGCTGGCTGCTGATCGACAAAATCAGTAAGCTCTTCCCGGGCATACTGGTGCTGGCGCTGATGGCGCGGCACCTGGGGCCGCGTGTGTTCGGCATATGGAACTACACCATCGCCTTCAGCCTGATCATGGCCAGCATCGCCGTACTGGGAATGGACAAGCTGGTGATCAAAGAGCTGATGGCGGAGGAGGAAGAATCGTCCCGCGTCGTCAGCACCGTCGCCTTTATGCGGCTGACAGCCGCGCTGGTCTGTATGGGCGTCAGCATCTTCCTTGTCCACCTGATGAACCCCGGCCCGCTGTACCTGCTGTGTATCACTTTCTCTTCTTTTACCGCGCTGTTCCAGTCGTTCGATGTAATGGACGGCTTTTACCAGGTCAGCAACAGCCTGAAAAGCGTGATCATCCCCAAAGTAACGGTGTTCCTGCTCTTCAGCCTTTTTAAATGTGTGGCCATCTTCTGCGACGCCCCGCTGCTCACGTTCCTGTGGCTTACATTGCTGGAGCTGGTGGCCACCTATGTATGGATCGTGGGCAGGTACAGCCTGCAGTTCGGGCCTTTATCGCTGCGGCAGGTGAACCTCCGCATGGCCAGGCGGCTGCTGGGCGACAGCTGGGTGCTCATCATGGCCAACCTGCTGGTAGTGCTGTTTATGAAGATCGACAACATACTGCTGAACATCCTCTCTACGCCGGAGGAACTGGGCAACTATGTAGTAGCCGTACGTATTTCCGAATTATGGTATGCGCTCCCTACCGTGGTATCCACCGCTATGCTGCCGATGCTGTTCCGCAAAAAAGAAGAAAATAAAACCGCCTATCTGCAAACACTGGGCAGATGGCTGCGCATTTCGTGCCTCATCAGCCTGATGCTGGCCACCGTCATCAGCCTGTCGGCCGGTATGCTGATACACCTGCTGTATGGCGCCGCCTACTCCACCGCCGCCGGCATCCTCCGCATCCATGTGTGGTCGGCCATACCGGTGTTCCTGATGCTGGTCATGGTACAGTATCTTTTTGTGGAAGGGAAATATAAGCGCTACCTGTACAGCAACATGGCCAGCCTCATCATCAACATCGTTATCAATTTTCTGCTGATACCGTACATGGGCGGAAAAGGGGCTGCCATTGCCACCGTGGCAGCATACTTCAGCGTATACATTATGATGGTGGCGCTGGACAAAAGCGGACAAGCATGGTCGCTCACCTGCGGAATGATACATCCCGCAAGGATATACAACGACCTTACAGATATCAGTCATATCCTGCGCAAATCGTGGAACAACTACCTGTTTAGTGGTTCCCACAAATCTATTAACCCATGAATAAGCTAAAAAATATCATTAAAAGGCTCCTGACCGCGCTCTTTCCACGGATGCGGTACCGGGTGGTGGCTTACAGTTCAGAAGGGGAAGATCTCATCCTTAAACGCATTTTCAATCAAAAGAAAAAAGGAGTGTACGTGGATGTAGGCGCACACCACCCCTTCCGTTTTTCCAACACCTACCTGTTTTATCAAAAAAACTGGCGGGGTATCAATATCGATCCGCAGCCGGGCATGCAGGCGCTGTTCAACAAATACAGGCCCGGTGACATCAACCTGGAAATGGGTGTTTCCGGCGTACCGCAGGAGCTCACCTACGCGATCTTCAACGAGCCGGCGCTGAACACCTTCTCGGCTGAAAAAGTGCGGGAATACACCCAGAAACCCTATTACCAGGTGATAGACCGGAAGAAGGTAAAAACAGCGCCGCTGGCCGATGTGCTGGACCGGCACCTTTCCGCCGGCACCGCCATTGACTTTATGACAATAGATGTAGAAGGAATGGACCTTGAAGTGCTGCGCTCCAACAACTGGGACAAATACCGGCCGTCCTATGTACTGGTGGAATCGCAGCCATACGAACTGGACAGGGACGAGTGTGAAGTGCTGAGTTTCATGCGGGAGATGGGATATGGCCTCTTCGCCAAAACCTGCTACACCTACTTTTTTAAAAACAACCGGTTAAAAGGCAATGAATGGTTATGATGCACACGCCTGTCTTGTTACTGATCTTTAACCGCCCCGATAAGGTGCGGGAGCAGATGGCCCGCCTGCGGCGGCAACGGCCTGCCAGCCTCTTTGTGGCGGCCGACGGCCCCCGTGCCGACAGGCCCGGGGAAACCCTGCAGTGCGAAAACACCCGGCAGGCCGTCTTGTCTGCTATCGACTGGCCATGCAGCGTGCAGACCCTCTTCCGTTCCCACAACCTCGGCTGCGGAAAAGCTGTCAGCAGCGCGCTCAACTGGTTCTTTGAACATAACGAAGAAGGCATCGTCCTGGAAGACGACTGCCTGCCGGACCCTACTTTTTTTTCTTTCTGCACTGCCATGTTGCAGCATTACCGGCACGATCCGGCCGTTATGCATATCAACGGCAGCAATTTCCAGTTTGGCCGGCAACGGGGTCCCGCATCCTACTACTATTCCCGCTTCGCCCACGTATGGGGCTGGGCGTCGTGGAGGAGGGCATGGCAGCAGTATGATTTTTCACTGCAACGTTACCAGGGATTGTCCACAGAAGGGCTCAGTCCCACCCTGAAACATGATATGAAAGCCGTATGCGATCAACAGCTGGACACCTGGGATGTACAGTGGTTTCTCAGCGTATGGTTCAACCAGGGCTGGACCATCACCCCCAATGTGAGCCTGGTACGTAACACCGGTTACGGTAACGGGTCTACGCATACCCTGCATGAACCCGGCTGGTTTAAGAAGATCAACTACGGACAGCTGCCCGTCATCACCTATCCGGAAGAGCGCCGCATCGACGAAGCGGCCGACCGGTACGCCGCCGCGATGATGTACTCTCCCAGCCGCTTTTACACCACCGTGCGCAACGTGATCAAGGGCAGCCCCACGCTGCTCCGGTTATATCATCGGCTGATGCTGAAAGACAATACGGCGAAATCAAAAAATATCAAAACATCAAAATAGATACATCAAGATGGATTCCGCTTATCTCGACCTCAGAAGCAGTAATCTCTTTGTGGAGATCTTCAAGGAAACGATGCCCTTGCTGATCGCCGCATGGTTACTTATTGCTTACCACCGGAAGCGGATCAATATCCTCGATATGCTGCTGTACGCTTTTGCTACCGAAGCGTACACCGTTATGATGATCGGCCCTACTTTCAACGCTTCCTTTTTTGTGGCGCTGTTTCTCACCATCGACCAGGGCCACCAGGTACTGACAGGCAGGCTGCGCATCCGGCGGGAATACCTGCTGTTGCTCTTGTTCCCCCTGATCTCCCAGATGCTGGTGATGTTGGTAGGTCAACTCTATAAAGATCCTTTTTCCCTTTCCGGTACCACCACCGCCTATTTCTTCCGGCCTCTCTACTTCTATCTGAAAAACTACCTGCCGATGTTTGCCATCGGCTCCCGTATCCTGCAGGAACGGGACAGCATTTCTTTCGAAGGACTGCTGCGTACTATGAAAAAGATCGCACTGTATTCCGCCGGCATCGGCATACTGCAGTTGTTTGTGCAGGTGGTGCTGCAAAACGACATCCTGGGCGAATTATTGGGGCTGCAGCAGCGGTATATGCTGGAGCAGATCAACGGTCCTATGGGCGTAAGGATACAGGCCTTCTTCGCCGAACCGAAAGTTTTTTGCGCTTTTATTTCCCTGACGATACCCATCTTCTTACGCGACCGCAACTACAAATCGGCCATCTGGGTTTTCCTGATGGCCGTGCAAACATCTTCCCAGACTTTCTGGATCAATATGCTGTCGGCCGCCATCGTATTTCTGCTGCTGCGGCCTGTCCGGCTGGTACGCTTCAAGGCGCTGGCCAGCCTGGGCGTGATCGTTTGTATTTTCCTCAGTATCGCCTCCGCCAAGGATGTGCTGATGCAGTACTATCTGAAGAACAGGAACCAGCCTATTTCACGTATGCTGCTGGAGCGGTCCCTCAGCCGGTACGATACCCAATACTGGCAACGCGACAACCAGGTACTGGGCATTCCGCTGCAGCGCGATATGGAGTTGCCGGTAGTAGATTTTCTGAGAGATCATCCTTACCTGCTGTGGACCGGCTACGGGCCGGGCAACAGCACTTTTATCCCCGGCCAGTATTTCTCCGGGCAGCTGCGTTACATGCAGCAGCTGGAAGGTGTGGGCGGCCACAACCTGAATATGCGCTGGTTTTATATCCTGGCGGAGTTCGGCCTTTTCGGCCTGCTGCTGTTCTTTTTTCTGCTGACGAGGGCCGACAGACAGCTGCCGCCTTTTCAGCGGGACTACCTCGTGTATGTGGTGGTCTGCTTTTTTTTCAGCCAGATCGACCTGTTCCTGCTCATTACGGCCATGCTGTGTCAACCGGCGCCGGAAGAGGAGCGGGCCGGGCGGCCTTTGTTAATAGGAGAACAATGAGAATATACCTCGACAATATCGTTTTTTCCATTCAGCAGGCCGGCGGTGTTTCGGCCTACTGGCTGGAGCTGCTGAAAGGCGTTGGCCGTAGCGGCCTGCCGGTATATCTGCTGAATGCCAACCATGCCTCGGCCAATGTTTTTGAACGACAGATCGCCTATCAGCAGTGGCCCTGCATACGGGAGAGCATTCTGCCACGGAGCGTGCTGCGTTATCTGCCGCTGCGGTGCCGGCTTCCCGCCCGCGCCATTTTCCACGGCGGTTACCTGCGGGTGTCTCCACAGAAAGATGTGCTCAACATACTCACCGTGCATGACTTCGCACATGAACGGAAGCTGTCCACCTCTTTCCCCCGCGGGCTTGTCAACATCCAGCAGAAAGCCTACGGCATCCGTAAAGCAGACGGTATCATCTGCATCTCCGACAGCACGCGGCAGGAGCTGCTGCATTTTTATCCGCAGACAGACCCCGCGAAAATCACCGTCATACACCATGGCATCAGCGACGATTTTTTCCCGCATGTAATGACGGCGCCGCCTGGACTGGCCGCACGCCTCACCCAGCAACCCTTTGTATTGTATGTGGGAGGCCGCAGCCACTATAAAAACTTCCGGGCCGCCGTAGAAGCCATCGCGCTGCTCCCGCAGCCATACCGGCTGGTGGCAGTCGGCGGCGGGCCGCTCACTAAAACAGAAACCGCCCTGCTGCAACACCGCCTGCCCGGCAGGTACCAGGTATTGCCCGTTGCCACCAACCAGGAACTGAACTACCTGTACAACCATGCTTTCTGTTTGCTGTACCCTTCCGTGTATGAAGGATTCGGATTTCCACCGGGAGAAGCCATGAAAGCCGGATGCCCCGTAGTAGGCTGCAACCGCACCTCCGTCCCTGAAGTAGTGGGCGACGCCGGGCTGCTCACCACCACGCCCCATGCAGAAGCCTTCGCCCTCAGTATCCGGCGGCTGGAGTCCCGCTCCTTCCGGCAGCATATCATACAAAAAGGGTATCAGCAGGCCAGCCTCTTTTCCTGGAAAAAAACCATTACAGCAACCATTCGCTTTTATCACCATTGCTGGAACCATAAATTTTCGGAACATGAATATCCTGTTTAAAATGGCAGATGCCGCCAGAGTAATGATCCGCTCGGGAAGGGGGCCCGGCGCCTTCCTCCAGGGAGGCGCATCCATTGCCTCCACACAGCTGGTCTACAATTGCAGCCACTACATCCCGTCGCTGCATACCATCCTCGACGTAGGCGCCAACAAAGGACAGTTCGCCCTTGCCGTAGCACACCGCTACCCGCAGGCACGTATCTATTCCTTTGAACCCGTGCCGGATACCTATACGCTGCTGCAACAACATACCCGGAAAACACCCGCCATCCGGACATTCAACTTCGCGCTGGGCAGCAGCGACGGATCGCTGGAATTTTACAGCAACGCCTACTCCCACGCCAGCTCCGCATTGCAGGTATCGGCGGAACAAATACAGCTGAAGCCACAGACTGCGCACACCCGCAGCATGGCCGTCCCCGTAAAACGACTCGACCAGCTGCCGGACATCCGGTTCAAAAGTCCTACCCTCCTGAAACTGGACGTACAGGGCTTTGAACGGGAAGTACTGCGTGGCGCCACCACCGCCCTTCCGCAAATAGACTACCTGTTGTTTGAAACTTCTTTCATTCCCATGTACGACGGTGAACCACTGTTCGATGAAATGCATCATTTCGTAAAATCGCTCGGCTTTGACTTTATGGCGCCTGTCGGGTTCCTCCAATCCGACGATCTCCGTATCCTGCAAATGGACCTGTTGTACCAGAGACGAAATGACCAACCCAATCCCGGTATGTGATTACTAACAGTTTATGCATTTGTGATTATGAAAACCGCGCTTAATGTACCGCTACTGCTCAGGCAACTTGTTGACTGCCTGATACTCACCATCGCCTTTCTGCTGGCCCTGGAAACAACAGGCGCATCCCGTTATCCGGCGAGCATCCCCGTATGGTGCATCAGCACCATCAGCTGGCTCGCCACCGGTCTTTACCTGCACCTGTATGATGATTTCCGCTCCCGCCCTTTCTCCTTCGAGTTTATGGCGATCCTCAAAACGCTGCTGCTGCACGTTTGTATCCTTACTTTCGTCCTCTTTTATTTCTTCAAATTATTCCATGCACCCCGCGCCTTTATCGGCATATATAGCCTGTATATCCTTATCGGTATGATGTTCTCCAAAATCCTGATCAAAAAACTATTCCTCCGGATCAGGACCAATGGTTACAATGTGAAAAATATCCTGATCGTCGGCGCCGGTGAAACCGCCATGCATTTCCATGACACCATCGCCACCAACGATCATTTCGGTTACCAGTGTATTGGTTTTGTTGACAACATCCCCAACCAGGCGCTCAATGGCAAATACCTGGGCCCCCTCTCTTCTCTCGGGCACATCCTGGAAAATCATGAGATCGACGATGTGGTGCTGGCCATCCCGGAAAGCAGCCGTGAAGAAACAGAGAGCATCATCGTGGCCAGTGAAAAAGCCGCCAAACGGGTAAAAATTATCGCCAGCTGCTATCAGCACTGCACCTCCACCGTGAGCATGAGCCTCTTCGGCAATTTTCCCGTGATCACCATCCGCTCTTCCCCGCTGGACCACACCGGCAACCAGCAGCTCAAACGGCTGTTCGACATCTGTTTCACCCTCTTTTTACTGATCACGTTCTCGTGGCTCTTCCTGCTGATCGCCGTTCTCGTAAAAATAACGTCTCCCGGACCCGTTATCTACAAACAGGAAAGGTGGGGATTGAAAAATAAAAAACTGACCATTTATAAATTCCGGACCATGACCATCAACAGCGAATGGAACAGCGACGGTACCTACCGGCTTACCACCCGCAACGATCCGCGGGTTACGCGGATCGGCAAACTGCTGCGCCATACCAACCTCGACGAACTGCCGCAGTTCTTCAACGTACTGAAAGGCGACATGTCTTTCGTAGGTCCGCGACCACACGTAACGCCCATGCACCTGGAACTGCAGAAAACAGTACAGCACTATATGCTGCGCCACCTGGTGAAGCCCGGCATCACCGGCTGGGCGCAGGTAAACGGCTGCCGCGGCGAAAGCGAGCAGCTGGACCGCCAGCAACAGCGTATCAATATGGACAACTGGTACATTGAAAACTACAGCTTCTGGCTCGACTGCCAGATTATTTTCCAGACGATCGTGAATATGATTAAAGGAGATGAAAATGCCTATTAAAAAAAATAACAAGGGCAAACGAATCCTGATGATCACCAGTAATTATGCGCCGGAACCCAACGGCGTCGGGAAGTACAACGGAGAACTGGTGCAGTGGCTGGCGGCTAAAGGATATGATTGTACCGTGCTGACGACTTATCCCTACTACCCTGACTGGAAGATCAGCAGCGCCTACCGCCCCAAAAAATATTTTTTCTCCCGGGAAACTGTTCTCGAAGGAGGACGGCCTGTCAGTATATACCGGTGCCCGCATTATGTGCCGGCACTACCTTCGGGCCGTAAACGTGTACTGCAGGATGTCACTTTCAGCCTCGCCGCCTCGGGGAAAATGCTGCATTTGCTGCTACAGCGGCGTTTTGATGTGGTGATCTCCATAGCCCCCTCTTTCCACCTGGGTTTACTGGCCGCCGGATACAAAACCCTGCGTCGCTCCCGTTTCATCTACCATATCCAGGATATGCAGATAGAAGCCGCCCGTAACCTGGGCATGCTGCGTTCTTCGTGGCTGCTGCGGCAGTTGTTCCGGCTGGAAAAATATATCCTGCGGCGGGCAGACGTGGTGTCTTCCATCTCCCCGCAGATGGTCAGCAGCATCGCCGGCAAAGCGGCGCGGGAAGTACGGCTTTTTCCCAACTGGGTAGATGTGGAGCGGTATTTCCCGTTGAACAACCGCAGCGCGCTCAAAGAACAGTTTGGGTTTTCTGCCGGCGAAAAAGTGGTCCTTTATTCCGGCGCGCTGGGCGAAAAACAGGGACTGGAGACCTTGCTGCTGGCAGCACGGCAGCTACAGCAGCAGGCGCACATCCGTTTTGTGATCTGCGGCGATGGCCCCTACCGGCAGCAGCTGGAAGCCCTTGCCGCCGAATGGCAGTTGTCGCAGGTTCGTTTTATGCCACTGCAGCCGGCCACACGCTTCAACGGATTTCTGAACATGGCCGATCTTCACCTGGTGATACAGAAAGGACAGGCCAGCGACCTGGTGATGCCCTCCAAGCTCACCACCATCCTGGCAGTAGGCGGAGTGCCCATTGTAACGGCCAACGAAGGCTCGGGATTACATGAACTGATCAATCATCACCGTATAGGCATTTCCGTGAGAGCAGATGATGCCGTGGCATTAAGCAGGGCGATCGTGCGGGGACTGGAAGAAGAAAACAGCGTTATAGCCGACAACGCACGCAGGTATGCGCAGGAGCAGCTGGCCATCAATTATATCATGGAACGTTTTGAACGGGAGATCCTGCAGGGGCAGCAGGCCTGATAGCCACGATATTCTGGAAGGAAAAAATCTCGTAGTGTGCGGGATGGTATTTTCCCAGTGGTTGCAATCCATCCGGCAGCAAACGGTAGAAATGATATCCCGGCAGCAGGTCGATGATATCTTTAAAGAAAGTACGGGAGATGACATTCATCTCATTAAATTCTATCTGTATCGCGTTCACCCTTCCTTCAGCGATACAGTGCCGGGCGCCTTTCAGCACGGGCAGCTCATGACCTTCGGTATCAATTTTCAGCAGGGCAATTTCATC
This sequence comes from uncultured Chitinophaga sp., assembly GCF_946479755.1. Next base: position 101,448 of record NZ_CAMLHC010000024.1, on the reverse strand, counting down.
GATCTGGCGGGAAGCCACAAATTCGTCCAGTGTGGTTTGGGTGATCGCTACCGCTTCCGCTACGCCATCATGCAGCGTTTCAATCACCTCGCGGTACATGCTGGCGTGCTCCGAACCGCCGGCGCCGGAATAGTCGTAGATGACCGTTTCCGCTTCCTGGTCGCCAGCCGCCATCCACACGGGCGTGAAATCATTTTTCATGGCGCAGGCTTTCAGTTTCTGGTACGCCACAGGATGTGGTTCAAACGCATAGATCGGCAGATGTATATCATACTTCCGCAGCATTTCAGAATAGTGGCCTACATTGGCGCCAATGTCGAATATAACACCGGAAGAGAGCATGCCCCTTCTTTTCAGATATCGGATAAAAGCCCGTTCACCGGAAACCCGTTCATTTTCGTGGTTCCTGATGCCCAGTCCCCACATGCTGATTTTGTAGACGATAAGGTGCAGGGGATAAAACAGTTTTCTAACAAACAAAAAGACAAACAACTGTTTGCCGGCACGACCAATTCTGTGCATATGTTTCCGGTATTAAAGGGTAAAATGTTGCAGCCGTCAACTCCTGATGAAGGTACAGCTTCAACAGGACAAATGCTTATTCATTTTGTTCATTCCCCAAACCGTGAAATGCCTTATTCACCGGGCCCAACAGGTGATCTTCGTCATAACGGGCCCATCAACGAGCAGGATTCCTTATAAACACACAAAAGCCTTTAAACGGGGTAGTTTAAAGGCTTTTGTGTTGTTTCATTTTATGCGGGCTTTCACCGCTCAAACCTTTCGGGGTGGAAAGGTTGCAGGTCCATCGATGCCGGCTGTCCTGCCACCAGTTCAGCCACCAGTTTCCCGGTAGCCGCACCAAGGCTGATGCCCAGCATAGAGTGGCCCGTAGCCACTGTTACATTCGGATACCGTGACAGGTTCCCGATATAAGGAAGACCGTCGGCGCTGCAGGGCCGGTAGCCGTACCATACCTGGTCTGCCGGGGGAACCGCCATGTCAAAGCCGGGGAAGTACCGTTTCACCGAATCGAAGATACCCTGCACGCGCCGCATCCGCGGAGGGGTATGCAACGGGGTGATCTCCATCGTTCCCCCGAAGCGGATTTTGTTACCATCCATGGGAGAGATAGCCACCCTTGCTTCGCTGAGGATGATGGAATGATGTACTTTGAACGGCGTATTTTCAAACGTAACAGAATATCCTCTGCCGCCGACCATGGGGATATTGAGCTTCAACTCCCTGGCGAGGGCGGAGCTCCACACACCGGCGGCCAGCACTACGTGATCGGCTTCCAGTATGCCAGTATTAGTACGAACACCGGTGATCCGGTTGCCGGTGGCGGTGAAGCCGGTCACCTCCTGGTGCGGCATAAACTGTACGCCCTGTTGCTCCAGGTAAGTCAGCAGGTTGCGCATCAGCAGGTTGGGATACAACTGTGAGTCGCCGGGGAAATACACGGCGCCCAGCGCCTCCAGCGGCATATCCGGTTCCATTTGCGATACCTGTTCTTTGTTGAGCACCCTGGCTTCGATGCCCAGCGCCGCCGCCTCTTTTACCGTTTCGTGTGCATGATGGGCATTCTGTTCTGTCTGGAACAGCTCCATCATACCGATGGGCGCATAGGCGAAATCCAGGCCAGGCACGGAGGTCCATGACTCATACAGCTGCTTGCTGAGCAAAGCGATGTCGCGCAGCGGAGCGGCCGAGCGCTCCACATGCTGCCGGGTGGCGCTCTTCAAAAACTTCAGGCCCCAGTTGACCAGGTCACGGTTAAGCGACGGCTGTATATAAAAAGGGCTGGAGGCGTTCAGCATCCATTTGAGGCCCTGCCGCACAATACCGGGCGTGGCGAGCGGCACAAAGTGGCTGGGACAAACATATCCTGCATTACCGTAAGAGCAGCCCTGCAACATATCTGTCCGGTCTACCACCGTAACGCTGTAGCCTGCCTGTTGCAGGTAATAGGCGCTGCTCAATCCGATAATACCGCCGCCGATGATGATTACTTTCATAGTCTGTATCAGATTACCTGTAGTCCGTAAGCGTAAGGATCGTCTTCCGGATCGATAGAAATAGTGTTGTAGCCGTATACCCTTGCCCATCCTTCGATGCTGGGACGGATGGCCGGCATGCCGCCCACGGTGGTTTCTTCTTCTATCCTGCCGGTGAAGCGGGAGCCGATGATGCTTTCATGCACGAAGGCATCGCCGCTTTTCAGTTTGCCTTTGGCATACCATTGCGCCATGCGGGCGGAAGTGCCGGTACCGCAGGGAGAGCGGTCGATGGCTTTGTCGCCGTAGAACACGGCGTTGCGCGCAGTAGACGTGGTGTCCATCACCGCGCCGGTCCACAGCACATGCGAACAGCCGTTGATATTTGGATTGTCAGGATGCACGAAGCTCCTGTTTTCGTTGATCCGTTTACGTAATACCCTTGCCCATTCGATCAGCTGGGAAGCGGTAAAATGTTCCAGTCCGGGGAACCGGTCCTGTACATCCACAATGGCGTAGTAGTTGCCGCCGTAGGCCACATCTACGGTGAGCGGCCCCAGGTCAGGGCAGTCCACCACGATGCCGGTGGCAGCGAGGTAAGACGGTACGTTGGTGAGCTTCACGCTTTTCACCTTGTTGCCCTGCTGCTGGTATTTTACCTCTACCAGTCCGGCGGGTGTTTCCATTCTCACTCTGCCGCGCACTTTCGGGTTGATCAGTCCTTCTTCGATGGCGATGGTGATAGTGCCTATGGTGCCGTGGCCGCACATGGGCAGACAGCCGCTGGTTTCGATAAAGAGCACTGCCACATCGTTGGCCGGGTCATGCGGCGGATAGAGAATGCTGCCGCTCATCATATCATGCCCGCGGGGTTCGAACATCAGGCCTTTACGGATCCAGTCATATTCCCGGAGAAAATGGTCCCGCTTTTCGCTCATATTGGCGCCCTGCAGGACGGGGCCGCCGCCGGCCACGAGCCTGACGGGGTTGCCGCAGGTATGTGCATCGATGCAAAAAAAAGTATGCTTCACGATGGATGTATTTGCTGGTTAATAAAATGGTGGCGCCTAACGTTAACGGCCATACTGATTGTCTGTCAGTCGCCATATACCCCGTGGGTTGCCGTCTTTGAGTTCATCGGGCAACAGTGCCCCGGGAAACTGCTGGTAGCATACGGGCCTTACCCAGCGCCGGATGGCAGCAGTACCTACGGAGGTGAAGCGTGCGTCGGTAGTGGCCGGAAACGGGCCGCCATGCACCATGGCTGCACATACTTCCACACCGGTAGGCGCTCCGTTCAGGATGATACGGCCGGCCAGCGTGACCTGTACATCGATCACCTCCTGCCACTGGGCAAGCTCTTCATCGGTAGCCATTACGCTGGTGGTGAGCTGTCCTTTGAGCCCCTTGAGCACGGCCAGCAGCTCCGCCTTGTCTTTACAGGCGACCACGAGGGCATGTGGTCCAAACACTTCTTCTTTCAGTGCCGGGTTGGCCAGGAAGGCTGCGCCGGAAGTGAGTGCCAGCGACGGACGCACTGCATTGGCGTCAAAATCCAGCACCGGCGCGGGCGACAGGCTGACTTCCTGGTTGGCCAGCATACGGCTGCGTCCTTCCAGGAAAGCAGTATGAATACCGGGATGCAACATCTTCTGGGGAGCCGTTTTCTCCAGCGCAGCACCCAGCTGCTGCTGAAATGCTGTAAACGCCGGACTTTCCAGCCCTATCAGCAACCCCGGGTTGGTGCAGAACTGCCCTGCACCGAGGGTGATGGACGCGGCAAACATCTCTGCCAGTGCGTCTCCGCGTGTTTCCAGCGCCTGCGGCAGGAACACCACCGGGTTGACGCTGCTCATTTCGGCAAAGACAGGGATAGGCACTTCCCTTTCGGCCGCATAGGCGCAGAGGGCTTTGCCGCCCTGCAACGAGCCGGTAAAGCCCACGCCGGTGGTATAGGGATGAATGACCAGCGCTTTGCCGGTATGATAGTCGCCCGTAACATGCTGCACAGTATACGCCGGCATACCGCTTTGTACAATGGCAGCCTGTATGGCTTCAAACATCAGTTGAGAAGTACGGGGGTGTGCGGGGTGTGCTTTTACCACCACCGTAGCACCGGCCGCCAGCGCGCTGGCGGTATCGCCTCCCGCCGTGGAGAAGGCAAAAGGAAAATTACTGGCGCCGAACACCACTACCGGTCCTACCGGCACCAGCATCCGGCGGATATTGGGCGCAGTGTCTATCACCGCTTCCACCCAGCTGCCCTCTTTTACCAGGTCGGCAAACTTCTGCAGTTGCGTGGTGGTGCGCACGATCTCACCGTTCAGCCGGGCCATGGGCAGGTTCGTTTCCTCCCCTGCTGTTTTCACCAGCACCTCACGACGGGCCGTGATCTCCGCCCCGATGGCTTCGAGAAAAGCGGCGCGCCGCGCCGGCGGAATATTCTTGTATTGTTCGTGGGCTGCGGCAGCCTGCTGCATAATCTGATCTATCTGCGTCATACGGGAGTATTATAATGAGAGATAATCCGGCAATGCGGGACGGTTGGCCACTGCGGTGCGGATCACCTGCAGTACGCTTTCCCTTTCTGCTCCTTCGAGCGTCAGGCGCGGCGCCCGCACATATTCGCTGCCCAGCCCTACTTCCGTTTCGGCCAGCTTGATAAACTGCACCAGCTTGGGATACAAGTCCAGCTCCAGCAGCGGCAGGAACCAACGGTAGATCTCCACCGCCTCTTTTATCCGGCCGGCTTTGATCAACCGGTAAACGGCAACTGTCTCCGCAGGGAAAGCATCTACCAATCCGCCTACCCAACCGTGAGCGCCCAGCACCATTTCTTCCAGTGCTAACGTATCAAGGCCGCACAATATTTTAAACCGGTCGCCGAAACGGTTGATCATACGGGTAACGTTAGACACGTCGCGGGTAGACTCCTTCACGGCCTGGATATTAGGCAGCTCCTGCAGCTGATCAAAGATATTTAAAGTCACTTCTATTTTATAATCTACCGGGTTGTTATACACCATCACCGGCAGGTCTGTGGAAGCAGCCACTGTTTTGAACCAGGCGGCTGTTTCGCGTTCGTCGCTTTTATAACGCATGGGTGGCAGCAGCATAATGCCGGCAGCGCCCCATTTCTTTACCAGTGCTGCCTGCTGCACCGCATCGCGGGTGGCGCCTTCCGCGATATTCACCACAACGGGTATTTTACCGGCCACTTTCTCTACAGTGAATTTTGTCAGGGTTTCTTTTTCAGCGGTTGTCAGCGTGCTGGCTTCTCCGAGGGAGCCTCCCAGGATAATACCATCAATACCCGCCGCCAGCTGTGCCTGCAGGTTTTTCTCAAACAAAGGCAGGTCCAGTTCGTCGGCTGCAGTGAATTTGGTTGTGATGGCGGGGAATACGCCTTTCCATTCGATAGACATGATGTTTTCTTTTTTCCCTCAAAAATATCCCGGACACCCGCAGTTGGCTTTCCCGATTGTAATCAATTATAGCCCGATATTAACCAGTTTTGAAAAAAACGAGGTTACCTTACCGTTTTTTAACCAGTTCTCCCATGGTAAGGTTACAATACGGTTAATATTCGTAATATTGGTCCCAATCAACATCAACCCGGCAATGTTATGAAAGTCTTACAGTTTACCGTACCTGTACCCCTCGATAAAACCATCATCGTACAAAGAGACGTGCTGCCCTACTTTTACCCGCACCTGCACCGGCACCAGGAGGTGCAGCTTACCTGGGTACAGCAGGGTGAGGGCACCCTCGTTGCCGATAACAATATGCATGCTTTCCGCCCCAGCGACATCTTCTGGCTGGGGGCCAACCAACCGCATATCTTTAAAAGCGACCCGTCTTATTTTGCACCCAGAAGCCGCAAAAAGATCATGGCGCTGGTCATCTTCTTTAACCCAGACGGCAACCTGTCTGCCCTGTTCAACCTGCCGGAGATGAAACCGCTGAAAAACTTCGTGCAACAGCAGCAATGCGGGTTTAAAGTCCCCGCCCTGCAAACACCCGACATCTCCGCACAGATGCTCCGCATCGCCAACAGCAACGGGCCCGAGCAGCTGATGCACTTCGTGGAACTGCTCCGCCTCCTGTCGGGATGCCCGGATATTAGCCCGCTGGCTGCCGTTAATAAAAAGGTCACCGTCAGCGACCATGACGGCATCCGCATCGGGAATATCTACAACTACATCATGCACAACTACGAGCATCCCATCACCCTGGAAGACGCGGCCAGCCAGGTACACATGACACCGCACGCTTTCTGCCGCTTCTTCAAAAAACATACGCTGCATACTTTCGTTTCGTTCCTCAACGAAGTACGCATCAACGAAGCCTGCAAAAAACTGACGGACGGCAATTATGATAATATTGCTACCGTAGCCTATACCAGCGGGTTTAACAGCATCACCAATTTCAACCGCGTGTTTAAATCCGTTACCGGCAAGTCGCCCAGCGAATATCTCAACAGCTACTTCCAGCATGTGGAAAAAACCGGGCAACAGTGATACGCTGAAATAAAGTGCCGCCCTTTAAAAGGCGGCACGCTGCCACCATTACGGAAGAAAAACGAACGCGGTCAGCATCCGGACCGATTTAAATCAACTGTAATCTGCCTCTGCAATTATAACATTCCGCCGCCATCACCTGTTAATTCCTTACAACGGTTTTTCTTCACCCACAAATAGTAGCCCCATGAGATTTTCACAGTTGTTTGTACTGTTACCTTTTTTATGGATTTGCGGCCCCTTGCAGGCGCAGCAGGAAAGCAAGGTCGCTGCGGCTGTCCGGCAGCTTAAGGAAAACACGCGTGCCGGCCTCGACTCTCTCGACAGGATACAGGAACAAATGGAAAACGACGCCGCACACCTTCAGAAAGAAGCGGTCATACTGTACCGGAAAGAAAAAGCCATCATCCGAAAACGGGAAACCAGGCTACGGCAAAAAGTAAAAGAAGAAGCCGCGGTGGTGGAGGATAAATGGGAGACCTATAAATCATCCGTGGAAAAAGATTTCCGTGACCTGCAACAGCGGGTAGATGCGCTGAAAGAAAAGATAAAAAAGCAACTGCCGCAGGATGAGCCGCCCGTCGAAAACAGGCATACGCCCACTACCCTGCTCACATGACCAATACGCGGCCTCTTTGTTTTCCCATCCACATTGCATGTAACAGCAGTGTGCCGGACCAGCGGCCATAATGACACATCTCATAACAAATGCTGATGGTAGTCAGTTTAGGCAATTTGTTTTTTCCCTTCGGGGGATAATTAAATTTTTTTTGGACTCCCTGTCACAAAAAGTCCCTGCCGGCTGTCCCTGTTGAAATGGATTTTTTATGACAAAAAGCAGCATGTCCGCTTACACGCAAACAGGTCACTACTGGTCAGGCCTTACCCTATCCGTCTTTATCGGGATACATCTTTTTAACCAGCTGGCTTCTCTTATCGGGCCAGCGGCGCACATCGCGGTGATGCACACGTTGCGCGCCGTGTACCGGCATCCGGTAATGGAAGCCGTTTTGCTGGCGGCGGTAGTGTTTCAGATCATAACCGGGTTGCTGATGGTGTTTAAACGAAAGCGCAGCACGGTGGCGGAGAAAATACAGGTCTGGTCCGGGTTATATCTTTCCTTCTTTTTGTTGGTCCACGTAGGCGCCGTCCTGTATGGCCGTTCGCTGGGACTGGACACTAACTTCTATTTTGCGGCAGCGGGACTGAATATCTACCCGGTCACTTTCTTTTTCATTCCGTATTACCTGCTGGCCGTGTCGGCTGTTGCGCTGCATATTGCCGCTGTCCACTACCACAAAACAGGTTCGTTGCGCTGGTCGCGGGCCATCGCACTGGCTGGTTTGCTGGCGGCGATACTAATCGTCACCGGCTTCACGAACGGTTTCCGGTGGCGGCCTGCGCCGCCGGCCAATGAGCAGTTTATCCGGCAGTCCTTTGGCGTTTAACGGAGTTTGTCCGGGTTGCGGACAAAATACACCGTATGGATGCCGTCTGTGTCCATAGACAGGATCATGACGGTATCCACGGCGCCGGCGCCATCGTGGAAGATGACACCTGTTTCCCCGTTGACCTCCGTCACCTCAAAAGTGAGCTGCGCGCCTTGTTTGGCGTAGATGCCCAGCAGGAAAGCCGCGGCAGCCGTGCGGCCCAGCAGCGGCACCCTGGCAGCGGACACTTTGCCGCCACCGTCTGAATAGATGGTGATCTCTTCTTTCAGGCAGCTCATGAGCCGGGCGGTATCGCCGGTGGAACAGGCTTCCGCGAAAGCCAGGAACAGGGCGCTACGTTGTTCTCCGGCGGGGATGTACCGCAGCTTACCGGCGGCAATTTTTTCTTTGGCGCGGTGAAACAGCTGCCGGCAGTGGTCCTGCTCCAACCCGAGTATGGCGGCCATTTCTTCGTAAGCGTAACTGAAAGTCTCCCGCAGGATAAACACGGCGCGCTCCCACGGGTTCAGCGTCTGCAGCAGGATCAGCAGGGCAAAGGAGATATCGCTGTCATGGATATACGAAAAGCGCTCCCGGAAGAGCGGCGAGGGCAGGTCTATGCCGGGATAGACGGTCTTTTTACGGGCTTCCAGCAGGGAAAGGCAGCGATGCATCACCGCTTTCACGAGATAGTTTTCCGGATGCACGATCGCCGTGGCATCCTGCCGGGAATACGCCAGGAACACATCGTGTAGTATATCTTCCGCGTCCATGGCGTTTTTGGTCATTTTGTAAGCCACCGCAAAGAGCCTGGGCCTGTACTGTTCAAACCCTGTCATCTAGCAGCTTTGAGGTCCTTGTAAAGCATGATATTCGTCACCCCAGTCGCACAGGGCCTGGATGGTGGGCACCAGTTTTTTACCAATAGCCGTGAGCTTATACTCCACGCGGGGTGGCGTTTCCGCATATACTTTCCTTTCGATAATACCGTCGCGCTCCAGTTCCCGCAGCTGCAGCGTAAGCGTAGCGTGCGTGATGTCCTTCATTTTTTTGCGTAGCTCTCCAAAGCGCATAGGGCATTCTTTGCGAATGGCATTCAGCAGCAGCAGCTTCCATTTTCCGCCGATCACCTTCATCGCCTTTGTCATGGCACAGTTATTTTCTTCCTCCCATACATCTTTCTCAGACTGTGTATCTGCCTGAATATCATCAATAGTATTTTTTTTCATACCAGGTATTATTCTTTAAACTACTTGTTACAATTCGTTACCGGCTGCAACTTTGGCAGCAATAAAGTTAACAAATTGGCTATTATGAACCGACTACAATTGAAATGGCTATCGTTGCTGATCGTATCTACTTCCGTATTCCTGGCGGTCATCGATATTTTTATAGTGAATGTGGCGCTGCCTTCCATCCGGCAGGGCGTGCAGGGCAGTGAATCGGATATGCAGCTGATCATCGCGCTGTACCTGCTGGGTTATGCCGCGTTTCTGATCACCGGCGGGCGCCTGGGCGACCATTTCGGCCGGAAGCGGGTGTTCATCGTGTCTATGTTGCTATTTACGTTCAGCTCCCTGTTGTGTGGCCTGGCGCAGACGGCCTGGCAGCTGAATGCCGCACGCTTTATCCAGGGTACCAGCGCGGCTTTCATGATACCACAGGGAATCAGTTACATACACATCCTGTTCCCCGGGCATAAAGAAAGGATCAAGGCGCTGGGCGTTTACGGCAGTATTGCCGGTTCCGCGTCGGTGATCGGGCAGTTCCTGGGGGGACTGCTGCCGGATGTTCACTGGATCGTGGAGGGCTGGCGGCTGCTGTTCCTGATCAACCTGCCGCTGGGACTGGCGGCCGCGGCGCTGGCCGGCCGTTACCTTACCGACACGGAGCGGCACCGCGAAGGCCGTTTCGACATCAGTGGCGTGGCGCTGCTCACTGTGGCGCTCTTTGCGCTGGTATATCCGTTGATCCGTGGCCGTGAGTTGGGCTGGCCTTTGTGGAGTATATTGTCGCTCGCCGGCGGCGTGGTAACGTTGTTGCTGTTTGGTTATGACCAGCAGCGTAAACTGGCGGCGCAGCAAAATCCGCTGATCAACATCCGGTTGTTTTCCTATAAGGATTTTAACATCGGGCTTTGCGCGGTACTGTTTTATTTTATGGTGCAGGATTCCTATTTCCTGGTCAACGCTATTTTCATGCAGACCGGATTGGGATATAGTTCTTCTGAAACAGGCGTTCTGTTTGTGTTTCAGGGCGTGGGTTACGTAGTGGCGTCACTGTTATCTATTCCGCTGGTGAAGCGTTATGGCAAGCGGGTGTTGCAGGGTGGTGTGCTGATGATGATCGCGTCGCTGGTCATGCACCTGATCTTCTTCCGTGCTGCTGCCATGCCGAGGGGCGTGCTGCTCGCTACGCTCTTTTTCTATGGCACCGGTTGCGGGTCTGTATTGCCGTCACTGCTAACGATGGCCTTAAAGAGCATCCCGGTTCATTTTGCCGGCGCCGCATCCGGCACGTTCTCCACTTTCCAGCAGACAGCGGTGGCGCTGGGCATCGGCGTTACGGGCGGCATTTTCTTCAGTCTTCTGGGCGACGCCCCTTCCCTGCCGGTGTATGTGAACGCTTACCAGGTCGCCACCGGCGTCAATATAGGGTTTCTCGCGCTGGTCAGCCTTTTCCTGTACATCCTGCCCGAAGGGCAGCAGACGGTAACGGAAATGGCGGTACACTAACGGCTAATGGTGCGCCACGAAAACAGGCTGATTGACCAGCTGGAGCACCGGTTTCATCGGATTGGGCACCAGCAGGTTGGACAACATGTTTCTGCCATAGGCGCCCATCACGATCATCACTTTTTCTTTTTCGTACAGGTACTCTAACAGCCGCGCCTGCACGTTATCGTCTTCCAGCACCAGCAGGGAGCCTTCCGGGTAGTGCGTGTGCAGCCATTCGTTCAGTTTTTCCATTTCCTCTTTTGCGGGGTGACCTTTGGCCGCCACGCAGAGCACCGTGGCTTTATGGCCGCACAGCTGCGGCAGCAGGTAGGTAAACTGTCTCATGGCGTACATACAGGCATTGCTGCCGTTATAGGTAAAAATGAGCTCGTTGATACCATCGAACTTGTCCGGAGCGATGATCACCGGACATTCCGCTTCTTCCAGTAGTTCTCTGACAAAAGCTGTGGGCGTGGACTCCGGCCGCCAGGAAAAAGAGGTGGCCGCATCCACCACCAGCAGATCGGCATAGCGGCTTTCTTTCAGCACCGCTTTCAATGGCATGCCTGTATGCTGGTGAACCGTATAGTCTACACCGTTATACTCGCAATGGCGGCTGAAGCGGCTGATATTTTCATCCCGGTATAATTCCTTCTGTTGCGCGATAGGTGCGCCGGGCACCGCTTCGGTAACGCCTTTTTCCCGGATGTCTTCCACCGAGCGCAGCTCCATCGCCTGGTTTTCCAGGAACACGCCGGTCACCCGGGAATGGGTGAGATTTCCCAGGTAACAGGCGAAGTCAAGACAACTTTTGCTCATGCATACCGCATCGGTAACAAATAGTATTTTTTCCATGATAGGGTGGATTATTCGTTTTCGGGTTCCTCCGGCAGTTGGAAGACCGCTTTTTCCGCGTCGCCGGCATTGAGTTCTTCCAGCGTCAGGTGGCCGGTACCGGTGGTCTGCAGCCAGAGCCGGCCGGCTTTGTGCACTACCTGCGCATGAAGGCCGAACAAACATTTCAGATCGTGTTCCACCGCTACCGCCGTACGGTAGTGGCTTACATCCAGCCAGCCGAAGCTGTGCAGCATCCTGATTTTTTCGATCGGCATCCCGGCAGGTACTTTGTCATTCTCCGGAGAGCAGGCTCCCGGCGCATGTGGCTTGCGGAAAAATTCCAGTTTAAGCCGCGGATACAAGCGGCTGAACCGGTCCTGGATGTCCGCAATAATGGCTTCTTCACTAATATAGATCTGCATAACCTTTAGCTTTAAAATGCTGATACAATACTACGATAACAGGGACTCCCACCCTATGAGATCAGTCAGGATAAAGGCTGACAATAGTCATATGCTTTGCTGCAAGCGCATAAATCCTTAACTTTCCGCCAATTGCGTTTTTATATTACAAGACTCATCGATCATGAATTTACATGTCAGCGATCTGGACATCGATTTACAGCTCAGCATTTTCGCCGCCGTGATGGAGCGTACCCCGGGTCTGGTGGCCGTCAGGGAGATGAGCTCCGGAAAATTGAAATACATCAATGAAACCGGCATCCGGATGTTGGGCTCAGACGATTTCCCTTCGCTGGAACAGCTGCTGGAGCAGAACCAGCTCGGCACCGGCAAAGCAGTACAAGGCAGCGCCTTCTCCCAGGAAGAGCCACTGTTGCAGGAAAGACAATGGAAAAATATCCAGGGAGAAACCTATACCGGTCTTTACGAGGAAATGGTGCTCAAACATAAAAAGGAGCAATACTGTTTCTTCCGGATCACCGACAGCCAGTCCGACCGCCGCTATAAACTGCAGCTCAGCAAAGAGTTACAGCGATTTGGCGCGTTATTCAACTATGCCAGTATCGGTATCATCGTGACCAACCAGGAAGGTGACATTATTCTGATCAATGATTTCGCACTCTCCCAGTTCGACTACCGGCGGGAAGAGCTGACCGGCCATAAAGTGGAGAAACTGATCCCGCGACGCCTTCATCATAAACATATCGGTCACCGCGACCGGTATAACGCCTCTCCCCAGAGCCGGCCTATGGGCATCGGGCTGGACCTCTTCGCCGTACGCCGCGATGGCTCCGAATTCCCGGTGGAAATCAGCCTGAGCCACTATTCCAACGAAGAAGGCCACTTTGTGATCGCCTACATCAGCAATATCACAGAACGCAAAAAAGCAGAAGAGCGCATCGAGCGGCTGAACAATGAGCTGGAGAGCATGGTGGAAGAACGTACCCAGCAGCTGGTAAAAGCGCTGGCCGACCTGGAAGCGTCCAAAGAAGAACTCACCATCGCCCTCAGCAAGGAAAAAGAACTGGGCGACCTCAAGTCCCGCTTTGTCTCCATGGCCTCCCATGAGTTCCGCACCCCGCTCAGCACCATCCTTTCTTCCGCATTCCTTGTTAAACACTACGCTGCCGAAGCCGAGCAGCCGGTGCGCAACAAACATATCCAGCGCATCGTCAACGCCGTCAGCTTTCTCACAGATACGCTCAACGATTTTCTGTCTGTCGGTAAAATCGAAGAAGGCAAGCTGCAGGCGCGGTACTCCATGTTCCAGATCAAAGAGTATTTCCAAACCATTATACAGGAAATGCAGGGCATCATCCGGGAAAAACAAACCATCCACTATGAACATACCGGCGGCGACGTTTGCTGGCTGGACACCTCCCTGCTGCGGCATATCGCCATGAACCTGCTGGGCAACGCCATTAAATTCTCCGCGCCCGACAGCACCATCGAGATGTACACCCGCATGGAAGACAACCTGTTCACCCTGATGATCAAAGATTATGGCATCGGCATGTCGCAGGAAGACCAGCAACATCTCTATGAGCGGTTCTACCGGGGCACCAATGTGAGCAATATCCAGGGCACTGGCCTTGGACTACATATCGTACAGAAATACAGTGAGCTGATGAACGGCGCTATTTCCTGTGCCAGTGAGCTGGGCAAAGGCACCGTGTTCACCATTACTTTCCCTGCTGATCCTATAAATATTCCGTAGCATATGAAAACGATCCTGTTGATAGAAGACAACGAAGAATTAAGGGAAAACACCGCCGACATCCTGGCCATCGCCGGATACCAGGTACTGACCGCAGAAAACGGAATGACCGGCTTCGAAAAACTGCTGGAACATAAGCCCGACCTCGTCATCTGTGATATTATGATGCCGGTACTCGATGGCTTTGGCGTACTGCACCTGATGCAGCAACACGAAGCCGTCAGGGACACCCCCTTCATCTTCCTGACCGCCAAAACAGAGCGGGCCGATTTCCGCAAAGGCATGAGCATGGGCGCAGATGACTACCTGACCAAACCTTTTAGCGGCACCGAGCTGTGGGAAACTGTGGAAAACAGGCTGCGCAAAGCCGCTATCCGCAAGCAGGAATTCGCCCCCAACCTGCAGGGCATGAACAAACTGATGTACGAAGCCACCGGCAAAGCTTCCCTCGAAGCGCTGGCCGAAGGCCGTAACATCGATAAATACCGGAAAAAACAAGTCATCTATACAGAAGGCAATCATCCCACCCGCCTGTTTTTTGTACAGAAAGGCAGGGTAAAAACCTGCAAGACCAACGACCAGGGTAAAGAACTGGTGCTGGACATCTATACAGAAGGTGATTTCCTTGGTTATAACGCCCTGCTGGAAGGCTCACTGTATAAAGAAACAGCCGTGGCCATGGAAGACAGTGAAATAGCCGTGATCCCTGCCACCGATTTCGAAGAACTGTTGAACAACAACCACGAAGTGGCCACCCAGCTCATTAAGATGCTCGCGAAAAACGTCAGCGACAAAGAACAGCAGCTTCTGGGGCTGGCCTACAACTCCCTGCGCAAAAAGGTAGCCGAAGCTTTGCTGAACCTGCTCAAAAAATACAACCCGCCCAAAGGTACTCCATTGGTGATCAACATCAGCCGGGAGAACCTGGCCAATATAGCCGGTACCGCCACCGAGTCGCTGATCCGAACGCTGAGCGATTTCCGGGATGAACAACTGATAGAGATAAAAGAAGGGGCCGTGGTGATACTGAACGAAAAAAAGCTGGCCGGCATACTGGCCTAAACCAGCGGAAACGACTGCTGCAGGTAATGACGAAAGTCTTTGTCCAGCATATCAAAATGCTGCTGTACGGTAGCAAAACGCTTGTCTATCATCTGTTCGTATACGACAGCGTCTTTCAGTCCTGTCGCGGACCGGACCGACGCCAGCACGCCCTGCTGCTCACTGATCTCGTGGCGCAGCAGGGCTATCTGTTCGTCCATCTTCAGGAACCGGCTCTGGAAATACTCCAGCCTCCCCAGCTCCTGCCGGTCAAAGTCTGTTGATAAAATCCGGGCCAGCTTCAGCTTAAAACATATGTTCTCATCTTCCAGGACCTTTAGCAGGTATTTACGTGAATCATGCTGTGCCCGCAGTTCCTCCAACTTGTCCTTCATCATCCGTTGTTTATAGTAATCCGGCACAAATTAGGAAAGCAGCTTCTCCTGATGAATGACAGGAATCAGGCGCCTCAATGATATCCGTCATTGCCTCCGCCCGGAGGGTAAATGACCGTCAACAGCCGTTATTTTCCAGTGGTGGATACTACTTATCTCTTGAGGTCAGCCCTTGTTGACGAGCCCTCAGGGCATTGACCGCTTTGTCGAATGCAGTAGTGGCAGTGCCGGGAATCAGCACAGACCGTTTGATCATCAGCAGGCGGGAAGTGATACAACCCACAGCGGGACCGCTATGAGGCAGACAGTGGCTATACACCTGCGATAATACGACAGCCTGGCCATTGGCAGGTTGGTTCATCCAGATACAGATGCTGTCTTTTCCATCCGTATAGCGGTCGGCGTTAGTCCCCAGCAGAGACGTCAGCGTGTTCACGATCGTTGTATTACGCGGACTGCCAGCGGGGTTCGTCTCTATGACCTCCACCCCTGCCTTACCGGTACGGGCTTCATCTTCATACAAAAAGGAAATATGTTTATCCCATCCGCCGGGGGCCAGCAGGGTATCGGTGGCATTGTCGGCAAACAGCAGGTCGCCGAAACGGAAATCACGCACCTTGTCAATCCGTTTGCAGGGCAGCGTCGTCAATGGGTGATGGCTGACCACATGTTTTCTGTAATTCATATAACTGTTGACATCCATAGTCCAGAAGTGCTGATGGAGGTCAGTCCTGATGGTACAGGCGCTCGTCATCATCAGCAGTAGCCACAGCACACTATAAAGGGCAGAACGGTGCATACGATAGTTCAGATTCGTCATCAGTTAACGGTAAGGCGGCAAAGGTATTGCATACCACTTATAAAAAAGTACGGGCAGCGCTTGCATACTAAAACGTTTAACCTTATTTTTAAACAGACTGCTGCAAACTTCTAAATTCCACGACATGAAAAAAATACTCCTGCTGGTAGCTGCAGCCTGCATACAGCTGTCAGCCTACGCCCAACAACCTTTCAACGGACTGGACATGAACATGGGCAACCTCTCCCGGTTGTCAGACGCCAAAACCCGGTCCATCAGCCCGGAAAACATCACCGGCGAGCCCGGCAAAGGTGGTATGGCCACCCTGGACCAGGGCAATGCCCGGCATGCTGCCAGGGAACTGGGACAGGGCTGGAAAGTAAATCCCTATATCTTCATAGAACCGGGTAAAACCGTTACCCTGGCCGAGATCACCGGTCCGGGCGCTATCCAGCACATCTGGATGACACCTACCGGCAACTGGCGCTATTCTATTCTCCGCTTCTACTGGGACGATGAGACCACCCCTTCCGTGGAAGTGCCCGTAGGTGATTTCTTCGGCATGGGATGGGGTGAATATGCCCATATCAACTCTCTCGCGGTGTGCGTCAACCCCGGCAGCGCGTTCAACTGCTACTGGTCCATGCCCTTCCGGAAAAAATGCCGGATCACCATGGAAAATATCAACACAGAAAAAATGACGCTGTATTACCAGGTCGACTATACGCTGACCACCGTTCCGGAAGATGCTGGTTATTTCCATGCGCAGTTCCGGCGCAGCAACCCGGTGAAGGACGCCAGTTACACGCTGGTCGACGGCATCCGTGGCAAGGGCCAGTACGTAGGCACTTATCTTGCCTGGGGCGTTAATAACAACGGCTGGTGGGGAGAAGGAGAGATTAAGTTCTTCATGGACGGCGACAATAAATATCCGACCATCTGCGGTACGGGCACAGAAGATTATTTCTGCGGGTCGTATAATTTCGACCTCAAAGGGAAATACCAGGAATTCTCCACACCCTATGCAGGGTTACCGCAGGTGATACGTCCTGACGGGCTGTATAAATCACAGCAACGCTTTGGTTTGTACCGCTGGCATATCATGGACCCTATCCGCTTCGAAAAAGAGCTGAAGGTGACCATACAGGACCTCGGCTGGCGCAGTGGCGGCCGTTACCTGCCACAACAGTCCGATATCAGCAGCGTTGTGTACTGGTACCAGCGGGAGCCACATGCACCATTCCCTAAATTACCGGCGATGAACGACCTGGAAGTGAATTAACCGCTATTCCCACTTAAACATTTTCACAGACAACACCGCAACGATGGCTGCCCATACGGTCAGTCCACCCAGCTGCACCGGCACCTGCCAGATATGGGCGCCTTCGAAGGCGATTTTCCGCAGGCCGTCTACAAAGAAAGTGAGGGGCAGGTATTCACAGAAAGTACGCAGCCATACCGGGTAGTTCTCCACCGGAAAAAAGAGGCCGCACAGCAATATCTGCGGCACCGTGATGGTATTGGCCACCGGGGCGATGGAGCTTTCGTTGCGGATAACGCCGCTGATCATAAAACCGATGCCGGTAAAGATCACCAGTCCGAACACCGACAGCAGCAGCATCTCCAGGAAAGTGAGGATTCCGTTGACCAGCGTGAAGTCGAACGCGAAATAACCCAATGCGGTGATGATGATAAAACAGATGATCTGGAATACCAGGCGGCTCATCATCTCTCCAAACAGCAGGGAGGCGCGGCTGATGGGTGTCACAAAAATACGTTTCAGCACGAGCGTATGCCGCAGGTTGAACAGCAGGAAGGCGGAGCCGAATACGCCCGCCATCAGCAGGGAGAAGCCCAGCTGTCCCGGAAGGATAAAATCTATCTGGCGGTATACGCGGCCGGGGACCGTTACCACGTCGAGCTTTGCCGCTACGGGTTGTCCCTGCAGTACCTGCTGGTTGATGCGGCTGGTCACTTCCTGCAGCGCCGCCTGTATCAGCGGGCGTTTGTCGGCCACCGCACCGGAGCTGAATAAGGTAAGCCCATATTGCGGTACCGGTGAGGTATGTACCGGCGCCGGTACATGAATGATGCCGGCAATGCGTCCTTTCTTCAGGGCGTTGAGTTGTGCCAGCGAGTCGGTTTCTTTCGACAGGCTGAAGATGCTGATATCTTTTATGGCATGGTATACAGGACTGCTGGTATCGCTGCCGGGAGCGATGGCTACAGGGATTTTCACGGCCGTGTTATCTACCATGGCACCGAACACCGTCACAAAAATGATGGGAAACAATAGGGCGAATACAACCGAAGTAGGGCTTCGCAGGGTAGCGATCAGGCTTGCCCGGGCCATCACCAGGCCAGCCCGGAGCTGACTATATTTTTTTGTCATAGGAAACCAAAGCTACAGCATTCTTTCAAAGATTCATTTTCCGGGAACACATTATATTTGCCGTTCATAATGCGGAACCCTAATACCCAAGGCTACTCATGAAAAAAGTGATTACAGGCAAAGATATCGTCCGCCAACTGAAAGCAGATCTGATCGGCAAAGACTCCTACCGCGGGGTTACGCTGACATATACCTGGCTGGCCAACCAGTTCGGGCACTTCTCCCTAGGCTTCATCCCTACCTTTGTAGGTTACCTGGTCCTGAGAAAACATATGCCGGAACAACAGGCATCCCTCTACGCCGCGCTGGGCGTGAGCCTGTTCTGGCTAACCTTCGAAATATTCAACTTTCTCGGCCCGCTGCTGTCGCGCAAATCCAGGAGCAGCTATATCTTCCAGCCCGCATGGGGCAACATCGCCTTTGATACCGTCACCGACCTGATGTATTTCTGGTCCGGCGCTTTTATGGCCTCTATCCTTTGCGCCTATACGACAACTGCGATGGCCGTGCTGGCGGTGCTCACCCTGCTGGTGCTCTACCCCGCCTATTACTGGTATCTCACCAAAATGTACCTGCAGGTGCCCTCCTACCCTTTCCAGTTCAGGCTGAGCCAGTGGAGCACCGAACATATCCCGGACGAAAACATAGCACTGGTGCGCCGTTTCCTCGACAACAAAGACCAGGGCATGCACCTATTCCTCTTTGGCCCCAAACGCAGCGGTAAAACAAGCCTGAGCGTAGCGATCGCCACGGAAATGTCTATCCGCCACCACTCGGCCGTATATACCTCTGCCATGAAGCTGTACTGCATGTTCTTTGAACATGACGACGACAGCGCGGCCAATGTCCTGTGGACCTGGCGCAAGGCTTCCATTCTTGTCATCGATGATATTAATCCGGGAGACCCTATCAAGGAAGATATCATCAGCCCCGAACGGTTCCTCAGCTTTGTCGATACCTTCTCCACCAACGATATTAACCGCACGGTGCTGCGGCAGACCAATGTGATCTGGGTGCTGGGCGATGACGACGCCTCCCGGAAACTGTCGGAAAGATGGCAGGATATGCTCACCGGTATCGGTGTAGAGAGAGAAAAACTGCTGTCGCTCAATCTCCAGTTATACAACGAGGCTCCTGCTAAGGCAGAATATGATTTGCGTATGCAAAGCTGATCAGGTGGGTCAGGCTCTTCACCTCAAAACGTTTGTACATCGGGATGATCCGTTTTTCAATGGCCGACTGGGACACGCCAAAGCGGGCGGCGATCTCCTTGAAGGAAAAACCTTCCGCCACCAGTGACAGGGCCTCTTTCTCCTTTTCGGAGATAGCGTAATGGCGGAACAGCTGTTTATTCAGCTCTTCCTCAAAAGCCGATTTCTCGGGGCCGTAGGCGGCATAGCGCATCACATTGCCCAGCTGTATACTTTCATTTTTCTGGGAATGCCCGATAATGGCCGTTACCCGCCCCTCTTCCGTGGCAAATACCCCTACTTTGGAAATCAGCGGTACGTGGGTCCCGTCTTTATGGATCTTTTTCAGCTCAATGGTAAAGCTGTATTTTTCGAGATCTTTTGTTTTGTTATGCAAAAACATCAGCGCCTTATCGTTCAGTTCATTGGAGAAAGGCGCATATTCCGGCGCTGTGATGTTAACGATGGTCATCATGGTGATTTCATCGTCCCGGTAGCCCAGGAGCGGTTCCCAGCCATCGGCGTACATCATGCGGTTTTCCTTGAACGAATAGATATAGATCGCCTCATCCGGGAATCGCCGGATGGTTTGTTTAAAATGCTGTGCCTCCGGACTGCCCAGGTCAGCCGGTACGTCGGTAATAAATGTTTTGGAATAGTGCCCTAGATTATCAGAATCCATTCGTTTTTTGGCATAAAAATAAAAATAATATCACAACCTGCGTAATTACACAGTTGACTGATTATGAACCTACTGGTAATTTTGCGCCTGTAAACCATCCGAAATGGATCGGCAGGAAAAACCGCTCAGGAGGCCTTTTATCCAGCTAATTCACCCGGCTGATGGACTTAGCAAGGAGGCAAGAAAGCATAGGCCACAGCTGGGATTGGTTACAGCCCAAAAGTTGACTTAAAGGAATGTGTTAAAAACCGAGGAAAAGTTTGTTAGAAAAAACCCCATCCTCATTGATGCAATGTCCCCAAAGGGGATACAGCTACGGTGCATGGGCCGGTTCCATCCGGGTCCATGCCTGTACTGGCCCCAACAGTTGACCCTAAAAGTTATTGATTTTGTGTTAAGGTTGTCATGATTTTTTTGACTGTTGAATTACCCCCGATTTGTTAATCCCACTCTTTTCAATTTATGAAGCAGTTTGGCGGGACCCCGGTCCCGCCTTTTTTATTTTCACCAGCTTATCATGATCCCCACCATGATAAAAAAAAGATATGAGTATATTTGTTATACCCGATCGTAACACCCAAAGCAATATCCACCAACATGAAGATCATTATTTTCGGAGCTTCCGGTGCCGGCGCCAGCACCCTGGCCAAAGCATTTGCCAGAGAAAACGGCTACGAGCAGCTGGATGCGGACCTTTACTACTGGCTTAAGACCGAACGCCCGTACGAAACCAAACGCGACCCGGCCGAACGGAACAAACTGTTCCTCGAAGCCCTTCACCAGCACGATAAGGTGGTGGTGGCCGGTTCTGTCTTTAACTGGGACCCGGCAGTGCCCGGCCAGTTTGACCTCGCCGTTTTCCTGTGGCTACCCCCCGACATCCGGATGCAGCGGCTCGTCCTCCGGGAAAAACAACGCTACGGCTCCCTGCTGGAATCCGATCCCTGGCTCAAAAAAGAAAGCGCCGCCTTTATCGCCTGGGCCTCCCGCTACGACGAGCCCGGCTTCGCCGGCCGCAGCCTCACCCTGCATAAAAAGCAGATCGCGCAACTGAAAATACCCGTCCTGGAAATAAGCGGGGATTTTCCATTGGCAGAAAGACTGCAGCGGGTACAGGAAAAACTCGCCGCCATAAAGTACCAGGCTGCCGCACGGCAATAGACCGCCCTGTTTTTCCGGTAAAAAGTACGCCCATGAAACAAAGTGCGGGCATCCTGCTCTACAGAAAAAACAAAAAGATAACGGAGTACTTCCTGGTGCATCCCGGTGGTCCTTTCTTCCGGACAAAAGACGCCGGCTGGTGGAGCATCCCCAAAGGAGAAATAGATCCCGGGGAAGCACCGCTGCAGGCGGCCATCCGGGAGTTTGAAGAGGAAACCGGCTACCGCCCGGAAGGAAAGTTCGTGCCCCTGCATCCCATCCTGCAGAAGAGCGGCAAACAGGTGCTCTGCTGGGCCGCCGAAGGCGACCTGGACCCCGAAAAAATCGTCAGTAACGTATTCGAAATAGAATGGCCACCCCGTTCCGGTAAAAAGAAACAGTTCCCGGAGGTAGACAGGGCCGCATGGTTCGATGCGGATACCGCTAAAAAAATGATCTATCCGCAACAGGCGGCGTTCATCGATGAATTATTGAAAGCCCGGGGCTGATGTGGAGTGCCCCAAAAGTGTCCACCTTTTTGGAAGCAATCCAATGCCCCGGGCTGCATTGGGTTATAAGCAAAGCGGACTGTTGTCCAAAGCAAGGGTTACCGTTGTTCGAAAGCGGAGATTATAAGTGCAAATCACGCGCCCCCCTCACTTCTGTGGAGATCTCTCCCAACATAGCGCCTGCATTGCAGTTCTGCCCTGTATACACCTTCACAAAATCAATTGCGTTCAGCCTCACCGCCTGACCGCTGGCGTTCACGGCGTTGGCAATATCCACCGTGTTGTATCCCAGCGTGGCATATTCGCTGGAATAGCTGTCACTATACCCCCAGGCAAAAGCCAGGTTGGTGAGGATACCACCGGATGTCAGCGTGTTTACCAGCCTGGTGCCGGTAAAGGTCACCGAGTCCTCGTTGGGCGCCATGGCCGGGTAGTAGTTGTTGGCCGTATGCCAGGCGTTGGCCTGTACATACCCGCTGTTGCCCAGGTTATCTTTCCAGTTGACATTGGTACCGGCGGCATGCGGATTATAGTACGTGACGCGGTAGTTTTTAACGGTACCGGAAGCGCTGTATTCGCTGCCTGCCAGCTCATACCAGGGATCATCGGGGATGCCGTTGGCGTTGAGGTCCTGGCTCACCATCACGATGCCCGGCTCCGACCACTGGTAAGTGGGGCCCGACGGATTGCCATAGATGCCGATGTCCACCCCCGTACCGTTCACCACGGAATGGTCAAAACCAAAAACGATGTAACCGCCGTAGTTGCCCAGCGACACCATGTTGGTGGTACTGCCCACCAGCGCCTGCGCGGCAGTAACGGAGCCCAGGCCGGATTCGTTGATGAATTGCCCCGGCGCCGGCATGTACGTGTACACCGTGCTGATCAGCGGACTGCTGGTCAGTGTGGCCGGTCTGACCGTCACATTACTGACAAGGGCGGTACGGGCGACTTCGGAGATCTTCAGCTCACCGGTCAAAGCGTCTTTACGGCAGGAAGCCGAGAACAACAGGGTGGTCAGGGCTAACGCCGACCAATAGGAGTTTTTCATATGATGCAAAGTTTGAGGGAGAAGAAAAAGCAGATCAATAAAATACCGGTAATGCCGGGAAATAGTATCCGGAGTACCTCACCGTTTCTTTCAGTGCAGCGGTACCCGGGTCATACATCAGCCAGCGGTTGTCATTGCTGGCGCCAAACTCGTCGGTGAGGGTGATCACCAGCAGTTCGTTCCGTGCCGCATTGTACCGCACGGCAGAACCATAGAAGTACTGACCGGAAGGCACCGTCAGGAAGGGTGCTGACAGGGACGCTGCATTGCCGGGTACATAACGGTACAATTTTGTGCCGCCATATTCGATGTTACCACCGATGCCGGCGGTTGACTTACGCTCTGCGATATACACCGCAGTGCCGTTGGAGGTAATGGAGCCCGAGCGCCAGGACAGGTAAGCCCAGGGGTTGGTGGTAGAGAAAGGCAGCTTCACGCGGGACACCGCCAGTGAAGTAGGATTGATACCTACCAACGAATCTTTGCCGGCCACCCATACGGTGCCGTCATTGGTGCGGGCAAAACCCGCATCGCCGATGCCGAATTTTTTCGCGATGCTGTAATCGGAGGCATTCAGCGCCACTACCCCATCGTCTTTGGTCATCACAAATACATAGTTGCCTGCCAGCAGCATGTCACCGGCAGGGCCATTGATACCCGCCACTTTAGTGCCCAGTGCGGGACCGGAAAGACTGATGCGGTATACGCCGTCTACAGCGCTCAGCAGGCCTCTGGACGCGTCCACGCCTACAAAGGCGTAGCCTTCGCTCTGCGGCAGATTGGCGATCCTGCCTGTTTCCACCAGTGTATGCGCATCCGTTGCCACCAGGGGACCACCCACTTTCACGACCATATATACTTTGTTGTTGAAGATAGTGGCAAACTGCAGTGTGGAGGTAGTCGGTCCCAGGTTCTTCGTGGGATTTTCCTTTTTGTAGATGTCTTTTGCCACCTTGTTACTGTCATAGCTGTAGTACCAGAGGTCGCCGTTATTGACGCCGTATTGTCCTTCATGTACCATCAGAAAACCGTTTTCATATTTCCCGAATACGTTCACGCCTGGCTGTGCGGCCACAGCGTTTTCTTTGGGGTGCAATCCTAATCCGGAATCTGCATTTTCTTTTTTACAGGCGGCAAACAGGGTTAGCAGCGAGGCCGCCAGGGCCAAACACTTGATTGATTTCATAGTTTACAAATTGTGTGGTTATTTTTAATAAAAAAAACACATCATAGGGCATCCGGGCTTTCAAACATGGCAAGGGTTTTCCATTTTGTTTTTAACTTAAAAACAATTTGCTACAATTGCTGCTCTTGTGACAGCCTAAGAAACAGTACAGGTTTCTTTCCCGTACCCGCACGTAGGTGAAACAAAAAAAACAAATACGTGAATATAAAGCCGGCGGGGCCTACATTCTTGAGCCTTTCACCCGAAAGCGACGAATGGTGATTACAGCTGGCAGGTCTTCTGGCTCTCCTGCTTTTCCGGAAACCTTCCCATCTGCAACAGCAGACAGTGGTAATGGAGCACACTCCGGAAAAACGTTGCCGGTATTGGCCGGCGGCAGGATTACAGCTACGGGGATAGCTCCGGTCTTACACCGGATTCCCTTTTAATGTTCCGCATGAACAGAACAACCAATTGTGGTTACAAACGTACGTTAAGTTCCCCGTATATCCAATAAAAAATCCCGGAGAAATATCCCCGGGACTAAAATATTTTTTCAAAAAATTACCGCTTACAGGTTGAGGTCTTTCACACCGGAAACTTCCGTGGAAATCTCGCCCAGCCAGCCGCCTTCTGCACGCATACCGGTGTGCACGCGGATAAAATCAACACCCGGCAAACGCACGGCATTACCTTTTTTATCTACTGCCCAGCTGATTTTAATGCGGGCTTTGTCATCGGCGTTGCTCCAGTTGTCAGCATAACCGAAAGGAAAAGCTGGACTTACAAAGTAAGTACCGGAGCCTGACTTATCGATGAAATTCTCATCGGTCAGCCGCGTACCTGTAAAGCTGATGCTGTCGCCTTTCCATTGCGCATAATAAGGCTGGTTGTGGAAGGAATTGCGGGAGAGATAACCGGACTTGCCCTGGTTGTCTTTCCAGCGGATATAGGTGGTATCGGTCAGGTATTGATAGTCATTATTCGGCGTCCTAACCTTATTCTCATCCGGTCTGTAGTAAGTGATCTTATAGTCGCGGATGGTTTTAGGACTGTTGTATTCAGAACCAGCGATTTCAAACCATTCATCATCCGGCTGCCCGTTGCCGTTGGCATCATAGGCTACCTGGATGATCCCCGGTTCCGCCCAGTTGGCAAAGGCGTTTCCTAAAATGGTAAAGCTGAAAGAATCCGGTACGTTTACGATGGTATGGTCAAAGCCCATCACCACATAACCGCCGAATCCGCCGAGGTGTATCATGGTCCCGTTTTTCAGCGACTCTTCCGCTTTGGCGGTCATTTTCGCCTGATCATCGCCCGGTTCCCATTTCGGCAGCTCATGCACGAACTGGCCGGGAGCCGGCAGGTAATCAAACACGCGTGCTACGCCATTGGTGTAAGTGCCCGCCGTTACTTTAACGGGAACATCTACACGCTTCTCGCCTGCGGTATTTTTTGCAATAAAAGTGAGGGTATACTCACCGGCTTTCGTAAAGGCATGCACCAGCTCTTTGGTGGTAGCGATGGTATCGTTGCCTACTTTCCAGAGAAAGGCGGTACCGGCGCTTTCGTTTTTCACGGTAGCGGTAAGGCGCACAATTTTCATGTTAGCCGTAGACACACCACCCTGCGGTGTGTTGACAGTTACGTCCGGCGCAGTGACCGGCGTGTCTTCAGATTTGGAACAGCTGCCGGCCAGCAGGACGGCCAGCACGGAGATAGGTAAAAGTGTATGTTTCATCATGGTTGGTTTTTATTTTTTTACTGGAAGGAAGGCAAAATGTGCAGGAATATCGCCGGTGACCACCGACCATTTCTTTTTACCGTTTTTATCAAAACAATACAGGATACCGGGAGATACATAATCACGGGCATCTGTTACGTAGATGTCTTTTGTCTCGGGGTCCACCATGATGCCATAAGGCATTTTGATGTTCTTCTCCGTGCCATCGGTAATAAAATTACCCGGCAGCAGGGTCTCCGTTTTTACGTTGATCATCCCGTAGTTGATCTTCCAGGATGCGCTGATATAGCTGTATTCAGATCCATACAGGTAACAGGTGTCGCCGGAGATACAGATATTGCTGGCGGCAACGGGGAAACGTTTTTTCACGGCATCGGTCTTAGTGTCTACCACATACAGGGCGGATGGCCGCTTGTAGTAGTCCCCCCTGCTGGTCACATACAGATCGCCTTCACTGTCGGCTTTCAGCCGGTGGAGGTTGATGTCCACATGGATTTTTTTCGTTTCTTTAAAAGTGGCCAGGTCAATCACGGACACGGTGCTGTCGTAGCCCGGCGGACGGTAACCACCGGAATTGGCCACATACAGCTTGTTGCCCACCACGGCCATCTCTTCCGGCTGATACCCTACTTCGATCTTACGGGTAACCTGCAGCGTGGCCGTATCTACTTCCGCCACAATGCCGATGGGTGAACGGGGATCTATCACCACCGGGCCTGCATAGGAACTGATATAGGCTTTCCCGTTGGCGAAGGTGATATAACGGCAGTTGGTGATTTCAATCTGTTTGATGCGTTTGGCAGTAGCAGCATCCATCACTTCCACCTTATTGGACACGTTGATCACGGCATATAGCTTGCTGCCATACACCTGGAGATCGTTGCCTACATCGCCCAGCTCTTTTACCACGGTAGGATTGGCCTCTGCATAGATATTTTTCTTGTACAGGCCGGCGCTGAAGTCAAAGAAATCCAGGGTAGCTTTGTTGCTGCCCATGTTCCCTTCGTTCAACAGGTAAAAACCCTTGTAATGTTGGTGTGCCACGGGCGTGTCTACCGGTGTTATCACCGGTGGCACGATGTCGTTGCCGGTGCGGCAGCCGGCCATTCCCAGCGATGTCAACGCTGCAGCCACTCCTGCAAAACGCAATTGTTTTATCATCCTCGTTAAATATTTACAGATACAATAAATTTGAAATTCCTTCCCGGCATTGGATAACTGAGCACAACGTCGTAGTACTGGTTGAACAGGTTGTTGACC
This sequence comes from uncultured Chitinophaga sp., assembly GCF_946479755.1. The sequence continues at coordinate 74,401 of NZ_CAMLHC010000024.1, read as the reverse complement.
TGCGCCGTCAGCCGCCACTTCGCCTGCCGTATTTTGCGGTTATACGTGAGCGTTATATCGCTGGTATACCAGGGTTGCATATAATTTTCCGGGTAGTTGGTCTTGGCATTATAGCGTTCACCGGTGTAGAGAAAGCTGTAGTTCAGGTCCCATGCGCCGTAGTCTGCGCCCACTACCAGGGAACCGCTATGTTTCGGGATATAGGGGATCTGGTGTCCGTAAAAAAGTTCTGACTTGCCCGTAAAGTCGCGCGCCTCCTGGAAGGTGTAGGTGGCCCTGGTGCTCAGCAGGAGTTCTCCCGCTACTTTCCAGGCGGCTTTGGCTTTTACATCTATCCCTTTGATTTTTACGAAGCCGAGGTTCATCATCGTCCAGCGGAACTGGCTGGCAGCGGGTACCGCCACAATCTTGTCCGTCACCTCGATGTAGTAAGCGTCTGTTTCCAGGCCCAGCTCCTGCAGCATCTGGCCGCGGAAGATAGGGTTGAAGGTAAACCCGGTATTGTATTGCGTGGTGTATTCCGGCTTCAGGTTGGAGTTGCCGAGGTCGGTGTAGTAAAGGTCGTTGAAGGTAGGCATCCGGAAGATACGTTTGTAGAAAGACCGCCAGGTGAAAGGCACGCTGCCGAAGGGCTGCCAGGACACAAAAACGGCGGGTGTCAGTACCTGCTTAAAAGGGGCGGCGGCGTTCAGTTTCGTTTCTTCGTTCATAATGGTGTTCAGCAGGCTGGCCTGCGCACTGAAACGTTTAAAGTTGACCGATGATGCCAGCGCTACCAGGGTAGTAAAACGCTGGGGATAGGAGAAATTGGTCATGTCTGCCGTCATCTTGTTCCACTGGAAATCCCCGGAGAGGCCGAGGTGCCACCAGTTGGTGAGCACAAACTGGTTGGCTGCCGAAAAATATGCCTCCTGCTGGTGGTAGCGGTTATCTACGTAGCGTACCGTGTCCGGTGCCAGGTAGTGCGTATAGTCGTAAGCGTATTTTCCGTTCAGCAGCAGCGTGTAGCGGGGTGACAGGTCCTTTCGCCAGGATGACTGTACGAAGAAATTACGGTCCCATTGCCGGTCGATATGCCCGAACACGTTGTTGACCACAAAGCCGGGCAGGCCGCGTTCTGAATCGTAGAAATACACTTTCCCGTTCCATTCGCCGCCGTTGATCACGCCGTGCAGGGCGCCTTCGAGGCGGATAGCGTTGATATCAGTGTTTTTACGGATAGCGGTGGTATCGTAGCCTTTTTGTTTCTGGTAGCGGAATTTATATTGCCCGTTGGCGTTTACCCATTCTGCGCTGAGGGAGGCGCCGACACGCCGGCTGATTTTCTCCTGCCACAGCAGGGAGGGATTAAAGAGGCCGAAGGAACCGGTTTTGAGCGTCCCTTTCACATGCCTTTGTTCTCCTTCTGCGAAGCGGGGTTTGAGCGAGGTGAGGTAGATGGCCGCCGCGGAGGAATAGTCTTTGGCCGGCTGGAGGATATTACTTTTCTGACCGTTGTACAGGGCTATTTCCTCCATGTTGTCCAGGGAGAACCTGCCCAGGTCGATGACGCCGTTTTGTGCGTTGCCCAGCTGGATACCGTCGTAGAACACGCCGGTATGGTTGGAGCCCATGCTGCGTACGTCCACGGTTTTCAGTCCGCCGATACCGCCATAGTCCTTTATCTGGATACCGGAGAAATAGCGCAGCGCATCGGCTACCGACTGGGAGTTCAGCCGTTGCAGTTCCGCCCCTTTCAGTTGCTGGCCGGGGGACACTTCCCTGTTGCCGCGCGGCGCGGTGACAGACACTTCCCGCAGGTCTTTGGTCCGGTTGCTGTCCGGCTGCTGTTGCGCCTTCAGGGACACGACAGGGCATCCTGCGAGCACCAGGTACAGGGTACTCCTCAGTAGTGGGATACGCATGTTAATACACCGTTTTGATGGTTCATCCAACGGCCTTCGTAACAGGAAATCAAATCAAGGTAAATAACGGCAGGATCAGTACTGCCACATGATTCACTTCCAAGCCTCATTCCACGAAGGCTTAAAAAACAAATGCATGGCAGGTATTCTGACTTATCTCTGCTCAGGGCGGCCTTCCCATTGAATGTTCAACAGTGGCCGGACAAATGCCCTGGCGTTTTATGGAGAATTACAGCAGCGGGACTGTCCGGGATTTACACCCGTGTTCCCTTTTAATTACCCCCGCACCGCAACGGAGGGGGTAAACCATTGCGGTGCGAAGGTAGTGCTTTAATTTATTTCTTCAAAAAGTTGTCAGCAGCTTGTGATCGATGGCACATTTGATGAGCATGGCGGTGTTGCGGGCTTTGAGTTTGCCCAGCAGGTTACGGCGATGGCTGTCGACCGTATCGCTACTGATAAACAGTTTCTCGGCTATTTCGTGGTTCGTATGTCCGTTGGCGATGAGCCACAGCACTTCTTTTTCTCTTTTGGTGATATGCAGCTCCCGCGTGCGGGCGGCGCCGGCAGCTGTTTGCAGCTCGGCGGCCAGTTCTGCGGAGAGATAGGTGTGACCGCTATATACGTCATGAATGGCTTTAAGCAGTTCCTCTTTATCGGCGTTTTTCATCAGGCAGCCGCTGGCGCCGCTGTCCATCATATCCTGTATCTCCCGGCCGTCTTTATGGTAGCTGAGTCCCAGCACCATCGTGTCGGGATGATTTTTTTTGATGAGATGGCACAGCTCTGCCCCGGCAATATCGGGGAGCATGGTGTCCAGCAGTACCACGTCTGCCTGGTGGTGCAGCAGGAAATTCAGGCACGACTCTCCTGTCCTTGTTTCCCCTGTCAGTTCTATATCTTTTTCATAGCTGAGCAATGCGCGTAGTCCCTCTAGTATCAATGGATGATCATCCACAAAATATAATCTGATCATGGTTTTTCATATTTGCTGTAACGTCGGCATGCATCGGCATGGCATCTCCGGAAAAACCGGCTGTTTAGATTTCATTTACTACCCGTAATATATAAAAAAAAGGAAGATGAAGCGTATCATGAAAAGTTCACGATATCAGCAGGCTGTTATTCCACGCCGGTTTTATTTCCGGTTGCAGGAAGCCCAACAATGACAAGCCAATGCCGGCGATGCCTTCGAGTACGTTGTGACTGTTGTGATAATCGGGATGATGATAAAATTTATAACCGGCAGGCCCATCCTTCCAGGTATTCATACGAAGTGTCGTTTGCAGCCATTCTCCGGCCGCTTTGTTAAGGACAGGGTCTCCGGTGGCCATCGCCGCCTGTTGCAACATATGGGCGATACCTGCGCTGCCGTGGCAGATGCAGGCATCATGCACGGCTCCGTTTTGTGTGTTACGGTGCTGTGCAATGTCCTGCAGGATGTTGAGTGCCTCCTCGTTGTAATCTGCCCGTTGCAGGCGTTTTCCGGCTCCCAACAGCATGATGGCTATACCCAGGTCACCATAACACCAGCCCAGCCGGCTGTGGGTGTCTCCCACGCTGACGCCGGTGGTATCGACCATCACGGGAAATAAGGATTCTCCCCCGCCACCCTGCGCCTTTTTATGGGACATTATCCAGCGGATGCTGCCTTCCATGAGCCGGAGCACGGTATCACGGGCGATGCCTTTTTCGTATATCCGTCCCAGCACGGCAATAATAGCGGGCACCCCGTGGGCCAGGCCCAGGTTGTACAGATCACGCCCCTGGTAACGCTCACTCGCGGAGGAAAACATGTCCTTCCAGGTGATGCCGGAAGGCAAATGATGCGCCGATTGGTCGAGGCCTGCGACCAGCCTTTCCAGCACCGGCTTTGCCACCGGCAGGGGCCGTTCCAGGAAATACAGCGCCGTCCCCAGCCCTTCATGCAGGAAGTCATTTTTGCCGGCCAGTAAGGTTTCTTCCATAAAAGCGGCCACCATCTGGTCTATCTCCCCGAAAGCGTCTTCGATGTCGTCTTCCTCTATAAATCCCATCTGTGTGAGATGCTGCACGCACCAGGCCACGCCTGAAACGCCGCCGCAGAAGGAACCGTTCAGCGGTTGTTCGGACAAAGCCTGCAGGCTTTTTTCCATAATGGATAAAACCTTGTCTACATGTTCTTCGCGGGAAGTATGCTGGTAATAATAGGCATAAAATAAAGCGCAGCCGGTATATCCTCCCAAAAGCCCGGCATTGTTATCGTTGGCAGTAAAGTGGTCTAGTTCCCGGCTGATATTTTCCAGCGCGGCGGTAATGTCGTCTTTGTAATCCATCGTTCCTGAAATATAATGATCCCGGGGCTAATCCGGGCTGCAATTGTGATGAACAGCCATGTTGTTATGCATACCCTAAAACATAATAGCCCCGGGCTTTCACCCGGGGCAGCTGTAATCCGTAAAATCTGTTTAATACAAGCAGGAGTCTACACTACAGATGGGAGCACCGGTGCTTACGCACTTCATGGAACCCGCACGGTTATCTGCACCGGCAGTCTGCGTGTTTTTGCTCAGGTCTGATACTTTGATCTTGCCTAAGCTGAGTTTTTTTTCAGTTTGCTTTTTCATCAGCTAACGTTTTAGGTGACAAGTATGATAGATACCGGAGTACTTTAACCCGGAGGAATCTGTAATCCGTCAATTTCCGTTTAATACCGGCAGGAGTCAATGCTGCAGATAGGCGCTCCCTGGCTCAGGCAGGACAGCGGGTGAGAATTGCAGGCTGCAGAACGGTTATCTGCATCAGCAGTCGGCATATTCTTGCTCAGGTCAGATACTTTGATCTTCCCTAAGGTGAGTTTTTTTTCAGCTTGCTTTTTCATCAGCTACCGTTTTTTTGATTAACAACTTTTAGTGGAAGGAGGAGTACATTTGGCCATCAGGCTGCATCCTGTGTAAGTAGGCGCTTTCACGTCGATATTACCCGGTTGGGAAGCATTCAATTTAGCTACTTTAATCTTGTTGAGCACCAGCTTTTTTTCAAATGTTTTTCTCATAAAACAAATTTTATAGGTTTAAATAAAAGAAGATTGATAAACAGATAAATGGATTTTGGACAGACATTCTACTTTGAGGGTGATTAAATCAGGTTTTCTACGGATTACAGGATAGTGATAAATGTAAGCAGAAACCATGAAACCATAGCTCACGGAAAAACGTGATTTTTAAAAAATTATTTGTTTAAACATGAAATTTACCGGTTTTACGGGATAGCCTTTCGTACCTGTTTCCGCTACCTTCAGTGGTTTAAGTGCACACCGAAAACCATGATCAAGGCTGAAAATTTCTACGTTGTCAGAACACCGCTTTTGCCGGTAAACACCACCGGCAGCCTGGCTCACCCGCATCTTGCCGAACATATCCGACAAATATTACAGACACCTTTCCTGCGCGAAGCTATCTATATCGCTTCCCCGGAGCTGTTCGGGGAACTGGAAAAATGGGAACAGGGAAACCAGGATGACAAACTGGTATATTCCCTCTACCGCTACCTGCTGCGCATGAGCAGCCGTTGCACGCCCTATGGCCTGTTTGCCGGCTGCGCTACCGGCGCAGTAGGTGAGCAATCCGGCATCCGCCTGCACCACTACGGGCAGCATGTGAAACAGAGCCGCCTCGATATGAACTACGTAGCGGAACTGGTCACCGCTTTCACCGCTATCCCCGCCGTGCGGGAACAGCTCCGCTTCTATCCCAACAACTCGTTGTACCGCTCAGGTAGCCGTTACCGTTACGCCGCCTATCAGCTGTCCAATAAGTTCCGTCACTACTTCCTGACGGCTGTCAACACCAGCGACTATCTCGACGCCGTGCTGGACATGGCCGCCCATGGCACTACGTTAAAGGATATACGCCACCGCCTTGTCGATGATGCCAACGGCATCACTGAAGCAGATGCCGCTGATTTTACGGAAGAACTGCTGCAAAGCCAGCTGCTGGTCAGTGAACTGGAGCCGACCGTCACAGGTGAACAGTTTTTCCAGCGCTTCCTCGAACGGGCGGCAGCCCTGCAACCCGACGGCGAATGGCCGCCGGTGCTCCGCCGGATACAATCGCTGCTGCAGGACCAGCAAAGCAGCATCGCCGAATACCGGCAGGTGCATACCCTCGTGCAATCACTCATGCCGGATACCAGCGAAAAAGACCTGATCCAGACAGACCTCTTTATGGCAACGGTGCAAAACACCCTGAGCCACACCCTTGTGGAGGATATTACCACACAGGTAAACCAACTGCGCAAACTGATACGCCACCGGCCGCATACAGACCTGGAGAATTTCGCCCAGGCTTTCAGCAAACGATATGAAGAACAGGAGATACCACTCAGCCTCGCCCTCGATCCGGAAGCAGGCATCGGCTACGGCCACCATCTCGGCCGACATACCGATCATACTCCACTGGCCGATGATATCGTGGTAGCCGGCGCTGAAACACCCGCATCACGGCCCGCCAGCAAGTTGCAACAGTTTCAGCAACAGCAGCTGTACCGCTGCCTCCGGGAAAACAGCACCGAGATATTACTGACCCATGCGGACCTCGACGCGCTGCAAGAAAAAGATACCGCCACCCTGCCCTACAGTATGTACCTGATGGGCAGTATACTCGGCGCCAGCGCCGCCGCCGTGGACGCCGGCGATTACCTGTTTGAACTGAACGGTTGCGCCGGCCCTTCCGCCGCCAACCTGCTGGGACGTTTCTGTCATGGCGACGAGCAGCTGACAGCCCGGTTAAAAGCCTGCCTCGACCGCGAAGCAGCACAGGAACCGGATAAAATATTCGCAGAAGTCGTACACCTGCCGGAAGCCCGGACAGGCAATGTTCTCCTGCGCCCGCAACTGCGCGATCATGAGATCGTATACCTGGCCAATTCCCCCGCGCCCGCCGACCAACAGCTGCCACTGTCAGACCTGATGATCAGCGTGCAACAGGGACGTATTGTGCTGCGGTCCCGTAAACTGAACAAGATCGTCGTCCCCCGGATGAGCACCGCACACAACTACCGCAACGGCCTGCCGGTCTATAAATTTCTCTGTGAACTGCAGCACCAGGACTATCCCGGCAACCTGGGCTGGGCCTGGCAACTACCGGGCGGTGAAACATTCCTCCCCCGCGTGCGCTATCGTAACATCATCCTCAGCAAATGCTCCTGGACGCTGGATAAAAAAGACTTTCCCGATCTCGACAGCGGAAAATCCTGTCTCGCTATTTTCCAACCCTTCAAAACCCAATGGCAACTTCCCTCCCATGTTGTCATCGTAGAAGGCGACAACGAACTGCTGATCGACACCACGCAGGAAGCCGCGCTACACCTGCTTTTCCGGCAGCTGCGCAAAAGTGGTACGCTCACCATCCAGGAATTCCTCGGCACCGCAGAAAACTGCTGGATAGAAGGCCCTGATGGCAGGCACACCAATCAGTTCATCATCCCGGTGTATGATACAGAACCGGTACAAAAGCTTTCCACCGACACGGCCGTGCGCCCGGCCATTAATACCCTGCCGCGACAGTTTATGCCCGGCAGTGAATGGCTATACGTAAAAGTGTACTGCGGTACCCGCACAGCAGAAGACTTTCTGAAAGAAACGCTGCAACCACTGGCACAGCAACTTACGGAAGCAGTGCTCATCGACAAATGGTTCTTTATCCGTTATACCGACCCTGACCACCATCTGCGTATCCGGTTTCATCACGGCTCCCGGCCCGACTTCTGGAAGACGGTACTGGAAAGGTTTTACGCCGCCCTGCAGGATTTCTCCGGCAAAGACCTGGTATACCGCATCCAAACGGACACGTATGAACGGGAAACGGAACGTTATGGCGATGACACCATGGAATTCAGTGAAAGCCTCTTCGGCTACGACAGTGAAGCAGTCGTGCAAACCGTAGCGCTGCTGGACGAAGAGCAGGGAGAAGATTATCGCTGGCAGCTGGCCCTCCGCGGCACAGACATGCTCATACAGGACTTCGGTTACACCCCGGAGGAAAAACCCGCTTTCATGGAAAGACTGCAACAGGGATTTTTCCGGGAACACGGCGGCGAAAAAGCGCTCCTGCTTCAGCTCAACGACAAGTACCGCAAGGAGATGCGAAAAGTACAAAGCATCCTGAACCCGCATGACGACGAGCACAATGGCATTGAAGAAGCGGTGGCTTTCTTCCGGCAGCGTTCAGAAAAAATACGCCACCTGTTGCATCAACACGGACCACTACCCGACAAGGCAGCGCTGCTGCCCAGCTATATCCACATGTTCCTCAACCGCCTGTTCCTTGCCAACCAACGCAAACAGGAACTGGTGCTTTATCATTTCCTAAGCAAATACTACGCTTCGCAAGCTGCCATCCGCAAGCAGCAAACAACCTCCGGCTCTATTCATCACAAAAAAACAATACAGTATGAAAAAGAAAAATGAGAAGAAAATGAAGCTCACCGCTATTAAAGTGGCCAGGCTGACAGCACAGCAGGAGAAAAACGCCGCCGGCGCAACACATCCCACCACTACGGTGATACGGACATTTGATTGCTGACCATGCAGGGTTGCGTTACCAGTGTAACGCAATCTTTTTCAATACATACCACGACGGAAACAACCCCGGAAAATTTCGCTATCAGCCCCTTTGTTTAACGGGTTATGGGCTACCTTTGAAACAGACCATAAAACCCTTTCACGATGAAAACAAAAAAGATCTGGGCCAATTTCAGCGTACAGGACCTGGAAAGGACCACCACCTTTTATCAGCGCCTCGGCTTTAAACACAACGGAGCCTCCAGCCAGCTGACCAGCTTTTTCTTCGGCGACGATGATTTTATCATACATTTTTTCCTGAAAGATGTCCTTGAACCTGCGATGATGGGGGCTATCATTGACACACAGGCCGGCAATGAAATCATATTCACCCTTGCTGCCGACACGAAGGAAGAGGTGAACCAATGGGAAAAAGAAGTACGGGAAGCCGGCGGGACCATCGTTTCGCAGCCAGTGGAATTTGGAGAGGGGTATTACGGTTTTGTGTTTGCTGACCCTGACGGTCACAAGTTCAATGTCTTCCACATGTAGCACCTCCGCACATCGCGGTTCAAAAGCGGATTTCCCCGATATTAAGCGCTACCGGCGGCGTTTCTGTCGCCAGATGGCCCGCATAGGTATCCTGCAGGGCCACCGGCGTTAACGTCCACGTGAAGCCCTGCAACGCTACCGCAGTATCGGAAAGGATATGCACCGCCGGCAGCTCCACAATGCCTATGCCATTGGCTTTGGCCGCCGCTTCCTTCATGGTCCAGTATTGGTAAAAACGCCATACCGGGTCAGCAGCGCCCATCACCTGCTGCCATTCGGCGGGCGTAAACTGTTCGCGGAAATCCCCGATGTCGATACCGCCGTTTTGTTCTATATCGATGCCTACCCTGCCGCTGGTATCCACGGCACACACCACCATATTACCGGAATGGGAGATGTTAAAGTCCGGCCCGCCCGGCCAGTACGGACGGCCCGAAGGTGTATACAATACCGCTTCCAGGTCGGCCGGACGCCCCAGCTGCGCAAATGCATGCAGCAACAAATGTTTTCCCAGCAGCGAGGCATGCGCATCCTGCCAGCGGTGAAACCGCAATACCTTTCTGCGCGCCTGTTCAGGCAATACAGCCAGCAACCGCTCAAACCGGTCCTCCGGCAGCGGCGTATCAAAAACGGAATAATAAATCGAGACAGCCATGAACGGAAGATATATTTTTTCCCGGAAGAAAACAATCGCCGGCGCTACGATAGCCGCACGCCTGCTACCAGGGAATATGGCCGCACCGTCGTAATGTTCCCTGATTTTGTCGCAACGCCCCCCGGCACAGTCTTCCTGCATAGCTTAGCTTTGCTGAAAACCAGTGTATGTCACAGATCAATGTATACCTCAACTTTGATGGTAAATGTGCCGAAGCCATGGAGTTTTACCAGTCCTGTCTTGGCGGCGACCTCTCCTTGCAAACCGTGAAAAATTCGCCTATGGCCGGTGACTGGCCTGCCCATAAACAGGACCATGTACTGCATGCCAGCCTTACCAAAGGTCCGCTGCTGTTACTGGCTTCCGACATGGGTGAAAACCCCGCCGGTAACAATATCTGTATCAGTCTCACCTGTGATTCGGCGGAAGAACTGATCGGGGCCTTCGAAAAACTGTCCGCCGGTGGTGAACGGACCCGCCCCGTGCATGATTTTTTTGCCGGCAAAATTGGTGCGCTGAAAGATAAATACGGATTCCCCTGGATGCTCTATTCGCATAACGGTCAGCAGTAAAATTGACAGTAGTCCTGACCAATCTGGCAGCAAGGGCGGCCGGTCTTTGTCAAAAAGGCGGAAATTTATTCTGGATACATATTTGAGCGCCTATCCTATTATGGAAAATGCACTCACCTTCTTAGCACATCATCCGGTAAACGACGCCGGTTTACTGGATGCATATTCTCAAACGGTCACCGGTGTGGTAGGCACGGTCGCCGAATCCGTTGTACACATTGAAGTGCAACGCCCTGTCAACGACAGACGCAATCCCGAAAAGAAAACGCAGAACGGTACCGGATCGGGCTTCATTATTTCTTCTGACGGCTTTATCATCACTAATAATCACGTGATAGAAAAGGCGGAAAGCATCCGTGTTTCTTTTGTTGACGGCAGGAAAGTCAAAGCAGAAATCAAGGGCGCCGACCCCTCCACGGATATTGCCGTACTCAAGATCGATGAAACCGGGCTCAAAGCAATGTCTTTCGCGGATTCAGCTGCCTTACAGGTAGGACAGATCGCTATCGCCATCGGTAATCCCATGGGCCTGCAATATACCGTTACTGCCGGCGTGGTCAGTGCGTTGGGCCGCACGCTCCGCGCCAGCAACGGCAGGCTGATCGACAACGTTATCCAAACTGATGCAGCCCTCAATCCGGGCAACAGCGGCGGACCGCTGGTCAATTCCCTCGGCCAGATCATTGGCGTAAACACGGCCATGATCCCGGCAGCACAGGGACTGTGTTTCGCCATCTCGTCCAACCTCGCCGCCCAGATAGCCGGTCAGCTTATCCTTCACGGCCAAGTCAGACGCGCCCAGCTCGGCATCGCGGCTCAACCGGTGAAACTCACCGCCCGCATGATCGCTGCCAATAAACTTACCACCCAAAGCGGCGTATATGTGGTGGAAACCATCCCTGACGGCAACTACGACAACAGCCACTTACTGACCGGGGATATCATCGTCGCTTTCGATCATGTGCCCGTAGCCACCGTGGATGATATGCATCAGCAACTAACGGAAAAACAAATCGGCCGTAAAGTGCCGGTAGACCTGCTCCGCGGCGGCCACAAGATAACCGTTACCGTTATCCCCGGCCCCGCAGGTATTTAAAGATTTTTTGATTTACGTTTTTGCTTTCTCAACATTTCCTTTGTCTTTGTTCTCCCCTTTCTCTGTTTTTAACAGGATGACCACCGGCGATTCCGCTTGTTTATGGGGCAGATGGATAAAGTACTCGTTGCGGCCAATCCATTCGGGCGTAAGCGCAGTATTGCCCTGCAGCATTGTTACGCCTGTCAGCTCGGTACGCGCCGGCAGCTTTACCCTTAAACTACCGGAAACGGGTATATTAAATACGACCATATACACGCTGTCGGTGCCTGCCTTGCGGATATAATAACCCCAGTCCTGTTTTTCGAAACCAGCGTAGGTACCATCGTACACCGCACTCCCATTAACTTTCATCCATTCGCCAATACCGGCGGCCAGCTGCTGTTCTTCCGTGCGGTACGTTCCGTCTGCTTTCGGCCCGAAATTGAGCACAAAGTTGCCGTTGAGCGATACGCTTTTTACCAGCATTTCCAGTATCTCGTTCACCGTCTTCACATGGCCCATCCATTTGGCATGATAGCCCCATTGGTTTTCCGGCACTGTCATCACCGCTTCCCAGTCATTGCCATGTACATCTGCGATGGTCGAGGGAAGCTTTCTCTCCCAGCCCTGCTCGTAATCGCCCATCAGGCGACCGTTGGAGTCGAAGTGGCGTGCGCCTTTCTCGTCGGCACGCAGGCGACTGCCCATCACCAGCCCGGGATGCAGCGATTGCAGGTATTGCTCCAGTTCGTCGCTGAAAGCGCCATCGTTTTTCCAGGAATCGTCCCAGGTACCATCAAACCAGAAACCTTTGACAGTAGGATAACGCTGCAACAGCTCCGCCAGCTGATTTTTGACGAACACCTGGAAACGTTTACCCGCCGCGGAATCCGCTGCATTCTTTAACGATGCCCGGTAGTCCGGATGATTCCAGTCGATGATAGAAAAATACAGGTGCACATCGATACCCGCTTTGTTATATGCATCGATCATCGGTCCCAGCAGATCTTTCTTCCACGGAGAAGCGGCGATGGTGTATTTTGAATACTTGCTGGGCCAGAGACAAAAACCATCGTGGTGTTTGGTGGTGATGATCATGTACTTTGCACCCATTGCCTTTGCCTGCGCTGCCCACTGCTGCGGGTTAAAGTTCACCGGGTTGAACTGCCTGTACAGCTGATCATACGCTTCATGCGGCATCTCTTTCCACGAACGTATCCACTCTGCGGCGCCGTTGTAAGTTTTGCCGTTCCACTCTCCTGCGGGTATAGCATACAGTCCCCAGTGAATGAACTGTCCGAAGCGGAGGGAGCGCCAGCGGGCCATGTCTGCATCGGTGCGGTTACCGATACGATGCGCGCCGTGTTTTAATGCGATGGTGTCCTGCTTGGGTTGCTGGTCCTGCGCCGTGGCCTGCAGCAGCAGCGTGCAACAGGCAGCGGCCAGCAGGCCGGTAATCATTTTATTCCTCATGATGCTACTATTTTTATTCCGATACCTGTAACTGCCAGGTAATCGTGTCTGTCAATATCTTCCCCTGCTGTACACCGGTGGCGGTGATGGTATTCGCTCCGGGTTGCAGGATAATGTTCTCAAAAAGAATATCTTTCTTATTAGCGCCCTGCTTACCGGTCAATGGTTTTCCATTATTGACGGAAAGGGTCACTTTCTCCATATTGCTGAATACTTCCACCTGTACCTTTGCCTGCTTACGCACGTTGTTACGGCGTTCTGCAATGTAGACCATCGGCTCCGGGTTCCAGTTGGCTTTGTACCAGAAAAACGCGTCTTTCTTCTGCTGACGGTCATAGGTGATCAGTCCTTTCAGGTTGCGGGCATTCACCCCGCCCCTGTTCCACATGGGTACGGCAAATTCAAACGTGTTCCACAGATAGGAAGCGGCGATATAAGGATGTTGCTCTATCACGGCCCACTGTTTTACATGGGTGGCCGTCTGGTAAGTCTCGGGAAAAAACTGTCCGTTGACCGGGTTAAAATCGGTGGACAACGTATCGGTATGCTGGTTGATATTACCGTCTGCACCGTATTCTGTCAGCATGAGTTTATAATCCGGATATTTTTGCTCCAGTCCTTTCACCCAGCCTTCAATGTCAGCTATCTTCCCTTCATACCAGCCGTAGTAGCGGTTCATACCTTGTATGTCTGCCGCGAGGTTGGCCGGCCGGTCCATCTCTCCGTAGCCGCTGACAGCGGTGGTATACCGATCGGGATCTTCTGTCTTGGCCAGATCGTTCAGCTGCCGGGTCAGTACGGCCACATGCTCATCAGGCGTTTTCGCATATACTTCGTTATGCAGCCCCCAGACGTATATAGCCGGGTGGTTAAAGTTTTGCCGGATCAGCTCTGTCAGCTGTTGTTTGGCGTTGTCGCCTTCTTTTCCGGAAGCTTTATTAACGAAAGGTATTTCCGCCCATATCACGAAGCCCATGCTATCGCACTGTGAATAGAGGTATTCCGCCTGCTGGTAATGCGCGAAGCGGATGGTGGTGGCGCCTATCTCTTTGATCAGGTCCAGGTCTGCTTTATGCTGCGCGTTGGAAAGTGCATTGCCGTGGTCCTGCCATTCCTGGTGACGGGTAACGCCATGCATTGCATACGGCTGCCCGTTCAGGAAGAAGCCTTTTCCCGGCACAACTTCAAAGCGACGGATGCCCAATGGCTGCGTCACCGCGTCCAGCGTTTTTCCATCAGCCATGACCGTAGTGGTCAGCGAGTAGAGGTACGGATCTTTGCGGCCGTTCCACAAATGCGGCTGGTCCACCTGCAGTTCCTGCCGGATGATATTGACACCTTGCGGGCTCACCTTCACGTTCCTGCGCCGGATGGCCACCTGCCTGCCCTGGCGGTCTTTGATCACCGTCTGCACCACGATGTCTTTATGATGCTGCTGTTTGTTTTCAATTTTGGCAGTGACGTTGATAACAGCTTTCTGAGCGCTCACATCACTTTGACGGATATAAATCCCCGGTGAAGCATAATCGGTGGTGGTGATATTGATATCATTGGTAACGATCAGGCTTACGGGGCGGTAGATACCACCGAAGATACCGAACAGGAAATGATTGATGGGCAGCACGTCTTCCCGGGCGCTGTTGCTGGCTTTTACTACGAAAGTATTTTGCTCGCCGTATTTCACGGAATGGGTGATCTCATAACAGAAAGCGGAATAAGAGCCCTTATGCTCTCCTATCAACCGGTCGTTGACATACAGACCGGCAACGGAACCCACCCCTTCGAAACGCAGGAAAAGCCGTTTGCCTTTCCATTGCGGATCTACGGTAAATACTTTGCGGTAACAGGCCTCTCCGGCATAAAAATCTTTGCCTTCCTGCATATCCTTGTTATTCCAGGTATGCGGCACCGTTACATTCGTCCAGCCGGTGTCCGGCTGGTTTTTGTCAGTGGTCAGCGCGCCTTTACGGAAAGACCAGCCATCATTGAAAGGCAGTACGCTGCGACCTTCCTGTGCGTATCCCCGCAACAACAGGGATACACACAGGATGCTGGCCAGTGAAAATTTCTTCATAAAAATTATTTCTGGTAACCGTCGTTCTGTGTCAGCACGGCGTCTTTATTCACATCAATTTCTGACTGCGGGATGGGCAGGTGTATGTTAAAATCGCTGATGGTAGGCGCTACTTTCGGATTGTATTTACGTACTCTTTCCACCAGCTTTTTAGTGCGTATCAGCGTCAGTCTTCTCAGTTCTTCTGCTGTCAGCTCACGGGCCCGTTCATCCAGCAGGTAGTCCATGGTCACTTCGGCGGGTTGCACCGGCGTAGCATGGGCACGGCCGCGCACCACGTTGATGCTGGCTGCTGCGTCGGCATTACGGCCCTGCAGGAGCTGCGCTTCCGCCAGCAACAGGTAAGTCTCGCCGAGGCGCATCTGGATACGGTCTTTGTAGGACTGCGCGCCCTGGATGTCCTGTGGCTGGAACTCATACCATTTTGTCGTGTGTGCGTACATGTTCTGGATGGTATCGAAGCCGGTAGGCATTACCTGCTGACCAAATTTTGGAGACGCAGGGTCGTTGTAATAGTAGGTACGGCGGATGTTGTAAGGCGAATTGCGCATGTCTGTTTTCTCGAACAGCTCGTACGTCCACCAGTTGGTGGGCCTGATCCTGCC
Organism: uncultured Chitinophaga sp.; assembly: GCF_946479755.1. Next base: position 58,947 of record NZ_CAMLHC010000024.1, on the reverse strand, counting down.
GATGCCACGGCCGCCGAGGCTGTCGGCCACTTTCATGCCCTGTACGTTCACATAGAAAGGCCCCCATTCGCGACGGCGCTGGTCAAAATCGGAGCCACCACCGGGAATGTTATATTGCTGTTCAATCACCCAGATGGCTTCGGTGTTGCCCTGGCTGCGGCGCATGTTACCGTAGATGAACATATCCGCGAAGGGATCACCCGGCTGTGACGCCTTGGTACCGTAACGGGCGGTGATCAGCGAGAAGAACTTACTGTCGATCACCCGTTTGGCAGCAGCTTCCGCTTCAGCTGGTTTATTGGCGCGCAGCAACGCCTGGGCCAACAACTGGCTGGCGGCGAACTTGTTGATGCGGCCTTGCTTTTTTACGTTGGCCGGGTCAGGCAGATTCGCTTCTGCAAAAGTGAGATCGCTGATCACAAATTGTATCACGTCGGCCTCCGATGCGCGGGTATAATCCGTACGTGGCACGGTCACCGGTTCTTTGATGATGGGTACGCCGCTGAACAGGATGGACAGTTGGTTGTAGGCATATGCCCGGAAGAAACTGGCTTCCGCTTTATAGAAAGCGCGCTGTTGCGGGGTCAGGGACGCCTTCGGATTGTCTGCGCTGACGATGATATTATTGGCCGCGTTGATCACGCGGTAGTTCCAGTTCCATACGGTAGAAAGAGAACCCGTTTGGGAGTTCAGGTTGCGATAATCTTCATAAGGTGCCTGTATCACGTTAGGCTGACCGGTAATGGCCATGTCTGTGCCTACGTAGAAAGTAGCCAGCAGTCCCTGCGTGTTGCCGTAGTCGTTACGCACGATGCTCTGTAAACCGGTGATACCGGCTTCGAAACCCAGTTCGTCCACCAGCGTGTTGTCTGGCGCATATTTGGATTTCTGTTCTTCATCGAGGAAATGTTTGCTGCAGGAGGTACCGCCGGTAATCACCAGCCCTGCGAGCAAAATACCGTATATATAAGATGATTTCTTCATTGCCTTACATTTTTAAAAATTACAGACTGATGTTAACGCCAAATACGATGGTGGCTGACAGCGGATAAAAATCGGAGCTCTGTTGTCCGCCGCCCTGGCCGTTGTTCAGTTTCGTAGCGGTGGAAACCTGGCCGGAAGGCGCTGTTTCAGGGTCCCAGCCCATCCATTTGGTGAAGGTGCCCAGGTTACGGCCGCTCACATACATCATCAGGTTGCCGATTTTGGAGCGTTCAAGCATTTTCTTGTCGAAAGTATAGCTGAGCGTAACGTCCTTGATGCGGATAAAAGAAGCGTCCTGCGCGTATTTATATCCCCTGGGATTGGTATACACCAGCGACGGGTTGGTATTGATTTTATTGTCAGAAGTCCAGTAAGGGATTTCCACGGGCAGGTTCACGGTACCGCCCTGGTCGCGGTTGTCCAGGAAGCTGTTTGGCCGGAGTAATCCGTGCACATTCTGTATGAAGATGTTCAGCGAGAGATTTTTATAGGTGAAGGTATTTGTGAGGCCGGCGATGTACTTCGGCAACTGCGTGCCGAGGTAGGAGCGGTCGGCCGCATCGATCTTGCCGTTACCATCGCGGTCCTGGAACTTGATGTAGCCTGGTTTTGCGCCCGGGTCTATTTTCATGTCCTCTCCTTCCTGCCAGATGCCCACCATGGTATAATCGTATATGCCTAACAGTGGTTTGCCGATGAACAGGTTGTTGGTGATATCATCTTTATTATCTCCATAGAGCGATACTACTTTGTTTTTGTTGAAGGAAATATTAAAAGAGGTCTGCCAGGTGAAGTTGTCCGACTCGATGTTACGGCTGTTGAGCAGTATTTCAATGCCTTTGTTGGCTGTTTTGCCGATGTTGTCAAATACGGAAGTGTAGCCGCTGATGGCGGGAATTTTCCGGCTGAGCAACAAATCGTAGGTGTTGGTACTGTAGGCTTCGATGGTACCGCTCAGGCGGTTGTTCCACAGGGCGAAGTCGATCCCTACGTTGAGCCCTTTGGTGGTTTCCCATTTGAGGTTAGCGTTACCGAGGGTATCGGGGATCACGCCGATGGTGGTCACGCCGTCGTAGATGTATTGCGCGGTGTTCATCCTTGTCAGCGTCTGATAGGCGCCGATGGCCTGGTTGCCCGATTTACCATAAGAGGCGCGCAGCTTCAGCTGGGAGATCACCGGTGCGGCGGCGGCCATGAATTTTTCGTTGTGCACGTTCCAGCCTACTGCTACAGAGGGGAACACACCGTATTTATTGTTTTTGCCGAAGCCGGAGAAACCATCGCGACGGATGGTGGCAGTCACAAGGTAACGGCTGTCGTAGGTATAGTTGGCGCGGAACATCTGGGACAGCAGGCTTCCGCTGGAATAGCGGGATTCTGTTTTCTGTACCTGGCCGGCGGTGAGATTATTAAAGTCGAGATTATCGTTGATGAAGGAATTTGCTTTGAGCCTGGTAGAAAACAGCTCATCGCGTTGCGCGCTGTACAATGCGGTGAAGTCCAGCCCGTGTTTATTAAAACTGGTGGCGTAAGTTAGCAGGTTTTCCACGATCCACTGTTTGGTTTCTTCGTTGTACACGTCTGCAGACCCGAGCATGTCGCCGGCTTTACGGCCGGTGTAGTTGGCCGTGCGCAATGGTCTGTAGCCATAGGAACCGTTGACGCGGTATTTCAATCCTTTTACGAAACCGGGTGCTACTTCCGCGTAACCGCTGGCCGACATGTTTTTGGTGCGGTTCAGGCCGGGGTCGTAGAGGTTCACGAGCGGACTTTGGTACAACGTCTGTGGCGCGATAGGGTATACTTCATAATCACCTTTGGCGTTGTACAGCGTGCCATAAGGGCTCAGGGAGTTGGCGTCGAAGAGGGTGGCTTTACCGCCATCACTGTTATTATTCACGAGGAACATGTTCAGTCCTGTTTTCAGCCAGGAAGTAACGTTAGCGTCTATATTAGCGCGGATGCTGCTGCGGTTGAACTGGAATCCTTTAATAGTACCTGCCTGTTTGAGATAGGTGCCGGACACGTAGTATTTTACATTATCAGTACCGCCGGAGATGCTCAGTTCATGGCTCTGGATATAGCCCTGCTGGCTGATTTCTTTCTGCCAGTTCACTTCCGGCACACCGTTGGCGAAGTTGTTCTGTTCGGAGAGATAAGGCAGGTCCGGCGCAGTGGGACGGCCAGCCTGGATGTTGTACCAGTGGTTCTTGGTACGGTATTGCTCCCCGTTCATGTTCTTCATTACATTCGATTGAAATTCCGGACCGCCATAACCATTATAGGAAATAACCGGTTTACCGGACTTGCCTCTTTTGGTGGTGATCATAATAACGCCGTTGGCGCCGCGGGCGCCATAGATGGCAGTAGCGGAAACATCTTTGAGCACATCGATGGAAGCGATATCATTCGGATTGATGTCGTTGTAGGTACCGCCGAAAGGCACACCGTCCAGCACGATCAGTGGGGCGTTGCTGGCGTTGATGGATTTCATGCCACGGAGATAGAATGCGGGGGAGCTGCCAGGTTTGCTGGTATTGTTCACGATATTGATACCGGCGGCGGAGCCCTGTACTGCCTGCAGCACGTTGGTCACCGGCAGGTTTTTAAGACGTTCGGTAGGTACGGAAGAAATAGAACCGGTCACATCGCTTCTTTTTTTGGTGCCATAGCCCACGACTACCACTTCATTCTGTTGTTCAACGGCCATTTTCATGGTGATATTGAGCGTAGTGCTGGCAGTCACCGTCACCTCCTGGGGCACCATGCCGAGGTAGGTGAACTGTAATACTACCGGGCCATCGCCGGGCACACGCAGGGCGAAGCCTCCGTCAGCGCCGGTAGAGATACCCTGTGCCGTTCCTTTCACTCTCACAGACACGCCGGGCAGGGGGTTACCGCTTTCGTCGGTAACCTTGCCTTTAATGTCCAGCGGCGCCGCGGCCTCCGTGTTGACGGATGATGCAGCGTGGTTGGTTGTTTTAGGAGAAATAAAGATGGATTTGTTTTCGATCACATACTTCAGTGGCTGGTCTCTCAGCACCAGGTCGAGGAATTCGGCCACCGGCATATTTTCGGCGGAAACGGTCACCGGGCGTGCCTTCTGGAGCACGTCCCTGCTGGCGACGATCGTATAACCGGATTGTTGCCGGATGATGCCGAAAATCTTTTCCACCGGCACATTCCTGCCGGACCAGGTAATCAGCTGGGCATATCCGGTAGCACTGGCCTGTAACATCACAACGGTAAGAAAGAAAAAAGTCAGCTTCATGACTAACAGCATTTTGGTTGGCAACCATTGGCGGACACGGCTCCCTGTTGACACAGGGGCATAGCACGCCCGGTTGCAAAGAGCAGTTTTTTGCATAACTTTGCAGTGGTTTGGCTTGTAAAAAATGGTGTTCTGGAACACTCAACATTTTTGCATGACTGTAACCATCCAGCCGGAAGTGGGTCGAAGCACTTTCGGTTTTCTATTACAGGCAGACACGCGGTTGATATTTGAAATTATTGTTCACTGTTTCTCCATAACGACCCGCTACCGGGTACAATTACTGGTTGATTTGTTCACGATTTTACGATTACGATTGTTTACTGTTTTATACGGATGACTTTACCAATTGTTTACTGTTCCCCGATGATCAATGTTCTGTTCTCCAGCCTGAAGGCTACTCCTGACTCCTTTAAAAAATTCAACACGCTCGAAAGATTGACATCACTGCCTATTTCCCCAACAAAGGTGATATCAGGCGGCGTACCGGCATAGGTAACTTCTATATCGTACCAGCGGGCGATCATGGCGATGACGGTCGTTAGTTTTTTATCCTCGAAATTCAGGATGCCATTTTTCCACGCCATGACAGCAGCAGTATCCACCTGCTTGTTTAACGCCACTGTGCCGGCTCCTTTGTTGAACAGCAGCTGCTGGCCGGGCTTTAACACACTGGGATGCTCCGGTACGTTTACCCTCACGGCCCCTTCCAGCAACGTGGTGCTGATACCCGGCTCGTCGGCATAGGCGCTGATATTAAAATGTGTTCCCAGCACCGTTACGGAAGTTTGATTGCTCAGTGCTACAACAAACGGTGTTTTACCTTTGGCCACTTCAAAATAGGCTTCCCCCGTCAGTTCCACTTTCCTTTCCGTGCCGGTGAAGGCGGTGGGGAAAGTAAGCGCGCTGGCGGCATTGAGCCATACGAGCGTACCATCGGGCAGTTGCATTCTGAACTTGCGTCCCCTGGGCGTATGCAGGGTATTGCTGACAGCTTCTCCGGTACCGGACGGCTGATATTCCACCTGCCCGTTTTTTAATACGACCTGTGTGCCCTGTGCGCTGGAGATGAGACCATCTTCCCGGTTGTCGAGCACCACCTGCTGACCGTTGGCCAGCGTGAGCACAGCGCCGTTTTTACCCGGCTGTACGTCTGCCGCTACCACGACCGGGCCTGCCGGTGTGGCGTTACGCGTATGCAGGAACCAGTATCCACCGGCAGCTGTTACCAGTACGGCAACGGCTGCAGCGGCCACCCACCGGCGCATGCGACGGAACGGACGGACACGGGCGCTAGCCTCCTGCTGCAAAATACTTTGCAGCACCGGCTCGTATTCCGCCGGGTTGTAATGCGGGTCTGCCGGAGTATGTGCGTGCAGCTCGCTGAGCATCGCCACCCATTCCTCATCATCCGCCTGTTTGCCCAGTTCGGCAAACAACTCCTCCTCCTCTGCCGGTGTGGCAATACCAGCGTAATAACGCTGCAACAAAAACCTGTAATACTCTTTTGCTTCCACTGTAGGTCCCCGCTTTTACTCATCAGACGCTGAAAAAATAAAGCTGTACTATGCCGTCTGAAAAAAAATTAAAAAATTCTTAACAACACCCCCATCAGGAAGACTGGGAGGTAATCACCGGTATGTTTTTCGAGGTATTCCCGGATAAATTTCCGGGCGGTGACCAGCTGGTTTTTAACGGTATGCTCCGAAATATCCAGCGCCTCCGCTATTTCCTTGCGGGACTTTCCCTCCTGCGTGTTCAGGATGAACACCTCACGGCGGGAAGCCGGCAGCTGGTCAATGGCATTGCTGATGTGTAACTGTAATTCCTTGACGCGGAAAGCCGCGGTCACATCTTCATTATCTTCTATATCATCGTGTGTGATAGCTTCTACCCGGATCTTTTCACGGGCGATTTTTCTGAGTGCGGAAAGGGAATAATTGGCGGCGATCGTGTACATCCAGCCGGCCGGATTGTCGATACTATCCAGCGTATGCCGTAGCTGCCATACTTTCAGGAACACCTCCTGCAACACTTCGGCGGTACTTTCCTCTGAGCGGAGCATCTTGCGTACAGAGACGGACAGCACTGCATTGTAACGATGATACAGTATACGAAACGCTGCTTCATCCCCATCTGCAATCCGCGAAAAAAGTAACCTGTCCTCGTGTATTTTCACAGTGCTTCCTGATTTCATTCCGGAAACCAAGATAAGACAATTTGGAGATTTGGCTATTTGGTTATTTGATATTGGGTTCGTTGGCATAGCCCTTAAAAAGGTAAGGCTGCCTCTTATGAAGAAGCAGCCTTACACACGAAAGGTCAATATCAAATACCCGGATAGCTACGGCCAGGACGTCTCCACGCCGCGGGCGCGGATATAATCCTGGAACTCCTTCAGCAACGGGGCCTGTTCCCGCACAGCCCGGGGTGTCACGTTTTTACTGCGGGCAAAAGCCACGAGGTTGCCCACCGCTTCGCCAATGCTCCATTCTGTCGGATGAACACGGTAGCAGCCATTGGTAATATGGGTAGTTCCGATATTTTTATTGGCAGGCAGCAGGTTCTCCATCCTTTGCGGCAACAGGGCGCCCAGTGGAATCTGGTAAGGCAAAGAGCCAAAGTCAACATAGTTGACGCCGGCACAACTGGGATGTAAATCGATATGATAGTAGCCTACGCCTACACTGTCATAAAACTCAGCTGCTTTGTTTTTCTCCGTTTTACCGGTTTTCTGCGCACGTTGCTCTGCGCCCACATGTTCTTCGAGGACGGTGAACACCGCTTTGATACGCCGTGATTCACGGATATAGGGGTATTTGGCCATGCCGTCGGCAGTACCCATCATGTCTTTCCGCAGGCGGATACCAGGCCATCCTTTGCCGCCATCGGGGCGGGGCGCCTCGGTTTGCAGCCAGTAGATGAGCGACAGGTTGAGCTGCTTGGCCCGCTCCACATGATGATGGAATTTTTCCGGGCTGGCGCCGATCACATTGCCCAGCATGTAGTCATTCTGCGGCCAGTTGACGATGGTCACATCACCTTTATAGACGCCTTCCGTAAAATTGCCTTTGTTGATAATACGCCGGTAGTTCCACAGGTTGAGCGCATTGCCGGTAGCGATGCCTTCAGGATGGAATCCGAGCAGCTTGGGCTTCAGCGTGCGTGGATCGGAATAGTGCAGGTCCAGCTGCCGGCCCGACCAGGCGGGCGTGAGCGCGGGTACATGATTCCGCCAGAACTCGTACTCAGCAGGCTTTTCGATGACGAAGTTGCCACCGGGCACATAGTCCAGCGCAAAACAAACAGTGAAAGCCTGGTTATTCTCCGGATTACCTTTTTCCGGCGCGTGCAGTTCCCCGGTTTGTTGCTTCGATTCGGTGCCGGTCACAAACTCCGTACCGGTCAAAGGCAGCAGATCGCCCATTTCAGTGGCATCTACAAAATAAGTCCCCTGTAAAATCAGTTCCCTGTTGTTACGCTCGTCCTGCGCGGTGAGCGACAGCACTTTATTACCGGACACATTAGCCCGCACTACTTTGGTATCGGTCAGCAGTACCAGTTGCCCTGTGCTGATAAAAGGGGTCAGCATATCCAGCATCACGGCCAATGCCACTTTAGGCTCGTGACAGAGCCGGGACACGGAGCCGTCGCCCGGATTCAGATGCGTCCGTTGGCGGGCATCGGCAGTGAGCGGATAGTGGCGTGTATAGTATTCACGGATACGGTTTCTCAGTTCACGATAACGCGCGGGCGCGCCATGTGTTTCAATCCACGGATGTTCATCCGGCGGTACGCCCTGCTGGGTGAGCTGACCACCAATCCAGTCCGTCTCTTCTGTCAGCACCACTGTCTGCTGGTTGTGCAGCGCCGCCAGCGCTGCCGCCACGCCGCCCAGTCCGCCGCCGGCAATCACCAGGTCGGCCGTCAGCGTTTCCGGCTTTGCCTTTTTCTTCCCTTTGGCACTCCCCTGCTGTTGTTTACCCTGCGCCATTCCCAACGCAGGTTGCGCGATAACAGCGCCGCTGCTCAGCGCGAGCATCTCTAAAAAATTCCTCCGTTTCATTATGTCAATATTTTAATATTTCAATAGGTTGTTGATTACCGTTACCAGCCTTCGTTCTGCGTCAGCCCCGGGTTGATGTCCCTTTCGGCCTGCGGTACCGGCAACAGCATCAGTTTTGGCGTCCAGAAGCGGGTTTCGCGAGTGTAACGCATATCCAGCTGGCTGGTATAATCCGGGATGCTGTTCAGATCATGCGCAGCTGTCTTTTTGAAATTGGGAACAGGCGGCATGGCGGCAGGACTCTTGGCGATGCCCACCACTTTGCCCGGCATCACCAGGTCGGCGATACCCCAGCGACGGATGTCGAACCAGCGAAAACCTTCTACGGCCAGTTCCACGGTACGCTCACGACGGACCAGCTTGCGCAGCTCGTACTGGTCTGTTTCACTGGCAGCAGGTATCACCGGCTGCCCGGCACGTTGCCTTACTTTGTTGATGGCCGCGGTCACGGTGGCATCCATCTGCCCCAGTTCTATCTTGGCTTCGGCGTATGTCAGCAACACTTCCGCATACCGCATGAGGATGAAGCTCACTTTGGAGAGGAACACGTTTTCATCGGTCATCGTGTATTTGGTCCACAGGTAACCGACACCGCTTTTAGCCGGGCCAAAGGCATTGTCATAATCTGCATTTCCTTTTACAGACCAGCTGCCGTCGGCATTTCTGAAGGACGTGGATGACTTGTAAATGTCATATACAAAAGTGGTGTTGTTCATGGTCACCGTGTCACCCGGCAGTGCGACGGTATATTTCAGGCGCAGGTCCCGGTTTTTGGACGGATGCTCCGGATCATAGCGGGACGATTCATCGATCCTTTTGCCGTCGGTGCATTCGAACTGGTCTACCAGGCGCTGGTTCGGGAAACGTCCCGACTGGCCGCCGGCGGCGCGGGAGCAGTTGCCCAGCGGCAGGTAAGTGATAGATCCCGCGAGGGCATCGGTATACAATACTTCCAGCATGATTTCATTACCGGTGTTCGGTTTCTGTCCGCTACGGGTGAACAGGTCCTGGAAACGCGGATTGAGTGACAGTCCTGCTTTGTCGATCACCTGTTTGGCGGCATCGGCAGCAATAGCGTAGTCTTTGTTATACAGCGCTGTACGGGCTTTCAGGCCCAGGGCCACGGATTTACTGACGCGTCCCCGCACGCCGGGCAGCCAGTCGAGCGACTTGGCGGCTTCATCCAGTTCAGCATAGATGAACTTTATCACGTCCTGTTTAGGCGCGCGTTTTTGATTGTAGAATTCATTCGGCTGCAATGGCTTGGTGATCAGCGGCGCATCGCCGAACATGGCGGAAAGATAAAAATAGGCCCATGCACGCAGGACCCGGGCTTCCGCTTCCATACGGTTGTAGTTGGCCGGGGCCACATTGGGCTTCGCGTTAACCATTCCGTTCAGCATGGTGTTGGCACGCTGAATGGTGGTGTAGGCAAAAGACCAGATGGCTGCCGGATGTGCGTTGTACGTATCAAAAGTACCTTCTCCCAGCTCGTTGGCACGGAGGATGGCGATGTCTGTCCACCCGTCGGAGCCCGACTGGTAAGGCACCAGCCCGAACTCCCATTTGATGGAGCCATACACCGCTGTCAGCGACACATTGATCTCGTTCTCGTTGTTCAGGAAAGTGCCGGTGGCCGGCGCGCTGAGCGGTGCCCTGTCCAGGAATTTATTACACCCTGACATGCCTGTCAGGAAAAAAGTGCAACCGATGATGCTATAAAAAAGTTTTCTCATGGCTTAGAAGTTTGCGTTAAGACCGATGGTGAAGGTTCTCATGATCGGGTAAAATTCCCCGGCGGTATTTGTCTGTTCCACGTCGAAACCGGGGAAGAACTTATCGAAGGTGAGCAGGTTCTGACCACTGGCGTAAATCCTTACGGAGCGCAGTTTGGCGTTGCTGGTCACTGTTTTGGGCAGCGTATAGCCGAGCACTACGTTCTTCAGGCGGAGATAGGCGCCGGAGCGCATCCAGAAAGAAGAAGTCGCATAGTTGTTGGCAATGCTGTTGGGCGTGAGCCTTGGATAAGCGGCATCGGTGTTATCGGGAGACCATGCATCTTTCTGATGTTCGAAGATGGTGCCCTGGAAGTTAGCGGAATAGAAAGGCTGCGCGCCGGTGCCGGACATATAGTTGTTCCGTTTACCTACGCCCTGGAAGAAGATGTTCAGGTCAAAGCCTTTGTACTGGCCGTTGAGGGACAGGCTGTATTCGTAACGCGGGAAAGAGTTGCCCAGTACCACGCGGTCGTACGCATTGATTTTACCGTCGGGTTTTCCGTCGGCACCGCTCACGTCGGCATAGCGGATATCACCCGGTTTGGTATTGGCGAAATGGAAAGGCGCCTTGTCGATTTCTTCCTGTGACTGGAAGAAGCCCTGGGCCTGATAGCCGTAGTAGGAATTCAGCGGGTGGCCTTCACGCATGATGAACGCACCGTTGATATATTCTTTACCACCCAGGCTTACCACTTCATTTTTCACGTCGGAGAGATTGGCCTGTACGGAATAGGTGAATTCACCGGCGCGGTCTTTCCAGCCGATGCCCAGTTCCCATCCGGTATTGCGCATGGAACCGATGTTCACGAAGGGGGCGCCAAGTCCCACATAGGTGGGCACGCCATCCAGCTGCAGCATGTCGGTGATGTTACGGCTGAAATAATCGGCGGTAACGGTCAGGTGATCATTGAGCGCAGTGAAGTCTATACCGGCGTCCAGTATTTTGGAGGTCTCCCAGCGGATGAACGGATTGGCGGCGGTAGTGAGCGCGTAACCCGCGTTCACTACGTTGTTGAAGTAGTAGTCAAAAGAGCCGCCGGTGCTGTACATCGCGTAGGTTGGATAATAGTTGGCCACACCGTTTACGACCAGGTCCTGGTTACCGAGGGAACCGTAAGATCCCCTGATCTTGGCGCTGTTGATCACGTGACTGATGGATTTCCAGAAGTTCTCTTCCGAGATACGCCAGCCGGCGGATACGGAGGGAAACAGTTTCCACCAGTTTTCTTTGCGGAAACGGGAAGAAGCGTCGAAGCGGCCGTTAATTTCCAGCAGGTATTTCTCTTTGTAGTTGTAGTTGATCCTGGAGTAGGCAGATGCCATCGCATATTCGCTTTGTGCACCGGACATGGTTTGTCCCAGCGGATCTGCCGCATCCAGGTATGGCAGTGAAGGAGAGATCAGGTTCTGACGTTGTGTGTTGACGTAGCTGGTCTTAAAGAGTTCGGTGGTGAAGCCGCCCAGCACGGTGAAGGCGTGTTGCCCCATGTTCCAGTTGTAGCTGGCCTGTGAGCGGAACACGTTGCGGGTGGTTTGCGCGTTGTTATCGATCAGTGAGTTGTTCGCCGGCCAGTTGCGTGCAAAGAGTAACTTATTGTTGGCAACATCGGGCGTATAGATTTTGTATTGATCGGTGAACACGCGGGCGTGTCCGTTGGCGGTATTGGAGCTGTAGCTGGCCAGCAGTTCCATGCCTTTGATGGGTTTATAGGTCAGCGTACCGGTGAGGATACGGGAGTCGGTGACACGTTTGTCCCAGCCGCCGTCTTTTGCCTGAGCGGCGGGGTTCATGTTGGACCAGCCTTCGCCCCATTCGCCGGTGTTGAACTGGCCGGGTGCGATGGCCGGCAGGCCGATCATGGCGCGGATGATGCCTTGTGGCGACGATTGTCCGGGCCAGTTGCGCTCTGTTCTGTTCACGACGATATCTGCAGCGGCAGACAGTTTGCTGGTGATGGCGATGTCGGTATTAAAGCGCAGGTCGAGGCGTTTGAAATTGGTGTTGGCGGTAAGCCCGTTCTGGTCAAGGTAACCGCCGGAGCCGAACACTTTGATTTTCTCACTGCCGGCAGACAGGCTCAGGTTGTGGTTATGCATGATGCCGTTGTTGACCAGGATGAGGTCTTTCCAGTCGGTATTAAAGCGGTTGAAATTATCCGGTCCCATTTTTTCATAGTCGGCGATCTGCTGTGTGAAAGCGGGTGGCAGTCCTGCGTTCACCTGTGCGATGTCCCACAGTTTCATGTGGTCCAGTCCATCTACTTTCTTAGGCAGGTTGGTCGGTGATTGTTTGGCGACGTAGCCGTTATAGCTGACGCTGACGCCGCTGATACCGCGTTTGGTGGTAATGAGGATCACGCCGTTGGCCGCGCGGGAGCCGTAGATGGCGGCGGCAGCCGCGTCTTTGAGCACGGAGATGCTGGCGATGTTGTTGGGATCGATGGCGTCCAGGCTCATCTCGATGTTGTCGATGAGCACCAGCGGATTCTGGCCGGCATTGATAGAGCCGATGCCGCGGATGCGGATGGTGCCGCCGTCGCCGCCGGGTACGCCCGACTGCTGGGTAACGGTAACGCCGGGAGCCGCGCCCTGTAAGGCCAGGGAGGCGGAGGCCACCGAGCGGGTCGTCATGGTCTTACCTTCAATGACGGAGACGGCTCCGGTGAGGTTCACTTTTTTCTGGGTGCCGTAACCGACGACCACTACTTCCCCTATTTGTTTGTTGGATGGTTCCAGGTAGATGTTGACCACCTGCTGGCTGGTGGCTGCCAGTTCCTGTGTTTTATACCCGACGAAAGAAAAAACGAGTGTAGCCGTTTCCGTTGTACCGGCAAACTGGAAGTCACCGTTAGCGTTGGTAGTGCCACCTTTGGTGGTGCCTTTCATCACTACGTTGACACCGATCAGCGGCGTGCCGTCTTTGTCTTTCACGCTGCCTTTGAACAGGTAGTTCTTTTGCCCGAAGGCGTATGGCTGTTGCAGGATGACGAGGAGCAGGAGCAGAAAGCTGCCCAGTCGCCAGTGACGGGTAAATTTTCCCATACAAAACAAATTTTGATTGATAATAGCTTGAATAATAAATAGTGGTCGACATAGCCGGCCAGCCGGCCGGTGATAGTAATTACAGGTGTTACATGTTGAATGGTTCGTGCATATAGTGAATGACTGGTGTTATGTGTGACTGGGTGGTGGAGGGCCGGGCCGGGCAAGGGCAGCAGGGCCGTCCCCCATATAGTACCTTTTCTGTATGGACGCTGAAATATTGCAGTGGCCTGTCCTGCTTCTTGAGTGTGGGATGGCAGCCGGTCCGGGAGCAGATTTCCGGATGACTGTGACCCGCATAGGCAATAAGGCATAGCAACAGCCAGCAGCTGGTGACTAGTAGCTTTAGTTTCATCAGAACGTGTGTAGAATTTGTAGTTGTGTTTATAAAATATATGGCTATAAAAAGCCCACTTTATAACATATATGCCTTGGCTTGGGCTAAAATAGTAATTCTTTTAAATAATATCCCTATAATTAATTAAATTTTTTAAAAACAATGTTTAAATGTCGGCTGCGAGACACCTTAAGCTTATCTAGTCCCCTGAAGGAGGCATGGAAAAAGGGATGGCGGTAGGCGGATGGCGGTAGGCGGAAGGGCGGATGGCGGTAGGCAGAAGGCGGTAGGCTGGAGGCGGAAGGTTAAAGCGTGGACGATGTTAGCGGGAGGCGGTGGGTGAAGGCTGAAGGCTGGAGGCGGAAGGTTAAAGCGTGGACGATGTTAGCGGGAGGCGGTGGGTGAAGGCTGAAGGCTGGAGGCGGAAGGTTAAAGCGTGGACGATGTTAGGCCCGAGGTGGAAAGGTGAAAGATGTTAGCGGGAGGCGGTGGGTGAAGGCTGAAGGCGCTCCTGCTACCGAAAGCCCACGCCGCGGTGATGATTTAACAGCCGCTTTAACGCTGCGGGATAAGTATCCCCGCTATCGGTACCCGCACCATCCATAAAGGCCCCATAGGTAATACTGTCGCCAAAACAGAGAATACGATGATGCCGGCGCAACAGGTGCTGCTTTTTAAGGAAAGCATACAACTGCGCGGCCATAAACCGGTAACCGGCGGCAGTGGGATGAATACCGTCTTCCTTGCCGATATTAGCCGCATTGACGATCAGGGAAGCAGCCGTCCTGTTCGGCTCTCCCTGACGGACAAAAACCTCGTGAAGATCGAGACAGTACACCTGCTCCGAAGCGGCAATTTCCCGGACAATGGCGCAGGCACTGTCTATTTTTCGGTTAGGATCTGTATCGTATAGCCCGCGCTGGTGGCGCTGAAAGAGATACCCTGTATCTACCGGCAAAGAAGTCATCAGCACCACTTTGGCGCCGGTTTGCCGGATACGCTGCACCAGTTGCCGGTACTGCGCTGCATATTGCCCGTACGGTACCAGCTTATGGGAATTGACCATATCATTCGTTCCTGCCATCAGTACCACCAGGTCTGGCCGCAAGGTCGCCACATCTTTCTCCACCCTCGTCAGCAGATCAGAAGTACTATTACCACCCACCCCTTTGTTGATCACAGCATACGGACGGGTAGCGCAGGCCATACAGGCCATGAGACAGCATAAGAGCAGATAACGCATTGCAAAAAAATTACGAATTACGAATTACGAATTACGAATTTGAAACGAACCGGATAAAGATATAGCTCCCCGCTCGTAATTCGTAATTCGTAATTCGTAATTGATTTTAGTATTTTTATGGTTCAATTATTTCAGCGGCAACAGGGATGAGTGATCAGCACAACAAGTACACAGAGGATGCATTTATACAGCAACTGGCGGCAGGAGACCAAGCGGTATTCCGGCAGCTGTTCGACTGGCATTATAAAGCCCTGTGTTATTTTGCCGGCTCTATCGTCTCCCACACCCATGCGGCGGAAGACCTCGTCCAGGAAGCTTTTTCCAAACTGTGGGACAAGCGCGGCGACTTTCCAAGCACCAACAGCATCAAAGCTTTCCTGTTCATCTCCACCCGCAACGCCTGCCTGAATTATCTGAAACAACAAAACAGGTTGACCGAAAGGGAACAGGAATTCCTCTACCACCAGGATGGTCAGACCGCCCCCGTTCCGGCCGGCTTCGATCCGCTGCTGGCGGAAACCGAACTGCTGCAACACCTGTACGCCGCCATCGAACAATTACCCGCCCAATGCAAGCGGGTATTTAAAATGGGATACCTGGAAGGCCGGAAAAATGAAGAGATCGCCACTGCGCTCAACATCTCCTACAATACCGTCCGTACCCAGAAACTGCGCGCTATTAAACTGTTGCGCAGCAGCGTGCTGAAGAAACAGGTGCTCCCGCTCCTGCCGCTTTATCTCACCCTGCTGCGATACTATGACTATAAAGGATAAAACCTATGTTCCAAAACGTTAATCCCACTACTACACTGACGCTGGAAGAAGCCATCGAACAAGGGCTGACAGCTCATCTCTCCTACGATTTTGAATTCCTGGCAGAAGATGTGCCCGGGCAGAAAGTGCTGATATTTGAAGAAGATGTGCACACCAGCCAGCTGCTGGACCTCCACGATATCTATGTAGAAAAGGATATCGCCGGAATGATATTCCGGGGCAACCTGCAGGTAGACAATTCCATCATCGACTATGAGCCGGACACCTACGCCTGCTTCCTGTCTGTAGATGGCAACCTCACCTGCCGCAACCTCATCGCCGGCTGCGTTCCCATACATGTTAGAGGCAACGTATACGTTCAGCAGACTTTTATCGGTTACTATAACCATGGTGAAGTGACCATCGACGGCGACCTGCACGCCCGCCTCTGGATTGAAGACGATCACCAGACAACGGTAAAAGGCAAAGTAAATGCGGTGACCTTCGCCCCGAAAGACTGGACCGCCACGCCTGACTATACCGAGTGGCAGGATGTACTGCTGCCGGAAGTGGCCACAGCGCTCCTGAAAGAAGACTACCTTTTCGGCGGCGACGCAGGGCTGCTGCGCCTGATCGAAGAGGGTCAACCTGTTTTTAAACAGGACCTCGTGCGGACCGGTATCTCTCCCGATGAATTCCAACAGCTGTTACATAACGAATTGTTTGCGCCGGGGCTGGACAGCCTGGTGGTGGCACAAAAGCCGTGGGAGCTGCGTCTCACACAGCATAGCGATCAGCCGGGCGGCTGGGAATACGATACCGTATATATCCTGAACGCCGATGAGGGGCGCTCCTGCGTTATCGCTACCGCTCCCGGTATGCCGTTGTCTTTCCGGTATGCAGCTGCTGACGACAAGTTTGAAGTAGTAACGGATCTTACGTCGGAGCCAGGGCAACTGCTGCTTCGCTATTTTACCAGGGCGCGTGCGCTTGTCAGCGCTAAAGTCAACTGGAACCGGTATTACCGGAAAAACATCGATAAAGAACAGCTATGGCAGCTGATCTGGTTGTTCAATCCCGGTGATAACACCGATTTTTTCCTTCCTATCGCTACAGAACTTTTCCACCGCGTAACACTGGCTGCAGATTTTCCATACACGTATATCCATAACCGTTATCCGGAAGACAGTCAGCGCCGCGGACTGGATGAATTCCCCCGCGCTACCGTGCCCGTCGCCCTGCTGGACGGCCTGCTGGACCGCGGACTGATCGCGGAACTGTCCCATAATAAACCGCTCTCCGGGCAGGTAAGTAAACTGAACGAGGTAACGACACTGTACTGGAATACGACATTAAAAACGCCGCCTCCCTATGACGAAGACCCTGTCAGCGAGGAGTATATGCATTTCGTAAATACAGAGATGCAACCGCAGGGCGCCATGCTTATACGGCTCAATGCCGGTATGCGCAACTACCTGTTGGCTTGTATGCCGGTGGCCGCTATTCCGCAGCTCAAACAACTGGCGGATGCGCTCGACGTCACAGTGGAGTTTTAAGATCGTGGGTGCCCGGCCAGATGTAGGAGTAGACGATGTGCCCGGCGTCACAGTGGAGTTTTAAGACCGCGGGTGCCCCGGCCAGATGTAGGGGTAGACGATGTGCCCGGCGTCGCAGTGGAATTTTAAGCCTTTTATCCATGGGCGTTATGCGGTTGATGGTTGATGCGCCTGGCGGTGTACCGGATTATTACATTTATATTCAGTCAGTTACCTATTGATTTAAAAAAAATTTCAAAATTCCTGCTTTTTCTTTTCATCGAACTCGACAAGTTGTTGTTTCTATAGAAAACAGCAATAGTGGGAGTTCCTGACAGCCAACAACCGGATACATTTTTACAAAGGGTCGCTTATCTTATCGCGCGGCACCAGCAAGACCAGCTCACCGCCGGTGAAGCCGAAGAACTGCGTGCCTGGCTGGATACCGATCCGGAGAACCGCCGTTTCCTGGAACAGTGGAGCGACACCCGGCTGCTGGCAGATAAACTGCAGCGGTTTACCCAACCCGATGTAAACAGCGCCTGGGAGGCCTTTCGGGCCAAACACCTGACTCATGCCGATACCACAACAGCTCCCCGTAAAACCTTCCGGCTGCCCCGGTGGCACTGGAGCGCCGCAGCAGCGGTCGTACTACTCGCCGGCACCGCCTGGTACATCCAGCGTTCCCGTCCTGTAACGCCGCCTGTTGCCCAGCAACAGGTACAGGCCCCCGTACTGCCAGGTAGCAGCAAAGCAGTGCTCACACTGGCTGACGGCTCTACTATACAGCTGGACAGCGCCGGCCACCAGGTGATCGCACAGGGCGCTTCCAATATCCTGCAACAGCAGGGACAACTCCGCTATGATCTGCAAAACCCGGACGCAGCGCCGGCACTGAATACACTGACTACTCCCCGTGGCGGCCAGTTCCGGGTCATACTCCCGGACGGCACCGCCGTATGGCTCAACGCCGCTTCTTCCATCACCTACCCCACCGCCTTCCGTGAAGGCGCCAGACAGGTAAGCATCACCGGTGAGGCCTACCTGGAAGTAACATCAAAAGCCAACCATCCGTTCCGGGTCACCATCATTGATCAGACGACCATAGACGTACTGGGCACCAGCTTTTGCATCAGCGCCTATGCCAACGAAAATACCATCAATGCCACCCTGGTGAGCGGCGCGGTGAAAGTCAACACCGGCAGCGCTTCCCGCGTACTGGCCCCCGGCCAGCAGGCACAGATCAGCAACGGCAGCATACAAGTCAGCCGGACAGACACGGCTGCCGCCATCGCCTGGAAAAACGGGGAGTTCTATTTTAACAACGCCGATATACCCGCTATCATGCGGCAACTGGAAAGATGGTACGACGTACATGCGGTATACGAAGGGAATATCCCTGTCCGCACCTTCCAGGGCGAGATACAACGCAACCTCCCGCTGGAAGACGTACTGGAAGGCCTGCAGTCAACAGGCATCCGTTTTCATATGAAAGGAAGAAACATTATTGTACAACCATAAATTGTCATGATTCACAACGAGCGACACCAGCCATCTATCGCCTATATGCACAACTAAACACAACAACCGGCTGTCCGCCCATAAAAAACCGGAGGTGATTGGACCCACCCCCGGCGAATGTCAGGACGAAGACAGTCATTAAGCTTTGACGCACTTAAATACTGATTATTTACATCCAAACAATGCAAATCTATGCAATTGAATCTTTATGCGAAGACTCTTTCTATACCAGGGTCTTTACCAACCAAAATTGCGTTAACAATGAGATTAACAGTGATGTTACTGATTGCGGCCACACTAAAGGTTTCTGCCGGCGCTTCTGCGCAGACAGTGTCGCTTTCTGCGCGCAACATCTCCATGGAAAATGTATTTACGGCTGTTAAAAAACAGACCGGCTACCTGTTCTTTTATGACCGGGCGCTCCTGCGTAGTACGCGGCCTGTCAGCGTACAGGCGCAACAGCAGCCGCTGCAGGACTTCCTGGCCGATGTGTTTAAAGACCAGCCATTGGACTACACCATCAAAGACAAAACCGTGTTCATTAAACGGCGGGACCTGCCTGTCGCCGCTCCGGTGCAGCAACCCGTGACCGGCACCGTGAAAGATGCCGCCGGCGTAGCCCTGCCGGGCGTAACGGTGAAGGTGAAAGGCACCAGTAACGGCACCATCACCGATCCGGAAGGTAAGTTCAGCATCAAAGCCACTGCCGGCGATGTGCTGGTGATCACCTATGTGGGCTTTGAACCGAAAGAGATTACCGTTGGCAGCGATACCAATGTGCCTGTCGTATTACAGACCGCAGTAAGCGCGCTGAATGAAACGGTAGTCATCGCCTACGGCACCACCAGCAAGCGATTCAATACCGGCTCCGTGAGCAGCGTAAAAACCGGCGATATTGCTTCCAATCCCGTGATGGACCCGCTGTCCGCCCTACAGGCAAACGTGCCCGGCCTGCTGGTCACCTCCAGCAACGGCCTGCCCGGCTCCGCCTTTAACGTGAGCATCAGGGGCCAGAACTCTGTATTAAAAGCCAACCAGCCGCTGTACATCGTAGATGGCGTGCCTTTCATCTCAGACCCCCTCAATGCTTTCACCTCCGCCAACGGCAATCAAAGCCCGCTGGCATCTATCAACCCGGCCGACATAGAGCGGATTGATGTACTGAAAGATGCAGACGCCACTTCCATCTACGGCTCCAGGGGCGCTAACGGCGTAGTGCTCATCACCACCAAACGCGGGAAAGCAGGTAAAACGCAGACAACATTCAACGTATATACCGGCGGCAGCAAAGTGGTGAACATGGTAGACATGCTCTCTACTCCGCAGTTCATCCAGATGCGCAAGGAAGCTTTCCGGAATGATAATCAAACATATACCGATGAAACAGCACCTGACCTGACCATCTGGGACCAGCAGAAAACCACCGACTGGCAGAAGCTGATGATCGGTAATACCGGGCATGTAACAGAAGCACAGGGCAGCGTGTCCGGCGGTAATACCCAGACACAGTTCAGACTAAGCGGCACTTTCCGCAAAGAAACCACCGTGATGCCCAATAACCTCGGCTTTACCAAAGGCGCGGGCAGCCTCAGCGTAGACCACAGTAATAAAGATGGCCGTTTTCATATAGGCGCTGTCGTTAACTACTCTTCACTGCGCGACAACTCCATCGCCGCCAGCCTGGCCGGCTTCACCGATATGGTCCCCAATTACCCGATTTATGACTCTACCGGCAACTACTACTGGCGGCCTACGGGCATGAACCCCATGGCCTTCCTGCTCCGCAGCTCGGATGCCCGTACCAATAACCTGGTGGCACAAACAGACATCCGCTATACCCTGCTGCCGGGCCTTAACCTGAAAGCCAACGTGGGCTATACCCGCAGCGATATGCAACAAACACAGCTGGTACCGCTGAAAAGCAACAACCCTAATACCACTGCCACCAGCACTGCAAACTATGGTAATACACAGGCTAATACCTATATCATAGAACCGCAGATCGATTATACCACCACCATCGCCAAAGGCACCTTGCAGGTACTGGTAGGCGGCAGCTGGCAGGAAGCGCTCCGCAAAGGCAGCTGGGTGATCGGGGAAGGCTATTCCAGTGATGCGATGCTGGAAAACATGAACGCTGCCGCCAAGCTCACCGCTAAAACGACAACGTATGCGCTCTACCGTTATAATGCGGTATTCGGTAAAGTGAATTATAACTGGGATGAAAAATACCTGCTCAATGCCACTTTCCGCCGCGACGGCTCCACCCGTTTCGGACCGGGCAACCGCTTCGGCAATTTCGGCGCGGTAGGCGCAGCGTGGATCTTCAGCAAAGAATCCTTCATCCCCGAAGGCTCCGTGCTGAGCTATGGTAAACTGCGCGCCAGCATCGGTACTTCCGGTAACGACAATATCGGCGACTACGCCTATCTCGACGCATGGCAGTCCACTTCCTTCCCTTATGACGGTATGACCGGCCTCACCCCTGCCCGGCTGGCCAACCTCAACTATCACTGGGAAGTGAGCCGCAAGAAAGAAGCGGCCCTCGAACTGGGCTTCTTCCAGGACCGTCTGCTCATCACCACCAGCTACTACCATAATATTTCGGACAACCAGCTGCTGGATTATAAATTATCACCGCAGACAGGATTCCCTTCCGTTACCCGTAACTTCCCGGCTAAAGTGCTCAACAGCGGATGGGAGTTTGAAATCAATTCCACCAACATCCAGCGGAAAGACTTCACCTGGCGCACCTCCTTCAATATGTCCATCAACAAAAATGAACTGAAGGAATTCCCCAACATTGAAGCATCCTCCTATAAAAATGTGATGGAAGTAGGCAAACCAATCACCATTCAGAAAGGATTCCAGTTTGCCGGTATTGACCCACAAACCGGTCTTGCCCTTTTCCAGAGCGCGAAAGGAGGCACCACCAACACGCCTTCCGAGCCAGATGATTTTGTCATCCTGGGCAATCACCTGCCGGAGTTCTACGGCGGTCTGCAAAACAGTTTCTCCTATAAAGGCATCAGTCTGGAGTTCCTGTTCCAATTCGTTAAACAGGAAGGTACCTCCTTCAACTATGGCTACGGCGTACCTTATCTTGGTTCCAGTTCTAACCACAGCCTGTATGCCCTCGACCGCTGGACCGCTCCCGGTGATAACGCCAGTGTGCCGAAGGCCACCGCAGGTTCCGGCGCGGCTAACTTCCGCAGCTATTCCATTTCCAGCGCGCAGTGGGGCGATGCGTCCTTTATCCGGTTGAAAAACCTTTCCTTGCGCTACGATCTTTCCAGATATGTACAGAAATGGAAACTGGCCGGCGCCAGCGTTTATGGCCTCGCCCAGAACCTGTTCACCATCACCGGCTACGAGGGATACGACCCTGAAACACAGGGCAGGATGATGCCTCCGGTGAAAACATATACCATAGGATTACAATTGTCACTCTGATAAAAACATGGACATGAAACGCATTTATATATACTTCACTTTACTGGCTGTTTCCGCTACGGTGGCTTGTAACAAATATGTAGACACACCGCTTCCTAAAAACGAGCTGGTGTCCGAGCTGGTGTTCACAGATGATAAAACCGCCACCGCTGCGGTGACGGGCCTGTACACCAGCATGAACGCCTATAACTACCAGTTTGCCAACGTGCTGGCCAGCTTCCTGTCTTCCATGCAGGCAGATGAAATGTACTATTTCTCCCCGTTTGAGAACTACGACGTGTTCCGGCAAAACAGGCTCGTACCCAGCAGCCAGTATGTAACAAGCATGTTTGCTGACCAGTATGCCTTTATCTATCATACCAACGCCTGCCTGGAAGGACTGAAGAAAACCACGGGCCTTTCTCCCAACGTTAAAAAACAACTGCTGGGCGAATCATATTTCATGCGTTCCTTCTTCAATTTCTACCTGGTGAATATGTATGGTGATGTGCCGCTGATCACTTCTACCAACTATGAAGAGAATGGCCTCAAACCGCGTGCAGCGAGATCTGTCGTATATGACACGATCATCAAAGACCTGAACGAAGCCGTATCGCTGATGAATGACGACTATCCTACAGGTACGCGTGTACGCCCTAACCGGGCAGCCGCCAACGCCCTGCTGGCCAGGGTTTACCTCTACAATCAACAATGGGCGCTGGCAGAAGCCACTGCCGGCAAGGTGATCGCTGACAGCAAATACGCCCTCCTGCAAGACCTGAACAAAGTATTCCTGGCCAATAGCGGAGAAGCTATCTTCCAGCTGCAGCCCGTGAACGTGGCCAGTGGCCGCAATACCTGGGAAGGCTTTACCGCCACTCCCGCTACCGCTACTGCCACCGCGGTGTTCCGGCTGGACACGCTGCATTTTATCTCGCGCTTTGAAGCCAATGACCTGCGGCTGGCCAACTGGACCGGCTTCCGCAAAACTACCGCGGGCGCAACTTATTATTTCCCGTATAAATACAAAATCAGGTTAGGTACCCTCGGCGTAGTGAACGAATACTCTATGGTGCTCCGCCTCGCAGAACAATACCTTATCCGCGCCGAAGCCCGCCTGCAACAAGGTAAACTCGACGACGGCCGCGCCGACATCGACGCCATCCGCGTTCGTGCAGGCCTTCCCAAATTGTCCGCGTCCCTCAGCAAAGACGACCTGCTGAAAGCCGTGGCCAAAGAAAGACACCTGGAGCTGTTCACCGAATGGGGACACCGCTGGTTTGACCTGAAACGGACAAAACAGTCCACCATCGTACTGAAACCCATCAAAGGCGCCACCTGGCAGGATACAGACACCCTGTACCCCATCCCGGTAGACGCCACCAGCACCAATCCCAACCTCACCCAAAACCCGGGATACTAATGACGTACCGTTTTTCATTTGCCATATTGTTACTGTTGTTGCTGACCGGCGTTGCTATCAACGCCCGGTCACAGCAACGGGTAACCATCACGCCGCAATATCCGCAGCGTGGTGATCTCGTGACGGTGACCTATGATCCACAGGCACCGGCAGCTGTAATCCCTGACAGCGTATCCGGTATCACACTGGTGTTCTCCTACTCTAATTTTTACGACGTAGCGACCAGAATGCCATTGCACCGGCAGGGAACAAAGTGGACGACCTCCTTCCGCCTGGCAGGTTTTGCCACCTATGCTACCTTTTACCTGGAAAGCGGTGAGCTCATCGACAAGCCCGCAGCAGACAGCCATTACGCAGTCCCCGTATACACCGGCCGACAGCCGGTGGAAAACGGCCTGTTGTACAAGGCTTACAGTCTGTCTGCCCAAAGAGGCAAGTCACCCGGGCTCGCCGCGGAACAGGCCGCCCTGTACCAACAGGAGCTGAACAACTACCCTGGTAATTACGAAGCCAAAGTACGGCTGCTGCAATACAACATGCAACACGCTTCCGACGCCAAAGCCCGGGAAGCCGCCCGCCAGCAGGCATTGCAGGTGATCGCGCAGAAATTCAACAGCGCCCCTGCCGTTGCCGGCAACCTTAATAAGGTCACCATGGGCTACCTGATCATCGGTGAAAAGAGCCGGGTAGACTCTATCCGCCAGGTGGTGCTGCAACGTTTCCCTGGCAGCGGTCCGGCCATTGAACAACTGTCATCCAACATCCGTAAGGAAAAAGATACCACCACCCGTATCCGGCTACTGGAACAGGCCCTGAAAAAGGAGACCGCTAAAAACGCGGACGACTATACGGGCATGCATGACCAGCTGTTTGCTTTGTATGCCGCACAACGTAACACCGAAAAAACGTTGTATCATGCCCGTAAAGTAGCCCACCAACGTCGCAACCCGTGGACGGCAGAGACCTTAAAAGACCTGGCCGCTACCCTGCAGGCCAACCAGCTGGCGCCGGACACCGCCCGCTACTATGCACAACTGGCGCTGGCACAGGCCGACAGCTTTCCTGCCGGCGTTATCCGGCACTTCCCGGAAACAGGCTACATCTACCCGTTTGTAGACGATAGCACCCGCAAGGCCGTCACCCGCAAAGCACAGGCAAACCTGCATTCACTGCTGGCGTTAATAGACCTCCAACAGGAACGCCTGCACGAAGGCGGGCTACAAATGGACAGCGCTCTTGCTATCTCGCAGGACCACGAAACACTCAACAACGCCACCACCTTTTATACCCGCACCCACAACACCGAAAAACTAAAAAACGTGCAACAGCTGCGGGAGAAAATACTGCTGGACAAAGTACGCCGTCAGCTCATCAGCCGGCCGGCCCCTTCGCTGCAGTCTTTTGTTGACATGAAAGGTCAACCGGTATCACCCGACGCGCTGAAAGGTAAAATTATACTGATTGATTTCTGGGCCACCTGGTGTGTTCCCTGCATGCAGGAAATGCCTTACCTGCAGCAGTTGTACGAGAGTTATAAAGACAATCCCAAAGTAGTGTTCATGGTGGTCAACAGCGGCGCCCGCAACACGCTCGCCGATGCGCAGGGATGGTTCGGCCATAAGAAGTACACCTTCCCGGTGTATTACAACACCGATCCTGATGTGGGAGAGAAATTCCGTTTTAATATTATCCCGGCTACTTACATCATCGATCCCCAGGGCAATATCCGTTTTGCCAACATTGGGTTCGAGGGTGCCGAGGTTGCTGCCAAACTGAAGCTGCAGCTACAGCTGGTGGAATCAGCTTCCTTCTGATGCCAGTATACCGGCGATCGCTTTGATCAGTCCTTTGTCTGTTACCCCATTCATTTTCCAGCCGCTCTTCATTTTCCGGATGATGCCTTTGCTTTCATCATTCAGGTAGATGTCCCACTCCACACAATCCCCTTCCTCGCAAGTCTCCATCACAGGAATGGCTTCTCCCTCATAGACGGTATCCTTGTAAGAAAACGCCAGTGGCACGGATGCGCTTTTCAGCTGGGTGATCATATCCTGCAGGAAACTGATCATGCGTTTCCGCTGATTGTTGAAGGAGGCGCTCCATGTTTTTTTGGAGGCGCGTTTGTGCGCGAGCTTGAATTTAAAGCCGGACATTTTTGTCGTGTAGTCGTCGGCGTTGATTTTATCCACCTGCTGGTTGGCGAGGATGTACCAGTGATAGCCGGTACCTACCGGTACGCCGGAGCCTTCCGGGGCGTGGCCGGCGCGGCGTTTAACTACCTCATAGGAGATTTCCCACAGGTCGGGTGTTATCTTGGTTTCGCGCCACACGCCGGCATCGTAGTTCCATTTATGGCTCCGGCCGATTTTCATGCCGGTATATTGTTTTCCTTCAAACTGTTTCCATGCGTTGTAGCTGCCGGCAACAGGCACTTTCTTCTTTGCCGCCGCCTTTTTCTTTGGCGCCGCAGGTTTGACGGCCTTTTTACGGGAAGGCGCGGTAACCGCTCTGGTTGCTGCCATCGTACTGGAGTTTAGCAAGAGGGCATCAATAATCAGACCTGACTACAGCAATACCAGTTGTTCGTACAGGCGTTGCAGCGTAACGGCCGCATCTGTACATAGTCCGCCGTGCGTCCTGGATGTTTGTACGATCGTACTCCGTGTGGCGGTAAGCCAGCGGAAACGGGAGGCGAGGTCCAGCATGCCGATAGGTCCGCCCTGGCGGCCGCCGTTACAGATTTTTTCTATGGCGCAGAGGTACGCGGCCAACTCTGAAATATCGATAGCAGGACACAGCGCGCGCAGCCGCGCTTCATCCAGCGTATAGCGCATCTGGAGGAATTTCTTTTTTTTACAGTAGAGCATAACACCTGCATTGAGAAACTCTTCCCGCTCTACCCGTGGCACTACGCGTATAACGGCGTACTCATATAAGTGTTGATCTTGCATATACTGCTTCTTTTACAAAAATTTCTGAGGAGGCTACCCGCCTGATTAAAAACTGTGCATATACTTCGCGTCTTTCCGCTGGGGAAATGTCCTCGTGGCCGGTCAGCCATTCTTCCGGCACCAGGTCCACGATGGCGCGGATACGTTCCGGTGTCAGGATGGCGCGGAAAGCGCTGTCCACCTCCGCTATCTGCGTAGCCTGCGGCAGCAATACATGGTCTTTTATTTTGGCGAAAGGCCTTGTGGCCTGTTCCTCCCAGTTGTCCCACGAATGATGGAAGTACAGCGATGCGCCGTGGTCTATCAGCCACAGCTCCTGGTGCCACATCAGCATATTTGTATTCCGTACGGTGCGGTCTACGTTGGTGAGCAGGCAGTCGAGCCATACGATCTTCGAGGCCAGGTTTTCATCGATGGTGGTCACCACCGGATCATAGGTAATGGAACCGGAGAGGTAATGCAACGCCAGGTTAAGTCCTACGCTGGATTTGAGCAGGTCCTGTATTTCTTCATCGCCTTCATTGCGGCCATAGTCCTGGTCCAGTGTGGCGAATACGATTTCGGGCACTTTAAGTCCCAGCGCCCTTGCTGTCTCTCCGCCGATCAGTTCAGCGATCAGGGCTTTCACGCCCTGGCCGGCGCCTCTGAACTTCAGCACATACAGGAAACCGTCGTCGGCTTCTGTCAGCGCAGGCAGCGAACCGCCTTCCCGCAATGGGGTCACGTAGCGGGTCACCTGCACGGTCCTGAGTGGATATTGATGGTTGTTGATACCTGACATAATTGTTGCTGTCCTGCTGTAAGGACGGCCCAAATTAGGATATTTTTTTCAGAATCAGGTTCAGCGCGGCTTTTCAGGGTATCATGACGGTCAGGTCATGCTAAAAACAGGTACTGGCCACCCTTAGTCTGCAACGGCTCCCGAAGCGCCGATTCCGAATTGTTTCCTATATTTAGGCGGAAGAAAATCAGGTACATATTGTCAAGGTCATCTATCCCGGATGAAAGAGAGCAACTACTAGCGATAGCAGCAGGTAACGAGGCCGCCTACACGCGCATGTTTAACACCTACAGCCAACAGGTGTTCAATGCCGCTATGCTGTATCTGAAAGATCCTGCAGCGGCCAGGGAGGTGGTACAGGAAATTTTCATGCGGGTATGGCTAAAGCGCGAAGCCCTGGACGCTATCGATGACTTCTCCGATTACCTTTTTATATTGACCCGCAACCATATCTATGACAGTTTCCGCAAACAGCAGGTAAAACAGAAGGCCATGGCCTACCTCGGCATGCAGGAACCGGGTTATGCCAACGATACAGACCATGTGGTGCAGGACCATCAATACCAGCAGATATTACACGACGCCATCGACTCGTTGCCACCTGCGCGCAAAAAAATCTACCTCGCCCGTAAGCAGGGGCTGAGCAATGAAGAAATCTCCCATCAACTGAATATCTCCGTACACACCGTTAAAAAACAATTACAGCTGGCCCTCCGCGCTTTACGGTCCATCATCAAACAACAGTTGCACAATTTCTGGTTCTTTTAAATTAAAACAGATTGATTTTTAACGAGTTGCCCCGATTCCTTCTCCCGACCAAAAAAATTTAAAAATTTTTTAACAGCGGATACTCCTTTTGTTTCCATCGTTCGTCTTTATAGCTGTCAACATTCTAAAGTCGCTATAATGACCGTCGCTGAAATCAGGCAACTACTGGATAAATATAAGCATCAGCCGCTGAGTCCGGATGAGCTGGCGCAACTGCAGGAAGCCGTTGCCAGCGGAGCATTTGAAGAGGAGATCAAGGCAGATATCCTGCATACGTTGTATACCCGGTCGGCCCCCGAAGCCGAATGGGCAGCGGCGGAGAAAGACGCGGTGTTGCAGCAGGTATTGCAGGCGGCGCCGCTACGGCCGGTACGCAGCTCCACCCGGAAGCGCTGGATGTATGCGGCAGCGGCGGTACTGGCGGCGGGTATCATTACCGGTAGTGTAGTGCTGATGCGCCGGCCGGCAGTCCCGGCACCGGTAGCTGCCGCGGTCAAATCCAACCCGCTGGCGCCCGGCAGCAACAAGGCCATGCTCATACTGGCGGATAACAGCACCATTACGCTGGACAGCAGCAGCAACGGCGCCCTGGCCGTACAGGGCAATACGCAGATCAGCAACACCAACGGGGCGCTGACCTACAAAGGCAATGGTCACAACAAACAACCACTTTATAATACCGTAGCCACCCCCAGAGGTGGTCAGTACCAGCTTACCCTGGCCGATGGCAGTAAGATTTGGCTGAATGCAGCCAGCAGTATCCGTTTCCCGGCGGCTTTCACCGGCAAAGAGCGGCTGGTGGAGGTAACGGGGGAAGTCTATTTTGAGGTAAGCCAGAACGCCCGGATGCCTTTCCGGGTGAAAGTCAATACCCCGGGCATGGAAGAGATGACCGTCACCGTGCTGGGCACCAGCTTCAACGTGATGGCTTATGCCGATGAACAGGCCATCCGTACCACCCTGGTAGACGGCGCCGTACAGGTGGCCCGCGGCAACCAGCAAAGCCTGCTCCAACCCGGCTACCAGGCAGCCATATCCCCTAACGGCGGCGCCTTTGAGACCAGCGTGGCCGATGTGGAACAAGCCCTTGCCTGGAAAGAAGGCAAGTTCCGCTTCCGCAACACCAATATCCGCACCATCATGCGGCAACTGGCCCGCTGGTACGATATAGAAGTGGCTTATGACGGTAACGTGTCCGACATCGACCTTACGGGGGTGATCTCCCGCCGGGAAGATGCAGGCGCCCTGCTCAAAGCCCTGGAAACTACCCAACGCGTCAAATTCACAGTGGAAGGGCATACCATCACCGCAAGACCGGTGACGCCCCACTGACACTTATACCTGTAGTAAAAATTATGTAACGTTTAAAAGATTTCATGGTATGAACACGTAATGAACAACATCAACCACCATTAGGGGTAGAAAAAACCGGACCCCGATTGCAGTCAGGGCCCGGCAAAAAATGGCTACCCAATTTCACCTGAGGATTAGAAACTGAATTTTTAAAAGCCACGAACACAAAAGTATGCAACAACTTACTACTGGCAAAGCCTGCCGGCCAGAACGGCCTTTGCTCCGAAAATTTCTGTTGGTTATGAAATTAACTGCCACCCTGCTATTGGCTGTCACCCTGCACCTGAGTGCTAAATCGTTTTCCCAAACGGTTACCCTTAAAGGTAAACGGCTAGCCCTGTACGACGTGTTCAATAACATCAGTAAACAAACCGGTTATGAGTTTGTGTATGATGAAAAGTTATTGCAAGGCTCCGGCCCTGTCAATATGAATGTCAACAACGCCCCGCTGACGGACGTGCTGGACAAATGCCTGAAAGGCAAACCCCTGGAATACTCGATCGTCAACAAGATCATCGTGATCAGCCCCAAACCGGTGCCTGAAAGCGTACTCCAGGCGGCGCCCATCAAAGGCACCGTGACCGGCGCCGATGGTAAACCACTGTTCAACGTCAGCGTACAGGTGAAAGGCACCACCCGCGGCGCCATCACCAACGAACAAGGCGGCTTCTCCATCCAGGCAGGCGCCAAAGAAATACTGGTGTTCAGCTCCATCGGCTATGAAACAAAAGAAATCACCGTCGGCAGCAATACCACGCTGGCGGTAGTGCTTAATACGGCCAACACCCAGCTGACCGGCGTGATGGTGACCGCCCTCGGTATCAAACGCTCTGATAAAGCCATCACCTATGCCATGCAGCAGGTGAGCGGCGGTGAGCTGACCAAAGCCAAAGACCCGAACCTGATTAATACCCTCAACGGTAAAGTAGCCGGCCTCTCCATCTCCCCCAGCGCCTCCGGCGTGGGTGGTTCGGCCAAGGTAGTGCTGCGCGGTAACAAGTCCGGTATCGGTAACAACCAGGCGCTGTATGTGATTGACGGGGTACCCATGAACAACAACCTCACCAATCAGCCCACCAGCGCCTATGGCGGCAGCAATGCCTACGACGGCGGCGACCCCATCTCCAATATGAACCCGGAAGACATCGAAAGCATCTCCGTGCTGAAAGGCGCTTCCGCAGCAGCCCTCTACGGCAGCCAGGGCGCCAACGGGGTGATTCTCGTTACCACCAAAAGCGGTAAAACCGGGAAAGCACAGATCAATTTCTCTTCCGGCGTAAACCTCTCACAGGCAGCTTACAAGCCGGAACTGCAGGATAACTATGGCAGGACCAATGCCACGTCTCCTCAAAGTTGGGGCAGCAAGCTTAGTAGCCCGGCGGTTAACAATATGTCCTCGTTCTTCCAGACAGGTCAGACCTATACCAACGCTATCAGCCTGTCGGCCGGTACGGAACAACTGCAGACGTATTTTTCCTACGCCAATACCGCCGCTACCGGTATAGAGCCTGGCAATAAACTGGGCCGCCACAATATCAACTTCAAGGAAACAGGTCACTTTCTGAATAATAAACTCACTGCGGAAGCCGACGTGAATTATATGACCCAGAAAATCGACAATACGCCGCTCTCCGGGCTGTACTTAAATCCGCTGACCGGCTTATATCTCTTTCCCCGCGGTCAGGACATCCGGCCTTTCAAAAACCAGTTTGAGATACCCGACCCATCCCGCAACTTCCTGCCGGTCCAGAACTGGACCAACCTGGAAGATATCCAGCAGAATCCCTGGTGGATCACCAAACGTAATCCCAACACCCTGAACAGGAACAGGTTGCTGCTCAACGCCAGCGTGAAATATGAAATCAACTCCTGGCTGAATGTACAGGCCCGTGGTAGCATTGACCGTATCAATGACGTATATGAGCAGAAAATGTACGCGGGCACCTATAAAGTACTGGCCCCTGCCAATGGCGTCTACAACTACAACAATGCCACTACTACGCAACAGTACGGCGACCTGTTACTGAACTATAATATTCCTGTTGGCAAAGACTTTCGTCTCACCGGCGTAGTAGGCGGAAGCCTTCGCGATGTGAAGACTACCGGCGTAAAATTCAACTCCGGTCAGGATGGGCTGAAGATCGCCAACATCTTCGTCATCCAGAACTTTAATACGTTGAACGCGCTCAACTCCGGTACGTTGCCTGAAAACCACGGACAGTTCCAGTCCGCCTTCGGCAGCGCCAGCCTCTCCTTTAAAGAAATGGCTTACCTCGACGTGACTGCCCGTAACGACTGGTCTTCCAACCTCGCCTATACGCCCAACGGTTCCTACTTTTACCCTTCCGTAGGCCTCAACCTGATCCTCAGCCAGATGATGCAGCTGCCGCAAGCCATCTCTTTCCTGAAAGTAAGAGGCTCTTATGCAGAAGTAGGCAACTCTCCTGATCCTTACAAAAGCCACGTTGCAGACAATACCTTTGGCGTAGGCAGCGCCATCAGTAATGTACAGGCGCCTTTCACCGACCTGAAACCGGAGAAAACAAAATCGATGGAATTTGGTATGGAATGGCGTTTCTTCGACAACAGGCTGACAGCAGACGTTACTTATTATAAAACCAATACCCACAACCAGACACTCAGCATCCAGTCTCCGCAGGCATCTTTCTACGATCTTTTCTACTTCAATGCCGGTAACATCCAGAACAAAGGTATCGAAGCAGTGTTCCGCTATGATGTGTTCCGCGGCGGCAAGTTCCAGTGGAATACCGGTATCAACTACTCTGTGAACGATAACCGTATCGTGGAGCTGGCGGAAACTAATCCTGAGTTTGTGCTGAGCGGCGCTTCCGGCGCCAACTTCGTGTCCAAATTCAAAGTAGGTGGTTCTTTCGGCGATATCTACGGCACGGTGCTGCAACGTGATGAACAGGGCCGTATTAAAATTGACGACAAAGGATCTCCCATCAAACAAGGCGGAGATGTGGTTTACCTCGGCAATGCCAATCCTAAATGGCAACTGGGCTGGAACAACAATTTGTCTTACGGCGACTTCACCCTGTCTTTCCTGATCGATGGTAAATTCGGCGGGCAGGTAATGTCCGTGACCCAGTCCGTATTGGACCAATACGGCGTTTCCAAGGCTACCGGCGATGCCCGTGATGCCGGCGGCGTGGCGATCAACGGTGTTGGCCCTGACCAGAAAGCTGTTACCAGCGTAGACCCGCAGAAATGGTACAGCACTATCGGTGGCCGTGAAGCGGTATCCGGTGAGTATATGTACAGCGCTACCGTGGTAAGGCTGCGCGAACTGTCACTCGGTTACACCGTTCCCGTGAAAAACAGCTGGATGAAAGCGTTGCGTTTCTCTCTCACCGGTCGCAACCTGATCTACTTCCATAAAAAAGCGCCATACGATCCGGAAATGACCATGTCTACCGCCAACGGCCTGTCCGGTGTAGACATCTTCATGCCGCCTGCTACCCGCAACTATGGCCTGACACTGAACGCCACTTTCTAATCTATGTCCACCGTAAAACTGAAAACATGAAACGTATCAATATATTCTCCGGTAAATATCGCCTTCCGGCCATCGCAGCAGGGCTGCTGCTGGCGATGAGCGCCTGCACGAAAAATTTTGAACTGTACAATACCGATAACACCGGTATCCCCAACGGAATGCTGGAAGCAGACTTCTATAACCTCAGTTATCTGAAGACGGCGACCATGGCTATCTACAATTTCTCCGGCGGCGGCGATCCCAACTCATTCCAGGTACAACAAAACCTGAATGCCGACTGCTTTTCCGGCTATATGGCTTCCGCCAATCCTTTCAACGGCGGAAGAAACAACCTGAGCTATTTTATGATGACCGGTTGGAACGGAGAAGCCTTCAAAGTAGGTTACCTGAGTGTCATGGGACAGCTGGCCAAACTGCGGCAGTCCAATATTCCGAAAGACTTCCCCGCTGTGTGGGCCGTGGCCCAGATCGTACAGGTGACCGCCATGAGCCGCGTAACCGACATTTACGGCCCTATTCCCTACAGCAAGGCCGGTACCAGCAAGACCAACATTGACTATGACAGCCAGCAGGAAGTATACGCCCGCCTGTTCAAAGAACTGGACACTGCAGGGAATACCCTCCGCGATTTCATTGCCAGTGGTAAAACACTGCCTTTCAAATTCGGCGACTTTGACCTGGTATACAATGCCGACTTCACCAAATGGCTACAGTTCAGTAACTCGCTGCGCTTACGTTTAGCCATGCACGTGATAAAGGCAGATCCCGCGCTGGCAAAGACGGAAGCGGAAAAAGCGCTTGATCCTGCTAAGGGCGGCGTGATTACCGCCAACAATGGTAATATGACGGTAAGAATTCCCGGTGCCGGTTATACCAACCCGCTGGTTTTCGTGGCTAAAAACTGGAATGATATCCAGATCAATGCTTCCCTGCAATGTTATCTGACCGGTTATAAAGATCCCCGTCTCGCTAAATACATATCCAAGTCCACTGATACTAAATTCCCGGCGCAGTACGTTGGTATCCGCCTGGGCGCCATTACAGGCAATAATGCAAAAGATGATTACGTCGGTTATTCCGCCCTCAACTACCAGGAGGATATCTTTACGCTGAACACACCGGTACAGCTGATGACAGCAGCGGAAGTATACTTCCTACGGGCAGAAGCGGCGCTGAACAATTTCGCCAATGCCGGCGGTACCGTACAGTCATTGTATGAGAAAGGCATCAATACCTCCCTCGAACAGTGGCATGTGGCAGATGCCAACTACGTGAACAACAGCGTGAACACACCGGACAAATATGTAGACCCGAAAAATGCGCAGAACAACATCGACACCCCTACCCATATCACGGTGAAATGGGTGGAAAGCGCTACCCCTGCCCAGAAACAGGAACGTATCAGCACCCAGAAATGGCTGGCCATGTTCCCCGAAGGACAGGAAGCATGGACGGAGTTCCGCCGCACCGGTTATCCCAAACTGTTCCCGGTAGTGAACAATAACAGCGGTGGTACCATCAACTCCGCCCTGCAGGTAAGAAGACTTCCCTTCCCGCAGAATGAATACAACACCAACAACGCAGCAGTCACCAAAGCCATCGGTTTGCTCAGCAAGCCGGAAGACAACGGCGGTACCCCGCTCTGGTGGGACAAACGCTGACGTGACAAGTGACGTGGTAATGATATAGCAGGATAACAGTGTAGTTTGGTCATGATGTAATCATCATCGTACAACCTAAAAATTTGATGCTCCCGATGAGCAAAGCGCAGTCATACAAAAAAGCATTTTCTGCTTAGCGCCGGACCTGTTCCGCGCCCGCCCCTTTTATGATCCGCGCTGCTCACTGCTCATCAGGAGCATCAGTTATCATCATATCAATCACCGTTAAAACTTACGTATGAAAAAACAATTCCGCGTATGGTCATCTATCCTGATGCTGACCTCCTGTTCAACCCTTCTGTTTATGGCTTCCTGTAAAAAAGACGGAGCCTCGCCAGACAACCCGCAAACCAAATCTGAACCCAAGGTGGAAACCGTTACCAAAGCAGGTGGTAAATCTGTTTGTTATGTTGAAGTCAACAGCAACAGCCTCCTGAATACCGGTAAGTACACCCTGACCACCGGCGGTCAACAACTGTTTGACATCGCCATCATTTTCGCAGCGAACATCAATTACAACACCACCACCGGTAAAGCCGTATTGTACAACAATCCGAACGTGACCAATGTGCTGGTGAACAAAAACACACAGATCGTGCCGCTGCAAAACAAAGGCATGAAAGTTTTATTATCTATCCTTGGAAACCATCAGGGCGCCGGCTTCTGTAACTTCACCAGCCGTGCCGCTGCCAAAGCCTTCGCCCAGCAGTTGGCCGATACCGCCAACTACTACGGACTGGATGGTATTGATTTCGACGATGAGTATGCCGACTATGGTAACAACGGCCTGCCACAACCCAATGACAGCTCCTTTGTCATGCTCCTCGATGAGCTGAGAAAGCTCATACCTACCAAAATAATATCGTTCTATTATTATGGACCGGCAGCTTCCCGTTTGTCCTGGGGCGGCAAAAAAGCAGGAGACTTCGTTAATTACAGCTGGAATGCCATCTACGGCTCGTATTCCGTGCCCAATGTGGCCGGCCTGCCCAAGTCCAACCTCGGACCGGCAGCCGTGAATATTCAAAGCACCAGTCAGAGCACCGCCAATTCGCTGGCCACCCAAACGAAAAACAACGGTTACGGTATTTACCTGTGGTACAACCTTACCAGCACCGACAAACATGTGTATTTCTCCGGTGTGTCCAACATCCTTTATGGCAGCAGCGTGACATACACGCCCTGATGCCCCTGTTTACAATCTGTCTTGAGAGAACGGGCTGACCACTATTGGTCAGCCCCTTTCTTTTCGTCTAAAATATTTTTCCGCATAACAACGTCATTATCAGTCCCATCCACCTGAAAGCCCCATTATTTCTGTCTTTCGCTTGACAAATTCAAAAAAAATCTCTTATTTTCACAGTAGAGTGCAAACGATTGCATTCAAACAGGAAACCAGCGAAAGGAAATAACCATACGGAACGATCGCACCAGCGCAACCACTGTAAGCAGAGAGCAGCGAATCCAACGAAGACCTGTAGCAGCGGGGCGAATCCAACGAAGACCTATTGTGGCGGAGCCCTAACGAAAGACCTGTAGCGGCAGAGCGAACAACGAAGACCTATTGCAGCAGAGCGAACAACGAGCCTGACAACGGAACCGACGCAGCGCCTGAAAAACAACGAAGACCTACTGTACCGAAACGGAGACGATGACTGTTAAAACCCGGGAATACCTGTAGCAAACGGAGACCCACGTGCCCGGACACTTTATACAAACGGAAACAAAACCTACATCTTTAATAATTCACCCCTAAAACAAACCCTTATGATTAAACATTTATTGTTTTTGTTGGCCGGTCTGCTGAACATAGCCGGTTTTTGCGTGCAGGCACAGAACAAGCCTTTCCCGCAAGCCATCAGCTATCCCAACTGTATCAAGCCTAACAACGTTACCCAGGCGGCCATGAATGCCAGCGTGGCCAGCTATTACGATTACTGGAAAGGCGCCTATCTTAAAAACAACCTGACTTCACTGCCAGGTGGCTACTATGTAAAAGGCGAAATTACCGGTAACCCCGACGGTTACAAACCACTGGGTTCTTCCGAAGGACAGGGGTACGGCATGGTGATCGTGGCCCTGATGGCCGGCCATGACCCCAACGCCCAAACGATTTTTAACGGTTTGTTCAAAACCGCCCGGGCCTACCACAGCTCCGAAAACCCCAAGTTGATGGGCTGGGTGGTGGCCGATGCCGCCAGCGCGCAGGGACATTTCGGTTCCGCTACCGATGGCGATATGGACATCGCCTATGCGCTCATCCTTGCCCACTATCAATGGGGTTCCAACGGCGCCATCAACTATCTCGCGGAAGCCAAAGACATGATCAACAATGGCCTGAAGGTAAGCTACGTGACCAACAGCAAAAGGCTCAGTCTCAGTGACTCCGATTCCAAATCCACGCTCGACACCCGCCCGTCTGACTGGATGATGGACCACATGCGCGCCTTCTACCAGGAAACCGGCGACGCCACCTGGACGACCGTGATCAACACGCTCTACGGCGTATATTCCCAGTTCTCCGCCACCTATACCCCCAATACCGGGCTTATCTCCGACTTCGTGGTAAAAAATCCGCCGGAGCCCTGCCCTCCCGGCTTCCTCGACGAATATGACGAAACCAACGAATACAACTACAACGCCTGCCGCGTACCGCTCCGCATGGTAATGGACTACGCCATGCACGGCAGCAGCAACGCCCTGACCATTACCAATAAAATGGTGAACTGGGTAAAAAACAAAACCAACAACAATCCTACGGCTATCGTAGACGGCTATCAACTGAACGGCAGCAATCGTGGCTCCGGCCAGGAAGCCGTATTCATCGGACCTTTTGTGGCCGCATCTGTTGCCAACAGCAATAACCAGGCTTTCCTCAATGCTGGCTGGAACTGGCTGAAGTCCGCCAAAAGCGGCTACTACAGCGACTCCTATGGCCTGCTATGTCAACTCTTTATCTCGGGCAACTGGTGGATACCCGGCAATTCCGGTCCGGTGAACCAACCTCCTACCGTGAGCATCACCGCACCGGCTAACAATACCGGCTATACGGCGCCTGCCAGTGTAACCATCAACGTTACCGCCGCCGACAGCGACGGCACGGTGAAAAAAGTGGAATTCTTCAATGGCAGCACCAAACTGGGAGAAGACACCACCAGCCCCTATTCCTATACGTGGAACAATGTGGCCGCCGGTAACTACAGCCTCACCGCCAAAGCCACCGACAACGGCAACAGCAGCACCACCTCTTCTGCCGTTAACATTACAGTGGCCGCCACACACGCCTGCAACCCCGTAGAAGCCAGCGGCGACGACGGCAACGTAGCCGCCAACGTACTGGACAACGATTTCAATACCCGCTGGTCTGCCAGCGGTGAACAATATATCCAGTTCTGCCTCGGCACCGCCCAAACCGTTACCGGCGTAGACATTGCCTTCTTCAAAGGCGATGCCCGCAGAGCGAAATTCGATATCCTCGTCAGCAGCAACGGTACCAGCTGGACAACCGTTGCCGCCAATAAACTGAGCAGCGGTACCTCCACTGCCTTCGAAGCGTTCAACTTTACGGCAGTAACGGCCAAGTATGTACGAATTGCAGGCCATGGCAACGATGTCAATGCATGGAACAGTTATACCGAAGTGAAAGTCAAAACACAAACGCCGCTGGCCCGTGCAGCTGCCGCTACTTTCAACCCGGTAAACGATGCGCCGTCCAAAGCCGGCAAACTCAATGTAGATGCCTATCCTATCCCCTTCCGGGAAGATCTGCGCGTCACCTACACCCTCGAAAAAGCAGGCGTGGCCAGCCTCATCGTATATAACCTCGCCGGTCAACCGGTAGCGGTGCTGGTCAACGGACAACAGGCCGCCGGTACCCACCAGGCCACTTTCCACGGCGGCAAACATGCTGCCGGCGTGTATATCATCAAACTGGTACAGGAAGGTAGCGCTACGGTTAAAAGAGTGGTGAAAGAACAGTAAATATTTGGGGATTTTTTGATTTACGATTTTTTGATTTCCCCCGATGATCAAATAAAAAAAACCGAAGTGGGTTATATTACCCGCTTCGGTTTTTTATGATTTTTATCTACCCAAAAATCAAAAAATCAGGAAATATCAACGATTATGGTGTATCCGCCAGATCACGTTGCTGACATCATCTGTGATCAGCAGATCGCCATTGGCCAGTTCAGCAATCCCTACCGGGCGGCCGTAGACCTCACTTTGAGTCTGATTCGCCACAAAACCGGTCAGGAAATCTTCCGGCGGACCGGCAGGATTACCGTTACGGAAAGGTATAAAGATGACCTTGTAACCGGAAATAACAGAGCGGTTCCACGAACCGTGCTGTGTAACAAACGCTCCCTGGCGGTACCTGGAAGGGTATGTTTTTCCGCGGTAAAATAGCAGTCCCAGCGAGGCCGTATGATTACCCAGCGGTATGTCCGGCGTAATCACCGGCTGCTTCGGCGCCAGCGCCATTTCCTTTTCCATGCGTGGGTCCGGATGAGACCCGTAGTAATAAAAAGGCCAGCCGTAGAAACCGCCTTCTTTCACCGCCGTCAGATAATCCGGTACCAGCTCATCTCCCAGCCCGTCACGCTCGTTGACCGCCACCCACAGTTGCCGGGAACCCGGCGCCCAGTCCATCCCCACAGGATTACGCAGTCCGGAAGCATAGATCCGTTCGCCACTACCGTCCATATTCACTTCGAGGATATTGGCCCTGCGGACTTCATTGCCGAGTCCTTTTTCTGCCACGTTACTTCCTGACCCCACGCCGATGTACAATTTCTTTCCTGAAGGGTCCGGCAATAATGTACGGGTCCAGTGCTGGTTATGCTCTCCCGCCGGCAAAGGCAGCAGTTGCACACCGCTGTCATGTATAGCCGTATCGCCGGCACGATAGGGAAAACGCATTAAACCGTCGGTATTACCCACATAAAAATGATCTCCGGATATCAGCATCCCGAAGGGCTGGTTGAGGTCTTTTTTGAACACGTAATGCTGTTCTGCGTAGCCGTCTTTATTTCCGTCACGCAGGAGGGTAATGCGGTTGGCGCTTTCACCATAATGTTGGGTTTTGATTTTACGGGAAATTTTAGCGCCGACCTTTTTGACGCCTTTCAATACCGTATTGGATTCGGCGACAAACACATCCCCGTTATCGCCGACATACAGCCAGCGGGGATGGTCCAGCCCGTCGGCGAACCTGGTGACGGTAAAACCTGCCGGCGCCACCGGCGTACGGCCGTTGGGCCATCCGACCACCATACTGTAGTTGGTGACAGACGGCGTAGCGTAAGGGGCCGCCAGGGAATCAGCCTGATAACCTTTGGTGGTAACAGAACCACCGTAAGAGCCCGGGTTCATTTTAGCTGCGTGACAGGCTGTTAACAGCAGCAGCAAGCCATAACAGATCTTCATAAGACTTGATTTACAGGATTCCTGATTATCCCTGCAAATCGAAGTCCAATAGCAGTTAGCTGTCACAACAATATATTACTTATATTATTATTTGATTTTATCTTTTTAATGCCCGATATTTATACACCCTATGAAAACATCAAACTGAGAAATTTAGCTTGGAAATTTTTCATTTGTAAACCTGATTTAACCATATAATATGAAGCCACACACCGTCCTGGTCATCGATGACGACGCTGATGACAGGATTTTCTTTAGTGAAGCCATCAAAAAAGTCTCGCCTGACGTGGAGACCCACTACTGCGAAAGTGGTATCCAGGCCATCGATTTGCTTTTCACCAAAAAAATTGTCAATCCGGATTATATTTTCCTGGATATGAACATGCCGATGATGAATGGCAAGGAATGTTTGCGCGAGTTGGGGAAACTCATTCACAGGAGCATCACCAAAGTGGTGATCCTCAGTACTTCCGACATGGTGGAAGATGTACAGGAATCCATGGCGCTGGGCGCCCGCCTCTTCCTCACTAAACCGGATTCCTTTGATGCCCTTTGCCGTATTTTGAAAGATGTGCTGGAAGAAAAATGGCAGAAATGCTTCAGATAGTCTTCTTCAGCAAAAAACTGATCCTTCCGTTGGTCTCCATATAAGCCTTCTCTATCTTTTCCAGTGACTCCTGTTTTGTTTCGAGCCGGAGACTTTCCATCAGATCTGATTTACTTAAAGAAGCCACTTTCATATTGTCCCAGTGAATCTGCCCGTTTTCGCAGAGCAGCAAATGTTTGCCTTTGATCACGTCATTGACCGCGTCATTGGCAGCACATAGCCATGCCACCAGCCGGTTCACCAGCACCATAGTCGCCGCCGCCGCTACGGTGGACCAGAAAGGCGACGCACCGATCACCCCTCTTGCCAGGATAGCGCCCAGCATGATAATGATGATCGTATCGAAGGCCGAACGTTTGCCGAAAATACGCATGCCGCCCAGCCGGATCAGGACCAGGGCAATGAAGAACATGGAGAAAGCGCGTACAGACATCTGCAGAAGGTCCAGTTGCTCCCCGTTACCCCAAAAGACATCAGCGATATCCATATCAAACAAATTTTATCTGCTCGTAGGCAGGGGCGGCATCCAGGTAACCGGCGGGTTTAAACGACCTGCCCTCCAGTCCGTGGTAAGCCACAAAAAAACCCTCCAATTCCCGCACCAGTTTATCCGGTACCACATCCAGCTCCTTATACACGCGCGACAGGAAAGGCACGGCAATGTACCTGTCCCAGCGTACCTGTACGCCGTCAGGTTCATATACGATGGCCTTAATGGCGCCAATCAGGCGGCATTTGATCATACAGCCGGTAAAAGTTTTGAACTCGGACAGCACCATAACATCGAGCGGGTTTCCATCTTCCGCCCTGGTCCCGGGAATAAATCCCATATCAAACGGGAACATCATGCCCGCAGGCAATGACTGGCTCATTACAAAGAAGCGCGACACGGGGTCGAAATCATATTTTTCACTGCTCCCTTTGGGTGTTTCAATCACCACATGCAGCTCTTTTATAATCATGAATACGCAATTAACCTGGTCAACGATAAAAGAGATAAATAGGCGGACAGCTGCATCGATCAAAAAAAATACCAATCGAAGGAGTCTGGGTTAATATTTACATAGCTGGCAAAACAACGTTAAAGACGGCGCCTTCACCGGGAACGCCCAACGCACGGATACATCCCTTGTGGTTGATGGCGATCTTGTTGCAAAGCGCCAGCCCTATGCCGGTGCCTTCATAAGCCGTACGGTTATTGAGCCGCTGAAAGATCTGGAAGATCTTGTTTTCATATACCTGGTTAAAGCCGATGCCGTTGTCTTTTACAGAGATTTCATAATAACTGCGGTTGACGTCCAGTTCGGAATAGGTCTCAAAATCTTCCGGGGTGAGCAGCCTTGCGCTCACGTGAATTTCCGGGTCCCGGTCTTCTGACGTGAACTTCAGCGCATTGCCCAGCAGGTTGTACAGCAGCTGGTTCATCTGCAACGGCACCGCCGGTATAGTTGGCAGCGGATCGATCGTTACGGCAGCTTTCTTCTGTCCTACCGTCACCTCAAAATCGTTCAGCACATGGGTCATCACCTCGTTGAGATCAGTGGGCACAAACGGATCGTCGGTGCGGTTGAGCCGGGAGAAGTTGAGCAGGTCATGAATCAGCTGCGACATCCGTTTGGCGCTGATCATCATCTTTTCGATGTACACCTTGCCGGTATCACTGAGCATGTCCTGCCTTGAATCGCAGAGCAGGCCGGCGAACGTATGTATCTTCCGCAATGGCTCCTGCAGGTCATGGCTGGTCACAAAGGCGAACTGTTCGAGTTCCTTGTTGGATTT
Organism: uncultured Chitinophaga sp.; assembly: GCF_946479755.1. The sequence continues at coordinate 16,716 of NZ_CAMLHC010000024.1, read as the reverse complement.
TTCCAGGTAATAATTGGCTTCTGTCAGCTCCAGCGTTCGTTGTGCTACGATTTCCTCCATTTCCTGCGCTACCTGCATATAACGGGCTTCGCTTTCCTGGAGGGCGGAGAACAATTTTTTCTGTTCGGTGATATCGCGTGCAATTTTGGAAGCACCTACAATATGGCCCCTGGCATCTCTCAGCGGAGATACGGTGAGGGAGATGTCCAGCAGCCGCCCGTCTTTGGTTTTCCGTTTGGTTTCGAAGTGGTCGATGACGATGCCTTTTCTCAAACGTTCTATGATTTCCGTTTCTTCCGAAGAACGGTCTTCCGGTATCAGCATCATGATCGACTGCCCGATCGCTTCCTCACTGGTATAGCCGAACAATTTTTCCGCACCGGGGTTCCAGCTGGTAATGATGCCATCGAGCGTTTTACTGACAATAGCGTCATCTGAACCCTCCACAATAGCTGCCAGCCGGGCCATGTGTATCTGTGCGGTCCTTAATTCCGTGATATCGATCAGCATATTAACGGCGCCGGTTACACGTCCTTTCTCGTCGAAAATAGGATCGGGATAAGGCTGCACATGCCGGCGGGAACCATCCGGCCTTTCTACTACGATCTCCTTGTCCCGGATCGCTTCTCCCGTCAGCAACGCCTGCGCCATAGGGCAGGTTTCCAGCGGAACGGGCGTTTTACCGTCCACATCAAATATTTTCCAGGACCCGCACCACAAGTCTTTGCCGACCACCGGCGTACGGCCCCACAAGGTCACAGCAGCTTCATTATACCAGAGGATACGGCCTTCCGCGTCGCAGGTATAGATAGCGGCCGGCAGTCCCTGTAAAAGATGGCGGTAGTATTTTTCGCTGCTCTCCACCCGCCGCAATGCGTTGACGGTATCCGTTACATCTATCGCTACCATCATGATACCGGTGATGCCACCATTGTAACTACGCACAGGATGCAGCACATAGTTAAAATATTGTTTGACGGGATTACGCTGACGGATAAACGTTAATTCCTGTGCGTGGGCTTCGTAGGGCTCACCGGTTTGCAACACCGTGTCCAGCAGTTCCCGGTACCCGTTGGTATGCAGCACCGGCGCAATGTCCAGCAGGGATTTACCGATAAGGTCCTGTTCTTCCATGCCTACTGTCTCCAGGTAGCGGCTGTTGGCCAGTTCCACGATGTGGTCGGGCCCATGCAGCAACAGGATGGCCACCGGCGCCTGCCGGAACAGGTCGCGCAGCTGGCTGGCGGCATGGTTGCGGGCTTTGGCGGTATTGATATTGGCATCCACCCGGGACATCAGTTCACGGGAAGAGAAAGGTTTGGCCAGGTAATCGTCTGCGCCGGTGGCCAGTCCTTCTACGGTGGCCTCTTCGCCGGCACGGGCAGACAGCAGCAGCACGGGCAGGTGCATGGTGACCGGGTTCTGTTTCAGCAGTTTCACCAGAGCAAACCCGTTGATCAGCGGCATCATCACATCGCTGATCACAAGGTCCGGCGGGCGGCGGGCAATGGCCTCCAGCGCGGCGGCGCCATCCCGGACGGTAATCACTTCAAAATGATCACCCAGCAACTTCCGGATATATTCCCGCATGTCTGCGTTATCATCTGCCAGCAGCACGTAAGGCCGGCCTTCTTCGGACGCCGTTGTTTTAGCATGTACCGCATCATCCCAACGGGAGGCCTCTTCCACAAAGGCGTAGCGGCTGTCCGTAGCAGTATGGCCGGCGGTATGTATTACTTTATCAGCCGGCAGGTGGACGTGGCCCAGCGGCAGGCTGACGGTAAATACTGTTCCCTCTCCTTCCCTGCTGCTCACCTGTATCGTGCCACCATGGAGCTTTACCAGCTCATTGATCAGCGACAGCCCGATGCCGGTGCCTTCCTGGCTACGGCCGTTTTTATTCTGTACCCGGTGAAAACGCTGGAACATGTGCGGCAGTTCCGCTGCAGGAATGCCCACGCCGGTGTCTTCTACCGACAGCTCCACCCGGTCTGTATATTCACGCAGACTGATGGTGATCTGCCCTTCCAGGGTGTATTTGAATGCGTTGGAAACGAGGTTCAGTACGATCTTTTCCCACATGTCCCTGTCCACGTACACCGGTTGGGAAAGATGTTCATAGTCTGCCACCAGCGTGATCCCTCCTTTCCTGATAGCAGGTTCGAAGTTGCTCACCAGGTCGCGGGTGAGGGCCACCATATCCACAGGGCTATAACTGGCCTGCATCCTGCCGGCTTCGATACTGGAAAAATCCAGCAGGGAATTGACCAGTTTCAGCAGCCGCCGCGTATTGCGTTGTGCCAGCTGTAATTCTTCCTTCATGCCTTCCGGCAGCTCCGCTGCACGGGCCAGCATATCTTCCAGCGGGCCCAGCATCAGGGACAGCGGTGTCCGGAACTCGTGGCTGATGTTACTGAAGAAAATGGTTTTGGCCCGGTCTATCTCCATCAGGGAATTAACGCGCTGCTGCTCTTCTTCATACGCCCTGGTGCTGGCGATGGCGCCACCGATATGATCGGCTACCAGCTGAAAGAAAGCGAGATATTTTTCATCGGGGTCCCGGTGCGGGTTCAAACCGATGATCAGCACACCGTAGGGCGCGCCGGAGTTGTTATGCTGTACGGGCAGCACCAGCGCCTTGTCCGGCGATAACTTCCACACACCTGACGGCAACGGACCGGTCTTATGCTGCAGTTGCTCCATCAGCAGAGGGTCGTTGCGCCGGAGCACATCGGCCAGCGGCCAGACCAGCGTCTTGTCGTCTGTATTCACCTCCCGGGGAAACAGGTTCTCCGGCAGATCATGGACCGTATATCCTTTCAGATGCTGAAGGTCCTGATCGATAGCATAGAAAAAAGCGAATGGGAAATCGTATTCGTTCCCCTGCAATGCGAGCAGGCTGTTGGTATACACGTCCTGAACCCGTTTGCTGTTAAGGTTAAATCTCGCCAGGTCCTGGAGCGTGCGCATCTGCCGCGCCGACATGATACGGTCTGTATCGTCGGTATTGGCGCAGAGGATGCCTTCCGGTACACCGTTGTCACCGGGGATGGGACTGTAGGAAAAGGTGTAGTACGTTTCTTCCGGGTAACCGTTGCGCTCCATGATCAGCAGCAGGGCTTCGTCGTAGGTGCCTTCATTGTTGTGCAGGCACTGCGCTATACGCGGCGCGATATCGTCCCAGATTTCCGTCCATACGGTATGGGCCGGCTGTCCCAGGCAGGCCGGATGTTTGCCGCCAAGGATGGCGCGGTAAGCGTCGTTGTAAAAATTGAGCAGTTCAGGTCCCCACCATACGAACATGGGCTGGCTGGAAGTGAGGATGATCCTCAAACAGGTTTTCAAGCTCTGTGGCCATCCATCCACCGGACCTATCGACGTCGTTTCCCAGGGATAGTTCCGGATCAGCGCACCCGTTTCTCCTCCACCGGCAAGAAAGGGATACCTGTCTGCATTAACTGTATCAACAATGGCCATCAGCAATATTTCATTTAAATCCGCTATAAATATAAGGATTTAAATGGTCCGGCTCACACGAAATGGTTATGGATCAAGCCGCCACGGCCTTTTTCAGGGAAAGACGCCATAGCCCTGCCGCGCAGATAAGACATACGACTATCAGGATAGACCACAACGTACCGAAGCCCCAGCGCTCTGCTACCAGGGCGCCGCCGCCGGGCCCCACCACCTGCGCTACCGACCAGGTCAGCGCATAGGCCGCCGCATAACGGCCCCTGTTGGTATCATTGGAGCGTCCCATGATCACCGCGTTGATAAAGGGAAACGCCATCATCTCTCCCACCGTGAAAAACACCACTCCCAGGAAAGCCAGCGCAATAGGCACTACCGGGGGGATGATAAAAAAGAGATAGCCGGCCGCTGTTACCACTACGCCGCCTATAATATAGTACATCGATGATTTGCGGCTCTCCCAGCGTCTTACCAGCACCATTTCAAACAACGCGATGATTACGCCGTTCACGCCCAGCAGCAGGCCGATCAACGATTCATTGATATGCCAGTCCTCTTTCCAGTAGATAGGCACCAGCCGGAAAATAAGCCCGAAAGAAGCGGTATACACCGTCACCCAGATAAGGAAGCGGAACAGGAAAGGGTCTTTCCAGATAGGCAGATCGCGGGTAATGCCGCTGACGGCGGACTTGCGCGGAACGCCTTTATACGTGGGTAATAAAAAGACAATCAACAGGCCGACAACGATGTACACGCAACCTTCCACCCAGAACAGCAGGTGATAGTTAATGGCTGCCAGGATGCCGCCGATGGAACTACCCAGCGCCCAGCCCAGGTTCATCGCAAAACGGTTGAGCGAATAGGAACGGGTCAGGTTCTCCGGTTTGGAATAAGCGGCAATAGCCGCCCCGTTGGCCGGCCGGAAGGCTTCCGCCACAAAGCTCAGGATGACCGTCATCACGCACAGTGCGGGGAAATGGGTGATATAACCGAAGGCGATGAACAAAACACCGCCGGTAATAGAAGTAAAAATCTGAACAGCCCGGAAGCCCAGTTTGTCGATAAAATAACCGCTGGCCAGCGATCCCAGTACAGCGCCTACGCCAAACAAGGTGATGATGAGGCCTGCGTCGGCAATGTCGCGGTGCAGGTTTTTCGTGAGATAGATGCTCAGAAACGGCGCCACCATGGTGCCCGTACGGTTAATCAATATCACCAGGCTCAGTAACCATGTCTCTCTGCTCAGGCCACTGAAGGAAGACCGGTAGGTCTGCGTAATCTTCGCTATCATTTCTCCTTTCGTTGTTTCTTTAAGTGATTCGTCGGACCTTTTAAAAATATGGTACGCTTTTTAGTATGTAAATTTCACATTATGCGGCTATTTTTAATTAGTCCAGTTTGGAAATTTCAGGTAGACCAGTTCTAATCCTGCTATTTTTTTAGCTTTGCTATATGCCATCATCTATGAGAATTGACTTTACCAAGCAGCTACAAGCGAAACTCCTGTACCTTGTGGGCCCCCCTGATCTAGTAACCCTTGAAAATCGCATTTTCAATTCTATGTGCCTGCTGGCAATGGTGGTAAGCGTTGTACAGATACCCTTCAACTATTTCACCGGCCTCCGGACAACAGGACTCATCTTCATTATCCTGCTGCTGGCACTGGCGGGACTATATTATCTCTCCCGTTTCAAAAACCGGTCGGCACTCAGTATAGCCATCTCCGTAGTGCTGGTCAACCTGCTGTTTGCCTGGATCTATTTTGTGAGTTCCGGCATCTCCGGCGCCAGCCTGATGACCTTTACCCTTACCTTTTTCCTGGTGATGATCGTGGCTCCCCGCGGGCAATACGTGATATGGCTGGTATTTAACCTGCTGCTGGTGGCGACCATCATTCTTATCGAGTATCATCATCCGGAGCTGGTGCCGAACATGTATGCCGACCACGCATCGAAGATCGTGGACCTCTCCGCTACTTATCTGACCAGCGTGCTGGTCATCTTCTTCGGTACCATCTACCTGAAAAATGCGTATAACCGTGAGAAGCAGCAAAGGGAAGAAAAAACGCGGGTGCTGGAAGTGCTGAATACAGAAAAGAACAAACTGTTTTCTATTATCTCCCATGACCTGCGCAGCCCGATGGCTTCCATTCAATCTTATCTTGAACTGATGAAAGACATCCAGCTGCCGCCGGAGCAAAAGCTGCAACTGGAAGCAGAGCTGCTGGCCATGGTCAACAATACACAGGACATGCTGTACAATATGCTGCTGTGGTCTAAAAGCCAGCTGCAGGGCCTTACCGTACACCTGGCGCCTGTCAACGTATTTAAGGCAGTAATGCCGGTACTCGACATCCATACCACCTTTATCACCAACAAACGATTACACCTGTCCACGGATATTGATAAAAACCTCACTGCCATGGCCGACCTCAACATGCTGCAGCTCATTATCCGCAACCTCGTAGGCAACGCCATTAAGTTCACCGCCCCCGGCGGCCAGATCACCCTGGAAGCCCGGCAGGAAAACGAGCAATGCCTGATCACCATCCGTGACAGCGGCACCGGCATAGACCCTAAACGGGTACCCGAGATCTTTTCGCTGAAAGCCCGCTCCACTTTCGGTACCGGCAACGAAAAAGGCATCGGGCTGGGCCTTTACCTGTGCGGGGAATACACGGCAGCGCAGCATGGCCGTATATGGTTCCAGAACAATCCTGACAAGGGCTGCTCGTTTTTTCTGTCATTTCCTTTGGCCTGATCCGGAAAAATTGTACCTTTGCCCCATCATGTGAGAATTACCCACACATATCATCTTTAGTTCCGCTCCGGAACCATGGCCATCAGGTCACTTATTCCTTTGATTATTTACTTCTTTTTATTTAAACAAATCGCACGGCATGTCCGGTGATTATTTTCTTATCTAAAATTTACACCCATGAAACAAGTAGCACTCAACGCCGCCCGGAACCTTATTGTTTACACGACAAATGACACGCATGCTACTGACCGCACAACACCTCTATTTCCAACTGCCGCCCAACAGGGTATTATTTGATGACCTGCATTTCACGCTGGACAAGAACGAACATGCCGCTATCACCGGCGACAACGGCGCCGGCAAGTCTACCCTGCTGAAAATACTGGCGGGCCAGCTGACGCCGCAAAGCGGATCGATTGTGCGGAGTGCACCGTTGTACTATGTACCACAGCATTTCGGGCAGTTCAACGACCGTACCGTGGCGCAGGTATTAGGCATCGACGCTAAGATACATGCGCTGCAGGCCATCCTCGCCGGTGACACACAGGAAGCCCATTTCGATGCGCTGAATGACGACTGGGATATTATGGAGCGCTGCGAACAGTTGTTCGCCCGGTGGAACATCGCTCATATCCCGCTAACAGCCGCTTTTTCGCAGCTCAGCGGTGGTGAAAAAACGCGGGCGTTCCTTGCCGGCAGCGACCTCACTGCCCCCGCGGCCATCCTGCTGGACGAGCCCACCAATCACCTCGACAAGACCGCACGGGCACAACTATACGACTGGGTGGACCGCAACAGCAAATCACTGCTGATCGTGAGCCACGACCGGCAGTTGCTGGAGCTGTGCAGCCCCATCTGGGAGCTGAACAACGCACGGCTGCAGGTGTACGGCGGCAACTATGCTTTCTACGAAAAGAAAAAAGCCGAAGAGACCGCAGCGCTGCAACAACAGATCGCTCACGCGGAGAAATCGCTGAAAGAGGCACGGGCAGCGCAGCAACAAGCTTTCGAAAGGCAACAGCGCGAGAACGCCCGTGGCAATAAAAGCCGCAGCGAAGGGAACATACCCAAGATCCTGATGAACGGCCGCAGAGACCAGGCCGCCAAAACCACCGCCCGCACCCAGGAGGTGCACGCAGAAAAAGTGGCCGGCCTGCAAGCCACACTGGACGCCGCTTCCGCCAGCGACCAGGTAGCGCGTATCATGAAAGGCCATTTTGCTACGCCGCCAGGCCATAAAGGCAAAATACTGGTGCAGGCAGAACAACTGAACTATGCTTATCCGGATGGGGAAACGTTATGGCCGCAACCGCTGGATTTTATTATCAAAAGCGGCGACCGGCTGGCGATTGCCGGCAACAACGGCAGTGGCAAGTCCACGCTCATCAAACTCATTACCGGCCAGCTGCCGTCCCAACAGGGACGCCTGTACGTAGCACCATTCAGCAGCCTCGTGCTGGACCAGGACTACAGCAGCATAGACCGCAGCAAGACCGTGAGGCAACAGGCGGCCGCCAGCAATGATATCAAAGCAGACGAAGGGAAACTGAATACGATGCTGGTACGGTTCCTTTTTGGTCCCGACGACTGGGACAAGCCCTGCAGTGCACTGAGCGGCGGAGAAACACTCCGGCTGGCGCTGTGTTGCATGACGCTCCGCAGCCAGTCTCCCGACATGATCATCCTCGACGAACCGACCAACAACCTGGACCTGACCAACATCCGGATGCTGACGCAGATATTCGCCGCGTACCAGGGTACGCTGGTCGTGGTATCGCACGACGCCCGCTTCCTGGAAGAAACGGGCGTCACGGAAACATTGCAGTTATAATTTTTTAATTGCCCAGTGTTTTCAGGGCCAGGTAAGCCATCAGGCCCGCGCCGGTTTCCAGCGCATGCTCATCGGCATCAAAAGTGGCGGTGTGCAGACCGGAGACAATGCCGCGGGCCTCGTTGCGCACGCCCAGGCGGTAAAAGCAGGCGTCCGCCTGCTGGGAGTAGTAAGCGAAATCTTCCGCCGCCATCCAGATATCCAGGTCTACCACATTATCCGTACCCAGGAATTCTTCCGCATGGGTGCGGGTAATGCTGGTTAATTTTTCGTTGTTGATCAACACCGGGTATCCCTGATGTATTTCGATATCACACGTGGCTTCCATGCCTTCGGCGATGGAGACAGCCATTTTTTTGATCTTGGTATGCGCTTCGCGCCGCCATTTTTCATCAAGGGAGCGGAAAGTGCCTTCCAGCCTTACCTGGTCGGGGATCACGTTGGTAGCGCCGTTCGCCAGCATTTTACCGAAAGAAAGTACGGACGGCAGCAGTGGGTTTACACGGCGGCTCACGATCTGCTGCAGGGCGATCACGATATGACAGGCCACCACTACCGGGTCTATACCCAGATGGGGCATGGCGCCATGGCCGCCTTTGCCTTTCACCGTCATAAAAATTTCATCGTTGCTGGCCATATAACGGCCGCCTCTGAAACCCACCTTGCCGGCAGGCAGCTCGGGCATGGTATGCTGCCCCAGCACATGATGCGGACGGGGATTTTCCAGCACGCCTTCTTTGATCATCATACTGGCGCCGCCGGGAATCAGTTCTTCCGCCGGCTGAAAGATGAATTTCACGGTGCCCGCAAAATCTTCTTTCATCCTGCTGAGGATAGTAGCGGTGCCCAGTAACGAAGACGTGTGTACGTCATGCCCACAGGCATGCATCACACCGTCGTGCTGGGATTTATAAGGCACCTCGTTGAGCTCCCGGATGGGCAGGGCGTCAATATCCGCCCGTAGCGCCACCACCTGGCCGCTTCCCGGCTTGCTGCCCTGCAACAGGGCCACCAGTCCGGTGTTGGCCATGGGTTCAAAAGGAATGCCGAGGTCCTTCAGTTTGCCGGCAATAAAAGCAGCCGTATTCACCTCCTTGTAGGAAAGTTCCGGGTGTGCATGAAGATAGCGCCGGTTGGCGATCGTTTCTTCCTGGATACTGCCGGCCAGCTGCCGGATTTTTTCTTTAAGCATTGACAATGTTTTTTTCCTTTTCCAGGAAAGCTTTGACGAAACCGTCGTCTGTCAGCTGCGGATAAGCGGCTGCCACACGGTCGATTTCTTCCAGCTGTCCGGGGGATAAAGTTTCAGCTTCATCCAGGCACCAGATGCCTTCCAGGAGTCCCTGCCGCCGCAATACCTCGTGGATACCGGCGATAGAGCCATGGAAAGCGTTGGAAGGATCAAACAGCGCCGCATTCATATCGGTGACCGCTATTCCTTCTGTCAACAGTTGACCTGCGCCCGAATAATCCTCAAGTATACACTTTTTTACGCGATCGAAGAGCGGCACCACTTTACTGGTCCAAACCGACCAGTGGCCCAGCAGTCCGCCGGCAAAACCTTTTACCACCTCGCGACCGTTGACAGTAAAGCGATACGTCGTCAGCAGGTCCGCCACGATGTTATCGTCGTTGCCGGTATACAGCGCGATATCCTCGCAGCGGGAGGAGTGACACACCGCCCTTACGACGTCGAGGGTCTGGTAACGGTTGAACGGCGCGGTTTTGATCGCCTTGACCCCGGGTATTTCCACCAGCTGCTCCCAGAAATGATAACTCAGGATACGGCCGCCCACAGAGGGCTGCAGGTAGAAACCGAAGATGGGTATGATTTCCGATACGGTCCGCACATGGGCTATCAACTCCCCTTCCGACAAATGGTTTAACCCGCCCAAACTTAACAAACCCAGGTGGTAACCGTATTTCAGTGCCACCCTTGCTTCGTCGGCCGCCTGTGCAGTAGGGCCGCAGAGACCGGCCACTTTGATAAAAGGGCGTGTCAGTTGCGCCGCGGCTATCTCCTCCGACGCCAGGCGGAGCACGGTTTCATACAATCCCACTTCAGGATCGCGGATGGCGAACTGGGTGGTATGTACGCCCACGGCCACGCCTCCCGCGCCGCTGGCAATATAGTAACGGGTAAGCCGCCGCTGGCGGTATTCATCGAGCTGACGGTTGGCATCCAGCGCCAGCGGGTGCGCCGGGATAACGGTACCGCTGTATAATAAATCCGGTATCATGATTCGGTTGATGTGATAGATGATGAGAGAGAAATTAAAACTGGCCTTCCCTTTCCTGGAAATGGGTAGCCTTGGAGATAGTGCGGCCGCCCTGTTCCAGCCAGGCTGCCGTGAGTCCTATCATTTGTTTCAGGGACACTTTCGGGTAGCCGAACAGCCGGAAACTCTCCGCTGCATTACTCAGCAAGGCAGTAGGTTGTTCTTCATTCACAAAAACGGGCTCTTTTCCGAAATGCAGGCCGAATTCCTTTGCGATCCAGCGCACGGGCGCCGTTTCAGGTCCGGTGATATTGAGCAGCTTCGCCGGTGCGGCGCAATGCGCGAAGGCACGCAGCGCCATTTCGTTGGCGTCGCCCTGCCATATCACGTTCACATGGCCCATGCGCAGGTCGATCGGTTTGCCGTCGCGTACAGACTTCGCTATTTCCAGCAGTACGCCGTACTGCAGATCGTTGGCGTAGTTCAACCGGTATACCAGCACCGGCGTACCATATTGGTTAGAGAAATGCTGGAATACCCGTTCCCTTCCGAGGCATGACTGGCCGTACTCCCCTACCGGTGCGGGCGCCACGGATTCATCCGCGCCGCCCTGAAATACAGGGGTGAGCGGATATACGTTACCGGTAGAATATACCACGATGCGGGAGTTGCGGTACTTGTCCGCCACCCTGCCGGGCAGGTAGGCGTTCATGGCCCAGGTAAAAGCTTCTTTGCCGGTGGTGCCGAATTTGGTACCGGCGAGGTACAATACGTTTTTCACGTCCGGCAGTGCGGCAAGGTCGTCTTCATTCAACAGGTCGGCGGCGATGGTTTCAATGCCGTCCTGTTCCAGTTGTGCTTTCAGTCCCGGTTCTGTCAACCGCGATACGCCGATCACCCTGCGGGGCACGCCCGACTGATCGACCGCCTGTTTGGCCAGCTTTGCCAGGCTGGGACCAATTTTCCCGCCTACGCCGAGCAGCAGGATATCGCCTTCCAGCGCAGCCATCGCCGCTACCAGCTCGTGTGATGGTTGCAGCAACGATGCTACCGTTGCCTGTATATTACCTGTCATATGATGGATGGTTTAATGTTGAAAGATGTGAGCGTTTTTAAAACGTATAGCCTTTCAGGTTAGCATTCGCCTTCGATGAAGACGGTGCTTACCCTGATTTGTTCATCAAAGAATATAATGTCCGCGGCCTTTCCTTCTACCAGCGTTCCCGTACGGTGAGCGATGCCGGCGATGGCCGCAGGTGTGGCCGTAGCCATACGCACCGCCTCTACCAGCGGTACTTCCGCCAGGTTGACCATCGTGCGCACCAGCTGGTCAGCCGTGGCTACGCTGCCCGCAAAAGAGCTGCGGTCCGGCAGTTTAGCCACCCCGTCTTCCACGATCACGGGAATACCGTTGTCCAGTCCGCCGAGGATGCTTTCTCCCGGTCCCATCCCGGCGGCGCGCATCGCATCGGTGATGAGGGCTGTCTTCGCCGGCCCTTTTATTTTGTAGACCAGTTTTAACAATGGCGCGGGCAGATGTACGCCGTCCGCAATGATTTCCACCGTCATTTCATCGATCAGGTAGGCCGCTTCGATAGCGCCTGCGTAACGGAAAGCATTGCGCCGCGTTACCCCCGACATGGCGGAGTACATATGGGTGATATGCGTATAGCCGTTCTCGTAAGCCTCCAGCATTTCTTCATAGATAGCGTCCGTATGGGCCGCAGCAGCGAGAATACCCCTGGACCGGAGATAGCGGCCGAAAGGCAGCCCCCCCGGCAGTTCCGGCGCAGCGCTCCAGCGCGTTACCGCTTTGGAGGCGGCCAGCACTTCTGTGTATTCCTCCGCTTCCGGGTTGCGGATGTATTTCGGGTCCTGTGCGCCCCGTTGGTTCATGGCCACATAGGGCCCTTCCAGGTGTAACCCGGCGAACCGCGCACCGGCGATATTACGCGCCGCTGCTGCTTCATATACTTCAACAGCCTTCAGCAGGCTGGCTTTGTCACTGCTTAATGTCGTCGGCACAATAGAGGTAGTGCCAAACTCCCGGTGCTTCTCCGCTACCGCCAGAAACGCAGCTACCGTGCCGTCCATAAAATCGTGCCCGCCGCCGCCATGCACATGCAGGTCAATGAAACCCGGAGACACGTACTGGCCTTTCGCATCAACAACAACAGCATCGGGCATTTCCACATCCCGTTCGCTGACAGCCAGGATACGCCCTCCTTCCGTGATCAGCGTACCGTTGCGGATGATCCGGTAAGGAGTGATAATATGCCCGTTAACAATCTTATACTTTCTCTGTTCCATGTAATTCTTTTTCAGGATAAACTTTCAACGAACGCGCCACCGGTGTCCAGTGCCTGATCTTATGCCCGTAGAAGGCGTAAAATATCAGGTACAGATAACAGGGAAACAATACCCAGTAAGCATGACGCACATCATAGTGGTCCGCGAAATAACCGTACAACGGCGGTAACATCGCATTACCGCTTAGTCCCATGATCATCAGTGAACCGCCCAGCTTCGTAAAACGCCCCAGTCCATCCAGTGCCAGCGGCCAGATACCTGCCCATACCAGTGAATTGGCAAAGCCCAGCAGCACCACGAACCAAATGGAGATGTCCGCCGTATGTCCCAACAGCCGGACTTCTCCCCGCATATAAATAATACCGATGGTGAACAGCGCGCCTAACAACGTACAGATACGCAAGGCGTTCACCTGGCTGAGGAATTTCGGAATAGTGACAATCCCCAGCAGATAACCACAGATCGTCACGAACAAGGTGTAGGAAGGGAAAGTCTTGGCTTCCATCAGCGGTATATGCATAGACGTGGCATAACCGATAATGGTATCGATGGCCACCACCTGTGTACCTACATGGAGGAAAATAGCGACTGCGCCCAGTATCAGGTGCGGAAAACCGAAGATGTTCTTTTTCCCGGCGTTGGCTGCGGCCACCGCTCCTTCTTCTTTCTCCGTATCAATATCCGGTAAGGGAGAATAACGGACCAGCAGTCCTAACAAAAACAATACGATGGCTACAATGCTGTAAGGCATGATCACCCGGCGGATCAGTTCATCCAGCGCTGCTTCTTTGGCGTCGCCGGCCATATGCTGCAGTTGTGCAAACAGCGTGCTGTCTGTCGGCTTCAGGATCACGGCGGCGAAAATCAGCGGCGCGATAATACCGGCGCCTTTATTGCAGATGCCCATAATACTGATACGCTGCGCTGCACTTTCTTTCGGGCCCAGGATGGTGATATAGGGATTGGCGGCAGTTTGCAGCACGGCCAGTCCCAGCCCGATAGTGAATAATCCCAGCAGGAACACCTCGTATGTACGGGTGAAGGCCGCCGGGATAAATATAGCAGCGCCCAGCGCCATGGTCCAGAAACCCAGCATGATCCCCTTCTTGAAACCCACCGCTTTCAGCAGGTAGGAAGAAGGCACCGACATGATAAAATAGGAAATGTAAAAAGCGAAAGCCACGAGATAAGACTGAAAGTTCGTCAGCTCGCAGGCGATCTTGAAGTACGGTATCAGAATAGCGTTGACCCAGGTAACGAAGCCGAAGATAAAAAACAGCATCCCGATGATGAGGATGGAGATAACAGTATCCCTGCGGCTCAGCTGCCCCGGATCTACCCGGTGCGTGTTTTGCATAAATAATAATTTATAAAGTGGGTTCCCACCCTTTCTCATATTCTCGTTTCCAGAACTGTTGAGCAACGGCATCGTTCAGGATGTGGCCATTGCTGGTGTCGATGTGCAGGGCGTTACCGGAGCGGAGGGAAATATTCCCCAGCTGACACAGCAAGGTGCTTTGGTAGCCGCCGAGGATGTCGGCATTCAGTTTTGCGCCTTTGCGCACGCCTTCAAAGAAATTCTGGATATGCAGCGCATCGAGGCTTTCCGCGGGGTTCATCAGGTTACGCGGATCGATGATCGCCTGATTTTTCACTTCCTTTACGATTTTATTGTCCAGATCATAAATCGTATAGGCGTTACCGTCAATCACCAGGGAACCTTTTTCGCCATAGAAAATAACGCCTACGGAATTTCCTTCCACGGTGCGTCCGTTGCAGCTGCGGCCTTCCCAGGTCATGCTGGTATTGTTGGGAAACTCCAGCGTGATGACTTGTGTGTCCGGTGTTTCCCAGTCGTCCGAATAACGGTAACGGCCACCCGCGGAGATAACGCGGCTGGGATAATCCACGCCGAGGCCCCAGCGCATCAGGTCTATCATATGGGTGCCGTTGTTCAGCGCTTCGCCGGTGCCCCAGTTCCAGAACCAGTGCCAGTTATAATGTATCAGGTTATCTTTCAGCGCGCGGCGCGGAGCGGGGCCCTGCCACAGGTCGTAATTGAGCCATTCGGGCACGGCTATCTCCTTACCATGGCCAATAGATTTGCGGTTATTGGTATACCATCCTTTGGCAAAATAAGCGCGGCCGATAGTGCCCTCGTGCACCTCGCGGATGGCTGCTTCCACATTGGGCCAGGAGCGGCGCTGGTTCCCCATCTGGATAACACTTTTGTATTTGTCCGCCACTTTTACCAGCAGCTCGCCTTCGTGCGGGTTATGGCTGCAGGGCTTTTCGAGGTATACATGTTTGCCTGCCTTTGCCGCAAGGATAGCCGCCGGCGCATGCCAGTGGTCCGGCGCCGCCACGATGAGGGCGTCCATGTTTTTATTCTCGAGCGCTTTCCGGAAGTCCGGAACATCTTTTGGCTTTTTTTGCGTGATTTTAAACACACTGTCGATGCACTTCGCCGCCGCGCGGGCGTCCACATCAGACACCGATACCACCTCACAGTTCTGCTGACGGGCATAGTTGTTGGCCAGCGCCAGCCCGCGGGAGTTGACGCCCATCATGCCTACTCTCATCCGTTCGTTGGCACCCATGATGCGGGCATAACTTGCGGCGCTGATACCAGGCAGCATGCTGCCCAGCATAATGGCTGCGGTGCCTTTGGTTGTTTTCTTCAGGAAGTCTCTACGGGACGCCTTCATAAGCTATCAGATTTTTTGGTATTGGAATTATAGGTTTATATATTATTGATATTCGCCAGCGCTACCGGTTTGCCGCCTTTACGTTTGCTCTCCTGCGCGGCTTCCATGAAGGCCAGTACCTCCAGCGTTTCTTCCGGTTTCACCGGCGCCACGCCGGTGCGGAAGAAGGTGGCTATCTCTTGCAGCAGCGCTTCATACCCTTTAAAAGGGCCGAGTGACAGGTTGCCTTTTTCACCGAAAACGCGGCCGCCAAAGTCACTCGGACTGTTGCGTGTACCTCTGAAGGTACCGATGCGGTCATCTGCCCATTGTCCTACCACCACGTCGTTACCGGGAGTGCTGAAGCGGGTGACGGTCTTACAACCGCTACCCATCACCGCAAAGAGCGTTTCTATACCGTGGATGCCATACCAGAAAAGATCCGGATGTGTTTTTTCCAGGGCGGCCGGACTGTAAGTGTCAGCGCCGGTCACTTTGCCGATAGCGCCCTGCTGCACCTGTTTCACGCTGTCCATAAAGCGCAGCGCGGAAGAAGAGAAAACGGGCGCGTTGTATTTTTTAGCCGCTTTGGCGATGGCGATGCCATCTGCCAGGGACGCCGCCAGTGGTTTATCAATGAAAACTTTTTTACCGGCTTTAATGGCTGGCATGGCCTGCGCCAGGTGCGGACGGCCATCGTTCGATTCCACGAGTATTACATCCGACTTATCAAGCAGCGCCTGCATGGAGTCAACGATCTCTACGCCCATCGCTTTTACCTGTTCTATATATTCCGGCAGCCTTTTTTTATTCAGCTCGATGTCCGGGCTTGTTTGCGGAAGGGCGGCCACCACCTTCATGCCTTCCAGTCCGGGAACCGTCACCGGATTGTTGAACCCTTTGGTAAAGGCAATAGCATGAGAAGTATCCAGTCCGATGATACCGATGCGTATCCCGTTGGTTTTTTGTACCGGGCTCCTGCCATATAACGGCCGGAGGCCTCCCAATAGTCCTGTGCCTATGCCTGCCAGGGCGGTATTACGGATAAAATTGCGGCGACTGCTTTTCATGTTGGAATTTTTACGCTTGCTTAATTGACCAGGACGAGCCGATGAATGTCCTTTTATATAGTATTAACAGGTGGTCTGTTATCGAAAATTTCAGTTGATCGCTGCGTCGCCGGAAGTATTCGTTTTTCAATCGTTTTTCAATTTCCGGGTACGTACCCGAAAAATAGTTATTTTTTTCAAAACGCGCAATGTTTTTTTATGGGGAGAAGTTTTTTGAAGATGTTTTTTAGGGAGATGGGAGATTGCGGTGGGTGGAGGTTGCGGAGGGTGGAGGTTGCGGAGGGTGGAGATTGCGGTGGGTGGAGGTTGCGGAGGGTGGAGGTTGCGGAGGGTGGAGGTTGCGGAGGGTGGAGGTTGCGGAGGGTGGA
>NZ_CAMLHC010000023.1 GCF_946479755.1 uncultured Chitinophaga sp. | reverse complement strand
AGGATGAGGATGAGGATGAGGATGAGGATGAGGATGAGGATGAGGATGAGGATGAAAGTGCAACTGACGAAGATACAGAGAAAAAACACTAATATAACAGCCTGCTTTTTGCAGGCTTTTTTTATGCGCTTCGCGCGATATCTGACGTCTTGTTGTTTGTCAGGATGTCATATGGCTGGGTGATTTTGATGGCCCTGTTTTTCGAAAAAATGGACTTTTTTTGATGACTTTCGACGTTTTGGTTGGAGGATTGGAGTTCAGAAGTATATTATTATCCATTTTTTCTGACATTCAGACACCGACGGTTGTACAATGGCTTACGACGAAGGCAGTATCAAAACTCCTTTCCGGAGAGACGGGTAAAGCCCCAGGTCAATCCTTTCGGAGTAAATGCAAAATCGACTCCCTATCCTGCAAATGGCTGAAGCAACCGTTTGGGGGCTATGGCTAAAGCAATATGAGCAACTTTCTCTCCCGGAAATGGCTGATGCCCCAACGGCTATGGCTGAAGCAACGTGAGCAACTTTCTCTCCCGGCAATGGCTAAAGCTGCAGTATCAGTTGCCTCCCCCGGCAATGGCCAGCGCCAAGCTATCTACTTATGCCTGCGTGTCAACCACCTTTCCCCGTGCAGCAAAAATAACGGTGGAAAGATGTATTTAATCAGACACACCTCGCGGGATGTTACCCTTTTCTGATTGTCATAATGACATTTTTTCTGGATGATAGCAACATTTATCTAAAGGAATTTCATAAAAAAGGCTTTTTGAGGTTGTTTTCGATGTTTTTGATAATTCAGGGCAACTATTTATACTGTCAATCAGGCGCTTTCTTCATCATGGTCAGGATCCTTTGAAGGATGGGGAAGCAGGGGGGAATTCCCCGTCCCGGCAACAAAATACCTACTGGTCTCCCACGGAGAACTGAGAAGCATCGTCTGCACGGATAGTGGCGGTGAGCAGGTGTTTACCTTTGTACGCATCATTTACACGGCTAAAGTAAGAAGCAATATGGATACCAGCAGCAACAAGCGTTTGAACCAGCTATACACGCTTCGCCGATATGAACATTTTTGGGAGGGCGGCAAAATGTCATATCTGTTAGATGATAACCGCCTTTAGTAAAATGATAATTTTAAAAAAAAAGGCGCATTTTTGAAGATTTTTGACATTTTCGGCTCAGGAATCTTCCTCGTTGATCCGTTAGGGTCACTTTTTTGCTGTCAATCCGGCGTTTTGCAAATAGTCGCCGTTGATTCCCGGGGATGGTTGCTTCACTACATACAATCTCTGCTTTGGAGGGCCTGGTGCGGTATCAATTGCCTTTCCGGGCAATAAAATAAAACAGTGGGGGAAAGAAGCGTTTGAGCCATAAGAGGATCCGTTCCTCCCGGGCGATCAGTACCTGTTTTTTTCGTTTACGCATTCCTGTGATGATACGGCGGGCGCATTTTTCCACCGGGATGCCGTGTGCCTGGCCGGGGTCCATTTTGCCGAAAGGGCTGCCGTCAGCTGTGATGGCGGCGTAGGTGATAGGTGTGTGGATACGCCCGGGGCTAACGATGGTGGTATGTAACTGAGGGATGGGCTGTTCCGTTTGCAGCGTTTCAAAATAGCCCTGCAGGGCATGTTTGGCGGCGTTATAGCCGGAGCGCCAGGGATAGCCCATCAGTCCGGCCATGCTGCTGATAACGACGATCTGGCCGTGTTGTTGTTGCTGGAAATAAGGCAGCAGGGCTTTGGTGAGCATCATCGGTCCGAAAAAGTTGACCTCCATGAGCTGACGGATGGCGGACACCTGTGTATCTATGAGTTTGGAGCGTTGGGTAACGCCGGCATTATTGATCAGCACATCGATCCGGCCGTGCAGTTGCCAGGCTTTTTGTGCGCCGGCATCCACCTGTTCGGGAACGGTGATGTCCATGGTCAGGATATCGCAGAAAGAGGTGTATTGCAGGCATTCCCGCTGTATGGTTTCCAATGTGTCTGTATGCCTGGCGGCGAGGATCAGCCGGGCTTTCTCCTGCGCTAACAAAAGCGCCAGCTGCCGGCCTATACCGGAGCTGGCGCCTGTAATAAAGATCACCTGGTCTTGGTAGGACATAAGGTTGTATTATCCCTTCAGGGGAACCAGTTTAATATTTTTCCATTTTACCTTGATGCCGCCGCCGGAGTGGATCTGCAGGGCGATCTGTCCGTCGATGGCGCCGATTTTTTCATCTTTCAGGGTGATCATTTCATGGCCATTGAGCCAGGTCGTCACCTGGTCGCCGTCTACCCGGATCTTCATGGTGTTCCACTCGCCCATTTTCAGGTATTTTTCTTTTTCCGCTTCAGGTTTGATGAGCCACCCGCGGCCATAAGATTCGTAGATACCGCCGGTATGCATGTTCGGAGGAGCTACTTCTGCCTGCCAGCCGGCAACTTTGGTGCCTTCGAGGGAGGAGTGGAAGAATACGCCGCTGTTACCGTCAGCTTCCTGTTTGAACTGGAGGGTGAGTTCGAAATTCTGATATTTATTATTCGTGGCGAGGTAACCGTATTCTTTATCCGGACCGCTTTCGCAGATTAATTCGCCTTTCTCCACATACCATTTTTCAGTACCGTGTATTTTCCAGCCGTCCAGGTTTTTACCATTGAACAGGGACTGGGCTTTCTGTGCAAACGTGCTGCTGGTGCCCAGTACAAGGGCGGCACCCAATACAAATTTTAAAAAAGACCGCTTCATATAGATTATTGGATTTTTGAGATGAGTATTATAAACGTGGTTCCGTTGTTCACCGGATAAAAAAAGTCCCCCGGTGTTGGCCGGAGGACTCCAATATAATATCAAAATTCCAGATATCTAAATCAGAAATGATTAACGGGCGATGTTCACCGCACGTTTTTCACGGATAACCGTCACCTTGATCTGACCCGGGTACTGCATTTCGGTCTGGATCTTATTGGCGATTTCGAAGGACAGGCGGTCAGCGTCGTTGTCAGACACCTTATCACTTTCTACGATGATACGCAGTTCCCTGCCGGCCTGGATAGCGTAGGCTTTTTCCACGCCATCGTGCGCGAGGGCGAGGTTTTCCAGGTCTTTGATACGTTGCAGGTAGCTCTGCATGATTTCGCGGCGGGCGCCGGGACGGGCGCCGCTGATGGCGTCGCAGGCCTGAACGATCGGGGAAATCACGTATTGCATTTCCATTTCATCGTGGTGAGCGCCGATAGCGTTTACCACGGCGGCGTGTTCGCCATATTTTTCAGCCAGTTTGGCGCCGAGGAGGGCGTGGCTCAGTTCAGTTTCTTCATCCGGAACTTTACCAATGTCGTGCAGCAGGCCGGCGCGTTTGGCTAGTTTGGGGTTGAGGCCCAATTCGGCAGCCATCACGGCGCAGAGGTTAGCTGTTTCTTTGGAGTGCATCAGCAGGTTCTGACCGTAGGAAGAGCGGAAACGCATTTTACCTACGAGACGTACCAGTTCTTTATGCAGGCCATGGATACCCAGTTCGATCACCGTTCTTTCACCGATGTCCATTACCTGTTCTTCCAGTTGTTTCTTGGTTTTTTCTACCACTTCCTCGATACGGGCAGGGTGGATACGGCCGTCCTGTACCAGGCGTTGGAGAGACAGGCGGGCGATTTCACGGCGAAGCGGGTCGAAGGAAGAGAGCACGATCGCTTCAGGGGTGTCGTCCACGATGAGGTCAACGCCGGTAGCGGCCTCAATGGCGCGGATATTACGTCCTTCACGGCCGATGATCTGGCCTTTGATTTCGTCGCTTTCCAGGGTGAACACGGTAATGGTGTTCTCGATCGTCTGCTCTGCAGCCGTACGCTGGATGGACTGTATGATGATTTTCTTGGCTTCTTTGTTGGCTTTCAGCTTGGCGTCTTCGATGATCTCCTGGATATGGGACAGCGCCTGGCTGCGGGCTTCTTCTTTCAGGCTTTCCACCAGCTGGTGTTTGGCTTCTTCAGCGGTAAGGCCGGCTACTTTTTCCAGGCGGCGGATATGCTCTTCCTGGTGTTTTTCCAGCTCGGTACGCTTAATGGTTACCAGTTCCATCTGGCGGTTCAGCGTTTCCTTGATGGCCTCGTTTTCGTTGATGTGCTTCTGCAGCTGCTCGTTTTTCTGATTGAGAGACTGCTCTTTCTGTTTGATACGGTTTTCAGACTCCGCTATTTTCTGGTTGCGCTGGGTGACTTCTTTCTCATGCTCACTCTTCAAATGCAGGAATTTCTCTTTTGCTTCGAGTAACCTGTCTTTTTTAAGATTTTCAGCGCTCACCTGTGCATCTGCGACGATTTTTTTAGCCTGTTGTTCGGCTTCGTCAATTTTTTGCTGTGTGTTCTTGGCAAATATCACCTTTCCCAGCACTATTCCTAAGACCAATGCCACTACTGCAGCTATTGTCGTATAAAGTGTAACATCCATATGAATTATTTATACTTGATTTATGTAGTATCCTCATACCCAAGTCACTGCTAAAACGCGACAGGGGCGAGAACTGACCCGCGAAAATACAAAAAAATAGCAGTAAAGCGTGTTTAATACGTGATAATTAGCGAATTAGCTAAGTCATTGTTTAGCAACGGGTAAAGTGAATTTAACCCAATGCCTGGTTGATGATTTCTTCCAGCTTTTCCAGTTTCTCCTGCAGAAAGGGAGCAGTAACGGCCTGAGCTTTGCCGCCGCTGGTGCCCGGGTGGGTCGCGTACATAATGAGGGCCATAGCAATATAGTCCTGCTGGTCTTTCCCAGCATAGGCAGTTTTAAAATCAACGATCTTCTCATTCACCTCCTTCATGATACGACGTACCTCTTCCTCCTCTTCCGGCCGTATTTTTATCCGGTAAGAGCGGTCAGATACAACGATATTGATGGGAATGAGTTGTTCCATATGTTGAAATTATTTTATATCAGCCGTTCAATAAGGCGATACAACGGTCAATCTCTTTGATATACTCATTGATCTTGTTCCGGATCTCTTTTTTAAAGGCTGCGTCTTCTGTTGCTGTGGCGCCTCCATGGGCGGTAGCTGCTATCCTCGACAGATGCAGTTTGTCTTCCATTGCCTGTATGGCCAGCTGTTGCTGTTGCAGTGTCTGTTGCTGTTGGTTGATTTCGTCTTTTAGCAATGTATTCTCCGACTGCACCTGGTGAAGCCGTTTCACCAGCAGTTGTAGCTTTTCTTCTACCCGTTGAATATATTGCTCTAATACCATTTTGACTTAATTACGAATTACAAATTACGAATTACGAATTGAGAGCTATTGATTTGCAAAAGCAAATTAGTAATTCCTCAGAAGTTACCAACCCGTAATTCGTAATTCGTAATCCGTAATTTTTATCTCCGTATTTCCGCTTGCAGCTGCGTTTCAAAAGTCTTTACCAGCTTGTCCATCACCCCGTCGATTTCTTTATCGGTCAGGGTTTTCTGGGTGTCCAGGAAGGTAAAGCTTACTGCGTACGATTTTTTATTGGCTCCCAGCTTCTCGCTTTCGAACACGTCGAAGAGATTGATATCCTGCAGCAGCTGTGATTTTACAGCGCGGGCAGCGGCCTCAACGGCAGCAAACCGCACCTGTTTGTCCAGCACCAGCGCCAGGTCTCTCCTAACGGCGGGGAAGCGGGGGATTTCCCTGTAAAAGTTATCACTTTTTTGTAACAGTCCGAGTATTTTATCCCAATTAAAAGTAGCATACCATACCGGTTGCTTAATATCGAACTGCTTTAGTTTCTGTGTGGTAACGCCTCCCAGGGTAGCTACCACCTGATTTTTTACCTTTATTTCCCAGGCTGGCTGCAGGCTGGTGTCTGTACCTTCCACCCATTGGAACTGCTGGTAACCCAGCTGTTTCAGTACGTTCAGGACAAATCCTTTCAGGTCGTAGAAGTCAACCGGGCTGGTTTTCTGCATCCAGGTTTCCGCCGTTCTTTTACCGGTCAGGTATAATACGAGGTGGTTGTTCTCTGCATAACCTTTTTCGAGCACCTGGTAGGTTTTACCGAATTCGAAGAAGAACAGGTCTTCATTCTTGCGGTTCAGGTTGTAGGAAATGCTTTCCAGGCCGGTTTCCAGCATGGAAGGACGCATAATGTCCAGCTCTACGGTGAGGCTGTTCATCATTTTCACGGCGCGTTCCAGTACTTCCGGCGTATAGTATTTACTGTTGGTAATGGAGTTGGTGAAGATTTCATTGAAGCCATTGCCGGCCAGGTAGTTAGCCACTTTTTCCCGGATACCTTCCTCGTCAGGATGGGCAGACAGGGAGGGGGAAATAGTGACATGGGACGGGATTTCGATATTGTCCAGGCCGTCTATCCGCATGACTTCCTCCACCAGGTCAGCCGGCAGGCTGATGTCTGGTTTGCTGAAGGGAACGGCTACCCGCAGGCTTTCGGCGGTTTCTGCGATGATGTCGAAGCCCAGGCTGCGCAGGATATTTTTGATTTTTTCCGGCGCATAGCGGCTGCCACTGAGTTTGTGGATATAAGCGTAGGTGGTTTCCACCTGTGTTTTCACTTTCGGAGCCGGATATACGTCCACGATAGCGGATGCGGCTTTACCGCCGGCCAGCTCGCAGATCAATGCCGCTGCGCGTTGCAGGGCGAAGACCGTATTGGAGATATCCACGCCTTTTTCAAAGCGGGTAGCGGCATCGGTGCGGAGGCCATGCCGGAAAGAAGTGGTACGGATACCGCCGGGAGCAAAGAAAGCGCTCTCCAGGAAGATATCTTTTGTGCTGTCGCTCACGCCGGAATGCAGTCCGCCGAAAACGCCGGCGATACACATGCCTTCACCGGCGCCGTTGCAGATCATGAGATCGGTGGCGTCCAGTTTCCTTTCTTTTTCATCGAGCGTTACGAAAACAGTATCCTGCGGCAGGTTCTTCACCACGACTGCATTGCCTTTGACAGCGGCTGCGTCGAAAGCGTGGAGCGGTTGACCTGTTTCGTGCAGCACGAAGTTGGTAATATCCACAATATTATTGATCGGGCGTACGCCGATGGTCAGCAGGTGGTTCTTCAGCCATTCAGGGGAAGGGGCCACGGTAACGCCGGTGATGCTGATGCCGCTGTAGCGCGGGCAGGCATCGGTATTTTCGAGGGTCACGCTGATCGGAAGTTGTGCCGCTGCGGCTGGCAGGGCCTTGATTTCCGGCAGCTGTACCTGGTATTTGTGGGTATGTTCCAGGTTGTTGAGGAAAGCGCATACGTCTTTCGCTACGCCGATATGGCTCATGGCGTCCATACGGTTGGGTGTAAGGCCTATTTCGTAGGTCCAGTCCTGTGCCGGTTTGAATACATCGGCTGCCGGCGTGCCCGGCTGCAGGGAGGCGTCCAGTACCATGATACCGGCGTGGCTGTTGCCCAGGCCGATTTCGTCTTCTGCACAGATCATACCCTGGCTTTCTTCGCCGCGGATCTTCGCTTTTTTCATGGTCAGGGGCTCGCCGCCCAGGGGATAGATGGTGGTGCCGATAGGCGCTACCACCACTTTCTGTCCTACCGCTACGTTGGGCGCGCCGCATACGATATGCAGCGGTTCACCATTGCCGGTGTTGACAGTGGTCAGTTTCAGTTTGTCCGCATTGGGGTGCTTCTCGGCAGTCAGCACTTCACCAATCACCAAGCCGGCAAGGCTGCCCTTTACCGCCTCGAACTTGTCAAGGCTTTCAACTTCCAGGCCTATTCTTGTCAGGATGGTGGACAGTTCCTCCGGTGTAGGTTTGACCGGTAAATACGCACAAAGCCAGTTGTATGAAATCGTCATTTGTCTGCTTGGTTTATAAAGAAGCGTAAAGTTAAAGAATTACAAATTACGAATTGCGAATTACCCCTTTACAGCCGCGTTGCCGGGAAAAATTATCCCGGAGGAGGGATGAGCAGCGGTTTCCCGGCTCCTGTTTTCCTGCATATCCCTGCCTGGCCAATATTCCGGCTGCCTGCCAGTGGCCCCGGCAGCCGATGTGAAAATCTTTTTTACACAATGTGTGTGAATAATCAGACCTTTGCATGTGGTTTTTCCGGTTTTTGGTGGATAACCCACAATGTGCGGTGGATAACCTGCTTGTTGATGGTGGATAAACTGTGCATAGGGCTTAATAAATTTAGTCGTCAAATAAAAAAGGTTAATTAAAAAAATGCCTTTACCTTAGTTTGTACGGCTCGAGAAAAATTTACAATTTCTTAAAGCGGCAAATGCTGCCGGATACAGGAATAATGCAAATAAATACCGGAAAGGCCCATTGACTGTAACCTTTTATTAACTTTTTTTAATACTCTGACCATAAATGGATCTCAATCTTAAGAAGGACCGCAATGTTCGCAGAAAACCGGCCATTGAAGTGTCGTCCTTGGTGTACGGCAAGGTACCACCACAGGCTAAAGAATTGGAAGAAGCTGTTTTGGGAGCCATCATGCTGGAAAAGGGTGCTTTTGATATTGTTGTAGAGATATTGAAAGGAGAGTGTTTTTATGTGGAAGCACACCAGCTGATTTTTTCCGCCATGACCCGTCTGGCATCGAAATCGATGCCGGTAGACATTCTCACCGTGACAGAAGAGCTCAAGTCCATGGGCACGCTGGAGGCGGTTGGCGGACCTTTTACCGTGATGAAACTCACCAATGCGGTGGTGTCTTCGGCCAATATCGAAGCGCACGCCCGTATCATCCTGCAGAAATTCATTCAGCGGGAGCTGATCCGCATTTCCGGAGAGATCCTTACCGAATCTTACGAAGACACGGCCGACGTGTTCGACCTGCTCGACAGCGCCGAATCCAAACTCTTCGAGATCACCAATAACCACCTTCGTAAAAACTACGACTCTATCGACCGCGTACTGGTAAATACCATGAAGCGTATCGAAGACCTGCGTAATAAAGGCGATGATATCACCGGCGTGCCCTCCGGCTTCCCGTCACTCGACAAAGTGACCTACGGCTGGCAGTCCACCGACCTTATCATCATCGCGGCCCGTCCTTCCGTAGGTAAAACGGCTTTCGCCCTTAACCTCGCCCGTAACGCGGCCCTCCACCCCCGCTTCCCGAAAGGTGCGGCAGTATTTTCCCTGGAGATGTCCTCCGGCCAGATCGTACAACGTATTCTCTCGGCGGAATCGGAAATCAAACTGGAAAAAATTTCCCGTGGTAAGCTGGAAGAATATGAGATGAAGAAGCTGATGACCCACGGTATTGAACGCCTGGCGAAAGCGCCCATCTTCATCGATGATACCCCGGCCCTTAATATCTTCGAATTGAGAGCCAAATGCCGGCGATTGGTGCATAACCATGGCGTAGGCGTGATCATCATCGATTACCTCCAGCTGATGAGCGGCAGTGGCGACGGCAGAGGCTCCAACCGTGAACAGGAGATCAGTAAAATCTCCCGTGACCTGAAAGGCCTCGCAAAGGAGCTGCAGGTACCGGTGATCGCCCTCTCCCAGTTGAGCCGTGACGTGGAAAAACGTAAAGACGGTAATAAAATGCCCCAGCTGAGTGACCTCCGTGAATCCGGTGCGATCGAACAGGATGCCGACATGGTAATGTTCCTGTACCGTCCCGAATACTACGAGATCAACGCCAACGAAATGGGCGAATCCAATAAAGGTGAAACGCACGTCCGTATCGCGAAACACCGTAACGGTCAGCTGGATACCATCAAATTAAGAGCGGTACTGGAATTCCAGCGCTTCGAAGATGATGGCAGCCTGGAAAACCCCGGAGGGGGAGGAAGTCCGTTCGCAGGCATCTCCCGTCCACAGGGCGGCAACGATGAGGCGAAGCTGTACATACAGAAGGGCTCCAAAATGAATGACATGAACTTTGATGAAGGTTTTGAAGATGCACCGTTTTAGCACCTGTAACGATATTTGCTTAAAGGCCGGCATCACCAGATCGCCGGCCTTTTTGTTGGTACCGGATAAATTTATCACTACCGGAAAAAATCACCCTGTAGCAGTCAATAAATAATTAATCAGACGAATCAATGAAACAGCTTTATTTAAAATACCGGCCTTATTACAAGGACAATTTCCATTTAGCCTATCCTGTTGTTATCTCCCAGCTGGGTCATACGCTGGTAGCCCTGTCAGACAGCATCATTATCGGTCACACCGGTAAAGTGCCACTGGCGGCGGTATCGCTGGGCAACAGCCTGTTCAACATCTTTATGGTGACCGGCATCGGCATGTCTTACGGCCTCACCCCGCTCATTGCGCAGGAAAACGGCCGCGGTAATAAAAAAGCTATCGGCCACCTGCTGAGCCACAGCCTGATCATTAATATGGTTGTAGGCCTCCTGTTGTCTGCCGTTATTTATTTCGGCAGCACCCACCTCGAATTACTCAGGCAGGAAGCGGATGTAGCGGAACAGGCGCGCCCTTTCCTCCGTTACCTCGGTTTCTCCTTTATCCCGCTGATGCTGTTCCTGTCCTTTAAACAGTTCGCAGAAGGACTGGGTTTCACGCGGCAGGCGATGAACATCAGCATTATCGGTAATGTGATCAATATCATCATCGGCATCACCCTGGTGTACGGTCTCTTCGGGATGCCGCGCCTGGGGGTGATAGGCGTGGGTATCGCCACTTTCACTGACCGCCTGATCATGGGCATTACCATGGCTTTTTATGTGTTGAAGTCCCCCCGTTTCAAGCCCTACCTGCAATCGTTCGGGTTCCGGCACCTGGAATGGGCTTCCGTCAAAAAGATCCTGGGCATCGGTACGCCGGTGGCGCTGCAGTATATTTTTGAGATCAGCGCCTTCAGTGGCGCAGCGGTTATCGTGGGCTGGATGGGCGCGGCTGAACTGGCAGCGCACCAGATCGCACTCAGCCTGGCGGCCATGACTTACATGATGGCCAGCGGCATCTCTGCTGCCGCCGGTATCAAGAGTGGTAACAACTTCGGTAAAAAGGATTACCAGTCGCTCCGCCATTCCGCCATCGCCAGTTACCATATGGTGCTGGTGCTGATGGGTACGACCGCACTGATATTTATGCTGTTTAAAAACCTGCTGCCGGCGATGTACATCAATGATCCGCAGGTGATACCTATCGCTGCCGGATTGCTGGTGATCGCCGCTTTCTTCCAGTTGTTTGACGGTACGCAGGTAGTGGGACTGGGCATTCTCCGTGGCCTCGGCGATGTGCGGATGCCTACGCTCATCACGCTGCTGGCGTACTGGGGTATCGGTATCCCGCTGGGGTATGTGCTGGGTATTCAGCTGGGTTATGGCGTGGAAGGCGTGTGGTGGGCGTTGTTACTGGGGCTGCTGACCGCTTCCGTGCTGTTGTTTTTCAGATTCCATAGCAAAAGCCGCAAGCTTGTAGCGGGCAGGTAGATGGGGATTTGGGGATTTTTTGATCAAAAAATCCCCAAATCTCAAATGGTTTTATCTTTGCGCCCATGGACAAGCCTATCTTTTATGCGCCGGACATTGCTGCAGATGCTGCGGCCTACACCATGAATGAGGATACTTCCAAGTATTGTATCCAGGTGCTCCGGCATGAAAACGGCGACGAGGTGTTGCTGGCCGATGGCCGTGGGCACCGGTTTCACGCGGTCATCACGGATGATAACCGTAAGCGCTGCGGTGTAAGGATTACCGCCTGCGATACGTTGCCGGCGCCCTCGCCTGCGCTTCGTATAGCCATTTCATTTACTAAAAACGCCTCGCGGATAGAGTGGTTCCTGGAAAAGGCCGCGGAAATAGGGATCACCACGATCGTTCCGCTGGTGAGCCATCGTACCGAAAAAGAAAAGATCAAAGCCGAAAGGCTGCAGAACATACTGGTATCGGCCATGCTGCAATCGCAGCAGTTTTACCTGCCGCAGCTGCTGGAACCGCAGCCGTTTGACAGGGTGGTGAGCACCAATACTGATCCGCAGCGGCTGATCGCTCACTGTTTGCCAGGTCAGAAGCGGGAGCTGATACATCACTTTCAGCCCGGAAAAGACGCTATTATCCTGATCGGGCCCGAGGGGGATTTTACGCCGGAAGAGATACAGCTGGCGCTGGACAAGGGGTTTGAGCCGGTGTCGCTGGGGAAGAACAGGCTGAGAACGGAGACGGCGGGAATGGTGTCTGTAACGGTCATGAATATGTTAAATACAGGGGCTTCCGAATAGCGGGGGCAACGTGATATAAAAGGACAGCCCGGAACACTATGTTCCGGGCTGTCCTTTTATATCGTTTATCCGTTGATGTTAATCCTGTTTATCACCGCCTTTCAGGGTAGGTTCTTTGAGTTCTACCGGTTGAGCAGTGCCTTTGCGCATACGCATGTTCAGCATTTCCACGCCGAAAGAGAAGGCCATGGCGAAGTAGACATAGTTCTTCAGGTGCAGGTCGTGTGCTTTCTCTGCATTCCAGCCTTCCACGATGAGGATGGCACCTACCATTACCAGGAAGGAAAGGGCCAGCATTTTGAGCGTGGGGTGTTTGTGGATGAAGTCACTGATGCGGGGGGCAAACAGGAACATCACGATCATGGCAATAATTACGGCAATGATCATAATGGGCACCTGTTTGGCCAGGCCTACGGCGGTAATGATACTGTCGAAGGAGAACACGGTGTCGATCAGGATGATCTGTCCTACCACATTGAGCATGGAGGCGACGGGTTTGTTGCCCTGCTGGTTTTCGCCGGTAGTTTCTTCTCCTTCCAGTTTGTGGTGGATTTCCAGGGTTGTTTTGATGAGCAGGAAGAGGCCACCGCCCAGCATGATCAGGTCGCGCAGGCTGAACCCGTGGCTGCCGATGTGGAACAGCGGGTCAACGGCCTTCACGATGTAGCCGATGCAGAGGAGGAGGATAATGCGTACAGCGATGCCGGTAAACATCCAGATGCGGCGGGCCGCAGGTCTTTTTTCAGGGGGCAGGCGGTTCATGACAATAGAAACGAAGATCACATTGTCGATGCCTAATACCACTTCCATGAGTATCAGCGTCAGGAGGCTGATGATAGATTCAGCTGTCAGGAATTGTTCCATATAGGTTGTAGTTGAAATGCTGCTTTATCTGCCCAGGCCGGCACAAATTTTTCTCGCGATGGAAGGCCCTTCGTAGATGAAGCCGGTGTATACCTGTACCAGCGAAGCGCCTGCGTCCAGCTTTTCCTGTGCATCGGCTGCGGTGAAGATGCCACCGGCGGCGATGATGGGAATGCTGCCCTGGCTGCGCTGATGAATGTACCTGATGACGGCGGTGGATTTCTCCTTTACCGGGAGGCCGCTAAGGCCGCCGGCGCCGATTTCCGCGATGGTGGCCGCCGGAGTGGCCAGTCCTTCCCGGCTGATGGTGGTGTTGGTGGCCACAATGCCTGCCAGTTTTGTCTCCTGTACAATCTCGATAATATCATCCAGTTGCTCGTTCGTCAGATCGGGTGCTATCTTTAAGAGGATGGGTTTCTGTTTCAGTTTCTGCGCATTGAGCAGTTGCAGATGGTGCAACAGCTGTTTCAGCGGTTCTTTCTCCTGTAAGGCCCTCAGGTTGGGGGTGTTGGGAGAGCTTACATTCACCACGAAATAGTCGGCCACGTCGTAGAGCGCATGAAAACACTTTTCGTAGTCGCTCACCGCTTCTTCGTTGGGCGTGTTTTTGTTTTTACCGATGTTGCCACCGACGATGATATTGGATTTCCTCCGGCGCAGCCTTTTGGCAGCGGCCGCGGCGCCTTCGTTGTTGAAGCCCATGCGGTTGATCAGGGCCTGGTCTGCCGGCAGGCGGAAGAGGCGGGGCTGGTCGTTGCCGGGTTGCGCCAGCGGGGTCACCGTGCCTATTTCCACGAAACCGAATCCCAGGCAGGCCAGTTCATCAATATATTTGGCGTCTTTGTCAAACCCCGCGGCCAGGCCTACCGGGTTGGAAAAACGAAGGCCAAACAGTTCCCGCTCCAGTCCTTTGGTTTTAACGTCGCAAAAGGCCCGCAGTACATTCTTTCCGAAAGGGAGCGCATAAATTGTTTTCATCCCACGCATGACAGTGTGGTGGATCTTTTCCGGCTGAACGCGGAATAACAGTTTTTTTATTAGTTGATACATCGCGGGGTCAAAGATAATTAGGATTTATATGATTTCTACTGATTAGCCTGATTCAGCCGATATAGATATTTTTACAGGGATGTTTGGTGTCTACTGTGCTGCATGGATTTTTATATCGCTGTTTACCCGGAGTCGTACCCACAGGCCATGTCCCCAAAAATCTGTTTTGAAAAAATATAACAAAAAATTGGCATAATTCATATTGACTTGTGGGGTGAATCGGTAGAAATCATCTAAATCATAGTTATATTTGTGCCTCATCATGTTGGAACTCCAGTCATTCGAATCATTGTTCCGGGAAAATCATGCGCAATGCGTCGCCTTTGCCACTCACTATATGGGAGATTCCCATGCGGCAGAGGAGGTCGTACAGCAAGTGTTTTTGAGACTCTGGGAAAAGCGGGATAGTATTACTATCACCGGACCGGTGAAAGCGTATCTGTTTTCAGCCATCCGGAACACCGCTATCAGCCAGTGGCGCAAGGAGACAGTGCGGGTAGACAGGGAGACCCACTACAGTACCATACGGGAAACAGCCACAGAGGCCACCGACCAGGCCCGCGAACTGGAAAGGCTGTACCAGCAGGCGCTGGACAGGCTACCGGACAGATGCCGGGAAGTATTTGTCCTGAGCCGGCAGCAACAGATGAAATATGCCGAAATTGCGGCAACCCTTGACATCTCCGTAAAGACAGTCGAGAACCACATGGGCAAGGCCCTTCGTATCCTGCACCAGGAGCTGAAGGAATACCTGCCGTTGTTAACTGGGTTTTTATTTTAAAAAATTATAGAGGGGCGCATAGGGGAAGCACATTTCACCATGCGTCTACTTATATGGACAGCCGCCGAAGGCGGACCTGATAAAAAAAACGTACAACTGCGCATGACATCAAGCTATTCTGATGAGGCACTGTATACCTTGCTCTGCAAGTATCTGCTGAATGAAGCGGATATGGAGGAGCGTGCCTGGGTGGAAGCCTGGTTGCAGGACGATACCGGCAATGCCAGGTTACTGACATCGTTGGGTAAGGTGCTGCAAACGGCCGCCGATCAGGCGGTAACGGTGCCGGTGGCAACAGACCACTCCTGGCAGCAGTTGTATGCTAAAATGAACGTAACGCCGCAACCGGCGTATGCCGTACCGGCACCGGAACAGGCCGCGCCTGTCCGTAAGTCCGGATATATTTATACCTTGCTGAAAGTGGCAGCGGTATTACTGATAGCGCTGGGCGCAGGATGGTGGTTCCTGACAGGAAAACAGCCTTCAGCTGTTTTCGCCGGGCCTGCCACCGCTCAACTGCCGGACGGCAGCCACGTGCAGCTGATGGAAGATTCCAGGCTGGAACTGGCCAAAGGCTATAATAACAGCAACCGGACCGTGAGCCTGCAGGGCGTAGCTACCTTCGATGTGGCCGGCAATGCAGGGCAGCCGTTTGTAGTGCTGTTGGGCCATACGGAAATAAAGGTGCTGGGCACCCGCTTTACCGTACACTATGTACCCGGCCAGCAGGCCGTTTCAGTGCATGTGGCCAGCGGTAAGGTTATGGTGATCGATCATGACAAGGCAGACAGCGTAGTGCTGACACAAGGCATGCTGCTGCGGCATGACAGTCTCCGCCCCGCTTTCCGTATTGCGACGCACATCGCGGACATAGAGAAAAAATCACTTGCTTTTCACGATACCCCATTGGAGGAAGTACTGCAAACCATCACGGAAGTGTATGATGTAAAGGTGGAACTGGAAAATACCGCGCTGCTGAAACTGACCGTCAGCACTACGTTTAATGGTGAAAGTATAGAAGAGGTAATGAACGCGTTGGCGATGACCCTCGATGCATCGTGGGAGAAAACAGGTGAAAGACAATATAAATTAAAGTAGGCACTACCTATGGCATTTAGCGAACTTGCCGGGAGATTTTCTGTAGCAGATCTCCCTGTGGGCTCGCTATTCATCATTTGTTGCAGGTGATGTCTTCCTTATATCCCGATAACAAAGTCATTCATTAAAATTATGTCGTTAGCCGGCAAACTGCTGACGGGGATCTTATGTTTATTGTTATGTTCCCCGTTAAAAGTTTCAGGGTGGGATTGGCAAACAAGAGTCACAGTGGTAGTAAAGGACCAGCCTCTGAAGGCGGTGTGTGAAATACTGGAGAAAGAATATGGCATCCACTTTTCATATAGCAGGGAACTTGTAGACTTGTCCCGGAAAGTTACCGTCACAGCATATCAACAGCGGCTCAAAAGCCTGCTGGAGCAGCTGTTTGCGCCTGAAGATATCCGCTTTACCCGCGTGGGAGACCAGCTGGTACTGCAACAGGTGAAGCGCACCACCCGCACTATCAGCGGTTACGTACAGGATGCGGTCAGCGGCGAAAAGCTTCCCGGCGCCACTATCTATGCCCCCACTCTCAAACAGGGTACCACCACCAATCAATATGGTTTTTTCAGCCTGACTACTGTGAAAGACAGCAATAGCCTGATCGTATCCTATGTTGGCTACGAGCCCGCGCTGCTGCCGGTGGAAGGACAGGCCAACAGGATACTGCTGGTGCCGCTGCAGCCCCTGGCCAGCCTGCAGGAAGTAGTGGTGAGCGCTACCGATAAAACCAAGCTGCAGGACCAGACCCAGATGAGCCGGGTACACCTGCCGCTGGCGGCGGTACAGTCTATGCCTAAACTGCTGGGAGAAGCGGATGTGATGCGCACCCTGCAATCCATGCCCGGCGTAGGCGGCGGTATGGACGGCGCCGGCGGTCTGCATGTGAGAGGTGGCAGTCCCGATCAGAACCTCATCCTCATGGACGGCACTCCGGTGTTTAACTTCTCTCATTTCTTCGGCGTCTATTCCCTGCTCAACGCGGAAGTGGTAAAATCAGCAGACCTCTACAAAGGCGCTTTCCCGGCGCGCTTCGGCGGACGCCTGTCATCGGTCGTGGACATCTCGCTGAAAGACGGCGACATGCGGCACTATCACGGCGACGTGGCCATCGGGATGATCTCCGCCAAGTTTAACGTGGAAGGGCCGATCATAAAAGACAAAACCTCCTTTATCGTTTCTGCCCGCCGCTCCTATCCCGACCTGCTGTACAACGCTACACTCCGGACGGATGGCGATTTTGGAAGAGGTGGTTCCCTCTACGCTTATTTCTACGACGTAAATGCGAAAATCAATCATATTTTTTCGGCGAAAGACCGCATCTACCTGAGCCTGTATAAGGGCGAAGATAACCTGATGGTGAAATCGGTACCGGATACCGCGCTTCCGGATGCCGCAGGACGCATTACAGAGAGCAGCCTTTTCCAGCTGGGATGGGGCAATACCATCGGCGGCCTGCGCTGGAACCATATTTACAATACCCGCCTTTTTTCCAATGTCAGTCTTAACTACTCCCAGTACGCTTTCCGGACGGAATATAACTTCAAGTCCAAAATGCCCGCCACCGGACAGGCTTCTGACCTGTATGGGAAATATTTTTCGAGGATGAAAAACCTGGGACTGAAAGTCGATTTTGATTTCCGCCCTTCGCCCAATCACTCGTTCCGCTTTGGCTCGGCGGTCACCGCACATTATTTTAAACCGGGGCTGATGGATATGTCCGACAAAGGAGCTACTCCTGTCATTCCGCTGGATACCGGTAAGATCGGGCTGGATATACGCGGAACCGAGATGTTATTGTACCTGGAAGACGACTGGCGGCTGACGGAGAACCTGTACGCCAACCTGGGCGTGCATACCTCCGGCTTCCTGGTGGAAGGCCGTTTTTATCATTCCCTGCAGCCAAGGATAGGACTGCGATATATGTTGCCGCGCAACTGGGCGGTGAAAGCGTCTTACACGCATATGAACCAGTACATCCACCTGTTGTCCAGCGCAGGGACCTCCCTGCCGACAGATGTCTGGGTGCCTTCCACCCAGCGGGTAGCGCCCATGTATTCCCGGCAGGTGGCGGCGGGTATCGCCAAAACGAGTATGAACAACGCTTTTGAATTTACCCTCGAAGGATATTATAAGACCATGTATAACATGATCGAATATTCGAACGATAACTCGGCGATCACGCAGAGCCTGGAGCGTTGGGATGAGAACGTGGTGATCGGCAAAGGCTGGAGCTATGGCGGCGAGGCGATGATCAAAAAACAAAAAGGTTCCACTACCGGCTGGATCGGTTATACGCTGGCGTGGAGTACGCGGCAGTTCCCCGATATCAACAGGGGACAAATCTTCCCTTACAAATACGATCACCGTCACGATGTGGAAATCGTACTAACACAACGGCTTGGCAAGCGTTGGGAGGCATCGGCTTCCTGGCATTATACCACCGGTGCGCCGCTGACGCTGCCGGTATCCAGTTACCAGGGCGTGGGCACCCCCTCCCCCTGGGACCCGGGCAACGGCGGGGATGTGGCGCTGGACCGGTATGACGGGCGTTACAATTACCGCGCTGCCGACGTACACCGCCTGGACGTGGGGATCACTTATTCCAAGCAGAAAAAGCGGTGGCGTAAGAGCTGGAACCTCAGCGTGTATAACGTGTACAACCAAAAGAATCCTTTTCTCTATTATATGAAACGGGACGAAGAGGAGAAGCAGCGTTACCTGTCAAAAGTAACCGTGATGCCAATCCTGCCCAGCATTACCTATTCGATCAAATTCTAAAAACACAGTGTATGAGATCTTTTTTCGTATATGGTATAGTGTTATTGACCTTATTATCTGCCTGTGAAGAGCGGGTAAATATACAGCTGAAGTATGAAGGCGACAGGGTTGTAGTCAACAGTTTCCTGCAGCCGGACAGTGTGGCGTACATCCGTATTACGCGCAGCGTACCGGCAAATGTGTACGATGAAAGTGGTTTTGCGGAAATCCGCGATGCACAGGTAACGCTGCTGCAGAACGGTATCGCTATGAGCCCGGTGCAGCAGCAAACCATCAAAGGACGTACTTACTTTGTTTCCAAAGAGAAGATAGCAAACGGTAACGAATATACGATAAATGTATCGGCGCCCGGACTTACACCGGTTACGGCAAAAGATACGCTGCCACCGGCGCCGGAGGTTACCGGTGCGGCTGCACAGCGGCACAGCACACGGGTTGTTTTTACCCTGAAAGACCGTCCGGGCGCGCGGGACTATTACCAGGTACGCTTATTTGCATATGGTCCCGGCAACCGGCCCGACACCATGCGTAATTTCCGGCTGGACCCTGCGTTCAACAACAACCTGATAGACGTTATCGTCAACGCCCATTATGCCAGCCTGATCATGGACGATGCGCGCTTTGACGGTAAAACGGTCAACTTTGTGCTGGAAACGGAATATCCTATTAACGCCACACGTATGATGGTGGAAGTCAGCGAGGTTACCTGCGGCGGCTACAAATATCTCCGCACTGCGAATGCGCAGATGCACAGCGGCGGCGTGCTGATCACTGAACCGGCAACGGTATATACCAATGTGCTGAACGGTTATGGTATCGTGGCTGGTATTAATCCCAGGAGACTGGCGTTTAGTACGGAATAAAAAGAGTGTTGTTTTTTTCCCGATCCGATAAAAGCATTTTTATTTTATGATGTAGGTTTGTCCTGCAATAGTTTCAATATTACACCCTATGAAACCCCTGCGCCCGCCGTGTTTACGGCGGGCGCTTTTTTATGCCGGTGCTAAAAAAATGTTAACGAAACTTTCCTTTTTGCGTAAATCGTTTTCCTGATCCGTCAGCAGCAGTTGTACCTGCCGGCGTACTTTTGATATGACAAGATGCTTCGGCGTATTTGCTATACATAATAGAGAAGAGAAAGGTATCTGTTGTTTGTAACCTCATTTTCCATAACGAGTGATGAATAAAAGTCCTGACAGCGGCCGGTTCCCCGGTCGCTGGAGGCACTAACCGCAAAAAGCTTATGTGTAATTATCAGACTTTATATCACAGCAACAATGGATATGTCATTCGTTGCGCTCATTGCAAAGGCATTCAGATGGCCTTTGGTACCAGCGTTGTTAACCTGGCCCCGGAAGAGTTTTTTTGTTTCGCTGATATGGTTGTCCGTTTGTCCGATAACAGTGACCCGCTTTACCAGGAGCATGAGAAAAGTATCTGTCTGCCTTTACCCGCAGACCATGTGATGATGCTGCTTACGCCGGCGGAAGTGAAAAGCCTGGCCAGGATGGTGCTGGAAGTGCAGGCGTTGCTGGAGGCTTATGCCATACTGGACGCGGCTTCTCCCTGTTCTTCGGAGGATTGATTGTTCCCTTTTATTTTCCTGTGTTGACCCTGGTCCTTCTTGTTGCCGGGCGCCCTCCTGTGGCGCCACTACAGAAAAATAACGGCCGTGTTTGAACCTTATCCGTTTGGGGGATGTTCTAATAGCGCGAAGATCAGCCATCCGGGCTGATACAGGTACGCCGCAAACCCAAAATCCGTTATCATGCCGCTACAGGAAGTGTTGACATCTTTCACCCAAAGAAAATTATTCTGCTTGCTGGCGGGCATCTTGTGCTGCTGGGGGTACAGTGATGCGCAGAAAAAGACGGTGCCTTCTGAAAAACGCATCCGCGAAGTCATGCAGCAGGCCTATCACCAGTTCAAAAGCAGCAGCGGGGGCGCCAATGCCAGTTATATTCCTTATCTGGCCAATGTGGATCCCGGGCTGTATGGCATCGCTGTCTGCACGGCCGACGGGAAAGTGCTGGAGCTGGGAGACAGCAAATATGAGTTCGGGATAGAGTCTATTTCCAAAGTATTTGTGCTGGCGCTGGCCCTGCAGCAGCGGGGCGCCAGGGCGGTGGAAGACAGTATCGGTGTTAATGCTACGGGGATGCCGTTCAACTCTGTGATGGCGGTAGAGCTGGACCCGCAGCGGGCGGTCAACCCACTCGTGAATGCCGGCGCCATGGCGACCAACAGTTTTATCAGGGCGCCTAACAGTGCCGCCAAATGGACCATGATAGATGATATGATGGCCAGGTTTGCTTCCCGGCGGCTATCGGTCATCCAGCAGCTGTATGCTTCCGAAACAGCTACCAATCTGCATAACAGGGCAATCGCGTGGTTGTTGTATTCCTATGGCCGTTTTTATGACGATGTCAGCGAGGCGGTAGACCTGTACACCCGTGCCTGTTCCTACGGTTCCAGTACCCGTGATCTGGCCATCATGGCCGGTACGCTCGCCAATAACGGCGTGAACCCCGTCACCCGGGAGAAAGTGATCGATGCGGCACTTTGTCCGCGCATCCTGGCTACCATGCTCACAGAAGGATTGTATGACAACACCGGTTCATGGGTATACCATACCGGTCTGCCTGCCAAGAGCGGCGTCGGCGGCGGCATAATCGCCGTGGCCCCCGGTAAGATGGCTGTTGCGGTGTTTGCCCCGCCGCTGGACAAATCGGGCAACAGTGTAAAAGCACAGAAAACGCTGCAATATATTATCGATGAGCTGAAGCTGAATTTGCTGCTGCCCCGGGACTGAAGCCACCGGCGGCCATTTATTTTCGCGGTTCGATAATCCTGCAAACAGCATTTTCCCTACTGTACCGTACCATGCAACCCAACATGGCCCGATCGTAGCCCGGGGCATCGGCCTCCGGGATTGCGTATTACCGTTACCGTGGCGGCCGTACGGGGCCGGGTACAGCGCCGTTGCAGCAGGGGCAAAGGCTGGCATCTCCCTATAAAATGTCACTTTTTTCCGGTATATTTCTTGTGGCCATTCTTAACTCCTGAACAAGTTTCAATCATCACATGTTGTATACTTATGGACGTAAAAGATT
Source organism: uncultured Chitinophaga sp. (assembly GCF_946479755.1). The sequence goes on along the minus strand of NZ_CAMLHC010000023.1, from coordinate 105,476 downwards.
ACTACAAGATACTTGGTGTAGAGAAGACAGCAACAGCGGAACAGATCAAAAAAGCGTACAGGAAGCTGGCGGTAAAGTACCACCCCGACAAGAACCAGGGGGATAAGGCCGCTGAGGACAAATTCAAGGAAATAAATGAAGCGTACGAAGTATTGAGCGACGAAGAGAAGCGCAAAAAATACGATCAGTTCGGGGAAAACTACAAGTATTACGAGCAGCACGGCGGCCGTCCGGAAGATTTCGACTGGTCGCAGTACGGCGGCGGCAGACAAGGTGGTGGCTACACCTATTCCGGCAATATGGAGGACATGTTTGGCGGAGAAGGTGGCTTTTCCGATTTCTTTGAACAGCTGTTCGGCAACCGCTTTTCCGGTGGCGGCCGGCGGCAGCAGGGCCCGGCCCGCGGACGGGATGTGCAGGCCACCATGGAGGTATCGCTGGAAGATGCCTATAACGGGGCCACCAGGCAGGTGGAAGTAAACGGCAGCCGGTTGAACATCAAACTGAAGCCGGGGCTGCAGGAAGGCCAGGTGATACGCCTCAAGGGAAAAGGCTCACCCGGACGCCAGGGAGGCCAGCCCGGAGATCTCCTGATTTCCATCCAGCTGGGCGCCCACCCGCAATACGAACTGAAAGGACTGGATATTTATACCGAAGTACCGTTGCCCCTGTATACGGCAATTTTAGGCGGTAAGCTGACCGTGCCAACGCCTGCTACTGTACTCAGCATGAATATCCCCGCCGGTACAGACAGCGGCAAAGTATTCCGCTTAAAAGGCAAAGGCATGCCGGCATATGACCATAAAGGCACCGCCGGCGATCTGTACATTAAAGCGATCGTGCATATTCCCAAGAATCTTTCCGACAAGGAAAAAGAACTGTTTCAGCAACTTTCACAATTAAATGAGAATGGTCATGCTTAAACTTTTTGACTACCTGGAAGAAGTGATTGCCACTGAGAGAATTTCACAGCTGAGAAACCCGCCCCTGCTGTATACAGCCAGCGAAATCATGCAGGAGCTGGGGTATGACAATCCTGCTATGATACAGGAACCACTGGACAGGGCCATGCATGCCTGCGCTTCCCTGCAGATACCTGTTAACTATAACTTTCACAAAATATTCTGTTTTAAAGACGGCGGTGAAATGGAAACAGACTGGCAGCTGTCGGAGCTGGCCACCTACCTGCTGATGATCAACTGCAACCCATTAAACCCGCTGGTCGCTAAAGCTCAGCTTATCTTTATGATGAAAGACCGCGTATGAGAGATGTCAACAGGACCGGTATTCTGATTGTGATCATCATGGGTACCACCATGGCAGGGATAGACTCAAGCATCGTCAATATATCCCTGCCCGTTATGAGTAAACAATTCAATTGTACGCTCAGCGAAATAGAATGGGTGATCACCGTATATATGCTGAGTTTTTCCGTGCTCATGCCCCTCACCAACTGGCTGAAAAACCGCATCGGTTTCTTTAATCTCTATATCGGCGCTATCTCCCTGTTTACTTTCGGATCGTTATTGTGCGCGCTGTCCACCACTTTACCCTCTTTGCTGGTAGGCCGTGTGGTACAGGCTTTAGGTGGCGGCGCCATGGCGCCCACTTCCATGGCCATTATCTCCTATGTGTTCCCTGCCAGGGTACGCGGCGCCGTGTTAGGCTGGTGGGGACTGGGCAACCTGGTGGGACCGGCCATCGGGCCTACATTGGGCGGTATCCTGACAGAACAGTTCGGATGGCCCTCCATTTTCTATATCAATCTGCCGATAGGTGTTATCACCGTGCTGTTGTCTTTCAAATACCTGAACGTGCTGCGCAGTCAGCCTAAGTTAAAACTTCCTTTCGACCTCACGGGTTTTACCACGCTGACCATCTTCCTGGTGTGTCTGCAATACGGCATAGCCCGTGCGGAAGTGCTGGGTATCACTTCCCCCGAAATACTGGTCACCCTGGGAGTAGCGGTGGTGGCGCTGCTGTTTTTTATCCTGCTGGACCGCCGTCAGCAGGCGCCGATCATCGACCTTCAGCTGTTTAAAAACTATTCCTTCGTCAGTTGCATACTGGTCACCATCTCCCGGGCGGCGGCCTTGTTTGGCGGGCTGTTTCTGATGCCTTTCCTGTTGCAGGAGCAGATGGGTTATTCAGAAGGTGCGTCGGGGTTGCTGATACTGCCCAATTCCGTTTTTATGGCCGCGCTGATGCCGTTTGCCGGCAAATGGTCCGATAAACACGGCTCCCGTGAAATATCCATGCTCGGAATCGTGCTGCTGGCGGCTTCCATGTACCTCTTCGCCGTGCTGGACCGTGGCAGCAATATCTGGTCGGTGATCCTGGCCATGACAGTGAGAGGCCTTGGCATGGGCTTGCTGCTGGCGCCGCTGAATGCCGCCACCCTCAGTTCGGTCCGGCCTTCGGAGGTTACCATGGCCTCTTCACTGAGTACCCTGATGCAGCAGGTGGGCGGCGCTATTGGAATTGCTGTGCTTGCTATTATTACACAGACTGCTTATAATAATCACGTGCTGGCCGGTGCAACTACCATGCGGGCGCATCACCTGGCCCTGCGGCAGGGGTTTTATATCTCCCTGATCATCCTCCTGGTAACCCTCGTACCTGCCTGGTTCCTCCCCCGCAGGAACGTAGTGCTAAAAGATGTGGACGCGCATATCGATACCTGATGTATATTGGCACATATTTTTTGAAGGAAAAAGTGGAACTATACCATCACCTATGGCTATTAACAGCAAGAAACACATTTTGATGATCGATGATGACGAGGATGATTTTTTCCTGGTGAACGCGTTGCTGCAGGATATTTCGCCCGACGAATACGTTTTACAGTGGGTATCTTCCTACAGCGAAGCGCTGGGTATTATTGAAACCAGGATACACGATCTGTACCTGGTCGACTATCGTTTAGGCGCCCATACGGGTATTGATGTGTTGCATCATTTCCGCAACCTGGGTTATAAAGCCCCGGTTATCCTGTTTACCGGCAAAGGAGATTATCACATCGATAAAGAAGCGATGGAGGCAGGTGCCGCGGATTATCTCGTGAAGAGCGAAATTACCGCAGTGGGATTGGAACGGGCTATTCGTTACACACTGGATAAATTCACGCATCTCAACGAGATTGAGAAAAGTGAAAAAAGATATTTCAGCATTTTTGAAAAGTCGAACGACGCTATTCTGCTGGCCGATTGTGAGCATCGTATCGTAGCGGCCAATCCGGCAGCCATCCGGTTGCTGCGCTATGAAGAAGCGTCGTTGTATAATAGTCACCTCGGTTCCCTGTTTGCAGATGAAAGCCAGATCAAAGCTTTTGTAGACCAGTTGTGCCACGAGGATGGCGTGGTACGGCAGGAGTTCAGGTTCCGTACCTTTCAGGGACAGCAGCTGGATGTGTTGGTGAACGCGTCGTTGCTGGATGAAAAGAAGCAGTTATATCTCTGTATCATCCAGGATATCACCGAACGTAAACGAAAGGAACAGGAAAAGCAGCAACAGGAGAAGTTTGCTATCACGGGGAGAATAGCCCGTCTGATCGCGCATGAGGTGCGTAATCCGCTGACGAACATTCTGCTGGCCGTATCTGAATTAAAAACATCGGAGTTGCCGCAGACGGCAGATTCCCAATTGTATCTCGATATCATGGAGCGCAACTGCCACCGCATCAACCAGCTGGTGACGGAGTTGCTGGAGTCTACCCGTATGTCTGAACTGAACATGTTGCCACAGGGCCTCAACGTGCTGATAGAAAAGACCATTCATCTGGCGGCGGACCGTATGCAGCTGAATGATATACAGGTGATCAAAAAGCTACGGGAGCCCGATCAGCAGGTGATGGCTGATGAAGATAAGCTGATCATCGCCCTGCTGAATATTATTATCAACGGCATAGAAGCGATGAAAGCAGGTGACGGTACGCTGGAAGTGGAGAGCTGGCACGAATCGGACAAGGTATTTGTTCGTATAAGCGATACCGGTAGTGGCATTCCGCAGGAGAACCTGGCGAAACTGTTTGAACCGTTTTTTACCAGTAAGACCAAAGGTACCGGCCTTGGACTGACGGCTACCCAGAATATCATTCTTAATCATAAAGGAACGATACACGTAGATAGCCGTCCGGGAGAAGGTACCCGGTTCCTGATCAGTTTCCCGATCGCGAAAGCGGTTACTCCGTAGTATCCGCTTCTTTAATGCCTGTTTGTGTGAAGATGATCTTCCGTTGTTTATACAGGTTGCCGATCGTCATTTTGAACGTTTTTTTGCTCATGCCGAAGAACTCCTGTATTTCTTCCGGGGTGGACTTATCGTGATACGGCAGGTAACCGTTGTTTTCCTGCAGCAGGCGGAGTATTTTCTCTCCTTCGTCTTCCACGCGTTTATAGCCTGGCTGGCCCAGCACTACGTCTATTTTATCTTCCCGGATGCCGCGGATGAAGCCTTTGAGTTTATCGCCGATTTCCACGGTGCGGAACAGTTCGTTGTGGTGGAGGATACCGGTGTGCTGGTTGTTGATGATCACCACGTAACCGATGTCGGTACGACGGTATACCACCAGGGTGACCGGGTCCATTTCCTTTACGGTCAGGTTTTCGTTGCTGAGGAAGCGGTCTATCTTCTCTGTGGCGGCAAGGCGGCCGGTCAGTTCGTCGATATATATTTTAACGAGGTATTCCTGTCCGGGCACCATGCGGGTCAGCTGTTGCGACTGTGGCACGAAGAGGTCTTTCATCAGGCCCCAGTCCAGGAAAGCGCCCTGCTTAGTAGTGCTGACGGCTTTCAGGTTCACGATGTCGCCGGCGATGCCATAAGGCTTCTGGGTAGTGGCGATCAGCCTGTTTTCAGAATCATGGTACAGGAAAACCTCCAGCTCATCGCCTATTTTGGTGCCTTTAGGCACGAACCGTAATGGCAGCAGTATTTCCTGGTCCACACCTTCCAGATATACGCCGAAATCGGCTTCTTTTTTAACCCTTAACAGGTTATACTCACCCACCTTTATCATATAGAGAAATTAAGTATACGGCTGCAAGTTACTTATAGATTACGGATTGTGGCAATCATATTCTGCTTACTTTTGCAACATTGGCCATTGAAGGCTGTTTTTTTTGCCTGTAATTGTCGATCTAAACCAACCAACCATCTTATGACGATTTTATCATTTACATTGATCCTGCTCGCCGGGGCCTTTCTGGCGGGGCTATTGGGGTCGCTTACCGGGCTGGGAGGCGGTGTGGTGATTATCCCGCTGCTGACACTCGGTTTCCACGTTGACATCCGCTATGCGATTGGCACCGCCCTGATCGCGTCTATTGCCACCTCTTCCGGTTCAGCCTCTGCTTACGTAAAAGAAGGGATCACCAACATCCGGCTGGGCATGTTCCTGGAGATCGCCACTACCACGGGGGCCGTGGTGGGCGCGCTGATAGCGGTCTTTATCCCTACCAATGTGGTGGCCATTATCTTCGGCTGCGTGCTGATTTTTTCGGCGCTGATGTCTTTCCGTAAAAAGTCGGAGGCTGTGTCTGATGACGATGTCAGTAAACTGGCGCGCGACCTGAAGCTCAACGGCACTTATCCTTCCGGCGGCGAAGTGGTATCCTACAAAGTACGGCATGTGCCGGGCGGCTATTTTATGATGACCTTCGCCGGTGTGATGTCCGGCTTGCTCGGTATCGGTTCCGGCGCACTGAAGGTGCTGGCGATGGACAACATCATGCGCATCCCGTTTAAAGTATCCACTACCACCAGTAATTTCATGATCGGCGTTACTGCCGCTGCCAGCGCGGTGGTATACCTGCAACGGGGTTACGTGAGCCCCGGCCTCTGTATGCCGGTGGTGCTGGGCGTACTGTTGGGCGCCTTCGGTGGCTCCCGCCTGTTGGTGAAAGCCAATACCAAATGGTTACGTATAGTCTTTGGCGTAGTGATCACTTTTCTGGCGCTTCAGATGATTTATAATGGTCTCAACGGAAAACTGTAGTACATGAAGCGCTTATTCTCGAAACATTTCTGGGCTGATAAAGATGTACAGCAACTGATCGGTAAACAGCTCCGGGTGGGTGTCATCACTTCCAGCATTATCGTATTCCTGGGTGGGATGGTATACCTGTACCGCCACGGACAGGAAGCGCCGGACTACGGCACTTTTGCCGGTGTGCGGCAAGGGCTGGACAATCTGCCGGGTATCTTCCGGGGTATTATGGAAGGCAAGGGTATGAATGTGATCCAGCTGGGAATCGTACTGCTGATTGCCACGCCTATTGTCCGTATAGGCCTTTCCGTTTTTGCTTTTTTACTGGAGAAGGATTATCTCTATGTGGTGATTACCCTTATTGTACTGGGAGTGATCACTTTCAGCATGGTAGGTGGGCTGGAACGATTGTAAAAGAATTATTGACATCCTGAGTGACTATCGGCCCTTTCCCACAGAAAGGGCCGGTCTTTTTTACAGATGGGCCGTTAACATAGCATGATAAAATAGGATTGTTTTTTGTTAAAAAAATACATTGTTTATCCGCAATAAGAAGTAGATTGCGTGGACTAACTATTATCATCCATTATCGCAGCATGCCTTGGCTGCTGATTAAACAGCGTATAATGTCCCGTTGGGCTATCATGGAAGACAGTGAACTTTTAAGCCGCCTTAGAAAGGGGGACGTACGTTCATTTGACGCTATTTATACACGTTACTGGTCCGGTTTATTCAAACATGCCTGTTACACCCTGAAATGCCGGGAGCTGGCGATGGACGTAGTGCAGGAGGTATTTACCTGGCTATGGCTGCACCGTGAGACCGTAGAAATTACTTCGCTGAAGCATTACCTGAAAACGGCGATCCGCTTTAAGATGTCCAATCATATCAGGGCTACCAGGAACCGCGAAACATTTATACATGACTGGCAATACACCAGTGAAAGCAGCGTTGCTCCGGATGAACTGGCGGTACGGGATTTGACCGCCATGATTGCCCAGGCGGTAGACGCCTTGCCGGATAAATGCCGCACGGTATATAGTTTAAGCAGAAACGAACAACTGTCGCATGCGGAAATTGCGTCACGCCTTAATATTACCGTTAAAACCGTGGAAAACCAGATCACCATTGCCTTAAAACGTATACGCTTATTTATAGGGCATACCATGGTTATCGTCGCTGTTTTCCTTTCCTGTTTTTAGACCTGTATTTTATTTTTTAAAAAAAGTACGTGGGTATTTTGGGGGGTAGCCTTTTCCCATGTGCCTAGGTATATAAACATCCTTTTCACGTGAATGACGAACAACTGGCCCTGCTTTCCCAACGCGTTGCTGATGGCACCGCCACACCGGATGAAATTGTCCGGTACCATGAATGGCTGAGCGAGATGGAAAACGATGAAGACTGGGATACAGCTGTGCTGGGCGATAAAGCCGAAACAGAACGGATACTGCGGCAACGCATTTATCAAAGTGTGGGCATCCGTAAGCACTCGTTGCGCAGTATTGTCACAAAAATAGCCGTAGCGGCAGGAGTGGCGATGCTGGTGGTATTTACCGGGATGAAATTATGGAAGACAGCTGTCCGCCAAAAAGATGAGGATGCCCTGCTGGCGGGGAAAACGATGGTGCCGGGAGGCAGTAAGGCCACGCTTACGCTGGCAAACGGTGAAACCATTGCATTAGATAGTGCCGGGAATAAAATAATGCGGCAGGGGAATGCTACCATCCATCTGAATAACGGTCAGGTTGTATATCACGCATCGGCGCCACAAAGTGCGACTTATAATGTATTAAACACGCCGGTTGGCGGACAATATCAGTTGGTATTGCCGGATGGAACTAAAGTGTGGCTTAATGCTGCTTCTTCTTTACGCTTTCCTGCCGGCTTTGATGGTAAAGAGCGGAAAGTGGAATTGGCGGGGGAAGCCTATTTTGAAGTGGCGCAGGACACCAAAATGCCATTTATTGTCCAATCGGGGGATAAGCAGGTACAGGTACTGGGCACACATTTTAACCTGATGGCGTACCAGGAGGAACCGAGTACCGTGGTAACGCTGGTGGAAGGAGCGGTAAGGGTGATACATAAAGCCGATACCGCCTTGCTGAAGCCAGGGCAACAGGCAAAGCTTGCGGATGCACAACGTATACAACTGGTACCACACGCTGACACAGAGAAAATCATTGCATGGAAGAATGGCTTCTTTTCGCTAAATGGAGAAGGTACAGCGGTAGTGATGCGGCAGTTAGCCAGATGGTACAATGCAGAAGTGGTATATGCTGGAAAAATACCGGACCTGAAATTCGAAGGCAATATTAAAAGGAGTTATGAATTGGCCGATGTGCTGGCCATACTGGAAGAAAGCGGCATACACTTCAAAATAGAGGGGAGAAAAATCATTGTTTTGCCGGCGTGATCAATATTGAAATTATCAAGTATCAGATACAAACACCAAAATCGCTAAAAAAACCGGGAATGCGCTAACATATCCCGGCTGTAAAAAGGCAATAAAAACATATCTGTTAAGCATTTTTCATTACCTAAATCAAATTTATGTTATTAAGTTCTCGTTTCCAAGCCTGCCGCAGCGGAGTATTTTCCGTTCATCCATCTCCTCAGACGCCGATGCCTGGTATGTATAACAGGGCATAGTATTCAGCGTTCACAGTGAACATTTATCGGGGAGGCAAAGCACTCATGTAATTTACTACTATGTTATGATCAACCACATGGAGGGCAGTGTATCCGGCATACGCTAATATGCCAGGTGCTACCCGGCTGTTCCTATGTGTATCTGTTAAGCATCAATAATTATCTACCTATGTATTTAACTGCTTGTTTAATCAGCAATGGCAGGCGTGTGCGCCTATTGACCAAAATCTGCAAAGTCATGAAACTCGTTGCTTTTTTCTTTCTGCTTTCATTGCTTCAAGTCAGTGCAAAAGGACTGGCACAAAAAATTACGCTTATAGAAAAAGATAAGCCTATCGAAACGGTGCTGCTCAAAATAGAGCAACAAAGCGGGTATAAATTCTGGTATCATTCCGGTGACCTGGACGAGGTGGGCCGTGTAAATATTGAAGCCCGTGACCTGCCACTGGCAAAGGTATTGGACATGTGTTTTAATGGTAAGGGACTCTCCTGGAAAATTATTCGTGAAACAATTGTGCTAAATCGTATAACCGATCCCGTATCTCCGGTTGTAGCAGATACTTTGCGCGGGAGGATCCTGGATAACACCGGTAATCCTGTTCCTGGCGCCACTATCCAGGTGAAAGGAACAAAAATAGTAGCGGTGTCCAACGCGGAAGGTTACTATCGTTTGTCCGGTATTTCCGGTGATGTGATCCTGGTGATATCCAACATCGGGTTTCAGCGCCAGGAGGTGGCCACCGGTGGCAAGACTCACATAGACGTTAGAATTTTACCCGAAGTTTCACAACTGGAAAATGTGGTAGTAGTAGGATATGGCACCCAGAAAAAAGTAAATCTCACCGGTGCGGTAACACAGGTATCCGGCAAGGTACTGGAAGACCGCCCTATGACCCGTATCAGCCAGGGCTTACAGGGGATGGTAGCCGGTTTGAATATCACTACCAATGGTGGTGGCGGTGCACCCAATGCCACACAGAATATCAACATCCGCGGATATACCGGTTTAGGTGCCACCGGCGCACCGCTCGTGGTTATTGACGGTATACAGGGTGGGGATATTAATGCGATCAATCCTAATGATGTGGAAAGCATCTCTGTGCTGAAGGACGCGGCGTCTACCGCCATCTACGGGTCCAGCGCACCTTACGGCGTGATCCTGATCACGACTAAAAAAGGCAAAGCTGGCCAACCGGCCAGGGTCACCTACAACAACAACTTTTCCTGGGCACAGGCCATTAACCTGCCAAAGATGCTGAACTCACTCGACTTCGCCAACCTGTATAACGAAGCCTTTGCCAATGCCGGCAAGTCGCCGTTTTTCAGCGATGAAACGATTGGGCGTATCAAGGATTATCAGGAAGGTAAAATAACGACGCAAACCATTAAAAACCCCAATTCGCCTAATGGCTGGAATAACTGGAACAGCGGTAATGCCAACAACGACTGGTTTAAAGTATACTTTAAAGATTTTGCCTTCAGCCAGCAGCATAATATAGCGGTCAGTGGCGCTACGGAAAGAAATAACTATTATATCAGCGTAGGGTATAATAACAGGGCAGGAATGTACAATTTTGGGAAAGATGATTTCAAACGGTTTAATATCCGTGCCAACCTGTCTTCCAATATTACCAACTGGCTCACTTTTAATTTCAGAAGTACGATTTCCCGTTCGTTGTATAACACACCTAATGTGTATGCTGGTCAGACAGGTGGTAACTACATGCACCAATTTGCCAGGAAGTTCCCTACCGTGTCGTTGATTAACCCGGACGGGCACTATTCTGATGAGAGTAACGTGTTGTTACATTTGCAGGGAGGAAGAGACAAAAGTACACAAGACCAGCCTGTGGTGACCGGCGAGTTTCGCATCCATCCGCTGAAGGGATGGGATATTACCATGAACTATACCTTTGATGGTGATTTTTACGACCGGCAAAACCAACTTAAAACGGTATATGTATATTTGCCGGACGGTTCTACTGCGCCTTCTTCAGGCACTACGCCCAACGCCTTCTCCAGGAACAACTATCGCAACGAACACCATATCGTCAATGCCTTTACTTCCTATGAAAAGGATTTCGATCGCCATCATTTCAGGATAATGGGCGGATTTACGAGCGAGCTGACGAACTATACCGCTTATTCAGCTTCTAACAGTCAACTGTACTCCAACGATATTCCTGCATTAAACCTTACCTACAACGCCAGTGCCTCTGTATCTGACCAGATACGCAGGCTGGCCGTGGAAGGATATTTCGGCCGGTTTAACTATAACTTTGCCGATAAATACCTGCTGGAAATCAATGCCCGCTATGACGGTACCTCCCGCTTCCTGGCGGGTCGCCGCTGGAAATTATCTCCCGGTATTTCCGCAGGATGGAACCTGGATAAAGAAAATTTCTGGCAACCTGTCAGCCATATCATCAATGCATTTAAACTGAGGGGATCTTATGGATCTTCCCCTGACCAGATGTTTTTGGGAGACCCCGGTATTTATAGCTACTATCCTTTTTATCCGTTGCTCGGAACTGCCAGCCCCAATAACACCTCCTGGCTGTTTAACGGCAGCAAGCAGGCGTCTGTAAGCCAGCCGCCACTGGTAAATCCTGACCTTACCTGGGTAACAACCACTTCTTATGGTATTGGTACCGATATGGCGTTGCTCAACAACCGGTTGACGGTTAGTTACGATTATTACATCCGTAAGGCAGATGATTTTGCAGGTCCGGGACAAGTGGTCCCCAACCTATTGGGGACCAGTTTACCATCGGTAAATAATGCCGCTATCCAGACGAAGGGTTTTGAGGTTACTGCGCAATGGTCCGATAACGTAGGGGAGCTGCGCTACAGTGCCCGCGCAGCACTGTCTGATTATCGCGGCAAGGTGGTAAAATACAATAACCCCTCCCGTTCACTCAGCACCTGGTATGTAGGCCAGGAGATGAGGGAGATATGGGGATATACAAGCAATGGATTGTATCAGTCTGATGCCGAAGCAGCTAAAGCGCCTACGGCTAGTTTCTGGAAAAATGGCTGGCGTGCGGGAGACGTTAGCTACGCGGATCTCAATGGTGACGGCCAGATCAATAATGGGAAAAATACAGTCGATAGCAGCGGAGACCTGCGTGTGATCGGCAACAGTACGCCCCGCTATCAATACAGTTTGAACCTGAATTTCGCTTACAAAGGATTTGATCTGGGTATTTTCCTGCAAGGTATTGCCAAAAGGGATGCCTGGATCGGGTCTAACTACTTCTGGGGTATTACAGGCGATGAATGGCAAAGCTCCCCTTTTACCGTACAGGCGAATAACCGCTATACAGCGGCCACTCCCAATGGTTATTTTCCCAAATACTATATGAATAATGAGAATGGAAAGAATACACAGGTACAGACCAGGTATCTGCAAAATGCGGCTTATCTGCGTGTTAAGAGCGTGCAGTTAGGGTATACGTTACCCACCGGTATTTTATCCCGCCTGCGTACCCAAAAAGTACGGGTGTACTTTGATGTGGAGAACCTGGCCACTTTCACCAAACTGATAAAGACGATCGATCCTGAACTATCTATTGACGATGCTAAAATATATCCTTTACAAAGGACTTTCTCCTGTGGCATCAATGTTATTCTTTAATTCAATTAATATGAGAGATATGCGCTCGTTTAAAATATTACTGGCTGGTGTGCTCGCGGTTATCACTATGTTTTCCTGTAAGAAAGATTTCCTGGACAGAACGCCGGAAAGCGTGATCAGCGACGGACAATACTGGCAAAGTGCCAATGACCTGAAGTTATACGCCAATAGTTTCTATAACAATTTCCCGTCCTATACGGGCTTCGGTACCATCGGCATATATGGCGATGATGCCGACCAGGGAAGTGATAATATGATTTCCATCAGCTATAATAACTGGCTGAATGGTGAAACCATCGTACCGTCTACCGGTGGCGGCTGGAGCTGGACTTCCATTCGTAATGTGAATTACCTGCTTGCCAATTACGGACAGGTGAAAAGCGCATGGACCGATGTGAAGCCATATGTAGGTGAAGCTTTGTTTTTCAGGGCCTACATTTATTTTGGTTTAATGAAGCGGTTTGGTGCGCTGCCATGGCTCAACAAACCATTAGTCCCCACGTCGCCGGAGCTATACAGCAAACGGCAGCCCCGTAATGTGATTGCTGATTCTATTATAGCCGACCTGGACCTGGCTATCAGTTATCTGCCTTCAAAGACATCGGCGCAGGCCGGCCGGGTATATAAAGAGTATGCCATGGCGCTTCAGTCGCGCGTAGCCTTGTTTGAAGGAACCTGGGAAAAGTATCTCGCCGGCACTCCTTTTGGCGTGGCGGGTTCTGACGGGTCCAAATACCTGCAGAAGGCGGCAGATGCAGCGGGGAAAGTAATGAGTGCCGGCATTTTTTCGCTGGACAATGTGGATAAGAACGATGGTTACTGGTTGTTGTTTAACCAGACGGATTACTCTGGCAGCAAGGAAGTTATGTTCTGGCGGCAATTTAACCTGACTACCGGACCTACGCATAACTGGCATCGCTATACGAATTCCGGTGCGGGCCGTGGGCTGACTAAAAACCTGGTAGACGATTACTTATGCCTGGATGGCAAGCCTATTGCCCTGAGCCCGCTGTACAAGGGCGACGACTCTTTGACGACGGTCGTGCAGGGAAGAGATCCCCGTCTTGCACAAACCATGTATGTGAACGACGGTAAGCATATTATCACCAACAATCAGCCGGGAGGCGTGCCTAATCGCATCTTTGCGGTACCTACCTTTGGTGAAGCCAATGAGGGCAAGCCAGCCACCGGTTATCAGGTGTATAAAGGAAATAATCCTGACTACTATCAGCAGTGGGCGGGTGATGTGGGCACCACCGGCCTGATCCTGTTTCGTTATGCAGAGGTGTTGTTGAACTACGCAGAGGCAAAAGCGGAGCTGGGAATACTGACGCAAGCTGATGTAGACATCACTATTAATTTGCTCAGAGACAGGGTGGGCATGACAAGGATGAACATTGGCGCATTGTCGGCAGATCCCAACTGGATATTCCCTCATCTGAGCCCAGTCATTAATGAAGTACGCCGCGAAAGACGCATAGAGCTGGCTTGTGAGGGTTTCCGGCGTGATGATGTGCTGCGGTGGGGCGCTGCAGGCAGGTTATTCGCGGGCTGGCAACCGTTGGGAGCTAAACTGTCTCAGTGGAGCACTGTAGTTCCTGCCTCCCAGCTGGCTACCTACCCAACGAATGCAGCAGGATATATCCAGTTATACAAAAACTCTCCGGCAATGGCTTCCGGTTATAAGTTCAATGTGAACAGGGATTATCTTTCGCCGCTTCCGCTGTCTGAATTGCAGGTGCCGAACAGTGTGCTGGAGCAGAATCCTAACTGGTAGATATTATTTAACCCCAAAGCCTATACGTAAAGAGGCTGACCAGGATAAACCGATCAGCCTCTTTTATTTGATATCGTTATTATTTACCAGCCGGGATTCTGTGGATAAGGCGTGCCGGTGGTGGTGGCGTCTATCTGGTCCTGCGGGATGGGGCGCAGCCAGTGTTTCGGCGATTTGAAGTTGACCCTGGCGTTGTCGTCGCAATGTTTCTGCAACCGGGTGAGCAGGGTACCGGTCCTTACGAGGTCCAGCCAGCGTACGTTTTCGCCGGCCAGTTCGCGGGAGCGTTCATCGAGGATAAAATCGATGTTGAGGTCGGCTGCGGTGATGCTCATTTTGGTTTTATCGCCGGTAGGGTAAGCGGCTCTTTCCCTGACAGCGTTCACATACGGTACTGCTTCGGCGGCACGTCCACTCTGCATAAGTGCTTCAGCCGCCACCAGGTATGTTTCCGCAAGGCGGTAGGCAATCAGGGGGCGGATGGAAGGCGCGTTCATATCGGAACGTTTGGTGTCAACATATTTGGATAAGGCCGGAGACATCTTGATAGAGTATTTGCTGGACGGTATCAGCGTGTAGGGCGCCGCTGCTATCTGTGCATTGGTGAAGGTACCTTGTGGCATATAGATGCAGGTATCGCCCAGCTTCATTTTAGGCTTACCCGGAGCGGCGCCGGCCGGGGCGCCCGGTGGCAGCGGGTTAGGCCATACGGGGATGCTGCTGGCGTTGTTGCAGAACCATACTGTCTGGAAGCTTTTGTTAAAGCGGGTGTCGTTTTTCCGTTCTGCGAAAACGGTGTCTGTCAGCCATTTGGTAGGCACTGTACGGATGTAGGGGCGGCCGTCTTTGATGTTACGGCCCATACCGTCGATTTTTTCGTACTGTGGTACAAAAAGATGTACCAGCATGTTGTCCGGCGTGCGGTTGTCCTGGTTGGGCGAGCCGTTGTAGGCCAGGCTGGCGGTATGTTGTACGGTCCACAGCACTTCCGCGTTGTTTTCGTTGCCTTCGGAGAATACGTTGCCGAAATCGGGCAGCAGGTTTAGTCCGAGCGACGGTGCGTTGGTGAGCAGGTCTACTGCTGTAGCCGCAGCATCCTGGTAGTCGGTGGGTTTGGCTGCTTTGCTGCCGGCGCGGGTCAGGTACACTTTGGCCAGCACGTGTTTGGCGGCGGCGGCGTTGGCGCGGCCGGGGTCTATGCCTTTAGGGCCGGGCGCCAGGTTGGGGATGGCTTCTTTCAGGTCAGTGATGATGGCATCGTATACTTTGGCGAGCGGGTGACGGTCGGCCGAGGTAACGGGCCCGGAGATGAAGGAAGTGGTGAGGGTCACATCTCCCCAAAGCTGTACCAGTACAAAGTAATAGTTAGCCCGCAGGAACTTCGCTTCTGCGATGGCTTTCTTACGGATATCTTCTGAAATGCCGGTGGCCTCGGGTGCAAACTGGATCACCGCATTGCAGGTATTGATATACGTGTAGATGTTGTTCCATTGCGACTTGAACTTGCCATCGCTGGGCAGGAGGCCGGGATCGTAGGTCATGAAGTTCTGGTTACCGTCATTGCCCCTTTTGAATTCGTCTGTACCGGGCGTGGTCATGGAGAAATAATCCTCGCAGCCCCAGATGGTGCGGGTACCTGCGTAAGAGGCGTCCAGCGCGGCATTTACGCCCTGTGACGTTTTATAGAAATCCGGTACCAGCACGGCCCGGGGTGTTTCGTTCAACATTTTGCTGCAACCTCCTAACAGAGAAGCGGCGGTGAGTATGCCGGCAGCGAACCATATCTTTTTCATCACACACAATTTTGAAGGTTTATAAAGTAAGGTTTACACCGAAGAGCATGGACCATGTGGCAGGGGTGTCTGCGTTGATATTGCCGGCAGATTCCGGATCTACGCCGTGGTACTTGTTGCGGTAATCGGAGAAGAAAATGAACGGGTCCTGTGCGGTTACGTACACGCGCAGGGACCGGGCTTTCAGCTTTTGCACAAAAGAACCGGGAACATTGTAGCCCAGGCTCAGCGTCCTGATCTTCAGATAGCTGCCGTCGAAGTAACCCAGTGTGGAATTGTATTGCGTTTGTGTTCTGGACTGGTTGGGTTTGGGGAAATGGTTTTCTCCGTTGTAAGGCGTCCAGTAGGGCACGTTCAGGTTGTTGTAGTTACCCTGGAAAGTGTTGGCAAAGCCGCCGCCATACAGTTTGCTGTTGAGCGTGCTGCCGATGCGGGCGTACATCACCACGGTGAGGTCGAAGCCTTTGTAGCTGAAGCGGTTGGTCATGCCTCCTTCCCATTTGGCCTGCGGTGAGCCAACGATGGTTTTGTCGGCATCGCTGAAAGTGCTGTCGTTGTTGACATCTTTCACGCGGATGGTGCCGATCACGGAGGAGTTGCCGGTTACTTTCTGTCCGTAGCGCTGTGCCAGGAGTGAATCGGATTTATTGTTCTGCCAGATGCCGATGCGCTGATAATCGTAGATGGCGCCTATGGGCTGACCAACGAACCAGCCATTGGAGATGTCCTGCTGGATGCCGTTGTACAGTTCTGTGATCTTGCCCCTGTTGATGAAGAAATTGAGGTCAGACGTCCAGGTAAAGTCACCGTTGCCTTTACCTTGTATGTTAACGGTAGAGAGATGTATGTCGATCCCTTTGTTTTGTGTTTTGCCAACGTTGACCAGCACGTCGCCCGGGATGCCGGAGGTGCCGGGCAGGTGGAGCGGGAGCAGCAGGTTGCTGGTTTGGGCGGAATACACTTCCGCGCTACCGGTGATACGGTTGTTGAACAATCCGAAATCTACCGCGAAGTTGGCCGTGGTAGTGTATTCCCACTGTAACGCCGCATTGGGCGCTGTGTTGATAAACACGCCGGTAACGTTGGTAGAGCCGTAGTTGTAGTTGATGCCTTTCAGTGCGCCGAGCGTCTGATAGGGGTTGATGGCGGTGTTACCGGTACGGCCGTAGCTGGCACGGAGCTTCAGGTTGGAGAACACCCGGGACTCCCGCATGAAATCCTCATTGCTCACGATCCAGCCTGCTGCGGCAGAAGGAAATCCCTGGAACTTGTTGCCGGGTGCGAGGCGGGAGCTGCCGTCGCTACGGGCGGTGAGGGTGAGCAGGTAGCGGTCTTTAAAGCTGTAGTTGAGGCGTCCCATGTAGGAAACGATGTCCCACTTGCTTTCGGAGCCGCTGCCGGCGAGGTTAAGGCCGTAGGTGGCGTTGAAGTATTGCAGTTCGTCGGACAGCAGGGTGTTGTTGTTGTAGTTGTTGGACTGACTGCGGGATTCCTGCAAACTATACAGTCCGGTGAAATTGAGGTGATGTTTGCCGAAACGTTTATCGTAGGTCAGCAGGTTTTCCAGTGTGTAGTTCACATCGGAGCCATATTTGTTTTCACTGGTATTAAGACTGCCGGTGTTGTAAGTTGTCTTGCTGCCGTAGAAATTGCCATAGTTGTCACTTTTGATCTCTGCGCCGCCGTTGAAGCGGTATTTCAGGCCAGGCAGGATGTTTACGTCCAGGTAGGCGGTGGTGAAGGTCCCGTTCCGTTTTCTTTTCTCTACAGTGGCGCCGGGCAGGAAATCGGCCAGTGGGTTCCAGATCTGTTTCTGGCTGCCAGCGAGGAAGTCGTTGATCAGGACGCCGTTGCTGTCGTATGCAGGCGCCATGGGGCTGGCTCTCAAGGCTTGTCCCATGGGGTTTACGCCTTCGCCGGTGGTGGTGGAGAAATTGTTGAGCGAGCTAACGCCTATTTTGAAGATGTTATTGATCTGATGGTCTACGCTTACTTTCACGGTGAAGCGTTCGAAGGCCTGACCGGGATAGATGCCTGTTTCCTTGTAGTAACCTGCGGAAGCGGCGAACTGTGTTTTTTCGTTGCCGCCGGAGATACCCACCTGGTGGTTGGTCATGATACCGGTTTTATAGACGAGGTCCTGCCAGTCGGTGCTGTTGCCTTTGGCCAGTTGCCTTCTTTCTTCAGCGTCGAAGCCGTCGATGAGGATCTGCGGGTCATCGGGGCCGCTGTATTTCAGCGGCGGGTCCTGTGTGCCGTTCCAGTAGGCCCATTTTTTCAGGTCGGCATATTGCTGGGTGTTCATGAGGTCATATTCGCCCAGTGGCTTTACGAAGCCTGCGTAGCCGCTGTAGGTGACTACGGCTTTACCGCTTTTACCGCGTTTGGTAGTCACAAGGATAACGCCATTGGCGCCACGGGAGCCGTAGATAGCGGTGGAGGAGGCGTCTTTCAGCACATCTACAGAGGTGATGTCATCCGGGTTCAGGTCATTGATATCACCGTTGAACGGGATACCGTCTACCACGAACAGCGGTGAGTTGCCGGCTTTGAGCGAGCGGGTGCCGCGGATAAGGATGGTGGGCTTTGCGCCGGGTTTGCTGTTGCCGCCGTTTTTCTGGATATCGATGCCGGCGCCTTGTCCTTTGAGGATGGAGGTGAGGTTGGCGGCGGGAATGTCACGGAGTGCCTGTGCGTTGATGGAGGTGATAGAGCCGGTAACGTCGGAGCGTTTCTGTGTACCATAGCCAACCACCACTACTTCATTCAGTTCTCCTTTATCCGTTGCCAGGGAGATGCTGACGTTATTCATGTCTGCATTTTCCACTTTCAGTTCCCGGGAGATGAAGCCGGTGTAGGTAATTTTTATGGAAACGTTTGCAGGCACCTCTAATTTAAAAGTACCGTCAACGTTGGTGGTAATACCGCGGCTGGTGCCTTTTACCACGATGTTTGCGCCGGGCAACGGCTCTCCGGTTTGGGAGGTCACACGGCCTTTGATGGTGACGGTTTTGTTCTGCGCGTATAACGGTGAGGTATATACGCATACAGACAATAACCAGCACATCATGAGAGAAAACAGGCGGAGGGGGTAGCCCTGCCATCCTGGGATCGGGAATTTCATAACGCTTAGTTTTTGTTGATAAAATGGATTATAGGTTAGTTGGTAATATCCTTGCCATAAAGTCTTAATGCCAGTTGCGCTTCAAAAAGGGAGGCAGGCGCTACGTACTGTCCGGGCAGCTCGTTGATGCCTGCATGATCTACGGTCACTTTGGAGTCGGCCTGAAAACCTTCCAGTATAGGGGCGGCGATGGTATAGTTCCGGCGGCGTTCCATGTCCCAGAAATCGTAGTGTTGGTCTTTGGCGGAGCTATGGCGGAAATTCCACAGCACCAGTTGTTTGCCATGGTGCGGGTGACCCGGTTCCGGTCCGCCGAGATTATAGAAGACACCGCCCCGGATATCGTCAAACAGCGTGGCGTAGGGTTGTCCGGAGTGGCTGTCGAAATTTTGATCGGTGCCCAATGCGCACTGTGTGATCACGGTACCTGCGGCGCTGTAGCCGGTGCCGGGGCCGTGATGTTGTGCGTTGTTGAAATAACATTGTTTGATCAATACGCCGTATCCGGTGCGTGCATGTACGGAAGCATGGCCTTTTTTCCCGAGGAACGTTACATTCTGAATGGTGACCTGGTAGCCGGCGCGGATGTTAATGCCTTCATTCCAGTCTGAAAATACACAGTCGCGGACCCAGCTGTTTTTTACATATTCCATACCGACGGCTTCCCAGGCGTAGTCGTGGATCTCATTTTTATGGTGGACAAAGTCTTCCGGATAACTTTTCCAGTTGCTGGAGAAGCGGATACCGGTGATACCACATTCTTCGAGGCTGGTACGGGACACGAGTTCGAACGGTTTGCCCTCTACGAGATGGATATCGAGGTGTAGCGGATTTTTAAAGGTGACGGTGTGCCCGTCGATGTTTGCTATGGTATGTATTTCCTGTACCTGCATTCCGCCGTTATCGCCGAGCAGGCGTGTCCACGAGGGTTTCAGGGGAAGTGGTCCGAAGTACCATTTCGTATAGGCCTCACTGCGATGCCTGATGATAACGTCCTGTCCGGGCCGGAGTTTCGATACGTCGGCTACTTCCACTGAAAAAGTTTCGCGGGAGGCGTTGGCGGTGATAGTTGTGAGGTGTTGTTGTTGGTTTTGCACCGGGCGGAAAAGGAACTGCCGGCTGTTGATCCTTTTTTTATCCTGGTAGATTTCGGTGCCGCCTTCCTGGCTGCCGCTTCCCTGCAGGATAATATTGTTGCCGGTGATGAGGATTTGTTTTTTGTTGTCTTCATCAGACGCAAGCAGGTATTTTCCTTTCGGAAAAAAGACGATACCTCCCCCGGGATTGGCTGTTGCTGCATCCACTGCGCGTTGTATGGCTTCATCGTCATACAGTTCGTCATTAGGGACGGCGCCGAATTGTGTTACGTCAAATTTTTTCTTACCGGTCAGTTCGGGCAGCGGTTTCTCTGAGAAATGGTAGCCGGCATAGGAGAAATCGGGTAACGTCGGAATGGTATTGTTTTTCCGTGCGGCCACAAACGCTTTCCAAAGGGGGGCTATGGGCGGTGCAGCCACTACGGCGCCATCCACTGTTATATCACGGGCCACGCCTTCCAGTTGCAGAAACGGGCCGGGTGCGGGATGTTTAACAGCTTTCAGTTCCACAGTTTTGGAGTCCGCGATGCGTACCAGCGGTTCTTTACCGGTGTTGCCGGGCAAGGTCCAGTGGAGGAGCTGTACCTGGTCAATATCACTGGCAATTACCGCTGGCCGCACATCGGGCTGATCGCTGGTATAGGTGATACGATGGAATCGAATATTTTTAGCGTGACGGATATACAATGCATAGGCGGGAATCTGTTTACCGAACATTTTTATTTCGGGGTAATCGCGCTCCCGCTCTTCGAGGTTTACCTGGGCATCTGCTGCGGTCCCTTCACCGGGAATATTGATGTGAATATTATCGAGCGTGATGCCGTCGATGTAGTGGCCGGGGATACCGCTGATGAGCATACCGGTCCAGGTCCCATGAGCAACCGTCACGTCTTTGATGCTGATATTGCTGATGCTGCCGACTTCCTGCCGGACGTCGCCTTCGCGGAAAGTCTTCAGCCGGGAGCCGAGGCGGATGATGATGGGCATGTTCACCTTGTCCATTTTTACATCGCTGATGCTGATGTTACGAAGGTGTGCACCATCCACGGAAAAGAGTTTGATGCCGCCTTCGCGGGCGAAAGCCACATCAATATGGCTGACCTTTATATTTTCAAAGTTGCCTGCCGATTCTGTCCCGAATTTAATAGCGCCTTCGCCGGTGTTGATTTTAATATTGCTGACGGTCACATCGCGGCAGGGATAGGGGCTGGTGGTTTTAAAGCAGATGGCGTCGTCGCCGCTGTCGATATCACAGTCGCGGATCACCACTTTTTCGCAGCAGTCTATATCGATGCCATCGTTGTTGCCCAGTCCGCGGCTTCTGATGGTGACTTTTTCTGTCAATATATTGGTACAATGGAAGAAGTGCATGGTCCAGGCGGTAGGGCCCTGAAGATGTATGTCTGATACGCGTACCTGCCGGCAACGGACAAAGCGGACGAGGAAGGGGCGTCTTTCGTGGCCGCCGGAGGCCCTTACCAGTTTACCCTGACCGTCGATGACGCCTTTGCCAATGATGCCGGTATTGCTCACGTCTACGGCGCCAATGAGGGCATAGCCCATTTGTTGACCGAGGCCGTCTTTAAAGCCATCTACGATCTGGTAATCTTTGATATCCGGGCTGCCGAGCAGGGTGGCGTTTTCTTCCACCAGCAGCAGTACGTTGTTTTTTAATAGCAGGGTACCGGTAAGCCAGGTTCCTGCGGGAACGCGCACCTTCCCGCCACCGTTGGCGGAGCAGGCGTCAATGGCCTGCTGAATAGCGGCTGTATTCAATGTTTTGCCGTCGCCTACCGCGCCGAAGCGGGTGATATCAACAACGGTTTTTTTATCCATGGCATTTCCCATGGAGGCTATCAACAGCCAACTGAAAAGCTGAAGTAACAGGAAGTTTTTCATAACGCTGTGGAAATAGAGAGACAGGCGGCATACGGTTCTCATCGGTCGCCGCCTGTTTTTTTATAAAGTTCCGGTTGTTTCTACTTTGATGACGGTGGCGATGGTGTCGGGAGCCTGGGCGGGTACGTTAATGACGAGTCCTTCCTCCGTGGTGGTGGTAGTGAGTTTTTTGCCGCCGGTGAGCAGCCGTGCGCTGTTGATCTTATTTTTCAGTCCCGGGATGACCAGTTTGCCATCAGCGGGCCAGTTGAATACATGGAAATAGAGGGTGGTGTTGCCGCCATTCATTTTTTTGGTGCAGCGTCCCCAGGGGAAGGCGCCGAAGGGGCTGCCGTTGGTGGCGTAGATAGCTTCCCCGTTGACTTTCATCCATTGGCCGATGCCTTTCAGTCCGTCGATGCTGGGCTGCGGAAACTGTCCCAATGCGTCCGGTCCTACGTTCAGGAGGTAGTTACCGTTTTTGGAGGCGATATCTACCAGGTTCCTGATCAGTGTTTCCGTGCTTTTCCATTTTTGGTCATAGCTTTTATAGCCCCAGGTGCCGTTCATCGTCATGCAGGTCTCCCAGTCGCGGCCATCCAGTTCAGCCTGTGTCGGAATTTTCTGTTCCGGTGTTTTATAGTCGCCCGGAAAGTTAGGTCTTTTAAGCCTGTCGTTGGTGATGATATTGGGTTGGAGTGCCAGTACCGCCTGCAGTTTCTTCGCATACTCGTCGGTCATGTTGGTGGGTGTGTCCCACCATAATACTGCTACGTCGCCGTAATTGGTGAGCAGTTCTTTTACCTGCGGTACTGCTACTTTATCGATGTATTCGCCCATGGTGGCGCTGGTTTGCGCCGGGTCCCAGTGGCCGGTGTTTTCTTTTGTATAAGCATCTATTTTAGCGGAGTCGGGATTGGCCCATCCTTCGGAGGTAGCTTTGCGGGCAGCAGCGCCGCCGGGGTTGTTCCAGTCCTGCGCCTGTGAGTAATAGAAGCCCAGTTTAAGGCCGTATTTTTTACAGGCGTCGGCCAGTGGGCGGAGTACGTCTTTGCCATAAGGCGTAGCGTCAGCAATGTTCCATTTGCTGGCGGCGGATTTAAACATGGCAAAGCCATCGTGATGTTTGGCGGTGATGACGATATATTTCATACCGGCGTCTTTCGCTGCTTTTACCCATGCGTCTGCATCATATTTTACCGGGTTGAAGGATTTGGCTACCTGCTGATAGTCCGCCACTGATATTTTACCGCGGTTCATGATCCATTCACCGCCGCGGCCTATCTGATGCCCCTGCCAGTTGCCTGCCAGCTGCGCATATACGCCCCAGTGGATAAACATACCGAAACGGGCTTCCCGCCACCATTTCATATGTTCATCGTGCGCTGTTTGTGCGAAGATCGATTGTGCAGCGCAGCAGATCGCTAACAGAGAGAGGAATAGTTTTTTCATTACGTGATGTTAGTTGTTATAGGTGATGAAAATGAGCGATTTGATAAATGGCCGGGCATCTGGCGCCGGATGAATGATGGTTGATATATAAATGTTTTGCTTATCGGATCACAACTACTGACAATGTATCTTTTCCTCTCTGTTTTATTGCAATCGTTTGCATTTTTACCGCAAAAAATAAGCGCAGAGCGCCTGGTTGTTTATGGTGTGTGTTTTACGCTTTATAAAGGTCGGAAATAAATCACCCGGTGAGTAAGCTGATTTTCACTTTTTGTTATGGTTTTTTCACAATGTTGGTGGGCTGGAAAAGAATAGAACTAGGTTGTATTTCTAAACTTTTCCAATATTGTTGCGAGCCCATCAAGTACTACCGCAAAATCAGGTATTTCTCCATGAAGCATGTGTGTTGTCATATATTGATAATCATTCTGGTACGTATCCAGCATGTGTGCCGGAGGGATGAAAGAAATCTCTTTTCTATCAAGAGAAGTATAGGTGCCCATGTATTTCAATCGACTGTAATGCTTACGATGTTTTTGAATGGTTGTATATAGAACGTTGTCAGCGAGCGCTTCATCGACGACTCCTGCATGGTCCATTTTTAGCATGTCGTAAAAATGCCTGGACATCCGCTCTACCCTGATTTTCCTGCTATCGGGTTTGATAAATTCTTCATTTAGCAAAAATGCCTTTTCGAGTAATGTCTTTCTGGGAACAACTACGGGTACATAAAACGGAATCTCAGGATAGTAAAGAGAATTTGGAAAATATTCATGTATCAGGGACATGACAGGTTTCTCTGTAAATGGTTCCAGCAAAGAGCGGGCGCTAACCTCTATCTGGACTATGGACCTCAGATACGCTACGGGGGATAATACAGAATCAAAGGTTATAAATATCCGTTGAGGGTCTTTATCAGGGCGTTGCGGAGCAATAGCTTCAGCAGTAATAGTATACAAAGTAGATGATACTCCGAGTTTAGAGAACTGTTCTTTCAGCGTCTGTTTTAGTATCGTACTTGTAAATTCACATCCTCTTCGCCTTAATCTTTCCACTTCTCCCTTGGTAGGTTCTTCTTTATATTCCATACCAAAGGCTCTCGGATCTAAAGCAAGATCTATGTCTTCGGAAAAACGTTCTATCAACCTCCATCCTTTACTAAGAGAGGTGCCTCCTTTAAATATGAAACAGTTAGCGTAGGGCGATTGAAAGATTGCCTTTAGTGTCAGGGTTACCCACCAGTCTTTTTCGATAGCATTAGCCGATATTCCGCTCAATAGAGATACTTCCTCTAATGCCGTTTTTTGTTGTTCTCTGGTCAGAGAAAGCATCCGGTCATTTTTTCATAATAGTAAAAGGCTTGAATAAGTTAACAATGAAGTCATTGACTTTAGCCGGGGCCAACGACAGGTCGTGTTTTAGTTTTTTGGGATCTTCCTGCTCCAGCAGTTTTTTGATTTTATTTTTAGTGGCATCATCCACCTGGTGCAGTGCTGTATCTTCCAGTGCGAGTATTACCAGCGAGCTAATCTTTCCAGTTCTGGACACTCTTTTCCGGGAGGTAGCTTTAAGCCTGACTTCCAGTTTTCTAATCTTTAATTTTCTGGGAGGACCGTCCGTCAGATATACCAGTTTGGTGGGCACCTGTGTGCTTAGGCCAAGCAGATTCAGAGCATTGGCACCGGAGGGGACGATGCGTATTTTTTCCTTTTTGGCGATCATCCTGATCACATCCTCAGCGCCAGGGGTTATTTCTCCCAGTATGCTGTCGATTTTCGGTGTGTAATAAATGCCATGTGCCAAGCGCTTGATAGTACCACTACGTGCCATCCGGAACAACGCTTGCTTTATGGCTGCCCCGGTGCCAATACCCCGAAAGTCCGTAGGGAAAATAAGCGCCCCCGGTTTTTTTCTGGCTATCTGATCAGCGATTTGTGTATGGACTTTTTTCATTGCAACGAAAATACTTTAAAACTGACAATTCAACAAAAGAAAATTTAACTAAAATTTGAAAAAAGGTTACATTTTATCAATTTAATAATTTGATTATCAAATTGATATAATAAATGTTAATAATAATCAATATTATGTATTGTTACCCAGATTTTTAGATGCTAACCAGTGAAAGACGAACCTCCTCGAAGCCCTTCCGGATACTTTCTTTTTACCCACGAACCACAAAAAGTATTTTGAAATCTGCAATCGTTTGCATAATTTAGGACTACAGCCAGGATCTGAAACGCCAAAATCACTTTGGAAACCATAGACCATTTGCAGCCTCGTACCTGAGAAAATCCCGGAAACTACCCTGTAGCCAAGTGTTGTTGAAAACCCGTTTCCACCGTACCCTTTTATTGATCGTAAAAAAACTTAACGCCTTATGACATCCTCTTAATGCCATCGACGTCATGAACAGGACGGCGCCCGCCTGTTCCCGGAAATCATTTTTTACAGCGTATAACTTCAACGGATATACGCTATCGGGCGACCTATGTTTTCTCAAACCCTCATTATCCACCTTTAAAGTTTTTGATGATGAAAAAAAGATACGCGATACTTTTGTTATTGCTGTTATCCGTGACGACTGTCCTGTCGCAATCCCTGCCGGCCAATTTCCAGCGGGTGCAGGTGGTGAACGGCATCAGCAGCCCCACCTCCCTGGCTTTCCTGCCTGACGGCCGCATACTGGTCTGCCAGGAAACAGGACAACTGCGGGTGATAAAAAACGGCGCCCTGCTGTCAACACCGGCGGTCTCCCTGTCGGTCAACAGCAGCGGGGAACGCGGTCTTATCGGCATCGCGGTAGACCCGGCCTTTGCCACCAACCACTACATCTACCTGTATTACACACATACCTCCGGCCCGCATAACCGCGTCAGCCGCTTTACCATGAACGGTGACATCGCCGGATCGGAAACAGCGATCCTGGACCTCCCCACCCTCAGCGCCATCTATCACAACGGCGGCGGCCTCTCTTTCGGCAACGATAATAAACTGTACGTCTCCGTAGGAGATAACAAAGTGGGCAACAACGCCAGCAACCTCGACAGCTACATGGGCAAGGTGCTGCGCATCAACACCGACGGTTCTGTGCCGTCGGGCAACCCCTTCAGCGGTGGCGCGCAACGCAGCCGCGTATGGGCGTACGGGTTACGCAACCCCTTCACCAACTCCATAGACCCCGTGACCGGCAAGATCTTCATCAACGATGTAGGAGAATCTACCTGGGAAGAAATCAACGACGGCACCACCGGCGGCCGTAATTTCGGATGGCCCACCCAGGAAGGTAACTGCACCAGCGGCTGCTCGGGATTCACCAATCCGCTGTACCGCTACAGCACCAACCGCGACGGCTCCCCGCCGGACGGCCAGGGCTGCGCCATCAACGGCGGTACTTTCTTCAACGGCGCTATCAGTAACTATCCGGCTACCTACAACGGAAAATACTTTTTCCTCGACTACTGCGGTGGCTGGATCAACTATATCAACCCCGCTTCCCCCACCCGTACCGCTTTCGCTACCGGCCTGGGCGGCGGTATGACCTACCTCAAACAAGGCCCCGACGGTAACCTGTATTACCTGAGCCGCGATAACAACGCACTGTATAAAATCGTATACACCGGCACACAGGCGCCGGTGATCACTACACAACCGCAGCCGGTCACCGTACCACAGGGACAGACAGCCGTCTTCAGCGTGACCGCCGTCGCTAACCCCGCGCCTGCTTACCAGTGGCGTAAAAACGGCGCTAACATCAGCGGCGCTACGGCCGCTTCCTATGCCATCGCGAACGCCCAGCCAGCAGATACAGGCCTCTACAGCGTGGTGATCTCCAACAGCGCCGGCAGCGTTACCAGCAACAACGCCCGGCTGACGGTCTCCGCACCGAACACCCTCCCTGTAGCGACTATCACCGCGCCGCTGAATAATGCAAAATTCCGTGCAGGCGACACCGTTAGCTTCGCCGGCACCGGTACCGATGCGGAAGACGGCACCCTGCCGGCCAGCGCTTTCCACTGGTGGGTGGACTTCCATCATGCCAACCATGTGCATCCGGGACCACAAACACCGGACAGCGTGAAAAACGGCAAATTCGTCATCTCTGCCGAAGGACATACGGAAACAGATATCTGGTATCGTATATACCTTTCCGTTAGAGACAGCCGCGGTGAACTGGATACCACCTACGTGGAACTGTTCCCCGTTACTTCCGGCCTTTCCCTGCAGACACAGCCCGCAGGCCTGCAAATCAGGCTCAATGACATTCCGTTTACCACCCCGTATAGTACCCCTGCTTTATCGGGCATGGTGCGGCCTATGGAAGCCCCGTCTCCACAAGTGCTCAATGGTGTCACCTATATTTTTGACCATTGGGCACACGGAGGCAACCGGGTACAGAACATTACCATCACCGACAACGACACCACCTATACGGCCGTGTTTAAAGCCGCCCCGGCTGCCACGCTGCTGAAACCCACGCAGGACGCCTACGTACGCGATGGTACCAATGCCGGCACCACCTGGGGCGTAAGCGACTCTACCTTCCTGATCACAAAGGTGTCGCCGGCCGGGCAGCTCAACAATGCACGGGAGGCCTACCTCACCTTCGACCTCACCAATGCGGCCAGCAGCGTTTCTTCGGTGGTGCTGCGACTGTACGGACGTGTAGACGGCACCGTGGCTACCAGCGTACCGGTAGGCGTTTACCCCCTGAGCAATACCACCTGGACAGAGAAGACCATCACCTGGAACAACAAACCGGCATCCGGCAGCACCTTACTGGCGTCTACCGTACTCACGAACGATACGGCACGTTACTACACCTGGGATGTGACCACCTACGTACAGAGCGAACTGGCCGCCGGCAGAAAGAAAATAGCCTTCGTCATGAAAAGCCAGCAGGCACATGACCCGCGTATCTTCCTCAATTCAAAAGAAGCTGCCGCCAATCCGCCGCAGCTGGCTGTCATCGGCGACAGCAGCGGCCCCGGCCCTGTATGCGTTCCCGCACAGGCCAGCGCCGACGATGGTAACGTAGCCGCCAACGCCATCGACAACGACCTGAACACCCGCTGGTCAGCGTCCGGCGAACAGTCCATCTGGTTCTGCCTCGGCAGCAGCAACACCACGATAAATGGCGTGGACATCGCCTTCTATAAAGGAGACACCCGCCGCGCTTCGTTCGATATACAAGTGAGTACCGACGGTACCGCCTGGACCAACGTGGCGACAGGCCTGCAAAGCAGTGGCACCTCCACAGGCTTCGAATCGTTTACCTTCCCGGCAGTAACGGCCAGGCACGTACGAATTCTCGGACATGGCAATAACGTCAATGCGTGGAACAGCTATTCTGAAGTGAAATTTAAAACCGGCACAGCCCTCGCCGCCAAAGAAACCGGTCTGGCGGTGATGAACGCCTATCCCAACCCGGCCAGCTCCGTGGTGACAGTGACCTTCAAACTGCCGTCGGGCGGACGTACCACACTGGGCGTGTATGACCTGGGCGGTAAACTAGTGCAGCTGCCGGTGAACGGCCAGTTGCCCGAAGGCACACATACGAAAACCATTTCCGTATCCGGACTGCCGGCAGGGATGTATTTCCTCAAGCTGGTACACAATGGAAAAGTGATGGTGAAACGGGTAGTTGTGGGCAGCAATGGTATGCGTACTGACAGATAACAGATAAATCCATAACGCTTAACAGAAAAGCCCCCGCGTTTTCGCAGGGGCTTCCTTATATAATACAGGTTAATCGCTTGTTAGTCCTGGTCTACCGTCTCCATGGCTTTCAGTTCCAGCACTTCGGTGGTCCAGCTGCGCAGCTCTTCACACATTTGCGGGTTGTTGAGCAGAGACTGGCCGTAAGAAGGGATCATCTTTTTCAGTTTCAGCTGCCATGCTTCTGTTTCCACGTAGTCTTTAAAGCAACGTTTCAACAGGTTGAGCATGATAGACACTGCGGTGGAGGCTCCAGGGGAAGCGCCGAGCAGGGCGGCGATGGAGCCATCGGCTGCGCTGACAACTTCGGTACCGAATTCGAGGATGCCGCCATGTTCAGGATCTTTTTTGATCACCTGTACACGCTGACCGGCAATTTCCAGTTTCCAGTCTTCCATGCGTGCTTCGGGGTAGTATTCGCGAAGCGCGTCCAGCCTGTCTTCCGGCTTCTGACGTACCTGCGCGATGAGGTATTTTGTCAGCGGAATATTATCGAGGCCGGCGGACACCATCGGATGGATGTTGTCCAGGCTGATGGATTTAGGCAGGTCGAGGAAAGAACCGTTTTTCAGGAATTTGGTGGAGAAGCCGGCGTAAGGGCCAAACAGCAGCGCTCTTTCACCGTCGATCATACGGGTGTCGAGGTGGGGTACTGACATGGGAGGCGCGCCTACAGAGGCTTTACCATATACTTTCGCCTGATGTTGGGCAATGATGTCGGGGTTGGTGCAACGCAGCCACTGGCCGCTTACCGGGAAACCGCCGAAGCCTTTGCCTTCAGGGATATCCGATTTTTCGAGCAGGGGCAGGGATCCGCCGCCGGCGCCGATGAAAACGAAGTCTGTTTTAATGACATTTTTTTCGCGGGTCTCGCGGTTTTTCACCTTGATCTGCCAGCTGCCGTCTTCCATTCTTTTCAGGTCACGTACATCGTGATTAAAGTGAAGAGTGACGCCATCCAGCTGTTCGAGGTGATTGAACAGTGCGCGGCTCAGGGCGCCGAAGTTCACGTCGGTGCCTATTTCCATGTGCGTGGCGGCCACTTTCTGATTCGGGTCGCGACCTTCCATCACCAGGGGCATCCAGGCTTTCAGCTGTTCTTTATCTTCGGAGTACTCCATCTTTTTAAACAGATGGCATTGTTGCAAGGCTTTGTAACGCTTCTTCAGGTAGTCCACGTTCTCTTCTCCCCAAACAAAACTCATATGAGGGATACTCTGGATAAACGCTTGTGGATTCGAAATAATGTTGTTTTCTACCAGGTAAGCCCAGAACTGCCGGGACACTTCGAACTGCTCGGCGATATTCACGGCTTTTTTAATGTCTACAGAGCCATCCTGCTTCTGCGGCGTGTAGTTCAGCTCACAAAAAGCAGAGTGACCGGTACCTGCATTGTTCCACGCGTCGGAACTCTCTGCAGCTGCCATATCCAGTCGCTCATAGATTTCGATGGTCAATTCTGGCTGCAGCTCTTTCAGGAGTGTACCCAGGGTGGCGCTCATGATTCCTGCGCCGATTAAAACCACATCCGGACCTGTTTCAGACGTACGCTTGCTTCTAAACATAACCCCATTTTTATTCGAGGTGCAAAGTTACAATCAAATCATTTAGCGCGGGTAAGAAAATGAAGGATTAGGGGTAATATTAACAATCTGATTACAATTCTTTCTGAATAAATTGAAAGTTGAACGGACGACAGGAAAAATAAGTAGTTGCCATGGATAGGTAATGTCACTTTAATTTATTGGTAATCAAATATTTAAGTGATAATGCATGGTGAATTCTTACATATGATTATGGCTTTCGGGAGATTGATATTATCTTGTGTGAGCCTGATATTTTTTTAACGGGCAGGGCTATATCATTTGCCATTGTACTTTTCATGGATTAAGTGAGGGCCTGTCACAGAAGTTTTTATAGTTATCTAGCAGGAAAACATCCCCGGAGATGGCCGGTAGCTGTCATTAATTTTTACCTTTCTGTTAATATATAATGAATAGCCATCGATTCCTTTTGGGAACGACTAATTTTAATGTATGATGAACAGACGCGAATTCTTCCGCGGCGTATCTGCCGCCATCGTTATCCAGGCTTGTGGCAAGATCGTCACCGCCGCTACCAGTAAGGACTTTAAGAATAAAACCGTATTCCGCTTCGCTATCGGGTCCGATTGGCACTATGGAGAACCGGGAACAGCCTGGGAGCAATACTATCACGACCTGGAGAAAGCTTTCCGCACCTACGAAAAAGACAACCCCTGCGCTTTCTTCGTACTCAACGGCGATGTGGTCCACAACGATCCGTCTTTCATGACGCCTGCCGCCACCTTATTCAAACAGATCCACTCCAGGGTATACGCCACCCGCGGCAACCACGATCACGTGACGCCGGAAGCATGGCAACAGGCATGGGGCTTTCCGCTCAACCACGATGTGGTGATCGGCGATAACGTGATCCTGCTGGGCGATACCGCCGATATCAAAGGGAACTACCTCAGTCCGGATGTGGCCTGGTTCCGCGAAAAACTCGAGCAACATAAAAAAGCGGCCAACATCTTCATCTTCGTTCACATCACCCCGGTAAAGTGGACCAAACACGGTATCGACGCACCGGAATTCCAGGCACTCATCAAACAATATCCTAATATCCGCGCCGTGTTTAACGGGCACGACCACCAGGAAGACAGCGTAAAAATGCTCGACGAAAAGATACCTTTCCTTTGGGATGGCCACGTAGGCGGCAGCTGGGGCGTGGAATACCACGGCTTCCGCGTGGTGGAGCTCAAACAGGATGGCAGCCTGCTGTCATTTGTGATGAACCCTTACCAGAAACAGGGAGAGCAGACTTTCAAACGTACAGGCGTGCGCAAATAAGCCGTACCTTGCCCTGCCAAAACAATAGCGAAAGATGACGACACTGGAGAAAATAGAGCAAGAGCATCAGTTTGAATATCCTGCATTATATAAACAACTGGACAGGGACGGGATGTTGTCCTGGGGAAAACTGGGACCGGGATGGTATTCCCAGGAGTTTATGCGTAGGAGGGACAATCCACCCTTTTTACTGTTTGCCTGCGATTTTGAAATCATTGACCAGGAAGAGATTGCCGGAGAAGTGGCGGAAGGGATGCTGTTTGCCGACAAGAGCCACCGGTTTGTTCCGCTGGGCTACACCGGCGCGGGCGACTGGTACGCTTTTTATTTTAACCTGAAAGACGGGGACGACGTGCCGATCGTAATGGTGTATCATGATTGCGATGAAGCCGTGATCATGGCCAAAAACCTGCAGGATTTTATTTTCGCGCGGATGCTGGAAGCAGTGGTAGAACAAAACCCTGAATATCCCGGTCCCATCTCGAATGGCGATCAGGCAGCCAATACCGCCAATTTCCTGCGTACACATGCGCCCTACCTTACTACCCGTCAGCAGGAGATCGTTGCCCGCGTGTATGAAAAAGGGGTTATCACCGAAAATGAGCTGCGGGACATCCTGAAAGAAGAGATAAATTTTGACTGGCTGGACAGGAGCTTCCCTTACCAGGTAAATGACTGAATGTTTCCCAGGGCGTGAGCCCTGGGCGACAATTTAATGCTGATCATTGCTATTCTTTATAGAAATCTATCAGCGAGCCGAAGTAGGCCTCCTGCCAGCCGGTGGTGATGTCGTCAAAAGCTTCGTCCGGAATATTGGTGTGCCGCAGTTCCACGTCGGTTCCCTTTTTACCGGGATGCAGGATGATGGTCACGATAGAAGGCGCTTCTTCATCTTCCCCGAAATACCATTGCTGCACAATCTTCCTTCCCGGCTCAAACTCGAGGTTCTTACCCACAATACTTTCTTCCCACAGGGCAAACTCTGATCCCGGCTCGGTAGACATTTCTGCTACTTCGCCCGTCCACAGCTGAATAGTGGCCGGATTGGTCAGTGCCGCGTATACTTCTTCCGGTGGCGCCGGAATGCTAAAATATTTCTTGAAATCTTTCATATCAGTTTTCTGCTTGCCCAAAACTACCCCATTTTTAGCTTTTGTTATCCGGTTATTTGTGTACTGGGCGAACGATTTGCCAGGCTTGCCGGATTTCGGCGTTTCAAGCGGGATAAATTGACTACATTTTCGACAAAAGTTTTACGATAAGGTGTGAGCAAATCCCCGAAATTCGTACAGCAAATAATCGGCAAAACAAATAACCAAATAGCCCATGGCAACATCCCCGAACGATGGACCTGTATTTTTCGAGACAGGAGCAGCCTTCCGTCAGTGGCTGGATAAAAATCATCATAAAGCAGCAGAACTGCTGGTTGGATTTTACAAGACCAGTACCGGTAAAAAATGCATGTCGTGGTCGGAGTCGGTAGACGAGGCCATTTGTTACGGCTGGATAGACGGGGTCCGTAAATCCATCGATGAAACAAGTTACACCATCCGCTTTACGCCCCGCAAACCCAAAAGCATCTGGAGCGCCATTAATATCAAAAAGGTGGAAGACCTTACCCGTGAAGGCCGGATGATGCCGGCGGGCCTCGCAGCTTTCAATAAGCGTGAACTGGAGCGTTCTGCCATTTATACCTACGAACTGAAAGCGTCGGAGCAGCTCTCCGAGGAGTTTGAACAACAGTTCCGGGCCAACGAAAAAGCCTGGGCCTTCTATCAGAAAATGGCGCCCGGTTACCGTAAGCAGACAGCCCACTGGGTAATGACGGGCAAACAAGCCGCCACCCGCGAAAAGAGACTGGCCGAGCTGATACGGGACAGCGCTGCAGGCACAAAAATTAAAAGATATAACTATTAAGAATATACGAAACCATGGAAAAATTAAAAGTAGCCACCGCACAATTCGAGAACAGCAGCGGAGATAAAGCGTATAATCTCCAACAGATAAACGACCTCGCGGCGAAGGCCGCCGCTGATGGCGCGCAGGCCATCGCTTTTCACGAATGCTCCGTTACCGGGTACACCTTTGCCCGTCATCTTTCGAAAGAGCAGATGCTGGAACTGGCAGAGTTCATCCCGGACGGGCCCAGTATCCAGCGGCTGACGGCCATCGCCCGCGAACACAATATTGCCATCCTGGCCGGCCTCTTTGAAAAAGATGCGGCCGACAAACTGTACAAAGCCTATGTCTGCGTGGATAAAAACGGGCTGGTAGCCAAATACCGCAAGCTGCATCCGTTTATTAACCCGCACCTGACACCTGGTGACGAATATGTGGTGTTTGACCTGCTGGGATGGAAATGTGGTATCCTCATCTGCTACGATAATAACGTTATCGAAAACGTCAGGGCCACCGCTTTACTGGGCGCCGATATTATCTTTATGCCGCATGTGACCATGTGTACGCCTTCTTCCCGCCCCGGCGCCGGCTTTGTGGACCCTGCCCTGTGGCATAACCGTGAAGCGGATCCTACCTCCCTGCGGCTGGAGTTTGACAGCCTCAAAGGCCGCGGCTGGCTCATGAAATGGTTGCCCGCCCGCGCGTACGACAACGGCATATACGTGGTGTTCTCCAACCCCATCGGTATGGACGACGACCAGCTCAAAAACGGCTGCTCCATGATCCTCGACCCATTCGGGGATATCCTCGCGGAATGCCGCCAGCTGGGCGACGGTTTCGCCATCGCCACCCTGACACCTGAAAAGCTGCAGCAGGCCGGTGGTTACCGCTACCGCAAAGCCCGCCGCCCCGGCCTGTACCGCGATGTGATTGGCCAGCAACATACCCCTGAACAAAAGGTAGTATGGCTGGACAATAAATAAGTTTTACTATTTTTAAAACTCCGGTCAGAACAAGAGGCAACCGGGTTGGCCAACGATGCATCCAATTCCACATAGTGAAACAGAACTACTAAAGCGTTTGGCCGGCGGCGACGCGGCCGCTTACCGCGAGCTGTTCGTGCGTCACTGGGATGCGGTGTATTCTTCCGCCCTGCTGCTCTCCCGCTCTCCGGACATAGCAGAAGATATTGCCCAGGAGGTGTTTGTGACCCTCTGGGAAAAACGTGCGCAGCTGGCACAGGTAGAGAAGCTGGACGCCTACTTCTTTATCATGGCCCGTAACCTGCTCTACAGCCGGCTGCGCAAACTTGCCTCCCAGGACGCCTACCGGCAGTACCTGCAGGACTACCATCACGAACATACCCACAGCGGCACCGAAGCCAGGGCGGAATTCAGGGAGCTGGAGAACGCCATCCATGCTGCCATCCGCCGCCTGCCTCCCCAGCAGCAGAAAGCTTTCCGCATGAGCCGCTTCGACGGCATGGGCCATGAAGAAATAGCCCACGCCATGGGACTGTCCCGCATCACCGTCAAAAGTTATATCGTACAGGCGCTGGCCACGCTCCGGAAAATGCTGGAACACTACCCCGGCATGCTCCTGCTGGCTATCGCCACGCTCGCCCGCTATGCCTGAAAAAATATTTTTTCCGCAGCACCTCCCTTCATTCCGTTGATGCGTCTTTACCATTACAACGTCGCATACCGGCTATGGAACCAACACCTTTATCAACCCTGATAGCACGATATCTCAACGAAGAGCTGAGCGAAGAAGAAACCGCACAGCTCTGGGAAACCCTGCGGCAAGGCCACGGCCAGGACGCATGGGAAGAAGCCCTGCTGGCCCTTCTGCAGGATAAAAAAAGGCACGGTCAGGCCAACGCTGAACAGATGGAACAGATCTATGCTGCTATCCGTCCTGCCGACGCGCCAGTGGTGCCCATGGCCCGCCGGCGCCGCTGGCTGTACCCGGCCGCTGCCGCAGCAGTGCTGGCAGTGATCATCGCCACGGCCGCTTTCTGGCGCTTCCGTCCGCAGCCACGGCTGGCAGACCATACAACCACCCCGCTGCACCAGGTGATACCCGGTGGCAATAAAGCGGTGCTCACGCTGGCAGATGGCAGCGTCATCACGCTCGACAGCGCCGCCAACGGCGCGCTGGCACAACAAGGCAACGTGCAGGTGGTGCAGGTCAACCGTGGCCAGCTGGTCTATAAAGCCGACGGCAGCCCCGCCCACGGAGCGGCGCAATACAATACGCTGGCCATCCCCCGCGGCGGCCAGTTCCGCGTAACCCTGCCGGACGGCACCAACGTATGGATCAACGCCGCCTCTACGCTCCGTTATCCAACAACTTTCTCCGGGGCCGACAGGACCGTGGAGCTCACCGGGGAGGCCTATTTCGAAGTGGCAAAAATGCCGGGAAAACCTTTCCACGTAAAAGCCGCTCATACGGACGTACAGGTGCTGGGCACACATTTTAACGTGATGGCCTATACGGAGGAGGCCGCGGTGCGGACCACCTTGCTGGAAGGCGCTGTGAAAATACATACCGCCGGCGGCGGCACGGCCCTGCGCCCGGGGCAACAATTCCGCATGGACCGGGGCGGGCAGGTATCGGTAGCCGATAACGTAGACCTGGATGAAATTGTAGCATGGAAGAACGGCTACTTCCAGTTCAACCACGAGAAACTGCCCGGCGTTATGCGGCAGATAGCCCGCTGGTACGATGTTGACATCGACTACGAAGGCAATATCCCCGACCGGGAATTTGGTGGGAAAATTTCCCGCAACAGCAGTATAGAAGAAGTCCTGAAAATACTCGAGCTAAGCAAGATCCATTTCAGAATAGAAAAAAAGAAGATCATCGTCATACCATGAAAACAACCGTTATGAAAAATGATTAATTAACACGGCAGGGGCCCAAAAAGAAACCGGAAGTGTTCCAGCACTCCCGGCGGTCGTTTGGGTAACCCATGAAAATCGTTCCACGACTCTCGCTTCCGGCTTTTATACCGGGACAGGGCTTTTATTACCCAAACAATTCAAAAGTATGCAATTTAGTTCTATTTGCAGGCGACCGGCCTATCAACCACGGTATATCGCCAAAATGCTACTGGCCATGAAATTATCAGCCATTATCGTACTATTCGCTTGTTTACAGGTCAGCGCAAGGGGCAACGCCCAGAACGTTTCCCTGTCCGAAAAAAATGCGCCGCTCGAAAAAGTTTTCCGTGCCATCGAAAAACAAACGGGATATGTCTTCTTTTTCGATCATCGCCTGCTGGATAACGCGCGGCGTGTAACCGTAGAAGTGAAATCCGCCTCGCTGGAGAAAGTGCTGGAACTGTGCCTCCGGCAGCAGTCCCTCACCTGGAGTATCGTTGGTCAGAATATCGTAATAGAACCTGCCGATAATAAAAAGAACGCCCCGCTGGCTGCCCCGCAGCAGGACCAGCAGCCGGTCACCGGCCGCGTGACTGCCACCACGGGAGAGCCACTGCCGGGCGCTACAGTGGTGGTCAAAGGCAGTAAGACCGGCACCCAAACAGACGCCGGAGGCGCTTTCAAACTGATGGCTCCCCGTACAGCCGTTCTCGTGATCTCCTATATCGGCTATAAACCACAGGAAGTACTTGCAGCGGGTAAACAACCGCTGCAAGTACGCCTCGAAGCCGACGTAAACAAAGCCAACGAAGTAGTGGTGATCGGCTACGGCACCGCTAAAAAAAGTGACCTCACCGGCTCCGTGTCCCAAATCAAATCCGCCGATATCACCGCACAGCCCAATACCAACATCATGCAGGCCCTGAGCGGCCGCGCTCCGGGCGTACGTGTTATGCAGAACAACGGCGCTCCCGGTGGCGCCATCAGCGTGCGCATCCGCGGCATCAATTCCATCATGGGCGGCAACGAACCGCTCTATGTGATCGACGGCTTCCCTTACAACGGCAACCCTACCTTTTTGCAGCCTTCCGATATAGCCTCCATGGAAATCCTCAAAGACGCATCTTCTACGGCCATCTACGGCTCCCGCGGGGCTAACGGCATCGTGATCATTACCACCAAAAGCGGCCGGAAAAAAGAAGCGACCAACGTGGAAGTCACTGCCGGATACACCATTCAGTCCGCCTCTAAAAAGATGAAGCTGATGAGTGCTCAACAGTACGCCACCCTGTACAACGAACAAGCCGCCAACGACGGACTGGCGCCGTACTTCAGGCAAGGACAAATAGATTCGTTCGGTATGCATCCGGGTACAGACTGGCAATCGCTCGTCATGCATAACGCCCCCATCTATAATACCAGCGCCACCGTGAGCGGCGGTACCGACAAAACACGCTTCTCCCTTTCCGGTGGCATGTTCCTGCAGGACGGCATCGTCCGTAACAGCAATTACAAACGTTACTCTATCCGTGGCAGCGTGGAGCATGATATCAGTAAAATATTCAGCGTGTCTTATAACGCCACCTTAACACGCATGGATACACGCAGCCAGAATTCCAGTCTCGGTAACCGTGGCAGCGATCTCATCTCCGCCATGCTGATGGCGCCGCCCACGCTGACACCCTACCTGCCCAATGGCGGCTACCGCCGCCTCACCACGGCCTATCCCTTTATCTCCAACGCCATCATCAACCCGATGATACCCATTTATGAAATATCGGACCGCCTCAAGGGAGACCGGGTATTTTCCAACGCCGCACTGACCATCAAGCCGTGGAAAGACCTGTCCATCCGTATTTCCGGCGGTATCGACAACCTGAACGACCGGTCGGACTACTACGCGAACATCGAACCTTCCACCAACTCGGTAGGTTCCGCAACGGTGAAAACCGTCCAGTCCACCAGCCTGCTCAACGAGAACGTGCTGTACTACAATAAAAAGATCGGCGTGCATGGCATCAACGTCACCGCCGGTTTCACCTACCAGGATTACGTGCGGACCTCCATGGACGGCTCCGGTATCGGTTTCCTCAGCGACGTGACGAAAACCGGTTCCCTTGGCAGCGCCGGTACGCCCGGTGTTCCGGCCAGCAGCTATCAAAAATGGGTATTGCTTTCGTATCTCGCAAGGGTGAACTATACTTTGATGGACAGGTATTTATTTACTGTCAGCGTACGCCGGGATGGCTCTTCCCGTTATTCTCCGGGCAACAAATGGAGTACCTTTCCTTCCGCCGCCATCGCCTGGAGAGCCATCGACGAACCTTTCCTGAAAGGTTCCCGCGTTATATCCGACCTGAAGGTAAGAGCCAGCTATGGCGCTACCGGCAGCGCTGCGGTAAGTCCCTATCAAACCATGAATCAACTGAAGCCCGGCAACACCATTTTCGGTGACGCGTTGTATACCTCCATGGCTCCCGATATTGTACTGCCCGGCAATCTGAAGTGGGAAACCACCTATCAGGCCGACTTTGGCGCAGATGTGGCGTTCTTCCAGGATAAGGTGCGCCTTACGGCCGACTTCTATCATAAAAGGACCAAAAACCTGCTGAATACCGTGCAGCTGCCTGCTTCCATGGGATACCGCACCACTCTGCAGAACGTAGGAGAGATGGAAAATAAAGGGATGGAGTTTGCGGTGGACGTAGAAGTGATGAAGAAAGCAGTTACCTGGAATGTGAACGCCAATATCTCCTTTAACCGCAACAAAATCGTGAAACTATACGACGGACAGGATATTTTCGGTAACACCTTTTACACCGGTTCGCTGAATGACTATGTGAATCTGCTGCGGGAGGGACAACCTTTCGGTATCTTCTACGGCTATGTGGAAACCGGTTATACGGACAAAGGAAACCTGCAATATGCTGATCTCAACAAAGACGGTAAAATCAGTGCAGATGATAAAACCTACATTGGTAATCCGAATCCTGACTTCACCTACGGCCTGAATTCCGTGACCAGCTATAAAGGCTTTGAGCTGTCTGTGTTTATACAAGGCTCGCAGGGGAACGATATTTTTAATCTCAATAAAGCCGCCACCCTGGATTTGGGCATGGGGCTGAACCTGCCTGCCGATGTGGCTTACGATCACTGGACACCGGAAAATACGCAAGCAAAATATCCGAAGATCACCCGCACGCTGGCCGCTAACATGTCTACCCGTTTTGTGGAAGACGGTTCTTACCTGCGATTTAAAAACATACAGCTGGCATATAACCTGCCGCTGGAAAAAATGAACGTGAAATGGTTTAAAAAAGCGCAGGTATATGTAAGCGGGCAAAACCTGATCACTTTCACCCGTTATTCCTGGTACGATCCGGAGGTAAACGCTTTTGGCTCGCTGATGGCGCCCGGTGCACAGAGCTCCGTGAACCAGGGCATTGACTATGCCACCTACCCTACCAATAAATCGGTAACGTTTGGTATCAGATGCGGTTTTTGATTTTCCAACATTCAATCTTTTTTATGAAATATAGTATCCTCATCATATTGTCTGTGTTGCTGTTTTCTTCCTGCGCAAAATTGCTGGACGAACAGCCGCAGTCTGTTGCAGCAGAACAGTTTTATAATAACGCCGCAGAAGTGCAGGCCGGTCTGAACGCCATCTATACCCCTATCCGTGTGGGTGGTACTATGGGTGCGCTGTACCAGGTACAGCAGGAAATATATACGGAGTACATGTATGGCCGTGGCAGCCACGCGCCACTGAATGATTACGCCGGCCTGGATAATACCAACATTACCCGCATCGCTGATATGTGGGCTGCTTTTTATGAAGCGATCCGCAATGCCAATATCGTGATCCAAAAAACGCCCGCCGGTAAAAATCTCACAGAAGAAGATAAAAGCAAATTCCTGGGAGAAGCCCGGTTTATGAGGGCATTGCTGTATTTCCACCTGGTGCGCAACTGGGCAGGCGTGCCTGTCCGGAAGGAGCATAACATGGATTCGCTCAGCGTGCCGAGAAGCAGCAGGGAAGCCGTGTATCAGCTGATCACCGAAGACCTGCTGTTTGCAGAGGCCAATCTGCCGGACGCCGGCCGGCTGGTGGGAGCACCTTCCAAATGGGCCGCCAAGACCGTACTGACAGATGTGTATATGAACCTGAACGACTATCAGAAAGCGAGAGATAAAGCGCAGGAAGTGATCCAGTCCGGTAAGTTCTCCCTGGTAAATGTGATGGTGTCTGCCGACTTTGATAAACTGTTTGGGCCGGATGTTATCACCACGCCGGAGGAGATCTTTTACCTGAAATTCTCCCGGCAGCCCGCCGGACAGGGTTTCCAGTACCCCATGTATGCGCATTATCCCGGCGCCGGCTATTATCCGCCGGGTGGTTATTATACTTTGTACAGCGATGCTGTCAACAATACTTTTGCGAAGAACTGGGACAAGAACGACCTGCGGTACGATTATAACTGGTACGTACAAACGTTCGGCCTTGGCCCCAGTACCATCCTCAATAAAAAATTCAGTGACCGCACCACTACCACTGCTGCCGGTAACGACTATCCGATGTATCGCTATGCTGACTTGCTGCTGTTTTACGCAGAGAGCGACAGCCGCGTGAACAACGGACCTACCACCGATGCGCTGGAGAAGCTGAACATGATACACCGCCGCGCTTATGGTAAAAACCCCATGGTAGCAGATGTCACAGTCGATTTTAAAATGGCGGACTACGGCAGCTTACAGGCTTTTGTGGACCGGGTAGTACAGGAGCGCGCTTATGAGGACTGCGGAGAAGGTAAACACTGGCTCGACCTGAAGCGGCTGGGCATTGCGAAGAGCGTGATCAAAGCCATGAAAGGCATCACGATGGCAGACAAACATTTACTGTGGCCGATTCCCACAACAGAATACAACTATAACAAAGCAATTGATCCAATAAAAGACCAAAATCCCGGTTATTAAAATGACAACTATGATCAGACAAATTAAATGGTGGCTGCTGGCCATTTGTTGCCCGTTGACCATACCGGCCACCTTACAGGCCGGTACGCCCAAGGAAGTGGATATTTGTGTGTATGGTGGTACTTCCGCCGGTATCATGGCGGCATATACCGCCAAGAAGCTGAATAAGACCGTGTTGCTGATAGAGCCGGGCAAACATCTCGGCGGGCTGACCACAGGCGGGTTGGGCTATACGGACATCGGCAATAAATACGCGATCACCGGACTGGCCCGCGATTTTTACCGCCGCATCGGCACGCACTATGGTAAGTTTGAGCAATGGATTTTTGAGCCGCATGTAGCTGCCCAGACATTCGACGGCTATCTGAAAAATGCGAAGGTGGAAATATGGTATGATCATCCCCTGAGCAGTGTGAAAAAAGAGAACGGTTACATCAGGGAGATTACGCTGGAAGGGGCTACGCCCGTGGTGGTGAAGGCCCGTATGTTTATTGACTGTTCCTATGAGGGAGACCTGATGGCGAAAGCCGGCGTTTCGTATACCGTAGGCCGTGAGGCCAACAGTACCTACCAGGAAACCTACAACGGAGTGCAGCTGATGGACAAGCACCAGTTCCCCGACGGGATAGACCCTTACAAGACGCCGGGCAAACCTGAAAGCGGGCTG
The DNA here is from genome assembly GCF_946479755.1 of uncultured Chitinophaga sp. The sequence continues at coordinate 63,061 of NZ_CAMLHC010000023.1, read as the reverse complement.
TTATGGGGCGTTAGTCCTACGCCGATGGCGGCGCAGGGTAGCGGTGATAAATACGTGCAGGCATATAATTTCCGTATCTGTCTCACCAATCGTCCGGAGAACAGGGTGCCTATCACACAGCCGGAAGGTTATGACGCTTCTCAATATGAGCTGTTGCTCCGCGTACTGGAAAAAGCGCCGGCTAAAAGCCTGCGGGCTTTTCTGAAGTTCGACCTGATGCCGAACGGTAAAACGGATATTAACAATAATGGTGCTTTTTCTACCGATATGATCGGGATGAACTATGATTATCCGGAGGGGGATGCCAGGACGAGGAAGGAGATTATCCGCCGGCATGAGCTGTACAATAAGGGCTTGCTGTATTTCATCGGTCATGACCCGCGGATGCCGGAGCATCTGCGCCAGGAGATGCTGCAGTGGGGGTATCCTAAAGATGAATATGTGAATAACGGGCATTGGTCGCCGCAGCTGTATGTGCGCGAAGTGCGCCGTATGGTGGGTGAGTATGTGATGACGCAGGCCAACTGCCAGGGGCGGGCTATCGTGACCGACGGCGTAGGCATGGCGGCATATACTATGGATTCGCATAACTGTCAGCGGATAGTGGTGAATGGTATGGTGAAGAACGAGGGCGATGTGCAGATAGGCGGGTTTGGGCCTTACCCGGTATCTTACCGGTCGCTGGTGCCTAAGACCGGCGAATGTGCCAACCTGCTGGTGCCGGTTTGTCTGTCTGCTTCGCATATTGCTTATGGTTCTATCCGGATGGAGCCGGTGTTTATGGTGCTGGCGCAATCTGCTGCCACCGCGGCGGTAGTGGCTATCGATAGTAAGGTGCCGGTGCAGCAGGTGGCGGTGAAGAAGGTACAGCAGTTGCTGGCGGCTAATCCGCTGGCCGACAACAGCACGCCGGAGATACTGGTAGATAATGACGATGCGGCCCATGTGACATTGAAAGGAGACTGGAAAAAAGAAACCCACGGCAGCTATGGCCCGTCCCTGTACCTGGATGACAGCAAGGGCGGTTTGCCGAAATCTGCACGTTTTGCCCCCGAGATACAGCGGGAGGGCGAATACCATATTTACAGCTATCTGCCTAAGCTGGCCAGCCAGGCTACCGTGACCCATGTGCGGGTTTTTGACGGAAAGGTGCTGAAGCCGGTGAAAATAGAAACCGGGGCTGTTAAAGTAGAGGGGCAGACTTCCGGCGAATGGGTGTCGCTGGGTACTTTCCGTTTGCCAAAGGGGAAAAAGGCTTATGTGGAGATTAGCAACGAGCAGGCCGATGGCGCGGTGGTAGCGGATGCGCTGCTGTTTATCGCCCGATAATTTATTTTGATATTTTATTATAGTGTTTTAGGAAGATGGCCGCCTGGTAAAACCAGGCGGTCTTTTTTTTGGCAAATGGTCTTCAGTAGCAGGCAGTCATCTCCCGAAAAAATATTTTTAAAAGGAAATATTATGCGGTAGCCGGACGTTTTATGCAGAAATCTGCATGAAACTGCATTTTTATATTTGTTTGAATGCGTTTTTTTGCCGAATTTAAAGCAGAATAAAACTTCCTATGCTGAAAAAGGAACGTCAGGCATATATCTTACACCAGGTCAACCTACATAACAAGGTATTGTCGTCGCATCTGAGCGAGCAGATGGGGGTTTCGGAGGACACGATCCGCCGGGACCTGGCGGCGCTGGCACAGGAAGGGAAAATCCTCAAGGTACATGGTGGCGGGTTGTCCAACTCATTTCACCAGGGGGCGGTAGCGCAGGATGTATATGCCATAGAAGAGAAACGCATCATTGCACAGAAGGCGGTAGAGCTGATCCATGACGGCATGTTCGTACTGACCACCGGTGGCACCACTATTCTGCAGCTGGCGCGGATATTACCGCCGGAGCTGCGGGCCACTTTTATCACGGTGAGTTTACCGGCAGCGTTTGAATATGCCAATCATCCCAATATAGAAGTTATCGTGATCGGTGACAAGCTGGCTAAAAATTCGAAGATCACCGTTGGCGGGGAAGCGATCGCCAAGATAAGGGATATCCGGGCTGACCTGTGTTTCCTGGGTGTCAACGCCATTGATGTGCAGGCGGGGCTTACGGACAACGACTGGGAAGTGGTGCAGGTAAAAAAGGCCATGGCCGCCACGGCCAGAAAGGTGGTCGCCATGTGTATATCAGAGAAGGTGAACACCGCAGAGCACCTGAAAGTATGTAATGTAGAAGACATCGATATATTAATCACCGAGCTGCCACCAAAATCGAAGAAGTTGCAGCCATACAGTAGTAAAGGGATCAGGATTTTATAAGTATCATATCTATTATTAATTAACACGTTCATCAACAAATAGTCCACCCGGGCTGTTTTACAGGACAACAGTGTGAAGGGACCGATGTGAAAAACAAATTTCGGGAATGGCCGGTGCAGGTAGTATGACACCGTTCCGGTCTTAATTTTTCAACAGGCACAATAAGAGGATTCAATAAGGCAATCAACCATTCAACAGTTGTTATGCGACTGTTTTAAGGGCTTCCAACAACAGTAACCAACATTTAAAAATCACTTATGATCACGCGTGTATTTATGCGATTGACAGGAGGTGGCCGTGTGCTGCTTTTACTGTTGATGACCTGCCTGGCAGCCACCGTCAGTGCGCAGGTGAAAATATCCGGTAAGGTAACAGACGAAACCGGAACCCCTTTACCTGGAATTACCGTTACGCTCAAAAACAGTAAAGTCGGCGCCAATACCACTGTGGACGGGCTTTACAGCTTTACAGCCAACGTGCCGGCCGGCAGCTATGTGCTTGCCTTCACCGGTGTCGGTTTTACCTCCCAGGAAATACCTATCACGATCGGTACCGCCAATATCACCCGGGATGTGACCATGGGTGTTTCGGTATCCAAACTGGATGAGATCGTGGTAACGGGTACTTCCCAAGGTACTACCCGCCGCCAGCTGGGCAGCTACATCAGTTCCGTGAAAGCGGAAGATCTGACCAAAGGCGCCACCGGCAACGTGCTGGCCGCTTTGCAGGGTAAAACGGCCGGCGCGCAGATCACCCAGAATTCGGGCGATCCTTCCGGCGGTATCTCTGTCAAACTGAGAGGTATCAGTACTATCGGCGGTTCTACTGAACCACTGTACATCGTAGATGGTGTGATCGTCGATAACTCCTCCACCCGTGTTACCAACGCCGATCCTAACTACGGCGCCAGTACCCAGGGTGGTAATAACTTCGTTGGTAACGTTGGCCAGAACCGTATGGCCGATATCAACCCCGACGATATAGAACGCGTGGAAGTGCTGAATGGCGCCGCTGCCGCCGCTATCTACGGTTCGCGCGCCAATGCCGGCGTAGTGCAGATCTTCACTAAAAGAGGCAGCACCGGCGCTCCGGTGATCAACTTCTCCACCGGCATCTCCATCAACGAACTGCGTAAAAAACTGGATGTTAACCGCGCTCCTACCAAGTTTGGCGGGAATCCGAACGATTCCACCCAGAACATCCTGACACCGGCGGTGGTAAGTAAATTCCCGGTGCAGCGGTATGACTACCAGGATTATATTTTCCGTACCGGGGTAGGTACCGACAATAACGTGTCTATTGCCGGAGGAAAAGATAAAACCAAATACTACGCTTCTGCAAGCTACTTCTATAACCAGGGTATCATCAAGAATACGGATTTCAACCGCTTCAGCTTCCGGGTGAACCTCGACCAGGAGGTGACCAAATGGCTCACCATGAACGCGACGGTCAACTACGTTTACAGTAAGTCGAAAGAAAAACCTGATGGTAATACTTTCTACTCGCCGATGAACTCAGTGACTATTCTGGGTAACTACTATGACATACAGCAAAGGGATGCCCTGGGCAACCTGATGAAAGTAGGTAACCTGGGCCGTGTGAACCCGGTGTCCATCATTGAAGATTTCCGTCAGCAACAGCAGGTAGGCCGCGTGATCGCCGGTTTGGGGCTGAAGGCTACCCCTACTAAAAACCTGACACTGGACTACCATGTAGGTATCGACAACTACTACCAGGACGGTACTACTTTCGTTCCGCCCTACGCTTATAACGTAAGTACCGGCTTCTACGGGGGCGGTACATCACTCGATCCCGCACAGAACGGCTACGCCAGCGCCGGTACCAATACTTCTTTCCTGATCAACCATGATGCAAACGCCACTTACAACGCCCGTATCAGTGACAACCTGGAGTCTGTAACGCAGGTGGGATACTCCGTGCAATATCAGCGGCAACACTATTCCCTGCAACAGGGACGGGGCATGCCGCCTTTCGTGCAAACGGCCGATAAAGCCACTACAGCTATTCCCGGGGCAGACCAGCGCTCTGAGTTCTCTATCTCGGGTGAATATATCCAGCAAAACTTCAAATACCGTAACCAGCTGTTTCTGACCGGCGCACTGCGTGTGGACGGTTCTTCTGTATTCGGTAAAAACGAACGTAACCAGCTGTATACTAAGCTGAGCGGCAGCTACGTATTGTCCGGTACCGATTTCTGGGCTAAATCTTCCGTAGCTAAATGGTGGACATTGTTCAAGCTACGTGCTGCCTATGGCGAATCCGGTAACCTGACCGGTATTCCTCCATACGCCCGCTATAATACCTACCTTGCCAACGCCTTTGTAGGCGCCTCCGGGTTTCAGGGACAACTCACTTACACCGATCCTGATGTAAGGCCTGAGAAACAGAAGGAGCTGGAGTTTGGTACCGACCTGTCTTTCCTGGATGACCGTATCGGGCTGAGTGTGAACTACTACCGTAAAAAAGTGGAGGACCTGCTGATTGACCGTGCAGTGGCACCTACCAACGGCTACAACTTTATGCGAAGCAATATTGGTTCATTGCGGAACAATGGTATAGAAGTGGTGCTCAACGCCATACCGGTAAAAACGAAGGACTTCTCCTGGAGCCTGACCGCCATCTTCAACCGTAACCGCAACGAAGCGATAGATATCGGGCAGTCGCTGGTGCTGTTGAATACGGTGGGGGGTGCGCCTGTGGCTATCGCCGCCGGTTATCCTATCGGTTTCTTCTACGGTACCTTCTATGCCCGCGATGCCAATGGCAATATCCTCACTACGCCCGCAGGCATTCCTGTTACAGAAAGAGGTACACAGAAAGGACCGTTCGACTACCAGGAGCAGCGTGATCCTGCTACCGGACTGCCGCTGGCATCCGCCCCGGCACTCAACAGGAAAATCGGTGATCCTAACCCCGACTGGACTGGTACTTTCACCACTGATCTGCAATACAAAAAACTCGGCCTGCATATACAATTGGACGCCGTACAGGGCGTGGATGTTTTTAATGCCGACTTCAGGACCCGCCAGGGTGTTGACAATGGTAAGATTGCCGAACAGGAAGACCTAGGCCAGCTGCCCAGAGGCTGGATCGCCGGTGTGTATAACATCCAGGAGTTCAGGATCGACGACGGCAGCTTCGTGAAACTAAGGGAAGTGGCGCTCAGCTATGATTTCGGAAAGGTATTCAAAGGGTTGAACAGCCTGACCGTTAGCCTGGGTGGCCGTAACCTCATCTCATGGGACAACTACAAGGGATATGATCCCGAAGTGAACGCCGCCGGGCAAAGCACGCTTTTACGGGGCATTGACTTCGGCGCCGTACCTGTTCCACGCTCTTACAATCTGACCGTCCGCGCTAAATTCTAATGCTAAAAAGACAAACCATGAAACGAACTACTTTCTATACATACATGACGATGGCCACGTTCCTGTTGTCTGCGGCGGCCTGTAAAAAAGATTACCAGGACCCTTCCGGACCTTCGCAGGACCAGGCGTACAGCTCGCCCCAGGCTATCACCGATGCGGCCGTAGGCCTGCAGGCTAATTATGCCAAAGACAGGACAGGGCTGATTTATACCTCGACTACAGCCGGCAGCCTGTTGAGCGGGGAGACCTTTGTCACCAATCCGGGTAATGCCGATGAAGGACAGCTGGGTACCGGTGGCAATACGGTGTTGAACAACAATGTGATCGTGACCGGTATGTGGGGATACTCCAATAAGATACTCTTTGACGCGGAAAATGTACTGCGCGCCACCAATACCGTGGTGACAGACAAAGGTTACGCCAGCGGCCTGATAGCTTATACTTCCATTTTCAAAGCGCTGGCGCTGGGCGTGCAGGCAAATTTCTGGGAGCAGGTCCCTGACACCATTGGTAAACCAGATGCAGTAAGCAACGATGTGCACTTTATCCCGGGAAAACAAGGTTACGTGCGGGCGGTACGTACTATCGACAATGCGTTGAACGCCATTGCGGCTAATCCGATCAGCGCCTCTATCACGCCGTTCCTGCCCAAAGGAGTGAATATCATCAATACGCTGTACGCGCTCAAAGCCCGTTACGCGTTATATGCCGGCGACTATGCCGCTGCACTGGATGCCGCCAATAAGGTGGACCTTACGCCGGCTGGTATCAGCACCTTTAATTTCAATCCACAGGTGGCCAATCCCATTTTTACCCTCGTATCTTCCACCAGCAACATCTACCAGGTGGTGGATTCCACGATGGGGCTGCCAGTAGCACTGGAGCCCACTCCCACAGATGCGAGAATACCCTTCTACATGACAAGGCAGGCAACGGGGTTGAAATTTGTCATGAGCGGTTTCTTTAAATCCAATATACAGCCCATTCCTATCTTTTTGCCCGGGGAGATAACGCTGGTCAAAGCGGAATGTTATGCCCGTACCAACAGGCTGGCGGAAGGGCTGGTGGAGCTGAACAAGGTAGTGACCAAAAAGCCTGCGGATGATCCTTTTGGAGTAGGCGCTAACCTGCCGCCGGTGGCAGTAGCCACCATACCCGACCTGCTGACGCAGATTTATAAGCACCGCCGCATCGAGATGTTTATGTCCGGGCAGGAGATAGAAGATCAGCGTCGTTTTGCCCGTCCGACGAGTGAAAGGAAACGGAATTATTTCCCTTATCCTTTTGTGGAAAGGAATGACAATCCCAATACGCCGGCCGATCCAACTTTTTAATAAGTTTTTTATCTTTACTAACGGCAGCCTGGGGTATCTCAGGCTGCCGTTCACATTTACATCCTGTACCCTAAACGTCCTATAGCCATGACAGAAATCGGCGTTGTTGCCCTGGTAATCGTTATCCTGAACCTTGTGGTGTCTTACAAGGGGTTTAAAGACACTGGTTTTTATTACAAATACGCTTTTATTGTGGATGAAATACTGGTCCACAAAGAATACTACCGGCTGATCTCTTCCGGCTTCCTGCATGTAGGATGGACCCACCTGCTTTTTAACATGATTTCGCTTTGCTTTTTCAGCGCTGACGTGGAAGCGGTGCTGGGTATTAAAAACTTTGTCATCATCTATCTGAGCAGCCTGGTAGGGGGCAACCTGTTGTCCCTGTTCATTCACCGGCAGCATGGTGATTACAGCGCAGTCGGCGCATCCGGAGCCGTATGCGGTATCATTTTCGCCTGCATAGCCCTGTTCCCCGGCATGGAGATAGGCTTCTTCGGTATTCCATTGTACATACCTGCATGGATATACGGTGTGTTGTATATGTTGTTTACTATCTTCCGGATCAGGAACAATAATGACAATATCGGGCACGAGGCGCACCTCGGCGGCGCTTTTATCGGGTTGCTCTTTGCCGTGTGCCTGGAGCCGCAGGCGGTAAAACAGCATTACCTGCCGGTGCTGGCGGTGGTGCTGCCTTGCATCGTGTTTATGTACCTGCTGGTCCGGAAACCGCATATTGTGCTGACCGGTAACACCCCTGGTCCGCAACGTTACCTGGATATAGAGGACCGTTACAATCAACAAAGGGCTGTACAGCAACAGGAGATAGACGCCATATTGGACAAGATCCACCGGAAGGGTATCAACAGCCTGTCTGCCGAAGAGAAGCAGAAACTGCAAAATTATTCAGAACGCTGACGGAAGAATTTTTATCTTACAGAGACCTAAACGAAACCTGTGCATATGAAACCATCTGTTACTGTACTGTGCCTGGTAGTGCTGGCTTTGGCCGCCTGCCGTAAAGATAATACCGGTAAGGACCCGTCATACAATTACAACGATGTTAAAATAGCGGCTATCTCCAATGTCCCTGCCTTTATCTACGAGGGTGACCGGCTGGTAGCGATGGGCAATGAAAAATTTACCTATGATGATAAAGGCCGTATTGTGGGTAGCCGTATTGCGCATCGGGATACACTGAACAACCTGATTACCGGGTATGTTTACAAAACCAGGTTTATGTGGGTGAACGGTCTATGCGCGGGCAGCGTCGCCGACTCACTGTACATCTATGCCAAAGGGCTGGATGGCAGCATTAAAGATGAGCGGTTCTCCAGCGGTACCGTCCTCAGTAGTTATGATTATAACCTGTCTTCCGGTTATTTAAATTCCGTTTCCTTTATGCCCGGGCAATGGAACACCGCTTTTTACACCTCCCTCAAGTATGAATATGACGGAAAAGGGAATGTTATTAAGATAGTAGCGAGTCAGCCTAACCCTATATCAAGGCCTGGAGCGCCGTTTGAGCTGATAACAGTCATGACCTTCCAGTATGACAATCACCCCAGTCCTTTTTACGCCATGTACAAAAAGTATGGTTTTATGTTGCCTGCGTTACAGCATTTTGCCACCAGCGTTTCTCCGAACAACGTCATCAAGGTGCAGATGAAGCTTGATAATATGGTGGAGCTGGTACAGCAATATACCTACGAGTATAATGCAGCTGGTTACCCGGTAAAAATGACGACTAACGGCGGCAGTGTAACGGGACAGACAACCTATATCTCTTACCGTTAGAAGCCGTGTTGTCGGCGCATTTTGCCGTGTTGTCGCTTCTTCGTGGATAAACTGCCCGGGAGCAGCGTGCTTTGCAGTATATTTATATTGTACATGAAAGCATTCCTCACATCCAAATATATCAATATCGCACTGCATGCGCTGATCTGGGGCATGCTGCTGTTATTGCCTTACATAGTATCGTCTCCGGAGAACCAATATAGTATTGGCCCCTTGCCCGGCGTCTTTTTTACCATCGCCGGCGTGATCCATATGGGCCTTTTTTATGCCAATGCTTTTTACCTGTGTCCGCGGCTGCTCAACCGCCGTTTCTGGTGGTTGTATATTCCTGCCGCTTTGTTGCTGCTGTTTGTTTCTTTTCAGCTGAAGTACTATGCCATGGCAGCCTGGTTCCCGCAATTGCTGCGGAACAAAGCGGCTTACGGCGTCGTTTTCGGGCCATCTACCGCCGTGCTGGTGATCAGCCTGCTATATCGTAAAATACTGGACCGCATATACGAAGAACGCCGGCAGAAAGAAAAGCAGGCCGAGCAATTATCTACCGAACTGAAGTTTCTCCGGTCGCAGATCAGCCCGCATTTTTTGTTCAACGTACTCACCAACATGGTGTCGCTGGCCCGGAAGAAGTCGGACCAGCTGGAGACTTCCCTTATCATGCTGTCGGAACTGATGCGCTATATGTTGTACAACACCGGCGGCAAGGTATCCCTGCAGAAGGAAGTCACCTATCTCAACAGTTACGTTGCCCTGCAGCAGCTGCGTTTCGGCAGTGATGTGGATATCCGCAGTGACATGCCCGATCCTGCTTCTTTGGAACATTACCTGATAGAGCCCATGCTGCTGATCCCTTTTGTGGAGAACGCCTTTAAACACGGTACCGGGGGAGATAAGCCAGCCATCCGGATACAACTGTCCGTTCACGAAGATGTGCTTACCTTTATTGTCGAAAATCATGTAGACCCGGTACAGGACATCAGCAAAGACGACAGTTCAGGCATCGGGCTGGCCAACGTCACCTCCAGGCTGGAATTGTTATATCAACATCATTATACACTGACCGTTAATACGGATAACGACCGGTTTCTTGTTCACCTAACGTTGAAGCTTATATGATACGTTGCATCGCAGTAGACGACGAACAGCTGGTACGTGAATTACTGGAAGACAGTATCCGGCAGGTGCCTTTCCTGCAGCTGGTGGCTACCTGCAAAAATGCGATGGAAGCTATGGAAGTGATGCAGCGGGAACAGGTGGACCTGATGTTCCTCGACATACAGATGCCCCGCCTCAGCGGGCTGCAGCTGTTACAATCACTGCAGCGGCCGCCCCTCGTGGTCCTGGTGACAGCCTATGAACAATACGCGCTGGAGGGTTATAACCTCCAGGTAGTAGATTACCTGTTGAAACCCTTTAGCTTTGAACGTTTTCTGAAGGCCTGCCAGCGGGCCGCCGAACTGTTCCGGCTGCAACAGCCGGCATCGCCGGCTCGTACCATTACCGACTTTTTCGTGAACGTGGAATATGTGCAGGTGAAAATTGTGGTGGCCGATATTGAATACATCGAAGGACTCAAAGACTACATCAAAATACATCTCACTTCCACTCCCAGGCCGGTGCTCACCCGCATGACAATGAAAGCCGTCACCGAAAAACTACCTGCGGATGACTTTGTACGCACCCATAAATCCTACCTGGTAGCGGTGAAGAAGATCACCGCCGTTAAACGCGATCTCGTTTGTATCGGGGAGAAGGAGATACCCGTCAGCGATTTCTTCAAAGAGAATGTTAACCGGCTGGTGCAGGGCCCTTCTCACTGACGTCAGCAGATTTGCCATCTTGTCGCCACACTTTCCTGTATTGTCTACACCTCAACATCCCGGTCGTGCTGCTCACTAGCTTTGTGAGTAAATAATACTTCCGGCGATGACAAAGTACCTGGTATGGATTTTTTTACCGGCCCTCATGGGCAGCGCTCATGCACAGCAGGTGCTGAAAGACAGCACGGGGAAAGCCGTATCCGACACCGTTCCGCGTGGTACGCCTAAAAATCTGAAGCAGGTGACCGTGAGTGCGGGCGCTTTCGAAGCCAGCGACAAAGCCAAAGGCGCTTCTCTTACCCCTATGGACGCTGTTACCGTAGCGGGCAGTAACGGGGATCTGACGCAATCGCTGCGCTCTCTGCCTGGCGTACAGCAGATCGGGGAAACAGAGGGGCTGTTTGTGAGAGGAGGTACCAGCGATGAAACCAAACAGTTTATCGACGGTACGTTGTTCAAATATCCGAACTATCCTTCCGTGCCGGGCATTCCACAAGGCGCCCGTATCAACCCCTTCCTGTTTAAAGGCATCCTGTTCAGCTCCGGTGGTTACTCCGCGTTGTACGGACAGGCCATGAGCAGTGCGCTGATATTGGAAAGCGTAGACCTTCCTGAAAAATCCTCCGCCAGCTTTTACCTGTTCCCTGCCAACCAGGGCGCGGGACTGCAGCACCTGGGCAAAGATAACCGCAGCAGTTTCGGACTGGGGCTTAACTATTCCAACCAGACGCTGTATAATGCGCTGGTGCCCCATGTGCCCGATTATTTCCGGGGGCCTTCGTACCTGGAAGGAAATGCCAACTACCGCGTAAAAACAGGCCGCAGTGGTATGTTCAAGATATACGCCGTATGGAATAAAAGTGCCGTAGGCATGTATAACCAGGATGTTGACAGTGCAGCGCTGCGTTCCGGATACCTGGTGAAGGGCGGCAATATCTACACCAATATGAGCTATCGCACCGCGCTGGGTAATGACTGGAAGGTGGAAACAGGGCTGGCCTACAGCAATAACAAAGACAAACGTGTCATCAGCCTGGTGGATGCGGGAGAAAAGCCTGCCACCCTGCCGGAAGTACCGCGCACCTTAAAAAATAATACCAGCGATATCCGTTCTGATTTTGCGCAGGCCCGTGTGGTGTTTACCCGTTTTTTCACCGGCGGGCAGGCGGTCCGTTTCGGTGCTGAACATTTGTACAGTAAAGATGCCGGCGTATACCGCGACAGTGCCGTTGCTCAGACAGACCAGCTCTCGGCTGTTTTTGCAGAAAGTGACGTCTATCTGACCGGCAGCCTCGCGGCTAAAGTGGGGCTGCGGCTGGAGCATACCTCGCTGCTGGCGCAGTGGTCGCTGGCGCCGAGGGCCAGCCTGGCCTGGCGGCTAAGCGACGAAAGCCAGCTTAACTTTGCCTACGGTCTCTTTTACCAGGAACCGCAAAATGAATTCCTGTACCGTAACCGTGAGCTGTCGCTCTCCCGGGCCACCCATTATGTCGTGAATTACACGAGAAGGGCGCATAACCGCTTTTTCCGGGTGGAAGCTTATTACAAGCAATACCAGGACCTGGTCCGCCTGCTGCCGCCCGATGTTAAAAGTGCGTCTACCGGTAACGGCTATGCGAAAGGACTGGAATTGTTTTACCGTGATAAAAAGACGTTTAAAAACCTGGACTACTGGGTCACCTATACGTACCTGGACACCAAACGGGATTACCTGAACTATCCGATGGCGCTGCGGCCGCCTTTTGCCGCGCCGCATACCATGACCATTGCCGTGAAAAAGTTTTTCCCGGACCTGTCTACCGGGGTAAATGTGTCTTATGCGCTGGCCGCAGGCAGGCCGTATTACAACATCCGCTACAGTGATGGCTGGCAGCTGGCAGACCAGGGCACAACAAAGCCTTACAGCATCGTGAACCTGCACATCTCCCATCTGATGACGTTGTTCCCGCGCTGGAAACACAAAGACTTCTCCGGCTTCGCCGTGGGGGTGAATAATCTGCTGGGCACCAAACAGGTGTTTGGTTATAACTACAGCTACGACGGACAGCATAAGATGGCCGTTTCGCTGCCAGCCAGCAGGACATTTTTTGTCGGCTTCTTTATGAGTCTTGGTATAGACCGCACAGATGATTTTCTCAATAATAATTTATAAACAACAAACCCGCTCATTATGAAAAAGACAATCCTCTCCTTGATGCTGCTGGCCTGCTCCGTCTTCGCGATGGCGCAATCGCTGGAAGAGGCAGTACATAAGCTGGACAATGCCGCTTCTGTAAAAGACTACGAAGCGCTGGAAAAAACATTCACCGCGCTGACTGCGCAACAGCCCAACTCATGGCTGCCCTGGTATTATGCGGCGTATTGCAATGCGAAGATCGGTTTCCTCTACCAGGACGATGGCGATAAGATAGAGCCGTATAGTATAAAGGGCGAAGAGCAGATTGGCCGGGCGCAGTCGCTGCTGGACAGCGCTCAGCAAAAGCAGGAGCTGTCTGAAGTGCTGACGGTGGCCAGCATGGTGAACCGGACCAAAGTGTTGATTAATCCGATGACGTATGGCCGTAAGTACGGTATGTTGTCAGAAAAATACCTGCAACAGGCGCTTCAGCTGCAACCGGAAAACCCGAGGGCTTTATACGTACGGGCGTGGGTGAAATACTATACGCCTAAGATGTGGGGCGGCGATAAGCCACTGGCCAAAGAACTGGCAGAGAAAAGCCTGGGGCTGCTGGCGAAAGACAAGCCCGGCACAGCGCCTCACTGGGGCAAGGCAGAAAATGAGGCGTTGCTGGCTAAGTTCAGGTGATGATTCATCTTTAAAAAATCATGTTATGTTATTTCCTTTTCTTATCCTTTTCAGGATACTATTTGCGGCGAGTATGGTATTTATTATCGGTTACATCTTTGGTGGTTTTTCAAAGCGGCCCGCGCTGGCGCGTATCTCCAAAGTGGCTGCCATACTTGTTATTGTACTCTTTATCGGTGTAAATATCCTGTTGATGCGGGCTGCTTTTCATCGTGACGGGCACGGTGGATGGCGGGGTTGTGAACAGGTGAAGATCGAAAAGCAGGGCTGACCGGTTGGTCAGCCCCTTTTTTGGGGAACTGCTATAAACCATACAGGCGTTACCCATATGGGAAACGCCTGCAGGCACTGAGATCTATTTATATTACGTATAACCGTTAGCGTTAGTGCCGGCCATGCCCGCCGCCACCAAAATGTCCTCCACCTCCTCCGAAGTGATTTCCACCTCCTCCGAAGTGACCTCCGCCACCATGATGAAAATTTCCTCCTGCTCCGACAGACGGGCGCATCGCGCTGCCCTGCGATCGCGTCATGGCCACCGGCCTGTTCATGCCCGCTTGATGGTTACCGCCCCAGGCGCCGCGGGAAGGGCGAATGGAATTATTGTTCGGGAAGTTGTTTGGGCGATTGTTCACCACAGTGTTGCTGCGGTTGTTATTGTTTACCGTCCGGGAGCTGTTTTCATGGTTATTGTTGACCACATTGCGGGTGTAACTGGTACGGTTTACATTGTTATTGACGACGCTTCTGTTGATGTAGGTATTGTGCACCACGGTCGTATTCACCCGGGTGATGGCCGTATTATAGTGGAAGGAGCTGCCTCTCCACATGCCGCCTGAGAACCCGGTACCGTAATAACCGCAGCCGTAGTTAATACCGCCGTAGTATCCGATGTGTGGCCCCCAGGAGCCGGGATGCCAGCGGTATACGCCGCCGATAAAACCCCAATAGCCGGGTGTCCAGAGTGCGCCCACATAGGGAGCTCTTACCCATACACCTGGTACCCAGTAGTAGCGGGTGTTGTAGGCCCAGTAACCGGGTACCCACATGAATCCGTCGCCAGGGCAGGGTGGTTGGGTGTAAACCGGTATCGGTGGCGGCGCAATGCCTACGGATACGCCGATGCTTACCTGTGCTTCTGCCTGCGGTACGGTGGCGGCCATAGCCAGCAGGGCACCTATTATCACTACAAACTTTTTCATGACCTGTCTGTTAGGTTCACTTACTTGGACGGCCGGGAGGCGGGTAAGTTTAATGAGGCAGTGGTGGTTGTTTGAGCAGCCACTGGCGCCAGTCTTCCGCCACCCTGTCCCAGTTGAAGGTATTGTAGTCCGGTTCTCCGTTGGGCTTTAGCGGGAAGTAGTTGTGCTCTGTGCCGGTATATTCACGGTAATAGAAATTTTGTTTACGCAGCCGGATCATCTCTGCGCGGAACAGGTCCAGGTAAGGTACGCCGGCGTCGCGGGTGCCGAAAGTGATGAGTACCGGTATTTTTAGTTGCCGCAGATAGGCTGCCGGCGGATAGGAAAAGTCGTGGGTCACTTTATAGGTGTCGCCGGCTGAGAAGTCCATCTTTTGCGGTGCTGCCGTAATTTTTTCCCATTGAGAGAAAAGGGCGCCGGCGCCACTGGTACTATCGGTTTCGTGTGCCCTTTCCCGCGATATCAGTGTAAGCATGCGTCCCTGTGGGTTTCCGCCGGAGTAGATCAGGTGTGAGATGCGGGTGCTGCGGCTGGCCATTTTAGCCGCAATAGTGCTGCCTTCTGAATGGCCGGCCACCACCAGGGGGCTGTGGCTGATCCATGGTTGCCGCAACAGAAAGGAAATCACCGCGAGGTTACGTTGCACATAATAATCAAGGTAATACCGTTCCAGGTATTTCCGTGGAAACCTGCCGGTGCTGTCTTTATACGTAAAATCCGGGTTGAGGTCACGTTGGTCTGCCACCAGTGGTACATATGCTTTGCTGATAACGGCTACGTGATAATGCCGGGCGAGGCTGTCGGGATTGAATACAAAAGCGCCGGTGACGGCTGTCTGCCCGTTTTGTTCGTAGCGGACGAGGAGTGGCTGCGGTAAGCTGCCCTGACAAAACAGGAACAGCGGCTTTTTGAGGAGCTCTTCTCCTTTTTTTGATTTGATGAGGATGTCTACGGTATCCCCCCTGAAGATGGTTTGCAGATGGCGGTAGCCATAAACGTCCGGCAGGGGCGGCTGGGCACTAACTGCAGGTCTTAAAAGGAAGACCAGGCAACAAATCAGCAGATATCGGATGTGGCGGGCCATGTAGCTAGATAAGAATAATGAATGCTTTGCGTAACAATATAACGCAATATCCGCTGCCATGAATGGGGCCAGCCAGAAATGGCCGGCCTTTACTCGTACGAAAATTTATTGCTCGTTGTAAGCAAGGGAGATGTGGTGTATCTCCCGGGCATGAAGGTAACGCGCACTTTTGCCCGGTATTTATGGAATCGGGAAAAAATAATGCGCAATCAGGAAAATCTTATTAAAACTTTAATCTACCTGTCCGGCCTGCCCTGACGTTTTTCTTGCACGGTATTGTAAACTGCTCGTCGTCAGCAGGTCTGATATTTACGTGTAACCGGTACCGTAATAGGGATGGCAATACCGGCGTAAGCGGTTAGTGGGTCTAGATCATGCCGGATGTTCCCGCAGTATAATATTGATTACGGTACAATCGTCGTAAACAGATAAGTCGCCATGATCACCAGCAGCACAATGCCCTGGAGGATATTGGTGCGGCCTGCGTTAAAGGATATACTGATAGTGAACAGGGATAATATCAGCAACAAGGTGGACTTGGTGTCTATGCCGAGGGTAACGCTGAAGCCGGCGAAGACGGTCACAATCGCAACGGCAGGGATGGTGAGGCCGATACTGGCCAGCGCAGAGCCCAGCGCCAGGTTCAGGCTCGTCTGCAACCTGTTGCGCCGCGCCGCCCGGATGGCTGCCAGCCCTTCCGGTAAAAGGATCACCGCCGCAATGATAATACCCACCAGGCTTTTCGGAGCGCCCATGCTGACGACCATCGATTCAATGGCGGGCGATAATTTCTTGGACAACAATACCACCAGCGCAAGGGAAACCAGCAGAAATAACATACTGATGGTGGTGGTCAGGTTGTTGGGGGGAGCGGAATGGCTTTCGGCTTCATCTTCCGGCAGAAAATAATCGCGGTGACGGCCGGTTTGTACGGATACAAAGCCGCCATACAACACGAGAGAGATAATCGCCACAAACAACAGCTGACTGTTGGAATATACGGGTCCGGGCGTGGTGGTGGTATAATTGGGCAATACCAGTGTCAGTATAGTGATGGCCGTTAGGGTGGTAAGGGCGGCATTGGTGCCTTGTTTGATAAATACCTGCTCTTTATAACGATAGCCTCCCAACAGCAGGCAAAGGCCGATGATGCCGGTCAGCAGGATCATAATAGCGGCAAACACGGTGTCACGGGCCAGCGTGGAGCCTTCGGCTCCTTCGCTCAGCATCAGGGAAACGATCAGCGATACCTCTATTACCGTGATGGCCAGCGCCAGGATCAGCGTGCCATAAGGTTCACCTACCCGGTGGGCCACTACTTCGGCGTGATGCACAGCGGAAAGCACGATACTGATGAGGGACACCGCCATCACGAGGGAAAAAACCGTACTGTCAGTGTTGCCGGCCAGCATCAGGATAAACACTCCGATCAACGGGCTTAAGAGGCTCCAGAGGGGCAAGGCGATATTCCAGCGTTTGTATAGTATGTGTTTGTATGGCATATACGTAATTACAAAAAAATATTTAATTAGTTCATTAAAAAATGACCTTCCGCAGGTGAAAGAGAAAGTTTAACTTACAGTACAGACGCTGTAAAATGAGAACGCAACTGATCACACCGCTTCCTTCGTTGGTGAATTATGTAAGCCATATCATGGTGCTGGAGAGTGAGCGGCTGTCTGTCGACACTTTTTTGCCGTTGATAGCGAAAGGCTCTCCCAGTATCGTTTTTCAGCTGACAGCCGGTCATCTTAAGACCGATCATCTCGTCTTATACGGACAGAACATACGCCCCATTTTACTGCCTGTATCAGCATCAGTGACGCTGATCGCTTATTTCCTGCATCCGCATACCCTGAAAACATTATTTGGCTGGAGCGCCCGGGAGCTCACAGACCTGAGTGTAGACCTTAGCCTGTCTGAACCGGCGCGGGGGATGCGCCTCCTGGAACAGCTGCTGAATGCTCCGTTGCAGGAGCAGCGGCTGACGTTAATGAATGATTATCTGTTACGGTTGATATCCCCCGGTAAACTGGAAGTCAGCCAGCCGGTGCTGTATGCCACGCGGCTGATACAGCAGCACAGTGGCGCGCTGCCTATGATGAAGGTGCAGCAGGAGTTGTACATGACCGAACGTACTTTACAGCGGTTGTTTGAAATGCACGTGGGCGTATCCCCTAAAACATATGGCCGTATTTGCCAGTTTGATGCGGCGTTGCGGCAACTGAGCAGCAACCGCTTTACCGACATGGCTGGTGTAGCTTTTCAGCACGGATATGCTGACCAGAGCCATCTGATAAGGGCCTTCCGGGATTTTACCGGCCATACGCCACTGGAATACCAGAAAGCGGCCACAGACTTTTCCTCCTGAAGATTGTCGGGTTTGTTCTATACCACCGGTTACCTGCGCCGTTACTTTGTATCAAAAAAACAACGTATGAGAAAATTAATCGTTTCTACCTGGATGACCTTAGATGGTATTTTTGATGCTGAAAGCATGGGGCAATGGTTTAATCCTTACGACAGCCAGGCCCGGCAGGACCTTATCCGCGAAGGCATTCTGTCCGCTGATGCCATCCTCTTTGGCCGTAAAGCGTATGAGATGCTGGCCCCGTACTGGTCTTCCTTAAAAAATAATGAAATGGGCATAGCCGCTAAATTGAACAGTGTGCAAAAATATGTGGTGTCCACCACCCTGAAGGAAGCCGCCTGGGAAAATTCCACCATTATCCGGGAGAATATTGAACAGGAAATTGCCCGGCTGAAACAACAGCCCGGAAAAGAGATACAGATAGAAGGCAGCGGCGAACTGGTACGGTCGCTGACCAAAGCAGGCCTGATCGACGAATACCAGTTGCTGGTACACCCGGTCATCATGGGCAGCGGCAAACGTTTCTTTGCCGGCGATATGCAGGCTGGTTTACAGCTCACCGGCACCCGCCAGCTGGATAAAGGCGTATTGCTGCTCTGTTATCAGCCGGCATCACGGTAATGCAGTACCGTGATGCCTGACGGGTAGGCTGTAGCGCTGACCAGCGACAGTCCCAGGATGGCCTTCACTTTGTCAAAAACGGGGATTCCCCTGCCGATAACCGCGGGATTGATGATGAGGTGGTACTCGTCGATCAATCGTGCTGCAATCAGCGCGGAAACGAAAGACACCCCTCCGAAGACGATCAGGTTTCTCCCTCGCTGTCTCTTCAGCGTTTTTACTTCTTCGGTAAGATCGCCGGTAGCCAGCACAGTATTGGGCCAGCTTGGCTGGGCCAGGGTGTGTGTAAATACCACCTTCCGTGCGTCCCGGATATGCCCGGCAAATACGGACTGCGGATTGGCAGTATTAGCCGCCATCCTTTCCCAGTGGCCGATGAAACCCTCTTCGGCCATTTTTCTGCTGAGCAGCACGTCATCTGCGGTACCTGTCAAAGCAGTATGGTAAGCCTGAAGGGCGGGGTCCCAGGTCCATTCTTCTCCGTAGTTCCACACCATCCAGCTGCCGCTCCCGTCGGCCGCGGCGGCAAAGCCGTCGACAGACAGCTGCATCTGTAAAATCAGTTTTCTCATAACCCAGCTATTTTTTACAAACCTATCTTCATTTTCCGGGAGTGCACGGGGGGAGATGTGACAAATTAGCGGGGTAAATAATCCCTGCAAAACTGATCACTAAATAAGTATTTTTGCAGCCAACTTAAAATCTGATAGCTTATGGAGAAATTACAACGGGAAGTCCGCTTCCTAAAAGCGTATTCCCTCATCCTCACCACAGTACTGATAGCATTCTTCTTTATGGCCTTCCGGACAGACTTTGGTAAACAACGTTTCCAGGAAATAGACGTGGAAAGAATCAACGTAGTGGAAAAAGACGGTACACTGAAAATGGTGATCGCCAACGGTGAAAGACAACATCCGGGCATGGCAGAAGGCAAAGTGCTGGCCCCCCGGAAAAGACAGCCGGGGCTGATCTTCTTCAACAGCGCCGGTGATGAATGCGGCGGCCTGGTATATGATGCCGACAAAAAAGACGGAGCAGGCATGGTGTATTCGGTAGACCAATACCGCAACGACCAGATCATGCAGCTGCAATACATGCAGGACCTCGAAGGCAGCAAGGCCCGCACCTACGGCCTGAAAATCTGGGACCGCCCGGATGATTTTACCCTCACCCGCCAAAATCAGCTACACGACTCCCTGACAGCATTGAAAGATGAGAAGGTATATGAAGCGGTGATGAACCAGCTGGTGTCTGAAGGAAAGTACGGGACAGAAAGGCTTTTTGTGGGACGGACCTGGAAAGAGGAAGTAGGCCTGTTTATCCGCGACAGCAAAGGGAAAGTGAGGATTAAAATCTATGTAGACAAACAAAATCAAACGAAAATAGAGACGTTTGATGAACAGGGAAAACCGATCACGAAATAATTCCGATAAAGAGCCGCTTGATAAAAGCGGCTCTTTTATAGCTACTTAATTACTTTTTACGGCTGTATATTTTCTCCACAATGCCGGAAAAACAGCCGGAGCAGGTGAGTAGCTCACTATTTCGTTTTTTGATGTGGCTGATCAGCCGCTGAACAGTATAAGGTACATCGTAATCCCGTTCTTCAAGCATTAAAAAACCGGCTACGCCATAAGCCTGCGTTTCACAGTTAAAACTTTGCAGCATGTCTGTAAGTACGGCTGTATTTTCTTCTTCCACGAGCTGCTCAATATATTTTCCTTCGTCCGTTTTAGGCAATCCGTCACCACAATAGAACGCATAGATGTTTCTCATCGGCAGCTCTTTAAAAAGCTGTTGGATAGATCTGGAGGATTGATAAAATTTGTTTCTATGGGACAGATAATTTTGCACTTGCAGTGAATCGTATTTTTTGAAGAGGATACCCCCGTCCGGACGCGAGAGGACAGCGAGGACAATGGTATCCTCTTTTGTTAACAGGTCAATATTGTAATTGAACCCATAATCGGCAGAGCCTATTCTCTGGTGCCGGTAAGAGAAGCCCATGTCCCTGTCCAGAAGCGCTTTTATCGGTGCCTGTTGTGTTTTCAGAGAGTCCAGCCGGTGTACGAATTGTTTGCAGGAGCGTTCCGTCCGAAGGATATGTTGAACAGCATCCACATCATTTTCCCCCTGGGAAAAAAGGGAAAGTGGGGCAAGGAGGTAACATATGATGGTGAGGATCTGTTTCATAGCCGGGATATTTATATTGAAGGTAGCGATTACTGCTGAGACGCTCACGTTGTTCTGGTCTTATTTTTTTCATAGTTGTCAAACTGGTAATTCCACCGCTGTAAAGCAAAAACAAAAGTTAATGTTTAGATAATATCGCTGCTGTTTTTTTGCCCTTATGTTTGCGACTGGAAAAATTGGAATGAATCTATGAGCGAAGTGCTACACGACTTATCAGATTATTCACTGTTGGAACAATGCAGGCTCAATAATGTGAAGGCGTTTGAAGTATTGTTCGACCGGTATTCCAGAAGGTTATATAACTATGCCCTGAACTATCTGCAGGACAAAGGCGTTGCTGAAGAGACAATGATGGACCTGATGTTGTGGGTATGGGAGAAAAGACAGCAGCTGGACCCGGACGTGCAACTGGCGCCCTATTTGTTCCGCGCCATGAAAAATGCCGTTATCAAAGCCATGACTAAAAAGTCATTGGCGATACTCCCTATCGAACAGGCTTACGATGATGAAACGCTGGTTACCCCGGCGGCAGACAACCAGCTGGACTGCCACGAGCTGACGCAGGTATACCTGGATAAATTGGATGAGCTGAGCCCGCAGCGTCAGCGCGTGTTTAAAATGAGCCGGCACGAACACCGCTCTCATGCAGAAATAGCCAAAGAACTGAATCTCTCCCTGTTTACCGTAAAGAATCATATTAAAGCTTCCCTGACCCATTTCCGGCATCACCTGAAAGACTATACGGATGTTACCATGGCAGTACTGATGTACTGGTGGACACGCTAAAAACGGCGTCCAATGTTATGTAATTGTTACCTGTGCTTAACCCATTAGCCCCTGCCGTTTTTTTTCTTCCCTATATAAGTGAACGGACCACCGTTCGCAACAATCAACATGGCAAATACGATCACGAAAGCATTCATGAACAAATACCTGGACCACCGCTGCACTGCGGAGGAAAAGCTGCGGATAGCGGCTTTTATTCAGCAGCCGGAAGGACAGCAGTTATTGGACGAGGTATTGACAGAGCGGCTGACAGCAGACATGCGGTTGATGGACCAGATCAGGGTGGATGATCAGCAGGCGGAGGACTGGAAAACAGCGCTGCGGCAGCGGATGACCGCCATGCAGGAGGAGCACGGGCCTGTGATCATGCGGCCGAAGCGGCTCGCTTTTCTGCGCCGTGCAGCTATATGGACGCTGCTGGTGTCTGCGCTGGGGACCATCGGCATGCATCAGTACCGGAAGCAACATAAAACCAATGCCATTACACTGGCCAACCTGGAGAAACAAAATCCGAAAGGGCAGCGGGCCGTGATCACGCTGGCAGACGGATCAGTGATACACCTCGGGGCAGACAGCAAACTGGAATATCCCGAAGCCTTCAGCGGTCCCACCCGGGAGATCACGCTCACAGGAGAGGCTTTTTTTGACATCAGTGAAGACCCGGCACACCCTTTTATTGTGCATACCGGTACCGTGCAGACGAGAGTACTGGGCACCTCTTTTAAGATCAATGCGTTCAAAGGGACGCTGCTGACCGTTGCCGTAGCAACTGGTAAGGTACAGGTGGAACATGCGGGTAACGGCGTAGCGGTGCTCACCCCCGGTCAGCAGGTTACCTGGGACCCGGTAGCGCAGCAGACAGCCATCGCTGAAATGCCCGTGGCAGACATCGCCGGATGGAAGAATGCCCGCCTGGCGTTTAACAACAATACGTTGCAGGAAGTGGCAACAGTACTGGAACGCTGGTATAATGTAAGCATCCGTTTTAAACAACCGCTGACCGCACAAAAGCGGATAACTGTTACACTGTCAGCTAACCGGCCCATGGAAGAAACCCTCCGTGTGCTAAGCACAGGTAGCCGGTTTACCTACAGAATCAACAACCGTCAGATTACCATTCATTAACAGAAAACAATCACATGCCCTAACAGTACACAACTAAAAAAACGTTCCCGGTATCTGACAAATACACGGGAACGTCTTAAAAAGGATTTCATCATGCCTGATAAGTTTTGGACGACGAACAGGCACCATGAAAAAGGATACCAGATTTCCCGGAAAACCGGGACTAACCAGTAACATTCAAAAGTATGGAAAAAGGATTAAAAAGAAATCCTTTAAGATTTAGCATGCATCCCGCCTTCGCCTGCCAACGGGCCCGCCCGGATAAAAAAAATACCGGCGCTCCCTGCGGACATAGCGAAGGAATAAGGCCCATAATTTATTTCCTGATGAGATGTTCATTTATTGTGCTGGTATTGCAACTCACCGCAGCAGGGTTGCTTTTGGCCGCGAATGTAAAGAGCCAGGATCTGACCCGGAAAATAAACCTGCAATTGAACAAGGTTGCCTTAAAGGAGGCTTTGCTCGCCATTGAAAAGGAGGGCGAAGTTAAATTTATGTTACCGGAAGAACTGTTGGAGAAAACCCATAAAAAGGTGACCATCAGCAGCCCTGCTATCCGTATCCAGGACGCCTTACATGGCATCCTGGAAAACACCGGGCTGGAATATAAGCTGGTGGAAGGTTACGTGGTGATCGCCCAGCAACCGGTACCTGTAAAAATCAGCGGAAAGGTGATCGACAGCAAAACAAAAGAGGCCATCCCCGGCGTATCTGTACGGGTGAAAGGTACTGCTGTCGGCGCTTCTACCGATATCAACGGAGTCTTCAACCTCACTGCGGCACAAAGCGGTGTTACGCTTGTTGTCAGCTATATCGGTTATGAAACCAGGGAAGTGAAAGCTAACGCCGCCGGTGGTACGATGATCATCGCGCTGACCGTTTCCAGTAAACAACTCAGCGAAGTGACTGTCAACGCACGCCGTAAACTCAATACGGAAATCGCGGTATTACAGGACCGGAAAAATGCTGCCATCGTGCAGGATGCCATATCCGCCGCACAGATAGAACGCACCGGCAGTATCACCACCACACAGGCGCTGCAGAAAGTATCCGGTGTTACCATCACGGATGACAAATACGTAGCCATCCGCGGCCTGGGCGACCGCAGCGTGATCGGACAGCTCAACGGCGTCCGCCTCGCCTCCTCCGATCCGGACAGAAGCACTATCCCGCTCGACCTGGTGCCGGCATCGCTCCTGGATAATATCACCATCTTCAAGACGGTCACTCCCGACAAACCCGCCGATGCGGCAGCGGGTATCGTGGAGCTGAAAACGAAATCCGTTCCCGACAGCGCGATATTTACCATCATCGCACAAACCGGTTTTAATTCCAATATCGGGCCCAATGGCCGGGTGAACAGCTTCTACAACAGCGATATGGGATTCTTCGGCACCCGGGTGAATAAAAAAGACCTGTCTGCAGAATTCCTGAACCTGTCCAAACAATACCCCGGTGGTTTATCACAGATACAACAACTGATCGCCAACAGCCCCAACAGCCCTGCCCTGCAGCAGGAAGCTACCCGCATCAATAACCTGATGCACAGCTTCGATCCGGTGCTGACCACCAATTACCGCAAAGCGCCGCTGAACCAGTTGTATTCAGCGACCTATGGTAACAGCTTTAAACTGTTCGGAAAACATACGCTGGGTGTCATAGCCGGTGCCAACTACTATAGCCGTACAACTGACATCTACGGCGGAAACCTTACACAGTACAGTGTTTATCAGGGTGTGATCACCGGTAATAAAGACGTGTACAGTCCGCGCAACATACCCAACTATATTACCCCGAACAACCTGTTCATGGGTAAATATCAAACCTATAAGGAGAATACAGGAACACAAACAATCAACTATGGAGCATTGACGGGGTTGACCTATAAGTTCAACCCCCGTCATGAAATCAGTATGCAGTACCTCGGCAGCTGGGGCAGCGAGGCACAGGCGGTCAACATGTACGGGCAATACCAGTACACCGGCCTGCCGGGAGAAGTGAGCAGCACTATCTACTCGCTGAAACAGACGTACCGTACCCTGCATACTTTCAACCTGCAGGGAGAGCATAAGTTCACAAAGGGCGAATACAGCCCCCGCCTGAGCTATAACATCGCTACTTCCAACTCCTCACAGAATGATCCCGATTATCGTTTTGTGACGCTGACAGACTATACACCACGTAACGGAGGATATTATTATAAACCTGCCGTAGGTTCCTTCCCCGGCTCAGGTGACTACGTCTTTACAAACCATCTGTACGCGCTCAACTCCGGCTATGTGAATGGTTACGGTACCTACGGCATCATACAGGCGGAACCTAACGGCCGCCGCTGGCGCAGGCTGAAGGAAACCAACTACAACTATAAAGCCGATGTGACGCTGCCTTTCCCATTGTTTGGCAAAAAGCAGGAATTTAAAACCGGTGTGAACTACCTGAACCGTGACCGTAGCTTCCGGGAAAATATGTTCTTCCTGCCGGGTTCTAATTTCTCTACCTATGGCGCCTATCCGTTGTACGCCGTGGAGGGCAACCTGAACCGCCTCGTCAGCCCGGAGATGATCGGTATTAAAATCCCCGGAGGCAGTACCGGCGAAGGCGCCAACCCTGTTGGCGGTTTCCTGTATAACAGCCAGAAATCTCCTAACAACTATACCGGTTTCTTTGAAACCAATGCTTTCTACGGAATGATGGACCTGCGGTTGCCGGCCAACCTGCGTCTTACCGGTGGGGTGCGTTTTGAGAAGACCAATATTCAATCCTCTGTGGATACTTCCGATGTTTATCTCGATCCGTCACTCACCACTCCGGGCCAGGATGGCACGAAAGTGCCTGTGGTGCTCATTAACCCCAATACTGCTTACAAGACGGGCTACAAACCTTTCTATTCCGTTAACCTGACCTATACGCCGCTGGAAAGCATGAATTTCCGTGTAGGCTACAATACCACCCTGGCAAGGCCCGAGCTACGCGAAATCACCAACGTGTTTGAGTTTGATGCCTTCCAGATGGGATTGGTGGTAGGGAACCCTAACCTGGTCAACCAACAAACGGAAAACCTCGATTTCAGGTGGGAGTGGTTCCCTAACCCGGGAGAGGTGCTGTCAGTATCGCTGTTTGGAAAACGGATACAGCACCAGCTGGTGAAAGTGTTCAGCCTCAAAACTGACGGTCTTGCTGCCAAATACCCGGAATATCCTACTATCCAGTTCCAGAACGACCCTAACGAAGGTAAGGTATGGGGTATGGAGCTGGAAGTGGTAAAAGACCTGGGCCGGCTGTATGCGCCGCTGAAGAATTTCAACATCGGTTCCAACCTGTTGCTGGCGCAGAGCCTCATCAGAAAATCAACGGAGCGGTATAAAGCCAATAAATCCCTCGACCGCCATACCCCGGAGTACAGCCCGTTGTTTGAGCAGGCGCCTTATTCTGTAAACGTCTGGCTCAATTACAAGAACGGCCGTTCCGGTACCGACCTGACTACCACTTTCAACATGGTGGGCGAGCGGCTGGTGCAGATCAACCTGACCGGTGAACCGGACCTCTATACCCGTCCTGTGCCGGTGCTGGATTTCATCTTTACACAGCGTGTCACCAAACGTTTGCTGTTCAAAGGATATGCGAAAAATATCCTGAACCCGGCGATAGAAACCGTATATGCGGCACCGGGCACCGGCGGCCTGTGGTATGGTAATAAATACGTTAACCGCAGCTTCAAACGCGGCAGCGAAATTATGCTGGGCTTTACTTATAATCTGTTCTAACGGTAACGGTTATCCGGAATAAAAAAATGAAAATGAAACGTATTTCCATTATAGCAGGGATATTGCTGGCAGGCGCCGGTGTTATGTCATCCTGCAATAAAGATAAAATGGACCACCTGTACGACAACAGGATCGTTCAGGATGTTCAGGGCAATTCCGGCGTCCGGATCGTGAACCTGAGTACCCATAACCAGGTGGTTGCTAACAACGACACGCTGACCAACTACGTGGTACTGTCCTTTCTTGACGATAAATGGCGTTACCCGGCAACGAAATATTTTCCTGACAAAGGTCGTCTCGGTACCACCTGGACGCTTCCGCGGGACCTGTTTCAGGATAACGGTAACGCACATCTGAAAATAGAGACCAAAGAGCTGACAGTAGGGGAAAGACCGGTAGAGCTGGATGTGAAAGACGACTACAATAATCCCTCTGATTATTATATTATCCGCGGGCCTTTCCTGCTGACAGGTAATATTCCGGAGGTGAACAAGATCCCCCGGTCCGTAGAAGCGCCTTCCCGGCCGGACCATTTCAAAATCCGCATTGTAAACCTGGCATCCGGGATCAAACGTCCTGATGGCGCGCAGGAACAAGTGGACGGGCCGATGTCACTGGCTTTTGCCGACGGTACGCCGGTCAGCGCCACCACCTCCAATATTACACCCGGCCACTGGTCTGAATATGTGGAAGTGCCTTATGGTACTTACCAGTTCAGGGTGCTGACAGCCAGCGGTACGCAGGTGACCGCTTCCGGCGGCTCCCGCGAAGAAAACGTGGCCATGATAGACAGGGCCACCTCTACTATTACACTAGGTTCTGTGCAGCCTGTTGTTACCGGGCTAACTTATGCGCCTATACGTACTTATCAGCCGGGTGGCATATATACGATCGTCATTACGCCGCAGGTATTGCCCTATTCGATTCCCGGTGGCCATGATGAATCCAGTTTTACCCAGAACGCTTTTCAGATCATAGCGGATATAGCCGATCCGGCCAATGTGAACTACGGTCGCTTGCAGGCGGTGAATGCTTTCCCCGGCGCAGCTTCGCTGCGGCTGAAAGTGAATGGCGCCCAGGCTGGTAACAGTATCAGCTATGGTACCGCCGGCGACTATACGAATGTGATAGCTGCCATGACCACCATAGAAGCGACAGATGTTTCCGGTAAAGTGCTGGCTTCCACGCAAAAAGTGGTGAGCCCCGGCGGCAACTATACCGCATGGATATACGGTGATGCCAAAGGATCGCCGCAGATCGCCATTGCCGCCAACAACCTGAGCGGCGGTATTTTTGTCCCCGGTGGCGATGGGCAGGACGGCTCTTTCCTGCGGGTGCAGTACAAACATCCTATCCACTTCCGCTTCTATAATTTCTGCCCGGATATACCCAATGTAAACTTCACATCACCTAATGGTCAGTCGTTCGGCAGATATGGGGTTACCCGTGGGCTGCAGCCGGGTGTTATCCCGGAAGATGCCGTTAATACTACTGTTGGACTGGTGGATGATCCGTACCACATTATGGCATTCAGATCAAACCCCGGTGTATTTCCCGGCACATGGCTCACACAGGTGCCGGTGGTGAAAAGTGCTGACCTGGTGGCGCGGAAAGAAATGTATGTGCGGGGTATCATACCCAACCAGGAGCCCGGCTATTATTCGATAGCACTGATAGGAAGGGATGGCGCCGGCGGGCCGGAGGCATCCAAAGCGAAGATGATCATTGTTAAACATAACCGGTAGCCCTAAACTGTAAAAGCATGAAACAAACATTCTCCATTATCATAGCAGGCCTGGCGCTGGCTTTGGGTAGCTGTGCCAAGATAGAACATGAGAAGATAGACAACCCTGCCTACCTGCGTGTGTTCAACAACCTGAACTATACCGTAGCACTGGAAAACAAGGATGAGGAGCAGCCGTTTCTGACGATGCTCATCGATCCGCAGACGGATGCTTCCGGTATGCCCGTCAGTGCCGCTATTATCGGTGATTTCCTGGACCAGCGCAGCTCCTATGCGCCGCCATACCCCTCGCATATAGGTACCAGCAATTCCTTCCGTAACCCTGAGTATCCCGGTAAGGAAGACGTGTTGGTAGGACCCATACTCAATGGTTTTGACCTCTCCAGCTGGGCGCAGATACCTGCCGGCCAGCACCGGGTGATGTTTATGTACCGCCCGGTGAGCGGAATACCATTCTTTAGCCTGGAAGACCGGCTGAAAAAAAAGGTATTGCTGGATACGGTTCTTCAGCTGGACAGCCGTGAAGTATACACCCTGCACATCTTACAGAAAAATTTCAGGACCAAGGAAAACGGTATGCTGTTACGCCGCGAAATTTTCCACAAGCTGTCGCTGTCTGACTCGCTGGTGTATGTGAACTTCTATAACATGAGCGCAGAAGGATATGAAGCAGCTGACAAAACGAAGAAACCAAGGAATGTAGACGCCGGCATGTTGCAGTATGGGATTAAGGACGAAGCGAATGTCTGGATGACGCTCCTTACCGGCGACGGATTGACGAATCCGGTACCAGGGTATAATTTCAGATTCCTGACGACACTGCGCCGCAATAACACGTCCAACGCAGTGAATAGTTATTTCAGCTTTCCGCTGTTTGCAGACAATGCCGCTGATGGCATCCGGACTACGGCATGGCAGCGATTCAGCCTGCTTTCGCCGGGACTGAGCCCACTCAACAATCCTTATAACGATAATAATGGTGAAGTGGTGGATGGTAACTACGCCGTGATTTCCTGTTACGGGAATGGTACCCGCGCGAGCTTCGAACGCTACATCTGCGCCCGGCCCAATATGATTGTCAATATTCACTCCGGAACAAACAACCCGCAGTCTTTTGCTACCGTGAATACCATCGAAATAGTGAACGGCACCGCTTATCTAACTACCGTACAACGTAAATACCCGACGCCGGTCTATTAAGCGGAGGCTCCTAAATCATCAACTATGAAACATTACACTATCATATTCTTAGCGTTGATCGGGATGATGTTTACTTCCTGTAAACATGATAAACTGGATTTCGGGCGGGAGTTGAAGAACTACCGCCCTGCTGCAGACTTCATCCGGAACAACTATGACCTGAGCCTCTTCTCCGCAGCTATTGAAAGGGCTGGCATGACGGCAGAACTGAACGGCCCGGGACCATTTACCATACTGGCGCCCAACAATAAAGCATTTAATGAGATGGGGATCCTGAGCACTGCCGATCTGGCCAAAATGCCGGTCGACAAAGTAAAGGAGCTGGTACAACTGCATGTGTTGCCCCGCGCGTTACGCGAAGGCGATCTGGCGTCCAACAGCGTGGACGTACGGTTTAAAACTATCGGCACACGGGAGTTGCTGGTAACAATGGCTACCAACCCTTTTGGTTCAGGGGCCAACCGCAACGCCATTTACTTCCACGGTTGTCTGACAGATGTGAAAGACGTGGTTGTTACCAACGGTGTATTGCAGGTGCTCCAGCAGGTGATAAAAGATCAGCCGGGGACTGTACAGGACCTGCTTTCCCAGCATGAAGAATTCAGCCTGTTTGTAGGTGCCCTGAAACGTTTCGGCTTCTGGGAACAGTTAAAAAGTGGCGGTCCCTGGACGGTACTGGCGCCCACCAATGCGGCACTCAAAGCCAACGGCCTGGATGAGCAGGCAATCGCAGCGTTAGACCCTGACAAGTACACCATGGCGCGGCTTTTTGGAAGCTACATCATACACAAACAGCACTACTTCTTCTCTGATATCCGTTCGTTCAAAACCATGACCGGCAGTTCTGACCCGCTGAGACTTAATATAAAGGATGATACCTACCTGCTGGAGATCGCCAGCCTGGACGGTACAGAAAACGGTGTTCTGAAAATCAGGTATACCTGTTCCATCCGGGAAGACAGAAACCATCAGCCGCTAAATGCGGTGCCGGTGGAACGGAAAGGAATCGTGGATTATAATACTGACAACGGTGTGGTACATCAGCTGGATGGCTTGCTGCTGAAACCCGAACAGGCCGTAAAATAAGGTCAACAGTTAACGATATAATCATCATGAAAAATAAAATATACAGAACTATACAGGCAACTATCCTCTGCGGGGCGTTCTTCAGCATAGGGTTGTTGCACACCGGCTGCAGGAAGGAAATGTTCATGCCGGAACCGGAAGGTGAAACAGTTCCCTATAAAGACAGTGCCAGCGCCGATATCCGGGCAGTCCTGAAATCGTCTCCCTATAAGCTGTTTTATACTGCCTGGCAGCGTAGTAATATAGAGGAAGTCCTGGTGGCATTGGGCGCCAGGGCGTCCGTTACCGTGCTGGCGGTGGACGATGCGTCCATGAAGGCTGCCGGACTGGATGAAACCGAAATCGGCAAACGTTCCCCGGAGGAGCTGAATACACTGATGAGATACCATATGCTCAATGAAAAACTCGAGCCATTGACCCTTCAGACGCAAAAAATGAGTTCTCCCAGGATGACGATGCTGGAGAACCCAAATTTGACAGAGTACCGGAATGGTTCAGGATCGGGCGTGGGCCGTCCTTATGCCTATACCTACCGCCACTTTATGGCAATGGCGAAAGACAGCCAGTTGATTGTGGATGGCCAGCTTTGCGGAAACTATCAGCCGGTGGCCGCCAGGAATGGCATCATCTGGCCGGTGAACCGGTTGTTGCAGAAGCCCGAAAAGCATGTCCGGGAAATATTGGAGGAAGATGGCCGCTTTACCATGCTGCTGGCCATCAACGATATGAATGAGGCCAGCTGGATGGAATATACCTTTGGCTCTTTTGCGCGCTACGGCGGCTATTTTTGGAATGTGGATCCCGCCTCCGGCGCTGTTGTTTTTAACTCCTATCTGGCCCCTACCGATGAGGCTTTCCATCAGGCCGGCATCCAGGATATAACACAAGTTATGGATATTAACAGCCGCTTCATACCCGAACTGGACTGGGAGTCTTACAAGATGACTGGTTTAATTCCAACCGACAGTATCCTGGACTATCACAACTGGGGACGATCTTATGCTCCCACCGACAATAGCGGTTTTATTCCTTCTGCCCGTACTGTATTTTATTCTAATGATCTCGATGATAAACTGATCGGAGATTATTGGATATCTCTGGGGAATACCACTACTGCCGGTTATAAAATGCCGTTGCAGTTTATACGTGAAGGTAATACCATCAAGGTAAAACTAAAAGGCGCCAATACCCCGCCGGCTACCATCATCGCAAGAGATATCAACACCTTCGAAGGTCCGCTGCATATCGTGGACCGGCTTTTTCTGCCGGATAATTTCAAGGTGAACTAACAGTTGATCCGTTAAAGATTCATGATGACTACAAAGACTATATTATCCAGACAATATTTTTCCCGCCGGCTGGTAGTGATCAGTTTGTCTTTACTGATGGCAGGCGCCTGTAAGAAAGACGAAGGTGATGAACCTAAAGCCAACGACCGCCTTATGGAAGTGGTGGCGGACAACTTCAACCTTAGCAAGTTCAAAGCAGCGGCAGACCGCAGCAGTATGCGGCCGTTGCTGACGAGTGCCGGACCACTCACCGTATTGGCGCCATCTGACGCCGCTTTCACCAACGCAGGATATCCCACTACCCTCAGTGTAGGCACGGCCAGTATTTCCCTGATGACAAATATCACAGGATATCATATCCTCAACGGCAACTATGACCTGAATAAAATGCCTTTCCTGTTTAACCAGGAGATACGCACCTACAACGGCGGCAAGCTATATGTGACCCGCTGGATAAAAGAAAAAGACACCGTGCTGACCGTCAATGGTAGCCGGGTGCTGGCCATTGGCATGAAAGCCAGCAATGGTACGCTGCAGGTCATCGATCGTATGCTGGAGCTATATCTCTATGAAACGGTGACGGAAGCGCTCACGGCCGAGCCGAGCCTGAGCCTCTTCAGCCATGCCTTACAACGTTCCGGTTTATCCGCTTTGCTGAAAGGCAAAGGTCCCTATACCGTGTATGCTGCAAATAACGCTGCCATGACTGCCTACGGCTATAAGACGCTGGAGCAGATCGAGGCGGCCGATCCCGGGGTACTGGCCGCACTGTTGCGTTATCACATTGCGGCCGACCGCCGGTTTGTGTATGACTACATCCTGAGTACCGGTAGTACTGCCGCCACTACGCAGAGCATGCTCGATGATAATATTGTGAAAGTGCAGCTTACGCCAGACCCGCTGTCGCCGGGCCTTTACAATGGTATTACACTGCAGGGGCCGGGCAACGACGCTCCGGTAAAGCTGGTAAAGCAGAATGGTATTGCCGGTAACGGCGTAGTACATATTACCGACCAGGTATTAAAAATCACAAAGTAGAATCAGTTATAATCTTACGTGATGAACACAAAAAAAATAATTGTAACAATATATTCTTTCCTGTTGCTAATGCTGGCGTCTATGGCCGGCATAGCGCAGGAAACCTCCGGCGGCCTGACGGGGAAGGTACAGGACGGCCAGGGGCAGGCATTGCCGGGAGCCACCATCATCGCATTGCACGAACCTTCCGGTACCCGTTATCCGGTGATATCCGATGCGGGTGGCCGCTATCACATTTTAGGTATGCGTATCGGCGGTCCGTACACCGTTACCGTGACCATGATGGGCATGGCGCCACAAAAATACCAGAACGTGACGGTACGCCTGGGTGAACCGCAACAGTTGAACGTAGTGCTGAACGACGACCGCAAGCAGCTATCTGAAGTAGTGGTGAAAGGCGCGAAGGCAGGACCTAAAGCCAATAACTACGGCGCCGGTCAGAACATCAGCCGCAGCCAGATCAACAATATGCCGACGGTGAGCCGCAGCATACAGGACATCACCCGCATGGTGCCACAAGGCAGCAAAGACAATAGCTTTGGCGGCTCCAACTTTCGTTACAACAACGTTACCATCGACGGCGCCATCAACAACGATGCGATTGGCTTCAGTCCGTCAATGGGCGGACAAAGCGGTACTTCCGGTCAGCCCGGCAGCAGCACCCGCACCAATCCTGTTTCCCTCGATGCGATCGAAGACATGCAGGTATACCTCGCTCCCTTCGACGTGAAGATCGGTAACTTCACCGGCGGCAGCGTCAACGCTGTTACCCGTAGCGGTACCAACACCTTCACCGGTTCGGTATACGGCTTTGGCCGCACCGCTGCCATGATCGGGAAAAACAAAGCCGGCAACGGAGATAAGATGAACAGTGACTTTAAAGATTACCAGGCAGGCATACGGCTCGGTTTCCCGATCATCAAAAACAAACTATTCTTTTTTACCAATGAAGAAATCACCCGCAGAACAGATCCTGCACAACTGCTGGCCGGTAAGGAAGAAACAGCCCGTATCCTTAGCGAGAAAGACGCCGACGATATCCGCCAGGCGACCATCAAACGCTACGGAGATATCTTCGACCCGGGGACAGCGGGGATGTACAACTCCTCTTCCGAGTCCAATAAATTCTTTAATCGTATAGACTGGAACATCAACGACAAACACCAGCTGTCTGTCCGCAACAATACCATTACTTCCAGCGCCATCAGCCTGGACCGTGACCAGCAGGATTTTCGTTTCGGCAGCATGGCTTTCAAACAAACGAATAACCAAAGCAGCACCGTTGCTGAACTGAAAAGCCGTTTCAACAACGCATGGTCCAATAGTTTCGTCGCCGGTTTCACTACCGTGCACGACTACCGTGATCCGCTCAGCGATCCTACGTTGCCGCAGGTACAGATCATGGGCCGCACGCCGGGCACCACCATCTATCTGGGTACTGACAGGGAAGCGTCTGTCTTCAATATGAAACAGCGTACCATCGAAATTACCAACAACCTCACCTGGACCAAAGGCAAACACACCGTGTTGATGGGTACGCACAATGAGCTGTACCACATCGACTACGGTTTTGTGAACGCCTGGAACGGCCGCGTAGACTACCTGAGCATCGATGACTACCTGCGTAACACGCCTTATCGTGTAAGAGGGAGCTATAACTACACCAATAACAGTCGCGACTATATCATGAGTCATCCCGGGGCGGTGTTTAACGTAAACCTGTACAGCGTGTACATCCAGGACGCGATCCGGGTAACAGACAAGCTGACCGTTACGCCCGGGCTGCGTGCAGACTATACACATCTGCCCACGAAGCCGGAACTGAGCGATAAAGTGACCAACGCGATCGCTGATCCCTACTTCGGATCTACGTATCACTATACGCCGCTGAACCGTATTGAGAACCGGTATTTTGGAAAAGTACAGATATCTCCACGTTTAGGTTTCCGTTATGACTGGTTGGGCGATCAAAGCCTGATCGTTCGCGGTGGTGTGGGTATGTTCACCGGCCGTATTCCTTTTGCATGGCTGGCCTACGCTTATTACAACAACGGTGTCAACTACGGCTCCTTTGACCAGAAAGCGGACCAGAAGCCTTTCGCTCCCGGCAGCGACGCTATCAAGCCGGGTAAGAACGGTATTGCCGATTTCATTGAAAAGAACGGTACTGTCATCAATAATCCTAATGCCGGGAAGACGCAGGTGGACCTGATCGATAACAATTTTGTGATGCCGAAGATCCTGCGTGCCAGCCTGGCGATCGACAGAACTACTGCCAGTCAGTGGAAGTTCGGGATAGAAGGTATGGTTACCAAGAGTATTAAGGAAGTCTTCTTTCAGCAGGTGAACATTACCGACAACCCCAAATATTACGCTTACGATAAAGACCGGCAGCAGCCTGTTTATGCTGGTAATATTGATCCGCATTTCTCCAATGCATACCTGTTGAGCAATACTAACAAAGGTTTCCGGTACAGCCTCACTGGTACCGCGAGCAAAAACTTCAGCAGTGGGTTGTATCTGTCGGGCGCATATACCTACGGTCAGAGCAAGGATGCCTTTAATGGTATCCGTAACTCCATGGAATCCAACTGGCAGCTGAACCAGGCACTGAGCCCGAACAATGCGCCGCTGGCTTATTCCAACTTCGACATCCGCCACCGTTTTGTGGTGAATGCCAGCTACCGCAAGGCATGGAATGCAACGTGGGTGAGCACGCTCAGCCTGTTCTTCAGTGCGCAGTCGGGCAGCCCGTTCACCTACGGTGTTGTGAACAACAGCGTGCAAGGGTTGCCGCAGCAGGTGAGCCTGGCTTATATACCGCAGACAGAAGAGGCGGTCCGTTTCTTCAGGGATTACACCAGCAACGGGCAGCAGGTGACGGCGGCAGAACAGGCCGAAGCGTTTAACCGTTACGTTGATGGCAACAAATACCTGAGCAGCAGGAGGGGTAATTTCACCGAAAGAAATATGGGGCGCACGCCGTGGAACGTGCAGGCAGACCTGCACTTCGCGCAGGAATTCCATCTGCGTAAGCTGAAAACGCATTTTATCACTTTCACGGCGGATGTGGTGAACCTGACGAATATGTTGAACCGCAACTGGGGCATCAGCTATTTCTCTCCTAATACTTTTAACTCCACCGCCAGTGTTGGTTTAACGCCTACCCTGTTCCCGCCGGAGCAGAACAAGGGCGGTATACCGGTATATACCTTTTCAGACCCGGGTACGCCTTATTCCATTGATTATTTCGGTTCCCGTTACCAGGTACAGCTGGGACTGCGTTACACCTTTTAAACAACAGATAATATGCAAAAGCGCACAACATATTTATTGGCAGGGTTGCTGTTATGCCTGATGGGCATTATACAGGCCTGCAAAAAAGACAAAATAGCGGCTGTGGTCCCGTTTGAGGTCAGAAGCTATTATCCTAACAGCGGCAATGCCGGTACGCTGGTAACCATTACCGGCAGCGGTTTCTCCGATGGGAAAGCCAGTATATCCTTCAATGGTACCGATGCAGAAGTGCTGAGCACTACCGATACTTTGCTGGTGGTACGTGCGCCGGAAAAAGGACAGAGCGGCACCGTTACTTTTTCCAACGGAAGCAAGTCATTGACTGTGGGTGAGTATACTTACCAGAAGTTAAGCGTGCAGAAAATATTTCCGCCTAACGGTACCGCAGGTACGCAGATACGCATCAGCGGCGCCGGCTTCAGTAGCTTGAAATCGCCTGCGGAAGTGCTGATCAACGGAAAGTCGGCTACGGTGGTCAGTGCCAGTGATACCTCCCTGGTGGCTACTGTGCCGGAAGGCGCCGGTAGCGGACCGGTGACGGTGAAGGTAGACGGGATGGTGTCTGTGGGGCAGCCTTTCCAGTTTCAGACGATCAGCGGTATTAAACCGGTAACCGGTGGCCAGGGTACCCGTGTGACGATTAGTGGTGAGGGCTTTGCTGCGGCTGCCGCCGATAATGTGGTGGAGTTCAATGGTAAGAAAGCTGTAGTCACTGAAGTGAC
The DNA here is from genome assembly GCF_946479755.1 of uncultured Chitinophaga sp. The sequence goes on along the minus strand of NZ_CAMLHC010000023.1, from coordinate 26,082 downwards.
TGCGGGTAAGCTGGTAGCGGTGGCGCCGGAAGGGGTGGCCAGCGGGCCGCTGGCCGTTACCATCAACGGGCAGAAAATTGTAGGCCCGTCGTTTACAGTAGTACCGCCGCCTTCACTGCGGTTGGTGAGCCCGCTCAGTGGTCCGGCGGGTGCGGAAATGATCATCGAAGGAAAAGATTTCAGCACTGTAGCAGACGAAAACGTAGTGACGATCAATAATGTAAAAGCAGTAGTGAAAGAGGCGACCAGTCTGCGTCTTACGGTGGTGTTACCGGCAGGTATGGGCAAAGGAACGGTAATGGTGAGCGTGAATGATCAGCCGGTGAAAGGACCGGAGTTTACGGAACAAAACCTGGGCATTCTGAAAATGGAACCATCCAGTGGTTTGGCCGGCACCAAAGTGGTGATCACTGGTACCGGTTTCAGTGTAAACCCTGCAGAAAACGAGGTGACATTCAATGGCGTAGTGGCGCAGATACTCAACGCGACAGCGACCACACTGGAGGTGATGACGCCGGCCAACCTGACAACAGGTCCTGTAAAAGTGAAACGAGCAGCGTTGGTAGCGGAAAGTCCTGTACCGTTCAGCCGTTCCGGTTTGTTCACACTGACCAATCAGATGGGTGCTTTCATTGGTCCGCTGGTGGTAGACAGACAGGGTAACGTATTTGTGTCTAATACCCGTGAGAACTACATCTCCAAAGTGACGCCTGCCGGTGATGTGTCGATTTTTGCCGGAGAACCTAATGAACGTGGTGTAGCAGACGGTAACGGCAGAAATGCCCGCTTGGGAAATATATACGGTTTGGTGCTGGATGAAAATGATAATATCTATGTTTCGGAGGTATCTAATAATGGTGGCGCGCTCCGTAAGATCACGCCGCAGGGTGAAGTGACGACCCTGAAAACTGGTTTGCCGAATGACGTTGGTTCGCTGACGAGAGATAAAAAGGGTAACCTCTACTATACACAGCTGTACAGAGGTGTGTTCAGGGTATATCCCAACGGTATATCAGAAAACGTGTTTGCACGGACGGCGGAAGAAATGAGAATTGCTATTAGTAATAATAATGATCTGTTCGTGGTAGGAGACAAATACGAGCCTACCTTCTACTGGCAACAGTTAGGAAGCAACAAGTTGACATGGGTAGGATCGTCCGTTGGTTACCAGGACGGGCCGGTATCGTCTGCGTTGTTTGGAGGTACTATCAGTTCACTGCTCATGGACCATGAACAAAACCTGCTGATTGCAGATGCGCATAACTATGCGTTGCGTAAGCTGGACTTGTCCACTGGTCAGGTAAGTACGGCGGTGAAGTTGTCAAAAGGCTTTGAAGATGGCAGCCTGGATAAGGCAAAGATCGGTCTGATAGCGGACCTGGCTATCGACAAGGATGGAACTATTTATATCTCTGATCCGAATAACAGAGCTATCAGAAAAATTGTGCTTAAGTAAGGGTGCTTGCATTTTAGAAAGGATAGGGCTGCTCCGGAAGGGCAGCCCTACGTGTTTGCGGAAGGTAGTGTTTGTTACCTGCAGTCATGAATGTTGTCGTTTTTGTACTATTATCACATATTGCTGTTAACTAGCTTTGTGATGCTAAATATTCGTTAATCATGCCCTCTGTTGACGGACTGTAGCCATGTCCTTAATTATGAAAAGCTAGTCAATTTAACCATCAGATTCTTTGTTGGCCTTTTAACGGAAAACTACTGATAGGTGCTTTATTATGTCAACAGATTATTAATTCCACGTTTATTATTTCACTCTTTTAACCCACTTATTTTATGAAAATCAATTTAATGATGTGTACAGGTTTGTTGTTCATGTTTGTTTTCCTGTCGTGTAAAAAGGATGCAGGCATTAAAGAAAGTGAATCTGTGACTAAAGACAGCCCTGTCAAAGCAGTTGATGGCGTACTGCAATTTTCCGATGATCAGACTTTTGTACAGACAATGATGGCAATTAATGCAATGTCTCCTGAGCAGCGACAGGTGTGGGAGAAAAAGGTCGGTTTTACTTCTCTGAGATCAGTGTATGACAGGTTTAATCAGGAGCTTGACAAAATGGAGGCAGCGCAAAACAAAGAAGGCTTCTTTGAGGTGAAAAAAAAGTATGACAATGTTGTCGTATGGAACAGTGCCGGTACCTCCTATGACATTAATTGCAGAGGTATTCTGGAGGCTGGAGTTGTCAATGCGGATGGTTTGGTCCGGATAAATGATCAGCTTCTGCAATACAGCCATGATCAGATTGTGACGTCACAGGTTCCGGAAGAAGGCGAGGTAGCTGCCAGAAAAGCTGGCGCCGGCGCAGTTATTTGGACAAGAGAAAAGAAGGGTCTTCTGTCAAAAGACATGACCCTTTTTGATCAGTCTGTGTTCACCGCTTATGGTCAGACGCCTGTTGTTAACCAACTGAAGATGGGAGAGGGCGGTATTGCCACTGCATCGCCCCTGGAGTCGGGAGTGGAGGCTACGGCATATGCACAGGTAAAGATTTATAACTTTTTGTTGAATGGACAAAACAGAGGCTTCTGCACTGTCTACTATTTTGCAGAGCACAGGAACTGGATCGGTGTTTCCCGGCGGGTAAATACGATCAATAGTGGTTTCGTTGGCGATCACTCCGTTACCCTTAATATCCAGGGTGATCATACGATTAATAGCGTTGGGGATTTTCCCACCGGCAACTGGGTGAAGGGACCTAACTGGAGCCATGGATACGCTACTGAGCATGAAGTGGTGATCATCGCATCTGCCGAATTAAAAAACAACCCGACGACGGTAAGTTATATTCCTTCGTCGCTGAATTATCAGTTTGCTAATGCAGATTATGCGATAACAGAGAATGGTTCTGCTAACAATTACTGGAAGAAATATGTGCCATTTGGAGCCCTGGGGTATCCGCTGCGGATTAAGATCCATAGCTCCGGAACTTTCCCGCTTCCGGCTACGCATTCTTATATTGTTGAGTTTAAATAAGCAAAGGCTCATCGTCTGAGTAATGTAAAGGGCTGAACTGCGGTTCAGCCCTTTATGATATTTACTGAACGCAGTCAATGGTCCGGATGCAGCCGGGACAGGTAGTTTGATCAAAAGATGTCAGACAGATGAATGCTTTCTTAGGTTGGCTGGCATTCAGGTCAGCGATTTTTACTTTTGCCAGCCGGAGTTTTTTGGGAAATGTGTTCTTTTTCATAATAGTGGATTACATAAATAGTCCTCTCCTGTCTTTAGCCGGGGAAGCAATGCCATGGAGTGGATGTTCAGCATTAAGGTGTGACGTACGGTTGGTCTTTACCTGTTAGAGGCAAAGGATAGTTTCAACGCAGTTACGGCAAGTCGTTTCTGCATAGGAGGTTTCGCAGATGAATTCTTTCTGTTTGAGCTGGTTAGGATTCAGGATGGCGATTTTCATTTTTGCCAGCTGCAGTTTTTTCGGGAAAGTTTTCTTTTTCATAATTGCGGATTACATTAAATAGATGTTCCTCTCCTGTCTTTAGCCGCGGAGCAATGCCATGGAGCGGTTGTTCAGCATAAGAAGATGGAATGCTATGAGTATATATAGTGGAAGGAAATCAGCAAGTGGGTTGTGACCTGCATACGTTTAGTATTTTGAGGAATTTGAAAGAAAATGGTCGTGCCGGTCTAATTTAGGGGAAAAAAATTCAACGTTGCAATATTGACGGTTTTTGTACTTAAAAAAATCGAATAATATGATGTTCCGGCTGGGTGTTGGAGGTGAGGTCACGTTGCAGGCTCCATTTGTAGATTAGGTTAGTGTTTACTTCTAAAAAATTAACCTGTATGCATGTATTCTCAAAGACGCTTTTGTTTATTCCTATCCTTTGCGGAGCCATGATTTCCGCTAATTCTTCCGATGCCCGTTATCGTTATACTGATATGAAGGCCATCTATCGTGGTGTGGATTGTAAGGGCATTATGCCGTGGTCTTCCACCACTACCTATACAGGGGGATATTTGGTTGTTTATCAGGGACATAAATGGGTGGCTAAATATTGGACTCAGAATGATACCCCCAGGACCGGAGATGATTCGCCCTGGACGGATTTGGGAGTCTGTGGCTCATGACGATCATCTTGACTAGTGGCAATAATGGTAATAAGCAGATTTTTATTATGACTGTTATGGCCGGCAACTTCTTACAATGCCCTGGCCCGGACTTTGCCGGAGACAGGGCATTGTCGTGTGAAGTAAACCCTTATACTATTCAGGCTTTCGTCAACAACAGATTTTCGATAGTGACAATAGCTATATCTCGTAGGTAACTACCAGTTTCGGACGACCGCTGATATTGGGTTGACGAGGACCTGTGAAGATAACGCAGCGGTAGTAGGCTTCCGTTTGCAACTGCATACTAAAGCCGTTATTCTGCCCGCTGTTAATGATGTCCTGCACCAATGAGGTAACGTTGAGGGTTACATTGTAATTCCACTGTGAGGTGGAAGGGGGTACAGCCACGGCATTGGTAGTTGTGGTGGTTGGCTGGTTGTTCCAGGTGATGGTGCTGGCTGCCCACGAGCCTGTTACCCGTTTTATCCAGGCAGGGTTAGTGCCGGAAGAATTGTACGGAGACCCCGGATAATAGGAGTTGCCCTGCGGAGCTGCCAGGCTGCTGGTTACGCCGGTGAGCGTAAGTGTCGCGGAAACGATCGTCGTGCCTGCGGGAATCGTGTTTAGGCCATTGAACCGGAAGAACTGTCTGCCGGTGCCGGGAACACCTTGATAGGTCCAGGATGAGGCAAGAAAATCCACGGAGGAACTGAAGTTGACGTTCACCCAATCCGGTTTGTTGTAAACAACTGCGTCGTCCTGGGTGCCGGCGCCTCTTTGGAGGTCGTCGCCGATGCCGAGTGTAATGGTTTTTTGTCCGCCTTTAATTTCTGTGTTGAGCGCCTGCGTAGGCTGCTGCGGATCGGTAGCTGTTGCCAGGTCTTTACGGCAGCTGGTCATCATGAACACGGATGAAACGATAAGGGGAAGGAAAAGATGAGAGATCTTCATACAGTAAAGGTTTAGTGACTAATAAAAGGATAAATGAAGAGGGAATTGATGCCTTACACAGACATCGTTGTAGTGATACGCGAAATCGTATAATAGGGCTTTTTAATAAATTTCCGGGTTAATGTTGATTCAGGTTATTTTGAGTTGTTGAGATGCGTTTTTTTGATACATCTTTATAAAGATAAGTATTTAGATTTCTAAAAATTCGAAAAAAGAATCTAGATAAATTTATTGATAATAGAGAAGCGATGTTTTGTAATTTGGTGTGATAAATTTAGTTCATAAGAGATGAAAATAAGAATACAAGGATAATCAGAAAAATACCTTTACCTGTCAATTAACGTGCATTGTACGCCAGAAAGTCTATGACAAAACGATCCGATAATTTGTTGTTTTCATCAAATAAGTCTGCAAAATACAACTCACATCCATGAGTGGTTGTTTGTGCGAAATCCGACAATTCAAAGTTTTTTACTCCTTTGTTTTGCTGATTTACTCTAGGGTAGAAAAGTATGGATTTATGCACGTTGAATTGAAAATTATATACATACATCTGCTTCAGATCATTGTCTGACGGGGTGTTTTCATCTACAACTTTCCATTTTGTATCAATAATAAATGAAAGATTTTTTTTGTCTGCTGTCTGATAGGAGACAACAATGTCTGGTCTGATGGTCTTATCTCCCCAAAAGACTTTGCTGGTTTGTCTTCGGACTGTGAAGTTTGGTGAAGAAGTAGCGTTTTCCAGTTTTTTGAAGCATTTGTAAACGTAGCTTTCAAACAATTTATTCATATCAAACAGAATAGCCATTATGTGGTGTTTTCCCGATGAAAAATCAGGACAGAAGTTCTGAATGATCATTTTCGATAAGGCTGTAGCATACTGATAAGCGGCTGTCTTTCGATCGAATATCAAATTTTCAAACTCGGTTAATGCCCCACTCCATGTGTCAATGTCTTCAAAGTACAATAATAGCCTGGAGGAGGTATGCTTTAAGGATGTTCTGGCAGTAGCTTGGTGAATAATTTGCAGTGCCTTTTTTAGGATGCCATTAAAGTGGTTATTCCTGTCATAAACCTGATGTTCTGTATAAAATTTCTCTTTGTTGATGGTGTTTTGCTGAATGTGTTGATGTATTAGTAATCGGCCTTTTAATACTTTTTTATTGGCAGACTGGCAACGGTATTTCTTTACTAGACCTGCATGCACCAAACGTTCCACTTCTTTTAAAAAGGCATGGAGGTAAATATCAAGAAGGTTACGGTTATCTGCGTTTTGAGATGCCTTTTCCGTCTCATTTAATTTGATATATCCGGCCTGTTGTAACATATTTAGTAACGCCGATTGCCACTTCGAAATCGTTAGCGCATCGGCCGATAGGTTGTTGTCGGCTTTGGGCAGTATCTCAATTGTTTTATTGCCAACCTGCAAAACGCCTACGTAAGATTTAAACCTTATTTTATTATGACCCACTGTAAAGTACTTTCCGCCATGTAAATCGTTGAATTTAACCAACGTATTAAAATGATTTTGGTTAAATCCCTGCTGATTGATTATTAATGTATCGTGTTCGAAGACCGGAATAACATTCTTATTCATAGATACTTCTGATCATGGTTAGAAATTCTGTTTCTTCGATGTCGTCTAGGTTTTTTAAGGAATATACCGGTTTGTCTTCTATGTCCGACGCATCAAAATGATCAACTGGCATAAAGACAGTTTTTTTCATTTTAACGTCCAAAAAAGATTTGCCTATTGTTAGGCCAATTTTAGCATAATCATTATAAAAGTACTCCTGCAGTAGCGGGATAATTTTGTTGCAAAAGACCTGTTTCAAATCTTTTGCGTTTGTTACTTTTATGAAGAAAGCATGACCTATCGTGTAATCTCTGCTTAATAGTTTTTCCAGGCGCTCATTAATGGTACTCAATAATTTTCTCAGATTTAGGTTAAGTCCTTCTATTTCTGTTTCCAGACTCTCAGGGTCGGGAACAATCTCTTCAAATGAAAATCTTCTTCTGAGCGCAGCGTCCAAGGCTTCTATACTCCGGTCTGCTGTATTCATGGTCCCTACAATTCTTAAATTCGCCGGAACGCCGAACAGGTTTTTTGAATATGGCAGCGTGACAATAATTTCGGAGGTTGTTCCCAGTCGTTTATCATCTTCAATAAGAGTAATTAGTTCGCCGAAGATTGCGGCCACATTTCCCCTGTTTATTTCGTCAATGATCAGATAATATTCCTGGGTTACATTGCTGAATTTCTTTTGACGATGCTGTTTTGATTCCGATAAACAATCCTGAAGATTCCGGTATCCAGCTAGCTGGGCTGCTTTTTCACAGGCATTATAGAATATCCCCGGAACGATCTCGTATTGTAATTTCTCTACATCATCATTTTCGGAGTCTGATAAGATGGGTTTAATTCCTTCAATGAAGTCTTCGTACGAGAAAGACTGATGGAAGGTGATGAATGAAAAGTTTTTAGGAATCGCGGTTTGATTATCTTCAGATTCTTCGTCATTGAAATAGAAGCCATTTTCCCTAAGTATTGTCAGTAGTGTGGCCCATCTGGTGCCATCATTAAGTCGGACAAATGTTTTGGTTTGTGTACTATTAAGATAGGCCGGCGGATCAAATTGTTTGAGCCATTTTACGCGAACTGTCTGAAAAGGCAGACTCCCCTTGATAGCTTCCTCATAACTGTAATTTGCCAGTACTTCGGTTATTCCAAGTAATTTTTTTCCTGAAATAACACATATATAATCCCCTTTTTTGACTTTGCTGAAATGGAATATCAGTTGAAAATTCCCCCATCCTTCCTCTTTAATTTTTTCGGGTGTTAAATGGTTCAGATCTCCCCAGGACTTATCCAGCCATTCGTAACCGAGGACCTCACCATTTTTAAGTGTATCCCAGAGATGAGCTCCTTCGCCGGGTGCCAGATGCCAGAAATTGCGGGTAGTGTCAATTTTTATCCGGGTTTGGTTTCTCTCTCTGATTTCCTCTTCCAAACAAAAATTATTACGGACAATGTAGGTCTTTCCGGTTCCGGGAGGTCCGTAGTAGATTTGGTTAAATGATTTTAGCTCGTAGGAAGGAAGTGCCGTGCGACCCTCTATAGCTGGTTCGTCATCTGTTCGTAGTGTCTCAGGACTATCAGGGGCTCCGTATTCATTGAATAACGCATCGTACATTCGGAGAATTGGCAGTTGCTGATAAGTATATAATATGCTTTTCTCCAATCCTTTCCTGATTTTGCCAAGCGCCTTATCTTTCATTTTTCGCCCGTTCCCCTCTTTTGATAGGTTGTCTATAAAGTCAGCGAACATATTTGGGTTAAAAAAGGGAGCCTTTTCAATGTTTAAATGCTGGCTTTCATCGAAGTAGAGTTGAATATCTGCATTGCCTTTTTCAACTTCTTTTTTCGTCTGTAGAACCCTTATATTTCTGAAGTTTTCTTCCTTTTTGTAGGTGTTGGTATCTTTGAGCATTTCCTCAGTTAGCGCGCTGTCCGACAGCTGTATAGGATAGAAAGCCTTAGGAGATTGCCGGATCGATAATACAATAAGACTGCTGTCCAGCTGAAAATATTTAAATGCAACAAACTTCTGAGTGTTTAGCGGAAGATTAGGTTGAATAATTTCAAAATTCATTCTGTAATAACCCTCAATATTCAGTTTCTCTTTTGCTCTCCAAAGGTGTATGGCTTTACCAGATATGATAAATGCATAGTCTCCTGTTTCCAGCTCCCCCATTTTCATAGGACTTACGGTCTCGTAGTAGCTCTCCTTTATTTGTTTATCGTCAGCGGTGGGTTTTATTTTTCCAAAGAATAGTTTCATAAGAGGTAAAATTTATGTTCGGGTTAATGCATAGCTATAATATAATAATTTTGATGGGCACAAAAAAGCCTTGCGATTATTCACTGCAAGGCTTTTCAATTTTTAGTGACCCTGTAGGGACTCGAACCCTAGGCCCGCTGATTAAGAGTCAGCTGCTCTACCAACTGAGCTACAGAGTCAATAGCTCCCCGAAAAACGGGTGACGACAAATTTAACGGTTCTCTCGCATATTTGTGTCCTTAATTTAATTAAATTTGGTAACAAGGTAAAAATGTGGATAATTATCCATCATGTTGATAATCTAACCGTTAGCTTATTATAAAATTGTTTTTCATGCAAGAAGCGTACATAGTAGCCGGCTACCGCACTGCGGTAGGTAAGTCCAAAAGGGGAGGATTTCGTTTTTACAGACCCGATGATCTGGCCGTAGATGTGATTACCGGATTGCTGCAATCCGTACCACAGCTCGACCCTAAGCGGGTAGATGACCTGATCGTGGGCAACGCCGTTCCGGAAGCGGAACAAGGACTGCAGATAGGCCGCATGATCTCCGTGCGCGCACTCGGAATCGATGTGCCGGGGATGACGGTGAACCGCTATTGCGCCTCCGGACTGGAAACAATTGCTATCGCAACGGCTAAAATACAGACAGGGATGGCCGACTGTATCATCGCCGGTGGTACGGAAAGTATGAGCCTGGTGCCGGTGGCCGGCTGGAAAACCGTGCCTAACTACACCGTGGCCAGCACCACCCCTGACTATTATATCGGCATGGGACTCACCGCTGAAGCAGTGGCCAATGAATTTAAAGTGAGCCGCCAGGACCAGGATGAGTTCTCTTATAAATCCCATCAGAAAGCGTTGAACGCTATCAAAGAAGGTTATTTCAAATCCGGTATACTACCTATCAACGTAGAGGAAGTATATGTGGACGAGAAAGGCAAAAAACAAAAACGCACCTTCACCGTAGACACCGACGAAGGACCACGTGGGGATACTTCTCTCGAAGCGCTGGGCAAACTGAAACCTGTGTTCGCCGCAGGGGGCTCCGTTACAGCGGGCAACTCGTCACAGACTTCCGACGGCGCCGCTTTCGTGATCGTGATGAGCGAAAGAATGGTGAACGAACTAGGACTGAAACCCATCGGCCGTTTGGTTGCCTGCGTTTCTGCCGGCGTACATCCCCGTATCATGGGGGTAGGACCGGTAGCCGCCGTACCTAAAGTGCTGCAACGTGCGGGCAAAACCCTGCAGGACATCGACCTGGTGGAACTGAACGAAGCTTTCGCTTCCCAGTCCATCGCTGTGGTCCGCGAACTGGGTATCAACCCCGATATCGTAAATATCAACGGCGGCGCCATCGCGCTCGGACACCCGCTGGGCTGTACCGGCGCCAAACTCACGGTACAGATCCTCAACGACATGAAAAGGCTGAATAAAAAATACGGCATCGTGACCGCCTGCGTAGGCGGTGGTCAGGGTATCGCCGGCATCATCGAAAATATTACCTGATTTTTTTCGTAATACATTATAGCTCAAAGCCGCAGGAAGATTTTCCTGCGGCTTTTGTTTGATATCCCCCCACGATTTATGATAAATTAATCCCGTTGAATTAAATTTTTTATTAATTTGGCGGAATTAAAGGCCATCCCGCTATCTCAACCATATCGCTTTATGGATCGCAGACAATTCCTGACCTTATCGCCTGCCCGCAATACGCGGAACAGCAAAGCTGTTGCCCGTACGGCAACCGGATTGACCCCTTACACCGGCGCCTGGGGCACCCAACAGCTCATTCACCTGCTCAAACGGACTACCTTCGGCGCGTCGCCGGAAAATATCAAAACCCTCAACGGTCTTGGTATGCAGCAGGCAGTGGACATACTGCTTACTGCGCAGGCAGATCCCACACCGCCGGTGAATAATTACGGCGCCGACAGTACCGGCGTAACGCCCGGTGCCACCTGGGTGAGAGCCGCCATGGGCGACGAAAAGCTGGAACAGAAAAGAATCGCTTCCTATAAAGCCTGGTGGGTAGGACAGATGATCAACCAACAGGCAAGCATACACGAGAAAATGGTGCTCTTCTGGCACAACCACTTCGTGACGGAAACCACTATGGTAAACGACAGCCGCTTTATCTACCAGTACAACCTGACACTTCGTCAATATGCGCTGGGCAATTTTAAAGCGCTGACCAAAGCGATCACCCTGGACCCCTGTATGCTGGTGTATCTCAACGGATACCTGAACTCCAAAGGCGCGGCTGATGAAAACTATGCCCGCGAGTTACACGAACTTTTTACCGTCGGCAAAGGCCCTGATTCGCACTATACAGAAGATGACGTAAGGGCGACGGCCCGCGTGCTCACCGGCTTCCGGGTAGACCGTACAGCTATCGTCAGCACTTTCAATACCACGCAACACGATATTGGTAACAAAGAATTCTCCGGCTTCTACGGCAATAAAGTCATATCCGGACAAACCGGCCCTGAAGGTGCCAAAGAGCTGGATACGCTGCTGGATATCATTTTCGCACAGCCAGAAGTTGCCAAATTCATCTGCCGTAAGCTCTATCGCTTTTTTGTATACTATGATATAGACGCTGCCACAGAAGCCAATGTAATCCTGCCGCTGGCAGACATCTTCCGCAGCAGTGGCTTTGATATTAAAGTTACGCTCAACGCGCTGTTTACCAGTGAGCATTTCTTCGATCCGCTCAATATGGCCTGCCTGATAAAGAGCCCGGTGGACTTCTGCATCGGCATGTGCCGCGAATTCGGTGTGACATTCCCTACAGACTATACCACCCAGTACCAACGCTGGGGCGACCTGCATAACGCCATGGGCGCCATGCTTCAGAACCTGGGAGATCCACCGCTGGTAGCCGGCTGGGATGCCTACTACCAGGAACCCGCTTTCCATGAATTGTGGATCAATACAGCCACGCTGCCCCGAAGAAACCAGTTGAGCGATGGCATGATCGCCGCCGGCTATAAAAATGTGAAGATCGATCCGCTGGCCTTTACTGATAAGCTGTCCAATCCCGGCGACCCGGTAGCACTCGTCAACGATTCGCTGGATATCCTCTACCGTGTAGGCGTGTCCGATAAGGTGAAGACGTTCCTGAAAGATACCATCCTGCTGGCCGGACAAAGTACCAACGGCTACTGGACCAGCGCCTGGAATACCTACAAATCCAATCCCGGCGACGCTGCCAACACCAAAGAGGTGACTAATCACCTGCAAGCCCTTTACAAATACATCATGAACCTTTCAGAATATCAATTGTCCTGAAAAACCTTTCTATGAAAAGAAGAGATTTCCTGAAATATACCGCCCCGGCCGCGATATTACCCACCATCATCAACGGCTTTTCTATCAAAGCTTTCGGTACCTCGCCGATGCTGGCGGCGTTAAGCGGCGCTGCTTCGGATAATGACCACGTACTGGTCATGATTCAGCTCACCGGCGGAAATGATGGGCTCAACATGGTCATCCCACTGGATATCTATGGGAAATATCAATCAGCCAGGACAAATATTGCTATCCCTGAAGGAAAAGTACTGCGGCTCGACAACTACCTGAAATCCGGTCTGCACCCTGCCATGAAAGGTGTGCAGCAGTTATATAACGAGGGGAAGGTGAGCATCATCCAGAGTGTAGGTTATCCTTCACCGAATTTCTCTCACTTCCGCGCAACAGACATCTGGCTCACCGGGTCAGATTCCAACGAGATACTCACCAGCGGCTGGGGCGGCCGTTACCTCGACTCCAAATATCCCGGACCGCAGGATAGCTACCCCAATGCTGACAATCCGGACCCGCTAGCCATACAGATAGGCTCTATCGTGTCTCCCGCGTTTCAGGGGGCAGATGCCAGCAGGGGCATGGCTATTACCAGCGCTACAGATTTCTATAACCTGATAGACGGTGTGATAGACCCTGTTCCCAATACCAAAGCCGGTAAGGAGCTGGAATATATCCGGATGATCGCTAAACAGACCAACAGCTACGAGAAAGCGATCAAATCGGCAGCGTCGAAAGTCACTTCGCAGGGGCCTTACCCGGCCAATAACAGCCTGGCAGATCAGCTGAAGATCGTGGCCCGCCTGGTGGCCGGTGGCCTGAAAACCCGCATGTATATGGTGAGCACGGGTGGTTTCGACACCCATGCCAGCCAGACAGAAGCCGGTGATACCACAACTGGCGGCCACGCTAAGTTACTCGGTGGCGTGTCCGATGCCATCAAAGCCTTCATGGACGACCTGAAAGGGCTGAGAGCTTCCCGCCGTGTGGTAGGCATGACATTCTCTGAATTTGGACGCCGTATCAAATCCAACTTCAGTATGGGTACGGACCATGGCGCCGCTGCACCCATGATCGTATTCGGTGATTATGTCAACCAGGGAGTATTGGGTAATTCCCCGGCCATCCCCGACAATACCAGCGTGGCAGACAACGTGCCCATGCAGTATGATTTCCGCTCTGTTTACGCTTCCATCCTGGAACAGTGGTTCTGTGTAGACCAGACCGATCTGAACAAAATCCTCCAGAAAGACTACCAGCGGCTGCCACTGGTCAGCGGTGTGGCCTGTGGCGTTATTACCGGCCTGCCTGACCTGGATACAGACAATAAAAAGCTGATTACCAACAGCCCTAATCCCTTCACCAGCGCTACTACCATTACCTATATTACCGGCAGCGGCAATACCATGATACAGATCTTCGATACCATGGGACGGCTGGTGAGCGTGCCGGTGAATAAAGTCCATACCCCCGGGACCTATACTTTCACTTTTGACGCTGAGTACCTGGCCAACGGGGTGTATTACGCCCGCTTCCAAAATGGGTCTGTTCAACAGGTACGACCGATGCTGAAAGTTAAATAGTGCAATATAAATGCATCGTTGTTGCAAATGAGTAAAGTTTATTACCTTTGCTCCGGTGTATAAACATTTACAGAAAATATTAGCGCTCATCCTGCTGGGAGTATTCACGCTGAATACTGTCCCACGGGAGTTTATACACGTCTTCACCGGTCACCACGACACACAGGACACGCATGCCACTGCTGGTGATGCCATGTTTTCGGAAGAACACCGCCACTGCGATTTTCTGCAGATAGGGGTGGAGCCGTTTGACCAGTATACTACTACCTTTATCGCGCCGGTACGACCGGTAATATGGGTGTTTCAACCACGGCAGCTGCCAGAAACCAGTTATATTACCCATCGTGACCTTTCCCCGCGGGCGCCACCGGCTGAGATTGCCTGATTTCAGCTTCACATCACAAATAGCTGCTATTGCCATCCGGCAATAACCGGTTGTTGGTATTCACTGTTTTATTATTTTTTATTACTTACGTATGCATTATTTGCGTGTATTTATACTCGGATTAATGGGGGCGTTGCTGTTGTTGCAACCTGCCGCCTATGCCACCACTCCCGAAGACGGCACTTTCTCTAATGTGCTCACCGGAAAAGTGACTGATAAAGTTACTCATACTGTCATCCCCGGCGCTACGGTGTATCTGCCGGACCTGCATGTAGGCGCTGCTGCCGACGCACAGGGGAATTATACCATCAAAAATCTGCCGAAAGGAAAATATATTGTGGAAGTACACTCCATGGGCTATGCCGCCTATACGGAAACCGTGAACGTCAACGGTACTACCACCAAGGATTTTGAGCTGACAGAGACGCTGATCGAAAAGAATGAAGTGGTGATCACCGGCGCCAACCTGGCCACTTCCGTGAAAAAGACACCTACGCCCATCAGCATCATCCGCCGGGATGTGCTGGACCAGAGCATTTCCACCAATATCATTGATGCGATTGCCAAAGTGCCTGGTGTAAGCCAGCTCTCTACCGGTCCGGCTATCTCCAAGCCTTTCATCCGCGGCCTCGGCTACAACCGCGTGGTGGTAGTCAGCGACGGCACCCGCCAGGAAGGCCAGCAATGGGGTGATGAACACGGTATCGAAGTGGACGATTACAACGTCAGCAAAATAGAAATACTGAAAGGCCCCGCCTCTCTTGTATATGGCTCCGACGCCCTCGCCGGTGTGGTAAACATCGTTCCGCCGGCTCCGCTGCCGCAAGGCAGGATAAAAGGCAATGTGGAAGCCAACTATCAGACCAATAACGGGCTGATGGCCTACCATGCTGATATCGCCGGTAATAACAACGGCTTCAGCTGGGGCGCCTACATCACCCAGAAACAGGCGCACGACTATAAAAATAAATACGACGGGTATGTATTTAACTCCCGTTTTAACAACACCAACTACGGTGCTAACATCGGTATCAACAAACAATGGGGCTTCTCCCGCCTGAGCTTCACTTCCTTTAACCAGCATCTCGGCCTGGTAGAAGGCGAACGTAACGAAGAGGGCCGGTTTATAAAGCCGATTAATGATAACGGTAATGCCGAAGAGGTACCTGTTACCGACAGCGATAACAAGTCGTACAGCATGACAGTACCCAAACAACAGATCAACCACCAGAAGCTGGTATGGGACAACAGCTTGTACCTCCATAACGGCGGCCGCATCGGCGTGACGTTAGGTTATCAGTGGAATAACCGTCGTGAGTTTGGCGATCCGCTGCACCCCGATGAACCGGAGCTCTGGCTGAAGCTGCAGACTTTCAGCTACGCTGCCAAATATTATCTCCCGGAGATGAATGGCTGGCAGACAACAGTAGGCGTGAACGGCATGCAGCAGAAAAATGAAATTTCAGGAGAGGAGTTCCTCATCCCCGCCTACAACCTGTTTGATATCGGCGCTTTTGCAGTTACCAGCAAAACTTTCAATAAGCTCACCCTGAGCGGCGGCGTACGTTTCGACAGTCGCTCCCTGCGCTCTAAATCGCTTTTCCTCGATGCTGACGGTAAACCGGCAACATCCGGCGAAGCGAAGTTTGATGCTTTCAACCGCAATTTCTCCAATGTGTCCGGTAGCGTGGGACTCAGCTATGAAGTCAGCGACCAGGTGGTGCTGAAACTGAACGCTGCCCGTGGTTTCCGCGCTCCCAATATCTCAGAGCTGGCTGCCAACGGTGTGCACGAAGGCACTATCAAATACGAATACGGCAACCAGGAGCTGAAACCAGAAGTGAGCACACAGATCGACGGCGGTGTTGAGTTCAATACACAGCACGTCTCACTGACGGCCAACGTGTTCTATAACCACATCAACAACTTCATCTTCTCCCGTAAGCTGGTGAATGCTGCCGGTACGGACTCCATCCCCGCAGATGATAACGCCGAAGGATTCGCTGCCTTTAAATATCAACAGGCTAACGCCAATCTTTACGGAGGTGAGCTGATGCTGGATATACACCCGCATCCCATCGACTGGCTGCACTTTGAAAACACGCTTTCTTATGTAAGAGGTACCGCCCTCAACGCTACCGATTCCACTAAAAACCTGCCTAATATTCCGGCCGCCAGATGGTTGTCCGAGCTGAAAGGCAAGTTCAAAAAAGTAGGCGGTCCGCTGCGGAATGCTTATGTGGGAGTGCAGATGGATATGAATTTCGCCCAGAACGATGTGTTCTCTGCCTATCAGACCGAAACCGCAACAGGAAGTTATACGCTGCTGAATGCAGGCCTGGGGTCAGAGTTCGTGAACAAACACAATAGAACCCTGTTCTCCCTGCACTTCGCGGTGAACAACATCGGCGACGTCGCCTACCAGAATCACCTGAGCCGTTTGAAATACGCACCGGTGAATGAGGTGACAGGCCGCAACGGCGTCTTTAACGTAGGTCGTAATTTTAGTGTTAAACTGGCTATTCCTATTGATTTTAAATAGGTTTTGTCCGGATTATTCAGTCATAGAGGCTGGCCTGCGGGCCGGCCTTTTCTTTTGTTGACTACTGCCTGCCTGTGGTGTCTTTCGTTTTCGTATAGGTGGCCTTGTTATCTTTTATTTTGAAGCGGAAAGCATCCTGCCGGATGTTGAATGTAATCACGGTATCTTTTCCGTTGATCGTCATATAGGGCGTGGGCAGTATCGTCTCTGCAGTGTCTGTCGCACGGATGTAATTGACCAGCCTCTTTGCACCTTTTCTGATGCTGATCGTTTGCGACGCATCCGCTGTCTGCTCAAAGGATACGGTGATCCCTGACAGCGCATAAGAAGCATTGCTGCTGTTAGGATGCCCCGACTGCAGCTTAAACGCCACCGGCTTACCGGCTTTGGATGAAAAGATGCCGCCAAGACCACGGTTGCCCGGCTGCTCCGACTGGTTACAGGCCACTAACGATAATACTAGTACAGAAAACGATAAAAGGATAATAGCTTTATTCACAATTCAAGGTTAATTTGAATATAAAGCTATTGAATTTTTTCGCTTTCCGGGGTATGTTTTACCAGATAGGTTTTCGTCGTGTCTTCCAGGATAGCACTGGAAATGATGTAGTAGCTGGTGTCTTTTCTGAAGATTTTGAAGAGGGGAACGGACCACTCGTGGCGGTGTATAAACCCTTCTGTGTCATAACAGAAATATCCTAGTAACGTGTCTTTATACGGTTTTACGAAGCATCGGTCGCTGAATGCATATTGTATTCCATCAGCGGTAAAGAGACAGCTGTCACCCTTGACATAAATTTCATAATTGGTTCCTACATTAATGCCGTTCATTATTTCATCAGTTAACGTGTTTAATTCATAATGTCCGGACCAGTGTGATGCTTTGCTCGATTTATTTTGTTCGGCACAGCCTGTCATGTTTAGAGGAAGCAGGATAATAAACATTGATAGTTTATTTGGAGTTCTCATAATTGGTTATTTTTATCCGGGTTAATAATTGCATATTGATTTAACTCATCGATTACTGATAAAGGATCCATTCTACCGTCAAAGCCCCTTTCAACATGTTCTTTAACTCTTATTTCAAAATGGAGATGTTCCTGCTCCGCTCTTAGATCTTTTGCATTTCCGGTTTTGCCTGAATATCCGATGATAGCTCCTGCATGAACGTTGTCTCCAGGTTCAAATAAGGGCCTACATTGAAGATGCGCATAGAAAAAGTAATAATTACTCCCTCCATAATCACCATTTAGCGTTACTGTGTGCCCATACGATTCAGAATAATAATAGTTGCTGATCGTCCCATTAACACAAGCATATACATTTGAACCTTGGGGGACGTATAAATCCAGTCCTTGATGCTTTCCTGATTTCCGTCCCTCAATAAATCCATATTTACTTCTTTCAGGAGCCCAACAGTTATACCACCCTCTTAGTTGTATATTGTCTGTGGGGTGATGCCACTTTTGAAAGCTATTAGGCCTACTAGACCCTGAGAGGGGGCACGTTAAAGAGCATTGATTCTTATAGTTTAATCCTTCAGTATATTTTTTATGGATAATTACATTAACTTCTTTTTTTGTTATTATACTATCGCGATCGATATCTAATCCTTTATTTTTTTCATACCAGGATTTTTTTTCCTCTATATCCATTTCTTTGCTGAACACAACATAGTTATCACTTTTTCCCACACCCTTAGGCTTCAAAATAGTCAGGTAAAAATCTTCCAGTGCATTTAAGCGCCCTTTAAAACTCAGTAAATATTGATATACGTAGTCCAGTTGTTCCTCTGCAGACATCAATGCTAACTGCATTTTTGTAATGTTTGATTTCATTCGTCTGTTTATCTCATCAACCGCCGTCTGCGTAAACTGCACCAACCCCACCGCATGCTTCCCTAACACACCATCCGTCAGCTTCTCCACCGCCGGCGTATTCCAAGGCTTATGACCACTCAGCAAATGCGGCAGAAACGATGCTCCGGTCTCAAACGCCATACATGTCATCAGGTGATTCGGATCTGCATGCAGCTTTTTGGCGATGCTGATCACTTTTTTCCGGAACGCGCAGCTCACCTTACTACCCCATACCAGCGACTGGCATGCCGGTTGCTCTGACGGAAGGTTTACGCGCTCTATAACGGCGGTAGACCGCGCCTTGGTACCGGGTGACAACCGGAGCTGTTGACCGGGATACACCAATAACTGCTGCGAATACACGGCGTTGAACCCGGGAAGCGTTATCAATGCATAGATCAGGCTTACTGCCGACAGTGATTCCAACGGGACGGGAAGCAGTGCTGTCCCGGTTTTGTCGATCACTACCTGCTGCGTGCTGATCGTTGTATCTTTTTCCAGCAATGGCTTCATGGCGGCTACCGGATAGGGTGTAAGCGGCCGCTGTAGCGGCGGGGAACCGTTACGCCGGAGGATAGTGACGCGCAGCTGTTGACCGGCGAGGTTGACAGCATATATTTTTAGTGCCATCTGTTGATGATGGTCGGTGATAAAATACATGCGCTGGTCCTGTGTGTCGGTGAAGTAAGCTTTTGCGATACATGGCCTGCGATGTAATAACAACCGGGGATGTGCCTGTTGCTCAATGGGTATCCTGTCGGTCGGTTTTAGCTGGAAGTCGAGGTGAAGCTGCCCGTTATCCCATCCTGCAGGAAGGCGGAGGCTACTGACAGACAACGGGTACGACACTTTGACTTCGGACTGCACCTGTAACGAACGGGAATGTACCAACGTACTGTGAAACGCTTGACGGGCGTATATCTCCAGCAGTACCTTTCTTTTTTCAAGACCGCTGTGTTCAAAGTATAAACAGATATCCTGGTCATACCCGGCCTGGCGGATGATATCTCCGTTGGGTGTTGTCCATTGTGCAGCTGTTACTGCTGCATTTTTTACTTCAAAATGCAGCGCCGCTTCCTGTTGCTGGTCGTAGAGATACGCGTACAGCGTATAATGCCCGCAATGCGTAAACAGATGCCGGAAAGTGGTTTCCCCTGCACAATGCGTGCTTTCAGGACCTTCGAGCTTCCAGTGCAGCTTGATTTGTTCTCTTGCAGTGATGTCCGGAAAGGTTGTTTCGGCAATGCTGAATGTCACGACGGCTCCGCTGGCAGGAGTACGGTCTGCATGAATATGCCGGATGCTGTTGTTACTGATGGTGACTGACTGCTGCCATATTTCGTCACCGGTGGCGGCACGGACAACATAACGACCGGTTTGTTCAAACGTGTATTCAATTTCGGCCCCGGCGTGCCGGGGGGCGCTGCGAGCTCCTTTTTCATCTGTCCGGTCCCAACGGAAGCTGTCAGTAGCTTCGGCTTCAGCCACGGTAAAACGAATAGGCGCTCCGGGCCTTGCAGTACGCGGTGAGCAAATGATGCCGGTAGGCGTGACATGTATCGCCTGCGTCAGCAGCACATCTGAATCTTCTCCGCTAAAAACACGCAGGGAGTATTGCCCTTCGTGCATAAAGCGATGCCGGAACACTACTTCACCATGCAAACTTGCCTCCTGTACCCCCTGGTCATTTTCAAGTACCCAGTATAACAGGCTGATATCTTCGTCGGCGGGCGGGCGATCGAAGATCACTTCCCAGGCGCTGTGATGCAGCTGGCGGATTTTCGCCGGACCTTTGATACGGGTGATGCGCGGGGCAGACGAAGAAAAGTGGATCGACAGTTTATCCGCTGGTGGCTGGTTGTCGGCGCTGAACAGGCCGGGCGGGTCGTCTGGGCCGGCGGGAAGCTGTCCATGCGTCAGCAGATGCAGCCGTCCTCCCCGGAGACATTGCGCCGTGGCATTATCCGGCAGGGGATAGGCGCCGTTGGCCAATGTGATACGCTGCTGTCCCGCGGGTATCTGCCATAGCAGTTGCGGCATACAGGGTGACGGTTGCCCGCTGGCAAGACAACTGCTGAAATGCAACGCACGGTGATCATTCTCCCGTGTGGTCACAACAGGCTTGTCTGTACCGCTACTGCTGTGAACATAATACCGGTGGTGTGACACCACCTTTACAGATGTCGGTGCTGCAGCTTTATCGCAGCTGCAGAGGGCGCCTTCACATACCAGGTGCCTGGCCGTACTACAGGATGGTATCATATCAGGACAGTTTTATTTTTTCAACACTGTTAATAGCAATCGTCCCTGCGGACATCAGCGTCAGGTCTTGCCGGATGCTGTTCAGCAGGATGCTTTCTGCCTGCTCTTCCAGCTTGCGGGAGGTGCGGGTAAAACTATCCTGCGCTTGCTCGGCAATATGGGTTGCTAAAACGGTATGATGATTACCGGCATAGAGACTGATATTTTCGCCGGCGCCCTGTGTGAGATTACCGCCTGCATGCATATCCAGCTGGTCTGCCGCTTCAATGCTGATATGATTGGCTTTCAGCAGCAATTGTCCCGGTGAGGCAATAGTAATATTACCATGATGCGTATCCAGGTGTATCATATTGCCGTTACGGTCGTGGATCTGCAATTGCTCTGCGCCGTTGCTGTCATCCAGCTGTATGGTATGCCCGCTGCGTGTTTTAATGATCTTCAGGTTATTACCGGCGTCGCTGAATTTCGTATTGTCTTTACCGTTATAGGCCGTGCCCACGGCGAAAGGCCGCTCCGGGTTACCGCCCTCGAAGTCCACCCATACTTCTTCTCCTTTTTCGGGAATAAAATGAAAGCCTTTGCCGGCGCCGCCATGCGGTGTTATCAGGCGTATCCAGGGAGAGCTGCCCTGTTGCTGCCAGTGGTAACGTATCCGGATGCGCCCCATCCCTTCAGGATCATGATTATCCGTCACAATAGCGCTCTGCGCTTCGCATTGCGGCGCTATGCCGCTATGACCGGAAGGAATACAGCAATCGGTAGGCGTGCAGGTAAACTGGTTGTAATAAGCGCCGTCTCCCTGGCAGTGATGGTCAATACGGGTGACGGTAAAAGTGCCTTCAAGGTCCGGCGAAGCGAGCGATGCGGCGGCTTCAATGATATCGCCCACCCGGATGCCGGGATGTTCGCTGCGCCCGGTAAGCTGTACAGCAGCCGCCAGCTGCCGCCTTTCGTGCAGCTGTGCCTGTAAGGCGATGCCCGCCAGCTGTTGGGACGTCGCCCTGTCAAAACCTTCTTCATGATAAAGCTGCCGGCTGGCCTGTCTCGCCCGTGCGGTAAGCGGTCCTATGCCGGCAATGCCCGCCGGCGGCGAAGCACTGCTGACAGCCGTCCCTGCCTCATAGTCATAAGTGGTAAAACGCCGGTCTCCGGATGTCAGTTGTAGCCCAATATCAAAATGTACCAGCTCCCCCGGATGCGACAGGATGATTTTAGCAGGGGCGTAAGACCCAAATATCATCTGCTGGCCGTTGTAGAAATACCATTCCCCGAAGCGGGCGGCCAGCCGCTGCAGGAAAGCAAAATTACTTTCCCTGTACTGGACCAGGTAAGCGTGAGGGGCCGGATTGCCCGGTGCTATCTGCAAATCAATATGCGCTGCCGCCGCCTTCAGGCAGTGCCGCGCAATATGGGACAGCGTCTGCGCTTCATATACCCGTAGCTGTGGCGCCCCGTCCAGTACAATTCCGGGGTCGGTACCTTTCAGTACACAAAACCCCTGCGTGGCATCGCCTTTTTTCCCGGTATGAATGGCCGTGATCAACCCCTTAAAATGCAGGGTCCCCGTTTGCATCACGGCGGCGGCAGACACCTCCACCCATACCTCTTTCCCCAACAGGTCCTGCCCGTTGCCGGAAATCTCCGGCCATAAGCTGCTCAGCCACCCCTGGTCGATGTGTATCTCGAAAGTATGATGTCCGTCTATCCGCTGCTGTATCAGCAGCTCCCGGAAATGAGGAAAAGTTTTTCCGTCTATGGTTATTCTGGTGCATGTATTTAAGGGCATAAACAATCGGTTTTTCGGGTTAACTGTAATGTATATACGAATTACGAACGGGGCCAGGGATTATGATAAACACTCTGGTTCAACGCCAGTTCCCGGGCGGATAACTTTAACCGTACCTGCATGGGGCTTTGCCCGCCGGCATCAAAATGTTCTCCGTACCGGACACAATACGCATCGGAAAACCGGAGCTCTTTCATGCGCGACATCACATCACGCCGCCAGAAAGTAATGGTGCCGCTTTTAGTGCCGGTATTGGAAATCATCCAGTCAAAAAGCCGGCTGCTGCCGTCTGACTCGATAATAATACGGATAATGCCCCCTCGGGGCCGGTGGGAAGGCTTGCCGGTTTCGTCCGTTTCCTGCGAAAAGGTAAAATGACATTCCAGCACATTCATGGTAGCGCCTTCCAACAACAGGGTCGCTTTAAAAGACATATAATTGCTGATTTATTGGTGAATAAACAACAAGTATATAAGATGAAGACTGGTAGCGGGTTTGATAGGATTTTCCTAAGGAAAATGGGGCAGCTGCGTCAACAGTTTTGATCAGGAAAAAACAGATCGTCCCTGTTTATACTGAAGTTACAAATATTCTGTTTACAGAACATTTTCAGCGACGTTTTTTTTCTGTTCATCGCAGAAGATTTACCATTTATATAAAATTATGGTTTTTGTGTTGCCGGATTTTGTAGCTTCGCCTTGCTTTGTAAGATGTGAGATAGATCTTCCCGCCCTGGAGGCTAAGCAGTTTTCCCTCTGGTTATTTTTATTATTGGTTTTTGCTGGTAAAGATTTTCTGACCACCATTGGTTCAGATTTTGGTTGAAAAAGAAAGGGGCTGTTTTCACAGCCCCATATTTTTTTCAATGATGATCATTTCTTAATGATGATGTTGCCGCTCCGGCGCCTTTATCCCCGCTGTACTATCGTCATAATACACAAAAAAATACAGGTAGATAACCCGCGAAATACGCATCAGCCACGGCTGTATCAGCACCAGCAAAACGCCGTTGACGGCCAGCCAGATGAAAATACTGTTGTCTCTCCATGTAATACCGAAAAACAAAGCATACCAGATAAGATTGAACACACTAAACGCCACGGACAACGCATAACTCACATACCCCGTCCCAAACCAGAAACCCGTCTCCAACTCATACTTCTGGCCACATACAGGACAATTGTCGTACATGTTGAAAATTTTGGAGAAACTAAGATGAAACGGATTCTTGTCTTTGTACATATCTCCTCTCCGGCATTTGGGACATTTCATCGTTAACAGGCTGACGAAATAGTTCGGGCGTTTGTGTTCCATATTTTTTTACACTGATTCGGTGCAAAAATAAGTTTTTTAATCCACTAGACGGTCTCCAGCTTGCGCTCGCCTATCTGCTGACGCCACATGGCGTAATATAACCCTTTCTCTTCCAGCAGTTCTTCGTGCCTGCCCGTTTCTACGATTTGCCCCTTTTCAAGCACATAAATACGGTCTGCATGCATGATCGTGCTCAACCGGTGGGCGATCATTACCGTAATATGCTGCTTGCTGGCGGTCACCTGGCGCACTGTCTTGGTAATCTCCTCTTCTGTGATGGAATCCAGCGCGGACGTGGCTTCGTCAAACACCAGTAAACGAGGCTTACGTAATAACGCCCGGGCAATGGACAACCGCTGTTTTTCCCCTCCGGAAATTTTAATGCCCCCTTCGCCGATCACCGTCTCCAGTCCTTTGTCCGCCCGCGCCAGCAGCGAATAACAGGCCGCCTTGCTCAATGCGTCCATGATCTCTGCGTCGGATGCACCCGGATTCACGAACAACAGGTTCTCCCGGATAGTGCCGGCAAACAACTGCGTGTCCTGCGTTACAAAGCCCACCTGGTGCCGCAGGTCGTCCATATCCGCTTCATTGGCATCTACGCCATTGTACAGGATATGCCCCTCATTTGGCTTGTAAAGGCCTACCAACAGCTTCACCAGCGTGGTTTTACCGGAACCGGATGGCCCCACGAAAGCGATGGTCTCCCCCAGCTGCGCGGAAAAACTTACCTTGTCCAGCGCCTTGGTGGCGGCTGTCAGATGTTTGAAGCCCACCTGGCGGAAAGTAAGATCGTCAATGTGATTGATCTTTACCGGGTGCGCCGGCGTCTCTTCCACAGGCGTATTCAGGATGCTCTGGAAGTTCAGCAGCGATACCTGCGCCTCCCTGTAGTTAAGGATAATATTGCCCAGCTCCTGCAACGGGCCGAAAATAAAGAAGGAATACAACTGAAGTGTCATCAGCTGTCCGATAGACACATAATCACGATAGATGTAAAACAACAGCAAAAACAGGATGCTTTGCCGCATCAGGTTCACAAAAGTACCCTGTACAAAGCTGATACTGCGGATGCTGCGTACCTTCTTCAGCTCCAGCATCAATATCTTGATGGTGGTGCTGTTCAGCCGGCGGATCTCCTGCTGGGTAAGCCCCAGGCTCTTCACCAGCTCGATGTTGCGCAGCGATTCTGTCGTGGAACCAGCCAAAGCAGTGGTCTCCTTAACGATCGTTTTCTGGATCACCTTGATCTTACGGCTCAGCACACTCATCAGGATGGTGAGCAGTACACAGCCGATGAGATAAACGAACGGTAAAGTCCAGTGCACCATGGCGGCATAAACCATCACAAACACCACACCGATCATCGATACGAACAACACGTTCACAAACGAAGTGATGAACTTTTCACAGTCTGTCCGTACTTTCTGCAGGATAGCCAGCGTTTCACCGCTGCGCTGGTCTTCAAACTGCTGATAAGGCAGCCGCAGCGAGTGTTTCAGGCCGTCGGTATACACCTGGGCGCCGAATTTCTGTACGATCACATTCACAAAATAATCCTGGAATGCTTTCGCGATCCGCGATACCATGGCCACGCCGATAGCTGCGGCGATCAGCCACAGCACGCCGGATAAATACTGCCCCTCCGGGCGCAAAATACCTCCTCCCTTTATGGTGGTGTGCGGATGGGAGGCAAACCGGTCAATGATCCACCCAAATATCATCGGGTCCAATAACGAAAAAAGCTGGTTGATACTTGCCAGCGCCATAGCCAATACTACCAGCCATTTATATTTCTTCAGATAATGTAGCAACAGTTTCATAATATGTTCTTTACAGGTGCACAAAGTTACTGCATGTTGCAACATATTAAGGGTAATCAAAAGGTCATTTTTTGACCAAAAATCAGTAACTTAATAGTAGTAGCTCTTTGTTTGGCAACGGTGATAATCGATTACCTGATTAAATCTCCACATATGAAAACGTATGATGAAAAACATATCAAAAACATCGTACTGTTGGGCGCTCCCAAAAGCGGCAAAACCACCCTCTCCGAAACTATGCTGTTTGAAGCCTGTATCATCAGCAAGCGCTGAACAGTAGAAGATAACAACCCAATCTCGGATTACCACGAAATTGAGCACGAACGCGGTAACTCTGTCTATGCCA